>NZ_FZOK01000014.1 GCF_900188245.1 Belliella buryatensis | reverse complement strand
CGATGTAAGTCCACTATTCCTGACCAAAAAAATTACTTAACTCCGGGGGGTCACTTTGCAGCGCTGATAGGGGGTCACTTTGACCGCTATATGCAATTTATAAGAGAATATATTTAAAACTGAATAGACGATCCTTAAAAGATTAAAGTAAATGATCTTTAGATAACAAATCGAAAATATACGATAAATGTCACGTCTTAAACTTTCTAACAATTTATTATGAAATAGCTGGTACCTGAGATGGTGATGGAGAATTCAAAGGATTGATTAGACCGTGTTATTAAACTCTCCTTTTTTAAGATTTTAAAACCAAACCAATTTCTAGATAGGGTAATGAACTCGATATAGAGATTCTTATTATCTTGGGGGTATATACTTTTAATCTTTTGTATATAAAGGCAGGTTTTCTTTAGGATCATAGACTAGCATTCCTTATAATGACTCCAAATGGATGTTTAACTATTGAGTTTACAAAACCATGATTTGATTCATGGAAATCACATGAATAGAATAATTGATTTCAAATCGCCATGACCAAAACTTCCAGTTATTTTACTAAAAGTGGATGGTACAGAGGGATGAAAAAAATATCTGGGTAGAACAAATAGTAGGTTGACGAAAAGTGACATATCTTTAACTTTCCAACAATTTGTTAAGAAGTTGGAGGTGCTTGGGAGGGAGAGAGAAATTTTAAATTGATTTCAAGTCAAAAAAACCATTAATCAGCTGATAAATTTGGCTTATTAAAAATCAGTTTAAACCCCTATTTCCTAAAAGTGTTGTTGGTTGTAGATGCTTCGTCAATTAACGTGTTTTCAACAGAGAAGGGAATGTTTTTATTTCTTTAGCTTTTTCATTGAAATGCGGAAACCTGATTTAAACTAATCACTATCCATAAAATGAAAAAATTAAATTTTTAATGCATTCTAAATTTCTTTTAAATGGAGCCAAGACAATCTCATTTTTATATTTATCTATTGATTGGATAAATCTAAAGAAAATATATCCACGTGTTGATTTTTATCCTTTTTGGTATCTCAATTTTTTTAACCAAAAAAAATCCTAAAAATATTTTTTTTCACAATGTATCTTGAATGGGGGCGCTACACTCGAAAAAATAATATCCTCCACCGGCTTAGGGGGTGGAGGATACCTTGGGGGGAGGCGTATTTTTGTTATTTTGATTTTAAAAGGCCTTCCTTTTTCTCGTCATAAAGTTTTTTGACTTCTATTAATAATTTCAAATCATCCTGTAAATGATTCGAAAGTGAGAAGATATGGGGAGCCAAGTCAAAAAAGAGGTCAGAAACGACCTCTTTTTTTGTTTTATTTCCCTTTATTTTAATTTGAGGAGGTTTTTTGTGCTTCGCTATATTAAGTGGATACATGCCTTCGGCGATATAGTAGAGTAGTGTAGTCAGGTGGTTAATGTAGAAAGATAAATCGTTGCGTTCGTCACGTGAACTCCTACTGAGCATAGAAGTCAAGCCCTGTATCTCCAATGTGACTGGTTACTGATACGCTTGATCCTCTCGCTAAGTCAGCAAAGGAGCAAAGAGCGCTGAGAAAGTAGAAAAAAGACATAAGATTCAAGACAAAAGAGGGAGTCGTGCCTTTCCAAATCTTAATCTAACCAGATTTGTTAAACGTTAAAATTGTTCATCGTTAAATGTATGTTACCAGTATATTCCCTATCCTCCCACGTCTACCTGGCGTAGACAGGCTTAACGGATTATCATTTGACAGTATTTTTCCTCGGATACAAGGCTGACCACTATCTATCCAATATGGTAAGCCCTTGCAAGCCTAATATCTATTCACCTAATAACCCAATCAACTAACCCACACTAATCCCTTAATAAGCCAATCAACTAGCCCTTACATCAATCAATTCAACTAACGCCCTATTCCCTAACCTCCTAATCCCTCGCCATATGCGCTGCAACCATTCTCAATGTGGCATAATCGAATTTTTCTGGATATTTCTCGACAACCTTACTGATTTCCCCATTGGCTATTTCTATAAGAATAGCTGCTTCTTGGACGATGTCTTTTGAAAGATGTTGATGAATGTCTACTTGACCTTTTAGTATCCCTTTTGCTAGATGACTTTCAATAGTAGACTTGGTAAGCCCTCTTTCTTTTGCTATTTCTTCAATGCTGTACCCTTCTCTGCTCAGTGTATAAGTGATTTCATAGGTTTTACCTTTTTCAAGCTTGATTTTTGGAGTCCCATCTTTTTTCTTTTTTCTACCAGTTTTTGTGCTTGCAAATTTAGGGTTGTCTCTGGTAGCTTCCTTGGCTTCTTGCGCTAGTGAAATTCGCAATTGTGTAAGACTGTCTGTGATTTGAGATAACCTGCCTATTTCTTCCCCATTAAGGATAGCTGGAACTAAAATACCTACTTTCATTATTTCATTGAGCTTTCTTAAAAGCATAGTTTCAATCTCAGAAATACTATCTAAATAGCCTTTCGTTTTTGTGAATTGCTCAACTTCGGCTTGATGAGTTATGATATCTTTTAAAATTGATTTAAACAATTTGCTGTAATATGCACTTCCTTTCTCCAATCTATCCATCAATTGAAGTTGATCATTTGCATGCACGAGATAATTGAGTTGGCGTTCAAACTTGTAAGTGTTCCCCTCTTCTTGGCTGATTTTTTCAAGAATAAGACCCATAGCTTCTCGCATTTCTTTATCTTCAAATGCCATCGTACTAGTGAACTCCTTTTGAAAAACTTCTATTGCTGTAATCAAAGGACTGAAATCAAATGTTCTACTTAAAAGTTTCTGAATATATATTTTCTGATGATTCTCCAGAAGCTTATCTAAAGGCGCTTGGTGCGTATTAGTTTGATTTGTAAACTGAACAGCTGTCGGATCTGAACTGATAATATGAGATTGGATTCTGGTGCGTAGCACTAAGCCATCTAGACTTCTTAACCTACTCAATGCTACATAAACTTGCCCTGGAGCAAATGCTTGACCTACATCAATAATAGCTTTATCAAATGTCAAGCCTTGGCTTTTATGGACTGTAACAGCCCAAGCCAATTTAATTGGGAAATGCTCAAATGTTCCAATTATCTCCTCTTCCAATTCTTTGGTATCTTCTTTTACCACATAGCGCTTATTCTCCCAAACTTCCCGATGGAGCACATATTCCATTTTACTGTCATTCATGATGACTTTGATTTCATCATTGTAAATCTCTTTCACTACCGCCATCTTGCCATTGAAATAATCCGACAAGCCACTGCTATCGTTTTTGATAAACATAACTTGTGCACCTTCCTTTAATTCAAGTTTTTTCGGTATAGGATAGAGACTTTCAGGGTAATCTTTGTTGATTATGGCTTCGAAAAAATGTGATTTACTTTTCAGAGCCTTTAGTTCATTAAAGTTGTGTTCTTCGGCCTTGTAGTTATGTGTAGTAATAATGATATAATCCTCTAAAGCCTTGATTTCTTCAGGAGTTTTGTAAAACCTATTGAGAAACTGAATGTCTTCTGGAATCACTTGATTATCTCTAAGGTGGTTGAGAATTGAAATGAATTGTTCATCTCGTTGCCTGAAAATCTTATTGAGCTCGATGTAGACAAGACCAGAGTTTTGCAAGGCTTTAGCTTCAAAAAAGTGCATGCTTTTATAAAATTTTGCTAATACTTGCCATTCATGGTCTTTCACGATTGGTGGTAATTGAAACAAATCTCCAATCATCAAAACCTGAACACCTCCAAAAGGCTCGTCAAAATTTTGTTTGGCCTTTTTCATTCTGTAATCAATAGCATCTAGCAGATCAGCACGAAGCATACTCACTTCATCAATAATTATCAGTTCTATGGAATTGAGGACTTTCTTTCGAGCAGCATTGAGAGGATGTTTTCTATTGAGGGTATATTGAGTGTAAAAGTTGCCGCTATTAGAAAAATTCCCCTCAGGCTCCCTAGTAGGTAAAAAAGATCCAAAAGGAAATAAAAATTGAGAATGAATCGTCACTCCCTTTGCATGCAAGGCAGCGATCCCTGTTGGCGCGATGATGATATGGCTTTTATGTGTCAAATCTGTCAAATTCCGAAGAAAAGTGGTTTTACCTGTTCCAGCTTTTCCAGTCAAAAAGATCGGACTGCTGGTGGTGTTGACAAAATGTGCAGCTAACTCTAATCTATCTGTGCTTTCCATTTCCATAGGTTTAAAATTAGTATAAAAAAATATCAGGCACCTATCTATAATCGTTTATGTTCGCAAATCTTTCAAAAAAATGTAACTTTGTTCACGCTAGATAGTTGTCATACTAACTATTAAAACACCAAGTAAATGTCCAAACATATCTTAGTCACAGGAGGAACCAAAGGAATTGGAAGAGCAATCATAGAGAGGTTTGCAAGTGAAGGTTTCAATGTATCTACCTGTGCAAGAAACGAATCAGATCTAGAAGCTCTCAAACAATTTTTTTATGAGAATTTTCCCAATCAAAAATTACTAACATCTCAAGCCGACTTGTCTGTAAAAAATCAGGTACTTGAATTTGCTGAAAGGGTTAAGTCTTCCTTGGGCGTTCCTGATGTAATCATTAACAACACAGGAGTTTTTCTTCCTGGAGCAATACATTCTGAGCCTGATGGGAACTTAGAAATGATGATTCAAACCAACTTGTATTCTGCTTATTATCTTACAAGAGCATTTACTGAAGAGATGATTGGAAGAAAATCAGGTTATATTTTTTCAATTGGTTCGATTGCAGGTTTGACTGCCTATGCAAATGGAGGGAGCTACGCTATTTCCAAATGGGCCATGTTGGGTTTTACTAAGTGCTTGAGACAGGAATTGAAGGATTTTGGTATCAAGGTGACTTCAGTATTACCAGGAGCTACTTACACTGCAAGTTGGGCAGGTGTAGACATTCCTGAGGAAAGGTTTATGAAGTCATCAGATGTGGCAGAGTCTGTCTGGTCGGCCTACAACCTTTCGCCCAATTCAGTTGTTGAAGAAATAGTAATCAGACCACAATTAGGAGATTTATAAATCACATGGATACCAAAGCATTATTGGAAAAGATCAATTATTGTAATAGCCTGACTAGCTATTCCAGAAGGAAAACCATTCCCGTAAAAGTGGGAGATGTGGTCATTGGAGGTGATAACCCGATCGTCGTACAGTCCATGACTACTGTAGATACAATGGATACAGAGGGTTCTGTAGAGCAATGCATAAGGATGATAGAAAGTGGCTGTCAATTGATAAGAATCACTGCTCCAAGTATCAAAGAAGCTGAGAATCTTCAAAATATTAAAGATGGACTTAAAAAAAGAGGTTATAGTACCCCTCTTGTAGCCGACATACACTTTACACCAAATGCTGCAGAAATCGCGGCGAAAATTGTAGAAAAAGTCAGAATCAATCCTGGTAATTATGCTGATAAAAAGAAATTTGAGGTAATAGAGTATACAGATGAAAGCTATCAGGAAGAACTAGATAGAATTAGAGAGCGATTTCTCCCTCTAGTCAAAATCTGTAAAGAATACGGCACAGCAATGCGAATTGGAACCAATCATGGCTCCTTATCTGATAGAATTATGAGTAGGTACGGCGATACTCCACTTGGAATGGTAGAATCTGCATTGGAATTTTTAAGAATTTGTGAGGATGAGCAGTATTATGACATTGTAATTTCTATGAAGTCTTCCAATACCCAAGTGATGGTACAAGCTTACAGGCTTCTAGTTCAGAAATTAGATGAAGGTGGCTTCAAACCTTACCCTCTTCATCTTGGCGTAACAGAAGCAGGAGATGGGGAAGACGGGAGAATTAAGTCAGCTGTAGGTATTGGGACGCTCTTAGAAGATGGACTGGGTGATACAGTGAGAGTTTCGCTAACTGAAGATCCTGAATTTGAGGCACCTGTGGCCAAAGCCTTGGTGGACCGTTATGAGCATAGAGCTAGTCATGAATCAATAACTACACTCTCAAATTATCCGATCAATCCTTTTGAATACAATCGAAGAGAAACTTTTGAAGTTTATAACTTTGGTGCTACCAATGTCCCAAGAGTGATTGCCGATGTTGCAGCTATCAAGGAGATTACTCCCAAAGAAATGAAGCAAGTAGGGCATTTTTATTTACCAGAATTGGATAAGTGGAAAATGAATGATCAAGGGGCTGATTTTGTTTTCACTGGCTCTAACCCCATTCCTTTTATGCTCCCTAATGGCATGAAGGAAATCCAAAATTATGAAATATGGCAATACAATGCTGATACAGAGAATAAGTTCCCTCTATTTAGCTTTAAGGAGTTTCAGAGTGCTGATAAATTTCACCAAAAATTAAATTTTCTTTCTCTAAATGATATAGAGGTAGCTGCTGCTATTCCTTTGATCAAAGAAAGAACAGACTTGGTCATCATACTGAAAACATCAAATAGGCACAACTATCCAGCACTTAGAAGAGCCTTTGTTCATTTGTTGGAAAATCATTGTAAAATTCCTGTTGTTCCTCAAGTGGCATATCAGCAACAAAGTGATGATAAAACTATGCTTTACACAGCGACAGATATTGGCGGCTTATTGGTAGATGGACTTGGAGATGGGGTAATGATTGATGCGCAAGCGTATAGTGACATGGATAGGGAAACTATCTTGCGGCAGATCAAGTTACATAACTCCATTAGCTTCGGAGTGCTTCAAGCAGCACGAACTAGAATGTCCAAAACTGAATATATCTCCTGCCCTTCTTGTGGAAGAACACTTTTTGACCTTCAAGAGACTACTGCGATGATCAGGAAAAGAACGGATCACCTCAAAGGAGTTAAGATTGGGATCATGGGCTGTATTGTCAATGGTCCGGGTGAAATGGCGGATGCAGACTTTGGGTATGTAGGGTCTGGAAAAGGAAAAATTACTCTTTACAGAGGCAAAGAAGTGGTCAAAAGGTCAGTTCCCTCTGAAAAAGCTGTAGACGAACTTATAGAAATCATCAAAAAAGATGGAATGTGGAATGACCCTGAGGCATAAGCATCAGGTCTATAAATATTAATTATGGCTAACAATAGACTAAAAGAATTTTTCCAGCTGGGAGAATTAGGGAATTATTTCTTCAGGGTGTTTCAGAAACCTGACCCAAATAAAAAGTCAAATTTCAATTTGAGAATGATGCATGGAATCAACAAGATCTCCATCTTGATGTTTTTGGCAGCTATTATCATTTGGATTGTAAAGCGAGTGTTATAATTCGTACTTTTATCCTACAAGATGAACAGTATGGATATTGAATCTTTTAGGAAATATTGTCTCTCTAAATTTGCTGCCACGGAGGATACTCCCTTTGATGACATCACGCTTTGCTTCAAAGTTGGAGGTAAAATCTTTGCCATTATAGATATAGCATCATTTGAATGTGTCAATCTCAAATGTGACCCTGAGAAGGCGGTAGAATTGAGAGAGCAGTATCAAGCTGTGAATCCAGGATTTCACATGAATAAAAAGCATTGGAATACCATATACTTTCACCAAGATCTAAATGATGCGGCTATTTTTGACTTAGTCGACCATTCCTATGATCTGATTTTTCAAAAACTACCCAAGAAATTTAAAGAAGATCAAAGATCAACATGAGTTTTCTCAACATAGATTCTGTCAACAAAGCCTATCAAAAAGGAGAAAAAGTAGTGAAGAATTTCTCTTTGAAACTTGATAAAGGCAAAGTTTTATCCTTGGTAGGAGAGAGTGGCTCTGGAAAAAGTACGCTTCTAAGGATTATCGCTGGATTAGAAAATAAGGATTCAGGAAAAATTGATCTAGGACAACTAGTGATACAAAATCCAAATGAAAGACTGATTCCAGGTTATGATGAAGTTCAGTTGGTCTACCAGGAATACCAACTTTACCCAAGTTCAACAGTTGAGGAAAACATCTCAAGACCATTGATCCAATATGATAGAAAATATAGAGATCAACGAGTCAAAAGTCTGCTCAAACTGCTTAAGCTTGAGCCATTCAAAGATAAACTTCCTCGTCAACTCTCAGGTGGCCAACAACAAAAAGTCGCCATTGGAAGGGCATTGAGCTTGGAGCCAGAGGTATTGCTTCTTGATGAACCTTTTTCAAGTTTGGATGCGATTCAAAGAAGGGAATTGATTGAAGAACTGAAAGAGATGTTCAATGAATTAAACGTCACCGTACTTTTTGTGACGCATGATTTGGATGATGCCCTTCAAATGACCTCAGATCTCGCTATCATGCAAGGAGGGAAATTGATTCAACGCGGTAGTCCCGAAGAGATATTTAAACAGCCAAAGAATCTCTATGCAGCAAAGCTATTTAGTACGCTCAATGCTATCCAAAATAAAAACAAAACTTTTATCAGACCAGCTGATATCCAATTATTCAAAAGTACAGGCCTTGCGGCAAAAGTAATTGAAAAGCAATATTTGATTCACTACAATCAATTGACAGTGCATACTAGTGATGGGATGATTTGGAAAGTAGAGGACAAGCAGAGATCCTTTGAGCAAGGTGATAAGGTTTATCTCAAATGGGACGTTTCAAATGAGATAACTTTTAAATAATAAAGCCTCAGACTTTACTACCTGAGGCTCTAATTTTTTAATGCTGATGCCCATGCTCGCCATGAACATGACCGTGTTCAATTTCTTCTGCTGTAGCTTTTCTTACCTCGTGAATTTCTCCATCAAAATGTAAGTCAAAACCTACCAAGGGATGATTGAAGTCCAAAAGGATCTCATCTCCTAGGTCCTTCAAAACTTTAGCCTGCATTTGATACCCATTTTCATCTACAAGTGGAAGGAAGTTACCTTCTTCCAGCATGTTCTCTTCAAAACCTCTCTCGCTCGTAAATTGATCTTTTGGCAAGCTCATGATCATTTCATCATCAGCAGGTCCATATGCTTCTGCAGCTGTCAATACAAAGCTAAAGCTCTCTCCTTGATTTTTACCTGCAAGTAGTTCTTCAAATTTCTCCGGTAATCCACTATTCCCAAAAAGAAAATAAAATGGGTCCTCATCATCTCTCACTTCTACACTAAATGGTGCAGATTCCACTTCTTCCTCTTCTTTGCTGACTTTTAGTTCGTAGGTTAGTCCTACTACGGTGTTCTTTGTGATTTTCATAGTCTAATATTCTTCTACAAAGTTAAGGTTATTTCCCCAACTGCCTTGGTAATTGGTTTTTTACTTAAACGCTCCATTGAACATGACCAGAAAAATCCCTATCATACTTAGGATAAAGCTCAGGAATACTATTCCTTCCTTCTTCTTGATAGAACCGTATATGGCTGTTGCAAATATCGCTGCGAAAATCAACCCAAATGTCAATGTATTCCATAAATATAATTCCAAATTACCATGGTAGTAAGGGGCCTCAGGGTTTGTAGCTTGTAAGGTGACCTCTTCTTTGAAAAATACAGCACCTATCCATTCTCTCAAGTAGGAATATGCAAATATCCCAGAAGATAAAATAGCAGCTATATTGACAAATATTCTATTCATGATGAATCCTAGAAAAAAACAGGCCATTAGAAAAGACTTTAGGACTTCCCAATGACCCGAATATGAGTTTATCTGATTTTTTTATAGGACAATATTTACAATCTTACCTGGTACCACAATCATCTTTTTGGGAGCTTGACCTTCCAACCATTTCTGAACGGTATCATCTTCCAAAGCGGCTTTCTCGATTTCCTCTTTGGTCAAAGAAAGCGGTAAGGTAAGCTTGGTACGCATTTTACCATTGATAGAAACAGGATATTCATGACTGCTCTCTACCAAAAATTCCTCTTTGAATTCTGGGAAAGTAGCATGAATAATGGATTTCTTATGACCCAACAATGCCCAAAGCTCTTCTGCAATATGCGGTGCATAGGGAGACACGATTATGGCCAATTGTTCCAAGACTTCTCTTTTATTGCACTTCAAAGCAGTCAGTTCATTCACACAAATCATAAAAGAAGCCACTGAGGTGTTGAAGGAATAATTCTCCAAATCTTCCTGAGTCTTTTTGATGGTTTTATGCAAGGTTTTCAATTCCTCAGGACTGGCTTTTTCTTCAGAAATAGAAATATTGCCATTGTTGTCATGATAAAGTTTCCAGAGTTTTTTGAGAAACTTGGATACGCCGTCGATACCATTGGTATTCCATGGTTTGAATTGCTCTAATGGACCTAAGAACATTTCGTACAACCTTAATGTATCCGCGCCATAGCGCTCAACGATATCATCTGGATTGACAACGTTGTAGTATCTTTTTGACATTTTTTCCACCTCAGCTCCGCAGATGTATTTGCCATCTTCCAGGATAAACTCAGCGTCAGCCAAATCCGGCCTCCAAGATTTGAATTTGTCCAAATTCAATTGATCGTTATGAACGATATTGACATCTACGTGCATGGCTGAAGTTTCATACTGATCTTTTAGCCCGAGGCTAACAAACTTATTGCTGCCTTTTACCCTATACACAAAATTAGACCTTCCTTGGATCATGCCTTGGTTGATCATTTTCTGGAAAGGTTCTTTAATGCTCACTGCTCCGATATCATAGAGGAACTTGGTCCAGAACCTTGAATAAAGCAAGTGTCCTGTGGCGTGCTCTGCACCACCGATATATAAGTCTACCGCGCCCCAGTATTTGGCGATTTCTTCATCTACAAATTTCTCTGTGTTCTTTGGGTCCATATATCGGAAGAAGTACCAGCTGGAACCTGCCCAACCCGGCATTGTGCTTCTTTCCAGAGGAAAAGTACCCTCGGCGGTTGTGTAATTCCAGTCTTTGGCCCTCGCCAAAGGCGGTTCACCATCTTCAGTTGGCAAATATTTATCAACCTCCGGCAATACCAAAGGCAAGTCTTTTTCATCAATCAAGTATGGAAGTCCATCTTTGAAGTAAACAGGTAGCGGTTCTCCCCAATAGCGCTGACGGGTGAAAATGGCATCACGCATCCTGAATTGGATTTTACCTTTTCCTATTTTCTTTTCTTCCAAAAAGGCGATTGCCTTGTCCATGGCGGGTTTCATCTCCAAACCTGAAAGGAAGTCTGAATTCATGATAGTACCTCCTTTTCCCGGAAAAGAACCTTCCTCCATGCTGCCTTCTATCACCTGTCTGATCTCAAGTCCAAAATGCTTGGCAAAATTATAATCCCTTTCATCATGCGCAGGAACAGCCATCACAGCTCCCGTTCCATATCCAGCCAATACATAGTCCGCTACCCAAATCTGGATTTCCTCTCCATTGAATGGATTGATGGCATAGGAACCTGTAAATGCTCCTGAGATGGTCTTGACATCGGACATCCTTTCACGCTCTGACCTGTTTTTGGCAACTTCTACATAAGCTTCAGCAGTTGTTCTTTGGTCTTCAGTGATCAAGTCCTCAACATAGTCATGCTCAGGTGCCAAAGCCAAATAAGTGACACCATAAATGGTGTCAATTCTTGTGGTGAAAACCTTGATTTTCTTATCTTGACCTTTGACTTGGAATACCATCTCTGCACCTGTGGATTTGCCTATCCAGTTGCGTTGCATTTCTTTGATAGGTTCGTTCCATTCCACAGTTTCTAGGCCTTTCAATAACCTGTCAGCATAGGCAGTGATTCGCATAGACCATTGCATCATTTTTTTGCGTTCCACAGGATGGCCTCCTCTTTCGGAAAAACCGTCTTTTACTTCATCGTTGGAAAGTACAGTGCCTAGAGCAGCACACCAGTTGACGGTTGTTTCTGCCAAATAGGTCAAGCGATATTTTAAAAGCATTTCCTGCTTTTCCTTTTCGGAAAAAGCATTCCAATCATCTGCCGAAAACTCAGGTGTATCTTCATCACATACGGCATTGATTCCAGAGTTGCCCTTGGCCTGGAATTTTTCGATTAAGCTGGCGATGCTTTTGGCTTTGTCTTCAGTCTTGTCATAATAACAGTTGAAAAGCTGCATGAATATCCATTGTGTCCACCTGTAATAAGATGGATCGGAAGTTCTCACCTCTTTTTCCCAGTCAAAAGCAAAACCAATATTCTTGAGTTGCTCCGTATATCTTTTGATATTCTCCTCAGTAGTAATGGCAGGGTGTTGCCCTGTCTGAATGGCGTATTGTTCAGCTGGAAGCCCAAAGGAGTCATAACCCATGGGATGCAGGACATTGAATCCTTGCAACCTTTTGTAACGAGTGATGATATCAGAGGCAATATAGCCCAGTGGGTGTCCAACATGTAGCCCTGCCCCTGAAGGGTAAGGAAACATGTCCAAAGAATAAAATTTAGGTTTGCTAGGATCTACTTTGGCATTGAAAATCTGGTTTTGCTCCCAGTACTGCTGCCATTTCTTTTCTATTACTTGAGGATTATAATCAGCCATTTTTGATTAAAAGCTTAAAGATTTTTGAATTGCTTGCAAAAATAGAAAAAATAGCTAGAAATGACCTTCAAATCCTCAAGAAGGGTAGCGGAAAGGTGATAATTATTACCAGAATCTGAATCGTTTCTCGTATAGTCTATTCCTAAAGATCCAGTTGTCCCATATATCTGGCGATAAATAGATTTCTATTCCAAGATTGATGCCTAGATAGCCATCAAATCTCTCTGTCAATCCAGAACCTCTTCTAATACGACCTCTGTTACCTATGATTTTATCTATGTCAGGTATAATTAGATCATCGTCAATATAAAAATCAGGATTTCTAATTGCAAAAAGTAACCTGTCTGGATTAGGACCTTGGCCATTAACTCCATAATCTGCAAGAAGATCTAAGTAAAACTCACTTATATTAAAAGCGCTAATATCATCCATGTAATCGGTTAATGTCCACCTGTAGTTCAACTCCAATGTTAAATCAGCGTAGACACTCAACTTATATTTCGCTCCAATTCCGGTGGGGAATACGACGATATATTTATTGTATGGGTTATTTTCAACTTGTAAGGGTCTTAAAGACACCCAATTTTCCACACCTCTTCTTAAATCTCTTGGATCTAAAGCCTTGGGGTCATTTGAAGACATACCCACTCCTGCAAAACCATATAGGTTAAAGTAACTTCTTGTGATATTATAGACTTTGACAGGCTTCCAGTGAAATTCTCCAATCAAGGAAGCTTCCATGTTCCTTGCTCTAAAATGAAGATTTCTAGGTGTCCTTAAAGCTGTAGGATCCGAAGGTGGATCTTGTCCTGATATTTGATAATAAGTAAATTCTGCTCTAGCTCTTATCCTCGTACCTAGTGTTCTTCTCAAAGCAATGTTAGCATTCCAATCCGGTTGTACGCCTTCATTGTACTTCCAGAGAGAATATAATTCCCCAAAATACTGGGTAGGGCCAGCGGAGACAGATATAGACCAAGGTTCTTCAAATCTATAACGATACAAACTTTGGGCAAATGTCTGTTCAGATACTAAGAATAGTATTAAGAAAAAGCTAATATTTCTAAGTAATCTAAGCATCTTATTTTGACCTGATTGCAATGATCTTAGGTTTGAATTTAATTCGACATGTAAATAAAGTAAGAATCTTTAGCTTTTCAATTTTTCTCCACCCGAAATGATGTGAATATCTCTTTGAGGGAAAGGGATTTCAATTCCCTCTTCGTTAAATTTTTTGAAAATCTCATAATATAACTGACTCTTCAATACCTTGGGTTTACTGATATATTCTGAAGTCCATACTCTCAAATAAAAGTTCAAGCTACTATCACCAAATTCATCAAAAAGCACGTCTGGAGCAGGAGTTTTCAAGACGCCTTCATTCTTTATAGCTACCTCAAGGAGAATATTTTTTACCTTTTGAGGATTCTCTTTGTAAGATACGCCTACAGGAAAATTGAATCGAATATTTCTGTCATTGTGAGACCAATTGATTACCTGACTATCTATAAACTGACTATTTGGGACGATTACTGAAATATTGTCATTGGTCACTATCGTGGTGGACCTCGCGGAGATTTTGATCACATCACCAGAGATGTCTCCGACCTCTATTCTGTCTCCCACCTTGATAGGTTGCTCAAAAAGAATGATCAATCCCGAAATAAAATTATTGGTGATATTCTGCAAACCAAAACCTATACCCACACCGAGCGCTCCTGCTAGGATACCGAATGCACTTAAATCAATCCCATTGGTCTGAAGAATGGAAACCATCCCTGCGATAATAATTACATATTTGACAATAGTACCTACAGACTGTCTTGTACCTCGCTCTATCTGATATTTGGATAGGACTCTATTAACCAGTATTTTTCTGACAAATTCAGAAATGATCAATAAAAGAAAAATCGAAAAAACTAAAGTGAATAAAAGGCCAACAGTGAGACTTGACTCTCCAATTGAAAAAAGTTTTTGACTCAGGAAATCATTCATAATTTCAAAAAAATCAGAAACTGTTTCTTTTTTAAATTCTATTATTTCATCCATACCTGTTTTCTGCTCCAAATTTACAATGTCCAAATTACACTAATCTGGTAATTAAATCAATCTGGCTAAATCTTTGTTCAATATTCGAAAGAAACTTCGGTTTTGGACGACACCTGATCCGCTTTTAAAATTATTGACTGAATTTTATTTAATTTTGTAACATGACTAAGCAGAAAGAAGAATTAGAACACCGCTTAAAGTTAAGGAATATCAAACTCTCTGATTATGATGATATCAGGGATATCATGGTGAGTATATACAAAGACCAAGGTGGGGCTTGGACCCGTCAAGAGTTGAAGAATCAGATCAAAGCTTTCCCAGAAGGACAGATTTGCATTGAAGATAATGGCAAGGTTGTGGCTGCTGCATTGAGCTTAGTAGTTGATTATTCTAAATTTGGGGACAATCACACCTATGATCAAATCACTGGTTTTGGGAAATTTGACACGCATGACAATGAAGGGGATACGCTGTATGGTACGGATGTTTTCGTTCACAAAGAATATAGAGGAATGCGTTTGGGAAGAAGGCTTTATGACGCCCGAAAAGAACTTTGCGAAAACCTCAACCTAAGGTCCATCATCGCAGGAGGTCGTATTCCTGGCTATTCCAAGTATTATGATCAGATGACACCAAGGAAGTATATTGACTTAGTGAAAAGTAAAGAAATATTTGATCCTGTATTGTCTTTTCAGCTGGCCAATGAATTTCACGTAAGGAAAGTAATCACCAAATACCTGCCAGAAGATACTGATTCTAGAGCTTATGCAACACTGCTAGAGTGGATCAATATTTATTATGAAAAAGACGAGAAGCTAATAGGCAACAAAAAGTCCATCGTAAGACTAGGACTGGTGCAATGGAAAATGCGTCGATTTAATAATGTAGACGACTTGATGCAACAGGTGGAATTTTTTGTAGATACCGTTTCAGGCTACAAATCTGACTTTTGTTTGCTTCCTGAGTTTTTCAATGCTCCACTCTTAGCTGAGTTCAATGATATGGATGCTTCTGAAGCGATCAGGAATCTGGCAGATTATACCGATGAGATCGTGACTAGGATGCGAGACTTAGCACTTTCCTACAATGTCAATATCATCGCAGGGAGTATGCCTGAGTATGATGGGAAAAAGCTACGAAATGTAAGCTACCTCTGCCGCAGAGATGGTACCATTGACAAGCAATACAAGTTGCATATTACTCCCGATGAACAGTCCTATTGGGGTCTCCAAGGTGGTAATGGTATCAAAGTTTTTGATACCGATGCTGGGAAGATTGGCATATTGATTTGCTATGACGTTGAGTTTCCTGAGTTGGGTAGAATTCTTGCCGAACAAGAAATGGATATCTTATTCGTGCCTTTCTGGACAGATACCAAAAATGCCTTCTTAAGAGTGAATACCTGTGCCAAAGCAAGGGCAGTAGAAAATGAATGTTATGTGGCTATTACTGGCTCTGTAGGTAACCTTCCGCGAGTAGAAAACATGGATATTCAGTATTCCCAGGCAGCCATCTATTCCCCATCAGATTTTTCATTTCCTCATGATGCGACTGTTGCTCAAGCTTCGGAAAATGCCGAAACGACCATTGTAGCAGATGTTGATCTGGACTTATTGACCAAACAGCGCAAAGCGGGAAGTGTAAGAAATTTAGAACAAAGAAGACTGGACCTGTATTCAGTTCAGTTGAAGAAAAAGAAATAAAAACATGCAAAATTACCTCTCAGCACTGACTGAGGACATCAAGCTCAAAGCAAAAAATATACGTCTTGTCATCACCGATGTAGATGGTGTACTCACCGATGGTGGTATCATCTATGATGACAATAAGCTAGAATATAAGCGATTCAATGTCAAAGATGGCTTGATCGTTCATTACCTTAGGAAGAATGGCATCATGGTAGGTGCCATTACAGGAAGAAATTCAAAAGTCGTAGAAAATCGCTGTGAGGAACTGAGATTTGACTTTCATTATCATGGAATCAAAGACAAAGGAAGGAAACTCATTGAGATTTTGGAAACCCTAGAGCTCTATCCTGACGAAGTCGCTTACATTGGAGATGATTTGATCGATCTCCCAATCCTTAGTAGAGTGGGTTTGTCTGCTTGTCCAGCAGATGCCTTACCTTACGTTCAGTCCAGAGTTGACTTTGTGTCCTCGCTCAATGGAGGGCAAGGGGTATTCAGAGAGCTTGCAGATGCTATCTTGATCTCCAAAGATATGATGGATGAAATAATCGAAAATTTAACCAAAAAGCAATGAATAAATTCACCCAGCCAATGAAAATCACTGACAAAGTGATTTTAGGACTAGATAAGCCAGTACTTTTTGCAGGGCCTTGCGCCGTGGAGAGTTATGATATTTGTATTGAAATCGGATCTACAGTAAAGGCACTTGCGGAGAAATATGGATTTTCATATGTTTTCAAAGCATCCTTTGATAAAGCCAACAGGACTTCTTCAGGTTCTTTTAGAAGTATAGGGATGGATCAGTCTCTTGAGGTCTTACAACGCGTAGGCAAAGAATTACAAGTGCCTTTGGTGACAGATATTCATGAAAGCTATCAGGCAGTTGATGTAGCAGAAGTTGTAGATGTACTTCAGATCCCTGCTTTCTTATGTAGGCAGACAGACTTGCTATTGGCAGCTGGAGAGACAGGAAAGGCTGTCAAAATCAAGAGAGGGCAATTCATGGCTCCTGAAGACATGCAATATGCAGTGACCAAAGTCAGGTCAACTGGAAATGAAAATGTGTGCTTGACGGAAAGAGGATTTTCCCTAGGTTATCATAATTTAGTAGTCGACATGAGAGGCTTGCCAATCATGCGTCAGTTTGCACCTGTTGTCTTTGATATTACTCACAGTGTACAGCAACCCGGTGGTCAAGGTGGAACAAGTGGAGGTCAGCGTGAGTTTGCACCTTTCCTTGCAAGAGCAGCTGCTGCTACAGGAATAGATGGCTTTTTCATCGAGACGCATCCCGAGCCGGCTAAAGCCCTCAGTGATGGGCCTAACCTTATTCCTCTGCATAGAATGGAAGGCTTCTTAGAGATGTTATTTGATGCATGGGAATTGGGTAGAAAATATCAAGATTTCAATGTTCAGTAAAAATGAAAAAAGGGAATTCACTTTGATGAATTCCCTTTTTTATGGATTTTCAACTTTATGAAAAGATTTAGTCTTATTACATTCCTTGTGATCCTTTGGTGTGTAAAACCGGTGGAGATATATTCCCAGCATTCGACTGAGACAGTGGCTGCGGTGATCAATAGCCTGATAGAAATTGATGACCCAGAGAGATCTACTAAAGTTTTTGGGCAAGACTTGTTCAGTACTGTCGTCTTAAGACGATTTTACAGTGAGCGTTTGTTTTTACCTGCCTGGACAGATGGGCTGGCACTTCCAGAGATTGCTTATGAAATGCGCTATGAGATCCAACAGATTCAATTTGACGGACTGAACCCAAATGATTATCACCTCCAAGCCATCAATCAGCTTTTCAATCGCTTCGAAGCGGCCCGTAAAGGGGAAGGGGAATTCACAATAGTTGATTTCGCAAATTTAGATGTGCTACTAACTGACGCCTACATCATTCTTTCCTCCCATTTATATTTAGGAAAAATAAATCCCGAAAGCCTCAAGTCTGAATGGAATATCCAAAGAACCGCCCCAGAATTAAGGATAGATCAAAGACTGACTTTAGCCTTGCAAAATCAAAGCATCAGAAAGAGTTTTGAACAACTATATCCGTCCTTTCAAGTCTATAAAAAGATGAGGGATGCACTCAGATTCCTCTATGAAGATGAAAAACGATTCCAGTCTAATCCCGTGGCACAATGGAAGACTTTGAAGATTGATAAGTCTATCAAGCTAGGGGATACGCATAATCAAATGGATGAAATCAGAGCTAGACTTAGATTTTGGAAATACTTGGAGGAGTATGAACTTGAAAATGATAGAAGCTATGATTCTTTGATGCAGCAAGCTATCATCAAACTCCAAAAGCGTCATGGAATGGAACCTGATGGAGTCATAGGACAAGGTACAATTCATGCCTTGAACCAAAAACCAGCTGATCTGATCGCTACAGCTAGAATTAATATGGAACGCTTTAGATGGCTGCCTGAAAATGTCAAAGATCAAGAAGTTATTTTGGTCAATACAGCTAATTTCCAATTGGATTTTATCTCTAAAAGAGATACCATCTTGAGTTCAAGGGTTATAGTAGGGAAGAATTATCACTCTACACCTCAATTCAGCGCAGAGATGTCATATCTTGTTTTTAGTCCCACTTGGACTATTCCCAATTCCATCACTAGAAATGAGATAATTCCAGCGGTGAAGAAAAATCCAGATTACCTCAGAAGTAAAAATATGAAAGTACTCACAGCAAGTGGGCAAGAGGTAAATTCTGCAAATATTGACTGGCAAAAAGTAAACCCTAGAAATTTCCCATATATCATCAGACAAGAGCCTGGTGAGCAAAATTCCCTAGGCTTAGTTAAATTTATGTTCCCTAATAAATACAGCGTTTATATCCATGATACACCAGCAAGAAGTCTTTTTGCTAGGGAGGACAGGGCTTTGAGTCATGGATGTATCCGACTGCAAAAGCCATTTGAGTTTGCTAAAATTTTACTTCAGCATGACCCTACTTGGACCGATGAAAAAATCAGTCAGTCCATGAAATTGAATAAAGAACGAATTGTAAACTTGGATAGAAAAATACCAGTAGTGATACTATACCTGACATTTTGGACAGACAGTATCGGAAATGAATTTTTCAGAAGGGATATCTATAACAGGGATCAAGAGATTCTCACAGCATTGAATCAACCTAGAGGTCGAAAATCAGGTATTTAGAATAGGAGATTTTTCAAGATATTGGGTATCATTCCCATAAATAAAAAGAAGTGATTGGCCCTTAATCAGATCGATTACTTCTTTGGCCTCTTCACGAGGTAATGCCGGGCAACCCAAGCTTCTTCCTAGTCTTCCTGTGACTTGGATAAATTCTTCTTTGGCATAATCTGCGCCATGTATTACTATGGCTCTTTCCCTAGCTTTATCATTGAAGCCCTGTTCAAGCCCATCGAGTCGCAAGGAATATCCGTGTTTTCCCTGATAGGTTTCAGCTGTGAGATAGAAACCCAAACTGCTCATGTACGATGAATTTTTGTTGGAAAAGTGCTTTGCTAATAAATCGCCTGAGTTTCTCCCGTGAGATACATAGCCATAATGTAAGATGACTCCTGAGACTACATCTATGATCCACATCCGTTTTTCTGATGAAGGAAGACTGAAGTCAATAATGGTCAAGGGCTTGTTTTCTGGAATTTTGTTTTCATTAACCAACTTTTGATGACCTGTGCTGCCAAGAGAAAGGATGCTTTCTTTAGGCATATTGAAAGCAGCATTGTGCGGATGAGAATATACTAGATCAATTTCTAGTCCACTGATAGGCCTGATCATGGGTTCATTTTTGAATGAACTAGCTGCAAAGAAATTGGAAAGAAGGCCTGAAGTAAGACAAATAAGTGTAAGGGTGATTTTCTTCATTGTCTATATAATCTACATCTCCGTAAATAAAGTTCCGATTATGATAAAAATCAAGTGATCAGTCGCTTATCTTAGAAGAAAAATGATTTCTCTTCGCATATCCATCCCATTGGAACTGTTTTTGACCAATTGCTTGTTAAATTGCGAGCTGAAAATCAATCAATTCTAAGATTTGTAGTTTCAATCCTCTAGAAGAAGTGAGTTTTTATTAGCTTGTCACCCAGTATTTTGACTATTTTGTTTAAACTTATTTTAATAAAATTAAACAAAAATTCAAAAGATGAAGTTTGATAAACAATGAAAGTAGCAGTATACAGAAAAGAACATTTCAACGCAGCGCATAGGTTACATAATCCTAACTGGTCAGATGAAAAAAATCAAGAGATATTTGGTAAGTGTAATAACCCAAATTTCCATGGACATAATTATGAATTGATTGTAAAATTGGTGGGGCCTGTAGATCCTGACACAGGGTATGTATTCGACATGAAAGTATTGAGCGATCTGATCAAGGTTAATGTCTTGAATAGATTTGATCATAAAAATTTAAATCTAGATACAAATGAATTTAAAAACCTTAACCCAACTGCGGAGAACATTGCTGTGGTTATTTGGAATATTTTAAGAACTGAAATTGATACTAAATACGACTTAACAATTCGTTTATATGAAACAGAAAGAAACTTTGTTGAATACGATGGAAATTAATGTGAACAGAGACATTGATGAAATCGGAGATGAACACGTAGGTACATCTTATGATACCCCATTAAGAGAAGATGCATTTGAAATGGATGATGAGCTGAAAATAGAGCTGATCGAGAAGCACTTCAAAGAAATCATGCTCATCATGGGCTTAGACTTGACTGACGATAGTCTCAAAGGTACTCCGAAGAGAGTGGCCAAGATGTATGTAAAAGAAATTTTTAGCGGTCTGAATCCTAAAAATAAGCCAGCAGCTAAGCTGTTTGAAAATAAATATAAATACAATGAAATGCTTGTGGAGAAAGATATTACTTTCTTCTCTAATTGTGAGCACCATTTCGTACCGATATATGGCAAAGCTCATGTTGCATACATTTCCAATGGTAATGTAATTGGACTTTCTAAGATCAACAGGATCGTTCAGTATTTTGCCAAAAGACCTCAGGTACAAGAAAGATTGACCATGCAGATAGGTAATGAGTTGAAAGAAATCCTTGGTACGGATGATGTAGCGGTGGTGATAGATGCCAATCACATGTGCGTATCTTCAAGAGGAATCAATGATGTCAACAGCTCTACAGTGACATCCTACTACAGTGGAAAATTCGAAAGAGATGAACAATCAAGAAATGAATTCATGAAATACATTTCTATGTAAATATTAGCGTAAACTAAACCAACAAGAAGGGCCAAAATGTACGTTTTGGTCTTTTTTTTTGCCCTTTGGGAGCAAACATTTTACACTTAAATTGATTAATATATAAAGCATAAGATTATGAATAATAAGAATATAGTAATCATTGGAGGTAACTCAGGAATTGGTAAATCGGTAGTAGAAAAATTAGAAGCAGAAGGAGCCAATATTTTTTCGTATTCAAGGTCAGCGTCTGGGGATTTTCAACTTGACGTGACTTCAGACTTCAAAGAGCTTACAGGGCTTCCTGAAGTAATCGATGGCTTGGTTTATTGTCCTGGATCTATTAATCTCAAGCCTTTTCATAGATTTTCTATAGATGATTTCAAAAGTGATTACGAGATCAATGTGCTTGGCGCGGTCAAAGTGCTTCAAGCATGCATGAAAGGGTTGAAAAAATCTAATACCGCCTCAGTAGTCCTTTATAGTACTGTGGCTGTTCAAGTTGGTCTAGGTTTTCATGCATCAATTGCCAGTGCCAAAGGAGCAGTTGAAGGACTGACTAGGTCACTTGCAGCAGAGTGGGCACCTAACAAAGTGAGGGTTAATGCTATTGCGCCTTCTTTGACAGACACACCATTGGCAAATCAACTATTGGGTAATGATGATAAAAAGGAAGCATCAAATAAGCGTCATCCATTAGGAAGGTACGGTCAGCCTGATGATATTGCAGCTGCGACAGTTTATTTACTTTCAGATGCCGCTTCATGGATGACTGGCCAGATTTTGCACTTGGATGGGGGAATGTCTTCGGTGAAAGGCATGTAAATCAAAAATTGTTCAAAACAATTAGGGTAGATATAGTGTAGTAAATAAAGGGTATGTTCCCACGAGTAACAAGTACAAAGATTATGAAGACTCCACCAGAATCATTTTTGATTTTCAAGGAAGAACTAAAAAAAGCCAGATTAGAAAAAGAACGACTTCAAAGGGAATACGAATCTAAATTGGCTAATATGAATAACGAACTGGAGAGGTTGAAAGAACAGATTGCTGCACAACAGGAGCTGATGAAGACAACTTTGGAATATGCCATCCGTTTGGAAGAGAACTTGGACAGTTTTAAAGTTGAAGTAGCCAATGCACCATCGCTGAAAAAGAAGTCATTTCATTAACCATCCAATCTAACCTCCATGACAATGAACGCAACAGTAAATCTTATTGAAACAAATAATTTTGAACTGATATTTGAGGAAAGGGACGCCAAAGTATATGCAAGTCCGGAAAAAGGAATAGTTATCTGTGAATTGCTCTCTGATTATGTTCCCATTGATAATTTCAAAAGCATCTTTTTGAGAATCTCTGAAATCATCAAACAAGGTGGCTATACCAAATTTATATTCGATAAAAGAGCTTTGAGAGCATTTCATCAGCCGAGTATGGAATGGTACTTTTTGCATTGGAAAAATGAAATGCTGGAATATGGAGTCTCACAGCATAGAAAAATTCTTCCAGCTGAAAAGTGGTTTGAGAAAATGGTCATGATTGCCAAAGAACAAATCCTCAAAAATAATCCTGACAACATCATCGAGAAACTGGATATCAGATATTGTAATTCTATAGAAGAAGCAATTGCTATATGATGAAAGTTTTCGCCAAACAATCCCTGCTAGAATCTGATTCAGCATTTAGAAGGGATTTTGTCAATGCGCTAGCGGGCTACAAAAGCCTAAACCTTATCGGGTCGAAAAGTCATGCAGGACAAACCAACTTAGCACCTTTTTCTCAAGTATTTCACATTGGAGCAAGTCCTCCATTGGTTGGGATATTGTTTCGCCCACATACTGTAGAAAGACATACGCTTGAAAATATCCTGGAGACCGAGTGTTTCACCCTCAATCATGTGCATGAATCTTTTTACCAACAGGCACATCAGACGGCAGCGAGCTACAAAGAGTCTGAGTTTGCAGCAACAGGATTAAATGAAGCCTATAAAAATGATTTTTTTGCTCCTTTTGTAGAAGGTAGTAGAGTTCAATTGGCTTGTAAACTGGTCGAAAAACAAACCTTACAGGTAAACGGAACGGTATTGATCATCGCTTCTATCGAAGAAGTTTATGTGGATGCCGAAGGGCTTAGAGCAGATGGCTCCTTGGATTTGGAAGCCTTGGGAACTGTGACGGTATCGGGCTTGGATGAATATTATGTAGGAAAGAGATTGGCTAAATTGAGTTATCCTAAACCAGGGAAGGATTTGGAGGTTTTAATCGGTTCTGATGATTAGTGAATATTGGCAAAACAGCGGATAATCAAATTGATTCGTATAAGTTTATAATTACAATTTTCAATGAGCTCACATTTTAACCTCAAGTATGTTGATTAGAAACCACTCTATGGAGAACAAAATTATATACCTATTTATAAACTAGATCAATAGAATTAAAGAATAAGGTGTCTTCTATGCCTGCTTCCAAATTGAATTCTTGAATGTTTTTATTCCAGAAGAAAGAACCTTTTCGAAAAAAAGAATAATACATCTCAGCACTTTCATATGGTATACGATCAATTTCCTGAAAATCAGAATTCAATAAAATCAACTCCCTTTTACTTTTAAATTTTCGGTTTAAGTAATCTTGCTCGGAAAGTCCAGCTCTGACCTCTCTGATATAAATATCATTCTCAATATCATATAGTATTTTCTCATAGGAACTATTCATCCAAAAGTAAAAATTACTTAAAGCTGATTGTTCCACTAATGTATTGTTTTTGTCGGTTTCTATCGGATTTTTGACTAGATCACTCTTTGCTCCATAAACCTCCGGATTAGACTTAAAGTCAGTTACATAGAGTTTATCGGACAAAGGGAAACTCACTATAAACTTATCCAACTTTGGGTTGTATACTATGTCGAGCATTTTCAATTGTTGAGAAATTTTTCTGTTTTTATAAATTTCAGGATAATCTAATTCAAACTCTTCCATTTCTCCATTTTTCAAACTTATCTTCGAGATTCTATTGGGGGGGTGCACATAATCTTCTGGAATGGTAGGCGGATAAACTGGTAAAGACTGCATGTAGACAAAACCATTCCTATATGCAATAGGAGACTTTGGTAAAACAGAGCCAAAACCAATGGGGTGGTTCGCAAGAGAAATCTTTTTATAGACCTCTCCGTTAATATTTGCGAGATAAATTGTCTTAAACATTCCGCTGTAAAAAATCAGAGAATCGGAATTAACATAATGAAATCCAAAAGGGTACATCAGCCCTTGAAGTGAATTAGGGCCATCCCAATTAAATGTAATCTTTTGATCCATGGATTTAGAATCGAGATCATAGACTTGTAAGGTGTTAGAGTTTTGATTAAAAAGGAAATACACTTCCTTATCGCCAATTTTTCCTTTCGAGTTCAAGCGATTGTAAAGTGAAGTCTCAGAATCTAACGGCAATTTGAAATCTTCTTCTATTTTAGTTTGAGATTTAGGTAAAGATTGAGTAGTCTCATTTTGTGGGGCACTACAAGCGGCTACTAACATGCTATAAAGAAGCATGGGCCAAAATTTTATCTTATTTTTCATATTTGTTAATTCACAAAATTCCTCTTAGGAGAATTACCTTCCTGAGTGATGTTTTAAAATAATTACGAATTAATGGTTCTTCAAAATAACAGAAGGGGCCTTTATTATGAATTTAACATGCCACATATTGCCCCTCTTCACTGCTGCCAGAAAAACATTTACCTACAGTTTGCCATTTTAATGTGGTTAAAAATGTGGTAGACATTATTATATTGCCTAAGACAAGAAAATTATTTTTTTTCATTTTAAACATGATTTAAATATGAATATTTTATTTGATGAAATCAAACTACGACATTTTTTTCAAAATTTTTGAAGTAGAAAATCTAAAATATGTGGATCCGAAAGAGGAGCTTTTGATTTTAGATGAAAATTTCAATCAACTAGGAACCTACCAACATGATGGGAGTGGAATTCTTTATACTTTTTACAAAGACAGAACCTTTTATTTCAACAAAGATATCCGAAAATTCAATCTCGATGTTGGAAATGAAGATACACTGTACCTCAATGGAATTAAGTATTGAGTATCATTTTCTTTATGGTTTAATTGATCCCTAAATTCCCCCACTTCATCACTTTTAAGCTAATTTTGACAGCTTATTTTTTGATTATAAATTTTTATTAGTTTAGTTTAAGTCCACTAATTTTATTGCTATGAATAAGCTATTTGTTTTTGTGCTTTCAGGGCTTTTGCTTTCAAGTTTACTTTCTTGTGGTTCTTCTGACAAACAGGAAAATGCGACTTTCGAAAATCTTGAATTGACTATTATTGACAGTCTTCAAATTGATCACCTCGGTCAACTCTACATGATTGACCTCAAGGAAGATCAGTCCGAATTCCTCCTCTATGATATATTGACCAATGAGTTTCTGAGGGTGAACAAAAAAGGAGAGATCCTTCAGCAAGTCAACCGAACAGGTGATGGGAAAGACAATTATCAATCAGATTATTTCCTTACTGCACAGTATCTTGATTCAGGTGATATTTTGATAGAGACATTCGGACAACAGTTCATCTATGATGGAGAATTCAATCTGAAAGAAAAAAGGAAGACTCCCTACAGCCCCATCACCAATCACATCATGGGTTCTACAGTCAACTTGCCAATAGGAGAGTGGATGTTTTCCTCTATCTTCAAAACAGAAGATAATAGAGAAAGTTTTTCTGAAAATTTTGGACTTGGCTATCCTTTGTTGTCTTTGTATAGCATCGAGGATTTCTCTATGCTAGCAAGAACAGAATTCCCCGCGGAAAGTCAAATGGTGCTCAACCCAGGAAGCTATAATTTTGACAGTCCTCTCGCTGTCTATCACAATAATGAACTTTATATCAATTTTTCCTCCTCACCAGAAATATATGTCTACAACTTACCTTCCATGGAGCTCAAAAGACAAATCTCCTTACAACCTGAGGAAAACTACAAGCAAAATGTACCCAGTGATCCAAATGAAAATTTCGGTAAATTCTTCAATAGAATCATCTATTCTACTTATGAAGGCTTCAATTTTTCAAATGGTTATTTAATTGCTTGGTACAAGGGGGGAGCACCAAAAGAAGAGGTAGATGAATTGCCTAGAAATGTGGTCGGGCAACCCGAATTTCAAGCCCTTCAAAAGAAATATGAAAAATACTATTATCAGATTTTCCAAGACGAAAACAAACTTTGGGAAGGGTATATGGATGTCAAACTAGAAAGCATCAGAAACTTGATGTTTTCTAGGTTAAAGATTGGTGAAAAAGAAGATGAAGTAGAAAAGGATTATGAAGTATTTTATTTCTATGGTGTAAACATTGACTAACCGGTGATGTTCTTTGGATATGTCTCTACTAGAATTGACCCCATCAGGACTTTATTGTCCACAGGCTGATGTATTTATAGATCCTTGGAAGCCTGTGGAGAGGGCAGTCATAACCCATGCCCATGCCGATCATGCCCGCTGGGGGATGAAGCATTACCTGGCGCATCATCATTCCGAACAAGTAATGCGGCTGAGGTTGGGACAGGATATTAATTTGGAGACACTGGAATATAGGGAACCAATTCACATCAATGGCGTGCAGATCTCGCTTCATCCAGCAGGCCATATCCCCGGATCTGCACAAGTCCGATTGGAATTCCAGGGGAAAGTCACTGTGGTCTCAGGAGATTATAAGGTAGAAGACGACGGATTGTCCACAGCCTTTGAACCTGTCAAATGTCACGAATTTGTTTCTGAATGTACTTTTGGAATGCCAATTTATAAATGGCAAGGTCAACAGCAAATCTTCAAAGAAATCAATCAATGGTGGAAAACCAATACCGAACAGGGTAGAAACTCGGTGCTATTTGCCTATTCGCTTGGGAAGGCGCAGCGGGTGATCAATCATTTGGATACTGCGATAGGTTCGATATTTGCCCATGACGCCATTTGGAATACCAATCAAGCTTTGATTACTAATGGCGTACCAGTCAGGGATATACCCAAAGTAACGCAAGAATTACCCAAAAGTGCATTCAATGGTGCCATGATCATCGCCCCTCCAGCAGCTATGGGCTCACCTTGGATGAAGAAGTTTGCGCCTTACAGGACAGGAGTTTGCTCGGGTTGGATGAACGTACGTGGAGCTAGAAGAAGGAGGGCAGTGGATACGGGTTTTGTGCTATCTGATCATGCAGATTGGCCAGGATTGATCCAAGCGATCAGGGCTACGGAGGCTGAGAAAGTCTACTTGACTCATGGGAGTACGGCGGTCTTTGAAAGGTATTTGGTAGAGACTTTTGGCATAGAAGCAGTATCACTGAACACACTTTTTGAAGGAGATAATGCCAATTTTAGCGAAGAGTAGAATTGGCAGCCAAATATTCTTTCGAAAATTTTGACGTTTAATTTTATCAATTGTCAAGGGCTGCTTACCTTTGCGCATGGCAGAACAGATTTTGATCCTAGATTTTGGTTCTCAATACACACAACTCATCGCTCGAAGAGTTAGAGAACTCAACGTATATTGTGAAATTCACCCTTACAATAAGATTCCAGAAATTACAGATGATATCAAAGGAGTAATCCTTTCGGGAAGTCCTTGCTCGGTAAGAGATGAAGGCTCACCTGATTTGGACTTAGATATTTTTAGAGGCAAACTCCCCCTTTTGGGCGTATGCTATGGCTCACAACTTTTGGCTCAAAAATACGGAGGAGAGGTGCTTCCTTCCGAAATCAGAGAATATGGACGCGCCAACTTAAACCATATTGATACCCACTATGATCTACTCAAAGAAATGACCCATGGATCGACCGTTTGGATGTCACATGGAGATACCATCAAGGAATTGCCTGATGGATTTGATGTAATAGCAAGTACTTCATCTGTTAAGGTAGCAGCTTTCAAAATCCAAAATGAAGAAACTTACGGCATACAGTTTCATCCAGAAGTGACCCATTCTGTAGAAGGAAAGAACCTGCTGAGAAACTTTGTTGTCAACATCTGTGGCTGTAGCCAAGACTGGACTTCTGATGTATTTATCGATGCAACAGTAGCCGAACTAAAAGCCAAAATCGGCAATGATAAAGTAGTCATGGGCTTGTCAGGAGGGGTTGATTCCTCCGTCGCAGCGACTTTGATCCACCGTGCTATCGGTTCCAACTTATACTGTGTTTTTGTAGATAATGGATTGCTGAGAAAAAATGAATTCGAGGAGGTCTTACACTCCTACAAAGACATGGGACTCAATGTGATCGGTGTAGATGCCAAGCAGCGTTTTTATGATGCGCTTGCAAGTATTTCTGATCCTGAAGCAAAAAGAAAAGCCATTGGCAATGCTTTCATTGAAGTATTTGATGATGAAGCCAATAAACTCGAAGGAGTGAAATGGTTAGGGCAAGGGACAATTTATCCAGATGTGATCGAATCTGTCTCTGTCAAAGGACCTTCAGCCACAATCAAGTCGCACCACAACGTAGGCGGTCTTCCTGATTTCATGAAATTGTCTGTCGTTGAGCCACTAAATACCCTCTTCAAAGACGAAGTGAGAGAAGTGGGAAGAGCTTTGGAAATTCCTGAAACGATCGTAGGAAGACACCCATTCCCAGGACCAGGACTTGCCATAAGAATTTTAGGAGATATTACAGCCGAAAAAGTAAAGACACTCCAAGAAGTAGATTACATCTTCATCCAAGGCCTCAAAGACCATGGTCTTTACGATCAGGTATGGCAAGCTGGAGCAATTCTACTTCCAATCCAATCTGTCGGAGTGATGGGAGATGAAAGAACCTATGAAAAAGTGGTTGCGCTTAGAGCCGTCGGTTCTGTAGATGGCATGACTGCTGATTGGATTCACCTCCCTTATGAATTCCTTGGCAAAATCTCCAACGAAATCATCAACAGAGTGAAAGGCGTCAACAGAGTAGTCTATGACATCTCCTCCAAGCCACCTGCGACGATTGAATGGGAGTAAAAGTGAGCAATTCTTGAAACAAACTTCATATAGTAGAATTACACCCAAAACTAATTTTGAAGCTTCAAATAACGGATTTCAATATACTCCATCCTATACGATTTTCCTTAAGTGAAAATTGTATAGGATGGGGGTTTTTAATTTTATGATACCTGTATCCACTTTTTATGCACCTAGCCAAACAATAGATTTTTGGGTGTGAATTTTCAAATTAGGTTGACTGCCGACTGTTGACAGTCGACGACTTCTGCACATTTAACCTTCTTGATAACCTCCCTTACATAAAAGCTGCTACTCATATTTTTCTTTTCTATAACCGCAAAATGGATTAAATTCGTATCCCATTTCAATCGGAATGATATTTGTCCAAATCTTTATAAAATAGCCTCAATCTGGACTGTTTTATAATCATGAAATGTACTTCAATCAAGCCCAATGGCTTTTGAAAAACGAGATATAATCCTATGAAAAGTATTTTCCTGTTGCCCTTGTTTCTGCTTTCATTTTTTGTTCAAGTACAAGCACAAGACCCACTAAATAATTATAACAGAGCCAAAACGCTCATCAGTTATGGTAATTATAAAGATGCCATGGATCTGCTTCGCCCTTATATGGATGAAAAGCAATTTGGTAATCTTTCTAATTATGCCACTTTCTATTTTGCTCAGGCAGCTTTTCTGAACAAACAAACTGCGCTCGCTAAAGCTTCGCTCTCACCTTTAATTGAAAATGCCCGTTGGGAGAAAATTGAAGATGTGAGGTACCTGATGGCTTTGGTTCATTTTGAAGAGGAAAGCTTTTCAGATGGCTTAGGACAAATTCTTTTGATCACAGATGAAGATCTAAAAAAAGAAGCTGAAAATGCTACCTACAATTACTTAAAGAATGCTTCCTTGAGCTACATGGTAGGTAATATAGCTAAATATGAATCAAATAAAGGTTTTTTGCTAGCGCTCAAAGAACAGCTGGAAAGACAAACCGTCATGTCCTCCAATGACCGAAATATCTACAATCAAATCAAAGATGTAAGGGTAGAAGGTCAAAAGGACCTTACACCTCAAGTCAAGCGAGATGATGTGCTGGATATTGCAGTTGTTCTACCCTTCAACTACAATGGAGGTACTGATGTCAGACGACTAAATTCCACGAATTTCATTTTTGAACTGTATCAAGGGATCAATTTCGCGATAGAAGAAGCAAAAAGAAGAGGACTTAAGGTCAATGTCAAATCCTTTGACACGCAAAGAAACCCGGATAGAACACGCAGCATCTTAGCAGATCCATTTTTTAATGTAGCAGATGTGATCATCGGACCACTTTACCCAGAAGAAATGGATGTCGTGGCCGCATTCTCTGAGGAAAAAGGAATTCCATTTATCAATCCACTCTCCAACATTGACGATAAACTTGAGACTTTTAATTTTGCTTACTTATTCAGACCTTCTATCAACTCGATCGCAGAAGGAGTATTAGATTTTGCTAGAAAAAATATAGAAGGAAAGAGAGTTGCAATTGCTTACTCTACGGCTACCAGAGATGAAATGCTTGCTAAGAGATTAGCAGAGGAGGCCAATAGATTTGGCTATCAAATAGTCGCTAATGAACGTGTCAATGAGAGAAACATCAGAGACTTCTTTGATAGAATCAATTTGAAAAGAGGCAATGAAAATCCAAAGGCAGATATGATCATCATACTCTCTGATGATCCCAATGTGGCTTCTCCGACTTTCGGCTTGCTAGAGTCTATTTCCCGAGAAATCCCCGTTTTGGTTATGGATAGTTGGCTCTATTTCAATTTCGCCAACTTCGAAATGCTGCAAAGCCAAAATTTCCACTTCATTGCCAACAATACGATGAAATTTGGAAGCCAAGAATTGGAGGATTTTAGAGAGGGCTTTTACACCAAATATCAAGTTTACCCTTCTCTAAATGCACATTTGGGTTATGAATTAATGACATGGCTTTCTGGAACAATTAACAATTCCAGAGGTTTTGATTTTAGAAATAATTTAAATCAAATGACCCAAACGCAAGGAAGGATTTCATATGGTTTAGACTTTAGGAATAGCAATAACAATCGCTTTGTCCCCATCCTTCAACTTGAAAAAGGCGTGTTGGAAATGAAGTAGTCAACAGTCTACTGTCAACTGTCAACAGTTGACCATAGACCACAGTCCTTCTATTTTGAGAACTTCAGTATTGCATGGTCGGTTGACCGTCGACTGTCGACCAAATATCAAAAACCAGTGTTAATAAATAAACCAAAAATAAATGCAAATCAGCAAAAGCAAAGCCTTGTTTGAAAAGGCTCAGAATTATATTCCTGGTGGTGTCAACTCCCCTGTTCGAGCTTTTAGAGCGGTAGGAGGGAACCCGATCTTCATTGAAAAAGCTGACGGAGCACATATCTATGATGCTGATGGCAATAGCTACCTAGAACTGATCAACAGTTGGGGCCCAATGATCCTTGGGCACAATCATCCCATGATCAAGGAGGCAGTCATTAAAGCCATGGAAAATGGAACATCCTTTGGTGCACCAACTGCCAGAGAAGTGGAAATCGCTGAATTGATCACCAAAATGGTACCATCGGTAGAGAAAGTCCGTATGGTGAATTCCGGTACTGAAGCGACCATGTCTGCGATCAGAGTGGCTAGAGGGTTTACTGGAAGGGATAAGTTCATCAAAATGGAAGGACACTATCATGGACATGGAGACTCCTTTTTGATCGCTGCTGGCTCAGGTGCCATGACTATGGGCAATCCCGATTCACCCGGGGTCACTAAAGGAACAGCCAAAGACACTTTGCTAGCTCCATACAATGACCTAGAAGCTATAGAGCAACTAATTTCAGCGAATAAAGGTGAAATTGCTGCACTGATTCTGGAGCCTGTACCAGGTAATATGGGATTGGTTACACCCAAACCTGGATATCTAGAAGGACTAAGGAAAATCTGTGACAGAGAAGGGATAGTTCTGATTTTTGATGAAGTGATGACAGGCTTTCGCTTGGCAAAAGGTGGAGCTCAAGAACTCTTTGGTGTAACTCCAGACATGACCACGCTAGGTAAAATCATCGGTGGAGGAATGCCTGTTGGTGCCTACGGTGGCAAAAAAGAAATCATGGAGTTCGTATCACCAGCAGGGCCAGTTTACCAAGCTGGAACACTTTCTGGAAATCCTATTGCCATGGCGGCAGGTTTGACCATGCTACAGTATTTGGATACACATGACGAAGTCTACGAGCAACTCAATGCCATAGGGGATAAGTTAGTGGCAGGAATTCAAGCTTCTTTGAATAAACTTGATCTCAATTACACCATCAATCACTTAGGTAGTATGTACAGTTTATTCTTCACTGACAAAGAGATCTTTGATTTTGCTTCTGCAAAACAGGCAGATACAGCGCTTTTTGGAAAATACTTCCAAGCCATGCTGCACAGAGGAGTGTATTTAGCACCATCACAATTCGAGAGTTTATTCCTCTCCACAGCGCTGACTGACGAATATATCTCCCAGATTCTAGAAGCTAATGAGTCAGCCTTAAAAGAGGTACTTAATAGATAGAGCTTGCTGAAAAAGTCTCAGGTATGCCAGACCTGCCTACCGGTCAGGCAGGTTCAAAGCGGGAGAATGAAGATGTGCATTTATACTTCGAATGAGCCGAATGAAGAACCTGTCAAGTTGCCAGGCAGGGATAGTATGCCTGAGGCTAGCCTGAAAATTTCGAGTTTTGAAATTTTCAGGAGCACGGAAATCAAGCTAGATCATTGAATAAGCTTGCACTTGCTTAAAAAGAAAATATTTGTTAAATGCGGTATTCATCAAAATTTAAAGAATTTATTTTCCAGTTAGCGTTTTTCGGCACGCCCTAGATAAGTTTTGATCGAAAATTCCCTAACAAATAAAGCCCATTGATTAGAATAGTCAATGGGTTTTTACATCAATAACAAAGTGATATATAGCTCGATCATCAATCCTATAGACAAGAAGAACACATAAATATGACCCAAAAGAAAAAACTTTAAGAATGTTTTAAACCAACCTTGTCTATAGATTTTTTTAAAGGAGACATAAGTATATATAGATACCCAAATAAAAGCTAAGCCTATAACCCATTCAGAATTAAATTGTAAAAATTGGATCAATAAGATTCCAATACCATAGATCAAATAAGCAAAAGTGTGTAAATGCAAAGCATGAATTAAATGTTCGACAAAATAGTAATCTGAACGGATATAAAGTAACATCAGAATCCCTGCGAAAACAGGTAATAGGAGAAACATCATCAATGGTAGATTCCTAGCTACCCCACTTATAAAAAGGTTAGAATTGGCAATAAATGTCCGCTGCTTTTCTGGGCTTATTAAATCTCCAATCGAAAAAGAGGCTTTGGCTAAAGTCTTCTCAAACTCCACCATGCTGACATCAGGATCTTGAGCTAAAATCTTAATTTCCTTCCAATTGATCGATTCACTGGAGTCAGACAAACTTAAGCTATTAGATTTTTCTTTTTGATTCAGTATTTTTTTAGCAGCAGGATTTTTGGAAAGGATACTATCTAGCTCAGCTTTCTCCTTTTCAGTTAATTTCATTTTAATAGTTTCTGGGGATGAAAATGAAGCATTATTGAGGTATACATCAAAAATATTTTTTGGGATAATAAAACCGAAGATAAAGAAGTAAAAAAGAGAAAAAATCAAATATAACCTGATTGGATGGATGAATTTCTTTCTCCTACCACTATTAAATGCTATGCTAAGCTTGCCAGGCTTGAATAAGAGAACTGGGATTGTTCTAAAAAAAGTTGAATCAAAATTGAGGTAATTTGAAAAAAAATCGGATAAAAAAATACCTATCGATACCCTTTGATCTTTATTCTCCTGTCCACATGCTGGGCAAAAGTCCTCTTCCTTTAATAAAGATTCCCCACAGTTGAGGCAGTGATCTAACTTTCTTGATTTTTTCATGTGCTTTGGCTAATTTTTAAAAATAAACATTCTTATTCACTTCTAAAATTGGTATTTTAGAAACTCAATAATTTTCAACGTTAAATAAATCAAGTATCCAATTAACGTTTAACGATTTTAACGCTTAACCTTTAACCTAATTAACCTAGTTAACTCAATCAACTAAACACAAAACCATGCAACTCAGAATATACGGAATCAAAAATTGTAACACGATGAAAAAGACCTTTGATTTTTTGGAATCAGAGGGCATTGAATACGAGTTCGTAGACTACAAAAAGCAAGCACCAAGTGCAGCTTTATTGGTGAAGTTCGCAGATAAAGTGGGTTTTGAGTCCTTGATCAATAAGCGTGGGACAACTTATAGAAAACTGGAAGATGAAGACAAGGAAAAGTTAGAATCAGAAAAATCAGCTTTGGCAGTATTAGCAGAAAAAAGCTCCATGATCAAAAGACCCATCGTGGAATTCCCCAACGGAGACTTGATATTGGGCTTTGAGCCAGAGGAGATAAAGGGGAAAATGTAAAAAAAAGCTATCCATCTTGGATAGCTTTTTCTGCTTTTAAAACTTAAACATTATGATTCTAACCGTTGAGAATTTTTTAAAATTATTAATTAAATATAAATAAAAAAAATAAACATCTTTAATTGTTTCTAAATAAATAAAAAGCGCTATCCTGATTCTGTTCTTGAGGGATTTCAAAGATTTTGTTTCAGCGGTTAGGTGTAGATTGCATCTGTTTCCACGGCTAGGTGTAGATTGTATCTACACCTTCAATATTTTTTTGAATCGACTTTGAAAAGTATTTGTCTTTTTTGAATCAGTGACCATCTGTTCAATCCGCTAAATCAGCGTTCTATTTGATAATGAAAAGCGTATGACAATGCCATAATTTTATGTTTATGGGAATAATCAAAAAAGCCCCTTGTTTTTTGACCTTCTAATTTTGGGTGCTCATAACCAAAAAATGATGTTTTGGCTGTGTTTAAACGTTTTTATTAATCGTGTTAATGTTAAAATTTAATATTCCTCAAAAGAAAGATCTCTTATACTTTAATCAATTGTTTTAATCTTCCTTGATACGATTGGTAATAATTTCTTTTAGTGGTATCATTTAGAAAGGAAGCAGCCACCATTTTTTCAACAAAATCTGATTTGGAAATCATCAAAGACATAATACTTTGAAAAGTCTTTTTATTGATTTCTGCTAACTCAGCAAGCTTAGCAAATTGCGAAGCCATATTGCCTTGGGATAGATTTCTAGGCAATAGTCCATCGTCTAATGCAAAGTCTTTATCTTCTACATGAATACGGCTGTTGAGCAAATCATAAGCTGGGCTTAGTCGATAATCTCCAAAAGATGTTTCAAGTATAGAAAAATTTTTATAATGGGCATCTCCATTAGAAAAGAGATAGTTAAAGATAAGAATTTTCAAAAGTTTAGGAGCTTCTATCTTGTAAGTAGTTAGATAGTTACGCATTAATTCAAATATTTCTAGATAATTTCCGAGATACTTATAATGCTCCCCATGGGTTTGAGGGGTTCTTTTTGCTAAGGAAGCAAAGTCTTCTTGGGCTAGTTTCCTCAGCTGTCCAGTAAGTAAGAGGCTATCTTCTTTGATATCAAATCTTTTGGTGATATAAGCAGGTGTACCATCTTGAAAAAAAATCAATGCATTTTCTGCTGTCTCTATTCCATAAATCTGACGGGCAACCTGCATGGTTAAATGCTCGTTGGCGGGCATTTGATCTGGTTTTTTACCAGCCCCTGGAATTGGCTTCAAGATATGGGTGCCTTGTTCATTGTCATGAATAAGTCTTAGCTTGTTTTTGTCGAGCAATACAGAAAATTTTTCTTGTACACCTGATATCGACATGCTTTTTCGATTTTCTTCAAACAGCTGATCAGTTGCTGGGTCAGACGCGGGAGAATCGTAAGGCAAAACATGGTGCACCTTTTTGCCCTGAAAAACCCTATTCATGGCAGTTCTACTGTAGGTGTCAAAACCTTCGGATAATGTTCCCGGGCAATATTTAATTTCATTTATCATTTAATTTTTTCGAAAGTCAAATGGATCTCGAATTTAAGATTAAGGAAGTAATATCATTGAAAATGCTCGTATAAGGCAAACCCATCAATCTTCTAGTTTAATAATTCTTACTGCACCAATGCTATCATGCTTTGCCGTAGTCATAAGCAAACCAAAGTGATCTTCTTGATCGATTCTATTTAGCTTGCATACCACTTGTTTGTTAGAGCCTTCTGGAAGCATATTAAAAAAAAATGGAAACAGGTACTTAGAATCAAACTCTTTTTCAAGCTTAGGTAACGTAAGACTGATGTTTCGCTTACTGTTGTTGGCAACCCAGTCATCATGATAGCGAAATGAAAACGAACCATCATCATGCTGTGTCAAGATACCCGCTTCTTCATTCTTGAATAATACTTTGGCTTTTCTCATTTATCTGCTGCTATATTTTTTATTTTTAGGCAAACCTCCATACCCAACACATCGGACAGCTTATGCAACGTTAATAGAGTTGGATTTCCCTTCCCGCTTTCAAATTGTTTTAGTGTTCTTAACCCGACACCTGATAGTTCTGCTAATGTTTCCTGTGTTACTTGCAGTGCTTCCCTACGCTCTTTGATCGTCTTTATTATTTCTGTAAAGTGCATTATACGGCATTATTTTATGTAAATGTAATGTTGATTTTCTAAAAATCAATGAAAAGTGCGATAAAAAGCACTATCACGAACATATCCTGGTTTTCATCATAGAATTTTAACAAAAAGTGCATTTTAAAGCACTATTAAATAAGTAAAAGTATTTGTCTAGGTATGGTGAGTATAGCGGTTAAATTGATCCCCCGAAAGGCCAGTAAATAGCCTCTCCTAAAATTATGAAGCTAACCGTTGAGAATGAATCAATATAATTAATTAAAAGGCAAAATTCACAAAAAGCATCACTTGCCTTGGCCTCAATAGAAAACTTTGTTGAAGAATAAAAAACGAATCGACGCTAAAAGTACCGAAGTTACTTTAACTTAATATATTTAAACGAATTCACTAATAAATTACTTCATCAATTTTCTTTTAGTTTTTTTTCTGTGGCAAAAATTAATGCTAGCGTACCAACTATAAATTCTGAGAAAACTATGTAACCGATAAATTTATACGGTATTTCGCCAACAAACATCAACACTTGAGAGAAATATATAATAGGAAGTAAGAAAATCCAATTCTTAAAAAAATAATTTTGTGAGACATCCCAGTTTGCTTGGTTCTTCATTGACAATTTAGTCCTATAGCCAACAATTGGATTTATAGTCTTTGGTTTAACAAAATAGAACAGAATGACTATTAAAGTAATGACAATGTTTAACACCAATATTGCAACTAGAAATTTATTCATTTTTAGAAATTAAAGAATTGAAATTTTAAATTCTATTATTATTGAAATCAATCAAAATGAACTACTACTAATTTCTCTTTCAATGAGAACCATGAAATCAAATATAATTATAATTTATTAAAAAAAATAAAATAAAAAATAGACACATGTAATTATCCCTTACTAAATAAAAAAGCGCTATCCTTTTCCTATTCTTAAGGGTTTTCAAAGATTTTTTTTAGCAGCTAGGTGTAGATTGTATCTACACCTTCAATATTTTTTTGAATCGACTTTGAATAGTATTTTTCGTTTTTGAATCAGTGACCATCTGTTCGATCAGCGTTCTATTGGCATGTAAAAAGTTTTTGTTTAGCTATAGAGCCTATTGCTGGTTCTCCTACCCACTCAAAAAAAACACCAAAAACAAAATATTTTAAAATTTAAAACACTTTAGTGACTAAATGATTCTATCTACTCATTCAGTGGATCAATTGACGATTGTTTACATAATAATAGTTTCATAAAAGTAGAAATGCACATTATCACTCTATAAATAATACGAAAGACTTCTTCCGTTTTTATCTGCTTTGACAATATTATTGTTTTTCAAGTAACTCAATCTAACTGAAATAGAATTTTCCAACTTACTAATATCTGATTTGGGTTCTAATTGTTGAATCTTTTGGATGATTTCAGATTTATCCCCCTTCCCCATTTCTTTAAGTGCAAACAAGATTTTCTTGTCTAATTTAAGTTTATCAGAATATTGGTCTGGTATAAAACTTTCATCAGATTTGATAATGCTACGAGGCAAATTAACAAAACCCACACCTTCCATTGCTTTCAAAGCAGTGTCTATTTTTTCAATTTCAGTGATCAATGATTTTCTTTTTTCTTTTAAAAACTTGATAATCTCTTGCTCAGATAGTTCGGTCATGATGTATTTATTTAGAAATAAAGTTTGGAATGCTAAATTTAGAGAGTTTTTTTAATTTAAATTAAATTTTAAGATATATTAATTAAAAATGCCACCTTGTAGTATGAAATGCGATAATATTATTTAATTGCTTTTATTTTGGTTCTTATATAGTTAAATAGAACTGAAAAATGTTTAGAATGCCCTTTATGCTTTGTTTAGGAATAATTTCCTTCTTTTGGATTGGAGAGTAGGCTAAATAGATAAAATGTTTATCTGCTAAATGTAATGCCTCTTCTTTCATAACATGCAACATTCCGGATACTCATATAGATAATTAACAAAATCACTTGAATATTTAATTAACAATGGGAAATATAGGTAATAATGATACTAGGCTATTTCTTGCTATTGAAGAATTATTTTTAAAAAAGGGCCATGCAGCACTTGGAATTAATGCCATTTCCAAGAAATCAGGGGTGGACAAGTCTTACATTTATAGAAAGTACGAAACATTTGAAAACTTACTAGAAGCTTATTTTATCCACAAAGATTATTGGTCTACAAGAGTAAGTGCGGTCAATGATGCCATCTCAAATGATGCTCCTTTTTCCTTGAGGCAAATCATTGACTATTACTTGCATACACAATTTGATACGGTTTTGAAGGACCATCAATTCCAGAAATTAATGTTGTGGAGTGTGTCCGAAGAGCATGAATTAATGAAGTCATTCATTGAAAAGAGAGAACAAGTAGGGGAGAAACTCTTTGAGGCGCTTCAATCAGAAATCCTGGAAACAGAAGTTGATTTTCGTGCCATCTCAGCAATCAATGTGGCCGCATTGTATTACCTAGGCCTGCATGCAGCTTCCAATAATGGAACATTTTGTGGCTTAGACTTAAATAAGACAGAAGATCAACAAAAAATAAAAGACGCCATCTCCTTTATTAACAAAAGGTTTCTAAAATAAATAAAGCCTCATTTTTGAGGCTTTATTTATTTTCCAAAAGCTATTTCCCTTTAAACTTTTCCCTTTCTCCTAATTCCCTGAGCTACTCTAACTTTTCAACATTTAAACTTTATCAACCTTCCAACCTCCCTACATCATCAATATTCCAATCAATTAATCCAACTAACCAAATAACCAATAACTAATCAACTAATTGACTACCTTTTTTCAGTCGACTGTTAACTGTCGATCGTTGACAATTCAAAAATTCACCATATACTCTGGCAAATTCGCCAAAATATCTGCTGTCATTTTTTTGAGATCATAATCATGCTTCCAGCCCCAGTCTGCTCTTGCACTACTATCATCAATGCTATCTGGCCAGCTATCAGCGATGGCTTGCCTAAAGTCAGGTTCGTAGGAAATTGAAAAATCAGGATAATGTACTTTGATGCTTTCAAATATCTCTCGCGGAGTAAAACTGATCGCTGCCAAATTATAGCTGGATCGTATTTTTACTTGCTCTCTGGGTGCATGCATCAAGTCCAATGTTGCCTTGATTGCATCAGGCATATACATCATCGGGAGGGCACTGTCTTCTCTCAAGAATGAAACAAAATGTTCACCTGCAATGGCTTTGTGATAGATATCCACGGCATAATCAGTCGTGCCACCACCTGGAAGAGATTTGTAGCCAATAAGTCCTGGGTACCTTAAACTTCGCACATCTACACCAAACTTTTGAAAGTAGTACTCGCACCACCTTTCCCCGGCTTGCTTAGATATACCATAGACAGTATTCGGTTCTTTGACACAATATTGAGGTGTATTGACCTTAGGTGTATTCGGCCCAAATACAGCAATAGAAGAAGGCCAATAGATCTTCTCCATCTTGAATTCTTTGGCCAACTCTAAGACAAACAAAAGACTATCCATATTCAGCTGCCATGCAAACAGTGGGTTTTTTTCTCCCGTCGCAGAAAGTACAGCTGCTAGATGATAAATCTGCTTTACATTTTCTGTTTTGACCAATTGCCTGACAGCATCCTGATTCATGATATCTAAGACTGCTGTCTTACAAAAATCAAACTTCTCTAAGGCTTTCGGGTTGATATCAGTAGCGATTACATGGTCGCTACCATACTGCTGAGTCAGCGTAAGTGTCAGCTCTGAACCTAACTGTCCAGCTGCACCAATGATAAGAATTCTCTCCATTTTAAAACTTTCAATCTATTAGGTTTCCTAGACCCTCTAGCTTTTGATATATTTGGGTATTGATTGAGGCAAAAATAAGGATTTCAGTTGAGGATTTTTATTTTAATGCATTTGAATTGATTTTACAATACAAAAAATAAATAAAAAGATGTTTGATACATTGAAACCCAAATTAGAAAAAGAGTTAAAGGAAATTCAAGAAGCAGGTCTTTTCAAAAAAGAACGCATCATCACTTCCCCACAAGCCGCAGAAATCACCATTGCTGGAGGTCAGAAAGTCCTAAATTTCTGTGCCAATAATTACCTTGGCCTATCTTCTCACCCACAAGTCATCGAGGCAGCCAAAGCAGCCATCGATAGTCATGGCTTTGGATTATCTTCAGTGAGATTTATCTGTGGTACACAAGATATCCACAAAGAACTGGAAGAGAAAATATCTAAGTTTTTAGGAACAGAAGATACCATCCTCTATGCGGCAGCTTTTGATGCCAATGGCGGTGTATTTGAGCCAATCCTTGGTCCAGAAGATGCCATCATCTCAGATGCTTTGAATCATGCATCTATCATTGATGGAGTGAGGCTATGTAAAGCCATGCGCTTCCGTTACCAACATAATGATATGGCTGACCTCGAAAAGCAACTTCAAGATGCTGATGCCCAAGGTGCGAAAAATAAAATCATTGTGACTGATGGTGTCTTCTCCATGGACGGTACCATCGCTCAATTAGATAAGATCGTAGCCTTGGCAGAAAAATATCATGCCCTAGTCATGTCTGATGAATGTCACTCCACCGGATTCATGGGTAAAACAGGTAGAGGAGTTCATGAACTCAAAGGAGTAATGGGTAAAATAGACATCATCACAGGTACATTAGGGAAAGCATTAGGCGGTGCATCTGGTGGTTTTACCTCTGGTAGAAAAGAGATTATCGAAATCCTCAGACAACGTTCCAGACCATATTTGTTTTCCAATACTTTAGCACCATCCATTACAGGTGCCTCTATCGCGGTTTTTGATTTACTTTCTGAGACTACAGAGCTGAGAGATCGATTGGAAGAAAACACCAAATACTTCAGAGCCAAAATGACTGAAGCAGGATTTGATATCAAGCCAGGAGAACACCCGATTGTACCCATCATGTTATACGATGCAGTCTTGTCTCAAAAAATGGCTGAGAAGCTATTAGAAAAAGGAGTCTATGTGATCGGATTCTACTATCCAGTAGTACCAAAAGGTCAAGCGAGAATCCGAGTACAAATATCGGCAGCACACGAAAAAGCCCATCTCGACCAAGCCATCAATGCTTTCATTGAAGCAGGCAAAGAACTAGGTGTGATTTCTTAGTGGTTAGACACAAGAAGTAAGGCTCTTGATTGAAAATCTTGAAAGCTTGATTGATACAGATAAAGTTAAGCTTTGGTTAACAAAAAGGTCAAAGGGATTAATCCTTTTGACCTTTTTGTTAAAACAAATGAATGACCTTTTTATTTTAGAAGCCATCCCACATTCTATGAAGCTTATCTTATTTTTAAATCTTCCAATTTCCCAATCTTCCAATCCCTCATACCCAAATAACCTCCCGATCCCTCGGGGAACTCAATCACCCAATTCCTAACCTCTCCCATTCATCCAAAGAAATAAATCTGTGAAATCAGCGGAATCTGTGCGAGCCCCCAACCTTCCTATCCCACAAGGCCACTCCCAACGTTGCGCTCGTTGCGTACATCGTTGCGCCCGCCGCGAGAACTAATCCCATTCCCATCAATCAAATAATCTTCCAATTCCTAATCCCCAAATCACCTATTAACTCAATAACTCAATCACCCAATCCCTAACCTCTCCCATTCATCCAAAGAAATAAATCTGTGAAATCAGCGGAATCTGTGTGAGCCCCCAACCTTCCTATCAAGAGGCACTAGAAGTAGACCTGTTACTCTTTGACCTGTTTCTTTCGTAGACAGTTACTGGTTCAAATTTGTCGTCAATATCCACCCCCGTCAAATAATCATTGATAAACTCACGTACTTCTTGGAAAGAAAGATTATGCAAGATTTTACCATTTCTAGCGAGTGAAATCTGCCCCGTCTCTTCCGAAACAATCAATACAAGCGTATCCGTTGCCTCAGACATGCCTATCGCAGCCCTATGTCTAAGCCCAAACTGCGCCGGAACATCCCGCTCTGTCACAGGAAGAATACATCGTGCCGCCTTTACTTTACCATTATAAATAATAACCGCCCCATCATGCAAAGGACTATACTTATTGAAAATTGAAATCAAAAGTCTTTTGGAGACTATCGCATCCATCAAATCCCCACTTTCAGCATAGAATTTTAATTCTGAATTCCTTGAAATCACCATCAAGGCTCCCATGTTAGTCCCAGATAAGGATTTGGCAGCATCAATGATCGGATTGATATTGAATGCCTGTGTTTCCCTTTTCCTCCAAAAAAGCAATTCTTGAAGAATATTCTCATTCGAAAGGATAGAAGAACGTCCGATGATCAAAAGAAATTTCCTGATTTCAGGGGCAAAGATGATGATGGCGGCAATGACACCCACGCCCATAAATTGCCCCAAAATGATTGAAAGTAGCTCCATTTTCAAGGCACTAACCATCAAGTAAATCAAGTATATGGATAGAAAACCTAAGAAAATCTTGATTGCAACACTACCCCTAAGAAGCTTGTACACTTGATACAAAAGCATACTCACCAGTGTGATATCAATGATATTCACAATGGAAATCTCTAAAAATCCTATTTTGAAAAGTAAGTTCAAGGGTAAAGTTGTTTGAATAAGGTTACAGTTTCTTTAGCTTCTTTGACATCATGCACACGCAGTATTTGAGCGCCATGCATCAAGGCTGCCATATGCAAGGCAGTAGTTCCATTGAGCGCTTCGCTAGGATTTATTTCTAATTTTTTGTAGATCATTGACTTTCTTGATACCCCGATAAGCATTGGAGCTTGGATTGTCTTAAAATAGCTTAAATTCCTCAATATCCAATAATTCTGCTCCATTGTTTTTGCAAAACCGAATCCAGGATCCAATATCACATCATTAATGCCAGCTTTTTTGCATTCGTTCATTTTTTCAGAGAAATATTTCATCATCTCCAAAAGAATGTCATCATAATCTGTCTGATTTTGCATATTCTGAGGCGTTCCTTTCATATGCATGGCGATATAAGGGACTTGTAACTTCCCTACAGTTTCGATCATGTCAGGATCCAATGTGCCAGCTGATATATCATTTACGAAATCTGCACCACATTGGACGGCAGAAGAAGCAATCTTGGACCGAAAAGTGTCAATGGAAAGCTTCGCTTCAGGAAATTCACGTTTGATTGCCCCTATGGCTGGAAGTACGCGAGACATTTCCTCTTCAAGACTCACTTCAATGGCTCCCGGCCGGCTACTGTATCCACCTATATCTAGTATGTCTGCTCCTGATGCAAGCATTTTTTCTGCCTGATGCAAGATTAAAGCTTCGTCCTGAGATATCCTGCTGCCTTCATAAAATGAATCTGGCGTGATATTCATGATGCCCATCACCCAAGGCCTATCCAATAAAAATAGCTTTCCTTTACTCCGAAGTGTTATTTTTGGGGGAAATAATTTATCTTCGATTTCTGAAGAAGAAGTGAATAAGTTGTCCATTAAATCAAACTGCCTTGAAAACGCAAACCGTGAGCGAATATAATCAAGTTATTGCCCTTTGTAAAGAACTTTTTAAGAAGAAAACAATTGATTATGGCACTGCCTGGAGAATCCTAAGGCTCCCTTCTATTACAGACCAGATTTTCATTAAAGCCCAACGCATCAGGTCTATCCAAGATAAAGGCAATCAGAAAGTCAATGATCCCATTTCTGACGAATTTGTAGGCATCATCAACTACTGCTTGATAGCCTTGATCCAAATTTCTATGGTAGAGGATGAAAGGTTGGAATTAAGCTATGAAGAGCTTGAACCGATTTACGACCAATGGGTCAATGCCACAAGAGGCCTTTTAGAAAATAAAAACCATGATTATGGTGAGGCCTGGAGAGACATGAGAGTTTCTTCTATGACTGACATTATCTTGATGAAACTTTATCGAGTAAAGCAAATTGAAGATAACCAAGGACGAACCATCGTCTCTGAGGGCATTGAAGCCAACTACCAAGACATGATCAACTATGCAGTTTTCTGCCTTATCAAATTAGGATACCATGCTTAAAGACGCAATACTATACATCATCCGCTTACTCGTAGGTGGATTGTTCATCTTTTCAGGACTAATCAAAGTCAATGATCCTGTTGGTACAGCGATCAAGCTCGAAGAATACTTTGATGTGTTTTCCTATGACATCGCTGGGTTTTTTACCGTATTTAAGCCTTGGGCTTTGGAGATAGGCGTAGTCATGGTGGTGGCTGAAGTGGTTTTGGGAATCATGCTGATTCTTGGGCACAAACTCAAATTCACCGTTTGGGCATTAGGCTTGATGATCCTTTTCTTCACCTTTCTGACATTCTATTCAGCCTACTTCAATAAAGTAACAGACTGCGGATGTTTTGGAGATGCCATCAAACTGACCCCTTGGGAGTCATTCTACAAGGATATAGTTCTCTTAGTAATGATCGGGATTCTTTTTGTTTTCCGGAATCAACTCAAAAGTAACACACAAGCATGGGCGGCCTGGTCAGTCAGGATTTCATTGGTTTTATCCCTAGCTTTAGCGATTACTGCAATTAGAAATCTTCCCTTTATAGACTTCAGAGCTTACAAAGAAGGTGTGAACATCCCAACTAATATGCAACCTTCCGCACCCTTGGAATACAGTTACATCATGACAAAAAATGGAGAAGAATTCATTTTTGATCAATATCCTACCGAAGGTGATTATGAATTTGTGGATATGAAGCTCAAAAATGAAGATGCCTTACCAAAGATCTCTGACTTTGCCGTATGGAATGATGAAGGTGATTTTACAGAGGAAATACTTACTGGGAAAAAAGCAGTGATCCTTGTAACCAATCTATCTAAAATCAACACCGATTACTTGGAAGAATTTGATCAAATTATTGCCGGACTTACTGCATCAGAGATAGAAGTTGTATTTGTAGCAGCTTCTTCACAGCAGGAGATCAACAGCTTCTTGACTGCTCGAAATTGGAACCTGATAGGTTACCAAGCAGATGCTACTGTAGTGAAAACAATCATGCGCTCTAATCCAGGATTGATGCTACTCAATGAAGGGACTGTTTTGAAAAAATATCATTTCAGAAACACCCCATCTCCCGAGACCGTAAAATCTTTCTATAAGTAAAATGATTAGTCGCTTTCTTATCAGTAAGAATTAAAATTAGTGTTGAAATGTTTCGCGGAATTCTTGACTATGATCTGCGCATTCAACACAAAAGCTATTGACTGTCATCTGATGTCTGTCAATAGTTTCTATAATAATAGTATTAAATCCCCCTATACCAAATTTAAATTACCTTCATCTTTAACCCTCTCCTCTTATCAAAATGAGATTACCGCTCAAAATAGTCTTGGTTGGAATGCCTGGTTCAGGCAAATCTACTTTTGGGAGACAGTTAGCCAGAGAACTCAATTTTGTATTCATTGATTTGGACCACCATATCGAAAAAGAAGAGGGGAGATTGATCAAAGATATTTTTGCTGAAGATGGAGAAGGGAAATTCAGAGAACTTGAGACCAAGTATCTGACAGAAGCTTTGAAAAATGTGGAGGGTTTTGTGCTATCCACAGGTGGAGGTACACCTTGCTTCAATGACAATATGGAGCTGATCAATGAAAAGGGAATAGCTGTATTTCTGGATGTGCCTTTGGAAACAATTCATAGAAGACTGACCAAAGACTCAGCAAGTCAGCGCCCCATGTTTTTTGGTATGAGTGCTGGAGATATCACCCTTAAACTCAAAGATTTGATAGCAGTCAGAGGGCCATATTACGAGCAAGCAAAAATAAAGCTCAGTGGTGAGGATCCCTCCACTGAGCTTTTGATGTCTGAGCTGATGACTTTACTTAGAAATTAAATCCTACTGTCACCATTCCTTGGGTCATGTTATTTCTGATTTCACTGAATGGTCCCACATTTTGATTAGCACTATTGATGATAGCGTAAGAATTATAAAGATTGTCTGACTGGGAATTGATCAAAGCAAAGTCAATATACATTCTACTCAATCTAACACCCACACCACCTGTAATGCGCTGCATACTTCTATCAAAAGAGGTGTCTGTAGTGGGGTCGCCATAGTAGGCATAACCGGCTCTCAGTCTCCAAATATCAAATCTATATTCACCACCTACGCGGTAATTGAAAGTAGAACCTAAAAATGTCGCTAAATCCCTATTGTCAAAGGAAGTGTCAAAATCTCTGGAATTGATTCTATTTTGACTGTAGTCTACATAGTCAATATCCGCTGTGATAAATCCACTTTTCCCCACAAAGAATGTACCTCCAGCACTCAATAAAAGAGGAGTGCTCAGCGTAGTCGTATTTATTTCAACATTACTGAATTCCCTTTCTGTGAATGTCAATTGCCCATTTTCATTAAAGAATTCACCAATGATATTGGCATCTACCTCTTTATTAAGTCTATACCAAGTTGGGCTTTTGAAGTTCAATCCAAGGTTTACTGTTTCAATTGGCTTGTAAATGACACCTAAATTGATACTTGCTCCAAATCCATTGATTCTCGTATTATCTTCTATGGAATAGATAAGTGACCTGACATTATTTCCATCCAAGAACTCCTCCCCATATACCCTGTTTTGAAAGAAATTTACAGAATGGATGCCTAAGCCACCACCGATAAACAACTTGTTTTCGAAATTGGCACCATAGGAAAATGAGGTTTGTGTTATACCACCTTCAGTAATGATAGTTTCATCAGCAAACGGTTGTCCAAAGACATACTCAGGGTCTTTGAAATATCCAGTCCCCGGATTACCTTGCACCAATTCAATATCTAAAACCAAGCCATCAGAAGCCCCAATAGGTGGCTCTCCAAAAGCAGTGTATTGATTGATGTAAAAATCAAGCAGAGAGTTTTGATTTCTTATATCAGAAAAGTAACCAAACTGGTTATTGAAATCTGCGATCCTGTTGAAGCTAACTCCAAATGTCCCACCTCTGAATGAGCCTGGCTGAAGTTCTCCTTTGGGTTTGGCAATGACCAAACTTAGGTTAGGAAGTGAAAAATTAGGTGTTCTATCATCCTGTAGCTGGCCTAGAAAATTGGTCTGAGCATTATTCACAGCAAAGGATGGAGTAATGGAGAACTCTGATCTCCTGAAGAAACCTAAACCTGCAGCATTTGAATGAATATTTGAAATATCTCCTCCAAGAGACATTTGTGCACCGCCTAAGGCATTGATTCTAGCTGATCCTGTTGATCTGAATTGACTGAAAAGTTGGGCGTCATCGAGAAAACTAGTTTGTGCATTTACATGATTAAGACTAAAAGCTGAAACTACAGCCCCACCTATCAATAATTTTTTGAGAAATGTCATAGAAATTATTTTGGTTGATTTTTCAAGCATCTTACAAAGATGATGCTTAACACTCTTTAATTAACGTAAGTTTAGAAAAAAAGATAATATTCATTAGAAAAAACTTTAATAATAAAAAAAACACCCAAGTCAAATAACTCGGGTGTTTGAATATATAAGAGATAGTTTATTAGTTTCCTCTACCGCCTCTTGAACCGCCAGAGCTAACTGCTCCTCCGCCTCCTCGGCTACCACCTACGCTACCGCCACCTATACTTCCACCAGAACTTCTGCTTGGAGGACTATAAGTGCTTCTTGATGGCGAAGTAGTTCTCGCTGGCTGCGAATAAGTACTTCTAGTTGGTGCCGTTCTAGTGTTGTATGAAGGGCTTGCACTTCTATTGTAGCTCGGAGAGGAAGATCTTGTAGGAGTAGTTCCCATGGTAGATCTTGTGTTTCTGTTTGGAGCTACAGTTCTGTATGAAGGTGCTGCACTAGAACTTCCAACTCTGCTTGATCCTCTGTCCATTACGGCAGATCCGGTATTTCTTGAAGAAGGAATAGCAGATCTTGTGCTTGTATTAGCAGCAGTCCTACTTCTTGAATTGTTATAATAATCGTTTTGTGAAGAGCTAAAATCAGTTCTTGCATTTCTAGTCGATGTAGTCACCTGTCTACCAGAAGTGGCATCTCTTCTTGCTGCAGCTCTAGATGTAGAAGGAGCTGTTGCTACATTTCCACCTCTAGTTCCTGTAGATCCGATTGCCGAACCTCTTGTAGGTCTAGCACCTCTTACAATTTGTCTATTGGCAAATTCATTGCCTGGCAAAATGTAGATTGGTCTTCCAAATCCACCGCCCCAGCCCCAAGCAGGACCGAATCCGCCCCAACCGAATCTGTTGAAGCCCATTCCAGGCCAGAAAGGATCAAAGAAAGGATCATAAAATCCACCGCCCCATCCAAAGCCTGGACGCATCCAAGGATTTCCAAATCCAAATCCACCACCAAATCCGAAGCCTATAGACATGTTAAAACCAGGTCTAAAGCCAAAACCCATTCCTGGCATCATACCCATGCCAAAGCCTGGACCCCAGAATGGATCCCACATACCCATTCCCATTCCCATGCCCCAAGGTGAAAACCCACCCATCATCATAGGATTCATAAATGGGCCACCAAAACTATTGAAGTTACCTCCGGGATTACTGTAGTAATTGTTATAGACGTTGATATTAGGATTGTTCTCTCCTGCTACTTGGTTATCATCAAAATATACTGAACCTTCTTCTGTAGCATTGCTTTCAGCTTGATATCTGGCAATAAACTCAGGATTAACATTTCTAGCAGAGAAATTTTCCTGCTCAAATGTCGCTGAATTAGTTTCAGATAAAGGTCTAAAGTTCTGAGGATTGTTGTTGCTTACAGCAAATTCTGTTGCAATTCTTGCATCAGAAGCCATAAAATAGAGGTCATCAGTCTCACCCCTCATGGCATTGTAGCTTGTACTACATGAAGACAAGGCAATCATGGCAGAAGCTCCAAGCGTTAAGAATGTGTGTAATCGTTTCATTTTCTTGTTGTTTACTATCTCTAACACTATTATACGTGTCATATCTAAGAGGGTTATAATTTTTGAAGTATATTTGCCCTCCTCAATTAGAGGTGAAATATAACTAGAAATTCTATATCAACAAATATCATGAGCAAAGGATTGCCTAAAAGAAGTGAAGACTACTCTTTGTGGTACAACGAATTAGTGAAAAGGGCAGATCTTGCAGAGAACTCTGCTGTCAGAGGTTGCATGGTGATCAAACCATACGGCTATTCTATTTGGGAAAAAATGCAGGCTGAGCTAGATAGGATGTTCAAAGAGACAGGTCATAGCAATGCATATTTCCCACTTTTTATACCTAAGTCCTTTCTCTCCAAGGAGGCTAGTCATGTTGAGGGCTTTGCTAAAGAATGTGCGGTGGTGACGCATTACCGACTCAAAAATTCTGAAGATGGTAAAAGTGTAATCGTAGATCCAGAAGCAAAACTAGAAGAGGAGTTGATTGTGAGACCTACTTCTGAGACAGTGATTTGGAGTACTTACAAAAACTGGATTCAATCCTACAGGGATCTTCCTTTACTAGTCAATCAATGGGCTAACGTGGTACGTTGGGAAATGAGAACAAGGTTGTTTTTAAGAACCACTGAGTTTTTATGGCAAGAAGGACATACTGCTCATGCAACTAAGCAAGAAGCAATTGATGAAACAGTTCAAATGCTAAATGTGTATGCTACTTTTGCTGAACAATTCATGGCAATGCCGGTCGTAAAAGGTGTGAAAAGTGCCAATGAAAGATTTGCAGGAGCAGAAGATACTTACTGTATTGAGGCTTTGATGCAAGATGGTAAAGCATTGCAAGCAGGTACTTCTCATTTCTTAGGGCAAAATTTTGCTAAAGCTTTTGATGTAAAATTCGCAACGAAGGAAGGTGGTTTAGAGCACGTTTGGGGCACATCTTGGGGTGTAAGTACCAGATTAATGGGTGCCTTAATTATGGCGCATTCTGATGATAATGGCTTAGTGCTTCCTCCAAAATTGGCTCCTATTCAAGTGGTGATTGTACCGATCTACAAATCTGATGAAGAATTAGATAGGATTGAAGCAAAGGCGAAAGAAATCATGGCTAAATTAAAAGCCAAAGGCGTTTCTGTGCATTTTGATCATAGGGATACCCATAAGCCAGGATGGAAATTTGCTGAATATGAACTCAAAGGCGTACCATTGAGAATTGCAATGGGTCCAAGAGATTTAGAAAACAATACCATAGAAGTCGCAAGAAGAGATACGCTGACAAAGGAAACCGTCAATCTTAGCGAAATAGAAATAGATGCCTATGTAGAGGGGATGCTGGATATGATTCAGAGTACTATTTATCAAAAAGCATTTGATTTTAGAGCACAAATGACAACAGAAGTAAACTCTTGGGATGAGTTTGTAGATGTTTTAGAAAATAAAACGGGGTTTGTATCGGCTCACTGGGATGGAACCACTGAGACAGAGGAAAAGATCAAAGAGCTCACTAAGGCTACAATAAGATGTATTCCTTTAGATCAAAAAGTAGAAAATGGAGCATGTGTTCTGACTGGAAAGCCTTCAAACGGGAGGGTGCTTTTTGCAAGAGCATATTAAGCATCCACATTACTTACAAGATATATCCACTTTCATTTCAGAAAATATTTGCAATACTCTTTGCGACTTCATATAATTTTGACTGTCATCAGTCAATGATTTTTGCAAGCATTAATTGTTAATACATTTTACTGTATCGATTAAGGATAATCAAATTAATCAAAAACCTCTTGAGCCTACTCTAGAGGTTTTTTTCTTATCAATGATATCTATTTCCTATTTCACACCAGAAGCTAAACTGAAAATTGTTTTTAGAGAATAGTTATCCTGGCAAATAATTGACTAATAACTGATAATAATAAGTAACTTGTCCAAGGGGATTCAATCCCGAAGACTCGGGATCATACTTAAGCTAATTAGTTTTTTACAGAGTTACTGGCAAAGTTGTGTAAATCCTCAATCATATTTACGATCACGATACTTCGTATTTTATACTTTCTTCGTATTTTCAAAAAAAAATTAAAATGACTTGGTTTATTCTTATAGCCCTTCTTGGGATTGGACTGACTTTGATATTGACGGAAATCCTCTTTGTGCCTGGGACTACAATCATTGGGATTTTCGGTTTACTGGTATCAGCTGGCGGGGTTTATTATGGTTTTGTGAGTTTTGATACAGGAACTGCATGGGCAATTTTAACAGTTACATTATTGCTGAATTTCTCTGCACTTGTTTACAGTTTTCGATCTGGAGTATGGAATAAGTTTGCTTTGGCAGACACGATAAAAAGTAGGTCATTTGACAATCGCTTGGAAGGCTTGGAACTTGGGATCGAGGGGATAGCTGTTTCAGATATCAAACCAATCGGTAAAGCGGAGTTTTTAGATAAAATATATGAAGTAAAATCCGATTCAGGATTTATAAGAGTAGGAACGAAATTAATAATTACTAAATTGGAGCATAATACGATCATTGTAAAAAGTTAAACTATGGACATGACTAATTCGGCATTCATTTTATTTTCAGCATTTGCCGCGCTGATACTCTTATTTGTGTTTTTGTACTTTGTTCCAGTCAATCTGTGGATCACTGCAATTTTCTCTAACGTGAAAGTGGGAATTGGTGAATTGATAGGAATGAGGATCAGAAAAGTGCCACCAAGTATTATTGTCAACTCTTTGATTACGGCAACCAAGGCAGGTCTTGATTTGACTACCAATGATCTAGAGACACATTACTTGGCTAGTGGTAACGTCCCCAATGTGATCAGAGCACTGATCTCAGCAGACAAAGCCAATATCAATCTGAGCTTCAAGCAGGCTACAGCCATTGACTTAGCGGGTAGAGATGTATTTGAGGCGGTACAAATATCTGTAAACCCCAAGGTGATCAATACACCAAATGTCGCAGCTGTAGCAGCTGATGGGATTCAGTTGATCGCTAAGGCTAGAGTGACCGTGAGGGCTAACATAGCTCAATTGGTAGGGGGTGCAGGAGAAGAGACTATTCTTGCAAGAGTAGGTGAGGGGATCGTTACCTCTATCGGTTCTGCTCAAAATCATAAGAGTGTATTGGAGAATCCTGATAAAATTTCTAAGCTCGTTTTGGAAAGAGGGTTGGATGCAGGTACTGCTTTTGAAATCCTTTCTATTGATATCGCGGATATTGATGTCGGAACCAATATTGGTGCTAAGTTACAAATTGATCAGGCTTCTGCGGATCTCAAAGTAGCAGAAGCTAGAGCTGAGGAAAGAAGAGCAATGGCTGTAGCATTGGAGCAAGAAATGAAAGCAAGATCTGTAGAAATGAGAGCAAAAGTTATCGAAGCAGAAGCAGATATTCCTAAAGCTATTTCTGAGGCGTTTAGGTCTGGAAACTTAGGGATAATGGATTACTACAGAATGGAAAATATCAAGTCTGATACAGACATGCGGTCAACTATTGCAGGAGATGACTCTGGTAGCTCAGATAGTTCCAAAGGAACAATAGGGGGTAAAAAATAATACATCAAAGTGTTATTTTCAATAAAAAAGCGGGCTCCAAATCCTGCTTTTTTTTGTTTTCTGATTAGACGATTACTTGTCATTAGCTTGTCTTCTCAGAATCTAAGGATGTTTTGAATTAATATATATCTATTGTGTATATCCGCTTTATTACTAGTAGCCATTGATAATAGTGTATAAAGCTCATTAGAATCAGTTGTTGACCGTCGACCATTGACGATGATTATCCGCGTGATAATATTTGAAACATTTAGAAACTTATATAATTGCGGATAATCACATTAATTAAACTAAAAAGACCTCGGCGTATACCGAGGTCTTTTTAAATGAAGGTTAATCAGCCCGTAGACTAATCTTTATTTTCTCCTACTTGAGTAGTCTCTTCTATTGATTTTTCAGACGCTGCGGCAGCTTTCTCAGCAGCAGCTTTGTCATTTGCATCTACTTTTCTAGTAAATGCTTCATAAGTAGTTTCTTTACCAAATGGCCTTTTGCCAATTAGTTTTTCCAGGTCTGTTTGGAAAAGAATTTCTTTCTCAAGCAATTCCTTAGCTAATATTTCTAATTCAGGTTTTTTCTCTATCAATAACTTTTTGGTTCTCTCATATGCTTCTGTGATCAACTTTCTCACTTCTTCATCTATGGTCTCAGAAGTTTTCTCAGAGTAAGGCTTTGAAGTTCTGAATTCAGAAGCTTTACTGTCATAAAAAGAGACATTTCCAATTTTATCATTCATCCCGTAAATGGATACTATAGAATAAGCCATTTTGGTGATTCTTTCTAGGTCAGAAAGTGCACCAGTGGAGATTTTGCCAAATATGATCTCTTCTGCTGCTCGTCCACCCAAGGTCATGCACATTTCGTCTATCAATTGCTCCGTCTGATAAAGGAATTGTTCTTTAGGCAAATATTGGGCATAGCCAAGAGCTGCAACACCTCTGGGTACTATGCTCACCTTAACTAAGGGGTCAGCATGTTCCAGGAACCAGCCTGCAACTGCGTGACCTGCTTCATGGTACGCAACGATTTTCTTCTCTTCAGGAGAGATGATTTTGTTTTTCTTTTCCAATCCACCAATCACTCTATCGATTGCATCTTGGAAATCCTGCATATCTACTGCTTCTTTGTTTCTTCTAGCTGCAATCAATGCTGCTTCATTACAAACATTTGCAATCTCAGCTCCTGCAAACCCCGGAGTCTGAGCAGCCAATTTTTTTGCATCTACATCATCGATGGTCTTGATTGGCTTAAGATGAACTTTGAAAATTGCCTCTCTCCCCACAATGTCTGGCTTATCAATACTGATTTGTCTGTCAAATCTTCCTGGTCTCAATAAAGCTGAATCCAATACGTCAGGTCTATTGGTAGCTGCAAGGACGATTACTCCTGTATCGGTTCCAAAACCATCCATTTCGACAAGAAGTGAATTCAATGTGTTTTCTCTTTCATCGTTTGATCCAGGCATTTGACCTTTACCTCTTGATCTACCAATTGCATCGATTTCATCAATAAATATGATACATGGAGCCTTTTCTTTAGCTTGTTTAAAAAGATCCCTAACTCTAGCAGCACCTACACCGACAAACATTTCAACAAAGTCAGAACCTGACAGTGTGAAGAAAGGTACTCCTGCTTCTCCAGCTACAGCTTTGGCAAGTAAGGTTTTACCTGTCCCTGGAGGGCCAACTAGAAGAGCACCTTTCGGAATTTTACCACCTAGCTTTGTGAATTTTGAAGGATTTTTCAAGAATTCTACAATCTCTTGGATTTCTTCTTTTGCTTCATCTAAGCCAGCTACATTGTCAAATGTAATTTTAACCTTGTTCTCCGCATCAAATAGCTGCGCTTTGGATTTACCTACATTGAAAATCTGACCACCCGGTCCACTTGGGCCTGCCATTCTGCGCATCATCACCCAGAAAAGCACAAATAAGAGTATCAAGAATCCAAAACTTGAAAACCAACTTCCCCAAGACTCCTCATTTTTTACATTGTAGCCGATTCTTTGATTTTCAGGAACTTTAGCTTCAAGTTCTTCAAAGTCTGTAGCAAATTTTTCAGCACTTGCGACCTCTACTGAATAATGAGGACCCGCAGGGTTAAAGAAAGGACTATTCCCTTCAAGTTCTGATTTATATCTTTCGTTTTGTAAGGCAGATTCATTGAGAGTAATATCAACCCTGTTTTGATTTCTAATAATCATAACCTTAGCCACGTCATTGGCCAAATACATGTCTTCAAACTTGCTCTTAGTGATATTGATGACATTACTTCTCTGCTGAAACCAGGTCACGCCAATCAATACAACTACAGCCGAGATAATCAACCAAAGTTGAAGATTTGGCTTTTGAGGTGTCTTAGGTATGAATTTTTTGTTTTTATTATTTTCGCTCATCGCTTGGTATTTATTGCAGTATATAACTTTTGTAAAACGAAATCAGGGGTTGAAAGTTCAAATCAATCTATATATGTAAATTCCGCATCCCCCCAAAGTTCTTCCAATCCAAAGAACCCTCTTTGATCTTTCAAAAAAACATGGGCAACTACATTGACATAATCAATCAAGACCCATTGATTGTTGTTTTTACCTTCGACACGCCATGGTTTTTCTTTGTTGGTCTTGATGACTTCTTCTTCTACAGCATCTGATATTGCCTCTACCTGTGTATCTGAATTACCCGAACAAATCACAAAAAAATCTGTCATTGAATTTTTTACATCTCTAAGATCCATCACCACGATGTTGGAAGCTTTTTTTTCTTCCATTCCTTTTACAATAACTTTACTCAGCTCTTCTGCTGTCATATTTTTACTTTAATTTTACTGAATCTTTAATCGTGCTGCTTAGCAGTTTTTAAATATCTCTATTGGAATACAAATTAACTATTAAAAATGTATAAAATCCTTGCCAATACCTTATTTCTGGGGAAAGATGTTTATTATCTGCCAGACTGTCATTCGACCAATCAATTGGCCATGGAAATGCTTAAAGATAAAAAGGTGGCTGAAGGTAGTGTTGTCATCACTGACCATCAGACTAAAGGCAAAGGTCAAAGAGGGAATACTTGGGAAAGTCAAGAAGGTAAAAACCTTACTTTTTCAATTATTCTCATGCCTAGATTTTTAGAGGCTATGGATCAATTTCAACTGAATATGGTGGTTTCTATATCGATTTTAGAGGCACTGGATGGTATTAGCACTGGCTTGAAAGTCAAATGGCCCAATGATATTATCCATGAAGTTGATGGAAAGATTGCAGGGATATTGATTGAGAATATCATTTCTCAAAATAAAATCGAATCTGCTATCATCGGCATAGGGCTGAATGTCAATCAGCGCTATTTTCGAATTGACACTGCCACTTCTTTGTCAAATCTGTCAGGCTTTGACTTTGACAAGCACGTTTTGTTTGAGAAGTTGATTCAAAAACTCGAGTTTTATTACTTGGAATTAAAAAAAGGAAATAAAAAAATAATTAAGGAACAGTACCTTAATAAATTGTATAGATATCAAAAATTGGCGGACTTTGAGGATCAAGTACAATTTAAAGGAAAGATTCTCGGGATAAAAGATGATGGAAGGTTAATTATTGAGAAAGAGACGGGTCTTCAGAACTATTATGCTTTTAAGGAGGTTAAATTCCTGTGATCTCCAAATTTTCTTTTGAGTCAAAAAAGCTGTAATTTTGTGAGTTCTAATTTGAAAATCAATTCATTAAAATAATAAACATGTCCGAAATTAAATCCGACAAATTCATCAAGTATAAGGTGAAAGACATTTCCCTTGCAGAATGGGGAAGAAAAGAAATTAAATTAGCTGAAGCAGAAATGCCAGGCTTAATGGCTTTGAGAGAAGAATATGGGGCTGCTCAGCCTTTGAAAGGGGCTAGAATTGCTGGATGTCTTCACATGACTATTCAAACAGCAGTTTTGATAGAAACTTTGGTAGCTCTTGGAGCTGAAGTGACTTGGTCGTCTTGTAATATTTTTTCTACGCAAGACCATGCAGCAGCGGCCATTGCGGCAGCAGGGATTTCTGTATATGCATGGAAAGGTCTTACTGAGGAGGAATTTGATTGGTGTATTGAGCAGACGATCTTCTTTGGTGAAGATAGACAGCCATTGAATATGATCCTTGACGATGGAGGTGATTTGACTAATATGGTTTTGGATCATTATCCTGAATTAGTATCAGGTATAAAAGGACTTTCTGAAGAGACTACCACTGGTGTTCACAGATTGTATGAAAGAATGAAAAAAGGTACGCTTCCAATGCCTGCTATCAATGTCAATGACTCTGTTACAAAATCTAAGTTTGACAACAAATATGGATGTAAAGAATCTTTGGTAGACGCAATCAGAAGAGCTACTGATGTAATGATGGCAGGTAAAGTAGCCGTTGTAGCTGGTTATGGTGATGTAGGGAAAGGTTCTGCAGCTTCTTTGAGAGGTGCTGGAGCTAGAGTGATCGTGACTGAAATTGATCCGATTTGTGCGCTTCAGGCAGCTATGGATGGTTTTGCTGTTAAGAAAATGGTAGATGCTGTGAAAGAAGCGGACATCGTAGTGACTGCTACAGGAAATAAAGACATCATTTCTGAGCCTCACTTCAGAGCAATGAAAGATAAAGCCATCGTATGTAATATTGGCCACTTTGACAATGAAATTGACATGGCTTGGTTGAACAAGAATTATGGAAAGACAAAGGATGTAATTAAACCTCAGGTGGATCTATATAACATTGATGGTAAAGAAATCATTGTCTTGGCAGAGGGTAGATTGGTGAACTTGGGTTGTGCTACGGGTCACCCATCATTTGTAATGTCTAATTCCTTTACCAATCAGACTTTGGCACAATTAGAACTTTGGACTAATACAGATCAGTACGAGCCAGGAGTATATGTATTGCCGAAGCATTTGGATGAAAAAGTTGCTGCTTTGCACCTTTCTAAATTAGGTGTTGAGTTAGATACACTTTCCGAAGATCAGGCTGAGTATATTGGTGTGACTCCAGAAGGACCATTCAAGCCAGAATATTACAGGTACTAAAAAGTATGAATGTAAGATATTAAAGAAAGCTGGGCAATTGCTCAGCTTTTTTAATAATTAAAAGTCAATAGCCGCCCATCAGAAAGCTGAATATCGACCTTGGAGGCACAAATGTTTTCTATACTAAAAGTCATTCTGTGTGCCAGAGACCTGTCTGGCGTTCTAAAGATTTCCCAAATTTCTTCTCCATCTCTGGCTATTACAAATCCTTCATTTAAACAGTTGATCACATATTGCCTTGGAGCGATTTGAGTCATTTTCAGTGGTCTTCCTGTAAGATTTCTACCTGAAAGATTGCCAATGCTTGTAAAGGACTGTATTCGATTATCCACTTTCAAAAGTTGATGCTCATAGTTTCCATTGATTTTTGTGCTATTATCAAACTGATCTAAAATGACCAATTCTTCAAAGGATTCCATCCAGCTGTTTTGATTATCCCCATTGAAAAAAGAATCAAATACTCGCTCTCCTTGTATTTTGAAGTCATTGACTTGGTAGTCTTCATACCTGAGTAAAACTCTTCGATCTCTTAGGTTAAAGTAGAAAAAGTCTAGGTTAATAACTCCAGCCCTTCTTACCTTTTGGCTTGGACAATTCGGGTCATTCGAAAAAGTTAGTTTGACTTTTTGTTCGGATTCAGATATTTCTATCAATGGACATCCGGGTAATGTATCTGTTAGCGCCTGTTGGTATTCTTCAAAACTGTAAAAAGCATATCTTAAACCTTCTTCCAAAGCAAGAGATGTTCGGAAAAGCTCTCTACCTTCTACTTGTAAATCTGTGGTAATTGCTCTTTCTACATCATTGGAACATGATGCTAATATTGAAGCAAGGGAGAGAAGAAAAATAAGTTTTTTCATGGGTTAGATTTCTACTGCGAATTTAAGGTCTTTAGGGTATAAAAAAAATGATGCCAAAAGGTGAGTGCTTTCTTTCTTTTCCTTGAAGTAATTGATATATTAAATCTTTTAAAAGAAGAAATATGAGCTACACAGAAGGAATGTTAAAAGAAGGTGCCCTAAAGGGCAAAACTATTGTCGTGACCGGAGGAGGGACAGGACTTGGTAAATCCATGGGCTTGTACTTTTTGAAGCTAGGCGCCAATTTAGTAATCACTTCCAGAAAACTAGATGTCTTGCAAGAGACAGCCAAGGAAATGGAAAGGGAAACAGGAGGAAAGGTTTTGGCAGTGGCATGTGATGTTAGGGATATGGAGCAAGTGGAGACTATGTTTGATGAAGCAGATGCCTTGTTTGGTAAAGTGGATGGCGTGCTCAATAATGCGGCAGGTAACTTTATCAGCCCAACCGAGCGCTTATCTACCAACGCATTTAATACGGTGATTGACATTGTACTGAAAGGAACTGCCAATGTAACCATGGTAGCTGGCAAAAGGTGGATTGCAGCCAAGCAACCTGGTACATTTCTTAATATTGTGACTACATATGCATGGACAGGTTCAGGCTATGTAGTCCCAAGTGCTGCTGCCAAGGCAGGAGTACTTGCCATGACTAGGTCACTTGCAGTAGAGTGGGCCAAGTATAAAATTAGATCCAATGCCATAGCACCTGGCCCATTTCCGACAGAGGGAGCATGGAGTCGCTTATTACCTGGTGATTTGGTAAAGAAATTTGATCCTGCCAAGAAGGTTCCTGTGGGAAGGGTAGGAGAGCATCAGGAATTGGCCAATCTAGCGGCTTACTTGATGTCTGATTATTCAGCTTATGTCAATGGAGAGGTAGTGACTATTGATGGAGGGGAGTGGCTTCAAGGTGCAGGCGAATTCAACAATCTAGAAGCAATACCTCAAGAAATGTGGGATATGTTGGAGGCCTCAAGAGGAAAAAAGCAATAAGCCCCAAGCTACTTTGGGGCTATCTGAAAGCAAGATGGAAAATTAGAAGTTTATAAAAATCAGCCTTTCGGCTGATTTTTTTCTATGTCTATAGTCCTGCAATGATATAATAAATTGGAAATCCAACGGTGATATTGATAGGGAATGTCACTGCTAAGGCCATTGGTAGAAAAAGTCCCGGGTTTGCTTTAGGGACAGCAATCTTCATGGCAGCAGGTACGGCGATATAGGATGCTGAGGCTGCTAAGATAGCTAGCATAAAACGATCTCCAGTATTGTTTGTAATTACTTGACTTAGCAAAGCTGTTAAGGAACCATTGATCAAAGGAATGACAATAGCAAATACAACCAATGACTTCCCAGAATCTAAAAATGCCTTGAGTTTTTTACCACTGGAAATACCCATATCAAGTAAGAAAATGGCCAGGAACCCTTTGAAAATATCTGTAGTAAAAGGTTTAATCCCCTCTGCCTCGTGGTCATTGGCTAAGAAGCCTATCAAAAGACTACCCAAAATCATTACCACTGAACCATTGGTGAATGCATGGCTTATGACTTTTTTAAGTTTGACTTCCAAAACATTGGAAGCACCATAAACTTTTATCAATAACATACCAATGATAATTGCAGGGGCTTCCATCAAAGCCATGATGGCAACCATGTAGCCGCTGAATGCTACCTCTTGAATTTCCAAAAAGGTTACAGCTGTGACAAACGTGACAGCACTGACAGATCCATAAGCAGCGGCGATTGCTCCTGCATTTTCGACACCTACCTTTTTTCTGATAATAAAAAAAGTATATAGAGGAATTGCAGAGGCTATAAAAATCCCAAATAGCACAGCCCAGATTATCGTAAATTCAAACTCGCTATGGGCTAGCTCTTGTCCCCCTTTGAAGCCAATAGAAAACAGGAGATAAAGAGAAATAAACTTGGAGGAATTTGGAGGAATCTCTAAGTCACTTTTGAGGCGTACAGCTATAATTCCTAATATAAAAAAAAGTAAGGCAGGATTGGTGAGGTTATCAATTAGTAGTTGGATATTCATACGAATTTGATAGATTCATTTAGTTTGAAAGTTGAAATTTTGCTTTCACCAGGGTCTATTATACTTCCCTTCACGGTTATCCCATAGTTAGAAATGCTTTGGCTAAGTATTGGGTTTTCAAAAAGATTTTCTGCAACAGTCTTGATCATGGCTTGTGCAAGAAGCACTTTTCGATCAAAGTCCGATTTCAGAGTTTTGAGTTCGTAAAAATTATCTATATACAAATTTTGATATATTTTTTGTACGGGATATTCTCCTTCAAAATCCTCTTCTAAAGCTTCTTTTAAAAATCTACATGAGGTGTTTTGAACCAGAAAGAATTGATCAATTTGATTATTAATAAGAATTCTATTTAGCTCTACGCAGAAGTTGAGATCATCAAAACTCAAAAAACCACCCATTCCTGTCATAAAGAAAGCGTTTTGATTTAGCTCTTTTTTGATGATTTGCTCACTATTGCTAAAAGGGCAAATAAGAAAAAGATTGTTTTTCATAACCTCTCTTTTTTTTTTACGTTGCAAATTTGAAATGTTTTGAATATATATTTTTATTTATATTATTAATCTCTGACATAAATATAAGTTATGAATTATACACTTCATCAGTTGATGATCTTTCAAAAGATCACAGAAACTAGCAGCATTACAAAGGCTGCGGAGGAATTACATTTGACTCAGCCTGCTGTTTCGATCCAATTGCGGAACCTTCAAGAGCAATTTGATATCCCCTTGACTGAAGTGGTCGGTAGAAGGTTGGTAGTTACAGATTTTGGATGGGAAATAGCAGCAGCAACTGAGAAAATTATTCAGGAGGTACAAGGTATCAATTATAAAACAGCGGCATTTAAAGGGTTGATGTCTGGAAAACTTAAGATTTCTGTAGTATCAACAGGAAAGTATGTGATGCCATATTTCTTAGCAGGTTTTTTAAAAGAGCATCCTGAAGTTGATCTTAAATTAGATGTAACCAATAAAGCCAAGGTACTTGAAAGCTTATCTGCTAATGAAGTTGATTTTGCTTTGGTGTCCATTCTTCCTGACACTATTAATGTAGAAGGGGTTGAGTTGATGCCAAATCAACTTTGCCTGGTTGCCAGTAAAGATTTTGATTTGACAAAAAAAGTATTCGACGAACAAGTTTTTGAGGATATTACATTGATTTATAGGGAAGAAGGATCTGGTACCAGATTGTCCATGGAGCGCTACCTCAATGAACGAAAAGTGGCAGTAAGAAAAAAGATAGTGCTTACCTCAAATGAAGCTGTCAAACAAGCAGTTTTGGCTGGGATGGGTTGCTCTATTATGCCTTTAATCGGAATTAAGAATGAACTAAAGTCTGGTGAGTTAAAAGTTGTACCAGTGAAAGGATTACCATTAGTGACCCAATGGAATCTAATTTATCTCAAAGGAAGGAAATTTTCTCCTGTGGGTAAACTCTATTTGGATTATTTAGAACAACATAAGAGTGATTTGATTGAAAAGAACTTCTCTTGAAAATGCTACTTATCTTCTTTGAAAACTGGTGATTTCTTAAATGGAAGCATAATACTATTGTCCCAATTAGCGATCACTTTTTGGATATTGAACTCATTTAAAGAGGAGGTTTCTACAATATACCATTTAGAATTACTCTCAGTACCAACTGCTATTAAGTGACTCTCAGTTGTGACAGTTCCTCCTGGTACTTTACTGATTGTAACTGTCGGAATTAGAACATGAGTTTCTGATTTAGTTTTAGTTTGTTCAATTTCCTCTTTGATTTTGAATTCTTGTAAAAGAATTCCTTTTGATCTTTGATTATTATGAATTTTAGAAAGAGCTGTCATCATCCTATCTCGTCCCCCTGCCTGATCAATCAAGTCAGGAAGTGTTAAGTTGATCAGTGTTTCAAAATCGTCACACATTTTAGCGGTGAAATAAGCCTCAGTTGCATCTATTGCTCCTTGATCGACCTGTGCTTTAGTAGTTTGGATGACTAATGCACTTGTTATAAAGAATATTATGAATTGTAATGGTGTTTTCATACGCAGTAAAGTGATTTATCGTCTAAATATATTTAAAATAGGGCAATACAAAAATCTATACATTATTAATTCAAACAAAAATTCTATACATTTACTTACCAAAACCTTCTTACATTTGTAGCGTATCTATCCACCGTGAAGTCTTTTATAAAAATAGCGCTCCTGGTATTCTATGTGTTTTTCAACGCAGGGTTGAGCTATTCCATGCATTATTGCGGTGGTGATTTCCAAAGGGTTAACGTTTTTGCAGAATACAAAACATGTTGTGAGGACACTACCCCTATGCAAGGCTGCTGTGATGATGTTTCCAATTTGGAACTTCCGAATACTGAACAGCAACTCTCTACAGTTTTGAATTTTCAGCCTTTTGGCTTTGATCATGTAGTTCCCGCCCTTAAAGTAGAATTGTCCATAATAATCAACGGCGTTACAGAGAGAACAGCTTTTGCTGATTCCTCATCTCCGATATTACACAATACCCCGATTTATATTTTTTGTCAGGTATTCCTGATATGATTTTTTACCCTATCTAGAAAGGGGTTGCCACGAAGGCACCAAGGCACAAAGATTCAATTAGATTTCTTGTAATTTGTAGATCCAATTCGAAGACCTGTCAGGTTTTTAAAAACTGACAGGTCTAGCCCAGATCTTTCCGTAATTTCTCCTCTTTAACAAAACAAAGTTTTGTTTTGGGATCCAATATCTAACAATATCCAATCCCGATAAAATCGGGATAAATATCCATAAGTATCCACCGCCAAGATTAGCTCAAAGGATGAACCTATGTTAAATAATATCATTAAATTCTTTCTTGAAAATAAACTGGTCACTGTAATTCTCTTGGTCCTTGTAGTGGCTTGGGGGATAGTGACGGCTCCATTCAACTGGAACACTGGCTTCCTGCCCAACGACCCTGTACCAGTAGATGCCATTCCAGATATCGGGGAAAACCAGCAGATCGTCTTTACCGATTGGATGGGACGTTCTCCTCAGGATGTCGAAGATCAGATTACCTATCCTTTGACTACTTCACTACTTGGTATGCCTGGGGTGAAATCCATCCGAAGCACTTCTATGTTTGGCTTTTCTTCCATCTATATCATCTTCGAAGAGGAAATAGAGTTTTACTGGAGCCGGTCAAGGATTCTGGAAAAACTCAACTCTTTGCCATCAGGGCTCCTTCCCGAGGGTGTTCAACCCAAACTTGGACCGGATGCAACCGGATTGGGACAGGTGTACTTTTACACGCTTGAAGGCAGAGATGAAAATGGGAATCCGGCAGGTGGATGGGACCTGCACGAACTCAGAAGTATCCAGGATTATTATGTGAGATATGGTCTCGCAGGCACAGAAGGTGTCGCAGAAGTGGCCAGCATCGGCGGTCATGTGAAGGAATACCAAGTTGACCTCGATCCTGTAGCCATGAAAGCCCACAATGTCTCCATGATGCAGGTAATGAACGCCATCAAGCAATCCAATCTGGACATTGGTGCCAATACCATGGAAATCAATCAGGTGGAGTTTATCGTCCGAGGACTAGGCTATGTGAAATCCTTAGAAGACATTGAGAAAGCTGTGGTAAAGGTGAGCAACAACGTTCCCTTGCGCATCAAAGACATCGCCAAAGTCAACATCGGGCCTGCAAGCCGTGCTGAAAGAGCAATATTGGACAAAGGAGGTGCGGAAGCAGTCGGTGGGGTAGTGGTGGCCCGATACGGAGACAATCCTTTACAAGTCATCGATGCCATCAAAGCCAAAATCGACGAGATCTCTCCAGGTCTTCCTACCAAAACACTGGAAGATGGTACGGTTTCTAAAGTGACCATAGTGCCTTTTTATGATCGTTCGGGTCTGATAAAAGAAACCTTGAGCACCCTCAATGAAGCCATCAGTCTTCAAATCCTGATTACCATCATTGTGATCATGGTGATGGTGTATAACCTCAGGGCTTCCCTCTTGATTTCTGCACTTTTGCCTTTGGCTGTTTTGATGTGCTTTATCATGATGAAGTATGTAGGGGTGGATGCCAATATTGTAGCGCTGTCGGGTATCGCCATTGCTATAGGAACCATGGTGGATTTGGGGATTATTCTGAATGAAAATATTCTCCGCCATCTCGAAGAATCAGGGGATAAAAAAACCAAACTTCAGGTCATCTATGAAGCAACTACTGAAGTGAGTTCGGCAATCCTGACTGCAGTGATGACTACGATTGTGAGTTTCTTACCTGTATTTACCCTTCAGGCAGCGGAAGGCAAACTTTTTGGTCCTTTGGCTTACACCAAGACTTTCGCTTTGATAGCGGCTTTGATTTTTACCTTGGTATTTATGCCAGCCTTTGCCCATTGGGTATTCGGAGCCAAAGTCAAATCTAAAAATTATAGAACCATCCTCAATTTCCTGATGGCTTTTGCTGGCTTGATTTTGTTGTTCTATTTCCCTTGGGCAGGATGGGTTTTGTTGGCCTTTGCAGCCAATCAATTGATCCATCATTTCTTTCCAAAGCAGATACAAAACGGGAAATATAAAAATCAGATAGCCATGTTGATTGCTGTCGTGGCTGTTTCCGTTTTACTGGCTTTTGAATGGAGGCCATTAGGACTGACGCAATCAGTATTTGTGAATTTTCTTTTCATTGCCTTAGTCTTGGGTTTGGTTTTGGGACTTTTCTCTTTATTTATCCGCTTCTATGCCCACATGTTGAAATGGTGCCTGGAGCATGCGAGGGTATTTCTTTTGCTTCCTGCATTGATCATTCTCTTTGCTGCAAATGTCTGGTTAGGGTTCAATAGCATTTTTGGCTTTGTCGCCAAGGGTTTTGATCAAGTAGGCTGGAATATACGGACTACTTCTGTATGGTCTGGACTTACACATGCACTTCCGGGGATGGGCAAAGAATTTATGCCTGCATTGAACGAGGGGTCTTTTCTATTGATGCCGACTTCCATGCCACATTCAGGAGTGGAGGCCAATATGCAGATTGTCAAGCAACTGGATATGCTGGTGCAGGCGATTCCAGAAGTGGAAATGGTGGTTGGAAAAGCTGGAAGAGCAGAGAGCCCATTGGATCCTGCGCCTATGTCCATGTACGAAAACATCATCAATTACAAAACCGAGTACCTGCAAGATGATGATGCCCGCAAACTCAGGTTCAAGGTCAATAGAGACGGTAATTATCAGGTACTGGTCAATGATAAATACTGGTGGTATGATCGTAGCGATGGTGCTATTTGGGATGATGACGAGAATTACATGGAAGAAGCCCAAAGGAGGACTGTATCTCGGAATATTTCCAAATACTTGGTTCCCGATGACAGAAGAGGACAGTATTTCCGTCAGTGGAGGGATGAAATCCGAACGCCGGATGATATCTGGGATGAAATACAAATCCGTACTTCAAACCTTCCTGGAGTAACTTCTGCGCCAAAGTTGCAGCCTATCGAAACCCGATTGGTGATGTTGCAGACAGGTATGCGAGCGCCAATGGGCATGAAAGTCTATGGGCCAGATTTGGAGACAATTGAGAATTTCAGTCTCAAACTGGAATCACTGCTCAAAGAAGTGCCTTCTGTCAAAGCTGAGGCCGTATTTGCTGACCGGTCCTTGGGGAAGCCATATATGGAAATCGATCTGGACAGGACCCAATTGGGCAGGTACGGGCTGAATATTGCCGATGTGCAGGAATTTATAGAAGTGGCTATTGGAGGTATGACGCTAAGTACCACGGTAGAAGGAAGGGAGCGATATGCTATCCGGGCCAGGTATGCCAGGGAGTACAGGGACGATCCGGAGGCTTTGAGACGAATTTTGGTCAGCACACCCACAGGTGCTCAGATTCCTTTGGGTCAATTGGCAGAAATCAACTACCGTCCAGGTCCGATGATGATTCGAGGCGAAAATACCTTCTTGGTGGGCTATGTCCTGTTTGATAAAAGAGATGGTTTTGCCGAAGGAACCGTAGTGGATAATGCCAAGGATTTTATTATACAGAAGATAAATTCTGGAGAATTGGAAGTGCCGGCAGGAGTTTCCTATACCTTCTCTGGAAGCTACGAAAACCAGATCCGTGCTGAAAAGCGACTAGCGATCGTTATTCCTCTTTCATTAGCGGTGATCTTCTTGATCCTGTACTTGCAGTTTAGGTCTACTGCCATGGTCTTGATGATTTTCTCAGCCATAGCCATGGCCTTTTCGGGAGGTTTTCTGATGCTTTGGTTATATGGTCAAGGTTGGTTCTTTGATTTCAGTTTCATGGGAACCAACATGCGGGAGCTCTTTCAAATGCGGACATTCAACCTTTCTGTGGCAGTTTGGGTAGGTTTCATTGCCCTCTTTGGTATTGCCACAGATGACGGGGTAGTGATGGGGACATACTTGAAGCAAAGTTTTGAAAGAATCCAGCCTGAGAATGTCAAGGAAGTCCGAAAAGCAGTTTTGGAAGCTGGCCTGAAAAGAGTAAGGCCCTGTCTGATGACCTCAGCTACTACTTTATTGGCTCTATTGCCAGTTCTCACGAGTTCAGGAAGAGGTTCTGACATCATGATCCCAATGGCAATTCCAGCTTTTGGGGGGATGACCGTAGCTTTAATATCTCTGTTTATTGTTCCGGTGCTTTATGGGAAATATCAGGAAATAAAGTTGAAATATGCTGAAGCGAAATAAAGTAGAAATATACTTTGTGAAATAAGATTGAAATATGCCTTCGGCGAAATATACTTCGTGAAATATAGTTGAAATATGCTGGTGCGAAACTTAAAGAAATATGGAGGATAAAAAGAAATTTATTCCATTAAAAGATCTGGAGATTTATCAATTATCTCGAAAACTTTCCGCTATAGCTTGGAAGATTTATAGTCGACTTTCTTACCAAGATAAAAAGGTTTGGGGTGATCAAATGTTGGAATCTGTTGACTCTGTGGGGGCTAACATTACAGAGGGGTACGGGAGGTACCATTATTTGGAGAAGATGCGTTTCTATTTTATTGCAAGAGCTTCTTTGTCTGAAGGTAAGGAGCATTGGTTAGATCTTGGATTTGAAAGAGGGAAAGTTACTACTGAGGAATGGGATGAAATCTGTCAAATTCATAAACCACTTCAGATTAAATTAAATAATACAATTTCAAAAACCTACGATTCAAAAAGAGGAGGAAATAATGAAAGATAAAAATAGTTCAATCTCAGAGCTTGGTCAAGTTCAATTTAAATTGAGAAAAATGCTAAGGCATATATCCACTATATTTCCTTTATATTTCAATTTATTCCCAAAGAAAATTAATGCGTTCCAAAGCTTTAAATTGTTAAATAAAGGTTGGATGCTAAATGTTATATCTACCATATTTCTATTTATTTCAACCATATTTCTATCCAATTCCCAATCCCTAAATCAATATCTCGAAGAAGCTGCTGAGAACAATCCTGCCCTCCAAGCTTCATTTAAAGGATATCAGGCTTCTTTGGAAAAAACAAATCAAGTCACCCTTGAAAACCCTCAATTAAACATTGGAGTCTTCACAAGGCCAATGGAGTTGTTGATGGGGAATCAGCGGGCAGAGGCTTCGGTGATGCAGATGTTTCCATGGTTTGGGATGTTGAAAACGCAAAAGGATGAAGCAACGCTAATGGCAGAAGCCAAATACGAGGAATTCAGGCAGCAAAGGAATATACTGCTCTTTCAGGTAAAAGAAACCTATTTTCTAATACAACAATTGCAGAACACCATTGATATTACCGAATCTAATTTGCAAATATTGAAGTCTTTGGAGGAATTGGCCATCATTCGCTACCAAGGTGGAAATACATCGGAAGCGGTATCATCGGTATCATCTGCAGTCCAAAGTCCTTCCAGGAGAAGTCAGGAAGGAAGTGATAATGGAATGGGCATGGGTGGAGGATCTAGCAGTTCTTCGGGAATGAATCAATCTTCCGGAAATGGTTCTTCGATGTCCAGTATGGGTTCAGGGTCTGGATCAGGAAAGTTGACGGATGTGCTTAGACTGCAAGTGCAGATCAAGGCTTTGGAAAGTGATTTACAACAGTTGGAGGTAGATAAAAGGCCGTTAATGGTTCGCTTCAACCAACTTTTGGGCAGGGACAAAAACGAGCCGGTAAACATTGAAACAGATGTTTCTACCCAAAAAGAAATGGGTTGGGAAATATCCATGTTGGAAAATATTTTGGAAACCAACCCCGTGTTGCTGATGCTGGAAAAAGAAGGATTGGTATACCAAAAGCAAGGAGAAATGGCCAAATTAGAAGGTAAACCCATGTTTGGACTAGGGTTAAATTATATGATGTTTTCTCCAAGGCCTGAATCAGGTATGATTGGTGGAGGTAATGGTATGGATTATATGCCGGCCGGAATGGGAAACAATATGGTCATGCCTATGGCAACCGTATCCTTGCCGATTTACCGTAAAAAATACAAGGCCATGGAAGCCGAATCCAAGCTTTATTGGGAAGCTAACGAAAGACAGAAAGAAGACCTGCAAAGAAACCTGGAAACTGAGTTCGAAACTATTCTAGTCTCTATCAAAGATGCCGACAGAAAAATCAAACTATTGGAAGAACAAATTGAAATCACGGAGCAAACCATGGAACTATCAGTGACATCATATGCCACTGAGGGTAGTTCATTCGAGGAAATACTCAGCATTCAACGTGAACTCCTGGACTTCCGGTTGAATTTGCTGAATACGAAAATTGAAAGGGAAATTCAGTTTGCTAGGGTTGAAACGTTAATAGGGATTTGAAATGATATTGTTGGAGATTAAATGATACTCATTGATACTAATTGATATTGAGATATTGGGAGTTAGTATCCAATATCTATTAATAAAATGAATTAATGCTAGATTTTCAAACAAGATAATGAACAAGAATAAACAAATATTAATCGTAATCCTCGGCTGCCTATTCTTTGGCGCTGTAGTGGGTTGGTTGGTCCGTGGGGGAGGGGAAGAACATCCTGACCACGAGCATACGCATATTGACGAAAACGGTGTCGAATATACTTGTTCCATGCACCCTCAGATCCGTCAAAATGAACCTGGACAATGTCCGCTTTGTGGGATGGCACTTACTCCAGTCAGCAATAAAAAGAGCGGAGAATCCAGTCCTTTTGTGCTGGAAATAACTCCTGAAGCCGTCGCGCTCTCCAATGTACAGACGACGAGGGTCAAGTCAGGGTCGGGTTCAGGAAAACTCACCCTGAGCGGAAAAATCCAAGCCAACGAGCAACGTGTAAAAAGTCTTACAGCCAATTATGCAGGGAGAGTGGATCAGTTGTTTATCAACTTTACTGGGCAGGAAGTTCAGCACGGACAAAAGTTGGCCACACTTTACTCTCCAGAATTGGTCAATGCCCAAAAGGAACTTTTGGAAACAGCCAAAATCAAGGATAGGCAACCAGCACTTTATGAAGCCACCAAAGAGAAATTGAGGTTGTGGAAGATTTCAGAAGAGCAGATTGTTGCGATAGAAAGTTCGGGGCAGGTTCAGACACAGTTTGATGTCTTTGCTGATGTAGCTGGGGTAGTGACAGCCAGAAATATTTCGGTTGGGGATTTTGTAAGTAGAGGATCCGCCCTTTTTGAAATAGTGGACTTGAGTAATGTTTGGGTCATGTTGGATGCTTATGAATCTGATTTGGGAGCGATCCGCAAAGGGGATGATTTGAGTTTCTCGGTGTCGGCCTATCCAGGAAAGGAATTCAAAGCCAAAGTTACTTACATCGATCCGGTGTTGAATCCAGATACCCGAACAGTGGGAATCAGGGCAGAAGCGGTTAATCGGAACTTTGAACTGAAGCCAGAGATGTTTGTATCAGCCAATATTTCCACTTCTCAGGCAGGTCAGTCTGGCTTGATGATTCCCAAGACAGCGATTCTTTGGACAGGACCTAGATCAGTGGTGTATGTACAAGTTGGAAACAAAGAAGCACCTGCATTTGAAATGCGGGAGATTGAAATCGGAGCTAGGGTTGGAGATGACTACTTGGTCTTGTCTGGCGTAGAGGAAGGTGAGCAAATTGTCAGTAATGGAGTTTTTGCCATTGATGCGGCAGCCCAATTGAGCGGAAATTACAGCATGATGACACGATCTGAAGTGAAGACCTTGGATACACCGGAAGCATTCAGGAAGCAATTGACTGCCTTTGTTGAAAGCTATTTGCCTATCAAGGATGCTTTGGTAAAAACAGATGCAAAAGCCACTCAGAATACCATTTCCCCTGCAAAGTCAACTTTATCAAAAGTTGACATGAAGTTGCTAGATAGCAAAGCCCATGATATCTGGATGGATTTGTTGAGACCTATCCAAAGCAGTTTGGATAAAATCACTCAGACTTCAGATGTGGAAGAGCAAAGGAAGCATTTTGAAACCTTGTCTGATAATTTGATCGAAGCTGTCGAATATTTCGGCGTTGTTGAAGATACCATTTACAGGCAATATTGTCCCATGGCCTTTAAAGACCAAGGTGCTTACTGGTTAAGCAGTGAAAAGGAAATCCGAAATCCATACTTTGGTGATATGATGTTGACTTGCGGTGAAGTAAAGGAAACATATCAGCCAGGGAAAAGAGTGACTTCTTCTTCTAACAATAAGCCTGAGGTGCAGGTCGGGCATCAGCATTAAAAAGGATACTCTTTGATATTTGTTGATATTAGGATATTCGTCCGATAAAATATTGGGAACCTTCAATAATCAAAAAAATAGTAGTTGATAGGGTTAAGATATTGATTGATATTCATGGATACTTTGATATTGAGTCTTATGCAATATCCTAATATCTAAATATCAACTAATATTTATATAATTAAAAAGTGTATTTAAACTGAAAAACATGAAAAATAAAATAATCATCGCCGCTCTATTATTATCCATCTCCTGTACTTCCAACAAGACTGAGGAGAAGGAAGCTAATGCAAATGAACATGCTCAGCATGACCACAGCGCCCATTCAGGTACCTCCAATTCCAAAAGTCCGAGGACTGCGGCCATGGTCAATATCGGTTCTAACCATGTGCATATTGATTATTCTGCCCCTAGTGTAAGAGGAAGACAGATCTTTGGAGGCTTAGTTGCTTTTGGTGAAGTATGGGTGACTGGGGCACATTCGGCTACCAGTATTTCTTTCAATGAAGATCTTGAGGTTGAGGGGGAAGTGATACCGGCAGGGAAATATGCACTATTTACTATTCCGGAAAAAGACAGCTGGATAGTGATTCTCAATACCAACTTCGAACAGCATCTAGCTGATGATTATAATGAAGCTGAGGACGTGGCAAGGTTTACAATTCCATTACTGGTACTGGAAGAAGCAGAAGAGCAACTGAAATTTGAAGTAGTAAGTAAGGAAGACAAAAAAGGAGAAATTGTATTCAAATGGGAGAATAGAGGTTTTATATTGAATGTGAGATTAGCCAATTAATCATTATTTTCTAGATTCCTTTGATTCAATGAACTAGAAGAGTGAATGCTATCTTGCAATGCCTTATCTAGTTTGAAAGCTTCTTCCTTTAATAGAGCTAAGAGTTCTGGGAGTTCCTCAGGACTCTTTTTTGGCTGCATAACTTCTAGTATACCCATGATGTTAGCCAACTTAGAACGCATGAGATGAGATTGATTGAAAGTAAGTTCTTTGAGAAATTGACTTTGTTTTTCTAAAATTGCTTCTGATTTCTTTTTTTCAGAGATATCAAAAAAGCAACCAACCATATTGACAGGCTTTCCATTATTATTCCATTTGATCACCTTTCCATAAGCAATTACCCAAATTTCTTTCCCTAATAAGGTTCTTACTCGCATTTCACTGTGGAAAGGGATTTTTCCATAACTGGTAAAATGGTCTTCCAACTGTTGGAGTACTTTATTCTTGTCTTGGGAATAAATATGTCTTTGCCACTTTACTTCTGCTTTTCCTTCGACTTCATAATCGTAGCCAAGCATATATTTGAGAGATACACTTAGTTGATCCTTTTGGTTTTCAATGTCCCATAACCAAAACCCAATCAAATTATCTTCAAATAGTCCTTCCATAATTTCATTTTTGATTTGATGCTCATAGATGAAATTTGGAAATTCTATAGTCTTTTCATTATTCTTTAATATATCATGACCTATTCCAGATACATCGATTTTCCCTTCGATATCAATTTCAATAGTAAACTCCCATCTTGTCCAATGAAAATCAGACCCATCTGATTTCATCTTTCTTAGGTCTAATTTGAAATTTCTTTGACCAGTTTCTAATGCATTTTTGAGTAAATTTTGATAATTTGAAAAATCCTTTGGGAAAAGAATTTCTTCAAAACTCTGACCAATTAATGAATTGGGAAAAAGAGTAAGCTGTGACTTAAGATTTGGGTTTGCATTTTGCAAAACACCATCTTGATCTAATTGAATAAAATAAAAATAATTGGATGCAAAGATCATATTTTGGTCAATTGCTGTCATAAGCGGCTAAGTTATGGGTCAAAAGTAATAATTAAAATTACAAAATACACAACAAAAGACAAAATAAATATTATGAAATACATTAATATGTATTTAAAATAAATAATTTGAATTTTACCAAGATGGAATTAACTCACCCACTAAATAGGACTGAATTTGGGTCTCCTGATAATCTAGGAAACCTTATGTCAGAGCATCAGGCAATGGATCTTTTAAGAGATTGGGTCAAAAACGAGAAGTTGCTATTTCACATGCAACAAGTTGGTCATTTGTTGAAAAAATTTGCAGAATCTAAAGCCTTAGAGCAGGAAGAAAGACATATGTGGCACCTATCAGGACTCTTACATGATGCTGACTGGGATCAATGGCCAGATGAGCATTGTAAGAAAATCATTGAAGAACTGGAAGCAAGAAATCAGGACCCAAGGATGATAAAAGCTATTGCTTCTCATGGCCCAAGGTATTTTGGTGTAGATCCTGTTTCTGAGCTAGATAAAATGCTATATGCTTTTGATGAATTGTCAGGCTTTGTTCATGCATATTCATTGATGCGCCCACAAGGGTATGATGGAATGGAAATCAAAGGAGTCAAAAAGCGATTGAAGGACAAGAGTTTTGCAGCACAAGTCAGTAGAGACGATATCAGTGATGCTTCTCAAAGAGCTGGGATTCCAGTGGAGGATTTAATCCAATTTGTAATAGATAATCAATTGAGAGCTTAGGAATGTGATATTAAGGTAGTGAAAAGTCAAAGGCTAACTCTTGATACAGGGTTAGCCTTTGACTTTAAATTTTGAATTAAGTCTTATTCTTCTTTCAAATCACCTTCGGTCTCCTTTGATTTATATTGGATCAAATCAGCTACCTCTTCGTCTGTATCTTCTACAGGTAGATTTGTTCTTCTAATTTCCTCTCTTCTCTCTTGATCAGCCTTTACTTCACTTAAAGGTTTGAGATTGGCTGCTGGAGGAGGGAGTAATTCTTCATCATCTTTTTCGAAAGGAAATACTTCCACTATTGGGCTTTCTGTAATTTCAGGAACTCTGAATGAAACTAACATATTATCTAAGCTTTCATAGATACGATCGTATGCTTCTTTGACATCATGTGCAGTCACTAACATAAACTGGGTGACTTTTTTTTCTTTTCCACTATCGGCGTCTGTAATGATATAAGTGATTTTACACTTATGCCATACATCGATGTCTTCAAAGAAAAACACATCAACGATGTTACTCTTACTGATATTGGTTACCTGAAAATCCCCTCGGATGACGGAACCTAGCATATCATAGATCCTAGCTTCAGCCTCTGTAAATGATACAGCATCTACCAAATATTGCTCTGAAACATTTTTCAATAAGCCTTCTTCGTTTTCTTTGGCGTATTTTACTTTACACAGGAACCAAACTCTCATAATATTTTAATTTTATGCCTGCGAAGGTAAGCTTTATTGACAAAAGCCACAATCAGAATAGGGCTATTTGCCGTAAAATTTATTAAACACTCCTTGAGTCGCGTAGACTTGTAGATTTCAGGAGAAATACCGTATATTTCTGTCAATAATCACCTATGTGGAATAAAATCTATTATAGCTTCCCTATTCAACTTTTGATCCTTCATCTAAGGAAAAATCTTGCCTTACTATCACTCTGGGTTATATTGTCCTTAATTATTTTACAGAAGTTTGGCTCAGTCTTAGGTATTCCTTACCTTTTTCTTGATCCCGAATATCTCAATAAAGTTAGCTGGCAAGGATTTTTTTTGATGGGCGTTGCTTTGGGTATTTTCACCATGTCCTTTCATATGACTACCTATATTCTTGATGGGGCAAAATTTAAGTTTTTGGCGGTGATTCCACGGCCATTCATTCAGTTTTGTATCAATAACTCTATCATTCCTCTGGCTTTTTACATTCTTTATCTTTACAGCTTTATCAGTTTTCAACTAGACAATGAACACGATAAAGTAGAGGTTTTTCAATATTTTATAGGTTTCACTGGAGGATCACTGCTGATTTACACCTTGATTTTTCTTTATTTCGGATTTACCAACAAAGATTTTTTTATTCTATTTGCTGATTCTGTTGAAAAAAGATTGAAGCGCTCAAAAATCCCCAGAGCAAATATGCTCAAGCGCATTCAAGAAAGTAAAGATGCCAAAGATAAAGTACTTGACTATATAGATTATAGGTTTCGAATCGAGATGGTAAGAAGGGATCTATCCAAATTCAAGCCTTACCAACTACTTCGAGTTTTTGACCAAAATCATCTTAATTTGTTTATCATTCAGACTGTTTTGATCAGTTTGATCTTGCTCTTAGGGTTTTTTAGAGATTATCCATTATTGCAAATCCCAGCAGCGACTAGCGCAACTTTGCTCTTTGCTATTGTCACCATGTTGGTTGGAGCAGTAGCTTTTTGGTTGAGAGAATATTCTACCTTAATCATCCTTTTATTCATCCTTTTATTCAACTCCTTCTCTAATTCGCCGATCTTAAATAGACCTCATGCAGCTATTGGGTTAGATTATGATATCGAGCCCGCATTCTACAATATTGCTACTTTGGAGCGGAATTTACATGCAGACACCCTTCAAAAAGACAGGGATAATACACTTCGTATATTGGAAAATTGGAAAGCAAAATTTCCAAAGGGTAGTAAGCCTAGAATGTTACTGATCACTACAAGTGGAGGAGGTCAAAGGGCAGCACTTTGGACATTACATGTACTGCAGCAGATCCAAAATGTATCAGATGAACAAGCATTCAAGCACACACAGTTGATCACAGGTGCGTCAGGAGGTACTGTAGGCGCGGCGTTTTTCAGGGAATTATACTTGAGAAAACAGTTAGGAGAAGATATCGATCCCATGAATAAGAAATATCTAGATCAAATATCTTCGGATAATCTCAACCCTATTATCTTTACTTTACTCGTAAATGATCTAGTTATACGAAATCAATATCATGAGTACAATGGCCGTAAGTATCTCCAAGATCGTGGGTTTGCTTTTGAAAAGCAGCTTAACATCAATACTCAAGGTGTATTAAATAAGCCGATTTCGGCATATCGTGAACCAGAAGAACAAAGTCTGATTCCAATGTTGCCAGTTACTCCTCTTATTACTAATGATGGCAGGAAATTATTGATTTCACCACATTCTATCAGCTATATGGGAGTATCTTTAGGAAGAATAGAAGGTCCAAATGAAAAAAGTCAAGGGATAGATTTCAGGCGTTTTTTTTATCATCAAGATGCTGATAATCTTCACTTTATTAGTGCCTTGAGAATGGGAGCGACTTTTCCTTTTATCACTCCCCACATTCAGTTGCCATCCACTCCTCAGATGGAAGTGATGGACTCGGGCTTATCTGATAATTTTGGAATGCAGGATGCTTTGAGGTTTCTCCATGTTTTCAAAGAATGGATAAATGATCATACTTCTGGAGTTACTTTGATAAGCATTAGAGATTCTGAAAAATTTTCAGAAATCGATCCAAAATTACCCCCAACCATTCTGCAAAAACTAGCTACCCCATTAAAGAATATCTACATCAATTGGGATAATGTACAGACGCTCAATAATGAAGTCTTATACAACAAGCATAAGGAATGGTTACCTTTTGATTTGGATAGAATAGAGTTTGAATATTCTACAACTGATTTTTTGAGAGATAGGGGGCTGTTAGATCAAAATTCAGAAGCGAGTCAGCAAGAAAGAGAAATTCAAAGGGCTTCACTCAATTGGCGTTTGACAGCACGTGAGAAGGTTTCCATTTTGGAAAACATCAACAGTCTTCAGAATCGATCAGCTTTAGAAAAGGTGTCTAGAATTCAGTTTTTAGAAAACTCAAAATAGAATCAAACTATCTCTATCTCCTCTTCGAATTTTTCAAGGTTAGCAGGTTTCCCGACAACATAGACAACGTCTCCCAATTTGAGTTTTTCATCACCTGTGATTTCTGATGTTGTTATTTTTCCTCTTTTAATCGCAACGATATTAACCCCAAACTTTTCTCTGATTTTAGCATCTTTTAAAGACTTATTAATCACATCTCCTGAGTCTTTTTCTACTTTTAAGCTGACGAAATTGATTTGAGGTAGGTCAATTTTAAATTTAGAACGTCCTTCTGGTGAAAGTGATCTAAACATCTCGTAATTATCAGAACGGATGTCTAAAGTAAATTCCTCAATATCATGCTTAGGGATTAAATATTTGTCCAATACTCTTGTGAAAATTTCTATGGAAGTTTCAAATTCTTCTGGGATCACTTCACTGGCACCTAACTTCATGTTGGCTTCCATTTCGCCTACATATCTTGTTCTCACAATGATATAAGGGTTTTGAGTATTGTGCCTGATGGAAGCTATAATTCTTTTTGTTGACTCAGGATTGGAAATAGCAATTACAGCCACTCTAGCTTTATGGATATTTACATGTTCGAGAACAGCTTCATTCGCTGCATCACCATACATGATTGGTTCTCCTTTTAATGATTCTTGCTTGACTGTTTCGGGATTTGTTTCAATAATAGCATAAGGAATATTGGCTGATTTAGCAGCTTTTGCAAGATTTCTTCCATTGAGGCCAAAGCCAATTATAACTAAGTGATCTTTCAATGTGTCAGTTTCTAGTTCGATATCAGGAAGGTCATCTTTAACAAGTCGATTAGAAATTCTCTCAGGTAGAGGCAAGTCTAGAATACCACATGCAAGTTTTTCTCTTTTCTTCAATACAAAAGGAGTGACAGTCATAGTCAAAATAGAAATTGCTAAGAAATATTGGTATGTCTCAGGATCTAATAAATCATATTTTAAGCCTTCTTTGGCAAGTAAAAGTGAAAATTCCCCAACTTGAAAAATAGAAAAAGCTACCATAAAAGCTTCCTTGAACCCTTGACCTATAGCTTTTACAGATAATGCAACTAGCAAAAATTTCACTGCAAATGTCAGAAGTGTTAAACCTAAAATTACAAAAATATGCTCCCAGAGGAAAGTGATGTCAAACAGCATCCCTACAGAAACAAAAAAGAAACTAAGAAAAATCTCTCTGAATGGTAGGATTTTTCCAGTAGCATGATGACTATAATCTGATTCACTGATGATTAGTCCTGCAAGGAAAGCTCCCAAACCTAAAGAAAGCCCTAACAAAGAAGTCACATAAGCTACAGCGAAACATGTCAAAATAATACTTAATAAAAATAGCTCCTCGCTTCTTGTTTTAGTTACTCTGAAGAGTAGTTGAGGAATTATATACTTGGCACTCACTATCGTCAATAGTACTACAAGTGCGCCCTTAATAGCCATATAGAACAATGAAAGTGCAATATTATCTGATTCTCCTGCTAACATAGGAGTAAATAGCATGAGTGGTACGATGACTACATCTTGAAAAATTAAAATTGCTAAGGTTGTTCTGCCGGGAATGGTATTTACCTGCCCAGATTCTTGAAGTAACTTCAATACAATGGCGGTACTGCTCAAAGCAAATAGGAATCCAAAGAAAACAGCTACGTTCCATTCAAATCCAAAACTATAGGTTAACAATGCCGTAGCACCAATAGTCAATCCAACTTGGAGTGATCCTCCAATGAAAACCGCTTTTTTGATTGAAAGTAAACTCTTAAGAGAGAACTCCATCCCAATCACAAAAAGTAAAAGAATCACACCCACTTCAGAGAGCATTTCTACTGCTGTAGAGGCATTGACTAACGAGAGCCCATATGGTCCAGCCAATGCACCTGTAAATAAAAACCCGATAATAGTGGGAATCTTGAGACGCATAAACAGCAAAATCACAAGCGTAGCTAAGCCAAAAATGACTACTATATCAGAGAGCAAGGGAATTTCAGCACTAGCGATGATTAATTGAAGCATAAAAAAGAGTTTAATTGGAATTCAATTCGAAGTTAAAAATAAAATGTGAAATACATGAATCTAATTGGTTCATGGAATTGATGAAATTAAATCCTATTATGAAAATTCCTTGAATGATTTTCTGAATTCAAACCGGTTGCTAAACGAAATGGGGTGTTTGAAACAATTGATGCACTGATAACAGATCGACTAATAACAAATAACTATTATCCGTAAGCGTATTTTTGCTGAATATGCCAAGTGGTATCTTTGCGGATAATCGTATTTCCCTATTAATCAATAAGCAAAGCCAAACTTTTTATAGATAAAATGCATCAGCCAAGCAGGCCCTATCAAAAGGAATTGAACATCTTTGAGAAATGAGGGTTTCTTGCCCTCGATTTTATGACCATAAAACTGAAATATCCATGCAATAACAAATATTCCAATGGAAATCAACCAAAGTGGTATTGGAGAAATCAACGTAATGAAATTGGCAAGTGCTAGACATATTGCAGAAAAGAAAAACATACCCAAAGCCAAGGGTGGTGAGATAGAAACATAATAAAAAAGAACAATGATCAATATTAGCGTAGCCCAATTGGCAAAACTCCCTAAAAAGGGGAGATAACTTTCAAGTATCCCTGAAGGAATGCTGAAAATCAATCCAACAATGCTGAAGAATATCGCTGGAACACATATCCAATGAATCGCTTTGTTGGTTTCATTCTGATGGCTGAGCCCATATTCATGAAGCAGGGATTCTATTTTTCTCATGATAAGTTCGTCTATTTGTTCTTTACCTTGCAAAATATGACTTAAATTAATAAATAGTCTTCAAATTAAAGGAAACCTAAGGTAAAAATAATGATAAGCTACTGGGAGAAAGCTCATTTTCTTAAATATGATTTGATTGTAATCGGCGCAGGAATTGTCGGAATGTCAACCGCCATTCAATATAAATTGAAGTTTCCCCAAAGTAGAATTGCTATTTTAGAAAGAGGTGTTTTTCCATCAGGTGCCAGTACCAAAAATGCAGGATTTGCCTGCTTTGGGAGCTTGACTGAGATACTTGATGATCTGAACATGATGTCTGAAGAGGAGGTTTTGGCACTGGTAGAAAAGCGTTATCAAGGACTGCATGCGATCAGAAAGGTTTTTGGAGATGAGACATTGGGCTACCAAGACAAAGGAGGATTTGAGTTGATTACGAGCCAAGAAGTTTCGGCTTTAGATCAAATGAATCGTATCAATAAATTGTTAATGCCTTTGTTTGGGGAGGATGTTTTTAGTGTTGAGAAGGATATCTATCGCTATGGGTTTGGTAAAGAAGTGCTTCAAGTAGTCAAAAATAAGTTTGAAGGGGAATTAGATACAGGTAAATACATACTCGCACTATGGGATAAGTGTCAGCAGCTTGGGATTAGACTCCATTCAGGTGCAGAAGTATTAATAATTGATGATAATCAAATACATGTCAAAGAACCTGTGACATATGATGTAATTCGATTTGAGTCAGCAAAAATTGCCATTTGCACCAATGCTTTTGCTAAGCGATTTTTTCCCGAATTAGATATCTTTCCAGGACGTGGACTTGTGATGGTCAGTAAGCCTTTGCAAAGTAAGATTGCATGGAAAGGGGCTTTTCATTATGATAAAGGGTATGTGTATTTTAGAGAAGTGGAGGGAAATAGGCTCCTGATAGGTGGAGGTAGAAATTTAGATTTTGAAGGTGAGCGTACTGAGACTTTTGAGGTAAATTCGTTGCTCAGATCATATTTAGAAAAATTGACGCGTTCTGTAGTTTTTCCAGATCAAAAAGTAGAATTTGAGATGGAATGGACTGGCATCATGGCATTTGGAGAGACCAAAAAACCAATCATCCAAAAAGTTTCTGCAAATACTGTAGTGGGAGTGAGGCTTGGTGGTATGGGGGTAGCGATTGGTTGGCAAGCAGGAACTGAACTGGTAGACTTACTTTAGGGCTGTAAAGTTCCAAAATTTTATTAATTTCAAACTTTAAAAATTTCCCAAAAAGTATTTAATGGTTAAGACTCGCAAAGAACCCAGCCTGATTGAGGCTTTGATCCCAATCCTTTTTTTAATTGTTCTATTAGTAATTAATATAGGGATTTTTGGCACGGATGGCCTTGAGGGTTCCAATCAGATGGTTTTGGTAATATCATCAGCAGTAGCTGCTTCGATTGCTGTATTTAGACTTCGCATCAAATGGGAGACTTTGCAAGATGGGATTGTAAAAAGCATCAGTTCTGCCATGTCCAGTATTTTGATTTTGTTGTTGATTGGTGCTTTGGCAGGGACTTGGATGCTGAGTGGTATTGTACCTGCGATGATTTATTATGGACTTCAGGTGTTGAACCCGACTATATTCCTGATAGCTGCCGTAATTGTGAGTGCGGTAGTCTCTATTTCCACAGGAAGTAGCTGGACTACTGTAGCGACTGTAGGTGTAGCGCTCTTGGGGATAGGCAAGGCTTTGGGCTTTGGTGAAGGGATTATTGCTGGAGCGATTATCTCAGGAGCATATTTTGGAGATAAGATGTCTCCATTGTCAGATACTACTAACCTTGCGCCAGCCATGGCAGGGACGGATCTTTTTACCCATATTCGTCACATGACAAAGACTACTGTCCCTTCGATTTTGATTACTTTGGTGATTTTTGGGGTGATAGGTTTCACTACTGGAGCTGAAGGTTCCGTAGAGCAAGTTAAAGGTATTTCAACAGTGATTTTAGAAAAATTTAATATCAATGGCTGGTTATTCATTGTCCCTGTAGTGGTTTTAGTTTTGATTGTCAAAAAAGTTCCAGCAGTTCCAGCCTTACTGGCTGGTGCATTGTTAGGAGGGGTGTTTGCAATTATTTTTCAGCCACAAATTATATATCTGATAGCCAGTGAAGAGGGTGTTAGTTATGCCTATAGTGCATTCAAAGCAGTTATGATGGCACTCTATGGAGAAATTAGCGTAGTGACTTCCAATGATGTTGTAAATGAGTTATTGATCACAGGTGGAATGGCAGGTATGCTTAACACCATCTGGTTGATCATTTGTGCCATGATTTTTGGGGGAATCATGGAGGAAAGTCGTATGCTTGCTGTCTTAGCTGAGGCAGTGATTAGGAAAGTTCACTCCATAGGTTCTCTTGTAGCTTCCACTGCTGCTACATGTATGTTTTTCAATGTTACCACTTCTGATCAATACCTAGCAATCTTGGTTCCAGGAAGAATGTATGCTGATATTTACAGAAAGCGAGGGCTGAAGCCTGAAAATCTGAGTCGAACCTTGGAAGATAGTGCCACAGTGACTTCTGTTTTGGTGCCTTGGAATACTTGTGGGGCAACCCAAGCATCAGTTTTGGGCGTAGCAACATTGACTTATGCACCATATTGTTTTTTCAATATTATCAGTCCATTTATGACGATCATGTATGGATATCTCAAACTCGGAATTAATTATTATTCTGAGGAAGAAATGGAAGAGATCAAAAAGGAATTTGCTGCATGATTCAGAAGCGTATTACAAAAGAGGAAGTGAATAATCTACCAATTGGACAGTTTGATGGTGAAATTGTCCTAGTCAATTCTATAGAGCAGATTGATGAAGTAGTGGAAGAATTGTCATATCATGATTTAATTGGATTTGATACCGAAACTAAGCCTGCTTTTAGAAAAGGGGTTTATAATTATGTGGCACTTTTGCAGCTTTCTACTCCTGATGTTGCCTTTTTGATCAGGTTAAATCAAATAGGCCTGCCCAAAGCAGTTCAAAATATCATGGAAGATCAAGATGTGGTAAAAATTGGGGCTGCTGTCTTAGATGATCTGAGAGCTTTGAAAAAACATGCTGCTAATTTCAAACCAGCTGGGTTTTTTGATTTGAATGATGAATTGAAGAAAGTGGGGTTTGAGAATATTGGAGTGCGAAACCTTGCAGCCATGGTGCTCAATTTTAGAGTGTCTAAGTCTGAACAAGTGTCCAATTGGGAAGCGCCTGAGTTGACCGAAAAACAGCAGCTTTACGCCGCTACAGATGCCTGGGTGTGCTTAGAGATTTACAAAAAACTTCAGTATCAAGGCTATTTAGATGATTTATTTAATCGATGATACTGACTTGCTCTAAGTCTTCAATTTTGTTGATCAATGCTTCTGACATACTTTCTCTCACTAGTAGTTCTATCAGACAAGTATTATCGAATTGTTGATGTTGGATTTCTAAGTCCATGTCTTTGACCAATCGCATGACATCATTCATGGCGAGATAATCAAACTGAAGTTTCACTTTGATTTTGACGACTTCTTCAATGATTTCATTATTGGCAATAGCTTCTGCCGCTGCAATTTTGTAAGCTGAGATCAATCCTCCCACACCAAGCTTGGTTCCCCCAAAGTATCGAATGACCACAATCAAAGTATTGGTTAGGTTGTTAGATCTGATTTGTCCTAAAATGGGATCACCTGCAGAGTGGTTAGGTTCTCCATCGTCGTTAGCTCTGTAGGATTCTTGGTTTTTCCCTAAGATATACGCATAGCAATGGTGCCGTGCATCATAATATAGCTTTCTCAAGTCCTCCAAATGTGACTTGATTTCCTCTTCATCAGCTACCGGAAATGCAAAAGCTAAAAATTTACTACCTTTTTCCTTATACAAGCTCTCTGAACGCTGAGCTAAAGTGAGGTAAGTGTCTTCCATTCGGTTTAATTATTTATTCGATTCTGGAAGTTAAAATTAACAAAAGATTTATTTTGATCATGGAATCAGTGGGATACTTATAAATTCTTATTTTTGAAATGATATGATTGATTTTAAGTCACCAAAGCTAATTAAGATTCATGGAGATGTTCAGCAGACTGGTCAACTTCGATTTCTTGAACACTCAGAGCAGTTACCATTTGAAATTCGACGGGTTTTTTGGATTACGAATGTGCCCGAAAATGGCATCAGAGGCGTCCATGCTCATCGTGAAGAAGCACAAATTTTGGTTGCCATGAAGGGTGTTTTACAAGTTTGCCTAGAAAATAAGAAGGGTGAATTGTTCAATTTTAAACTTGATCATCCTGACCAAGGACTCTTTCTCCCTCCCATGTATTGGTCAGAAGTAAGTTTTCATCAAGGTGCAATTTTACTAGGTTTGGGGAATTGTAAGTATTCGGAATCAGATTACATAAGAGATAAACAAGCTTATGACCAAATTTGAAAGAAACAGTCTAGATCACTATAATTTCACATTGTCCGAGGCGAGAGATGAACAGCATGATTACTTTCTACAAGTATTCAAACCTCATGATGCAAAGCTTTTTTTATTAGGTAGAATATGGAAGAAAGATCAAGAAAAAGCTTTTCTTTTTATTTCAATTGATGCAAATGAATTTGCATGCTCTTTACCCAATTTGCCATTTGGGGGATTGTGGACCCATGAAAGTATTCCATCTGATGTTTTGGAGGGATTTATTTCATTTTTGTTAGACTCACTTTTACAGTTGCAAGTAAAGAGATTTGCTGTTACTCAAGCTCCTGCTGCTTATGGTAATCAGGCAGACTTGTTTTCTTATCTGCTCTTCAAGTCAGGTTTTGATTTGGAGAATGTACTCAATCATCAGATACTCTGCGGGAAAAAGCGTATCAAAAAATGGCTCACTCAAAACTTCACCAAACTCTATAAAAAGGCGAAAGAGAACAAGTTCAATGTGACTACTGGAAATATTCAAAGTTTCACTTTTTTGGAAGAGATTACTACCTGGAAAGATGATCGAGGACATAAGCAACCGTTGGATGAAAATAGATTGATACAGCAAGTTTCCACTTACCCTGAACGCTATTTTGTAATTACAGTCCTGCATGACGGGAAAGCTGTTGCTCATGCATTGGCAGTCAAGTTGACGAGTGAAAGCCTCTATTATTTCTACTCTGCTATCAATCCGAAGAATCAACTCCGGCTTACTGGTCAACTGATGATGGCATATTTACTGAAGCTTTCCGTTGAGCAAAAAGTAAGTCTACTTGATTTGGGTTCTTCTGAAGCCAATGACGAGCCAAATCACAAATTGATCTACTTCAAGAATAAGTATGCTGACACTTATTGGAATAAGTCTACTTGGATAAAATCACTTTGATATATGGAATCTTTAGCTAAGGTATCCATCATTTGTACAGTTTACAATCAAGCCGATTTTGTGGAGGAAACTTTAGATTCTGTTTTGAATCAGAGCTATTCTGACGTTGAATTGATTATCCTCGATAATGGTAGTCAAGATTCATCCAAGGAAAGAATTCAGGAGTGGATAGCAAACCACATGGGGTTTGAATGTAAGTTTATCTCTCTTCAAAATAGTATCAATTATTGTAAGGCATTTAATCTAGGGTTAAATCAAATTTCTGGTGAATATACCCTTGATTTGTCTGGGGATGATCAGCTTTGCGCTGATCATATTGAAAGAAGTCTTCAAACTATAATTCAGAATCCAACAGCTGTTTTTTCTTTTTCCAACGCTAAATTGATGGATGAATCTGGTAGGATTAGACCTTATTATAAGAGAGCTCAAGTTCAAGAAATAGAGGATTATCTAAAAACAGGTAGTCTATACCTTGAAGTAATCAGGGGAAATCCAATTTCTGCGTCAACGATGATATTTGATACAAAAACTTTAAAAGATTTGGGTGGGTATGATGAGTCCTTGTCTTACGAGGATTTCGATATTTTGATTAGATTGACCCGTAAATATCATGGAGTATTTTCAGATCATATTGGCCTTATCAAAAGGGTTCATGCTAAGTCATTCTCTGCTAGTCAATATTTATCTAGGAATTCCAAGATGCTACCTTCAACGGTAAAGGTTTGTCAGAAAATCAAAACAATCAATCAAACTCAAGAGGAAGATCAAGCACTTCTGAGTAGAGTTTTATTTGAGTGCAAGCATGCACTTTGGTCGGCCAACTTTCAGTCCGCGGAAGAATTACTGAAGATTGCATCAAGCATTAGACCCCAAGCTATGAAAGTTCAGATTTATCAATTTTTTGCTATGCTCCGATTAGATTTTTCTTGGTTTTATCCTACGATTACTTCAATCAAATCATCTTTTTTGAAATACTTTTGACCTACAGCAAGGATGTCCTCTGCCTTGAAATCTCGAATAAAATCAAGCTTGTCTTCATAAAAGTTCATATCTAAACCTGCAAGATGAATGGATTTGAATTTATTGATAAGATCAAATGGGCTACTGAAGGTTGATAAGAAATTTCCGATCATATAGTTTTTGACTACTTCCAATTCATCATCAGATACAAGTAAGGTTTGGAGTATGTTGATTTCTTTGTATATCTCTTCGATGACTTCATTGATATAGGCCTTTTGAACATCTGCCATGATTACCCAATAATCAGCTCCTTGCAAAGAACCTATAGTACTGTAGATTCCATAAGTGTGCCCTTTATCTTCGCGGATGTTTTTGATCAATCTTGACCCGAAATATCCACCCAAAATTGTATTGAACACAGTGAGGGCATGGTAGTCAGGGTGACTTTTTGGTATCAGGTGACAACCTATTCGGATTGATGATTGTAAAGCGTCCTTTCTGTCTTCATAAAGTCTTGCGGTAGGCTTGTTTTCAAAAGTATAGGCTGGATTATTGTCTTTACTTATAGGTAGACTACCTAAGTATGCTTCTATCAGCGTCAATTCTTCAGCATCCACATTTCCCGTGAGGAATATCTCTGGATTGATCAATAGAGAATTTTCGTAATACTTCAATAAATCATCTCTTAGAATGCTTTCCACATCTGCTTCTTCTGCAATCTGACCATATGGATGATCTTGGCCGAATAGCTGTTGTCTAAAAAGTTGACTTGCTCGGACAGCTGTTTTTTCCTTTTGGATAGAGATGTTGAGCGCTTTTTGAGACTTTCTTTTGGCTAATTCTTTTTCAGGAAAAATAGCTTCTGTAAGTAATGATCTGAATACAGGTAAGACCTCAGAGAAATGTTTTTTGGTAGTGATCAATGCTATGCTATTATTTTCAAAGCCTGAGTGCACTTCTACTTCACTTGCGTAGAAATCAAAAAAATCATCTAACTCACTTCCTGAAATGGATTTCGTTCCTTCCATCATCATGTGGAGCGTAAAAAAGGATGTTAACTTCTTGTCTTCTGAATCCGCTGAATTTTGTGTTTCTGAACTAATTTCCAGCCTGATAGCATCGATTTCGGGTGTTGGTATAAAATACAAATGGACTCCGTTTGGCAGAGTCCGTTTGATGGGATTGGGAAGATGAATGTCCTGAGGTACTAAGAAATCAGGAGCTTTGCTTCTATCTAATGTCATTATTTGGATATGTTGTAACCTAGTGATATTCTCAATGTCTCTGCTAGTGGGTGGTTTTGTTCCATTGGAACTAAATAAGAGAAATCAAATCCTAAAGTTTTGTAATTGAAACCAACACCCATGGTGAAGTATCTTCTACCTCCTTTGTTGATATTTTCATGGAAATAACCAGTTCTAATGGCTAGTTTTTCATTGTATAGATACTCCATACCAAAGGAGATCATCAATTCTTGTAACTCTTCGCTAAAACCACCTGGAGCATCTGCAAATGAGCCAAACATCCCCGCAATAAGTGGTCTATTTGGATCTCTACCTTCTTCAATTTCCAAATTTCCATTTTCGTCAGTAAAAAGTGATCCATCCTCGTTTCTTCTATAGATAGGAGGAGTTGGCACCATTAGTTTGTTAAGGTCTAAGGCGAAAGTCAGAGAGTTGTACTGATCAAATTTGACTTGATAAGCTGTACCAATTCTAAAGTTTGTAGGGATATAGTCTAAATCTTCTGCGCTGTTATAAGTGATTTTTGGACCTATATTGGTGATGGCAACTCCCCAAGACCATACGCCTTCTTTGTTGCCTGCCATCACGTCTTTGTTATAATATAGACCAACATCTGTACCTACAGTGATACCAGGTCTACTTTCAGCTCCTCCAGCCGAAGAAATATTCCCAGAGAGATTTGAGTGGATGAATCTTGCTGAAATACCTAGACCTAAATTCTCGGATAACCTTCTAGAATATGTACCTCCTATAGCGATATCTCTTGGTGTGAACTCGCCCAACTCATTTCCTCTTCCATCAGTCAGCTGAATATCTCCCATGTTGAAATAACGAAGGTCGAAACCAAAGGCAGAGTTTTCATCGATCTTCTTATAACCTGTCAGATAACTGACAGACATGTCATTGACCAGTCTCCCTAGCCATGGAGAGTATGATAATGAAAAACCCATATCATCCTTGATAAAGGCAAGCTTACCAGCATTCCAATGTGCCGAGTTTGCGTCTGGAGAAGTGGCAACACCCACGTCTCCCATTGCAGAATGTCTGCTATCAGGAGCGAAGTTCAAAAATGGAACTGCGGTCGTTATCACCCTTCTATTAGGGTCTTGACCTGCGATAATCGTAGAATTCTGAGCAAAAAGCTCTGTAGACGAAAAACAGATCAAGGAAACAAAAAATGGCTTGAATAATTGGCTTACCGATATTTTCATTTAATTATTATTTTTCCGCTCTTTCTATCCATGGTGTTGTCCAATTCTGAAGTGAGCTGTAATTCGTAAATATAAGTTCCTTTTACGGGATAATTGGTTTTGGAATGGAAAAAATTCCACTCAAAATCATCTAACAGGTAATCAGCCATCACATAACGCCTGCTGGCTTTAAATATTTCACTACCAGTCAAAGTAAAAACACGAACTTGAAGCATTAAGTTTTCGCCAGGTCTATTGTGTTTGATTTTAAATTTACTCAATTCACTTGTAGGATTCGGATAAGTGATATTTTCGAGAATTTTGATGCGCTGACTTCCGTCTACTATAACCTCTCTTTGGACTGTGGTACTGTTACCGACATTGTCCCATACTTCGAAAATAATCTGATTCGCACCTTCTTGCAGGCCTGATACAGGCGCTTGCAAAATCCCTTGCTTGAATGTGTTTTGCGTGGACCTGTAAAATCGATTCAAATTGATTGGTTCCTGGTCGTTAATATATAGCAAAATGTCTTGACCTAAGTTGTTGTTAGAGATGTTGATGCCACTTTCATCGCTTAACTCTGCTTGTAATTTGATGTTGTAGGCCTTGAACTGACTCAAGTCTTCTCCATATTCATAGCCAAACTTCAAATTTACTTCTGGCCCTTGGGTATCTATGATATTACTTTTTGCTGTTCCTCCGATGGTGATGTTATTTGCTCCCATAGCCTCTAGCCCATCTTCCAAAATAGCAAAAATCCTAAGCTTCCCTTCTCCATATTCATAATTTATGTTTTGAGGAATAAAGACTTCAATATCAAACTCTCCATTAGCAAACACACCCTCCCCATTGAATAAAACATTACCTTCATCTAAATAGCTCGTAGGGGTGCTTTCATCCCCTAAGGTTCTTTTTTCTATTTTTTTATCTTTAATTTCTAGATTGAAAGTTCCAGACCTCATGATTTTTGCCCCAGTCATTGGGTCTTGAATCTCGCCTTGGATTTTGACTTGCTGCATAGCCTGTAGTGTGTCAATGCTGAGCTCAAGTTGAATATCTTGGATTTCTTTGACAGTACTATTGAGATCAGGAATGGCCAGTTTTAATGAAGGATCACCTAAAAGAGAGAAATTTCTATTGAAGGCGCCATTGAGGCTGTTGTTTTTGGTACGCTTGAAAATTTCTCCTAGGTCAAGTCGCTCTCCATTCTCTTCTTGAAATACATCTTCTATAAATGCTTTGTTCAATGCGAAGTTGATGCTGCTGAATACTGGTCTACCAGTCGTCAAAAGTCCAATAGCACCTTTGTTTGGAGCAAAAAGCATTTCTTCCGCCCCTGATCTCAGAAATGGGCTGTCATGCCTGCCAAATTCACATGTGGCAGTCACCAATAATGGAAGTAGTTCATTTTCAGGCCAGTTCCTAAAGTCCGATATCTGAAATACTTGCTCTGCAGTCAAAGTAGTTTCATTTCCATGCCCAATGTAATTCAGTATTAGGAGCCCTTCTTCAACGGCTGTTTTCAAAGCTTCTCTTGCTTGTGGAGAGGACTGACGACCAGCTGATCTGATTTGTTCAAATCGGTCAAGGTAAATTTTTTCAAGAATGTATTCAGGATGATTCTCACTCAAAAATCTCGCATGATTCTCGGCATCATTTAAGTGGATATTATTGTCTCCATCATCGGCAAAAAAAGCAATTCTTCGTTTCCAATCTCCTGCTAGATTTTTCCTGTTTTCATAAGAGATGATCTTATTTACAGCCTCTCTAGCTTCTATAAGATTGATCGCAGGGATTCTACCAACTCCAATTTTCATTGATTCATCTCCTGCAGTACTTTCTTCCCATTCACCTTGGCCAAAATCTAAGAACCCAAAAAAATCATCAGATGAATATGTTGCCAATGGATTCAAGCTATTTCTGGAGCTGTAGGATGGGACAAGGTTTGGGCGACCACCGGTGATTTTTCTTTTATAGTCAAAAGTGCCTTTCCCAAAAAACAAGACATGCTTGAGTTGGCCTGATTGATGATAGTGGTAAGCAAGAAAGTTTCTAATGGCTACAATATCGTATGATCCATAACCAAAAGCATCAAAAATTTCACTCAACCTGACTACGCGAGCAGATATTCCAAGGCTATTTTTATGATTGGCAAGTCTATTGGCCTCAGATAGTAGCGCCTCTGGACTGATGATGATCAAAGTGCTATTGATGCTTTCATTTCGTAAATTTTGAGCTGCCGGAGTCCATTGATTGATGCTTGGGGTATTTTGAGGGTTGAATGTGACCACTTTTTCACCATTGGATAAGAGACTATTGCTTTCAACCTCTTTCACGTCATACATATTACTAACCTTCCAAGTTTTAAGATTAGCTGGTTTGGTAATGACTATAGGTGATTCGCCAAGATGATAAAATATACCCGTAGGTAAATTATTGCTATTGAAAGGAATGGCAATAGATATATAGTCTATGTAAGCAGTTCCATTGACATCAGCCGTTTGGAAATTTAGTGTGTAAGTGAGAGAGTTTTGGCTCTGAGAGGGAATTTGGACGATTACCTTTTCCTCTCTTCCTTTGATGCCATAGATACTATTTGGTATCGGAGAGATTGAAAAATCGGCTCTGTTTTGCCCATTGACAGTCAAGTTAAAATTTGCAGTTTGTAAAGATTGAGCCATTACATTAGACTGAAGAAGCAAATTACCTTGATGAGCAGCAGGAAGGTCAAATTGCTGTCTGTAAGCTTGTCCCGAATTGAAAGCAGATCCGTACCATTTTCTTCCTGAAGATAATAGATTGATACTTTCCTCTTTTTTATTTTGAATCTGATACACAGAACCTGATGAAACAGTGGTAGAGCCTGGCTCCAAAAGGATATTTTTTGAAGGAGTTTTTGAGCCAATCAGGTAGTAGAGTGTATCTGTGTAATTGTGATGATGATAAGTCCAAGTATTTTCATTTGGTCTAACCGTGTGAGGGCCTTCTAAGAAAAAATAGAGTTCATTGTCAATCACCTGGACAGGAATCTCTCTCAAACCTAAAGAAACGCTATCGAGCTTTTGATCGAGCTTGCCAGCATTACCATATATGCTGACATTTGTGATGTCATTGATTCCGAGTGTATTTAGCTGATTAGTACCGATTTTGTAAACTCCCTCAGTAGTTACTGGAAATTTAAAGTATTGCTCTTGAGCAAATGCTAAATGATTTCCTAGAAGTAAAAAAAAGAGTATTCTGAAGAATCTTTTGCCCAATATGTTACTCCTTCTGATCATTTTTTGTAATCATTCCCTCTACTACCGAAAGTGCAATATAAGAAATAATTGTAATCGGAATACCTGCCCAACCCAATGATGCGATACAGATCAAAGCTATTCCAATGGTCAGATACCGAAAGACATTGGACTTGAAATCAAAGCTTTTGAATTTCAAGGCAATCAGAGGTAATTTGGCAACAAGGAGGAGTGACATAATAATAGCAATCACTGCCAGACTTAGAGGTGTGACTAACCAAATTTGCAAACTTGGAAAACGATCTACTAAAAAGGGGAGTGAACTGATCAAAAGCGCATTTGCAGGGGTAGGAACCCCTATAAATCTGTCAGATTGTCTTGTGTCTACATTGAACTTTGCTAGCCTTACAGCAGAAAACACTCCTATCAAAAATGCTAGAAAAGGGAAATAGCTGAATTCAGAGATTTCCAAAATCCACTGAAATAAGATGAATGAAGGTAATACACCAAATGTCACTAAATCAGCTAGAGAGTCTAATTGTTTGCCAATTTCGCTATGTACATGAAGCATCCTGGCTACAAACCCATCTAAGAAGTCAAAAATAGCTGCCAAGACAATAAAATAAAGTCCATAGTGAATCTCTCCACCCAAAACAAAATATATCCCAATCATTCCAGAAAGGAGATTGAGACAAGTGATGGTATTTGGAATGTTTTTTTTGATCATTAGAATCTTGCTTTTTTTCCTACAAAAGGATTGTGCACTTTTTCAAGACCTATGTTGGTTTCAGGGCCATGTCCTGAGTAAACAGTCATATCTTCTGGTAATGTAAACATTTGAGATTTGATGGCATCAAGAAGTGTTTGATGATCTCCACCTGGAAGATCTGTCCTACCGATACTTCCTTGAAATAAAGTATCTCCTGCAATGCAGATATTAGCGCTTTCGTTATAAAAAATCAAATGCCCAGGAGCGTGACCTGGAACAAATCGGATTTTTAGCACTGTGTTGCCAAACCTGATTTCATCATTATCATCAATCAACTGGTCAGGCTCTGACTCTTCATATGCTGGGAATCCGTAATTAGAAGCATAAGAAGCCACAGACTTCAGTACTGGAATTTCAAATTGGTGCATCAATAGTGGGACATTGAAAGTCATTTTTACAAATGAATTTCCCAAAACATGATCGATATGACAGTGGGTATTGATCAAGTATTTGACCGTAAGACCTTCAGCTGTTACAAATGCCTGCAAGGTTTGTTGCTCTCTTTTCTCATAGCACCCAGGGTCAAAAATTACAGCTTCTTTGGTTTCGTCATAGAGGACGTAGGTGTTTTCCATATATGGATTAAATGTGAAAGATCGAAGTTGTAACATCTAGAGAATGATTTTTGATTAACTGTCAAAATAACAAAGAAAGAATTTATTTTTGGGCATGGAAGTAGATTTTTTACTAATCGGACAAGGGATTGCTGGCACAGTACTATCGTATAGGCTAATGCAATCAGGTATGCGTATAATCGTCATAGATCAGCCTGAGCAAAATCAAAGCAGTCGCATTGCAGCAGGTCTTTACAATCCTGTGACAGGAAGAAAAATGGTCAAGACATGGAATGCAGATTTACTTTTTCCCGAAATAGAGCCCCTCTATGAAGAGATGGAAAGCTTTCTAGGAGCAAAGTTTTTGTACAAAAACCCTATTTACAGACCCTTTCTTTCTAAAGAAGAACAAAACGAATGGATGGGAAATAGCGGGGATGAAAAGTTTGTGTCCTACCTCAAAGAAATCAGGACTTCGTCATATTTTGAAGCGGTGAAAGATGAATTCGGTGGTGTTTTGCTTAATACATCTGGTTACCTAGACATCAATGTTCTTTTAGATGTATACACACGCTATCTTTCAGAAAGGAATTTAGTAAGGTTCGAGAAATATGAAGAAACGCAGCTTATCGTAGAAAAAGAAGGAATAAAATACCAAGATATTCAAGCAAAGGGAGTAGTCTATTGTAATGGATTGGGTTGTCTAGGAAGTAAGTTTTTTGAAGATTTACCTTTTGCTCCGGTAAAAGGAGAAATTCTGGACATCGAGCAAGAGTTTCGGCCAGAGGAAATCATCAATCGAGGTGTTTTTAGGATCACTTTACCCAATCAATTACTGCGAGTGGGGTCTACTTATTCTTGGCATGACCTAGATCAGGGCCCAACAGAGAGGGCTAAAATTGAGATTTTGGATAGGTTAGATAATTTGGTCAATATTGAAAATAAAAAAGTGGTCGTTCATAAAACTGGGATCAGACCTGCGACCAAGGATAGGAGACCATTTTTGGGAAAACATCCTGAGCATGAAAGCGTTTATATCTTCAATGGTTTTGGGGCAAAAGGAGTTTCTTTGATTCCGTATTACAGTAAAATGATGATAGATTTGTTGATAAAAAAAAATGAACCCCATCCAGATGTGAACATAAGTCGTTTTTTTAAGTATATTTAAAATCTAAGTGGAATTGACTAATGAATCATAATTTACGCTGTTTAATTGTACTGGTGAGCCTGATGCTATATGGCAGTTTGGCTCATGCCCAGTTTGACCAAGAGCGATTTGGTAAAAATAGAATACAACACAAAAACATTGAGTGGTATTATTTTAGCTCTAATAATTTTGAAGTCTACTATTATGATGGAGGTGTCAATAATGCCAGAATGGCTATCGATTATCTTGAAAATGAATTCGATAGGTTGACACAGATGATAGGTTATGTTGCATACACTAAGCCTAAGATTTTTATTTATAATTCTCAAGAAGAAATTTTGCAAAGTAATCTCAACTTGAATAAGGACGAGTATACAGTAGATGGTCAGACTTTTTTCAGTCGGTTACTGGGTGAGGTAGCTTTCGCGGGGACATGGGAACAATTCAAAAAAGATTTGATCTACACTACTTCCAAAGTGATCATAGAAGAAATGCTCTATGGAGCCACGATAGCAGATGCTTTTCAAGCGAACCTTATCAATAGTTTTCCTGATTGGTATGTGGAAGGTGCTGCCATGTATCTTGGATATGGTTGGAGTATGGAAATGGATGATTATATGCGCCATTATTTTAGGGACGATAAAAGAAATAAGATTCATCGCTTACAGGAGAAGGAAGCTGCTTTAGTAGGCCAATCTGTTTGGAATTACATTGCAGAGAAATATGGTAGAAGGTATATTTCCAGTATTCTCAACTTGAGTAGAATCAATAGAAACGAAGAAAATAGTATTGCCAATACCATCGGTTTGAATTATAAAATTTTTGAAGAGCAATGGAGGAATTTTTATCAGCAATCCAACGAGTCTGTTCTTACGACATTCAAAGATTTCAATGAATCTAACATGGTCAATAAGACCAAAAATGCACATCTTGGAACGATCAATGATATCAAATTCAGTCCTGACGGTAAACACCTAGCATATGTCATTAACAATGGAGGTAAGTATAGAGTACAGGTTCAAGAAATCGCGACTAAAAGAGAAAGAACAATCCTGTCAGGAGGCAGTAGATCTGATGATCAACCAGTCAATCTTACTAGTCCTGTGATTGCTTGGAGAGATACTTTGAATTTGACTATTGCTACTTTTAGAAGAGGGACAACTACCCTTATCCAAAGAGCAATTGACGGCTCAAATCAAGATAAAATATTCTTAAGAAATATCACTCAAGTTTTGAGTTTGGATTATAATTCTTCTGGAAGAAATATGGTGGTCTCTGCATTGACCAATGGTAAAACTGATATTTATACATTGAATGTAAGAGGAGTGGGTAAAAGATTGACCAATGATGTATTCGATAACCTCAATCCCGTATTTCTTAATGATTCTACTATTATTTTTACTTCAAATTCTACGGATTTGCCTGACTCAGTGCTGACTAGATATCCTGATGTAAGGAAATTGCCAGACTATTTTAATTTATTCAGAATTGATTTGACTGATTCAGCTGAAGTCATTACAAAAATGACAAATAGCAATTATCGAAATATCAGACCTACAGTGATGAATGCAAATTTTATTCTTCACCTTAGTGATCAGAGCGGGATCATGAACCTTATGAGGACTAGCTCCAATGGAGCTATTTCAAGTCAAATGTCAGCATATAATAAAAGTTTGGAGGCATTTGATTACAATTCGAGAACGAATCGAGTTGCTTTTGCTTATAGGGATGGCAATCAAAGTGTTTTAATCGTAGAACCTTACTCAAATACATATCAATTTACTCCAAGTACACCTAGGGTTCAGCTTCAACAAGCAAAAGAATTGAACCAAAGGATATCAAATAGGAGAATAGAGCAACAAGAAACAAGGGCACAAAGAGAAACAACAGTAAGTGAAGAGTTGAAAACAGAGGAAGTTAAAAGGGATACAACTCTTAATCTACGCTTAGAAGACTTAATCGTAGGAGGAAGGACGACTTCGCCACCTCAAACCAATCAAGCTGGTGTAAGACAGTCACCTCCAAGCATCCTTTCTCAGCAGCAGGTTCAACAAGACACCGTACCTCCGCCTTCAAATTTGACTGGGAGTATTGATACTGAAAGACTTCGATTTGAAAGAAGAGGAGGTATAGATACAGAAAATTACACTTTTGATACTATTCCTCCATTGACGCAGCCTACAGAGAGGGCGCAACAAGCTGCCTCTAGAAGCACTCTTTTGGATAATTTCAGAAGACAAAATATGCAGAGAAGAGTAGTTGGTCCTGCTAACATGACGCCACAATTTATCACAACAAGCCTAAAGACTACCTTCGTCGTAGATCCTTTGAGGGGTTTTGGGATCAACCTAAATGGTAAAATGTCAGATCTTCTCGACAACCATCTATTCGAAGGAGGATTGATGACGACTTTAGATTTTAGATCCGGAAGTGATATTTTCTTTGATTACCAATACCTGAAAAGTAGGGTAGATCTAAGAGGTCGGTTCGATAGAAGGTCCATTCAAGTTTCTGAAGGAGATTTAACGTTCCAGCGGTATGTGTTGACAAAAACTGAGCTTGGATTTTCATATCCTTTCTCTGTTCATAGTCGCGTCATGTTAGCACCCTTCGTGGCCAAATCTCAATATTTCAACTTAAATCCAGATTCCATCTTGAGAGGAGTAGTACCAGAGCAGAATAGATTTGATGTCAATTATGCTGGTGCTAGATTTGAGTTTGTAGTAGATAAAACAGAGCAGCTTGGCCTATATATGCAGCAGGGACTCAAAGGAAAAATCGGGTTAGTCCATTATCAAGGTCTAAATGCTACTGAAAGATCCTTTAGCAATGCCTACCTTGACTTTAGAAATTATCAAAAAATTCATAAGAATATCACTCTGGCGACAAGATTGTTTGCAGGATCTTTCTTTGGCAGTAATCCACAGACTTATCTAGTCGGAGGTATGGACAACTGGCTTTTCAATCAGTTCTATCGCCCTCCTACCAACAGACCTGAAGCATCTCCGGTAAGAAATTCAGGAGGGTTTGAAAATTCCAACATCCTTTTTGCGGAGTTTGTGGATTTGCGAGGATATAATTATGATGAAATCAGAGGACGTAATGTAGTTACCTTCACTTCTGAGTTAAGAATCCCTCTTTTCTCTTATTTATCTAGAGGAAATATCACTTCAAATTTTATTAAGAATTTCCAATTAGTAGGATTTTATGATATTGGATCATCTTGGAATGATAATCCACCATGGGAAAGAGTCAATGATCAGAATACGGAGGTCATCAATACAGAGGGATCACCTTTTGTTATCACTTTGAATAATTTCAATAACCCATGGTTGCAGAGTTATGGTGCTGGAATTAGGACAGTTTTACTGAATTATTATGTCAAATTAGACCTTGCAAGACCTGTGAGAAATTATCAAACAGATGATCTTAAATTTTATGTAACCTTAGGTTACAATTTCTAACCAATAAAAAACCTTTATGCTTAAGTCAATGACAGGCTATGGATTGGCCGGTTTTGAAGATGAAGCTTTCATAGTAAGTGTGGAAGTGAAAACTTTGAATTCAAAATTTCTCGATCTATCCATCAGAAGTCCCAAGCAATTTTCAGACAAAGAATTGGAAATCAGAAATCTTGTAAGTACAAGATTAGAAAGAGGGAAAGTCAATATTACTATTGAATTTTCCAAAAAATCTGGAGAAGAACTTCCTGTCGGATTTAATGAACCATTGTTTGCTGCTTATTATCAAAAATACCTTGCCTTGTCGGAATTGGTAGGTGCTACTAGTGATGATTTATTCAAGCTAGCCATTCAATCTCCAAATGTTATGACTCAGTCCATTGAAAAGTCAAATAGTTCAGAGGATTGGGAAGTAGTAAAGAAAGTGATAGATGAAGCCTTGATCCATTGTGATGCTTTTAGAACTGATGAGGGAGAAGTTTTGGAAAGAAAGTTCGATGAAAACCTAGAAGTTTTAAGGGATGGTCTCAAGAATATTAAAATTGAAGATCCAATTCGAAAGGAACGAATCAGGCAGCGGATCAGAAATAATTTTAAAGAGTGGCTTGAAGAGAATGATTTTGATAAGAACAGATTCGAACAGGAGCTCATTTATTATTTTGAAAAGGTAGATATCACAGAAGAAATCGTAAGATTGGGTACCCACTTAGATTACTTTGAGAAAAACCTAAAAGAAGGTACAGGACAAGGAAAAAAGCTTGGGTTTATCTGTCAGGAAATTGGCAGAGAAATCAATACCATCGGGTCTAAAGCAAACGATGCTTCTATGCAGAAATATGTAATCGTGATGAAGGACGAGTTGGAAAAGATCAAAGAGCAGTCTTTGAATATTCTTTGATAAATAAAAACTTAAAGGAAACGAAGTCTATCTAAGTGAATATTCAGATAGACTTCGTTTTTTGAATTTAGCCTAGCTTGAATCTGACAGGCATTCTCATTCTCACTCTAACAGGCTTTCCTCTTTGTTTGCCAGGTTCCCATTTTGGGGCGTTTTTGATGACCCTCAAAGCTTCTTCATCGCATCCACCACCAATGCCTCTCAGTACTTCTAAGTCTTGAATGGACCCGTCTATGTTGACCACAAAGACGACAATTACCGTCCCTTCGATTCCCATACGTCTTGCCTGGGTTGGGTATTTTAGATTTTTTTGCAAGTATTCATTCCATGCACTCATACCTCCTGCTGGCAGGGGTGCTGATTCAACAATATCAAATATGGTTTCAACATCCTCAATCGGTGGAGGAGCGATTTCGATGTCACTGATCACTATTTCATCTGGAACGTCTACATCAATGACGAAGTCAAATTTTTCCACTTCGATTTCATTGGGCATCTCTTTTATTATTGGTTGCTCTATAGGGGGTGGAGGTGGTGTTTGATTTGTGATTGGGATTTCTATCATTTCTTCAACATTGATATCCAATGAAGAAGCATGGAAAATACTCTCTTTTTCGTAAACCTTGTAATTAAAGGCAAATAGTGCAAGGGAAATACTGATGACTAATCCAATGTTGAAGAACATTCCTGATTTTGTAGTCAAATCTGCTTTTGGCAATTTCTTGGTTTCCATGATTTCAAATTTAGATGATGAAGAATGATTCAAATCAATCTTTATTGATAGACCATGTGGGTGTTTACGGTCAATGTTCAATTTGAAGACTTGATTGTAAATAAAAGTTAGTTAAAAATAATTAGATAAACTAAAAAAATAAATAATAATTTAATAATATAGGTTATTCACCAAGTATAGTTGAAAAATATGGATAGTTTTTCAATCCAATCTTTGAAGAAAAAGCATAAAAAAAGGGGCTAAAGCCCCTTTAAATATTTTATCCAAGTTTGAATCTGATTGGAAGTCTCATTCTAACCCTCACTGGTCTACCTCTTTGTTTTCCAGGTTCCCACTTAGGAGCATTCTGAACTACTCTCAAAGCTTCTTCATCACATCCACCTCCGATACCTCTTAGTACTTCTACGTCTTGGATTGAACCATCAGTATTCACAACGAACACTACGTATACTGTGCCTTCGATACCCATTCTTCTAGCTTGAGTTGGGTACTTAAGATTTTTTCTCAAGTATTCGTTCCAACCTTCCATTCCCCCTGGAGGGTTTGGAGCATTTTCCACTACGTCGAAGATTTCGTCTGCTTTTTCGACAACTGGAGCATCTGAGATCACGATTTCCTTGATGACTGTTTCTTCTTTCACATCAACGTCAAAGTTTACTTCAATCTTCTCTTCGATTTCAATTTCATCAGGGATTTCCTGAATGATTGGCTGCTCCACTGGCGGTGGTGGTGGTGGTGGTTGTTCCGTGATCGGAATATCTAATAATTCCTCAAAATCGTCGGCAACTTGTCCTAAGTCTTTCAAATTACGTTCGTCAAATGACTTGTATTCGAAAGCAAACAGAACTAGACCCACACTGACAAGCAGACCCAAGTTCAGGAACATTCCCGAACGCTTAGTTAAATCTGCTTCTGGCGTCTTCTTAGCTTCCATGGTTGTTTACTTTTATAAAGGTTATTAACTTTTTTCCTTTTGGAGATAACAATTCTAGCCATTTATTTTTACTTATACAAGTTTGGATTCTTTCTTGTATAAAATATAAAAACAAATTATTCCAACGGTTCCTCCAAGTATATTTGCGGTGATGTCTTGATAGTCAAAAGACCTATTAGGGACATACAGCTGCAAATATTCAACTAATATAGCAATTAAAACTCCAAAAACTAAATAAATAGTAAAAAATTTTCGAATAAAATTTTTACCACACTTATTTCGGTTTTGGACCCTTAGCCATAATATGTTAAGAACAAAAAACAGTCCAAAGTGGACGATTTTGTCTTTAAATGGGATTTCAGGTGTTTTTGGTATTTGATCTCCGGGGCTGAGCAATGCGATAAGCATTAAGATCAGCCAAATTACAGCAGGAAGTATCCTGTATTTTCTAAGTTGATCAAGCACCAATCAATTCTGCGTAGGCATCAGCAGAAAGCAATTCTGCTGGAAGTTCTCCAGAAAACTTCACCTTGATCATCCACCCTGCGCCATATGGATCTTCATTAACTACCTCTGGTGCAGATTCCAACTCCTCGTTGAACTCGATAATTTCTCCTTCTAGCGGCATAAATAGATCGGAGACAGTTTTGACAGCTTCAACAGTTCCGAAAACTTCACCTGTGGCTACTGTTTCACCTACTGTTTCTACTTCTACATAGACAATATCCCCCAGCTCTCTCTGAGCAAATTCTGTGATGCCAATTGTAGCGATATCGCCATCCACTTTTACCCACTCGTGGTCGTTGGTGTACTTTAGGTCTTTTGGAAAATTCATATATTCTTGTTTATAAGCTGCCCAAAAATACAAGGTTTAAGCAAATGATAAAACCTATTGAGATAAATTAAATCTTAATTGTCCACCAAAGGCAGTAGAACTTCTTCTAAAGGCAGTAGTTACCCTTGGATCGTTGATAGTTCTGTCAAAATATAGCGTGATGTTGAGATTTTGATTGATCACATATCCTACAGTAGGTCTGATTTGAATATTGAGGTTTCCATTCGTAACTGTACTCCTTTCATCTATTTTTCGCTGGATTTGTCTGGTATCTACTACCCTTGTATTGATTCTCAGCTGCAAGTCATTTTCTAATACTTCCTGTCGGCCTTGAATCTTGAATGGAATTTTCACACCAGATTTGGTGTAGCCAAGGTCAAATCCAAAATCTCTACTTCTTTGTTCAGTTACTTGAGCGTTGGAAAAATTCAATCCTAAATTCCTTTCAGAATTATATTCTACAGAAATATTCAATCGATCTTTTGTCAGGAAGTCTACTCCAATTAATGGAGAGAACCTTTCTGTCAGAATGACTTGATTGAGGACAAAAATCGGAATGTATTCACCAAACTCATTGGTTAATGTTGCTCCAGGTATATTTTGGATTGAGTTGAAGAGTTCTAAACCACTTTGGTAAAGCAATGAATTGGAGAAATTACTTACCTCGTAAGTAGAAGAATAACCATGGGTAATGTTGATACTGGAAAAATATTCCCGTAATGCTGGGATCTGGGATAATCCTCTATAGTCCACTCTCCAGTTTGGTAATGGGATTCTAGGGAAAGGATTCAGATTCATGGTAGCAGGATCTTTGCCTCCATAGGCTGCCAAAAATGCTAGACCAAGCACATCTTGACCATTTGCGCTGTATTCTCCTCCAGGGTTAGCTGCATTTAATCTGCTCTGAATGATGCTTCTGAAAATGGTAAAGTTGTCAAATAAAGGTGAGTTGTTGTTTCTGTCATCTCTAGCGAAGGTAGTCCTGATCATAGAGTAAGTAATGCTGTATCCTCCCATTCTATTAGGACTAATTGGATTAAATTCTCCAGGATTTGTTGCAGAATTTCTGAATATCTCGCTGTATTCCCCTGATTCTCTCTTTCTTGCTTCTAGATTGATTCTAAAATCTTTGAATGGCTCAGCAAGCCCCGAAATTTGAAGGTTTTTAGCCTGGTTTTGTCTAAACTGTTGTGTAAGTTCTGCACTAGGAGCCATTAGTCCGTTGTTTGCTAGTCCAAATCTCACACCAGGGTTTTGACTTCCCATGATGAATCCAAAACCAGGATTCAAGAAGCTCCGGTCTAGTCCGAGCAAACCTGTATTTTCCATGTAGCCTGGAAGGAATGTCCCTTCTACGATGGAGTACCTGAAGTTGATATCTTTGACCATGGTCAGGAACTTTATCAACTTGTTGGTAAAAGGTGTCCCGATGGTGTCTTCCGCATTTACAGAAGGTCGTCCAGGAATGGAAGGCCTTTTTGGAGCTGTAAGTGCCCTGTATTTAGCGTTTTTATTGTAAAGTTTGGTGAAATCTAACTTTCCTTGATATACTTGTTCCCTTGTATTTTGAATGACATTACCCAAAGTATCTCTTTGACCAATAGCACCGGTCATCCATGTGTACTCTGCTGCATACCTTACGTCTGAACTTACCCAGTCTAGTACAGGGATTTTATTCAAAGGAAGCTTGTAATTGACATCTGCTCTATGATTGTAATTGGTAGTTCTTCCGAGGTTTCTAATATTGAACCTGATAGAATCAATTTTAGCTTGTGAATCTATATCCCCTTCAGGTTCATCAATCACTGCCATCACACGACTCATAAAGTCCACCCTGAGATTTTTGGTTAGGTCCCAATTGACATTATAGAATCGGTTTATAAAGAAACTTTTCTGAAAGAAAGGATCTACTCCATCTGTTGTTAGCTGATCATTGCGGTATTGGGTACGCATAAATCTTCTATCTACATCAATTCTTGCAGCTACTGTAGTGGGAGAGAAGTTGAAATTTATATCCTTGATCAACTTCAAATACTTTCCACTAAGTCCTTCACTATTTTTGAAAGGCTCAAAATTCAGAGGTTTAGGTTGATAGTTGTAGGCTATATTTCCTACATAGGTTTCAAAGTTATATGATTCAGTATTGATGTTGCTTTGTTGGACAGATCCATATGCATAAGTAAAGGAGAAGTTACTTAAATCGTATATGCGACTGAACTCTTTTTCTGGGTTTCGGTTTTTTCGGATGTTTGTAAAACCAATATTCCTCCTCTTTACTTGGTCCAGTACTTGACTTCTGTAAAGTTCCCGCTCAGCGTCAGTATTGAATTTGCCCAAAGCTACTTCAAAAGGTACATCAGGGTTAAGTGGATCAAATTCTGGTCTTGTACTTGAATTTTCCAAGCTGACATACATTGGGATGCTTACATTAAGTGCTTCTGGAAGTAGTTTATCTACACTAACATTTGCGGAGATATCATATTGAGTAGTTGCTTGTCTTGCTCTTTGAGACAATCTGGTTTCTAGCCCACCAAAGCCTATTGTATTGTGGCGGATAGATGTAGATATGGTCGCTACATCTGCAATTTTTGCATTTAGGATGGCATTAGCAGCCCAGCCTGCTGACTCATTAAATCCTGTTGCTCGAAGTTCATTCGCCCAAATACAGACAGATCTTGAAGCAGTACCAGATTCTCCGGGATTTCTAATACCAATCATCATTCCTTGTACCAAGCTGAGCTCAGGTCTGCCGACTACGGTTACCTTGTATTGTCTGATATCTTGGGTAAATGCCAAATTCAATGGTACCCGCTGATTGTCTCTAGCTACTTTTACTCCTACGATTTCAGAAATGGCAATATCTATTTCGTTTTCTAACGGCCAAATTTGTCTTGGGTCTCTAGTGCCTTTTGGAGTAATTCTGAGCGGAACCTCAATTTCGTAGTAGTTATCCGTATAATCAGTCCCTAATCTCAAAAATGCTGTAAGCTCACCATCTTCTGCATCATCACTGTCTGCGTGGAAGAACATTTTCAGCCTTTCAAACTGTACAAGGTCTTGGCGGGTGTTTTTAAATACAGCTCTAGCATCTCTTGCTTGAAGATCTTCCACACAAAGTCTCAAAGACTGTTCATTGAGCTGCCTTTCTACAGTCGAAAGGTTGTCTCTATCTCTGGTGATTCCTGGAGGAAGTACATAAGGGCTTTGTGTATCGCTACCTTGGCTATTTTCTTCGATATTGACTACTCCAACTGTAAAATTAGAGTTATCAGGTTCAGGGACTTCAAAAAAACCTCTCTCGAATAGCGACTCTTGGAAAACCCTCCATTGGGATCCAACTAATCTAAAGTTGGCCATCCGCATCACGACAGGTTGTTCGAAATCCGTAAGATATGTTCTCATAAATCTGATAGACTTGAAGCCTGAAATATCACCTTCAACTCTATCGGGAGTTCTTACGGGAATTCTGAAAAGATACCAATTGACTTCGTCGCCACTTTGATTGGCAGTTACTTTATCTACGATATAGTTTCGCCCTACCTCAAGTTGACCTGGACGAAGGTCTATTTCATATTCATAGTAACTTTCTAGTTCATTGATGGTATTGTCATTGTTGAGGTCTTCGTTGTTTGGAAGGTTAGAACCTGATGGAGTAAACGCCAAATTTTGGTTGGCAGTCACTGGAGTATTGCCTTCCATTCCATTGAATTTCTTGTATCGCTCTAGGATTTTGACATTGTTCTGATCAAAATTTTCGTCTAGATAGTATTGAAAGTTGTCAGCTGAAGGATCTCTGACAATTTCATTCAGAGCATTCTGAGTCACATTCAATCTGTTGATAAATCTGTCTCTGAAAAACTCAGCCTCGTCTGCATCTCTCAATCCATCTAAACCAATATCTTGGTTGGCTCTAGCTTCTGCAGAGTTATCAAATGCAGGAATTAGAAATTGTTCTCTTGTGATTCTTCCCCATTCAGTAGTAGCTGTACTGGCTGGATCACCATCAGCCGGCAGACCATTTTCGAAGCCATGTCTCCCATCTTTAATAAGATCTTCAGATACATCCCCTAAGTTGAATCTTAATTTACCACCTGTGGTGTTGTTCGTGTTGAACCTACCATCAATGACACGTCCATTCTCACCTTGGATGAAAGGATCCAAAAGCCAAAATTCTATGTATTCAATGTTAGTCCTATCAAAATCTACCTCTGTCGTGATAGCACGAGTCACCCCACCATAGTTGTTCCTTGGGTTTGGAAGTAATCCCTCGCTAGTCAAACTTGGGTTGTAATTGTACATCCCTCTTTCATGAGGGAAGTAAGCCATCTCAAATAGTGGCTCAGGTACAATAATCACATCTCTATCTCTCCTAGGGAATATTTCTTGGGGGATAACTCTCCTTACATAGTGGTTTTGACGATCTTCTCTGGTGATATTAGTAGGTACACCTGGGCCCGATTCTCTATAGAATACATTGTCGATATTGTACCATGCTACTCTTGCTCTTCTGTAGGCATTTCCTAGCCTATCTTCAGTCATATCACTCAGGTCAAACTGATTGTCCTCTGTTTTTGGAGTAGCTGCTAGGTGCCAGTTTTGGGCAGCCGCCCCACCAAGGTTGAAAGGTGTGATGGCAGTTTCAAAATCATCGATGTAGGCTGCTTGTTCTCCGTTTACTCTGTTGGAAGTTCCTGGAAGTAATTGTGCAAATTCACCGCTGAACTGAACGAGTGATGTTTCTTTGGTATTGGTAAAAGGTAATGCATCAGCGAGCTTTGTCAACCACCTGGATTCATCGCTGTAGTTGGCATCCAAGCCCCACATACTATTTCTTAATGTTTCACTACCCGCTGCTATTCTCGTGATATTAGGTCTTTCATTCAAGTAAAGGAAAGTACCTCCAAGATTGAATTTGTCGCTAAACATGTAGTCTAACCTCGTACCTAACAAACTCCTTGTCTGAAAAGAGACCAAGTCAGCTTTTTCAAATGAAATGTTGATTCTTTTTCCTGACTGTAAAATCCCCTCATTGATGATAGTCAATCTACCGATATTGTAATCAATAGTAAAATCAACACCTTCTGTAAGAGGGATATTTCCTGCCATCACGATGACTGACCCAGGGGAAATATTAAGGCCAGGAAGCATGATCTCTGAAGCTGAACCTGCGGTCAATCTTCCTCTGATGAAGTATTTATTTAGTCTTGTGACCAACTCTGCATCTGCTTGGGTTGTTCTATAAAGTGTATCATAAACAAACTTGTCTATCAAGGCCGCTTCACTTGGGAGAAATCTATTTCTCAAAGTAGACCCAAAAGGTTCCAAAACGGGGAAGACGACCATTCCTCTTTCAGGAAAAATGGTGATGCCAGGTATAAAGTCAAAGTTCCCATCAGGAGCGGGGTCATTTTGAGGATTAAGATTATCTAAACCAGTAACTCTAATTAGTGGAATGTTTTTGATATTCTGACCCTCTAGAAGACTTGGGTTATCTAGACCTGTTCTATCATCACGGTATATAACCTGAAGTTGAAATCCATCTCTTTGAATTTGACTAGCGTTGAGGTTGTAGACGTTTTTCATCATCAAGTCCCAGGTAGGAATTCTAGTGTTGATACGAGCAGGTCTCAACATTTTCATAAAAATGATCTGATCTTCTGGTCTATTTTGATAATCTTCCGAAAGCTCACCCACTTTATACACATTTCCATTCCAAGTATATTCATATGCTACTGCAAGCACCTCGTCATTTTGCAATTTTCTAGAAAGAGAAACATAACCCAATTCTCTATTGAAAGTGAATTCTGTTGGTGCTAATTTCCTCGCTCCATTGACTTGTTCAAAGTCTACTCCTCTGACTAAATTTAGATTGGATTCGATGGCAGAAGAACCTGTGTCAAATGGTCGGAATGCTGAGTTACTATTAAGGTTTTCGTAAAGAAGATTAGAGTTATTTGCTGTCGGAGTGCCAGGAGTACCAGTGCCAATATTTGGGTTTTCTGGTTTGAAGATTCTCTGACCTTCACCTAAGTCCATAAAAGCAGCAAAATTTCTAAGCGTTTCGGTATTATTAGCCCTATTCATGATATAGACTTCTACTCTAGTGATATTCACTCCAGAAAGAATCTGCGGAAGACCTCTTAGCCATCGCTCATAATTGTCTCTAAAGAAATGCCCTAAGAAGAAGTGCCTGTTTTCATCATATTCGGAACCTTGGATTTCAAACGACCTTCCCTGTCCTCCTCCTTCAATGATTAATTCATCTCTTCTGCCTCTTTGTGTAGATGCGACGCCGGTTACAAATAGTTTACCAAATTGTAATTGTGTTTTGACTCCAAAAAGATTCTGAGCGCCTTGAATCAGACTGTTTTGAACAGGCATGCTGACGTTACCAATCTCTATTGACTTGATGATATCTTCCTCAAATCCAGCATATTCAACTTTCAATTGGTTTTGGAAATCGAAGGAATTATTTGAGTCAAAATTTGCTCCCAACTTCATTTTCTCACCCAAAGAGCCATTGACACTCATTTGAATTTGCTGATTGAAGTTGAAGCCGCCATTTTGCTGCTGTCGGATTGGAATTGATGGATTGTCTACCCTTCTGAAAATTGCTCCCAAGTCGAGGTTGACATACCCTGTGGGAGTAATGTTGATTTCATTTCCCCCAAATATCCTATCAAAGCTAGGGCTTGTCGTCATAGGTGGAATCAATCCTCTTCCACTGACAGCACTTTCTCCATCTGTTCCTCGGGACCGGTTTCTCCAATATTCCTGCCTCAAGCGATACTCTTGCATCTTCGAATAATCATCAAAATCATACATGAAACCAGGAGTGATGATCGTAGAATCTAATTCCTCCCTGATGCTATACCTGAGTGTAGAGTCCAATTCAACCTGTATTCTTTCCTGATTAGGATTGAGCGGGTAGAAAGGTGATTGGTATCTAAACGGTGCTTGAGTAGGGAATAGGGGACGTGTATTCAAATTTTGCCAAAGTAAAAATGAAGGAAGTCGCCTTCTTGCATCTAATGAGTCTACTTTGGTTTGGGTGGTATCTTCTTGACTTTGTTGTGCTTGTGCATTGGACAATATAATACATCCCAACAAAAAACTTAAGATTGCTGGGGTGATTATACGGACACGGATGAGGTGTAAAAAAATGCTAGAACAAAAGCTCAATTGTTTATCAATTATATGACTAAGTTGACTTTAAAGATGCTTTAATTAAATCTTCTAAGGAAATTTCCGAACCTGTTTTTTTCAAAATCGTAGCAATATTTTTTTCTGCAGTTGCTTTTGGAAAACCTAAGGTAATCAGAGCCTGTAACGCCTCCTCTTTGATTTTATTGTTTTGGGTCATGAATCCAGTTTGACTGGTAGATAAATCCAAAATTGAGTCTTTTTTAACTTTGTCCTTTAATTCTAATACGATTCTTTGAGCAGTTTTTGCACCCACACCTTTGACATTTTGAATGGTTTTGAAGTCTTCTTGAATGATAGCCGATTCAAGTTCTTCGCTGCTCAGAGAAGATAGAATCATCAGCCCAGTATTGGGGCCTACGCCACTGATAGAGATCAGGTTAAGGAATAATTTTTTTTCAGCTTCTTCTTTGAAGCCATAGATGGTATGTGCGTCCTCTTTGATATGCAAAAAAGTGAGGAGCATTACCTGCTCCTCGTCTTTAATTTTGGAGTATGTCTGTAAAGAAATCTTTACTAGGTAACCTACTCCATTGATATCAATAATTACATAAGTTGGGTCTTTGAAGACCAATCTTCCTTTGAGATATGCGATCATAATTAGCTTGCAGATTGTGCATCCACCACGGCTATTGCCACCATATTGACAATCTCGCGGATAGAACTTCCAAGCTGTAATATATGAACAGGTTTGTTCATTCCCAAAAGAACTGGACCGATTGCTTCAGCATTCCCTATTTCTGAAAGTAATTTGTAAGCAATATTACCAGAGCTCAAATCAGGGAAAATCAATGTATTCGCTCTCTTTCCGATCAATGCACTGAAAGGATAATTTTCCTTTTGGATTTCTTCATTCAGTGCTACATTGGCTTGCATTTCTCCTTCTATCACTAAATCTGGAAATTTTTGTTTAGCAAGTGCAGTGGCTTTGGCAGTTTTACTTGCTGTTTCACCCTTTGCTGATCCAAAATTAGAGTAAGACAATACAGCGACTCTTGGTTCTATATCAAAGAATTTGACACCATTGGCAGTCAATCCTATGATTTCTACCAATTCTTCAGCACTTGGATTCAAGTTGACCGTAGTATCAGCAAAGAAATAAGGGCCTTTATCTGTGTTCATGATGTACATCCCTGCTACTCTATCGGTACCTGGCTTTACACCAATCACCTGTAGAGATGGAAGGATAGTTTTCGGGTAATCTTTTGTCAAACCAGAGATCAAAGCGTCTGCTTCACCGAGTTCCACCATCATTGCTCCAAAATAGTTTCTATCTCGCATCAATCTAGTAGCCTCTTTAGGTGTGATACCTTTTCTTTGACGCTTCTTGAAAAGAACATCGCCGTAAAGTTGAAGCTTTTCAGGCTGCTTATAAGTATCTATAATCAACACATCGTGCAGATCTAGTTTATTTTCTTCTATTAGGCTATTGATTTTTTCTTCATTTCCCAATAGGATTGGGATAGCTATTTTTTCATCGCGAATAGTTTGTGCTGCTTTCAAGATTTTCACATTGTCTGCTTCAGCAAAAACAACTCGTTTAGGGTCTTTTTTAGCTCTTGAAATCACTCTAGACATCAATCTCTGATCAATGCCAATTCTTTCTTGAAGTTCCAATTCATAGGCTTCCCAGTCTGTGATAGCTGTCTTAGCTACTCCAGATTCCATAGCTGCTCTGGCTACGGCAGGAGAAATAGTGGTAATCAGTCTTGGATCAAATGGCTTAGGAATCAAATACGTCGAGCCAAAAGCCAGTTTGTTGTCACCATAAGCCTTGTTGACTATCTCTGGTACTGGTTCTTTTGCTAATTTGGCAATAGCTTTGGCAGCCGCTAGTTTCATTTCTTCATTAATAGCAGTAGCCCTTACGTCTAAGGCTCCTCTAAATATGTATGGAAATCCTAGCACATTGTTGACTTGGTTTGGATAGTCAGATCTACCTGTTGCCATGATCAAATCCTCTCTTGCGGCCATGGCTACATCATAAGGGATTTCTGGATCAGGATTGGCCAAAGCGAATACAATTGGATTTGGAGCCATCAATTTGATTTGATCACCTGATACAATATTGCCTGCAGAAAGTCCTAAAAACACATCTGCTCCTGTCAATGCTTCTGTAAGCGTTCTGATATCTTGTCTGCTTGTCGCAAATTCACTTTTGATAAGATCTAAATCAGGTCTGTCCATTCGGATAGCACCTTCCTTATCACACATCACGATATTTTCTCTTTTTACCCCAAGGCTCATGTAAAACCTGGTACAGGATACAGCTGATGCTCCTGCTCCATTTACTACAAGTCTGATATCTTCGATGTTTTTTCCTACTATTTCCAAGGCATTTAGTAAAGCTGCTCCAGAGATAATAGCCGTCCCATGTTGATCATCATGCATTACAGGGATTTTCATCTCCTGCTTCAAAGTAGTTTCTATTTCAAAACATTCAGGAGCTTTGATATCCTCTAGGTTTACTCCACCAAAAGTTGGCTCTAGAGACTTGATGATTTGAATTAATTTCTTAGGATCCTTTTCGTCGATTTCAATGTCAAAAACATCAATACCAGCGAATTTTTTGAACAGGACACCCTTTCCCTCCATTACAGGTTTGGAAGCTTCTGGTCCAATATCTCCTAAACCTAATACAGCAGTACCATTTGAAATTACAGCAACAAGGTTACCTTTTGCAGTATATTTATAGACATTCTCTTTGTCTGCCTCGATTTCTTTGCATGGTTCTGCTACACCTGGGGAGTATGCAAGTGCCAAATCTAGTTGACTAGAAAGTGGCTTGGTGGGGATTACTTCGATTTTCCCAGGACTTCCCTGAGTGTGGTAATTTAAAGCGTCTTCTTTTCTGATTTTAATCGCCATAAAGGTTTATTGTTTAGTCAAATCAGCTAGCTTGTTCTTCCTTAGGGAGAATTTCGGTAGCCAATAGAAGTGTTTCTATTTCTCGGATAGCTTCTCGGTGATTTTGGCTCGGGAAATAGACAAACCCTTCCATGTAATAGAGCTTTCCCTTTTCTGTGTCTACCATGACATATGCAAGGAATGAACCGCCCATGGATAAGTTATTAGTTTTCCAGCCCCCTCGAATTTCCACCGCAAAGTTATCATTTATCCTGAAGTTACTAAATACAGGAGATGGATCTACTTTCTCTATTACTAGGTATGAATTGCGATTATTGGGATCTCCATACAGATGTGCCTGTGCTATTTTGTCTCTGAGTTTGATGATCTCCTCCGGGAATACTTGATCCTCAGATGTATAGTCCATTTCGTAAAAAAATAGGCTAATATCTGCTCTATCAGTTCGAGGTGTAGGTTGTCTCAACCATAAAAAATCATTTTCTGCTTTGGCAACTTGATAAGAAGCAGGAACATTTATAGAAAGCCCTAATTTTTCACCAGCCACTCTTGCTGCAGAACTTTTTCTAGCAAGCAAAGCTTTTTCTAACCGATCTCTCTCTCTAACATGAAATAGATTCTGTAATTTATTTTTATTAGCCCGTAGATTCGAAATCAATTCTTGATCATTTTTACCAAATAGGTATATCAATTCTTGACCAACAGCATATTCGTCAGCACTTCTCAACATATAAAGAGAAGGGTCTGCATTTGCTTTTTCTTTGGCCTCTTTGCTGAAAAGGGCATTTATGTTTTGGCTAGCAGAAGATCGGTCATCAAATGTAGTGACGTAGACTATGTTAGTGGCCATTTTCAAAATTCTAGTCATGGCTCTGGGATCGACTCTTCTGACGGTAAACATGCTCTCGTCTCGGATTAGTCCTTTGACATCTGCTTCAAAGATGTCCTTGAGCGCATCACCCACTTGACCTTGCCATTTGGCAGAATCTATTGCGATAATGATCTCACCTATAGCTCCTCTCGCTTTAGGTTTTTTGGAATTTTTATTCTCTTCTGTTTCTTCGCATGCCCAAAATGCCATCGCAAGGAATAGCAAACTTACTAGAGGGAGTAGTCTATTGATTTTTTTCATAATGGATGAAGTCTTAATTGAGTCTTAAATTAACTAATTAATAAGTAATTAAAAAATAAATAGTTGATTTAACCAATGATTAATTTTTGACCCGGTTTGATTTGATTGGAGTTGAGGTTATTCAACTTTTTGATTTGATCAATGGTGACACCATTCAGTTTTTTAGAAATCAGCCATAAAGAATCACCAGGCTGCACTGTGTATACTTTGGATCCACTTCCGTTAGTACTAATCGAGTTTTCTGCCAAGGTTACATTAGTAGGGTTACTTATTGGCTTATTGGAATAGATTTTCAGATTTTGTCCCACTCTGATAGTATTTGAACTCAGATTATTCCAGTTTTTGATGTTAGTCACTGTGGTGCCATGTCTTTGAGCAATACTGCCTAGGACATCACCAGATTTCACTTTATAGGTGATCAAATCTCCTGTTGGTACTGCTGTGGCTTTGATTCCAGATTCAGCAGCTACTGTAGTTCTTAGTTCTACAATACGCTCGTTGGTCAAAGCTACTGCTTCTTTGAATTCAGCTTTGTTTTCGGCTATCAAAGAGGCTTTGGAAGCAGGAACCTTCAGCGCCAGATGTTTGTGCGATGCAGGAATCAGTCTGTTTTGAATGGAAGGGTTTAATTTTTCAAGATCTTCTATACAGATTCCCGACAGAGCTGCCAATTGTTCTAAGTCTAGCTCTTGATTGAATTGAATTTTGCTGTAAGCGATAGGGTAGGTAGGTTCTTCTAGATACAAGTTATGATCCTCCACGTGGCGCATCAAATACATGATGGCCTGAAATTGAGGTACATAGCTTCTGGTTTCTCTTGGTAGATAGTCATAGACTCCCCAAAAAGTCTGCTTTCCTCCTGATCTTCGGATAGCTTTTCTGACGTTTCCTGGTCCGCAATTGTATGCAGCAAGAGCCAGCTCCCAGTTTCCAAACATCTTGTATAAAGATTTTAGGTATTTGGCAGCAGCATCAGTTGCTAATTCTGGATCCATGCGGTCGTCAATATCATAGTTAGCGTGGAGATTATACATTCTTCCAGTGGCTGGCATAAATTGCCATAAGCCCATGGCACCAACTCTAGATTTGGCTCGTGGATTTAGACCTGATTCAATGATAGCTAAGTATTTAATGTCAGATGGCATGTCATGTTTTGCAAGTACTTCGTCAAACATCGGGAAGTAAATTGCTTCTCTTTCAAGTACCATCTTGGTGTAGTCCCTATTTCTAACTGCGAAATAGTTAATAAATGAAAAAATCCTGTCATTCAACTCAAAAGGCATGTCAGTTTCCATTGTCTTGATCTTTCGTGCTACATCGTCATAGGTGAAATCAGGGATGTATTCGAATTGATAATTGGGGGTAATGGTCTCTTCGGTAATGCCTAAGGTATTGATGTCAAAAATTTCCTGACCATAAAGAAAAGTAGAACCAAACAAAACCGATAAAGCGGTCAGAGCGATTGACTTAAGGTTTTTTTTCATGGTCAGAAAATTTATTAGTTAGAATTGGATTTTGTCAAGTAATTAGCAAATGCATAAAGCTCAGCTTCTTTGAAGCTATTGGCCATGATCTGTAACCCAATTGGAAGTCCTGATTCATCCACCCCATTTGGAATAGACAAGGAAGGGACTCCAGATACGGAAGCTTGAACAGTATACAAATCTTCCAAATACATGGCAACAGGATCATCACTATGCTCTCCAAACTTAAACGCTGTAGATGGCGTAGTCGGCATAATGATGTAGTCATATTTGCTCAATAAATCTTCAGTGAACTCCTTGATCAACCTTCTGACTTTTTGAGCTTTCGTAAAATAGGCGTCATAATAACTGGCACTGAGTACAAATGTGCCTAGCATAATTCTTCTCTTTACTTCTTCTCCAAAGCCTTCAGAACGGGTCATCTTGTACATGCTTTCAAGATTGTGAGCGTTTGGCGTTCTGTAACCATACTTTACCCCATCAAATCTTGAAAGGTTAGAACTGGCTTCGGCTGTTGTCAGGATATAATATGTTGGTAGGATATATTTCAACAATGGGAAATTCACTTCATCAACCTGATGACCTTCTTGCTTTAATTTGTCTAGTATGGCAAGTGTGTTGGTCTTGATTTCTGGCTGAAGGGCAGGAGATTCGATGGTTTCTTTGAGGTAGGCTATCTTAACCCTTTTCTCAAAATGCAATAGTTCACTGAAGGCAGGGACTGGTTTTCTAGAAGCTGTACTATCAAAGTCATCTGGTCCAGCCATAATTTGCATCACGAGCGCATTGTCTGGAACGTTTCTAGAAAATACCCCTATCGTATCAAAGGAAGAGGCATAGGCAATCAATCCCCATCTTGAAACTCTAGAGTAAGTAGGCTTGATACCAACCAAACCTGTAAATGCTGCCGGTTGACGTACTGATCCACCCGTATCTGTTCCTAAAGAAACGGTACATAGGTTTGCTTGAACGGCTACTGCCGATCCCCCAGAAGATCCTCCTGGCACACGTGATTCATCTGCTGCGTTGAGTGTCTTTCCGTGAATAGAGTTTTCATTGGAGCTTCCCATACCAAACTCGTCACAATTGAGTCTTCCGATGATGATGGCATCTTCATCTATTAGTCTTTGGACGGCTGTTGCGGTAAACTGGGATTCGAAGCCTTCTAAAATTTTACTTGAAGCATTGACTTCATGATTTTGATAACAAAGTACATCTTTGATACCGATCACCATACCTGCCAATCGGCCGGCTTTGCCAGAGGCGATCTTCTCGTCGACTAGTGCCGCTTGCTCCAAAGCGGAATCCGTATAAACTTCAACGAAGGCGTTTAAGTGCGCCTTCGTCTGAATGTTTTTGAGATAGTAATTTACAATCGCCTTGCAATCTGTTTCTTTGTTTTCAAGCGATCGTTTGATATCGTCAAATGAAAGGAATTTTTCCAATGTTCAATTGTTTTAGTCTTTTTTCTTTTTGTCATCCTTCAACCCATCTTCTAGGTCGTTTTGGATTTCCTTAGTAGCATCCTTGAACTCTCTTATTCCTCTACCCAATCCTCTTGCTAATTCAGGGATTCTTTTGGCACCGAAGAATAGCACAATCACCAAGATGATAAGGATCATTGATCCTGGGCTCATTCCTCCGATAAAACCTAATGTAGTCATGATCTTATTATTTAGATTTTGAATATGATACAAAGATATAACAGTACCACGCTATCACAAAGGATTAACGGTCTGTTATTCTTCTTTTTTTATAAATATACGAATTATTACTGTCTATCGGCCAGCAAGCCAAGTGGATGGATCTAGAGGCTGTAAGCCTTTCCAAGTTTCGAAGTGTACCTCAGCAACTCCTTCCTTGTTAGTGTAAACTTGCCCTATGACTTGTTTTGCTTTGACCTTGTCTCCACTTTTGACAGATACAACTTTTAGTTTGCTGTACATGGTGTAGTACTCCCCATGTTTGATCAAGATAGTGCCTCCATAGCCAGGGACAGTGGCAACCTTAGTTACTTCTCCGTCAAATACTGCTCGTACCTGAGCATTAGGATTGGTCTGAATGTCCACACCATCATTGTCTTCGACTATGCCCTTGAGAGTGGGGTGTGGGTGTGTTCCAAATCTTTTTGAAATAAATCCAGACTCTACAGGCCAAGGAAGTTTTCCTTTGTTTCCTGCAAATGAATTTGAAAGTGCAGCAGCTTCTGGTGTCAGCGGAATTGAGCTTCCAGAGGCTTTGGTGGCAGTTGAGTTTGCTTTTTTTGCTTCTGCTTCCGCTCTTCTGATCTCTTCCTCAATGGCTCTTTTTATAAGGTTATTAAGATTCTGTTGTTGCTTTTTTGCTTCGGCGATTTTCTTTCTAAGGTCAACTTCCTGCCTTTCAAGGGTGCTTACTATTTTTTGTTGATCTGTCCTAGATCTGGCCAGTTGTCTTCTTTGTTCTTCTTCTTTATTGATGACTTGTTGTTTTTCTTCTTTTTTATCTTCCAGTCTGATTCTTTGCGCAGCTAGATCAGCAGTTACCTTTTCAATTTGTTCTACTTGCTTCTTTCTCGCGTCGGTATATTGCTTGAGATATTTGAGTCGCATGTAGAATTGCTTGAATGTGCTGGAGCTAAAAACAAAAGTAGTCATGGTCAAGCCTTGATTGAGCTTAGAAGAAGTGTAGACCATCTTGGCATATTCTTCTTTTAAATTTTTCAAATCATTTTCAAGTGCTTTGATTCGACCTTCGGTCTCTGTGATTTCTTTGTTGATCAGTGCTACCTCGGAGCTCAAAGTCCTGATATAAGTAACTCTTGTTTCAAGCTGCTTGGATACAGCGCTCAATTGGCCAAGTGAAACTCGCTTAGACTCGGCAGTTTGTTTAAGGATTTTATCAAATTCCAATAAGCGTTTCTCAACAGCTTCTTTTTCCTTTTCTAATTGGGCACGACTCTTTGCTGTCTGAGCAAAATTAACCTCAGTTCGCATGGTTGCAAAACCAACAAGCAGTAAGAAAATAATAAGGCTGGATTTATTCATTGATCAATACTGGAAAGGGAAGCTGATCGGCTCGTCTGATGTTTCGATTCGTGACATTTCGATATGAATAATGGAGCTTTGCATTTCACCATCCAAATTAAAGGAAATTTTCAATAATGCCTTGCTTGGAAATGGTTGACCATTGACATCTTCGAAAAGAGGAAAACTAGCCAGTAATGCTCCTGTGTTGGACAGGGAGTTACTGGTCAGTTCTTCTACTTTACCGATAGTAGTACTCACTCTGGAATGGTATCGAACCCCATCTCTTACTTGTGTCAATTCAAAAGCTCTACCAATTCTAATCAGACGATCTCTATAGCTGAATTCTTCTGGGATATTGGCGTAGATGAGATTTTCGAAAAGTTGTAGAGATAGCTTGAGACCAAATCGGTCTTCAAATTCCAAATAACTCATGTTGATATCCTGACCATTGATTCGATCCTTGATTCGAATTTTATCAGAAGTAATAATTCCTCGGAGCGCTTCTATGCCAAGTCCAGGTGTTACACTAAACCAAATTACACTATCTTTTTTTGCACGGAGATTTAAGGTGCCTCTGGTAGTCTTTCCATTGGGTTCTTCTATGACGATTCTTGCTCTAGCACTCAGGTAGTTGAAGTCAAAATAAGCTGGAGTAAATTCCTGCATGACTTCATCAGAGGTATAAAGGTTAGGTTTTTTGACACAGCCACTCAATAGAATAGTCAATAATAAAACAGCACCTAAAAATTTTCTAGTCATAATATTTCTGATCCTTGATTTTTCTTAAAAGCTGTTCGGTGGTCTCTTCCCCTCCCTCAGCTTTTTTCCAGTAGGCAATGGCTTCATTTCTATTACCTAAATGATACAGGATATCGCCGTAATGCTCTAGCATTACACCGCTTGGGTTATCTTCTTCGTTCAGAGCCATTTCCATGTATTTCTTAGCGCCTTCATAATCTTTCAACTGAAAAAGTACCCAGGCATGGGTATCTAGGTAGGTTGAATTTTTTGGGAACCTTTTGACCAGCTTCTCAGACATACTTTTTGCCTTTTCCAAATCAGTTTTGGAAAGCGATAGGAAATACGCGTAGTTATTCAAGACATGCTCATCATTTGGATTTTCAGCCAATACTTTCTCGTAAGCTTCGAAAGCTTTATCTTTATTACCAATGCTGTGGTATACATCCCCCAATTGGCCATTGACCAAAAGAACCAGTTGTTTATTTTTTCCTTGATTAACTTCAAGTGATTTTAAAAGAGATTCTTCTGCCTCTTCACCTTTTTTAAGGGCGGACTTGGCTGTCCCATCAAAAAACCAAAATTCAGCTCGATCTGGAAATTCATCCACAGCCATGATGGTATACTTTTCTATTTCCTCAAAATCTCCACCCCTTTCAAACATGATGGTAATTATTCCTTGAAAAACTTGCGGATTATCATTTTTGATAGCAATTGCCTTTTTGTAGTACGATAGTGCCTCTGACTTATTTTCATTGAAAAGTCTTCTGTCTCCTACCACAGTCAATACACTAGCATCATTTGGATTATTTTCTAACATGAGTTTTTCCAAATCATCCAATTTTCGTTCTCTCTTTTCGGTTTTCATTTCCTGGAGAATATCAGAAAATGCCTGTGCTTTGACCATTCCGTCTAAATCTGGATTTGCAAATGCGGTCAAGATCAATTCCTCTGATTTCTGCAGGTTACCCAAATCCTTGTATAGTGCATAGCTAGCCATTTGAAGTTCAGGTTGATTAGGATAAGATTCAAGAGATTTATCTATCAAAGCAATAGCTTCATTGGTTTTGCCATTGTTAAAATAAATCTCTACCAATGCCAATACATATTGAGAATTTCCTGGATGTGCTTCTATGAGCTTTTCGCCTTCCTCTATTGCCTTGGCGAGGTTATTTTTTCTAAGATAAATTCTCTGCTTTTGAACAGTTAGCTGCTCTACTATACCAAAGTACTCTTCTGCTTGATCCAATGCTTTCAATGCTTTATCAAACTCACCTGCATTCAAATACAAAGAGGCCAAATCCAAAATATAGTTTTGATTGCCTTCGGAGCTTTCCATTAGGTTTTCGAGGATTTCTGCTGCCTTTAGGGGTTGCCTTTGCTTGGTGAAAACCTCAGCCATCATCAGGTTGTAGTACTTGTTCTCCGGGTCTGCTTCTACGGCTTGCATACCGTATTCTAGTGCACTTTCTACTCTGTTTGCTTTGAGTAGAATTTCTGCAATTTTAAAGTTGATTGCAGGCTGATCGGGAGAAAGATCTCTTGCTTTTTGAAAATAAAAATATGCACGATCATAGTCCTCTAGCATGAGGTACTTCTGACCCTCGATGAAAAGTCTGCTCGTCTGTGTTTCTTGGAATTTTTGCTTACGCTCTTTGCGCGAAAGTTTTTCTTGCGCAAAGAGTTCGGTACTCAAAAATAATCCTGTACAGAATAGTATAAATATAATCGATTTAATTCTCACTGGCTTTTTTTGATAGAATGTGGTCTTGATAGGGGAGAGCCTTTTTTGACTTGATTTTTGTTGATTCAATCTACAAACATAATGCCTTTTAGTAGCTAATGCCATTATGCCAGATTATGTAACGAGAATTAAGGCAAATTGGTGCAAGTGATTACGATTTTCCTGTGCTGCCGTATCCTCCAGTACCTCTCTCTGTGTCTGACAACATATCAGTTTCCTCCCAGCTGATCTGTTCGTGTTTGCTTATCACCATCTGTGCAATCCTTTCCCCATCTTCTATTGTAAATGGTTCATGGGATAAGTTGACCAAAAGGACTTTTACCTCTCCTCTGTAATCCGCATCTACAGTGCCTGGGCTATTGAGAACAGTTAGTCCATACTTGAATGCCAAACCGGAACGGGGACGTATTTGTGCTTCGTACCCTTGGGGTAATTCTACAAATAACCCCGTTCCAATGAGCTTCCGTTCCAAGGAACCTAAAGTAACAGGCTCATCAATATTGGCCCTAAGGTCTAAGCCTGCTGATTGAGGTGTCTGATAAGCGGGTAAAGGATGTTTGGATAGATTGATGACTTTTACTTTCATAATTTTTGTTTGATTCTTGTGGTCATTTGATTGACCACTTTTTCTTACTCATCCAAGAATAGGGTTATCTCCTGTTTTTTATGTAATTAGAAATCTGCTCTTTTTCAAGCAGTAAAATTAAAATAAGAAAAGGAACTGCCATCAAGTTTCTGAAGATAAATTGGAGTACAGCATAATTAGACTCTAAATAAAAGCCTGCATAACTCAAAGCGGTAGCGGCAACGATATAGAGGATAGCTTTTCCTGTTTGATATGGGATAGGGAAGAATTTTTGACCATAGATATAACATGCAGCAGACATGATCAAATAACAAAGTAAGGTGCTCAAAGCTGCTCCCATAAACCCGATTTTTGGCACTAAAATCAAAATGGTAGCAATAGTAATCATAGCTCCCAATAATGTAAAGTAGAAGCTGTATTTGGTATGGTCGGTGAGCTTGAACCATATGCTCAAATTGAAATAAATGCCTAAAAACAAATAACCTAATAATAAGACAGGGACAATATACATGACATCTATATAGGCTTGTTCTACTAAGATGACTTTGCCTATCAAGTCCAAATTGACGGAAACTACGATCATCAGAGCTGAACAAAATATCACAAAAGCATGCATAACCTTGGCGAAAAGTTCAGGGCTGTTTTTATCAGCAGCTTGGTTGAAGAAAAATGGTTCTGCGGCAAATTTGAACGCTTGAATAATCAGACTCATAAAAATAGCCAATCTAAAATTGGCACCAAAAAGCCCGCCTGCTTCCCTAGCTGTCAAGCCAAAGTAGAACCCATCAGGAATGACATATTCAAAGAGCCATCTGGAAAACACCTCGTTGGTCACTCCTGCAAGACCCATGAAAAGCAAGGGGATGGAGTATTTCCACATGGGCTTTAAAAATGATAAGTCTAATTGGAACCTAAATGTGCCTGAAAGATATAGCAGGATAGGAATCATCAGCGCATTTGCTATCAGATTGGATAGCAGAATGTATTCAAAGCCCCAGTCAGGGTGATAATAGCTATTGACTAACTCCTGTAATCCTATCCAGTAATCTCCATTCCAAATATGATAGCTTACAGCGATTAGGAGAATATTGAATCCTACATTGAAAAGGATGTTGGTTAACTTAGAAAGAGCAAATTGAAGTGCTTTGTTCTCAACCCGTAGTTTGGCATATGGTACAGCCAAAATAGCGTCTATGGTTAGAATACCAGCAACCCATTGAAAAAGGTAGGCTTTGCCTTCATAATCTAGCCAAATACTCAACTGCTCTGCCGACATGAAAATAATTGATCCAAGTCCAAAAGAGGTAAGTAGTAATAGAGATTGGACTTGTGCGTAAACTTTCTTTTGGTCCAATCCTTTTCCAGTATAAAAGCGAAAGAAAGTCGTCTCCATTCCATAAGTAAAGAGCACATTGAGGAAGGCAATCAGGGCATAGATGTTCGTAAATGATCCAAGTGCTTCCTTGTCAAGATAGACGATATATAGAGGGAGGAGTAAAAAATTTATCGTCCTTCCCAGAATGCTGCTAATGCCGTAGATAGCCGTTTGCCCGGCAAGTTTTTTCAGTTGACCCATTCTAGAAAAAGAAAAAAGGGGAATTACTCCCCTTTGAAGATTGGTTTTCTCTTTTCGAGGAAAGCTGTAGTTCCTTCTTTGTAGTCACCCGATTTGACACAACGGGCAAAGCTGTTAGCTTCGGTTTGATAGCCATTTTCTTCTCTATTGTAAACAGAATTGACACAGTCTACTATCATGCCGATGGCCAAAGGAGCTTTAGTCATGATTTTTTTCAATATTTCTTCTGCTCTATCTAAGGCATCTGCTTTGGTAGCTAAAACATGATTAACAAGTCCGAGACTTTTGGCTTCTTCTGCCCCGATCATGTCACCAGTCATCATCAGCTCATTGGCTTTGCCACGCCCGACTAGGTAGGTAAGTCTTTGGGTTCCTCCGTAGCCTGGGATGATGCCTAGATTGACCTCAGGTTGACCAAATTTAGCATTGGCAGCAGCCACACGCATGTGACAGGCCATTGCCAATTCACAGCCACCGCCAAGGGCAAAGCCATTGATTACAGCGATGACGGGTTTGTGGCAGTTTTCAATTAAGCTGAAAACATCTTGTCCATTTTCAGCAAATTTCCGAGCATTGAGTTCGTTGAGCTCTGCGATTTCACTGATATCAGCTCCTGCAATAAATGCTTTTTCGCCTGAGCCAGTTATAATTACGCCTTTGATTTCTTTATTGTCTACGACTTCATAAAAAATATTCCTGATTTCTTCCAGGGTGTCAAAGTTGAGGGCGTTAAGTTTAGATTCTCTATTAATTGTGAGATAGAGGATCCCATCTTTTTCTTCAGAAAGAATATTTTTTTGTTCAGCCATGTTTTTTGGTGAATGTTTGGAATCAAATATACAAGTAGCACTTTCAATCCCAAAGTATTTGGCCGGAAAATACGCATATCATTGATCTAGCGTGAGAATCTAGCCCTATGACCGCTCTTCACATATGACAGGTATTATGCTAATTTATAATAGGTTTACCCCCTGATTTCAGCCTTTTTTTGCTATTTTTGTCCCAGTCAGAATATTCAACTAAATATACAACATATATGTCATCAAAAAGAAAAATTACCGTAGCCTATGGAGATGGGATCGGTCCAGAGATCATGAAAGCTACTCTCAGAATACTGGAAGCTGCTGGCGCTCAACTGGAATACGATGTGATCGAAATCGGCGAACAGGTATATTTGAAAGGTATCAGTTCTGGAATGGAACCCAAAGCATTTGATTCTTTGAGAGAGACCAAAGTATTTTTGAAGTCTCCGATCACCACGCCTCAGGGTGGAGGATTCAAAAGTTTGAATGTGACTACCAGAAAATCTTTTGGACTTTTTGCTAATGTAAGACCTTGTAAGGCTTACTCACCATTTGTGAAGACACACTTTCCTAAGACTGATATGGTCATTATCAGAGAAAATGAAGAGGATCTTTATGCTGGTATAGAGCATAGGCAGACAGAAGAAGTATATCAAACTTTGAAATTGATCTCTCAACCAGGCTCAGAGAAGATCATTAGATATGCTTTCGAGTACGCTAAAAAATACAACAGGAAGAAAGTAACCTGTATGACAAAAGACAACATCATGAAATTGAGTGATGGACTTTTTCATAAGATATTTGATCAGATTGCTAAGGAATATCCAGAAATTGAAACTGACCACAAAATCATAGATATTGGGTCTGCTTTGATTGCAGAGAGACCAGAGATTTTTGATGTGATCGTGACCTTGAACTTATATGGAGATATTATCTCTGATATTGCAGCGCAGGTGACTGGTTCCGTTGGTCTAGGAGGTTCTGCTAATGTCGGTGCGGAAGTAGCCATGTTTGAAGCAATACATGGTTCGGCTCCAGATATTGCTGGCATGGATATGGCCAATCCATCAGGTTTATTAAATGGTGCGATTTCTATGTTGGTCCACATTGGACAGCCAGAAGTAGCTGAGAAAGTTGCCAATGCATGGATGAAAACTCTTGAGGATGGAATTCATACTGGTGATATCTACCAAGAAGGAATATCCAAAGAGAAAGCCGGTACTCAGTCCTTCGCTGATGCTGTCATTGCAAGATTAGGTCAAATACCTAGCAATATGGCTCCAGTAAGTTTTGATAAATCTGATAATTCGCCGATCAATATACAGCTGAAGCCTGTGACTAAGGCTAAGAAGGAACTTGTAGGTGTGGATGTTTTCATCGATTGGGATGAAGCAGGACGAAATCCAGATGTGATTGGCGAAGGCCTCAGAAAAGCAGATGCGAATGGACTGAAACTTCACCTGATCACCAATAGAGGAGTGAAAGTATATCCTGATGGTCAGCCGGAAACATTCTGTACAGACCACTGGAGATGTAGATTCAAAACCGCCGATCAAAGCACCATTAGCCATGAAGATGTATTGGAACTACTTCGTCAGATCAAGGAACTTGGTTTTGACTTTATCAAGACAGAACACCTGTATACCTTCGATGGAGAGAGAGGTTATAGCTTGGCTCAAGGAGAGTAAAGTGATTGAAGATTGAAAATTTTCAAGATTAGAAAATTAAAGCCGGGCAGAGATGCTCGGTTTTTTTATTCCAATTTTCTGAAGTTAGAGTTATAGTTTGATGATTTCTAAAAAAAGTGTAGTTTCAATAAATTTGTTAGTTAAAAAAACAGTCTATCTTATGATCATTACTGCCTTAATTTTAATTGCCTTTGGCTTCTTGGTAAAAGCCTTTCCAAATCTAATTGCTGGCTATAATACCATGTCGCAAAGGCAAAAGGAAAATGTAGATATTGAAGGCTTATCTACTTTTATGAGCAACGCTCTTGTGTTGTTGGGGGCTTTGGTGATCGTAGGACATTATGTATTGAAGTGGCTTGAGTTAGCTTCTGTATTGAGTTATTTTGTTCCAGGAATTATTTTGATGGGTGTTGCCTTGATTGTATGGAAGGCTAGAAAGTACGATCACAATAAGGAGAAACTCGTTGATTCTCGATTTAAAGTGGTCTTTACTGTTATAGTTTTAGTTTTTGCTTTTGGAAGTATAGTTTATGGTGTGATTCCTTCGGGCTATGAGTTAAACAATGAGCGATTGAAATTTTCAGGGGCTTATGGATTTGAATTGAAAACTGAAGCAATCGAATCTGTGGAGCTTTTACTGAAAGATCCCGCTATCAAGGCTCGTACAAATGGCTTAGGACTTAGTCAAGTTAAAAAGGGCTTTTTTAATGTGGAAGACATAGGGAAAACGCGCTTGTTGATTCATTCTAGAAGGGGCCCTTTTTTGAAAATAACCACACTTGAAAGAGAAACTATTATTATCAATTTCAAAGAGAAGGAAAAAACAGAGCTGATTTATAAAGCCGTCCAAGCAATGATGGATATTAATAATGGTAACTCTATAAAATAGGAAAAGTAAAATTTAAGAGTACGAGTTTTATTTAGAATGACGGTAGACCCACTATCGATTTACATTTGAGGGTCGGGTATAGATTTTAATCCATTAAAGATACTTATGATGAAGAACGTTACATTTAACTTGAATTTGAAACAACGACTTGTTTTTGCAATTACTTCAGGTGTTGTTTATTCCTTCTCTCTCTTTTTGATTGACTTGATCTTTGGAGGAGAAGTCAAGTCGGCCGAAGAGTTGGTTTTTATGGGGATTTTCTTTGGTGGAGTATTTGGTGTTGGTTTTCCAATTTTGATGGAGTGGATAGGTGCCCCTATGTTCGAGAAGCTAGTAGACTCAATCACACCTTCACTTGAAATAGATGAGAAAATAGAATACGTGCAAGCGGCAAATTTATTTCGTGGTATTGAAGGAGTAGGAGGGCAAGTGTTTTTGACAAATAAAAAGCTCATTTTCAAGGGACATAAATTCAATATTCAAAAAGGCCAAAAGGATTTTCCTTACGAGGATATACTTTCATGTATAGCTAGAAAGACGGGAGGACTTATAGATAATGGAGTGAGACTTCAAACTAAGGGCGGAGAGCAACATGATTTTGTGGTTCATGAAAGGGAGGTATTTTTAGGAATGCTGAGAGAGAAAATTGACAACTCTATGAGTTGAAGAAATAGATAGTTGTTTTTTATTCTTAAAACAGTAACTTAGTTGATTGTATCTCTAATCAACAAGTTCATGAAAAGTCACTTACCGCTATTTGCTTTCGTTTTTGTTATTTTAATTTCTTGTTCAGAAAAAGGAGCTAATTCAGAAAAGCGAGCTTACACGAATGATTTCACCGAGGTTGGACAAGTCAAGCTAGAGATTGACTCTTTGTCTGATTTTAATTTTCCAGAGTTTCAGGTAATCCAAGAAGGAGAAAAGGATCTATTGCTGGTGATGAACAAGGTTAATTTCTCTTTTGATTTTTATGATTTGGCATCTGGTGAAAGATTAAAAAGAACGGCTATTCAGAAAGATGAAAAATATCCAATTCCTGCTTTATATGGATTTTGGTATCACAATGCAGATTCGATTTTTTTGTTTAGGCAGATGTTATTGAACAGTATTACATTGATCAATGGTGAAGGAGAGATTGTGACGCAATACAGTCCGCAAAAAATAGATAGAAGTAGCCCACAAGCCATGATGAAAAGTATGGTCAACCATTATTCTAGGTCAACCAATCCGACTCTTTATGACGACGGTAAATTGTACTTTTCAGATATGACATTAAATGGTTTTTTAAGTTCTTCCGAAGCTATGGAAGAGTTTAGGCCAGCTGTTTTGGTAGATTTGGAAAGTAATGAGGTCCAAGTTTTAGATCATTTTCGAATGCCGGATTATTATAGAGGTAAGACTTGGCCGATGGACATGGGTAATTATTCAAGAATCAAACAAAGTAATCAATGGGTTTATGCTTGGGCTGGTATGGACTCAATTTTAGTTTATGATGAAAATATGGATTTGATTAAATCAGTCAATGCCAAGAGTGAATTTGCCAAGCCTTTAAAATTCACCTCAGGTAGTAATCTGCCCAAAGATATTCAAGTTCAAGAACGTGTTTCTCAAACGACCTATTCCTACATTTTTCATGACCCCTACCGAGAAGTGTATTATCGATTTGTCAATATCGGACGTGACATGGACGAATCTGATTCAGAAGATCAATTTCCTCATTTGAAAAATGATTTCAGTATCATCGTCTTGGATAAGGACTTTAATATTTTGACTGAAAAGCGATTCCCTGGCAAAATCCATTATCCGTATAAGTCCTTCGTTGGTGAAAAAGGGCTTTACCTATCCCGAACCAATCCTTTTTACGAGGGACTCAATGAAGATGAAGTAGTATATGATGTTTTAGAATTTAGATGATTTTATAAATGTATTGCTAAGTGAGGTTTAATAGTGTTGTTTATAAAACAATACTATTGTTGTTTGGTAACGAATAAAATGATAACCATGGTTATTTGATAAGACCTGTCAGGTTTTCAAAACCTGACAGGTCTGGTCTCCTAATAAAATAAAGAATCTTCGAGGTTTTTTGATTCCGATAGCCATAGGAATACATAGGTCAAAAAAAAGACCCCAAAAGTCTTTCAACTTCTGGGGCCATCTTTGTACTTGGTACATTATACTTTTTACACTTATGAATCTTTCTTCGCCATTCTAGCTCTTTCGTTCTCGTCCAAATAGATTTTTCTCATTCGGATAGACTTAGGCGTGATTTCTAGGTATTCATCTTTCTGGATGTATTCCATGGCTTCTTCCAAGGAGAATTTCTTTGGAGGGGCGATTCTGGTGTTGTCGTCAGAACCTGAAGCACGCATGTTGGTCAATTTCTTGCCTTTTTGAACATTGACTACGATATCATTGTCACGGGAGTTTTCGCCGATCACCTGACCTGTATAGAGTTCGTCTCCTGGCTCTATGAAGAAAGTACCTCTGTCTTGTAGCTTGTCAATTGCATAAGCAGTACATGGGCCTGCTTCCATGGAAATCAAAGAGCCATTATTTCTTTCAGGGATATTCCCCTTGAATGGCTCGTAAGCAGAGAATCTATGGTTCATAATTGCTTCACCTTGAGTAGCAGTCAAGACGTTGTTTCTCAAGCCGATTAGTCCTCTTGATGGGATTCTGAACTCAAGGTGTTGAAGATCGCCTTTTGGTTCCATGACAAGGAGTTCACCTTTTCTCTGTGTAGCTAGCTCAATCACTTTTCCAGCAGTAGTCTCAGGAACATCTACTACTAATACCTCAATTGGTTCATTTTTAACACCATCGATCTCTTTGAAGATTACTTGTGGCTGACCTACTTGAAGTTCGTAACCTTCTCTTCTCATGGTCTCAATCAAGACTGACAAGTGAAGGATACCGCGACCATAGACCAAAAATTTATCTTCAGAGTCTGTAGATTCGACTCTCAGAGCCAAGTTTTTCTCCATTTCCTTCATCAATCTATCTCTCAAGTGACGTGAAGTCACAAATTTCCCTTCTTTACCGAAGAAAGGAGAGTTGTTGATGGTGAATAGCATATTCATGGTAGGCTCATCGATGGCGATTCTTGGTAGTGCTTCTGGATTTTCAAGATCAGCTAAGGTGTCCCCGATTTCAAAATCTTCAATTCCAGTCACTGCACAGATATCACCAGCAACTACTTCAGCAACTTTAACTTTGCCAAGTCCTTCAAAAACATGAAGTTCTTTTACTTTAACTTTTTTGAACACACCATCAGCTTTACACAAAGTCAATTGCGCACCTTCTTTGATGGTTCCTCTTTTTACTCTTCCGATAGCAATACGGCCAACGAAGTTGGAGTAATCTAGGGAAGTGATCTGCATTTGAAGTGTTCCCTCATCAATTTTTGGTGCAGGAATGTGATCCAAGATAGCATCTAAAAGTGGAAGGATAGAATCTGTTTGTGTTTTCCAATCAGGACCCATCCAGTTATTTTTTGCAGAACCATAAAGTGTCTGGAATTCCAACTGCTCTTCTGTAGCATCCAAGTTGAACATCAATTCAAAAACAGATTCCTGAACTTCGTCAGGTCTACAGTTTTCTTTATCAACTTTGTTGACTACTACGATAGGAGTCAAGCCAAGCGCTAGGGCTTTGCCCAGAACGAATCTGGTCTGTGGCATTGGGCCTTCAAAAGCATCTACCAATAAGATTACCCCATCTGCCATTTTCAATACTCTTTCTACTTCACCACCAAAGTCTGCGTGACCTGGGGTGTCTATAATATTGATTTTGTGATCTTTATATCTTACGGATACGTTTTTGGATAAGATTGTAATCCCTCTTTCTCTTTCCAAGTCATTGTTATCCAGGATTAAGTCGTCAAACTGTTGGTTTTCACGAAAGATTTTGGAGGCATGGATAATTTTGTCCACGAGGGTGGTCTTACCGTGGTCAACGTGTGCGATAATCGCGATATTCCGAATATTTTGCATTGTAAAATTGAATTAGGGTGCAAATGTAGGAATAAAATTTGGTTTCATCTTGTTGATAGACGAAAGTCCCTAAGATTTAATGATTTGTTCTTTTTCCTCTTTTTGCTTTCCAATTAAATTATCATTTCATTTTTGCTGTTTTAAGAAAAGGTATATCCCTCGTCCCTATGGGACTTTTGGGAGGTGCTGTTTTGAATTCCGATTCCGTGGGTTGAAATCCATTGGTAAGATGTTGGTCCTGCCCGCCCGGATGCCCGGTCGGACGGGTCGCTGGCACAGGGGGTAAGCTACGTAGGGCTGGCTTATGTCTTAACAAAGGGTTTAACCTGTTGAGAGTAGGTGTGAACGACAGGATCTGAGTGTGCTTGGTAGGTGGTCTCAGTATATCATCACTCTCCATAGACCTGAATCAAAGCTTCTGTATCAGCCATACTTCGCTCTAAAACCCTCGGAAGAATGAAAATACTAACAAAAAGCATACAAAGGCATAGTAAAATTACTCCCTTAAAGATCAATGGAAAAATCCCATCGGGAGTTGAATTATTTCGATAAACAAAATTCCAACTTTGTGAGCAGGTGATGATTCCGAAATTGATCACGGCATAGACATTATTCGAAGCCATATAGGATGCATAATGCTTATACCTCTTATGTTTACTCCAATAACGTATCGCAATTACCAAGAATGAAACTAGAACAAAACCAATCAGCATCAATATCCAAGATTTGGAATTCTGAAACCAGCTTGATGTCTGAAATAAAATAGCCAAAATTGAAATTGGGAAAATAATCCTTAGGCTGGTAAACAAGTTTCTTAACTCCTCCCAATAATATCTAGTCATCCTTTTTGATATCATCTTCACATAAGACCCTTCTAATTCCGCAAACCCAAAAACCCCAAAAGAGGCATGGACTTTTCGAAAAGCATCAGGCAGGCTGAGCTGTGGGTTTTCCTCCATTAGTACTTCCACCTTGCAAGCGACGTGATCTAAGATTTCATATTGCACATCCACTTGTGGATAACCTTTGTAGGAGATCAGCTTTTTGAGTTGGTCGATTTGGTCTTTATCTAACTTCATGATTTGATCAGCTTGAAGGTTTTTAGATTGATGGAAGTAAATACTACCCAAGAAAATGCTAAGAGTAGTGTTCCCAAAAAGAGAAAAAGTATTGGAGTGAAATTTTCATAAGGAGTGTTTTGTAGAAACTTAGGGAGTAATTGTGCAAATAAGTTGATCACCCCAAATACTAATCCTTGAGAACCGAAGAACATTGCTGCCATGATGTGTTTAGGTTGATGTTTGCCCGGAGAAATGGATAGCGTGAATCCATATTTTTTTCTGTTGTAATAAATGGCTGAACCTATCAATATTACAAAAAACATCATTGCTGCAACGTAATAAAACTCTTCTCCAGCAAAGTGAAAAATCGGAATTAGAATCAGTGAAGTAAGCATCAAAACACCAATTTTCTTCCAGCTCAAAGTCCAAACCTTATAACTTGATTTCGCTGTATTCATCAATTCTCGCCAAGCAACCTTTTGCAGGTCCTTTTCCATTTGCTTGATGATAGACCATGAAAACTCATAATCTAAGGCATTTTTTTTACGATCAAACTCTTCCTCAGGTGTTTGCTCCAAAGCTGTGATATAATGATCCAAGAGCTCATCATATATTTCTACATAAGCAATCAAACAGCGATCTAGTCGGTCTTTGATGATTTGGATTTCTATGTCAGTGAGGGTTCTCATACCAATGCCGTTTTTGATTTGATTTTCCAGACTTCTAATAAAGAGACGGTATAAAGTGTGAGCAAGACTGTGATAGCGGCTGCTCCTGCAGGTAAAAAGGGTGATAAGTCAATTTGGGAGAAAATTAATTTTGGAACATAAACAAAAAGTTGCGCCATCAAAATAGGGAAATACATTCGCTCAGTGATTGGTAGTGCCAAAGAAGAATTGATCGGAATGCCAATATCTTTAAAGGTTTTCTTGATGGGTCTGAGCTTTTTAATGTTTTGATAGCCAAAGGCCATATTTGCTAAAAGCAAAAGCATCATGGGAGATAACAAAAGGATTCCCAATTCTTTTTCAGTTCTAGCTTGAGTAGCTACGTAAAAAACTAACACCAAAATCCCCACTAGGTACAGCCATCTCGAAGCACAGAAATATTTTCTAATTACCACCCATTGAGTTTGGTGAATATCCTCCTTAGCTTTTTTATTGAATCTAAATTGCAAGGCATGGCAATATCCATATGTGAATTTTTGGTCTAATTCAACAAGTTGTTCATTGAATTCCTCTTCAGAAAACTCCTGCAAATGGCTGATGTAATGGTCATAGATCTCCATAAGAATCTCTGCTGAGGAAATTTCTTTCCGCATAATACTTCTCCTTATTTCCTGTAATTCTATTTCTGTAAGTTGACGCATCATAAAGTTTTAATACTTTCAGGTGTTAGAATTATTATTGAATGTTGATTTAACAATTGTTCAATGAAGTTGAAGTTTTTCCTGAAATAGTCTCTTATTTCTCTTAATCGAATATTTCCTAGTTTCACAAGAATTAATTTGGGGGGCTTTTTTGATATTAAAAATGAATCATAAAAATCAGAATCCTTTGATATTAAGATGCAATTATTTTGGTGGCTATATTCAATTATTTCTCGATCACTTGTAGACGTTCCTTTGGGGAAAGAGCTCACATGAATAACCTCGTGACCTGAGATGTCTTCAGCTAATGAGGGAGGTATATTTGCGTCTAGAAGAAATATCATGCGGCTGATATCTTAAAATCTTTGAGGTTGACAGTTTGAGCTGCGTAGGCCAGACAAGCTAGAATATCTTCCTTTTCCAAATCTTTAAACTCCCTTATTATATCTTCTATAGTATCACCCCCAGCTAAATATTCAAGTATAAAACTAACTGCGTATCTTGTATTCCTGATGGTTGGTTTACCATGTGCTATTTCAGGGTTGATTGTTATTCTTTTTAATAAATTTTCCATGTTTAAGTTTTATGATTGATCAATTTTATAGCTTTCTAATTGTTATTATTTTTAAAGTGCATATAAATCATCTTAACGACTTTTTCTCCTTTGATAACTTCGCGAGAGGTCTCTTAAGCTAATCCCGGCTTCCACTCAGGATCAAGAATTCTTTGGAGATTACCGACGAAGCTTTGTAACTCAGACATCTTGGCACTGACTTCCTTTTGTCCATCCTTGGTGAGGCTGTAGTATTTTCTGACCCTATTATCCACTTGTTGGATTTCTGTAGTCAGCATTCCTTCTGCTTCGAGCTTATGGAGGGCAGGGTAGAGGGCACCTTCGGTGATTTTTATTTCGCCTTCGGTAAGTTCCTTGACTCTTTGGGTTATTTCATAGCCATACATTCTATCATTTTCCTCGAGCAACTTGAGGATGATGGTCTGTAAGCTTCCTTTGATTAAGTTATTGTTTGACATAGCGTTTTTGATGCATCAGTAAGTCAAATATATAAAAAAATTATATACATAAGAAAATTGGGTATAATTTTAATTAGATCATTCTTCTTAAATATTTTGATCTCCATAAAAAATTTCTCACTTTGAAATTATGGATTATCAGCAAATCATAGAAGAAGTATATCAAGAGGTACAAGAAGAGAATTTGCGAGGCAAAGTAGCTACTTATATTCCTGAGTTGGCCAGCGTCAATCCTGATCAATTTGGAATTGCTTTGGTGGATTTGGAGGGCAATGTTTTTGGGGTCGGAGACTATCAGGTGCCTTTTTCTATTCAAAGTATTAGTAAGGTGCATACGCTGACGATGGTCTTTCATGTTTTCAAAAGCAAGCTTTGGGCTAGGGTCAATGTGGAGCCGAGTGGTAATCCATTCAATTCCATTGCTCAGTTGGAGTATGAAAAGGGAATTCCTCGTAATCCATTTATCAATGCAGGTGCTTTGGTCATCACCGATGCGCTTTGTAGCAAGTTTGAAAAACCTACAGCGCAGATTTCTGATTTCATCAATGAACTTGCGGGGAAGACTTGTGTCCGAATCAATCCGGAAGTCAAGCAATCAGAGCAAAATCATGCTGAAAGGAATACCGCATTGGGTTACTTTCTGAAGGCTTATCAAAACTTTGAAAATGATGTGGAGGAGGTGTTGGATGTGTATTTTTCTCACTGTGCGATGGAGATGAGCTGTGTGGATTTGGCGAAGTCCTTTTCTTTTCTCGCCAATGATGGCTATTCGATTTTTGCCAATCGTGAGATTGTGTCAGAAAGCCATGCTCGCCGGATCAATGCCTTGATGTTGACTTGTGGATTTTATGATGAGGCTGGAGAATTTGCCTTCCGAGTAGGCCTTCCTGGAAAAAGTGGTGTAGGTGGAGGTGTAGCCGCAGTGATGCCGCACAAGTTCAGCATCGCAGTCTGGAGTCCCGAACTCAATGAAAAAGGAAACTCGGTCAAAGCTATCAAAGCATTGGAGCTATTGACAGATAAATTGTCTTTTTCTCTTTTTTGAAACAAAGTGGTTACCCCAAAAGTCAATTGTCTAAAAATCAGTCCTTATTTGGTGTTTATTTTGGCAAGTCTTAGTGCTATAGCGGATTGCAGTTTGTCGAGCCACAAAGGTATTATGTTTGAAAAATAGGCATAAGCTAGATTTCATATATTAAAGGAAGAATTTCAACCTTAACCTTTAAATAAGAACGCTTATGC
>NZ_FZOK01000002.1 GCF_900188245.1 Belliella buryatensis | reverse complement strand
GAGCCAGGATCAAACTCTCCATTGTAAAGTTTCTATCTCTACTCTCGTAGATTATTCCTATCGGCTCTTATTTATTCTTAACTTGAAAACTATCCTAAAATAGCCCTCAATCGTTTCGTCTTACATCACTTCAATGAACATATATGCCTTCACTTTGGCATCTTGTAACAGTTTCCTGTTGGCTTATTTACCAAACTCTCTTTCGAATTGGGTTTGCAAAGGTATTATCAAAATTTAATTTTTCAAAACTGAAATGAAAAAAATTTAATTTTATTTTTGTCATTATTCAATACCTGAAATCATCTTTTATTTTGATTCTGAAAGCTTCTTCCCTCGTTTGGGATTGCAAAGGTGAGATACTTTTGTTGCTATTGCAAGCCCACTTTAGAAAGTTTTTTAAAGTTTCCTTTTCAGGCTTGATTTTCAATGCTATAATTTTTCAATCCCATCATCAAGTCTCTTTTGAAGTGACCTGAGAATAATATGTATGTAATAAAGCTAATCCTCAAAACAGCCGATATGTTCAACAAACATGTATAGTAGAGAATCTGGAGACTAATTTTTAAAAAACAGAAAAAGGTCTTTATAGCTAAACCTTACGCATTTTACTCTCCAAGCCTCACCCCTCCGGTGAGGCTTTTTCTATGCACAAAAAAGGATCGAACTGCAATCAAGAAGATTTATAATTGCAAAAAAGTAAAAAAACGCAATTATAAAATTATATATTTGCAAAAAATTGGTTTTCCGCAAATACAAGAACCTATAGACGCAGAGGAGCATGAAAACAAAAGATATCAAAAACTTCAAAGCAGGAACCTGGATCAAGCGAATTGAATACCGAAGCTTCAGTCCGGAGATGATCAATTTTGAGTGGGTTATTTCAGACCCTAAACTAGCGAACCTGCTCAGTCAAGCGGACAGAAGTTTAGGAAAATTAGACGCCTTTTCTGATTTGATTCCTGACATAGACTTCTTCATCATGATGCACATCACCAAAGAGGCAACTGTTTCAAGCAAGATAGAAGGAACTCAAACTTCATTTCAAGAGGCCCTAGTTAAAGAACAAGACCTTGATCCTGAACGACGGGAAGATTGGAAAGAAGTGCAATGTTATATTGAGGCAATGAATCAAGCCATAGTAGAAATGGAAAAACTTCCAATCTCAACCAGGCTGATCAAGCAGACACATGCTACCTTACTTAAGGGTGCTCGAGGCAAAGAGAAACTACCAGGAGAGTTTAGGACAAGTCAGAACTGGATTGGGTCGAGCTTGAAGAACGCTATATTTGTACCCCCCACACATGACGAAATAGCTGTCCTAATGGGTGATTTGGAAAATTTCATCCACGCTGACACCAGTGAAATCCCATCCTATGTGCCTCACTTGGTAAAAATCGCCTTGATTCACTATCAATTTGAAACCATTCACCCTTTCCTTGATGGGAATGGAAGGATTGGCCGACTGCTGATTACTTTATACCTGCTAGACAAAGGACTCTTGAAACGTCCAGTTTTGTACCTGTCAGATTTCTTCGAAAAAAACAGGAGAGACTATTACGACAACCTGATGCGAGTACGTGAAAAAGACGATATATACAGATGGATAGAATTCTTCCTGATTGGAGTGATCGAGACAGCGGAAGCTAGCATTCATACTTTTCAGCAAATCCTAGAACTACGTGAGAAAGTAGAGCTTACTCAACTGATTGAACTCGGTAAACGACAGCAGGACGCAAAAAAAGTCATGAATTATCTCTACAGGAACCCTATATTAGACAGTGCTAAAGTTGCGGAACTACTAGAAGTACACGCTTCTACAGCCAATCGCCTGATCAATGATCTTGTCCAGCTTGGCATATTGGAAGAACTCACTGGTTTTAAACGTAACAGGATCTTTGCTTTTCAAGCATACATCGATTTGTTCAACACACCATAGCATGAAAATTCTCCAAGCCTCACCATCACAGTGGGGCTTTTTTCTTTTTAATCCACCCAACCCCTTTACCTTCAAAAACTTAAAGTATGCACAAACCTTCTCCTTCTCAAAGCATCATCCAACCAATCTCAAGGCGGAGGCAAGAGGAACTTTTTATTGACGGCGAATTGCCTCCAACAAGTCTTAATTTTTCAACACATAAAATCATATCTTCTCCCAAGGGCAGAGCTTCTATGTGACCTCGTCAGGGTTCAAATACCGAAGTATCGGTTCAGGCTCTGAAACCCCCTGAGCCATAATCCGCGTTTAATGCAAAAAAAAAGCCCTGCTAGGCAGAGCTATTATGTGACCTCGTCAGGATTCAAACCTGAAACCTCCTGAGCCGTAATCAGGTGCTCTATTCAGTTGAGCTACGAGGCCAAATTGGGATTGAAACCTGAAAATCAACAGGTTACATCTTTCACTTCTCTCAGATCTCAAACGGTTTTCTGCAAGGGAGACAAGATTGGGAGACAAAAGTGAAACTTTTAGCGGTTTGAAACAAGGCGTGTACGCAAAGTTTTCATCAAACCCCAATGTATCAAATGACAAATGTACACCGAAAACACCCAGGTCAACTTAATACTGCAGACCTGGAAACCTCTAAAAAATGATAAATTCCCTGTAGTTTTAAGAGTCTACCACGATAAAAAGCGGAGATACTACAGAACTGGCATCTCTGCAAAAATTGAAGAGTGGGACGAAAAGAATGCTGGTATAATAGGCAAACCACGAGAAAACAAAACCTTACAAAAGTTTCTCATCAAGGCACAAGACTTCATACAAAAAATCTACTTACTCCAGGAAGAATTCGATTTCGACTTGCTGAGTGAGGAGATCAGCCCCTCTCCTACAAAGAAGAGACTGGAAAACATCGAGACCTTCTGGGAGTCGGTCATCGAAGATCTCAGAAAAGAGAAAAGACATGGTACTGCCGATTCCTATGATAACGCACTTGTTAAGTTCAAGCGGTTTCTGAACGGTAAAACACTTTACCTCCACCAAGTCACACAACAGACTTTCGAGAAATTCCGCATTTATATGGTGCAGTCGGGGCAATCCACCAATGGAGTTGGTGTTTACCTGAGAGCCATGTCTGCTGTGTATGGAAGGGCGCTGAACAGAAAGCTAGTCAAGCCAGAAGAAGACCCAAGAATCGGCTTTCGGATCAAAACCAAAAAGACCCATAAGAAAGCAATCAAAAAAGAAGAGGTGCACCAATTGGCAAAACTCGACTTGAGTCAGTTTCCTTATATGGAAGAATCGAGGGATATGTTTCTCTTCTCTTACTACTGTCAGGGAATGAACCTAAAAGACCTCTCCATGCTCAATTGGCATGAAAATATCGTGGAGGATCGCATCTTCTACCACAGAGGAAAAACAGCCGACATGTTCAGCATATATATAAAGGAGGAAACCATAGGCCTAATTCTCGAAAAACAGAAAAAGGTATTGGCAGCAAAGCTAGATGCAGGCTTAATCAAGAACACCATTGCAAAAAGCTTGGTCTTTCGAATCTTTGACACCCTCAGTGAAAAAGAAATGTCAGACCCTGCGAAAATCACCAAGGTAAGGAAGCAACGAGCCAAAGTCATCAACGCACATCTCAGAAAGCTCGGCGAGACTGAACTTGGCTTCAGCCCATCACAACTCAAGTTCCTGACCTTCTACGCTGCACGTCATACCTATGCTTCTGTACTCAAATCCCAGCATGCACCTGTTACACTCATTGCAGAAGCCCTTGGTCATGCAGACATCAGAACAACACAAGTGTATCTGGACAGCTTTGCCAACACGGAGTTAGATCATTTCAATGATCTCTTGTAAAGTTCTAAGAAAATTGAGGACCCCTCCAAAATAATTCTGTTGGTCGTGAACATGTTGACCAAAGCAACTCTATCCCGACCTTCAGAACTATTGGTTCCGACACAGTTATGCTCTAACTTCGAAAGTGCAGAATCATCAAAAAAATCAATCAAACTTTTACAAAAAACAACATCTTAAACTCACATGAAAAACACAAGAACCTACTTCATCGCATTATTTGTCTTGCTCTTTTCTAGTTGTTCACTCTTTGATAGTGAAAATGATGACGACTGGCCAGAAACCGGCAAAGTGGCAGTGAAAATAAAATCTAGCCCCACTCTCTCAAATGACTCTTTTGAGTTTACATGGTTTTATGGAGAGAACGGAGATGGAGATATTTTCGGAACACTTACCAATGAATCGTCCTTTGTCTTCGAAAGCCCAGAACTAAGAAGAAGTCTAGGCGGAACTTCCATGTTCATTAGGCTTGAACCTGAAGAGAAATTTTCGGGAGAGGGAATGACAAACCACACCTCCCGATGCTATGAATTCGTAATAGACTTTGAATATGCAGGTAAAAAATTTAGAACTGAGAAAGTGAATATCGGCCGAAGCGCCAACAACGCATTCAATTGTCCGGATGGAGAAAGGCTTTTCCTCCTCAATATTTCACTTCCATAAACAAATAAAGTTTAACGCTCCTACATTTAACTCTCCAAGCCCCACCCCTCCCTCCGGTGGGGCTTTTCTCTTTCAACTCAGTCAATCACTAAATCTCAAAGACCTTTACCACGAACAAACCTTCTCTTTCTCAAAGCATCATCGCCCCAATTTCAAGGTGGAGGAAGAAGGAATTTTGTGTTGACGGCGCTTTACCTCCACCAAGTCTTGATTTTTCAACACAAAAAGTCATATCTTCACCCTAGGGAAACCCCAAACAAAAAACCAGTTTTTCACTTGGAATCCGGACTTTCTCAATCAAGTCTGAGAACCAGCAACGAATACAGCATACATGTCAGAAGAACAAAAACGCCTCCTGGAAAGCAAACTCTGGGGGATCGCCAATATTTTACGCGGCAAAATCAGCGCAGACGATTACAGAGATTACATCCTCGGATTTATATTCTACAAATACCTCAGCGAGCGGCAGTACTTATATGCCAACAACCTGCTGGAAACAGAGACTATCAAGGACTACCTCAAACTCAACGACCCAGAACTGCTGGAAGCCATCAAAGAGGAGTCCTTGCAGGCACTGGGTTATTTCCTGAAACCGGAAGAACTCTTTGCTTCCATCACAGCCAAGGGCAATGCCTCCACAGAGACGGACAGCAACTACATACTTGAAGATCTCAAAGCGGTACTCAATCACATCGAGCAAAGTACCATGGGTACAGATTCCGAAGAGGACTTCAATGACCTTTTCTCTGACATCGACCTGAGTTCTAACAAAATCGGACGCACAGTAAAAGCCCGAAATGAAGTTGTAGTGCAGATCTTAAATAGCCTAAACTCCATCGATTTCAGATTGGAGGACATCGAGTCTGATGTACTTGGCGATGCATACGAGTACTTGATTGGCAAGTTTGCTGCAGGTGCTGGTAAGTCGGCAGGAGAATTTTACACCCCGCAGCAGGTCTCGAAGATCTTGGCAAAGCTGGTCAGTACAGATAAGGAAAAACTCAAATCAGTCTATGACCCTACTTGTGGCTCTGGCTCTCTCCTACTCCGTGTAGCGAAGGAAGCTCAAGTGAGTGAGTTTTATGGACAAGAACTCACCCGAACCACCTACAACTTGGCGAGGATGAACATGATCCTCCACGGTATACATTATAGACAGTTTGACATCAGGCAGGACGATACTTTGGAAAATCCACAGCATCTCGATCAGCGCTTCGAGGCGATTGTGGCAAACCCTCCTTTCTCTGCCCACTGGAAGGGTGACGACAACTCACTCTACAACAGTGATGAACGCTTTAGCCAATATGGAAGGCTTGCACCAAAGACCAAAGCAGACTTTGCTTTTATGCAGCATATGCTTTTTCAGCTGGCTGACAATGGAATCATGGCAAGTGTATTCCCTCATGGAGTTCTGTTTCGTGGAGGTGCGGAAGGGCTTATCCGACAATATATGATCAAGGAGATGAATGTGCTGGATGCGGTGATCGGTCTCCCTGCCAATATTTTCTACGGCACGTCGATTCCAACATGTATCGTGGTCTTGAAAAAGTGCAGAAAGTTTGATGACAACATCGTCTTTATCGATGCAAGTAGTGACGAGAACTACATCAAGGTCGGCAACCAAAACGAGCTTCGAGATATTGATGTGGAGAAGATCATCGATACCTATAGGAACCGTGAGACTTTAGACAAATACAGTTATGTAGTCTCCTTAGAGGAGATTGCAGAAAATGACTACAACCTCAATATCCCACGCTATGTAGACACTTTTGAGGAAGAAGAGCCTGTGGATTTAGATGCAACAGCAGCTGAAATACAGCAACTGGACGCAGCACTGAAAAGCAACGATACTGTTCTGAAAGCATTTTGTGAGGAATTGGGAATTAAAGCTCCATTTTAATGGAAAAAGAATCTACAAGAAAGCCAAAACTGAGATTTTCAGGATTTTCTGAAAACTGGGAAAAAACCACTTTAGGAGAAATCCTGACTTTCAAAAACGGACTCAATGCCGGAAAAGAAGATTATGGTGATGGAGAAAAATTCATCAACGTTTTGGACATCATCCAAAACAATTTTATAACCCACGACAAAATCATTGGGTCCGTTAAAGCATCTGAAAAAAACAAAGAGCTGTATAAAGTTGAGTTTGGTGATGTACTTTTTCAACGCAGTTCTGAAACAAGGGAAGAAGTTGGACAAGCAAATGTGTATCTCGATAGAGAAAAACCAGCATTGTTTGGTGGCTTTGTTATCAGAGGAAAGAAAAAGAGTGAATATGACCCCATTTTCATCAATCATCTTTTAAAAACACCACTTTCAAGACAAGAGATCACTTCAAAAAGTGGAGGTAGCACACGATACAATGTGAGTCAAGAAACACTTTCATCAGTTGAAATTACGATCGCATCCCTACCCGAGCAGCAAAAAATCGCCTCCTTCCTCTCTTCTGTTGACGAGCGGATTGAGTTGTTGGAACAGAAGAAAGAAAAGCTGGAAGTCTACAAAAAGGGTGTGATGCAGCAGATCTTCTCACAACAGATCAGATTCAAGCAGGACGATGGAACTGACTTTCCTGACTGGGAGGAGAGGAAGTTGGGGGAGATTGCACTAGTCACAACTGGAAGCTCCAATAGACAAGATTCAGGATTACAGGGAGAATATACTTTCTTCGATCGATCTGTAGATATAAGAAGAAGCCCTATATTCCTCTTTGACTGTGAAGCTGTAATTATTCCAGGAGAAGGGCAAGATTTTATCCCACGACATTTTGAGGGAAAATTTGACCTCCACCAGAGAACCTATGCCATAATGCAGTTTACATCTTGTTTTGGGAAATTTATATACTACAAACTTTGCCACGACAGGAAGCACTTACACAGTCAAGCTGTTGGCTCCACCGTCAAATCTCTCAGATTACCGACCTTTAAATCTCTTCCAGTTTTATTACCATCTTTAGACGAACAGCAGAAGATTGTTACCTTTTTAGATTCACTTCAATCGACTCTCAACCAAATAGAAAGTCAAATAGGGGGACTAAAAACTTGGAAAAAGGGCCTGTTGCAGCAGATGTTTGTGTAACTAAAAAAACTCAACATGAAAACATTTAACATGTACTGTGACGAAAGTTGTCACCTTGAAAATGACCACAAGCCTTATATGCTGATTGGTTACACGTCGGTTGCTTATAATCAGCTAGAAGGACACAACGAACGGATCAAGAACCTCAAGAAAAAGCATCATTATTATGGGGAGATCAAATGGAGCAATGTCTCAGCTTCTCAATACGACTTTTACAAAGAGCTGATTGAGTACTTTTTCGCCACAGATATCGCTTTTAGAGCCATCATTGTCAAAAAAATGCAGGTGGACAACCAAAGGTTCAGTCAGGATTTCGACGATCTTTATTACAAGATGTACTACCAGCTTTTGAACCACAACAAAGATTCAAGATTCACATACAACGTATATTTAGACATCAAAGATACACTAAGTGCGCACAAAGTGAGAAGACTGAAAGACATTCTCAACATAAAGATGGGGGTATTCAGGAACGTTCAAAACATCCATTCAAAAGAAAGCCTGATGATGCAGCTCACAGATCTCTTACTCGGTGCATTGAGTTACAATCTGAATGACTCTGATAAAAAAGTGTCCGCAAAAAGAAGTCTTATAGAGCGAATCAAGCACCATTCAGATCAAACCCTTGAAGCTTCAAGCAGATATGCAGAAAACAAAATGAACCTGTTTTTCATCGAACTCAGATAAGATGCCACTCAATTTATTGAAAGTTTACAACGAGCTGCTAGATTTGATTGGTCTTGGACCAATTGAAAAAAACAGGTCACTAAGAGGTGTTTTCAATCGTGACTTTATAGATCTAGGTCAACCATCATTCAATGGAAAACCAATTTATCCAACACCAAAAGAAGGAGAAATTGAGATGAACACCTTGTTTGCTCACTTGACAACTGTGGTTGTTGAAAAGAAAACCAGACAAAGAGAATTTGAACTGAAGAGGTCTCTCCGTCTGCATTGGGTCAGACATCACCTTGATCAGAGAAGAAGTGATGAAATGCTGACTTTTTCGGTGAAGGAACCTGAAGGAGTCAGAACGTATATTTACGATAAATCAGAACGTTATGTCGTGATTTTGGAGCCTTTAAGAGATCGATCTGCATACTACCTGCTTACAGCGTTCCATGTCGAAGGAAGAGATGCCAGTCGTAATAAGTTTGAAAAAAAATGGAAGCGTAAACTTGATACGCTCCTTTAAATGCAGAAAACGCAAAACATCTAGGCCTTGCGTTTTCCGATTTCCTTCCTCCGAACGGTAGGATGAACTCGTTACAAATGTACGGAGATTTTATTTAGAATCAATACAGATAAAACAAAAGATTCACCACTTAACACCAACTTTTACCAAAACGTGACTTCCGTATTCGGAAATCCAACAGGCAAATCAGACCATTTGAACAGCGTCCCGGGGCGTGTCTTTTACTTTTTAAGCACTAGAACACCTCTTAAATCTTGTTTTGTTGCACAGATTTCCACATCTTGCTTCAAGATCAATTTTGAAACTAGCAAAAGCTTACATTTTTACCGAATGACCACACAACCTGAACAGACGCTTGAAAACAACCTGATCTCTCAGCTGCAGCAGCTCGGCTATAAAAAGGTCACGATTACCGATGAAGCGGCATTGCTCGCCAATCTGAAATCTCAGCTAGAAACACATAACAAAATCCAACTCAGCGAAAACGAGTTTGCTCAGATCCTTAATGCGATCAATAAGGGAAATGTATTTGAGCGAGCAAAGATCCTCAGAGATAGAGTTGAGTACACAGATGATTCAGGAGAGCATCGCACCATAGAGCTGATCAATCAAATACACTGGTGTAAAAACGAGTTTCAGGTCGCACAGCAGATCTCTATGAAGGGACTATACAAAAACCGCTATGATGTCACGATCTTAGTCAATGGTCTCCCACTCGTTCAGGTTGAACTCAAACGTCGAGGCTTAGAACTCAAAGAAGCCTTCAAACAAACCTCTCGATATGGCATTCATTCCTATGATGCAGGCCAGGGTCTTTTCCAGTTTATCCAGATCTTCGTGATCAGCAATGGCGTCAATACCAAGTACTACGCCAATGGCCCCATGAAGTCCAGGAGTTTCAAGCAGACATTTTACTGGTCAGATGTCAAAAACAAGTTGGTCACACAGCTTTCAGCTTTTGCAGACACGTTCCTTGAGCCTTGTCATATCTCCAAGATGATCACCAAGTACGTCGTACTGAACGATACGGAAAAGACACTGATGGTACTTAGACCCTATCAGTTCTATGCTACAGAAGCCATTGTAGATCGTATCAAGACCACCACCAAATATGGCTACATCTGGCACACTACTGGTTCGGGCAAGACCCTGACCTCTTTCAAGACGGCTCAAATCTTGACCAACTTGCCACAGGTACACAAGGTAGTCTTTGTTGTGGATAGAAAGGATTTAGACACACAGACTTCCCAAGAATTCAATAGCTTCAGCAAAGGCAGCATAGACGGCACCAACGACACCAAGAAGCTAGTCAAGCAGCTCACAGGTACAGACAAGCTAATCGTCACCACCATTCAAAAACTCGCCACTGCCGTCAATAAATCTCGCTATGGGGAGAAAATGCAACCCTTACAAGATAAGCGCATCGTCTTTATTTTCGACGAATGCCACAGAAGCCAGTTTGGTAAGACTCATAATGACATCAAGAGCTTTTTCTCCAACTGTCAGATGTTTGGCTTTACGGGCACTCCTATATTTGAAGAAAATGCAGGCACCAACGAATGGGGCAAGCGTACCACTGCAATGCTGTTTGGAGATTGCCTCCACAAGTATGTGATCACCGATGCCATCAGAGATGAAAATGTGTTGAAATTTTCTGTGGAGTACATTTCCACTTTCAAGAAAAAGGAACACATCTTTGATATCAATGTGGAGGACATCGATGAAGAAGAAGTGATGAATGCCCCGCAGCGGTTGAATAACATCACGGACTACATCCTAAACCACCATAAGCGTAAAACACACAACAAAGCTTTCACAGCCATTTTCTGTGTGCCAAGCGTTCCTATTTTGATAGAGTACTATAAGCTTTTCCAAGCCAAGTATCAAGCTGGGGAGCATCAGTTGAAGGTAGGTACTATCTTTTCCTATGGTGCCAATACTGACTTGATCGATGACGACATAGACGAACTTGGACAGGCCACTGAGGAATACGAAACCTATGCAATTGCGGCCGAACCCAATGGAGCGACTGAGTACCAAAGACAAGGCAAGAAACACCCAAGAGAATATCTGGACGAGTTCATCGCTGATTATAACACACTATTTGGCACAAACTACAGTACACAGGATTCCAAAACCTTCTACAATTACTACAATGACATCGCCAAACGGGTCAAAAAGAAAGAGGTAGACATACTTTTGGTAGTGAACATGTTTCTCACAGGCTTTGATAGCAAAAACTTGAACACGCTCTATGTGGACAAAAACCTCAAGTACCACGGACTGATACAAGCCTATTCCAGAACCAACAGAATCCTTGACGAGCTCAAGTCTCAGGGAAATATTGTTTGCTTTAGAAATCTGAAAGGTGCCACAGACCAAGCTATCTCACTCTTCTCCAACTTGGAGTCGAAAAGTGAAATCATCATGGAGCCTTACGAGGATTATGTGAAGAAATTCAATCAGGCCTACATTGACCTGCTCACGATCGCTCCTACCGTCAATAGTGTCAATGAACTACCTGATGAAGATGCTCAGCTGGAATTCATCAAGGCCTTCAGGGAGTTGATGCGCTTGAAGAATGTGCTAGGTACTTTCACGGAATTTACTTTTGATGACCTCTCCATGCCGGAGCAGACATTTGAAGACTACAAGAGCAAGTACCTTGATCTCTACGACAGGACAAAAAGTCAAGGGCAAAAAGAGAAGGTCTCCATCCTCAATGATGTGGATTTTGAGCTGGAACTGATTCACCGTGACGAGATCAATGTCAGCTATATACTCAAACTGCTTGGCAAGCTCAAAGACGCCAAGCCTGAGGAGCAAGAAAAGCAGAAGAAGGCAATTGTAGAGCTCATCGTAGGGGAAGCCCAGCTCAGAAGCAAAAGAGAGCTGATCGAGAAATTCATCAATGAAAACCTTCCGAAAGTAGCTGATGCTGATGATATTCCAGAAGAGTTCACCCAATTCTGGACAGCAGAGCGTCTGAAAGCCCTCCACCAACTCAGCAAGGAAGAGAACTTGGATGATGACGCTTTAGAAAAAGTCATCGGTGATTTTATCTACACTGAAAAAGAACCACTTAGAGACGACATCATCGGATTGATGAAAGACAAACCTTCCCTTAAAGAGAGGAAAACCATCGCCGAGCGCATCAAGGATAAGATACTTGGATTTGTGGAGACGTTTATCAACGGGATATCGGAGGCGGCTTAAGGGAGCGTGGAGGGTTCTCAGAAAAACATGGTTGATCTATAAAATCGCACGACAAAATACCCAAAACTTTCAATAGATTTGCGCGCTGTTCCCTCTATAGGGAGGCCCCAAATGCATGAAGAAAGAGTACACAGTTCCAGCCAACTTTGATGCCTCTATTTATACCTCTCACTTCAAAAGAAGTGATGTCAGAATAGGTGTGACCGAAGCCATGCACTACATTCTCGACCACATCATCTCGTACCCCATAGATTCCGAAAAAGGAAGGGACACACTGGATAAACGTGGAGGGGTGCCGATATTCACTGTACTCTTGCGAAAAAATCTGGGTCAGAGAAATGCGGACAAAGCACTTCAAATGTTATTGAGAGATGAGGTGCTTGTAAAAAAAGAAGCACCAAGCATGTTTAAAAAGAAGGCAGCATTGTATGTTCTGGGAAGTGCCTTTACCGCAGGAGTGAAAACTGTGCCTTCACACAAAAAAACAGCCCCCCTACAAAAAAAGAATGTTGTTGAAACAGTAAATCTTGGGGAGAAAGATTCATTAGAACCGGAAGATTTCATACCTCATTTGACCAAGTTTCTAAAGGACGGGAAGCTGGAAATCAATGCAGAAGCAGCAGACTTTTACATCCAGATGGCGCACAGTCTTATCTTGGCAGATGTAAAGCAAATTGAAACAACCTACACTGGCAAGAAAAAGAAGGAATACAAGACGAAGCTTCTCAGAAATGTCCACAAAACTTTCTCTCAATATGCTGATGCCACCCTAAGAGTAAAAGAAAAGGGTGTTACATTTTCAAGATCCACATCCAACCTCAGGTTCAACACGACCCTGACCCAACTAAACCGCGAGTTGCGAAATTTCGTCCAATATGACGGGAAGCCAATGGTTCAACTAGACCTAACAGCATCTCAGCCCATGCTTCTTCTGTACCTTTTGAAGTCAAAACCATGGTCAGAGGAGGGTAAAAATTCATCTTCCTTTTTACATAACATATTCAAACACCTTACAACACAGCTCAAAAAAAAATCATACCATATGTTGTGCACTTTGAAAGGGGTGTCCGGCCTTGAGGAAGAAGTGAAGCGGTTCGAACAGCTCTTTGAAGGGGATTTTTATGTGAGCTTACAAAAAGAGATCCTGAAGTCAAATCCACATTCTTCAAGTGGTTTCAATACGAGGCAGGCTACTAAATCAGCTGTCATGTATTTGCTATTCGAGGAGTTTGTATCGGAAAAAAGAAGCAGGTCAGCATATGTTGCTTTCAGCAGTTTATTCCCTGCCATTACCAAGGTAATGGACACACTTAAGTCTGGCTCGAAAAATTTTCTAGCTCTTCTATTACAGCAACTAGAGTCAGTCTTGATCATCGACAAAATCACCATACACATAGCCTACAAGTTCCCAGAAGCACCGTTATTCACCATACACGACGCTATCCTTACCACACCTGAATTTGCAGCACTTGTAAAAGAAGAATTCAAAGAATCATTTACTACTATAACGGGGCTCAAATCACAGGTAAAAGAGTCTCTGCTGGATGGAGCAAGCTTAAACGACACATTGGAAGAAAGCGCAAAAAAAGAACTTGAAAAAATTCGCAAGAAGACGAGGAAAACAAAGGTGTCCGAAAAACAGGACAAGATGTTCCCCAAACTTGTCCAAGCCAAAATTCCAAGCTGGAAGGGCCAAACAGCCTTGACTACTGTTGTTTGGACTCAGGCAAAAACACTCCCCTTACAAAAGATCATTGCCGAACATTTGAACACTCTGAACATTGGTGGTACAAAAGACAAAGCAACCAAAGCTCTGCCTATGGTAAAGATTAACAACCCTTTAGAAGTCAATGAATCCCTTCTGAAAAACACACCTGTAAGAAGCGGGCAAATAGTTCCAATTATGGGTTTTGACATACCTTCAGTTGAAGAAGAAGAGGAGTAATGCTAAAGTAAGTTGTGAGAACATGCGGCAGCTGTTCCTCCACGCTGCACACGTTTCAACCTTCAAGTTCTCAGAGAAAACCAAACCTTCCAAATACGTTTGATAGCTAAGTCTGACAACACACCACCATTTCAGCACCTACAATGTAAGGGTGCTACTTGACGAAAACAACGAACCCTGGTTTGTAGCCAAAGATGTATGTGATGCTTTGGAAATAAAAAATCCTTCACAAGCTCTTAATAGACTGGATGTTGATGAACGGGCTATGTTCAACATAGGTCGTCAAGGGAACACCAACATTGTAAATGAATATGGACTTTATACCCTGATTCTTTGGAGCAAAAAACCAGAAGCCAAAGTATTTAAGCGTTGGGTAACACATGATGTGCTTAAATCCATAAGAAAAACAGGAGCTTACATGACACCACTGCTTGAGAAGACCATTCTCAGAATCAGCCATGGAAACCAAACAAGACAACCACTGTCACACTTTCTCAAATCCTTCCATAGCCTATTTGAAATGTGGAGGCAAAACGGCATCTTGCGTTACTTTTGAAACCCCATGAAACAGCTCGCCCCCACTATCATTCTCTGTACTATAACGCTATCGCTGCTTTTCACAACTTGCAGCGGTAAAGACGACTCCAAACATCTCTTTAAGGAGGGCACAACTGTAGCAGAAAGAGTGCTTGTACCCCATGGCTATGTACGAGAATCTACTACTGCTGGGACTTGGCAGCACTACTTACAAAGCTTGAAGTTGCTCCCACACGGTAGCGAAGTTTTAGACTTTCAAGGTCGTCCAATCTCAGACCAGCGGAATCATTTTGCAGTCATGGATATCGATGTCGGTACCAAAGACCTGCAGCAGTGTGCAGATGCCACGATTCGACTCAGGGCGGAGTATCTGTATCAGCGCAAAGAGTTTGACAAAATCAAATTCCAGTTTACCAGTGGACACAGCTACGCTTGGCTTGACCACGCCAAAGGGATAAGACCAGAAGTCAAAGGGAATAAAGTGGAATTCAAACAAAGCTCCACATCGGATTACAGCTACCAGAACTTCCGTCGGTATCTCGACATTGTGTTTATGTATGCCGGTACGATCTCCTTAGAGAGAGAATTGAACAAAGTCAACCGTGGAGGCGATTACCAGATCGGTGACGTGATCGTACACCCTGGTAGTCCGGGACATGCGGTCATCATTGTGGACCGTGCCAAAAACAGCAAAGGAGAGTATATCTACCTGCTCGCCCAGGGTTACACACCTGCCCAATCCATTCACATTGTCAAGAGTCATGATCGAGGAATTTCTCCTTGGTTTGACCTCCCCAAAAAGCTACCTATCTGGCACGAGCGCTTCTTCTTCAAAAACCCACAGGTCAGAAGATTTGTATAGTCCCCAACCCCAACCCTTCAAATGCTAGAAAACCAAGACTTCAAAAATTCAAGCCGCCTTGAAAGCGACTCAAAACCTCCACACCTTACAAGTGAGCCATCACCAAGTAACCCTGAAAGGAAAAGTTGGTGGAGCAAACAGAATATCCTGACCAAAGTCCTCACAGTCATTTTGAGTTTAGTGGCACTCTTTGTTGTGACCGAAATATTAGAACAAGTGGAGAGAGCGCTGTATCAAGCTTACAAAGTTGGCGTTTGGGTATTTGCTGGTTTTGCGGTAATTTTCATCACCCTCTCAATCTTCAAAAAGAACTGAAAATCAGGAAGAAAGATGTGATTTGAAGTGGAATATTGCGGAATTTTTCGTATTTTATAGTAAGGGGTTCATGCTCCGAAACTATACTCATTTTCCCATGAAACATTCATTTTACGTGACACTTCGAAAGAAAGAAGCTCCCAACAAACCACACATCATCAGCCCAGAATACAAGGACATTGTCGATGCTGCACTCTTTGCCACTGAGTTGGCCAACAGATTAGACCATGCAAGTGATTTCAAGATGGGTGATCAAGCTGGCACCATCCACTTCAATGATGAAATCATCATCAAGGTGGAGCAAAATACTGCATACGATGGAATTCCACTCGAAGAATTCAATGACACAGTTTTCGAGGCATGTTTCAACATGGTAATGGAATTCCTTCTAAGAGAACCATTGGGGCAGGAGTAATCCTTCCCCTCTTTTGTTTTGATGGTCAGCACGGCCGTTTCCTTATAGTGAGCATTCCTGAGTAAGTACCTCCCCCTTTACCTCCCCCCGGGTCACTTCAAAATCATTGGTACCCCCCACCCTTTGATTCCAGTAATTACTTTTTCACCTCCCTACCCCCCAAATGATCCAGTGTTCAACCTTTAAACATTGGAGCAATATGCAACTACGTGTTTCAAAACGTTCCCAAGCTCGCATAAGAATTGCGATGCAGGGTCCAAGCGGTTCAGGCAAGACTTACTCTTCCCTGCTGCTTGCTTATGGTTTAGTCGGAGACTGGTCCAAGGTAGCCGTCATCGACACCGAAAACCAAAGTGCTGACTTGTATGCCCATCTCGGAGGGTATAACGTTATTTCTCTGGGGGCACCTTACACACCCGAGAAGTATTTGGAAGCCATCCAGCTTTGTGAATCTGCTGGTATGGAGGCAATCGTGATAGACAGCCTGTCCCACGAGTGGGAAACCTTGCTAGACATCCACAGCAACATGCCTGGTAATAGCTTTACGAACTGGGGGAAAATCACCCCTAGACACAATTACTTAATCAACAAAATCCTTTCCTCCACAGCACACATCATTGCAACTGTTCGCAGTAAACAGGATTATGTGCTGACCGAAAAGAACGGTAAACAAGTGCCTGAGAAAGTAGGAATGAAAGGTGTTCAGCGTGATGGTCTTGAATATGATTTCACCATTGTATTCGATGTCAACATCAAACACTTTGTTTCCGCATCTAAGGACAGGACTGGAATGTTTGTGGGGCTTCCAGATTTCAGAATCACCCCTGAAACAGGTGAGATGATCAGAGACTGGTGCCTTTTATCTGAACCAGAGCTCCACGAAGAGCCCAGGGATTTTGTGGAGGCTATCAACTCCTGCCAAAGCTTGGATCAGTTGTACAGATTGTACAACGAAAATCCAAACCTGCAGCAGCTCTACAAAGAAGAGTTTGTGGCCAAAAAAAGCAAGTTGTTAACCACGCCAAATTTCATGTCCAATGGAACTCATGCGCATTAACAACTCTGTAGAGGCATTAGACATCTCCCATGTGGAGGTGTCTACTCTTCCCTTTCTGGAAGCCAACACTTCTGAGATTGCACTACGGGAAATCAGGGAAAGGCATGTGATACCTGTGTTTCTCAAAGACAATGAACCCACCATTTCACAAGTGGAATTTGTAGGAGTCGTCGCAGAAGCTGCCAGAGATGTCTTTGGGCTGAGTATCACACCTTCCCCTATGGTGAGGGTTTCCCATCCGATCAAGGGGAGAACTTTTGATGCACGACATAAGAAGGCGCAAGATCTCCTACCGCATGAAAAGACCATCTACTATGAACGTATGGCTTTCATGATCACGATTCCTGGTATCACCGATGAAATCAACGGGAATCTGCTTGAGCTGACTGTGGGAGGTGTCAAGGCTTATAACTTGGACAACCTGAACAGCATCAAAGGCTCACCCGAGCACTTCAAAGTATTTGTCGGTTTCAGAAACTTTGTCTGCACCAATCTATGCGTTTCAACTGATGGGGTCAAGCTGGATATACGGGCCAAGAGTTTGGAAGACCTGTACCAGCAGGTATTCCAGCTCTTTCAGGACTATGATGCAGTGAATCAACTCAGCCACATGAACCAGTTCGCAGGTTACTATCTGGAAGAGCGCCAATTCGCGCAAATTATCGGTCGTGCAAGGCTGTACCAGTTTCTCCCAAGAGAGTTGAAAGCTGAGGTGCCCGAGCTGCTGATCAATGACACACAAGTTTCGAGAGTTGCGGAATGCTATTACACTGACCCCAACTTTCAGAGAGAAGAAAATGGAGAGATTGACCTGTGGGGGTTCTACAACTTGATGACAGGCGCTACGAAGCACTCCTACATCGATAAGTATCTTGAGCGAGGAGTCAATAGCTTTGACTTCACAAGACGAGTCCAGGAGGCCTTAGAATCTCCCTCACACAATTTCTGGTATTTGCGTTGAACCCGAAGAGCTCGCCCCTAAAAAGGCGGGCTTTTCACTTTCAGTACTTGTATGACAAACTTGATCTACGAACTGCAGCTTAGCTACAAGCCAAAAGGCAATGGAAAGACGCTGCGAAAAATAAGAAGCTCTTCTGATGCTTTTCTGCTGCTCAATACTATCTTTGACCAAGAGCTGATTGCAGCACGAGAAGAATTTGTAGTCCTGTATCTCAATCGTGCAGGAAAAGTATTTGGTTATCACAAGGCATTCCAAGGTGGAGTTGCTTCTGTGGTATGTGACCCCAAGATCATCTTGGGTGTAGCCCTCAAATCCCTTGCATCAGGGATGATCCTAGCTCACAACCATCCTTCAGGAAACTTGAACCCCTCCGAAGCCGACATTTCGCTGACAAAGAAGATTCGAACCGCCTGCAAGGAACTGGACATAGAGCTGATGGATCACCTCATACTGGCACCCGATGGAGTGTATTACAGTTTTGCCGATGAAGGGAAAATTTGAGAAGGAACCAGACACAAAAAAAGGAAGCAGACAAAACTTGCTTCCTTTTCGTGTCACCCTCTTTGTCTCCACAAAAAAAGGGAGACAAAAAAGGGAGACAAAACTGGGTAAAAACGCCTCTAAAACGCGCTAGAAAGTGACCTCGTCAGGATTCAAACCTGAAACCTCCTGAGCCGTAATCAGGTGCTCTATTCAGTTGAGCTACGAGGCCAATTGGGAATGCAAATGTAGATATCATTTTTTGATTTACAAATATCCAGCTTTAGCTTTTTCGTTTTTTATCCTTCCTATATCCTTAACCAATTAAGAATTATTAAGATAAAAAGGAACAGAAATCAAGTATGTTTTTATAATTTAGCCACCTGATTTTAATTCAATAAATGCTTTCATGAAAAGACTAACCTTATTATTCATTGCAGGATTGCTGACATTCAATACTTTTGCCCAAGAAAGGGAACCTACCCCAATAGGTGGACGTCCCGATATCAAAGGCGATCTCCTTATAGATTTTGGCTTCAATACTTTAAATAACAAACCTGATGATCTATCCACCAGGTTTTTTCCATCAAGAACATTTAATGTATCCTATCAATACCCTTTCAACATATTTGGAGAAAACTCAGGTTTTACTTTCAACCCAGGTATTGGAATTGGCACGGATAAAATGGCCTTCACAGAAGACCGTACTATATTCAATAATCCTTTACTAGGCCCCGAATCAAGTATTCTTAGAAGTATTCGAGAAGTACATGGAGATGATATCAGGGTAAATAGAAATGTAGTTGCAGTGAACTATATAGATTTCCCACTTGAACTCAGATACCATTTCAACAAGTCTAACTATCAGAAAAGTATGAAAGTGGCCATTGGAGGTAAAGTGGGCTTTCTACTTAACTCACATACCAAGATTGCGTATGAAGACGCTGATGGTTTGACTAGGAAAATCAAGGATAGGCAAAACTATGGACTCGCCCCTATCCGATATGGTGTTTACACCAGACTTGGATTTCCAGGCTTTAATATTTGGGGTTATTATGGTTTGAATCAAGTTTTCCAAAAAGATCAAGGACCATTTGGAACTGCTGCTAACCAAATTAACTTTGGGATTTCAGTCGCGTTATTCTGATGATAATCATATATAATTACCTGCTATTGAGGCCGTAAGTTATATTGACAAACAATCATTGCAGACAAAGTCGACATTGACAGTCGATAGCGCATGTGTCTTGGTAGATTACAAAAGTCCTGAAAACTCTAAAATCACGGTCCTTTTGACAATTAGAATAATTTCGGATCTACATATTAAAAAATCTATATATAAAGCCGGTTTATCCGGTTTTTTTTATCCCCAAACCATATAATATGCCCCAAAGCATACCAAGAAGCCCAAAAGAAATCCGCCCCAAACTTGAGAAGGAGTGTGGGCATTGAGGTAAAGCCTTGCAGTCCCTACTGCTCCAGTCAAAATAATGGCACCTAAAACTGGATAAAGTAGATTAAACCCAGTTAGGATTAGACTGTAGGCTAGGATTATCCCCAATAGTCCTCCAACCCCCATCATGTGTGCGCTGATTTTCCAAAAATAAGTAATACTTGTCAGTAGAATCAAACAGATCGTGATAATAAACAAAGTGAAAATCAACTTATAATCCATCCAATCTTTGATATAAAAGGCATAAGCAGTCACCATGTAAAGCAAACTAATCATTGAAAATGGAAAAACTCGATCCTGTTTTTGCTCCATTTTCAAAGAAGGGATCACCTTGGTGTAGCGCATTACTAGTAAGATGGCTAAGGGAATTACAAATGTATTTGCAACTACCACAAAAAAGATCAATGGTTTATTTGGGGCTCCAGCAATCTCTGATTCCGGTAAACCAAAAAGTAAAAAACCTATAATCAAAGACGGCATCAGCAGTGGCTGAAACACTGCTGATATAATTTCTGAAATTTTTCTATACACTTAAAGTTCCTTTCTTAATCTTGCCACAGGAATCTGTAATTGTTCCCTATATTTTGCCACTGTTCTACGGGCTATATTATATCCTTTGTCATTCAATATCTTGACTAACTTGTCATCAGAAAGTGGCTTCCTCTTATTTTCTTCATCCACAAGAGTTTGCAAAACGCTTTTAACTTCCTTATTACTTACATCCTCTCCGGAGTCAGTAGCTATACCTTCCGAGAAGAAATATTTCAAAGGGTAAATTCCAAATTCAGTTTGAATTGCTTTGCTATTGGCCACACGTGATACGGTAGAGATATCCATTTCGATTCTATCTGCGATATCTTTAAGGATCATAGGTCTCAACTTGGTCTCGTCACCTTCTACAAAAAACTCCTTTTGGTAATCCAAAATAGCCTGCATAGTTCTCAGTAGAGTATGTTGTCTTTGTTTGATTGCATCGATAAACCATTTTGCTGCATCTAGTTTCTGCTTTACAAAAGTGACCGTTTCTTTGAGTTTTTTATCTTTTTTATCACTCTTATCATAGGCATCAAACATATCCGAATATGATCTGCTTACTCTGAGTTCAGGGGCATTTTTAGAATTAAGAGATATTTCTAATTTACCATTCGTGTTGGTAAGGATAAAATCTGGAATGATGTACTGCGTTTTGACTAACCCATCTGAAATCCCTCCCGGTTTAGGATTCAGCCTGGTAATCATTTGAACTGCATCTTTCAATTGATCATCTTCTATTCCAAGACGCTTTTGGATTTTGCTATAGTGTTTTTTAGTAAACTCTTCAAAACTATCATGGATAATTTGAATAGCATGTTTTACAACAGGATCCTCTGGATGTTCTTTTCTCTCTAATTGAATCAATAAACATTCTTGAAGATTGCGAGCAGCTATTCCTGCTGGATCAAAGCCTTGGATTTTGCGAAGGATTTCTTCTACTTCGTCGATATCTGTCTCTATATTTTGGCTGAAAGCTAGGTCATTGATGATTGCTTCCAAGTCCCTTCTGATGTACCCATCATTCTCTATGCTTCCAATAAGCTGTTTTCCGATTAATTTTTGAGTTTCATCCAGCTTAAGATAGCCAAGCTGTGAAAGTAACTGCTCATGCAGGGATATGCTACCTGAGATAGGTATTTCTCTATCTTCATCATCAGGAGAGTAATTCCCATCTCCTTGCATTTTGTAGCCACCATAGTCCTCATTCAGGTAGTCATCGATATTGACATCTGACTCTGGAGCTTCAATATTGTCTTCATAAGTATCTGAAAAATCATCGTCTTCCTTTTTTTCCTCCTCCCTGCCTTCTTCTAATGCAGGGTTGATCTCCAACTCTTCCTCTATCCTAGCATCCAGTTCGGCAGTAGGCACTTGAAGGAGTTTGATAAACTGAATCTGCTGAGGAGACAGTTTTTGGGAAAGAACCTGACTTAAATTAAGCTTCTGCATATATGGTTAATCAAGAATTGTGATAAAAATTATTCTATTACGGTTGTTGGTGCAAATGTTTTCTGGTTTCAAATTTATGAAATTAGATCAATTTTTTGATAAAAAGCTTATTATATCGTTTTTTTGCATTCCTCTTATGAAGAACCAAAAATTGGGGATCCTCAAGGAGTAAGACAAAAAGAAAATATGTCATGGCTTTTAACAAAAGAGTAAAAATCAAATCACTGCTGGAAAGCGATTTTGTAGGTCAAGAAGTGACCTTGATGGGATGGGTAAGAACCAAAAGAAGTAACAAAAATGTATCCTTTGTTGCTTTGAATGATGGCTCTACTATCAATAATTACCAAGTAGTGGCTGATCCTAATATCATAGATGAAGAGACACTTAAGCGCATTACTACTGGTGCCTGTATCAAGATAAGTGGTCAAATCGTGGCCTCCCAAGGTTCTGGTCAAAATTCTGAGATCGCTGCTTCTTCTATTACCATCCTTGGAGAAGCAGATCCAGAGAAATATCCACTACAGCCTAAGAAACACTCTTTGGAATTCTTGAGGGAAATTGCTCACTTGAGAATGCGAACCAATACCTTTGGAGCTGTATTCAGAGTAAGACATGCTTTGGCCTATGCTGTGCATAAGTATTTCAATGATAAAGGTTTCTTTTACATCCATACTCCAATCATTACCGCATCAGATACTGAAGGTGCTGGTGAAACTTTTAAAGTCACCACCTTGGATTTAAAGAATCCACCTTTGAATGAAGATGGAAGTATCAACTATAAAGAGGATTTCTTTGAGAGAGAAACCAACTTGACAGTATCTGGTCAACTGGAAGGGGAATTGGCGGCAATGGCTTTGGCTGAGATTTATACATTCGGCCCAACTTTCCGTGCTGAAAACTCAAATACAACAAGACACCTTGCTGAGTTCTGGATGATTGAGCCTGAAATGGCATTCTATGATGCCGAAGACAATCAAGACCTAGCGGAAGATTTCTTGCAATATGTGATTGGCTATGCTTTGGAGCATTGCAAGGACGATTTGGCATTTTTGGATAAGCGTGCTACCGATGAAGAGCAAGGCAAAAAAGCAGACCAAAGAAGTGAAATGGGATTACTCGATAGACTGAGATTTGTGACAGAAAATAAATTTGAAAGAATCACCTATACGGCAGCCATAGATATCTTGCGAAACTCCAATCCGAACAAGAAAAAGAAATTCCAATACTTGATCGAAGAATGGGGAGCGGATTTGCAGTCTGAACACGAAAGATTCTTGGTGGAGAAGCATTTCAAAAAGCCAGTTATCTTGACTGACTATCCTAAGGAAATCAAAGCATTCTACATGCGTCAAAATGATGATGGCAAAACGGTAGCAGCTATGGATATCCTCTTCCCTGGTATTGGAGAAATCGTAGGGGGGTCGCAGAGAGAAGAAAGAATGGACCGCCTCACGCAAAGAATGGACGAGATGCATATCCCACAGGAAGAGATGTGGTGGTATCTAGATACGAGAAGATTTGGAGCTACCCCACATGCTGGTTTTGGTCTAGGCTTTGAAAGACTCGTACAATTCGTGACGGGTATGGGCAATATCAGAGATGTGATTGCTTTCCCAAGAACTCCTGGTAATGCGGAGTTTTAACCCGAAGTATGCATTAAAATTTCTACACCACGGCGCATAAGTTATTACGAGTCCAAAATACTTCATAATCAATCGCTTCGCTGCATGAAACTCATTCATTTTAGAGATGACTATGCTTCATTCGCTTAATCCTTGATTAATTTATGTTTTCGTCTCTCACTACGAACCCTAATCCATAATCCGGGTTTAACCTGGTCTTGAATAGACTGTTTTCTAGAATAACTTTAGATAGCATCGAGCTTACACTCGGTGCTATTTTTATTTCTCCACAACCAAACTTTGATCGGGGGAGTCATCAATATTTGCGATGGTTTCGGTATCCACGACTTTGATCCTTCTGATCAAGGGAATACAGAGTAAGCTAAAAACAATCGCAATGTAACCCACATAGTTGTAATTGATCAATTCTCCGTTGATATTTTCAGCCAAAATCAAGCCCGCTACAAAGGAAGCCAAGCCCGCTGATAATTGCTGTACGGCAGAGTTAAAACTGAGGAAGCTACCCCTGTTCTCAGGCTTAGCAGTACCTGTGATCAAAGCTGAAGCTGGCACCATTCTCCCATTGGACGTCACAAAAAACATGGTGGAAATCAACAAAACATAAGGAATTGGGGTTGCTCCCAAATGCGTAATTACTCCAATGGGGATGATATTCAAAGTCATGAAAATGGTGAATATCTTCACTTTCCCATATTGATCAGTCAATCTCCCTACCCAAGGTGAAGTAAAGATTGTAAAAGCGCCCCCAGCCATGTAGATATAGGTCAGTTCCATGTCGGTAAACCCTACATTGGCCACCATGTAAGGACTCAAAAAAGGTATAATCATAAATTGCCCCAACATCATCATGATGGTCAGTGAAATGGCTCGCATTTGATTTGAATTGCTCGTCACCCTTTTAATCACTTGTATGGGAGATGGTTTGGATTGCTTAGCAACAATATGTGCGGTGATAGAGGGTACATATTTGTAAATCATCCAAAATATGATGCCTGACAAGCTCGCTAAAAATAAAAATGGCGCATGCCAATTGGATAAACTAGCGATGAAAAGCCCAAATGGAACCCCGAAAACCGAGGCTACAGAGAAAGCAGCCATGACCAAACCCATGGCTCTGCCTCGCCTCTCGTCGGGTATCACATCTCCAATGACAGCCAAGATCAAAGCAGATGTAAGTCCACCAAACAAGCCTGAAATGATTCTTGCAACCAGTAAAATGATATAATTAGGAGAAAATGCACAAGCCAAAGTACCTAAAAAGAAGCCAAAGAAAACCCATAACATGATCGTTCTCCTATCATATTTATCCAAAACAAATGCTCCCATGAAGCTGCTCAATCCAGCAGCGAAAGTGTAAGAAGAAACTAAAAGACCAAACTCTCTAGGAGTAATCTCAAAAATCCGCATCAATTGAGGCCCAAGTGGCATCAAAATCATAAAATCTACAATGTGAGTAAAATTAATCGCTGCTAAGGTCCATAGCAACAGCTTTTCCTTCTTCATCCTATACTTCAAAATATGGAAACCTAACCAATGCGATCGTCAATAAGTTCTTTGGAATCGCACTTATCGTGAAAGATGATTTAAAAAAACCAGCTTATTTAATTCCCAATTCAAGGAAAGTCCTTGGAATGGCTTCTATTATATCTGAGGCGATCATTCCCCTCCACTTAGCCTTAGAGGCAAGCTCACCTGCAAGTCCATGGTGATAAACACCACATAGCGCAGCATGCTCTGGAATATAACCTTGCCCCAAAAATGAAGCTATCATGCCAGTCAAAACATCTCCAGACCCAGCGGTAGCCATGTACTGATTGCCCGAGGAATTGAAAATCTGCGTGCCATCAGGTAAGGTTACCAAAGTATGCGCACCTTTGAGTACCAAAATCAACCCATTTGCTATTGCGAAATTTTTAGCTTTCTCCATCCTTTCTAGGTGGTCTTTGGATTTCCCTACCAACCTTTCAAATTCTTTCAGGTGGGGTGTGAGGATGCTATTCTTGGGGATTTTATGGATCAAATCTGGATTAGCAGCTAGCAAATTGAGCCCATCTGCATCAATGACGATAGGTTTCTGGAATCTTGCCAAGATAGATTGATAATAGGCTATCTCTACATCCATTCCCCAGCCAGGGCCTATAGCGATGGCATCAAAGTCATTTAGGTTTTGCTTAGGGTCGTCTTGAAATAGCATCAACTCTGAAACAATGGGCTGAATCAAGTAGGGGTCTTCTAGGTGCGGAGCCAAGTGAACCAATCCAGAACCTGTCCTTAAAGCAGCATAAGCACTTAAGTTGATGGCTCCTGTCTTACCTTTAGCACCACCGATGATCAAAACTTTCCCGTAATCGCCCTTGTGACTGAAGCGATGGAAGCTACGATGCAGGCTTGGAATATCCTTATCTCTTAAATAAAATCTTCCTACTTGAAAAGTACCCATGGCTTCTTTGGAAATGCCTATATCCATGACATGTAATTCCCCAATAAATGAGGCATGCTCTGGGAACATCAAGCTTAGCTTTGGAAATTGAAAACTTACCGTATGGTCAGCTCGAAATACGGTTCCAAAAGCAATTTGATCGGCGGGAAGACCTGAAGGAATATCAATTGCAATTTTTAAGGCAGCCGCTTTATTTAAGAGTTGAATCAATTTTTGAAATATCCCCTCAAGCGGTCTATTGATTCCTACACCAAAAACACTATCTATGATAACAGAACACTCTGTAATGATCCCATTCCATTCATTAAATTTTGTAACTAAGACCTTGTCTGGTAATCTGCTATAATTTGCCTTAAAGTCGGTAGAACAATCTGCAACCTCTTGAAGATAAATCAGGTGAACATTGTAATGCCTCTCTTGAAGCAAACGAGCTATCGCAATACCATCTCCTCCATTATTTCCTGAACCAGCAAAAATATAAACCTGCTTAATATTCGAATGAATAGCAACGGTAAACCAAGCCACGAAGGCATTAGCAGCTCTTTCCATCAAGTCTAAGGAAGATATTCCCTCAGCCGAAATGTATTGCTGATCTAGGTGCTTGACTTGATCCCCTGATATTATTGGTAGCATAAGATTAAACTAAAGCTGGTTTTTCTAAGTCCTTTGGTGGTATTTTCAATAAAATTAAGAAACCTAGGCCAACGAAGAAAAACAATCCCAAAGCCAAAGAACTATTTCTCATGGAACCGGTGAGTTGTTCGATGAAGCCATAAGAAAATGTCCCTAGTACTATGGCAATCTTTTCTGTTACATCAAAGAAACTAAAATAAGATGCATGATCTGTGGTATCTTGTGGAATTAACTTGGAATAAGTAGAGCGGGATAGTGACTGAATCCCTCCCATCACCATTCCTACTACTACGGCCAAAGCGAAAAATTGGTAAGCAGTCTCTACAAAATAAGCACCACCACAGATCAGTACCCAGATGAAGACCATGATGACAAGAGAAGACTTATTACCATAAATCTTAGAAATCAAAGCAAATAGGTAACTCCCTCCTATCGCTACCAGTTGAATAATCAAAATGGTAATGATCAGTTGATCACCTGGAAGGCCGAGTTCTTTATCACCAAAAGTAGCCGCCAGATACATCACTGTTTGTACACCCATACTATAAAAAAGAAATGCAGCGAGAAAGCGATTCATGACTGGAGAGGATTTTACTTTGTAGAAAACCGTTCTAATTTCCTTATATCCTACTAAGAGGATTTCTCTATCTACTTTTTTATTGTATGGATTGTTAGGTAAGTACTTGAAAGGAATCTGAGAAAAGCCAGCCCACCAAACCCCAACAATCAAAAAAGACCATCTAGCACCTTGACCCCCATCAGAAAGGCCAAACCACTCAGGCTTTTCTATCATCAACAGGTTTAAAACCAAAAGAATCACACTACCGATGTAACCCATTGCAAAGCCTTTGGCACTGAGGAAATCAAACTCCTCTTCTTTGGAGATCTCAGGTAGAAAGGCATTATAGAACACTATACTTCCTGCATAACCAATACTGGCAGTGACAGCACAAATGATTCCCCATTCTAAATTATCTCCATCGAAAAAAAACAGTCCTACACAGGCTAAAGAACCCAAGTAGGCAAAGAATTTCATAAAACTCAATTTCTTTCCACCGGAGTCAGCTATCCCTGACAGTAGAGGTGAAAGCAAGGCGATGACCAAAAATGAAAAGGAAATAGAATAGGAATAAAGCACAGTGTTGACGATCTCAATTCCAAAAAAACTGACCACATCTCCCTTATCTTCAGATTTGGTCACACTATTAAAGTATACAGGGAAGATGGTAGAAGTGATGACTAAGCTATATACAGAATTAGCCCAGTCATACATTGCCCAGGCATTTTGGGTCTTTTTATTTTTCATTCGGATAAAAGAATGGTCTTCTAATTAAATAAAAAAGCCACTTCTCTCAAAGTGGCTTTTTTATTTAAAACAATTTAGATTAGTTCTGAACTTTACCTACAGATGCGTACAATACACGTCTTGCATCTACTTCTCTTAATTCAAATTGAATATCAGAGATAGGCCCCATTTTCACTTCTCTATCTGCTTTTAACGATATCGTAATCATATCTCTTTCAGCTTCTGAAAGCTTATCTTTCTCTTGGTTGACCCAAAGAATGATGTCACTTGTATTGATTAGTACATCATTGGCCTGAATTCTTGGTTCAGTACCATACATTGCTGTATTCTTAGGCTTACCCACATAAAGGTAAGAGATCAAGGTTTTCTTTTCTAACTTTTGAAGCTGAGTTGCTTGAGGGATCTTTTGTTCCACAAGCATTTCATTTTCTCTCAATACAGTAGTTACCATGAAGAAGAAAAGAAGCATGAAAATAATATCGGGCAAAGCTGAGGTCGGGATATTTTCCGAAACCTTATTCTTTTTCTTAAACTTTGACATATTAACTTCCTCCTATTTTATCTGGTTCTGCAATTGAGATCGCCATTGGAATACCTTCCTTACCTCTATCCTGAAGCTCTTTTTCAGCAGCAGTCTTACCAGAAAGTGCTCTATATTGATCAGCAGTGATGCCTACTCTTTCAGCATAGATTTCAAAGTAAGCTCTTTTCACCTGATCTAGTACTTCAAGATATCTTTCGTAAGATGTACCTCTATTAGTCTTGATGGATACTACCGCACCTCCAGACATCGGGTGATCTGATGATTTTGAGTCTCTGTTTGCTTGCGCTTTCAAAGACTGCGGAAGGCTATTGAATAGCGCTTGCGCTTCTTCATTAGGTGCACCGAAGTTGAGGATGAATGCTTTCACATCATCTGAAAGCTTTTCAGTATTATCCAAATACTCACCTTCCACCAACAACTGATCGTTTGCATTGACCAAGATGTTGAAAATATTTCTCTCGTTGAGAGGTATTTCAGGCGGTGGAACGTTCGGGTCTTGCTTAGGAGGAAGGATATTCAAAATACCCTTATCCGAAGCAATCGTCGTTGTAACGAGGAAGAAGATAAGCAACAGGAAGGCGATATCCGCCATGGACCCTGCATTTACCTCCTGACTCATTCTACCTTTTTTCCTTGCCATTACTTAATTGCTTTATTGAGTTCTGTGATAACAATACCTGCGATGGCTGCCAAAGCGAGTACGTAAGTGGTCACCAAAGTACCACCGACGAATTTGGTAGAAGTCTCAGTCATGCTGAATGGCTCAGCCATATACTTTGCTGCGATTTCACCACTTGCAGTAGAGAAAGCAATAAAGAACAACACGCCAAGGACTACTACACCCACTCCAGTTTTTACCAAACTTTTAGGATTATCAAGAGACTTGATCAGTGGCATTAAGATTGCCACAACGGCTCCGACTCCTATCAGTACGTAGGCTACTGTTAAGAAAATATCTATAGAATCCATATTGATTTTGTGCTAATGTTATAAATAATTAATAGTTGAAACAAAATAATCAACCAGTAATTACTTAGTCAATTTGTGCTTCACTAGGATATCTACCAAAGAGATAGATGCATCTTCCATGTCGTTTACCAAAGAATCGATCTTAGCGACACAGTAGTTGTAGAACAATTGAAGGATAATCGCAACGATCAAACCAGCAACTGTAGTCAAAAGGGCGATTTTGATACCACCTGCTACCAATGAAGGAGAAATATCACCCGCAGCTTCAATTGAGTCAAATGCACCGATCATACCGATTACAGTACCCATGAAACCCAACATTGGGGCAAGAGAGATGAAAAGAGAGATCCAAACTAGACCTTTTTCCAATCTACCCATTTCAACAGAACCATAAGCAATGATTGATTTTTCGACCATTTCGATACCTTCTGAGTATCTCATCAAACCTTGGGTAAAGATAGAGGCAACAGGACCTTTGGTGCTCTTAGTAACATCTTTTGCTGCTTCGATACCACCTTGTTCCAATGCTTCTTCAACTTTAGCCAAAAGTTTTTTGGTGTTTGTAGTAGAAAGATTCAGTGTGATGATTCTTTCAAGTGCTACAGCAAGACCTAAAATCAAACAGATCAATACTGGCGTCATGAAAGTAGGATCACCTTCGATAAACTTTTCTTTGATGATTTGGTGAAATCCTTTGTCTTCCTCGATGATTTCATCATCTACGATGGCCGGAGCAACTTCTTCTGCTTCAACGACTTCAGTGGTTTCAACTTCTGCAGAATCAACGTCTGCTTCTTGGGCTTTCGAGATAACCGGAGATAAAAGGATTCCGGATAGCATGAACAAAGCGATTAACTTTTTCATAATGTAGATTTTAATAGACTTTAAATAAAGGTTAAACGGTTTCTAATTTAATATTGAGATTTTAAAGTTATCATTTTTTCAATTCAAAATGCAAAGGATTCTTTCATAATTTTTTGAGAAAACAAGAACTGATCTCAGTTTTAGAATAGGATTGCAAGCTAAATTATACCGTATGAAGTAATTAGACAATTTATGTGAATGGGGATAAACTAAAGTAAATGGGCTATTTTGGATATTGGTGATATTAATTGTTCACGGCTTATTTTTGACCTATTCTTTAATTATGACGCTAAATATTTTTGTTGAATTTTAGTCTACAAATATAACTAATTTTTACTTTAAACCAAATCATATTGCTTTGTTGGTCTTGTTGTATGCGCAGACTTCATATAAGGTAATTCATTTTGGCAGTTGAACCTTCTAAGAGCCCGTTTTAGAAAAGGGAACAAGCTAGTTGCTCAAGAAGAAAACTGATATTTCCCCATGAAACAAAAAAGTAGTAAAGTAACAATATAATATCATCAATTAACATACTATGATGATCCGCGATGACACCATTATGCATATTTAGCGCAAATATTCTTGCGGATAATCGTTACTTGTTTTTAGCCGATCTTTATCAGTACACGAGTTGCTTTAAGCACTCCATTTCCTTTAGCCACTGGTGTGAAAGCGGGTATTCATTATAATGTATCTAAACAAATTGCTTGTTTCTGTTTTCTTTCCATAAATCATCAATTCTCTTCACTTTAATTTGGTGAGTACAAAAGCAGTGACTTATTTTGCTTACTAGAAATTTTAGTAGCATAATGCAACCTTAGATTTGAACCCTTTCATTCAAAGGGTAAATTCAATTTTCTTTGTAATAATTCGAATGAAAACGATAAATGATGATGGAAACAATAAACTCAAGCAAACAAGCAATCGAATTGGAGGACAAGTATGGTGCCCACAACTACCACCCGCTACCGGTAGTATTGAGCAAAGGAGAAGGTGTTTTCCTTTGGGATGTGGAAGGTAAAAAATACTTTGACTTTCTATCAGCCTATTCTGCAGTCAACCAAGGTCACTGCCACCCAAGAATTAAAGATGCTTTGATTGAGCAAGCTGGAACTTTGACTTTGACTTCCAGAGCTTTTTTCAACGATGTGCTTGGTCCATTTGAAAAGTATATTACTTCATACTTTGGTTTCGATAAAGTTCTTCCTATGAATACTGGCGCCGAAGGGGTGGAGACTGCTTTAAAAATTGCGAGAAAATGGGGTTACGAGAAAAAAGGAGTGGCTGAACACGAGGCCGTGATTGTAGTGGCTGAAAACAACTTCCACGGAAGAACGACAACGATCATCTCCTTTTCTAATGACGAAAATGCGCGAAAGAACTTCGGCCCATACACTCCTGGGTTTGTCAAAATCCCTTATGATGACATTCCTGCCCTTGAAAAAGCATTGGAAGATAAAAATGTAGTAGCATTTCTTGTGGAACCTATTCAAGGCGAAGCGGGTGTTTACACTCCTGCTGAGGATTTTATCAGAAAAGCATCTGATGCTTGTAAAGCCAAAAATGTGCTTTTCATTGCTGATGAAATTCAAACTGGAATTGCAAGAACCGGCTCTCTATTGGCTGTATGTGGAAATTGTACTTGTGAGGCACATTGCGAAAAACAAGCGAGCTACACCCAACCTGATATGTTAATTTTGGGCAAGGCCATTTCTGGAGGCTTCTATCCTGTCTCGGCAGTACTAGCCAACAATGACATCATGAATGTGATCAAACCAGGCCAACATGGCTCTACTTTTGGAGGAAACCCGCTAGGTGCCAAAGTCGCAATCGCAGCATTGGAAGTAGTTAGAGACGAGAGGTTAGCGGTAAATGCTAGAAAACTTGGTAAAATCTTCCGTGAGAGAATGCAAATCCTCGTAGACAAACACAGCATTTTGAAATTGGTAAGAGGAAAAGGCTTGCTCAACGCTGTGGTAGTCAACGACTCTGAAGACAGTTCTACTGCTTGGGATATGTGCGTGGCACTCAAAGATAATGGTCTCTTAGCCAAGCCAACCCATGGCAATATCATCCGATTTGCACCTCCATTGGTAATGACTGAAGAGCAACTTCATGAATGCTGTGATATTATTGAGAAGGTGGTGAAGGAGTTTGATCAATAATGTAAGTTTGTGTTGAAGTAAATCAGAAATACAATAGATATAAGGTTGAAATAAGATCGAAATATCATACAGACAATTTAAAAAGGAATGTTTTTGGAATTTAAATCCAAAGCATTCCTTTTTTTAACGGCTCAATTTCTTGGATAGAAATTTTTCAAAAGCTTGCCCTCCATTTATGACACTTGTGGTCAAAAACCTTAATACAATAACATTCTGTGACATTCCGATTGTAAGCTTTACCTTTGTCCGTAAATAATAACCAAACCTATTCCCCATGCAAAAAGCAATAATTTTCGATATGGACGGAGTGATCTGCCATACCAACCCATTTCACTCACAAGCCTTCATATCATTTTTTGCTAAGAGAAACATATATCCAACAGAGGCAGAATTTGCAGACCATATGTATGGCAAGAGTAATTCATATATTATGAGTCATTTTTTCGGTAGAAAAATAACAGGAGAAGAATTGCTTCAACTGGAAAATGAAAAAGAAAGCCTTTTCAGGGAAATCTATGCAGACAAAGTTAACCCCATCACAGGATACATGGAGTTTTTAGATCAGATAAAATCTAATAAATTACTCACTGGAGTAGCTACCTCTGCTCCATTGGCAAACCTTGAGTTGATCGCTGGTAAGCTTTCTTTGTTAGATAAGATGGAGTCAGTCTTGGCCAGTGAAGATGTCAGCAAGCATAAGCCAGACCCAGAAGTTTACCTCAAATCTGCTGATAACCTTAAAGTTTCTCCAGACAATTGCCTAGTCTTTGAGGATTCCTTTTCTGGAGTATCTGCCGCCTTGAATGCAGGCATGAAGGTCGTAGGCGTACTTTCTTCCCATACCAAAGAAGAGCTTCCGCCATGTGACTTATATATCAATGACTATCAAAACCTAGAATTAGAGACCGTCTTGAATCTATTTTAATCACCTTATAGAACGCTGATGACTCAGATCAAGCAGATAGTCACAGAAAAAATCAGTATAAATCCTACCAATCAAAGTCATCTGCGTTCCATTAATTAACATTACCTTAACACACCAAAGCAGGCTAAACAATTACTATTGACATATTTTTCACCTACACACCTTTATTAAGCATACATAGCATGCTCATCAGACACGAAGAGCATAACAAATACTTAATTTCTACATCATCATAAAGAAATATTGACTCACCACCTTTGTGACGCTGTACAATACTTCTAATTAAATAAACTTTCCCGGGATGCGAATCAAAATCGCTATGATCATCTTGATGGTGATCTCCTCTGTGGATGTTTTTGCAAGGGACATCGATAGGGACTCTGTAGCAACAGAGGAAGTCAAACAGATTATCAGGAAACCCTGGTATGAAACCATTCAGCTACGCGGATATGCTCAGCTGAGGTATAATCGACTATTTGAAACCAATCCAAATCTACAATGTGAGCAGTGTGATCGCTCTTGGGGGGAGAATGGAGGTTTCTTTTTCAGACGTATTCGTATGATCTTCTATGGTCAGATCCACGAAAAAGTCTATTTCTACATTCAACCCGATTTCGCATCTGGCGGAGGTAACTTTGCTCAGATCAGAGATGCCTACTTTGACCTTGGTCTCGATCAGAAGCAAGAATTCAGACTGAGAATCGGACAAAGTAAAGTCCCTTTTGGCTTTGAAAACTTACAGTCCAGTCAAAATAGAATCCCCTTGGACAGACATGATGGACTCAATTCAGCGGTAGCAAACGAACGGGACATTGGTGTGATGTTCTATTACGCACCAACCAAAATCAGGAAACGTTTCAGCGAATTGGTCTCTTCTGGTCTGAAGGGCTCGGGAGATTATGGAGTGTTCGGACTTGGATTATATAATGGTCAGACAGCCAATCAGCCTGATAAAAACAATAGCCTACACGTGGTATCAAGAGTCACATATCCTTTTGAGTTAGCATCTGGACAGATCATCGAAACATCTTTTCAGGGATACACGGGCAAATTTGTCATCAACCGCAACCCTCAGACGGATTTTGATCAGACAGAATTTGAGGAGTTCAGGTACGGACCAAGCTTTATCCTCTATCCGCAGCCCTTTGGCATCCAAGCTGAATTCAACTGGGGAAGAGGCCCTGAATATGACCCAGAGACTAATACCGTGCAAGATGCACCACTTGAAGGTGGTTATGTACTGGCTTCCTACTTCTTGAAAAAAGGTAATGATATCTTCATCCCTTTTACCAGATACCATTACTACAAGGGAGGAAAAAAACACGAACTAGATGCTACCAAGCATCGGGTAAAAGAATTGGAAATAGGCGTAGAATGGCAGCCACATAGAAACTTTGAATTGGTAGCCATGTACACCATCTCTGACAGGACATTTGAAAACTCTCTCAATCCTGAAAACAGACAAAAAGGATCTCTACTAAGGCTCCAAGCACAAATCAACTTCTAAAATAAAGTTTAGTCTATATATGATTAAGAGCAGGAAACATGGTTTTCTGCTTTTTTTTATTTTCAAACTAATATTATATATTTAGTGATCATTAACTTTCACTACTATGAAAATCATCTTAATACTTTTGACATGTCTACTTTTGGTTAACCCTGAAGTCAACGACAACAACAATTTCAAAGCTGAATTCAACAGCGCATTAAAAAAGAATGCTGACATCTCCGAACTGGCTACTGGAGAAGCCGCAGTGATCAATATTTGGGCAACTTGGTGTGGCCCTTGTATCAAAGAAATCCCAGAAATGAATGAGCTCGTCCATGAATATAAAGACAACAATATTCGGTTCTTAGCTTTTTCCAACGAACCAATGAGCACCTACAAATCCTTTCTCAAAAAAAGACCAGGTTTTCAATTCGATTATGAATTGAGTTTTGGAGATGCCCGCATTATCAGCTTACTAAAAGCTTTAGACAAACAAAGAGGGGGAACAGCAATCCCACTGCACATCTTAATCAACAAAGACGGAGAAGTAGAAGAAGTCTTCATCGGTGCATCTCCTGCAAATATTCAAAAAATTAAGACCTTCTTGGACAAACAGGCTTCTGCCGAATAGTGTTAACTTTGCGGAAAATAAGTTCAGTTATGCAAAGAAGACCTAGAAGGAATAGAAAATCACAAGCCATCAGAAATATGGTGGAAGAAACCAGACTTTCAGTTAAAGATTTCATATTTCCCATGTTTTTGATCGATGGTGTCAATCAAAAAGTGGAAGTAGCTTCTATGCCAGGTATCTTCAGATACTCTTTGGACCTGATGTTGAAAGAGATCGAAGCATGTGTCAATTTAGGCATCATGGCTTTTGATATATTTCCTGCTTACCCAGAGAATAAAAAAGACAAATACGCTACAGAAAGCTACAATACAGAGACTTTTTATCTTAAAGCCATCCACAAAATCAAAACTACTTTTCCTGAAATTGTAGTGATGACGGACGTGGCCATGGATCCATACAGCTCAGATGGTCATGATGGCCTGGTCGAAAATGGACAAATCCTCAACGACGAAACTCTTGAGATTTTAGGAAAAATGTCTCTAGCACAAGCACAAGCAGGAGCTGACATCCTAGGTCCATCTGACATGATGGACGGAAGGGTTGGATATATCAGAAATGTACTGGATGAAAATGGCTATACAAATGTATCCATCATGTCCTACACGGCTAAGTACGCATCGGCTTTTTACGGCCCTTTCCGTGACGCCTTGGACTCTGCTCCGAAATCTGGCGATAAGAAAACATACCAAATGGATTCCGCCAACTATTATGAAGCCCTGATTGAGGCTGATTTGGATACAGAAGAAGGTGCTGACTTCTTGATGGTCAAGCCAGCATTGGCCTATTTGGATGTCATCCGCTTGTTGAAAGACAATTCGAATCTACCCATCGCTGCATATAATGTCAGCGGAGAATACGCCATGATCAAAGCTTCTGCAGAAAAAGGGTGGTTAGACGGAGAACGTGCCATGCTAGAATCCCTCCTCAGTATCAAACGCGCCGGAGCGAATGTGATTTTGAGTTATTTCGCAAAGGAGTATGCGCTTCTAAATAAAGATTAAAAATACTTGTCAGCAGAGGCGGATTGAAAAATTTAAAGTTTTGGGGGTTTCAATTGGGATGGTGCTTTAGCCCATCCTTACCAAGCATCTCTATATATTTCAGGAATTAGCCAAACCTTATTATTTCAGAATGTGCATTCTGGGAATATTTTTTGGCTAAAGCCTACATTCATTTTTATCCATTATTTTATCCTCCAGCTAAAGCAGGAGGCAATTGAAAATGAATTTACCCTTGTTGCTAGCGATTTGAAAATTTTGAGATTATCAATTGGGATGGTGCTTTAGCCCATCCATACCAAGCATCTTTATATATTTCAGACTTTAGCCAAACCCTATTATTTCAGAATGTGCATTCTAGGAATATTTTTTGGCTAAAGCCTTTTCCCAATTTATATCTTATTTTCCTCCAGCTAAAGCAGGAGGCAATTGAAAATGAATTTACCCTTGTTGCTAGCGATTTGAAAATTTTGAGATTATCAATTGGGATGGTGCTTTAGCCCATCCATACCAAGCATCTTTATATATTTCAGACTTTAGCCAAACCCTATTATTTCAGAATGTGCATTCTGGGAATATTTTTTGGCTAAAGCCCTTTCCCAATTTATATCTTATTTTCCTCCAGCTAAAGCAGGAGGCAATTCAAAAGAAATTTACACTTTTAAAGGTCTAAATTAATCTCTTCTTTAATTTTATAGATTAACAAAACTAGTGTTTCACCATCTTCAGAATTCACATTCTTTATGATTTCTTCATAAGAATTCCCTTTAAAATCAACTTGACTTCTTATCTGGTCAAAAACAAAATAAGGAATAGCAATGCTTAAATATCCAGATTGATTATTGTAAGCCCCAGCAATAGCACTAATGTTAAGCATAAGACTCATATCATTTACAAGCCTAGATACTTTATATGCTTTACCTTTGCTCTTTTCGTAAATTCCAAGTGCGCCTTGACCAAAATCTACCATATCTAAAAATAGAAGATTTCCTGCATCTACATGATTTGAGGCTAAGTAGGCAAAACCCTCATCCTTACTTTTGGTTAGATAATCTGAAAGTAAAACTTTAGACTTGATGTTTTCAATTCCTCGGCTTGAAAAACTAAAGTGAATATGGCTATTTACTCCATTCGAATTGAAATTAACGAAATCTGAAGAAAAAACGGATTGGTAATAGAATCCTTTTCCACTCTTCTCTTGATAAAAATAATTCTCCTTACCCATATTCCCTGGCAATTCTTCTATTTGTTTAGGGATTTCTAAAGACCTAAGTGTAGAAAATTCGGGATTTGAAAAATTAATAAATCTACTACCTCCCTCAGACTCTGACACTCCTATCAAAAAGGAATTATTAGAGAATTTTAAACCTTGAAATGACCCGAACTCACTAACATTAAATTCTGACTGAAATTCGCCATCAACTCCAAAAGTTAAAACTTTCTTAGATCCATTTCCATAAATATGAATTTTGTCTTCACCGCTTGATATTGAAAAATATTGAGGGAAAATATATTTTCCAGGCCCCTCTCCTTCTGCTGAAACTTTACTTTTTAAATTTCCTTTCCAATCAAATAGATAAAGGCTATTACTTACTTTAGAGTCTAAAACTGAGATGTATTTATCTCCAAAATTCATTTGAGTAATCTCTCCAATAATGGCTTCTGAAGCCAATGGGACAAAATAACAGGTATCGAAGAGTTGAGAAAAAAGTATCTCAACAGGATTATCGATGTCAATAATTATACTTTCTTTGATTATTTCACCTCTATCACTTTCTTCTGAACAAGAAAAAAATAGAATTATAAAAAATACATATATTGATGTAAAAGCGAAAGTTTTTGTTTTTTTCATAGATTTAAAATTAAATTTTAAAAACACCTGTTATAACAGGTGTTTTTTTCTTAATTAACCACCAATAGAAGGGCATTCGGGAGCATCTTCTGGCATTGAACAACAGGAATCCAACATATCTCTACAATCTTGATAAGGATAAACTATGAAGTCAGTTGGATGTCCAGATGAACCATAGCATACTGTTCCATTTGTATATGGTTCTTGATGATTAAGATATCCTACTCCGCATGCTAATGCATTTGCCTCAGGAAATACTTCTGAAAATTTAAATTTAACATCTTCTATATTAGAAGATATCTCCACCGAAAACATCAGGATTAAAGAAAAACATATTAACCCACTTAATTGAATCAATCTTTTTATCATAATATTATTGTATTATGGTTGAACATAGTTTGAAACTAAAAAAAAAAAAAAAATGAAAACCAAGTTTGCATTCTGAAAATTACTATTTGGTATAATACATTGAAAATCAAACAGGAAACATTAGCAATGAATTTTGGCTAAAGCCTCCTTACTAATTTTGGTCTATTTTTTAGGTCTCCAGCTAAAGCAGGAGGCAATTGAAAACATATACTCGATTTTCCAGAATTCTCATATCCTACATCTTGTTTCTTATATCTCAAATACACTTTGTTAGAACGGGACCTCTCCTAGCGTCGAGGTGACACAATCCATAAAATACTATAGTCTCATTCTTGTGTCTTGATTTTCATATCCAAAAAAAGGCACCCATATCAAATATGGGTGCCTTTTCAATATATTAAGCTAAACTAGCTTATTTTTTATCTTCGGATACTTCTTCGTAATCTACGTCAGAAACGCCGTCACCAGCTTCTGCTGAACCTCCAGCATTTGCTTCAGCTCCTGGTTGAGCACCTTCTGCTCCACCGGTAGCATTATACATTTCTTGAGAAGCTGCTTCCCAAGCCTTGTTTAATCCTTCCATCGCTGAATCGATTCCTGCCAAGTCTTGAGCCTGATGTGCAGTTTTCAATGTCTCTAAAGCTGCAGAGATATTCTCTTTGTTGCCATCAGACAATTTATCGCCATATTCTTTCAACTGTTTTTCAGTTTGGAAGATTAGGCTGTCTGCACCGTTAAGTTTTTCGATTTTCTCTTTCTCAGCTTTATCAGTAGCTGCATTTGCCTCTGCTTCTCTCTTCATTCTTTCGATATCGTCTTGAGACAATCCTGAAGAAGCTTCGATCTTGATTTTTTGCTCTTTTCCCGTTCCCTTATCTTTTGCAGATACATTTAGGATACCGTTAGCATCAATATCAAATGTCACCTCGATCTGAGGAACACCTCTTGGAGCTGGTGGAATATCTGTCAATTGGAATCTACCAATCGTTCTATTATCCTTAGCCAAAGGTCTTTCTCCTTGCAATACATGGATATCAACAGCCGGCTGATTGTCAGCAGCGGTAGAGAATACCTCAGACTTCTTGGAAGGAATGGTCGTGTTAGCTTCGATCAATTTGGTAAACACACCGCCCATGGTCTCTATCCCCAATGAAAGAGGCGTCACATCCAAAAGAAGTACATCTTTCACCTCACCAGTCAGTACACCACCTTGGATCGCTGCACCGATTGCCACTACTTCATCTGGGTTTACGCCTTTGGATGGCTTCTTGCCGAAGAACTTCTCCACTTCCTCTTGAATCTTAGGAATCCTTGTAGAACCACCTACCAAGATGACTTCATCGATATCAGAGGCAGAAAGTCCCGCATCCTGAAGTGCTTTTTTACAAGGCTCCATAGACCTTCTTACCAAATCCTCTGAAAGCTGCTCAAATTTTGCCCTGCTCAAGGTCCTCACCAAGTGCTTAGGACCAGACTGTGTTGCAGTGATGTATGGCAAGTTGATTTCTGTTGAAGAAGAGCTTGATAATTCGATTTTAGCTTTTTCAGCAGCTTCTTTCAATCTTTGAAGTGCCATTGGATCTTGTCTTAGATCGATTTGTTCTTCTGACTTGAACTCGTCGGCAAGCCAGTTGATGATCACTTGGTCAAAGTCATCACCACCGAGGTGGACATCACCATTGGTAGATTTCACTTCGAATACGCCATCACCCAACTCTAAGATAGACACATCAAATGTACCACCACCAAGGTCATACACTGCGATCTTCATATCTTGGTTTTTCTTATCCATACCATAAGCCAAAGCTGCTGCCGTAGGCTCGTTGATGATTCTCTTCACTTCAAGACCTGCAATCTGTCCAGCTTCTTTGGTAGCCTGACGCTCTGCATCATTGAAGTAAGCTGGCACAGTGATGACAGCTTCAGTCACTTCTTGCCCTAAGAAATCCTCCGCAGTGCTCTTCATTTTCTGAAGAATCATCGCAGAAAGTTCTTGTGGAGTATATGATCTGTCACCGATTTTTACAGCTACAGTGTCATTAGGACCTTGTTCTACTTTGTAAGAAGCATGTTTTTTCTCCTCAGAAACTTCAGAGAACTTCTTACCCATAAATCTCTTAACAGAAGAAATGGTATTGGCAGGGTTAGTGATGGCCTGACGCTTGGCAGGATCCCCTACTTTTCTCTCTCCATTTCCATTGTCCAAGAATGCTACTATAGAAGGAGTTGTTCTTCTACCTTCTGAGTTTTGGATCACCACCGGCTCGTTACCTTCCATTACAGCAACACAGGAGTTGGTCGTACCCAAGTCAATACCTATGATTTTTCCCATGATATAGTTATTTTCTTAATTGATTACGTTTTTTGAAATTACATAATCCCAATAGACAAGGCTTGTGCCAAGCATAACTCAAGCCCGAATCACGTCAGATTGTCAGACTAGCGTGACAGAATTCAATTGGATTCCTGACATGTCAAGCCTAAACCAAAATCCATACATGACAAAATTATTCTCCTTTCAAGACAAAAAGTGAATGTGACTATACGCTAGGAAAGTGTATATCAATAATCAAAAACCAATATCCCAGGCTCTTCATCTATGGTAGTGCCGTAGATTTTTCTATTCACTTCGTCAACAGTAATATTTAACACAGACTGATCAAGCACATAATGTACAACTGGCTTCCCATCAAAGTCTAGAACCAATATATCTTTCACATTATCATTACCCATTTTAGCTCTATTTTTACCAATGAAAGCTAGAAAAATCATTTCTCCACCTACAAACCCAGTGTTATAAGTTAACATTTCCTTAAAACTATCTACTACAATCACTTCTTCACCTCCAGAATTAATGATTTTATATTCTGGAAAATGATTAACTGGTCCTTCAACAACCTTTTTTGTTTGTTTATTTAAATCGATAATTTCAATTCTATCAGTTCTAATACTTGGTAAAGCAAAAATCCCTTGATTAGAATTTCCAATCAAGTCTCCATAATGCAAATCAGCTATTAAATAAGGATCATAACTTAACTCAGGCATAACCTCTGACCATTTTCCAAATCTAGATTTTATATTACCTAAAGAATCAAACAATACAAATTGATCTTCACCATTAATCATAAAACCAAAAAATGAATTATTTTCAGTAATAGTCAATTGGGTTGCTAAATACATCTTTTCAGTTTGCTTAAGAGAAGATTTAAAAGACTTTGTTGAATCAGCTAAATCAAATTCTGCAAATAGTTTTCCAGAACTAGAGTAAACCCAAAATGTATCATTCGAGACACCTGAATCAATGCTCCAAACACTAGGTAATTCGTTTGGCCCCCAGCCAATTTTAGCCTTTTCTTGCTCATAGCTCATTTTTTTTGCATTAATCCGATGCAAAATTGCCAGTCCCGATCGATCTGATACAATCAACTTTCCATTCTTATACAAGATTCGAGAAGGCACTAAAATCTCTGGAAACACATATTTCTTCCCTGTTAATTGTTTTTTCTCAGGAAAATCATCAAATGTGAATTTATTTGATTCTGAGTGTTCTTTAGAAAAACAGCCTGTTAAAAAATTTAATCCAATTATTAATGACAATAATAATCCAAAACCTTTCATGCTCATTAGAGATTTAAGAGTAGCTGGCTCGTGAATAGAGCCAGCTTGATTTAAATAAAACCTTAATTAATTATTGGTCCAGTGGTACATGTTGATACCCCATACCTTCTTTCAGAATAGTCATATGGAGGATAACCATACATATCTGTGCATTCTCGATTTTCTGATATTTGACAGCATATCCACTTTTCGCCATCTCCTGGTTCTAGTGTGTCTGAAGAATAAGCATGTCCCGCTGAGAGGAAACCAATTGCTACAAAAGCAGCTAAATAAAATAACTTTTTCATAAGTGAAATAATTTAAATGAATTAAAAAACTGGCCAGTAAGAGTTCAAACGAAATCTCAATGGCAAATTATTATTATTATTATTATAAACAAAGTTTTATTAAAATATTTTTCGGAGACAGCCAATTAAAGTATCATAACATGATTATCCGGTTTTTTTACCAGTATATTCCTCATAGCAGAACAAAATTTGTTTTCTAGCCAATATCAATGAATAACTCGTCCGCCATGGCGGATCTAATCCCTAAGCCTCGGGATCAAGTTGATTCAATATACTATAAAATGGTTGCCGACCTAATTGGAGATATACATAATTAACCAATTTTAATTCTCTTTGATGCAACCATTTTACCTAAATCCGTATCTTAGTGGTATGAACAGCAGGCAAAAGGAAATACAGCGAAGTGAAAGGCTCAAGTGGGGCTTGGCTTTTTTGATCTGTATGCTGACAGCTGCACTATTTTCATACGAACCTACAGAAAAATCACTTTTTGACAGAATAAGCAATCCAATCAGCTTTTTGAAAATGGAACAAGAAAATCAATTCCACCATATCATCACCAAATTCTTCAATCCCGAAATCCCAGATAAGTTCAAAAGATTGTAACTTGGCGACATAAAGTCCTCGCCATGATCCTACAAGACATCTACATCTACCCCATCAAATCCCTCGGCGGTATCCAGCTAAACACAGCAAAACTAGAAGAAAGAGGCCTACAGCATGACAGAAGGTGGATGCTGGTGGACGGGTCAGGCATGTTCCTTTCCCAGCGAACGCATCCTCAGATGGCCTTACTGCAAGTACAGCTCAAAAAGGATGCATTACTTGTCACCCACAAGAATAATCCTGACTTGCATATCGAGATCCCGATAAAGCCTGAGACTGAACAATTAACGCCAGTGACTATCTGGGAAGATACTGTAGAAGGTCAAGTGGTCTCAGAAGCTGTCAATGAATGGTTTTCAGAATTTATGGCGATGCCATGTACACTAGTCAAAATGCCAGAAAGTACACAAAGAAAACTAAAAGCCAAATATGCAGTCAATGGTGAATCCGTAAGTTATGCCGATGGAATGCCATACCTGATCATTGGGCAAGAATCGCTCAACGATCTCAATGCACGACTAGAAAAACCTGTCCCCATGGATCGTTTTAGACCAAATTTGGTTTTTAGCGGAGGAACTGCCTTCATCGAGGACGAGTGGAAAAAAGTAAAAATTGGAGAAGCTACTTTTAAAATCACCAAACCATGCGCAAGATGCGTCATGACTACAGTAGATCAAGCTACCGCACAAAAAAATAAAGAGCCACTTAAGACCCTTGCTAGCTACAGAACAGTAGATAACAATGTCATGTTTGGTCAGAACATGTTAGTACTAACAGGGGATTCAATCAAGATCGGTGATCTGGTCGTTGGAGAAAAATAAAACTCAAATCTCAGGGAAGTAGCCCTGAAATATTTTTTAGCTTACAAAGCGCAACATGAATCACAAAGCATCCAAAGATAGTTCAGACAAAAGATTCGAAAGAACCAAAAAGAAAGCTAATTAAGCAGATCGCAAATTTTAGAAGTAAAAAAACAAAAGAGCCATCAAAAATGACAGCCCTTTTATTCTATTCATCAATTTTTAGAAGCTATAGCCAACAGTCAATTTGAAGAAAGAAGGTTGTCTATAACCACTTTTTTCCAACTGCGCGTCACTTCTTAAGTCAGCTCCTGAAGTAAATCTAGCAAAAGCACCTCCATTAGGATCTGCAAATTGAACGTATGGACCCAAAGCCAAGTAAAAATCAAAAGCAGGATCTTCTGGTGCATTACTCCCGCCAGTGTATCTCAACTGTTCCAAATGTAGCCCGGCAGAGAAAAAGGGAGAAAATTTATAACCTCCGTTTAACCAGTAATGCAGATAGTTATTTGTCGAAGGGTTTCCGTGATTGAACCCAGCATAATATCCAGCATAGAACTCACCTTCTGTTTTGACTTTATCTAGTCCAATAGTCAGGTTTGGAACAATCCCCTCACCCAATACAGGTGTCCCTAACCCAGAAGTCAGGCTCCCACTCAAAATACCGATTTGAGGATTGATGTTGATCCCATCAGCTACATCGAAGTTCATCCCTACACCAAACTCAGTCCAATTACCCCAGCTTCCGCCAGCTGCACCACCTGACCATAAAATCCCATAAAAAGTAAAGGCAGTATTTTGGCTAAGGCTATAAGACCCCGCAAAAAATGGATAGAAGCCAAAAAAGATGTCTGAATTCAAGGTGACATCCATGCTAAATCTACTTTCCTCTTGAGCATAGGCAGGTGTAGCCAATAAAGCTACACAAAGCGCGATCAAAGAAAATCCTTTTGTTACCGTTTTTGTAAATCTGTTTTTCATTTGTTTAATAGGTTTTGTTAGAAATAGGTTTGAAATAGACCCTTATAAATGCCTTTCAACATTATTTTAGTCTTAATAGGTTCTAAATTTAACTGTAATTAAATAAAATACAACATAAAAGCATTTTTTCAATTAAAAAAACAACCAAATCGATTGTATTTTACATTATTTTCAAAAAAATCAGTTAATAATTGCGACGACGCTTAACTCCGGGGAAATTTTAAGAAAAAAATTAGCCTCAGATAAACCTGAGGCTAATGATTTATAATTACGCTACTATTAGGATTTCATTCCTACTCTAAGCAATCCTGATTGGCTAAAATACATTTCACTTGTATTGCTTAACGGTCTCAATAAACACCTTCACTTTTGCTGGATCGATATCAGGATAGACGCCATGCCCAAGGTTAGCAATATGCCTACCTCCTTTGAACTGATCCATCATGCGAATGGTAGCAGTCCTTACTTCTTCATCCGAGCCATAAAGCGATGCGGGATCTAAATTGCCCTGAAGCGTCTTATGATCACCAATCATTTTTCTGGATTCAGCGATACCCATATTCCAATCCAAACCAATAGTTTCACAATTCAACTGACCCATCGCCTCTCTAGCGAAAAATGCTCCTTTGGCAAAAACCGTCTTCGGCACCTCGTTGATAGCATCACAGATCTGTGCGATATAGCGAAGAGAAAATTCATCATAATGATCAGGAGGCAATATCCCCGCCCAGCTGTCAAACAGCTGAATCAAATTGACACCTGCTGCTATTTGGGCTTTCAGATAATTGATCGTACTATCAGTAATCATCTGTAGCAACTGATGAGATAAAGTCGGCTCTGTATACAGCATGGCTCTAGCTTTTGAAAAAGTCTTACTACCCGAACCTTCTATCATGTAGGCAAAGATCGTCCAAGGTGCTCCAGCAAAACCGATCAAAGGCACTCTTCCATTCAAAGCCTTCTTGGTGATTTTGATAGCCTCTATCACATAACTTAGGTCATCTACGCCGTCAGCCACACGCAACTTTTTTAAATCTCCAGCAGACTGCACAGTATTTGGGAACCATGGACCTCGCTTTTCTACCATTTCGTATGGCAAACCCATAGCTTCTGGAATCACTAAAATATCAGAAAAAATAATCGCAGCATCTACCCCTAAAATATCTACAGGCTGAATAGTCACTTCTGCAGCAAGCTCAGGAGTTTGGGCTAATTCAATAAAGCCACTCACACTCTCTCTCACTGCTCTGTATTCAGGAAGGATTCTACCTGCTTGACGCATCAACCAAACTGGGGTTCGCTCTACTGCCTCACCTTTAGCAGCTCTTATCAATAAGTCGTTTTTCAATTGCATGGGGCAAAGATAAGATAGGAAATTTTATTTTGTGATATACGGGAAAAAATTCAAAATAGACTAAAAAGAAAAAAGCCTCGCAAGGAGGCTTTTGGTTATTATTGTCTGGGCTGAAGTTGGACAATATCCCTTTCTGTCTTGCCCATATATTCCATTACTTTATCAAAATCAGAGAAATCCATTCGCGCGTTTGCCAAGTCAGCTGGAAACACCACTACTCTGAAGACTTGATTTCGTGTAAACTCCGAAGGAAGTGCACTCAGATCAAAATTCCCATCCATAAAGAAACTGAAATCAAACCTCGTAAAATCATAATTGTACATAAAGATCCCAAATTGTGGAAACTCAAAATTAGTTTGCGGAAGCGCCCTCCACACATCAGTGTCATCAACTACATCCCATAAAATATAAGCTAGCAACTTATCACCTGGCTCAATCGGTACTGTAAACTCGTAATAGTCTGATTGAAAATTATTTGCTGACGTAAAATTCACATTCCCAATCTCAAATACTTCTCCGACAATAACGATCCCGTCTTGTCCTGGAATACCTGGAGGTCCTGGAGGGCCTTCACAAGCGAAGAAGGCGAAGATGCCTAGCATCATTACTCCCTTGAATAAATTTTTCATATTGATATAGTTTATAGTGATTAATATTTCCTAACGTAAAAACAAATATTCAGTTATTTTCATTTGCTCAAATAGCCATTTACCAAAATTATACCAATAAAATCAACGAACAGAAAAATCTTATTTCCGAATCAATCCCAAAACTTGAACTTCCTCAGGACCAATGATTTTATCAATATAAAGATATGGAACAGCCAAACCTTGGCCTTTTGCAAACTGATTGATCTTCTTCTTCACTTTACTGGGGCCGGGCATCACCAAGCGATGCGCTTTGATGGTTGCCACGACAGCCTGATCGGCATCAAAGCTCAATTGCTCAAAGTCTTCCATTGGAACCCGGGTCTGGACACCTACAAAAACCTCCATGGTATCCAGCTTGCCTGCCGGCTCTACATAATATATGGTATGTAAGGGCAAATCTGCACCCAAAGCTATTTGTTCCATTTTCTGAAACACCCTAGCAATAGCATCATCTTGGGGAGTTCCCCGAAAGGAAATCCCTTGGAGTGCCAAACCATCCACAGATTTTAATGCTAACTCAACTTCATTGAAGCCACCTAACCTATGAAATTGAAACAAACCAGCACCCATTAGCACCAGCAGAATCAAAGAAATAATCAGCCACTTTTTCATTCTAGAACAAATACCTCACACCAATACCACCCTGTAGCTTGAGATGTCCAAATCTATCTAATAGCTCCATAAACAACCCTATCTCCGCAAATATACTGATCGGAAGATCGTCAAAGTAATATTCTCCTCCTCCAAAAATCTCTGGACCTAAATCAATATTTCTTCTCGACTCTCTGAAGAAAACCCCAGGAGGCGAAGACGCTGGATCTGTGTAAGAATAATCTACCCTTGTTGATCTCAATTGTACCCCTGCACCAGCATATGCTAGAAAGTACCCCTGATCAATATTTAGATCATCTGTAATATCTTCATGATATGCACCTCTTAGGTTAAATGAAAAAGAGCTCCCTGTACTATGCCCTGCGTAAAAAGCATTGGGCGTAGGTCTATTATTGTCGAATGCCCTTTGGTAGTATTGAGCACTATTCACACCTGCCCTACCAAACATCCCCTCGATGGCAATATTGCCATCCAAAAACTTCTTATAAGTAATCGACAGTGGCTCTCCCAACCTCAAGCCCACACCATCTTCCTGCGCATGCGCAAAAAATGGCAGCATGCAAATCATCGCAATCAAAATTCTCTTCACAATTATCTTCTTTTTGGTTTAGTTCATTAGCTTCCAACGGGGCAAAAATAAGTCCAGTTACCTAAAATTTTGAATTATATTGAATTTTTTAAAACACCTGCTTCAAAAAAACTTTGAAGCAGCTTAATAAAATCGAGCAATTTCCCCTTAGATGGCCATGGATTTCATTTGCATCTTGTGCAAGTTGGTGTAATATCCACCTAGCCCCAAAAGAGACTCATGCGTACCCATTTCTTTGATCTCCCCTTGATGAAGCACAATTATCTTATCCGCCTTTTGGATAGTAGACAGCCTGTGTGCTATCACGATAGAGGTACGACCTTTCATCATTTTCTCTATAGCTTTTTGGATCAATTCCTCTGTCTCAGTATCCACAGAAGAAGTCGCTTCATCCAAAATAATGATCTCAGGATTGTACACCATTGCTCTTACAAAAGAGATTAATTGTCGCTGCCCTACAGACAGGGTAGCCCCACGCTCTTTGACATCGTAATCCAAGCCTCCTGGAAGCCTTTCTATGAATTTTTTGGCTCCTACTAACTTAGCTGCATGCATGACTTCTTCCTTACTGATCTTAGGATTGCCCAAAGTGATGTTGTAGTAAATCGTATCTGAAAACAAAAACACATCCTGTAACACAACCCCTATATGCTTACGAAGGGTACTTAGTTCAAACTCCCTAATATCTGTCCCATCGATTTTTATAGTCCCTTTATTGATCTCATAAAAGCGGCTTATCAAATTGATGACGGAAGACTTCCCCGCACCCGTAGCACCTACCAAAGCCACAGTCTCCCCATGTTTGACTTCAAAATTGATATTCTTCAGCACATATTCTTCATCATTGTAAGCAAACCAAACATTTTGAAGCTGAATATTCCCTTTTATTTTCTCTGGTCTGAAAGTCCCTTCATTTGGAATCTGCTCTTCACTTTCCAATAATTTGAAAATTCTACTTGAACTTACCACTCCCATTTGAAGGGTATTGTATCTATCAGCGATCATGCGTATTGGCCTAAAGAAAAGTTGCAAATACATTATGAAAGAAATCAAAACTCCAACTTTGATATCCAGATCAAAAACTCCAGTAGCACCATACCACACTACTAAACCTATTCCAATGGCTTGGATGATCTCAGCAACTGGGAAATATATGGAATAATAAAGTACTGACTTGATGTGAGCTTTTCTATGGTCTCTATTGATCTCTTTGAATTTTTCGAACTCTCTTTTTTCACGGATGAAAATCTGCACGATATTCATTCCTGTGATGTGCTCCTGTAAAAATGAATTGAGATTTGACACAGCATTTCTGACATCATTAAAAGCAACTTTGATTTTCTCCTTGAATATATAAGTTGAAATAATCAAAAGCGGCAGTGTACACAAACTCACCAATGTAAGCTTCCAATCAATATAAAACATCACAGCCAAGATCGTCACCAGCTGCAACAAGTCACCAATAATCGCTGCTAGCCCCTCACTAAAAACATCCGCCAAGGTCTCGATATCAGATACATTTCTTGTGACCAATCTACCGATAGGTGTATTATCAAAAAACTTCAAGCGCATTTTCAATAAATGCTTGTAAAGTTTGATTCGGATGTCTTTAATAATAACCTGACCTATCCAGCCAGAGAGATAAGTGTGAGCAAACTGAACAAAAGCCTGCAAAACCATCAAAGCCACCAACAAATAGATGATCTGAACCAGCCCAGGTCTATCTCCTAGCGCCACATAATCATCAATAGCAACTTGGATGAAATAAGGTCTTGTTGGCGCCAAAATAGCTAGAGCCAAAGTGAGGAAAATCAACAGATAAAATTTACCCTGATATGGCTTGACAAACTGATACAGTTTTTTCAGCACGGTGGTGTCTATGATATCACCACTTTTTACATTTTCCTTTTCTAAACTCAAAATCTCTTAAAATTTAAATGAAGATTTCTTCAGGGTAAATCACTTCACATAGGAAAAGTCCTGATGCGGGCGCAGATGATCCAGCTTGACTTCTATCTCTACTTTCCAAAATCTCCTGAAATTGCCTAGGGCTCAATTTTCCCTCTCCTACATCTACCAATGTCCCTACAATTGCCCTGACCATACCTCGTAGAAACCTATTTGCAGTTATATGAAAGTGTAATTCATGTCCCTTTTGTTCCCAATAGGCTGCTTTTATTTTACAGCCAAAATGATTCACATCGGTCCTTACCTTGCTGAAGCATTCGAAGTCATCATGAGCTGTAAGCAATGCCGCAGCTTCATTCATTTTTTCCAAATTTAGTTCTCTAAAGTAATGCCATGAAAGTTCTTGCTCAAATGGATTTTTACGATAGGTGATTTTATAGATATAACTGCGCCATTTGGCATCAAATCGAGCATGAGCATCTGCCTTAACAAGCCTCAATTGATAAGCTGCGATATCTTTGGGAAGTACTGCATTGAGTTTCTTTAGAAAAACAGAACCATCAAGCAACACTTCAACATCAAAATGAACGAATTGTTGAGAAGCATGCACGCCTGTATCAGTTCTACCCGAGCCCATGACCGAAACATTTCTCCTCAATATAATTGCTAGAGCCTCCTCAAGAGTCTCTTGAATCGATTGCGCATTTTTTTGGGATTGCCAACCATGATAGTGTGTGCCTTTATAGGCAAGTTCAAGAAAATATCTGTAGCTAGTCTTACTCACGATTGCAAAGATACTATTCCATGGTAAATTTAAATGCCAAAAAGCCCATTCCTTGCGATTCATCAAATTACCCCGTTTCTTTGTCAAAATTTCTAATCAAGACATGATACAAAGAATTCAAACCGTATTTCTCTTTTTGGTGGCCGTCTCAATGATTTTAGTCATCAGCTTCCCAATTTGGCAACAAGTTAACCCAGACCAAACCCAAATGGTCACCTTAAATGCATGGAGCTTGACGACCACAGACAATACCTCTCAGGAAATAATTAAGTCTGAGGGCAATATTTACCTTGGCATCCTAGCTCTTATCGCAACTGGATTAGCATTATTTAGCCTCACCCAATATAAAAATAGAACAAAGCAAATGTTTCTGAATATGATCAACTCACTGGTGATGATAGTAACCCTAGCGCTGATCATCTACACCAGCCATCAGGCCAATGCCGAGATCAATCCAGATGTGAACGGTGCATTTGTACTAGGATTTTGGGCGATTTTTGGAGGAATGATCATGAATTTGTTAGCCAATAGGTTCATTAGAAAAGACGAAATGCTAGTAAGATCGGTAGACCGAATCAGATAATCCAGAGAAAAAAACAAATGAACCACCATCCAAAGCCGAAAAGAATTGATTCATTCTTTTCGGCTTTTTTCTTTGAGTGAGTTCTATATTTCAGCTACCTTTAATTTTACATCAATAGAAACATCACTAACCATGAAACTTGAAACCATTGCCATCCATGCAGGTACTCAAATTACGGATTCTTATAGACCGGCAGTTCAGCCCATCACCTTGGCGACTACTTTTGAGCATCATGAAGATTCAGTGATCTACTCTAGAGCTGCCAATCCGAATCGAATTGCGCTGGAAAATGTCTTGACCAAATTAGAACATGGGCAAGCGGCAGCAGCTTTTTCTTCTGGTAATGCGGCAGGGATGAGCGTATTTCAAGCCTTGCCACCAAGCTCACATTTGGTTGCACCTGATGACATGTACCATGGTTTGCGACACCTTCTGACCTCTGTTTTCAAAGGGATTTTAGAAGTAGATTTTGTGGATATGACGCAATCAGAAAATGTTGCGAAAGCAATCAATAAGAAAACAGCATTGATCTGGGTGGAAACACCTTCCAACCCTTTACTCAAAATCTCTGATATCAGAGCCATATGTACCATTGCTCAAGAAAAGCAAATCCCTGTAGTATGCGACAATACTTTTGCCACACCCGTGTTTCAGAACCCATTGCTACTAGGGGCTTCAATAGTCATGCATAGCACCACAAAATATCTCGGTGGACATAGTGATATTTTGGGAGGTGCCTTGATTACAAAAGAAGAAAACGAACTCTGGGAAAGAATCAAGCTCGTTCAGACTACAGGCGGGGCTGTACCATCGCCATTTGACTGCTACATGCTGAGCAGAAGTATCAAAACCCTACCTTATCGCATGAAAGGACATGCGGAACATGCGGGAATAATTGCCACATTTTTACAAAATCATCCTCAAGTAGAAAAAGTCTACTACCCAGGACTCTTGGATCATCCTGGCCATACTATCGCCGCTACTCAAATGACAGGGTTTGGTGGAATGCTTTCTTTCCTAGTGAAAGGTGGAGCAAATGAAGCTGATACAGTCATTTCCAAATTACAATACTTCACCAATGCGACAAGTCTAGGAGGAGTAGAAAGCCTTATCGAAAGAAGGGCGGCTTCAGAAGGACCTGATTCCAAAACACCTCAGAACTTAATCAGGGTCTCTGTAGGCCTAGAGCACTTAGATGATCTATTGGAAGATTTGGATCAAGCGTTAAAACAATAAATGGCCACCATTGGCAGCCATTTAAATGAAAAGGTCAAGATCAGGGATAAATCTTAACATTTGGGTGATGAAAACAACTTTCTCCTGATTTGTTCTTGGAAAAAAAATGGACAGTATTCTTGAGATAACAAAACATTCATTAAAATTTTTTATGCTTTCCGCCAATTATCATCAGTATTTTCTCAAAGAAGAAGTATTCACTTGTTATTAGCCAGCCCATCCCTCTCTATCCAAACTCCTATATTGAATTGCTTCAGCTAGGTGTTCTACTTTGATCGCATCACTTGCCGCAAGATCAGCAATGGTTCGCGCTACTTTAAGTATTCTATCGTATGCCCTAGCTGACAAGCCTAGTCTTTCCATTGCAGTTTTCAAGAGCGCTTTCCCAGCCTCATTAATCTGACAGACTTCTTTGACCATATGTGAAGGCATCATTGCATTACAATAAATCTCAGGATAATCCTTGAATCGATTGACTTGCTGCTCCCTACCTAAAATCACCCTTTCTCGAATAGAGCCACTTGACTCAGCTTTCCGAGTTGAAGTCATCTCATCAAACTTCACAGGAGTCACCTCCACATGCAGATCTATCCTATCTAAAAGAGGTCCAGAGATTTTATTCAAGTAGCGCTGCACTACACCAGGCCCACATACACATTCCTTCTCTGGATGATTGTAATAGCCACAAGGACAAGGGTTCATACTAGCGATCAACATGAAATTAGCTGGGTAGTCAACAGAAACTTTTGCTCTGGATATCGTCACTTTCCGCTCCTCCAAAGGTTGACGCATGACTTCAAGCACAGTCCTTTTAAACTCAGGCAACTCATCCAAAAATAAGACTCCATTATGAGACAATGAAATCTCTCCAGGTTGAGGATTGCCTCCACCGCCAACGAGGGCTACATCAGAAATCGTATGATGTGGAGATCTAAATGGTCTCTGTGCTATTAGAGAGGCATTTCTCCCAAGTTTGCCCGCAACTGAGTGTATCTTAGTAGTTTCAAGCGCTTCTTGTAAAGAAAGTGGTGGTAAAATTGACGGCAATCGTTTTGCTAACATCGTTTTTCCTGCCCCTGGCGGACCTATCATAATAACATTATGTCCACCAGCAGCAGCTATTTCCATTGCCCGCTTGATATTCTCCTGACCTTGTACATCTGCAAAATCAAACTCATAATGCTCCAGTGAATTGTAAAAAATATCTCTGGTATCAGTAACCATCGGCTCTATAGCCAGCTCTCCTTCCAAAAACCGAATAGCTTCATCTACAGTAGAAACACCTATGATATCTAGGTTATTGACAATCGAAGCCTCTGCAGCATTTTCCAGTGGCAAGATGAAACCTTTGTATCCTCTTTTCCGAGCTTCAATGGCAATGGGCAAAACGCCCTTAACTGGCCGCAGCTGTCCATCTAGGGATAGCTCACCCATGATCACATACTGCTCCAAATCAGGAAACATGACCTGCTCAGATGCTTTGAGAATCCCCATAGCTATGGGCAAATCATAAGCTGAACCCTCCTTTCTGATATCAGCTGGAGCCAAATTGACCACTACCTTTTGCCTAGGCATGCGATAACTAAAATATTTTAAGGCGGATTCTACACGCTGCTGACTTTCTTTCACAGCACTATCAGGCAAACCAACCATAAAGAAACTTGTACCTTGACCTACATTGACCTCTATGGTAATGAGCTTGGCATCTACACCGGAAACAGCACTTCCAAAAGTTTTTGCTACCATGATATTTCTTTCAAAACCAATAAAAAAGGAAACCTAAAAGATTTCCTAATATAAACATATTCAAGATGAAATGATAACGCTTTACTTAAAATTCTGCCGTGGTCTGATCACTGAGCTTTCTTTTTCTTCGTCTCTCTCTTTTGACTCTATTCTTTGATCCATATTTTTCAACTTCACACCCTGCTCTAAATCGTACAATTTCGCTTTCAATTCTTTCTTCTCTAATTCCTTCTTCGCTAAGTCACTTTCATAATTTCTGTTCACTATCGCAGAAGTTCCCCATGCACCCAAAAAAAGCAAAAGACCTACTAGAAGAAATGAAACTACTGTCCCGGAATGAAGTTCAGTAACCCCAAATATGCCTTTTACTCCTTCAAATGTCATGAAGAATATCAAACTGACTGCAAAAAACAGCGCTACAAGCAACTGCATGATACTATTAAATTTTTTCATTATCTCTTTTTTTGGGTTAAGCATCTAAATATACTAAACAGACTGCATTGTGGAAAGTTTCTTGTAAATACCTTCCTGATCCATCAATTCTTGATGGGTGCCACGTTGCACGATTTCTCCTTTTTGAATTACCAAAATTTGATCTGCATGCTGAATCGTACTCAATCTATGTGCGATGACCAATGTCGTTCGATTAGCCATAAGCTTAGTTAATGCTTCCTGTACTAACAATTCAGACTCTGAATCCAAAGCTGAGGTTGCCTCATCTAATATCAAAATAGGAGGGTTTTTCAAAACAGCTCTAGCAATACTCAACCGCTGTCGCTGCCCTCCAGATAACTTCATACCTCGTTCTCCAATTGACGTCTGATAGCCTTGCTCCATTTGAATGATAAACTCGTGAGCATTTGCAATTTTAGCAGCCTCGATTACTTTTTCCTCCGAAACACCATTCATTCCAAAAGCTATATTATTATAAACGGAATCATTAAACAAAATGGATTCCTGCGTAACAATGCCCATCAAATTTCTCAAACTGCCCAGCTCAATGGACTTGATATCTATTCCATCTAATAAGATTTTTCCACCAGAAGGATCATAAAACCTAGGCACTAAATCTGCTATGGTAGACTTACCTCCACCTGATTGCCCCACTAGCGCAATAGTATTACCTTTTTTCAAAGTAAAATCAATTGCCCTTAATACCAACTCTTTTTCATAACCAAAAGACACATTTTGAAATGTTATCTCTTTTTCAAATTCTTCCACAGAAATTGGATCGCTTTCATTTTGAATATCGCTTGGGGTATCCACAACCTTGAAAATCCGCTCAGCAGAGGCTAAGCCACGCTGAATTACACTCGCTGCGCGGGAGATTTCCTTAGCCGGGTTCAATACTTGAGTAAAGATGATGATATAAGTAATAAAATCACTGGCACTCAAATCAGAGTTATTTGTTAGTACTAAACTTCCACCATAAACTAAAATACCAGCAACCACAGAAACCCCCATAAACTGAGATATTGGAGAAGCCAATTCATTTTTCTTAGCCATAGAAACATTCACATTGGAATAATAATCTGTCTCGTGGTCAAATTTTGCATTGATATATTCCTTTGCCCCAAATGCCTTGATCACACGCATCCCTCCGATAGTTTCGTCCAGAATATTGACAATTCTACCTAGAGACTCTTGGCTTTCTACTGCTTTTTTCTTCAATCTTTTTGTTATCCCGCCAATGATCGCTCCAGAAATGGGTATCACCAAAATCGTGAAAATGGTCAGCTTAACGGACATAAAAAATAAAACTGCAAAATATAGAATGATAGTAGCGGGCTCTCTAAAAACCACCCTAAGTGACTGGACAATACTGTTTTCCACTTCTTGAATATCATTAGTCATCTTTGACATCAGATCCCCCTTGCGCTCGTTAGAGAAATAACCGATGTGCATATCTGTTACGTGGTCAAAGATATCCATGCGCATTTTCTTGATTACCTCAGCTCTAACCTTGGCTAAAACTACACCCGATAGGTAAGTAAAAAGGTTGGCTAAGAAAACTGAGATGACTATGATAATACAGACATATACCAAAGTACCAAACTTACCATAAGTATCAGCAACTTGTAAGAAGTAATAATTAAAAAGACTCAAGAAATAATCTATCGTCAAAGCAAACTCTGGCTTGGCCAAGGAAGAGAAGTCCTGAACAGGTCCAGCCTGCTCAAATATCACATCGAAAAGAGGCTTAAGCAGCGTAAAATTTAGCAACCCAAATATGATCGCCAAAAGTGTATAAATGATATAAATCGGGATAAATCTCCTAAAAGGTCTAGCATAAGAGAGAATCCTAAAATAGGTATGCATGGAATATCTTGTCAATTTTGAAGGCGCAAGTTAATTATTTTTACGCCCATTTAAGCAGATCAATAGTTGAATTCCTGCCTGACCATGTTCATGCGAAGCGACACTTGAGTAAAAAGATCCACCTCAGGACTATCCAAATTCTGAGCTGTTCTTCTTCTATAGCTCTGATTCAGATCGATAAAAAGATTTTGCTTAATCATATAGCTCAAGTTCAGATTCCCCATCACAACCCTATTCTCTACACCTTGACCAATCGTATGTCCAAATAAACCCAGACCTGTATTGGTCACTAGCCTGTTCTTTAATAAATCTCCTCCAAAGTTCACATCTGCATTTGGGTCAGCTCCAAAAAATTGGTAAAATCCTGTAGCATTAACCTGTAATCTCGGAATAGGCTGATATCTCAATATTCCTATCACCTCCCTGAAGTTGGCACCTAGGGGATGGGCTAAGGGAGTTCGGTAATTATTGAAGGCCTGATATTCAAACTTCTCTTGATAAGTGTACGGCCTTGCCTGATTGTATTCTAATTGAAAATCAAGATTACTGATTTTAAATGCATTGATGTACTTATATCCAACTTGAATCGCATGTTTATTACGGCTAGAGTTTTTCCCATCTATGCCAAAAAATTCATTGAAAACAAACTCGTCCAATGCAAACTGACCATATAGCTGCATTCCTTGCATGAAATTCCACTTTCCATCAAAGCCTAACATTACTTTGTCCGGGGTGCCCAATTGATGCTCTACCCATCGGTAAAAAATCACAGGATTCAAGTAATTCCAATCAAATTGATTTGCCATAACAGATTCAAATACGCCAATATTAAGCTTTCTCCCCAAATTAATCCCTAGTCTGTGATGCGAGAACCATTTCTGTGGATAGCGTCCATCAGTTGGCCTTCTTCCATTATAAATGACATCAGCAGTCATCTGAGAGAATAGATTAGTCAAATTGAACTTCCAAATCTTCGTGTTCAGTTTAAAAAAAACATAAGGGTTAGAGAAATCAGAAAGAATCACCGAGCGGTAACCCTCTCCTACAAAGTTACGATCATGCCCAAACTGGGCTTGAATACTTTTACCAATATCAAAACTAACATGCCCCATCGCAGAAAAATATCCATATCCTTCTGAATCATAATCTTTCCAAAACCCCTCACCTGGAACTGCCCCATTCGCTTCCGTGTAATTTCTAATCCATGAAGGAAAGACCGTCTGCGTAGTCGTCAAGTAAGTATAAAAACCAATCTTTCTATCTATAGATCCCCTCAACTCCAAACCTCTAGAGTTTCTAAACCTGAAATTATCTTGACCTTGCTCTATTCCTCCTGACAAATAAAGTACAGGATTCACATGAATATCAAATAACTCGTCTCTGTAATGAAAGAAATCTGATGGCTTCTTGTAAAGCTTTTTTAGGAAAGGATTGTCAGAATTCATAGTCTCTTCGGAAGCAAACTCCCAATTATCATTGGTCAAATATTCTAAGTTGAAGCGATCCGCAGAAGACTGAATCAAATTACTTTTCTCTGCCAAATATTGCTCAAGATATTCTGCCACGTGGTCTCTCCTATAAGGCTTAAAACCTGTATGGAAAATAGGATTCATATCACCATTCAGGATTTCATAGCGTTCGATAAGATGGTAATAATCTCTATTAAAAGGAAGATAAGCTCCTTGAGTAAATGCCTGCTGAAAAATCAAGGCAGTGAAAATTAATAGGAGTAAAGTTTTTCTCATGATGTTCATTTTCGACATACAGCCATAAAACTATTAAAAGTACGGTAAAAAGAAAGATGTTTTGAGTCAAAAAGGATTGGACGAGGAGGGTGATTGTGAGCTGAGGACGAATTAAAACCCAATTCGGAAAACATTTCAAATAAAAGACAACAAAAGCACTTAAAAACAGTGAAAAAATTCAACAGAAATTTTAATACAATCATACCGTTAAAAAATAAAAATAGTTATTATTGAATATGTTTAATTGAATCTAGGGCCTATGATCGATTTTTGGCAATATATACGAACCCTTTACATTGTACTTACAATGATGATCTCGGCGGCTCACGCTCAAAATAGTGACTATTTTTTTGAAAATAACTATGCCGACTATCCCATCATCACATTTCAAGAGAATTTTTGGGGAAACCCTAAATATACGATTGATGGAAATAAGATAAAAGCTTCAGAGGTACGCGCATTTATGGAAATTATGCCTGGTGATGCCAAAGAATTCATGCAACAACATCGACAAACATTGAGTGGTACAAGTCTTGGTTATGCAAGTAGCGCAGTAGCTCTTGGTGGGGTTTATTACCTCTCAAAAAATATCAACAACATCAATCCTCAAGTAATTCGAAATTCTTTTTTCTTTATCGTGGGTGGAAGTCTTCTTGGAAGTATTGGGGCCCAAATGAAAATTAATGGAATTAGAAAGGTTAATAGTCTTGTAGATAATCACAATTACCTGATACGTCAAGATGAAATTTCTGGACCCTACTTGAGATTTGATTACAGAAATAATCTAATCGGTCAAAAAATCGATATTTATGATGGGCCAAATCTTTTGACAAGAGGACAATTAGAAGCATTAAAAAATAAATACCCCGAACTTCAGCTCAATCTTCAAAAAGCAAGAAATGCACAGAGATTGAGTCAAACAATAGATGTATTGAGTCTCGCTTCAAACATTGTATTCATCACTTATGTAGTTACCCCTAGGTTTCAATCCTCCGCTCCAAGTAATTTTCTTATTCCACTCTCAATAACTGACTTGGCCTTGAGTTTTACATCTCCACTGATAAGTAGAAGTGCCAGAAATAGAACTCGCGTGGGCTTACAAAATTTCAATTTTAGGGAATAAAGATAGCGTCAAAAGCTCAAGGCTAACTTTATTTAACTCCCTAAAAACCATCAGAAATACGCTTTGAATTCAACGACAGTGAACGAAACCTATTTCATCATGAAGATGATTAAGTATTACCTTAAATAATTTTTTACTAATTTTGGAATAGTTTATAAAAAGAAATAACTTTGTGCCTCATTTGAAAAAAGGGATTCAAGATAAATAACAATACAATGAAAAAAGATATTCATCCAAACTACAGAGATGTTGTATTCTATGACACCTCAAGCGAATATAAATTCTTGACAAAGTCAACCATCGAAACAAGTGAAACTATCACTTGGGAAGACGGACAAGAATATCCGGTTTATAAAATCGAAGTTAGCTCCAACTCGCACCCTTTTTACACTGGTAAGAAAATGTTGTTGGATACTGCTGGTAGAGTTGAGAAATTCAACAGAAGATACGCTAAGAAATAAGCTAAATCTTAAAGAACGCATTTTAAAAGTCTCTCGGAAGTTATATTCCGAGAGACTTTTTTATTTTTGTGACATGGACAATTTGATTTTATTTGATGACTCTGCTATCAGAGGGTCTTTATTACCATTTACTTTTACTAGGCCTGTAGCTGATATCCGAGTTGGGATCTTGAAAATATTCCAAAAGTGGGAAAAATACAGCAAACTCAAACCAGGCTACCTTACTCAAGACTATTTAAGTCAAAAATTCACCTATCAAAACACCAATGCACTGATGATCAATGGTGCCCTTTGTCCTGACCCAGGACTTTGGAAGGCCATTTCCAATCTCAGTGCACACCAAGCTCTCTGGTCAAAAAATATCCTTCTGGCTTGCTTTGCCGAGCACCCTAAAGCTTTTACATCCGATCAAGCAAAGGAAAAAGAAGTAGTGGAGTACTCAGAGTCATTTACTTTGATCCAAAAAACATGGAATATATTTGAATACAATGCTGCTGAGATCAAAAAAGACTTTGAATTAATCACCTCTGGACGTTTTTCAGAAAGAATCGAAGACTCTTACACCATCGTGTATGCCCCGGAAAATGTTTTCATAGAAGAAGGAGCTAAAATTAAAGCGGCAGTACTCAATGCTGAAAACGGCCCCATTTACATTGGTAAAAATACAGAAATCCAAGAAGGTGCCCTGATTAGAGGACCATTCGCACTTTGTGAGGGCTCTACGGTCAATATGGGTGCTAAAATGCGAGGGGACACAACTATCGGCCCTTATTCCAAAGTTGGGGGCGAAGTTTCAAATTCTGTTATTTTCGGATATAGTAACAAGGGTCATGAAGGCTTTATGGGCAATTCTGTCTTAGGAGAGTGGTGCAATCTAGGAGCAGATACAAATACTTCTAACCTAAAGAACAACTACGCTGCTGTAAAAGTCTGGGATTATATCAAAGGAGGGTTCTCCAATACTGGCTTACAGTTTTGTGGATTGATGATGGGGGATCATTCCAAGTCTGGTATCAATACCATGTTCAACACCGGTACAGTGGTAGGTGTAGGCGCTAATATATTTGGAGATGGCTACCCACGTAATTTTATCCCTTCATTTTCATGGGGTGGTGCTTCAGGCTTTACAACTTTTCAAGTCAAAAAATTTGAAGAAGTAGCTATAGCTGTAATGAAAAGAAGGGGCTTGGAATATGATGAAACTGAAAAAGAAATTATCCAAAAAGTTTTTGAATTGACCAAGCATTACCGTATTTGGGACAAAACAGTTTAAGCTGAAGCTATGCTATTTTCATCAATTCCTGGACTCGAAGAAGTCAAAGCCAAAATTATCACTGCAGTCAAGAACAATCACCTTGCTCATGCTTTGCTGTTCCATGGCCCAGAAGGCTCAGCGAATTTAAAAATGGCTCTAGCACTATCTACTTACCTACATTGTGAGAGTCCAGGAGAGTCTGATGCTTGCGGAACCTGCCCATCCTGTCAAAAGATGACCAAACTGGTGCATCCAGACATGAATTTTGCAGTGCCTGCTCCTGGTGAAGGAACTAAAGAGGATGATGATAAAAAGAAAAAAGTAGACTACATCGCTTCTTTTAGAAATTTCGCCATCAATCAACCTTATGGAAACATTACCGACTGGATATATTTCAATGAAATAGATAAAAAGCAACTCAACATCTCTAAAGATGCAGCAAGAAGTATCATGCGGACTATATCCCTCAAATCCTTTGAAGGAGGATATAAAATCATGATGATTTGGGGAGCAGAATTCATGAACAGCTCTGCTGCTAACTCCCTCCTCAAAGTGTTGGAAGAACCACCTGAAAAAACCCTTTTTCTATTACTAACCTCCCAACCAGAGCAATTGCTGACTACTATACTTTCGAGAACTCAAAAGGTTATGGTTCGTGCTTTTTCTGACGAGGAGATTAAAAACCAATTGGTAAATGAAGGTATGTGCTCTAAGGAAGCTGCGGAACAGATTGCCCCCCTTGCAGATGGAAATATGCGAGAAGCTTATCGCATGATAGATCAAGTTCAAGATGAAAACACCCTACAAATCCGAGATTGGTACAGAGACTGTTTTTCTTTGAAAATTGGTGCTCTACTCAGTAGGTCGGAAGAATTTGCAAAAAAAGATAAAGAAGGACAAAAGTCATTCCTCTTGACTGGACTCAATGTACTCAGGGAAGTAATGCTGAGTAAATCCCAACTAGATACGCTCATGCGAAGTGGAGCAGAAGAAAGAGATTTTATTGAAAAGCTAGGAATTCATGTTTTGGATGAAGATAAAATCTCCGATATGTACAGTCAGATTAACGGGGCTCACTACCACCTGGAGAGAAATGCCAGTGCCAAGATTCTATTTACAGACCTTTCCTTTCAACTCGCTAGAATTCTGAGAAGAAAAACTGCCTAAACATGGAAAAAAAAGTAATCGGAAGAAGAGAAAGAATCAACTTACCTGAATGGGGGCTCAAGTCGGTCACTGCCAAAGTAGACACTGGTGCTTATACCAGCTCAATCCATTGCACCTTTACAGAAGAGCGGGAGGTAGATGGTGTCATGACGCTTTTCTACCGGGTCTTGACACCTGATAATAAAAAATACAAAGACAAAATCATCGCTACTTCAAATTATACTCAGAAAAAGGTAAAGAATTCCTTTGGTCAAGCAGAAGTGAGGTACAAAGTGAGCACAAAAGTTATTATGTTTGAAGAAGAATTTGACGCTGAATTCACTTTGACTGATAGGTCAAAAATGAGAAATGCTATCTTGATCGGAAGGAAGATGATTCAAGGTAAATTTTTAGTCGATGTCGCTGAAGTAAACTTGTCCCAAAAATCAAAAAAATGAAAATCGCAATCCTATCGAGAAATTCTCACTTATATTCTACCAAGAGGCTGCACGAAGCAATTTTGGCAGCGGGACACGAGGCAGTGATCATCGATCACTCTTTGTGCGACATCATCATAGAACAAGAAGGTCCATCCATAATTTATAAAGGAGAAAAAGTAATTGGAGTTGATGCGATCATCCCAAGGATTGGGGCTTCTGTGACCTTCTACGGTACCGCTGTAGTTAGACAATTTGAGTTGATGGGGACTTTTTCAGCAGTAGAATCTCAGGCGATTGTCAGGAGTAGAGACAAACTCAGATCTCTGCAAATTCTTTCTAAAGCTGGACTTGGCATGCCCAAAACAGCTTTTACTAATTTTTCAAAAGGAGGAGAAAAAACTCTTATCGAACATGTAGGTGGCGCTCCATTGATCATTAAATTATTGGAAGGTACACAAGGACTAGGCGTCGTTTTGGCTGAGACCAAAAAGGCAGGACAATCTGTAATCGAGGCTTTTCATGGACTTAAAGCAAGAATTATCGTCCAAGAATTTATCAAAGAAGCTAAGGGTGCAGATATCAGAGCATTTATCGTCAATGGCAAAGTAGTAGGTGCAATGAAAAGACAAGGTGCAGAAGGCGAGTTCCGATCGAATCTCCATCGAGGAGGAAAAGCAACAGTTATTAAACTATCAAGAGCAGAAAAGCAAGCCGCTTTAGGAGCTGCCAAAGCTTTAGGTCTTGATATCGCAGGTGTGGACATGTTACAGTCAGCAAGAGGCCCACTCATCTTAGAAGTCAATAGCTCACCTGGACTTGAAGGTATAGAAAAAGCTACTGGAATAAACATCGCTGGTGAAATCATCAAGTTCATAGAAGAATCTGTCAATAAAAAAGGAACTAAACGAAAAATCAAAGAATAATGCATACAGTCAAAATAGGAACCCGCGGGAGCAAGCTTGCTCTTTGGCAGTCCTACCATGTAGCTGACTTACTCAAAGCAAAAGGAATCCCTTCGGAAATTGTCATCATTGAAACTAAAGGTGACAAGATATTAGACGTATCCATAGCCAAAATCGGAAGCAAAGGTGTTTTTACAGAAGAACTTGAAGAGCAGCTTGCCAAGGGAAGCATTGACATTGCTGTACACAGCGCCAAAGACATGCAATCTTCCTTGCCTGAGGGTTTTGAGTTGATTGCATTTACAGAGCGAGAAAAGGTCAACGACATCATTCTAAGTCACAAGAGAGAAATAGACTATAAAAACAAAAATCAATCGCTAGTATTGGGCACTTCGTCTACAAGAAGAGTGGCCACTTTAAAGCATTATTATCCCCATATCAAAACTGTAGAAGTCCGAGGAAATTTACAAACGAGGATTGCTAAAATGGAATCAGGTATTTGTGATGCACTATTGCTAGCCTATGCTGGTGCACATAGAATGGGCTACGATGACTTGATTATTCATGAACTTTCTCTGAGTGAATTCACACCTGCAGTAGGTCAAGGTTCTGTTGCAATAGAAGCAGCTACTAATATGAACCAAGAACTCAAAACAAAAATCATAGAGGCAACTCACCATGAAGAAACTGGCTATAGATTGCTTGCTGAGCGTGCCTATCTCAGAGTTTTGGAGGGAGGATGTAGCATACCAGTTTTTGCTTTGGCCGAATATGATGGTGGAAAAATCAAACTTAAAGGTGGTATTGTGAGCTTAGATGGCTCTGAAAGAATCGTTAGAGAAGTAGCTGGCAACAAAAGTGATGCTGAAAATCTAGGAAAAACGCTTGCCGACCAAGTTCTTTCGGCTGGAGGTGACAAAATATTAAAGGAAATAAAATCTGCCCTAAATAAATGAAAACAAATAAACTCATCATCTTCTTAGCCTTCTTGGCTTTTGGCTGTGCTGTTGAAAAAGACTACCTGGTAAAAATAGAAACGCGACATGGGGACATGTATGCCATACTTTTTGACGCGACTCCAAAGCATAAAAAGAATTTTATAGATCTAGCTGAAAAAGGACGTTTCGATTCAACAGAATTTCATCGAGTGATAGAGAATTTTATGATTCAAGGAGGAGACGTGTTTGCCAAAGAAAAACTCCCTAGGGATGAATGGTATACAATACCTGCTGAAATCAACCCAGATTTAATCCATGCTAAAGGAATGCTTGCTGCTGCTAGAATGGGCAATAATGTAAACCCTGAGCGCGCTTCTAGTGGATCTCAATTTTATATCGTGCAAGGTAAAATTTACGATAAAATGGAATTGACCACAGATATGCGCCAGCTGAGCGAGAGATTTAATCAATACCTTAGATTAGAGAGTAATGCTGAGTTAAGAGAAACCTATACAAGCCTATATGAAAATCGAGAGTTTGATGCAATGAATAAACTGATGTTGCACCACAAAGAAAAGCTAGAGGATTTTTACAGTACAAGTTTGGGTAAAAAAATGACCCCACAACAAGTGGAAGCTTATACTACTATTGGGGGCACGCCCCACTTAGACAATGAATACACTGTGTTTGGACAAGTGATCAAAGGGCTTGATGTCATGGAAGAAATTGCAAAAGAAAAAACAAACCCACAGGACAAGCCTTTAGAAACTGTCTACATGAAAGTAACTGTCAATCAATTACCTAAAAAGAAAATCTCAAAGGACTTTGGCTACAGCTATGAATAAGCTGCAAAAAGCAAAAATACTTATTACGGGTGCCAATGGGCTACTGGGTCAAAAACTGGTTCAGTTAATTCTTCAAGAAGGAGAATATCAATTGCTCCCTTCTGGCTTGGGTGAAAGTAGATTTCCAGACGGCTGGAATGTTGAAAACTGGATCACTATGGATATCCGAGATCCGCAACAGGTCTGGAACGTTTTTGACCAACATCAGCCTGATTACTTGATTCACACTGCCGCTATGACCAATGTGGACCAGTGCGAAAAAGAACTTGAAGCTTGTAAGGATCTCAATATTAATGCAGTCAGAAACATTGTTGCAGCTTGTGAAAAGTACAACACCCATATGATTCACCTTTCTACTGATTTCATTTTTGATGGAGCAGCCGGACCTTATGATGAAGATGCGGTTCCTAATCCTGTGAATTTCTATGGATGGACAAAGCTAGAAGCTGAAAGAATTATTGCAAAATCAAAAATCAAAGCTGCTATCGTCAGGACAGTTTTAGTATATGGCATTGCCAATGACATGAGTAGATCTAATATCATACTATGGGTAAAAGAGTCCCTAGAAAAAGGAAAAAAAATACAAGTGGTCAATGATCAGTTCCGTACCCCCACACTCGCAGAAGATCTAGCAAAAGGTTGCTATCAAATAATTAAAAAAAATGCAATAGGAATCTTCAACATCTCAGGTAAAGATCTCTTGACACCATATGCTATGGCAATAGCAACAGCGGATTACTTTAAATTAAATAAAGACTTGATTAAAGAGACAAACTCTCAACATTTCAAGCAAATCGCTCAGAGACCAATGAAGACTGGCTTTATTATCAGCAAGGCCATCCAAGAGCTTGACTTCATGCCCAAAAGTTTTATGGATGGAATTGGTATTTTGTCAAAACAACTTAAATTAGCCGATTCTTAATATTTCTAAAATCAATCAACAATAATCAATCAATAAAGTATGGCATTAAATACTGAAACTGAAGGCAGGGGACAATGGGGCTCCAGTCTAGGGTTTATCATGGCTGCGGCTGGCTCCGCTGTCGGATTAGGTAACATTTGGAGATTCCCTTACATCACAGGTGAAAATGGAGGCGGTGCTTTTGTATTCGTCTATATTCTCTGTGTATTACTCATAGGAATACCATTGCTCTTCAACGAGCTTGCCATCGGTAGATTGACTGGTAAAAACCCAATCGGAGCGATGAAAAAAGCTTCGAACAACAAGTTCTGGATGATTCCAGGTATCATGAGTGTCATTATATGTTTTATGGTATTGACTTACTATTCTGTAATTGCAGGATGGACGGTAGGCTACATTATTACTGAATTGATCAATATACCGGTTGATTTTGATGTTTTCATTGAGACTCCAAAATATATCGTTCCCCTCACTTTCTTGTTTATGGTGATCACTATTCTGGTTATTTTGGGTGGTGTTTCTGGAGGAATTGAAAAAGCATCTAAACTTTTGATGCCTGTATTATTTATCCTCATTATTTTGATTGCAGGACGAAGTGTTACTTTACCTGGCGCATCAGAAGGGATCAATTACTATTTAAATCCTGATTTCTCTAAGATTAACGGAGGGGTGATTCTAGCTGCTTTAGGTCAAGCTTTCTTCTCTATGAGTGTAGGCTGGGGTCTGATGGTAACTTATGGTTCTTATCTACCAAAGAGTTCAAACTTAGTAACAAGTGGTCTTTGGATTGGTGCCTTGGATAGCTTTGTGGCACTTTTGGGTGGTCTGATGATTTTCCCAGCAGTTTTTGCTTTAGGGTTGAAGCCAGATGAAGGGCCTTCATTGGTATTTAAAATACTCCCTCAAGTATTCGATCAAATTCCAGGCGGATCTATCATAGGTGCTTCTTTTTTCTTGCTTTTGATGGTAGCGGCTTTGACCTCTACGATCTCCATGCTAGAAGTACCTGTAGGCTATTTGATTGACGAAAAGAAAATCTCAAGAAAGAAAGCAGCCTGGGGAGTTGGAATCACAGCCATGGTTGTCTCTATCCCTGCAATCCTAAGTTCTATTGAAGAAAGCGTCTTTAGCAAAATCACGATGAAAATTGGCTCTATTCAAAAAACTGGTTGGTTTGACATCATGGACTGGACCTTCGGTACCCTATCTGTGACGGTGCTTTGTCTTTTGTTTGCATTATTCTCAGGATGGGGTTTCAAGAGCAGCAGACTTGTGGATGAAATTGCCATTGGTGCTCCAGCATTCAAAAAGAAATTATTATTCGGAATCAGTCCAGGTCAAGTCTGGGTATTCTTTATCAGATATGTATGTCCTTTGGTAATAGGACTTGTTCTACTCAATCTTTTTGGAGTCTTCGGAGAACCAGAATCAGGGGGTTGATAATCATAAGTTTATGATTTATAAAAAGGTTTTTGGTTATTAGACCGAAAACCTTTTTTTATTTTTATATATACTTTTATGTTTTTTAAATATTTTTTTCTGATATTGGTACCGTTCACCCTAACATGACATATGAAAGTTCTTGTAGTAGATGATGATGCTATCAATAGACTGATACTTCAAAAGCTTTTCGAGAAAGAAAATAACACCGTCAAAACAGCGCAGAATGGTTGCGAAGCTATGCAACTACTCAATGATGAAAGTGATTTCAATATCGTGATTACGGACATCATGATGCCTGAGATGGATGGGATCCAGTTGCTGGCTGAAATCAAACTCAATGATAAAATCTCTAAGATTCCTATCATAGGTTTTACAGCTGGCGATATAGATTATTTTCGAAGAATAAGCAGTGTGGCTTTTGATAGACTATTACCAAAGCCAATGGATTTCTACGAGTTATATGATATAGCCCATAGATTTGTAAACAAAAGCCTCAATTGAAAAACAATTGAGGCTTTTTCTTTCGTTAATACCTTTGAGACTTTGACATAACCCGAGGTTTTCGTTAATTCAGGCACCTAAAACCAAATTCAAATGAAAAATATCCTGCTTCTGCTTTTCTCCTTTCTGTTGATATCAAACTTGAAGGCACAAGATTTTTCTATAGGTCCAAAGTTTGGCGTATCTCAAGCTAACATCAAAGTAAATGGTGATGGGTTTGAGTCGGGAGAAGATAGAATGGGCTATCACATTGGAGCATTTGTCCGAATGGGTGGAGCATCGATTTTCGTACAACCAGAATTCCTTTATACCAATACTGGTGGCTTTATTATTGACGATAATAACAACACTACAATTGAAACAAGTTTCAATAGATTGGATATCCCAATGATGGTTGGCTTTAAATTGGCTAAGTTTTTTAGAATACAAGCAGGCCCAATAGCAAGTATTTTACTCGATCAATCCTTTGGAGAAAACCCCATCGCGGCGACCCAAAATATAGAATATAGAAACTCGACCATCGGTTATCAGGCAGGGATTGGATTAGACTTGGGCAATCTAATCCTAGACGCCAAGTACGAAAGCTCTCTCAACAAAATAGCAGGTAGCGTAGCAGGATTTCAAACAGACCAAAGACAAACACAGTTAGTGCTCTCTGCAGGGTTCAGATTATTCTAACTATAAATCACAACCTACCTGATCCATCTTCGGGAGAAACCAAATGAAACTCAGGAGTTCTCCCAAATTTTTCTTGATATTTAATACTTACCGCTTCTTTGATTCGATGAACTTCTGTAATATGGACAATATTTATAGTACAGCCACCAAAGCCTCCTCCCATCATTCTAGCTCCTAAAATCCCCGATTCATTTTTTGCATAATCCACCAAAAAATCTAGCTCCTTACAACTGACTTCATATTCTTTACTAAGCCCTTGATGCGAGGCAAATACATTTTGACCAAAAGCTTTTAAATCCCCTTTTGAAAGTGCTTCACAAGCATCTAATACTCTTTGATTTTCTTCAATTACATACTTGCATCTAGTTTTGACAGTATTACTGACATCCAAGCGGTCTAAAAGATCTAAAGAAACATCTCCTAAATCCCTTATTGACGAATCAATCCTTTGGGCAGCTTTTACGCCCGCTTCGCATTCTTCCCTACGGGTATTGTAAGCACTTTCCGAAAGACTATGCTTCACCTTAGTATCGATCAGCATTAGCTGATAGTCTCCAAGCTCAATCGGAAAGTACTCAAACTCCAATGTCCTACAATCCAATCTGATGGCATAATCCTTCTTGCCCATGACAGAGGCAAACTGATCCATAATCCCACATTGAACTCCTGCAAAGGTATGTTCAGCTTTTTGAGCATAATGAACCAATGAAATTTTTGGAATATCAAAGTCGAAAAGTGTGGACAAAGCATAACCTACTGCACACTCCAAGGCAGCAGAAGATGATAAGCCAGCCCCAACAGGTATATCTCCTCCAAAAACCATATCAAACCCACTTACAGGATAACCTGCTTGTTGTAATTGAGCCACGACCCCCATGATATAAGTCGCCCAATGATTGGGCTTTGGAGAAAAAGACTCAATTTCAAAAGCAAACTCTTCTTTGAAATCAACGGAATATAATCTACAGGTATTTAATCCTTTTTTTGAGATAGCGACAACCATCTTCTTATCTATCGCCGCAGGAAGCACATATCCGCCATTATAATCTGTATGCTCACCGATTAGATTGATTCTACCAGGCGAATAAACCAAAATAGGCTCCTTATCAAATTTGGCTTGAAAGATTTCTTTTATTTTTTGTTGCATGGCTAGTCTATAGTGAATTTGAAAGTAGTTTGAGAGCGAAAAGTTTCTCCTGGATTTAACCGGATGGATGGAAAATCAGGTCGATTCGCTGCATTGGGAAAACCTTGAGTTTCTAGACAAATAGCAGCATGGCGCTTGTAATAGCTATTGGATTTCCCAGCGTAACTCCCATTAAAGTGATTAGAAGTATATACTTGAACAGCGGGTGCAGTGGTGGCACAGATCATCCTTCTCCCAGACCTTGGGTGTGACAATGTCACTTGAGGTCTTACTGGGTCAAGTTTGAAGGCATGATCAATACCATTACCATTTTTCATCTGTGGGTGATTGTCAGCTAATGCAATTCCAAGATTTTTCTCTTTTCTGAAATCAAAAGGAGTTCCACTAACATCTTCAAAGCCTCCCAAAGTAAAACATGATGAATCAATAGGTAAGTAGTGTTGAGCCTGAATAGATAATTCATGGTCTAAAATATCTCCGCTATGGTCTCCGCTAAGATTGAAATAACTATGATTGGTAGGGTTGATGATAGTAGCTTGATCAGTAACGGCTTCATAGCTGATCTTTAATTCCCCCTCCAAATTAACCACATACCATACTGAGATTTTGACATTTCCTGGATAGCCTTCTTCTCCATCGGGGCTAAAAAGAGAAAACTTCACTCCAATTTCATTGTCTGATTGAAATCTAGAGGTATCCCAAAGCTTCCTATCCCACCCTAACATACCTCCATGAAGGTGGACATCTCCTTGATTAATTGGCAACTGGTAAATCCTGCCATCTAATTCAAATTGATTGCCCTTTGTACGTCCTGCCACTCTACCTATCGTAGATCCAAGATAACAATATTCACGCTGATACGTCTTTTCAAAATAACCCTCAAGAGAATCAAAGCCTAACACAATATCATCCATCTTTCCGAACCTATCAGGGACATGAAGCGAAGTCAAAGTAGCCCCTAGGTTCATGATCGAGGCCTTAATTACTCCAGGTATTTCTAAAGTAAAAAGTTCTATTTCTTCTCCTTTTGGCGTCTTCCCAAAAGAAGTAGTATTCATATGGCATTCTGAAATCATACAATTGATATAGGTTTGATCGCTAAAAATAAAAATTGAAAATCAAATAACCCATAAATTATGAAGATAAGAAGGAAGAAGTTTGATTTTCAGTCAATTTGACTTTTAAATTGACTTCTATTTCCTCTTGATCGTAGAGTTTCTAGCTATCAAAGTAGTATCTAGTATAAAGGATTGAGGATCATCAGATACAATTTCATCCAATTGATCTAAGAGATGATTAGCTGCTATTTTACCCATTTCGTAGCCCGGCTGAACGACTGTAGTCAGCGAAGGCTCTACCACAGAAGAAGTAGGGTTGTTGGTAAATCCAGCTAAAGCAATGTCTTCCGGAATTCTTACTCCATGCTCCTTAAGTACCAACATTACATCTATGGCTAATGGGTCAATCATGGCAAATATGGCATCTGCTCTATCTTCCTCCTCTAATATCTGTTTTGCAATCCGCCTATTCGTATCTTCTTTAAGATCTGATATATACACCCTGCTTTCCGTCTCAGATATCCCAAACTCTTCCAAAGCCTTTAGAAAACCTTCTTTCCTCTTTTTGCTGATATAAAGATCCTGAGGACCTGATATGAAAGCTACTTTCTTACAGCCTTGTTCCAATAAATGTTTGGTCACTTGATAAGCTCCATTGGCATCGTCTACGGTGACTCTCGATACTGGGATCTCTTCCGTCACTCGATCAAACATAATGAAAGGAATACCTCGATCATAAAGATCCTGCAAATGCTGGTAGTTTTTGGTCTCCCTGCTCAATGAAATCAGAAGGCCGTCCACTTGTGAGGCTACAAGTACTTTGATATTCGAAATCTCTTGTACATAAGACTCATTTGACTGACAAATCATGACATTATACCCACGCTTGTATGCTGTGTCTTGAATGCCTGAGATATTGCTAGAGAAAAAATGTGAAGTCAACTCCGGTACAATCACTCCAAGCACTTTACTTCTACTGATCCGCAGGGACTGAGCCAATAGATTGGGTTGGTAATTCATGCTTTTGGCCATTTCTACCACTTTGAGCTTCGTCTCTGGATGCAGCTCTGGAGAATCTTTCAAAGCACGGGAAACAGTAGATACCGATACATTCAGTTTCTTTGCAATTTCCTTCATGGTCACTTGATGGCCTCTTTTCATAAACTTGTTGTTAGTGCACTATTCTTGATAAATTGTGAAAAGTACTGTCTGTCCCACAGCTTTCAATGTACGGGTATCAATTAAATCCATATTATCATCATGGGTGTGATGATAGCGCCCAAAACCTGTCTGAGGTGAAAATTCGATGATGTCGATCATCGGGATCTTTGCATCTCTATTCACAAAGTAGTGATCATCTGTGATTTCTCCAGCATCTTTCAAAATAAAATGATCAGAAAAGCCCAACTCAATCCCATAATTCCAAACCTTATTGACAATATTCTTTGCATAGTACATAGAGTAACCTTCTCTATAAAATCTCGCCCCTTTGGCTCCTACCATATCTAATAAAATTCCAAAATAAGCATTATAGCCTTTTTCGTGTGGGTTTTTGGACCAATGCTGTGAACCATGACACCACCATACTTGAGAATTATCTCTAGTGTATGCTGTCTCGGGCTCTCCATCATCTTCTCCATCAAAAAGTATAAAATCCACACCTACATCAGGCTTCAATTCAGAAGTTGCAATAATTCTAGCTAGTTCTAACGCTACCCCTACACCCGAGCCTCCGTCATTAGCACCGTCTATTGGCTCGTCTATGCGCTCAGTATCTTTGTCAGCGATTCTCCTTGTATCCCAATGCGCAGAAATCATAATTCTCTTCTTTGCCTCAGGTTTGTAAGAAGCTATAATATTAGTCAAATCCCAAGTCAACCCATCGTATGTCTTCACTTGGAAATCCTGTCTCTGCACAGTCAAACCAAACTCCTCAAACTTATCAATAATCCAATCTCTAGTCAGGCTATGCCCCTCCGTCATCGGAACACGAGGACCAAAATCAACTTGCTGCTGGATAAATGCGTAAGCAGAGTCCGCATTGAATTCAGGCACAGACTTATAAGTAATTTCAGTTACTTGCTCAGAGGAATTCCCAGAGTCACAAGATGCGGCAGCGCAGATCAAAAAAACTATGATCAATAATTTATTCTTCATATGCCCAATCGATTTTGTCTTTCATATCCTTGACTACTATTCCTAGCCCCTTGAGTGAATTTCTAATTTCATCCACTTTACCATAATCTCTGGCCAACTTTGCTTCTGCATAAAGCTTCAACAATACATCCAAAAGTCCTTCTTGGTGATCTGGTTTCTCTTCTTCCAAGCCTAGGATTTCCTCCACGAAAGTAACAAAAGTCTCAATCATCTTCTCAAACACTTCTTGACCAAACTGAGCAGCTTTGAGTTGTCCCGTATAAATTGAGTTTATTTTTTTCAAGAGGTTGAATAAATGCCCTATCGCCTGTGCCGTATTGAAATCATCATCCATCGCTCGGTATGCATTGGTAATGATCTGTTCCACTTGCTGAATTTGGTTATCATCAAGTGAAATAGCTTCGTCTGCTACAAATTCTAGTTTTTTAGCGATCTTGAGGCCATTGATGATTTTCTTGTAGCCTTTCTGAGCGGCTTTCAAAGCATCATTGGAGAAATCTAAAGTAGATCTATAGTGAGCTGTCAGAATAAAATACCTGATGGTCATTGGGCTGTAGGCTTGCTCTAACAAATCATGCTTGCCTGTGAACAATTCCTGTAACGTTATGAAATTACCCAGCGACTTGCCCATCTTCTGACCATTGATCGTGATCATATTGTTGTGCATCCAGTATTTGGCTGGGTCTTGATGATTGCAGGCATTTCCTTGGGCGATTTCACATTCATGGTGTGGAAACATCAAATCCATTCCTCCACCGTGAATATCAAAATGCTTCCCAAGATACTTAGAACTCATAGCAGTACACTCAAGGTGCCAGCCTGGAAAACCCAAACCCCAAGGTGATTCCCACTTCATCAAGTGCTCTGGGGCTGCTTTCTTCCATAAGGCAAAGTCTACGGCATTTCTCTTTTCAGTTTGCCCATCTAGTGCTCTGCTTCCAGAAACCAACTCTTCCAGCACCCTACCCGAAAGCTTTCCATATTGCCTTGTTTCATTGTATTTCAACACATCGAAATAAACTGAACCATTGACTTCGTAAGCCAAACCCTCATCCAAAATACCCTGCACTAATGCTATCTGCTCTGGAATATGGCCCGTCGCTCTTGGCTCAATGCTTGGCTTGATGGTATTTAATGCCTGCATATCTCTATGGTAAGTATCCGTGTATTGCTGGGCTACTTCCATAGGCTCAAGCTGCTCAAGCTTAGCTTTTTTTGCAATTTTGTCTTCCCCTTCATCTGCATCACCTTGCAAGTGCCCCACATCAGTAATATTCCTGACATATCGTACTTTATAACCTAAGTGACTCAAGTAGCGGTAAACAGTATCAAATGTAATAGCAGGCCTTCCATGACCCAAATGTGCATCACCATACACAGTAGGACCACATACATACATGCCTACAAAGGGCGCATTGATCGGTTCAAAAATTTCTTTCTGTCTGGAAAGGGTATTATATATTTTTAATTCAGAATGATGTGTCATAGTGTAAATATTAATCATTGTGCAGATTTAAGCACTTAACAACACAAAGTAAAGGATAAGTTTGCAAATTAGCTTTTAGAATTTATGATGCGAAAAAATTAAAGCGCTATAATGTAGATTTATCTTAAGCCTATCTCTGTAAGTAAATTAGTTATTTCATCTTTAGTAATGTTGTTAAGTTCACTTTTGTCATAAATGTGCGTAATAAACCCAAAGTATAAGAATTTGAGTAAAAAAGAGGCCTGTACATCAATTTGTAAGGCCTCTTTTTTACATTTCATTTCTACACAATCAATGCTTAAAATGCCTCACACCTGTCATCACCATACTCATCCCATTTGCATCACAGAAGTCTATAGAATCTTGATCCTTGATCGATCCTCCAGGCTGAACTACCGCGGTGATTCCCTCTTTTGAAGCAATCTCTACACAGTCAGGAAAAGGGAAAAATGCATCTGAGGCCATCACAGCTCCTTTGAGATCAAAGCCAAAAGACTTTGCTTTTTCTATCGCTTGTCTCAAAGCATCTACCCTTGAAGTCTGTCCTACACCCGAAGCAAACAATTGATTGCTATTACTCAATATAATCGTATTAGATTTGGTATGCTTGCACACCTTGGCTGCAAAAACCAAAGCATCCATTTCCATCTCCGAAGGTGCAACTTTAGTGGCTACCTTAAAGTCCGCTTTTGATTCGGTTTGCAAATCCTTGTCTTGCTCAATGATACCATTGAGCAAAGTTTTGATCTGCTTGGTACCAGGAAGCTCCATTTTTTGTTTCAAGAGGATCCTGTTTTTCTTTCCCTTCAATAAATCTAGCGCATCAGCATCAAAAGATGGTGCAATCAATACCTCGAAGAAAAGACTGTTCATTTCCTCAGCAGCAGCCAAATCTACATTTTGATTGGTGACCAATACACCACCAAATGCGGAAGTAGTATCTGCTTCAAAGGCCTTTTGGTAGGCTTCCTTCACACTTGAGGCGCTGGCAACACCACAAGCATTGGTATGCTTTAAGATCGCAAATGCCGTCTCTCCCTTGAATTCAGCAATCAAGGCAACAGCAGCATCTACATCTACCAAGTTATTGTACGAAAGCTCTTTTCCATTCAATTGATCAAAAAGTGCCTCAAGATCTCCGTAGAAATGAGCCGCCTGATGAGGGTTTTCTCCATATCTTAAGGCCTTAGCTTTGTTCTCAGACACCTTCAATGCTGGGATATTTGCTGTCTGATTGAAATAATTGAAAATATGGGTATCATAATTCGAAGATACTTGGAAGGCCTGAGCGGCAAAATACCTCCTATCCTCCAAGGTTGTCGCCCCATCTTGTGATTTCAACCTCTCCTCTAGCTCTCCATATTGATCCTTGGATGCGATGATCACCACATCCTTGAAGTTCTTAGCCGCTGCCCTAATCAAGGAAATGCCTCCAATATCAATTTTTTCAATCACATCAGCCTCTGATGCGCCAGATGCTACGGTCTCTTCAAATGGATACAAATCAACGATCACTAAATCAATCGCAGGGATATCAAATTCTCCAGCTTGTGAAATATCACCTTCGTGATCTCTTCTATGAAGGATACCACCAAAAATTTTTGGATGTAAAGTCTTTACTCTTCCCCCAAAGATTGAAGGATAACCTGTCAATTCCTCCACGGGAACGACCGCGGCTCCTTGCTCTTCGATAAACTGCTGTGTTCCACCCGTAGAGTAGATTGTTACCCCTTGAGCTTTGAGCTGAGCAATAATCGGTTCAAGATTGTCCTTGTAAAAGACTGAAATTAAAGCTGATTGGATTTTTTTGGTAGCCATGTTTTTTTGTGACTGCCACGAGAGAAGCTAATACACCAAGGAACTAGCTGTCTTTCTGTGGCTATATTTTGGTGAATAATTTTTCAAGTTGCAAATGTAGGAAAACCAAGGGATTAAAGCAGGCTTTCTATCACATTTGGAAAGTATTTATGCTCTAGTGCATGGACTTTTTGCGCAATTGCTTCAGGACTATCCGTCGAAGCTACTGCTACTGCGGCTTGAAAAATAATCTTGCCCTCGTCATAATTCTCGTTGACCAAGTGGATGGTGATCCCAGTTTCTTGATCTCCAGCATCCTTCACGGCCTGATGCACATGCATCCCATACATCCCTTTACCTCCATACTTTGGAAGCAAAGCGGGGTGAATATTTACAATCCGCTCAGGAAAAGCATGAATCAAATTGTCTGGAACCTTCAACAGAAATCCTGCAAGAACCACCAAATCAACATGTAATCCTTTTAATTTTTCTGTCAGAACACCTGCTATCAAGTCGGATTTTGAAAAAGTAAAAGAAGGAACACCAAACTTACTAGCTCTTTCTAGTACAAAAGCATCTGTTTTGTTGGAGGCTACCAAAACCACTCGGGCTTTAGTCGAACCTTTAAAGTACTCTATGATTTTCTCGGCATTGCTACCACTTCCTGATGCAAGTATGGCTATATTCTTCAATTGAGGTGCTGTTTATTTAAGAATTCAAAATTACAGATTTATTGAGAAGAATTTAAATTATACTGATTGAATAGACAACCTTAGGTAAGTATTCTCTCGTTAACTTAGCTGAAACTAATCCAAAAATATATGAGAAATATTCTGTTTTTGTCCATCCTAGCCATCCTAATCAGCTCTTGTACCGTTGTACGTCAAGGTGAAGTAGGGGTCAAACGAAAATTTGGTAAACTCAACGAAAATATCGCCGATGCAGGCCTTGTTGGCTTCAATCCATTTACTACCAGAGTCATCAAAATCCCAATTCAAACTGTCAATCAAGAAGTCAAACTCAATCTCCCGAGCAAAGAGGGATTGACCATAGAGTCTGAGATTTCCATTCTTTATAACATTCAGAAAAATAAAGTACCATTCATCCTTGAAGATATAGGCGAGAACTATGAAAGAGTCTTGATCATGAACGTGTTCAGGTCGGCCGCAGCAGATGTCACTGCCCAATACATGGCCAAAGACATGCACTCAGGTATGCGTAGTAAGATCGAAAATGAAATCAAAGACCGCATGGACGAATCTCTACTAGAAAGAGGTTTTGTGATCGAAAGGGTACTGATGAAAAGCATCAAACTCCCGCTGGAATTGAGTCGTGCCATTGAGCGAAAGCTACAAGCTGAGCAAGAGGCACAACAAATGCAATATGTGCTAGACAGGGAAAGACAGGAGGCCGAAAGAAGACGCATAGAAGCAGAAGGAACACGTAATGCCCAAATGATCTTGGCAGAAGGACTAGTGAGAGAAATCATCGAACTCAGAAGTATTGAGGCTTTCCGTGAACTTGCCAACTCACCCAATACCAAAATTATCATCACAGATGGAAAGACTCCTTATCTGATCAATTCTCAGAAGGATTAAGGCTTTTCTGATAGAACGCGGAGGACACGGATTGGGAGGATGGTCGCAGATTGAGATTGATTTTTAAATCTGTGGCTATCCGCCCAATCCGCGTCATCTGTGTTGCATCACATGAATAAGCGTACTATAAAAGCCCCATGCTGATAATCCCCGTCAGCATCAGCAGCTTGGATAAAATGCTCAACTGTGTAAAGTGCTCCTTGCGATCCGCAATGTAAATCTTGTACATAAACAAAAAGAATAAGAAACTTAACCCTCCAAAATAATAGAATAGGGAGGCATTATTGATCTTGAAAGTGACAGTGAGTATAGCGCAAACAAAAGCTATAGCGATCACAAAAATCACTCTTTTGGTATTACGAAATCCTAGCACAATAGGCAATGTCTTACAACCATGCTTCCTATCCCCTTGCCTATCCTCTATATCCTTGATAATCTCACGAATCAAGTTGATAAAAAACGCAAAAATCGCATAGGTCAACACAAGTAATTCTGATTGCTGATAGTAATACCCCACAATCCAAATCGCCGCACCTGTCAATAAAGCCACTACAAAATTGCCTATAAATGGCAAACGCTTCAGCTGATTGCTGTAAAGCCAAAGTAAAAAAGCCGAAATAAATGTAATTACCCCCACCCTCGGACTCACATACCATGCAATTCCAATTCCTGTAAAATTCAATACCGTGTGAAAAAAAATCACCATCCGCCGCTTCATACCCTTTCCGATAATCACCTCATTAGGCTTATTGATATAGTCGATCTTCACGTCATAGTAATCATTGATCATATAGCCAGAAGCGGTAATGATCACCGTAGACAAAACCAATAAATACAAGTTGACATCCTGTAGTACTGGAAGACCCTGCCGACTTGTCTCCACTAAAAAATAAGCCGTCATCAATTGTGCAAAAGCAACAATGATCAAATTGGCAGGACGGCTGATTTTGAACAAACTCCAAAAAGAAAATGATTGAGCCATGTATGTGGTTGGATTACAACGTAAAAATACGACAAGAATTTGGCATTGGAAGGAGGAAGAGAATTTTAGATTTCAGATTTACTCAATATAAAGTTATAATCACAAAGCCCCAACTTTCGCGAAGCTTTGCACCTTTGCTTCCTTAGCGTCTTCCCCCTACCTCTCCTCAGCTAAAGCTACCTTCAATTGGAAATAAGAATATCGCTCTCCAAAATGTTCTTTCAAAGGCTTGAGAAAATGTGAGTCTTGGCGTCTATAGGCCAAGCGGATATTAAGCACATCATCCTTAGACAAAAACGCTTCTGGTTCAACATGCTTTTTCTTCACCATATTGACCAAGTGCTCCTCCACGGTATGAGGAGTCATCCCTCTTTCATTGGCGATTTGGAAAATATTTTTCCCTTCTTGAAACAGTTTCAGTGTCATGGATTCCGATGCAGAACTTCTTGCAGGTTTGACCCGGCTTGTTTGTTTTTTTTTCTGTGGCGTCAGCCTATGCTCCGCTACATAGGCTTTGACAACCTTCATGAAATCATTCCCATAACTCTGCGCCTTGACTTGACCTACTCCTGATATACTTAAAAATGATGGCTCGTCCACTGGAAGATAGGTCGCCATCTCCAGCAGAGCATTATCTGCAAAAACCACATAAGGAGGCACCCCACTTTTCTGAGCTATCGAAAATCTCAAGGCTTTCAATTCATCCAGCAAGCCTTCATGATGTTCTTTTGGCTTATTGGATACATCAGACAAAGACTCTTCCATAGGTAATAGGATTTTCTCCTTTGACTTAAGCTTCTGCCAAGCAAATTCAGTCAATTTGAGCGTAGGGAAATGTGCACCTGCTTCAGCCAGATATTCTTCTTGAATCAGCTTGTCGCAAAGGTTTTTCCAAAACGCCTCTGGTCTATCCTTGCCTATCCCATATACACTGAGCGCTTGATGCTCCTCTGACAGCTTACTAGACTTTGAGCCTCGGAGTACCAATAATACATGACCGATACCATAATTCTCTCTCAGTCTTACAATAGCTGATAGCAACATTTGCGCTGGAATTGTCATATCCTGACGCTTGCCTTTTTGAAAGCATATATCACAATTGCCACAATCCCCAGCATGGTTTTCTCCAAAATAATTGAGTAGATATTTCCTTCTGCAGATTCTTGTCTGACAAAAAGCCTTCATTTTTTCCAGCTTGTCTTGCATCACATCTACAAACTGTTGGTTTTCGGCTTGATCGAGCATTCTACCCAATGTAATGGCATCCTGTGCAGAATAAAATAACAATGCATCGCTAGGCAATCCATCACGACCTGCCCTACCAGTCTCTTGGTAGTAGCCTTCGATATTCTGAGGCATATTCATGTGAACCACAAAGCGTACATTGGACTTGTCTATTCCCATCCCAAATGCTATCGTTGCCACCATGATTTTGACTTCATCTTTGATAAAAAACTCTTGATTTTTCTCCCGCTCTTCCCTGGGCAATCCAGCATGATAGGGCAATGCTGACAAACCCCTCGCCTGCAATTCGGCGGCTGTTTCCTCTACATTTTTTCTAGAAAGGCAGTAGACCACACCTGAGTCCTTTTTGTGAAAATCTAAAAACTCCAATAATTTGCCCATGGCATCTCTTTTTGCGGTAACGCGATAGGTTATATTACTTCTGTCAAATGAAGAAATAAACCACTGAGGCAACTTCAAACCTAATTTATCAGCGATGTCTATCCTAGTCAACTTATCTGCTGTAGCAGTCAAGGCAATAAAAGGTATCTGAGGAAATGATTTTCTCAATTCTCCAATTTTCAAATACTCAGGCCTGAAATCATGTCCCCATTGAGAAACACAATGCGCTTCATCGATAGCGACGAAAGACAAATTCACGGTTTTCAGAAAGTCTATCAATGGATAATCTCCTCTATACAAGCGCTCGGGAGCAATATACAAGAGCTTGATTTTACCAGATTCAATTTGGGAAGAAATAAACCGCTGCTCACTTTGGCTTTGAGACGAGTTGAGAAATGCTGCAGGAATCCCGTTTGCATTCAATGCATCCACTTGATCTTTCATCAAGGAGATCAAAGGAGAAATCACCAAAGTCAAGCCTTGGAAAATCATGGCTGGGACTTGATAACAAACAGACTTCCCTCCACCTGTAGGCATCAAGACGATGGTATCTTTCTTATTGAGTACCGAGTCAATGATGGCCTGCTGATTTCCTCTGAAATCTGAGTAACCAAAAAACTGCTTTAAAACCTGAGAAGGGTTAGTGAAAGTGGTATTATTCATGGCTTTTGATTGATAATAAAAATGAAAACAAATTTACTAAATGATGTCTGCCAAACACAGTTAATCGACTTTTTAAGTAATTAAGTCCTAATCATAGGGTCTTTGGAATGGTCCTTGCTCCTATATACTTGAAATATATTTTAAACTAAAACCAATAAATTGTTATGTCTTTAGAATTGAAAATCAAAGGAAACTGGAATGAGTTGAAAGGTAAACTCAAAGAGAAATTTGGGGAATTGACGGATGATGATTTGGCTTATGCCGAAGGTCAGGAGGATCAATTATTAGGGAAAATCCAGAAAAAAACTGGTGCAGCCAAAGAGGAGCTTACCAAAATGCTCTTTGGCGAAGAAAAAGAAAAAAAAACCGAAAAGGATCATATAAAACAATAAAATAAGCCCAGTAAAACTGGGCTTATTTTATTCCGACTGATACATCAATTTCAAGTTATCTAATAAAAAAAGCCTCAGTGTCCAACAACTTTTCAACTTTCCCAACTTTACTACCTCTTAACTTTATCCCCAAAGAAATTTCCTTTAGCACCATAACTTCTCCTAAGCATATTTTCTTAAATTTGAATACAAATGTAAACCCAAGAAAAAATGGCTTATTATCATAGACTTGGAAATATCCCTCCTAAAAGGCATACACAATTCAGGCAGCCAGACGGTAGCCTCTACAAAGAAGAATTGGTCAGCTCGAAGGGTTTTTCAGGAATCTACTCCAATTTATACCACATCCACAATCCCAACAATGTTCAGAAGATCGGCAAGCCCACTCCATTTGACTGGGAAATCGCCAAAGAACATGGACTCAACCAAACCCATCTCAAGACAGCTGGAGTAGGCACAACAGGTAAAGATTACCTCAGTGCGCGAAAAATGCTGATGATGAACAATGATGTCATGATGGGCATTTGTTCTCCGGAACAAAGAAAGATGGATTACTTTTTCAAAAATGCCGATGGAGATGAATTACTCTACATCCATGATGGCGAAGGCGTGATGTATTCCCAATTTGGAAAATTGGAAGTTCGCCAAGGAGATTATATTGTCATCCCTAGGACGACTATCTATAGATTTGAATTCAAAGAAGAAGGCCCATTAAGACTCTTGGTCATAGAGTCCAAAGGTCCGATAGAGACTGTCAAAAGATACAGAAATGAAGTGGGGCAGCTTTTAGAACATTCTCCATATTGCGAGCGAGACATCCGTCCTCCTCATGAAATGTACACAGAAAGTGAAAAAGGCGAGTACCTAGTCCAAATAAAAAAGCAAGGGATGCTCCATCCATACACTTATGGCCACAGTCCATTGGACATTGTAGGCTGGGATGGTTATCTTTATCCTTATGCACTTTCGATACATGACTTCGAACCGATTACTGGAAGAATTCATCAGCCGCCACCAGTGCATCAAACCTTCCAAGCTTGGGGATTTGTAATCTGCTCTTTTGTACCTAGATTATTTGATTACCATCCATTGGCCATTCCAGCACCCTACAATCACAGCAATATAGACTCTGACGAGATCTTATATTATGCTGAGGGTGAATTTATGAGTAGAAAAGGAATCGATCGAGGCTCATTTACCTTACACATGGGAGGCTTACCTCATGGCCCACATCCAGGAACTGTAGAAAAGTCAATCGGTGCCAAAGCGACAGAAGAACTCGCTGTGATGCTCGACACATTCAAGCCTATGTTTGTCACAACCCAAGGTCTAGAATTCGTCGATCCTAATTACCCAATGAGCTGGACAGAGTAAAATTTCAACAATGCATTTGAGCCGATTAAAAGAATTAATCGGCTCAATTTTTTGTTTTAAAAAAATGCAAAAACAGATCGAATATTACAGATTGGATAATATACTGTGCTTATAAAAGCATATCATCCCCGTATCTAACCCGTGTCATCCACATATCAAACCCATACCAAATACGGAATAAATAATTGCTTATGTAAACGTAAGCCTTGACTAGCTTAATACTTCAGGTATTTTGAAAAGATCCCATGCAATCTATACAGCCTTATGGTGTTGCATTAAAATTGCAAAAACCATCCCCAACAAAAAACCGCTAATCCCTAAGGAAAAACGGTTTCTGATTTTTGTATGTCACCCTGATTTAATTTGACACTTTTTCTATTGATTGATGAAGTTCAACCTCCCGAAATTATCGGACAGGCACTTCGGGGTTGTTGTCTCCTGGATCATCTATATTCCCCGGGTTGCGACCCGGGGCTATTTAAAGTTCAACCCCTTCAGGGTTGACATATGTGTCACACATCTCAAATCTATAATCTCTTGTCTCAAATCTCCTATTTCTTCTCTCCCTTATTCCCCAATTAACTCAATCAACAACAACTAACTTCTTATTCCAAAATCTCCCCTATCGGCTGACCTGTGGCGCCATTTGGTAGTCTAGTACCAAGCATGATAGAGAGTGTAGGCGCGATATCTGTGACGGTGGCATATCTTGAACTCTTGCCTGGCTTGATATTCCAGCCCATAAACACAATTGGCACATGGGTATCATAAGTGTAGCCTGTACCATGGGTGGTTCCTTTGTAGGAACTGCTCAACCAAGCAGGCTCCAAGATCAAAAGCAAATCTCCCGAAGCCTTATGATTGTAGCCCATCTGGAGAAGTGACTTTTTGCCTTGGGTGTATTCCTGAATCCTCATATCTGTAGCGGTATACACTTCCTTGATTCCTTCAAAACCAAGTAGGAAGTCAGCCAATGCTCTTTGGATCACTTCTATACTTACTCCCTTCTCTTTGGCCAATTCATGGTTGATAAATACTTGCTCGTTGGAAAAGTTAGAGATCCAATTGCCCTCTCCAAACTTCTGTGAAGTAAAACCTCGCATTTGCGTTAAGATAAATCTGTTGTTGAAATTTCCCGCTGGAACATTCTCAGATTTCATATAATCAACGATATCAGCCACCGCATGATCCGCTGTCAAAAACACTAAATATTCACCAATTCCATATTCCTGATCCAAATATTTGAAGAAAGCCTCCAACTCTCTATCCAATCTGAGGTAGTTATCTTCCAACTCTACAGCTGTAGGGCCAAATCTATGGCCAATGTAATCTGGAGATGAAAAACTCACAGCCAAGAAGTCTGTCTCTCCTCTTTTGCCCAACTGTTCTCCCTCAATGGCCGCATAAGCCATGTCTAATGTGAGCGTGTTGCCAAATGGAGTAGTAGAAATCAGGCCATACTCCCCATTATTCTCCATCAACGCCTTTAGGTCATAAGGAAAAGCCGTATTATCCTTGCCAATAAAAGGACCTTCAAAATCATTGTCATCTGCTATACTCTGCACATATGTCTCTATTGGGAAAAGTGGCTCCCAAGTACCTGAAAGATACTTCTCTGCCAATTTTTTAGCATTGAAAGCCTTGACCCAAGCTGGGAGTTCTTCATAATAATAACTAGATGTCATAAACTCCCCAACTTTACTATCAAACCAATAAGCATCGCCCAAATGTCCCGCTGGAAGCGAAGCACCTCTATCCTTGATAGCAATACCCACTACCTTAGATCTTTTATTAGTGGCAAATCTGAGCTCATCTGTAATGGTAGTGGAGTACATGTTTCTAGGAGAGATCTTGCCATTACCCTCCGTACCACCAACCGCAGTGACAGTGCTATCCTCCGCACAATAGATACTTCTCCCCAAGCTCCTCACATACCAATTGTTTGCGATGATGCCATGTGTTGCTGGAGTTGCTCCTGTATAAACAGACGCATGCCCAGGGCCAGTGTAAGTAGGAATATAATTATAATGACCATTGGTCATCATGAAACCATCATTCATCAAGCGCTTAAATCCTCCCTCAGTGTACCTTTCTTGGAATTTATAAAAATACTCCTGACGCATCTGATCCACTACAATACCTACAACCAGCTTTGGCTTATTCTCTTTGGAGGATACTTGAGCCTGTACAGGCATTAAAAACAGAACACCTAGGATCGCTACGAGCAAATTCTTTATCATGATGATTTGATTTTGATTATTTCAGTTACAAAGATAAGGATTCAATGTGAAGACAAAGTCACCATTTTATTAAGTAAAGGAAATACTGGATTATTGGTATTAATATAAGTCTTGAACTAAAAAGAAATGAAGAAAAAATAAGTGTAAATATTTTCAAAGATTCGGAGCCTAAACTCAATTTTTGACCAGTGGCTTCCTCTTTTTGATAAATCAAGCGTATATTTCATTTCCATTATAGCTAAAAACCAAAAAATGAAACGAAATACGCTTTATTTATCATTTTGCATCCTGATTTCTCTGGCTTTCTCTATACCAAGCTTCGCGCAATCTTGGTTTGATGATGGGCTGAGTCCTGAGTTCCATCAAGGTCGAAGAGACCTACTTCGTGAAAAGATGCCTGAAAATGCTGTAGCAGTATTTTTCAACAATCCTGTCAAGAACAGGTCAAACGACACTGAATTTGAGTACAGACCCAATTCTGACTTCTATTACTTGACAGGTTTCAGAGAGCCAAATGCTGCTTTGATCATTTTCAAAACACCACAAAACATCGCTGGGGAAATGGTTTCTGAAATGATCTTTGTACAACCAAGAGATCCTAGTAGAGAGCAATGGGACGGAGAGCGCTTGGGTATCGAAGGTGTAAAAGACAAACTCAAAATCAAACACACCTATTTGAATACGGACTTTTTGAAAAACCCAGCAGTAGATTTTGACAAGTTTTCTCAGACACTTTCGTTCAATCTACCTGAGATAGAAGGCGGTAGACACAATGCTACGCTAAGGGCTATGGTGGATGCTTTCAAAGCAGTAAACCCAAGCCCTGCAAGACCAGCAGACCAGATTTTGAGTCAAATCATGAATCAAATGCGCGGCATCAAAACTGCCGAAGAAATTGAAATCTTAAGGAAAGCAGTAGCCATCTCAGGCCATGGCCACATCGAATCCTTTAAATCCATCAAGCCGGGAGTTTCCGAAAGGGCTATTCAAGGTGTGCATGAATTTGTGCATAAAGCCATGGGTGCAGAATACGTTGGCTACGGTTCCATCGCTGGAGCCGGCAATAATTCTACTATCCTCCATTATGTATACAATAGCGTAAGAGACTTGCAAGAAGGTGTGATGCTTATGGATATCGGAGCTGAGTACAGAGGCTATTCAGGAGATATCACCCGAACAGTCCCAGTAAAAGGCAAATTCTCTCCTGAAGAAAAAGCCATCTATGAAATCGTCCTCAGAGCATTAGAAGAATCCACTAAGGCCAGCAAGCCAGGTGCTGATTTCAGAACATTAGGACAAATCTCCAAAGAAATTATCGATGAAGGTTTGGCTGAATTGGGTATCATCAAAAAAGGACAAAACCACAGATATCTCCCGCATGGGGTAAGTCATCATTTGGGGCTAGATGTGCACGACCGTGGTGGCTATGGCCCACTAGAACCGGGCATGGTATTCACGATTGAGCCAGGCATCTATATTCCAAATGGTTCTGATTGTGATCCAAAATGGTGGGGAATAGGTATTCGAATCGAAGACAATATCCTAATCACTGAGAATGGCCATGAAAATTTAAGTGCTTTTGTGCCAAGATCTGTAGCAGATATAGAGAAGGTTATGCAAGAAGAAGGGGTTTTGCAGAAGCTGATGAAGTCAATGGAGTAAATAGCTTACAGATTTCGCAGATTACCCAGATTTAGTTTGGATAAAATCTTCCAGCTGAGTCAAGTGTTAGTTGCTACCCTGCATAAAAACAAAAACCGCTGAATCTAAATGAATCAGCGGTTTTTGTTTTTCAGCTAAAGAGGTGATTTAATCCTTTTCACAATCTTTAATAATTCAAAAGAAAATCTGCGTTATCCGTGTAATCCGCGTGCACCTTATCAATCTTTCTTCTTCAGATCCCCTCTTTTGATAGATTGGATGAATTGTGACCAGGCGAATGGATCAAGTAGTCTGAATGGTCTTGGTCCGTATCGGTCTTGGATTTGCATGATTTGACCTTGTTGGAATCCTCGGAAGTTTTCATTTCCAGATGCTGGCATATTTTCGGCGTAGCGTAGCAAGGTCTCTGGACTCAAGCTTCCTCTAGTATCTACAGCCATCGGCGCATCATAGTTCATCGCCAAAATCGCTCTCTTGAATTCATCCTCGGATGGATAAGGCATGACTTCGATTTCTGCAAGGGCAATTTCGTCTTCTTGCATGGTGACGATCAAACTGATTTTGTCATCTGCCACATTGTCTGGCACACTGAAAACCTGTCTTTTCAAACCTATAAAACTAAAAACCACTGAATCTCCTTCCAATACTGGCATGGAGAAATACCCAAATCGACCAGAACTTGTTCCTCTACCCTTTTTGGGCACGTAGACATTTACACCGGGTACTGCATCTGTACTATCCGCATTGAGGATGATTCCAGATAGTTGGATGACTTTTCTCTCCTGTTGGTCTTGGGCTTGTGCAGGCTTGAATACTAAGACCAAACAAAACAAAATCAGAAAAGAGGCTATATTTTTTATAATTGAGTCCAAATTTTATTGTTTTATTTTATTTACGGCCTGAAATAGGCTAAGTTTAAACCACGGTATAATATTAGCCTATTTTCGGCTGATTTACTTAATTTCAAACCGAATTTCTCTGTTAAAAGTTATTAATGAGACTTAAGAATATCAGCTTGAGCTATGGGATGCGGATTTTCAAGGCCCTCTCTGAGGAGCCTAGGGTGAGAATTCTCCATTTGCTGATGCAAAACAAAGAGCTTTCGATCTCTGATTTAGAGCACATTCTCGATTTCACCCAAACCAAAACCAGCCGACACTTGATTTACCTCAAAAACGCAGGCCTAGTTGGCAGCCGAAGAGTAGATCAATGGACTTTTTATTACATCTTAGACGAAGCAATAGAAATCATTCAGCAAGTTTTTAAGTTTATACAAAAAGACATCAACCTGATCAAAGATCAGGAAGTCTATCAGATTCTATTTTCAAACCGGGAGTTAGCCATCAACAAGATCCAAAACAATCCCTACCGCAAGTAAATCCAGTGAAAAAATACCAACACATCTTCTTCGACCTAGACCATACGCTCTGGGATTATGACCGCAATGTCCAAGAGTCACTTTCAGAACTGTATGATGTTTTCCAATTGGCAAAGTTGGGCATCACTGCTCCGCAAGATTTTATTCAAGCCTTCTATAATGTGAATTTCAAACTATGGGCACTCTATGATGTCGGTAAGATTGACAAAGAAGGACTTAGAGCCACGAGATTCAAGTTGGTCTTCGAGAATGCTGGCATAGATCCTGAATCAGTGCCCCATGGACTCGAGCCTGACTTTATGCATAGGACGTCCACTAAGCAATATCTTTTCCCCTATACCTTGGAGATTTTGGACTACCTCAAGCCCAAGTATCCCATGCACATCATCACCAATGGGTTCAACGAAAGTCAGGCAAAAAAGCTCAATGCCTCAGGATTGAGTCCATACTTTGATTTGATCGTCACTTCTGAGACTACGGGTCACAAGAAGCCTGACCCAAGAATATTCCAATATGCACTTGATAACCTAGGAATTACCAATCAGGATGTCATCATGATCGGCGACAACCCTAATTCAGATATACTCGGTGCCATTAACGCAAACATTGATCAAGTATTCTTTGATCCACATAGCAAAGGAATTGACATGAAGCCAACACATACAATCAAGCACTTGAAGGAATTGGAGAAATTATTGTGATTAAAACTAATATTTCATTAGTTTTAGCTTCCTTATTAAATTTCATGAAAAAATATTTAATAGCTTTTGCTTTTTTAACGTGCTCCTTTTCAGTTTATAGCCAACACTACGATATCGGGATCCATGGGGGTGTTTTTACACCAATAGATTTTTGGTATTATGTAGATGGAGAGGTAGGTGCTAGTACTGGAATCAAATTCAATTACCATTTCAACGAAAAACTTTCCTTATCCTCAAATTATCTCCATGGTAAATTTCACTTTTCACCAGCTGGAGCAGAGGGAAGAATCAATGGACAACGCTTCGGAAAGGAAAGGTCTCGAGTGAGCTTCAATGCCGTCTCTTTTATTTTTCTAAGGAAATTCAAATTGAAAAATAACTGGGAGTTTCATGCTGGAACCGGTATCGGTTACTTCTTAGAGCACTGGGAAGGAGAAAAGAATTATTTATCTGGAAAAAAAGATTTCAAAAGAGATTTCACCATGCCTCTGGGATTTAATATTAACAAACCTTTGAATAACCAAATCATCATTGGGGTAAAAGCAGGCGCATTTCTTACACCTTTTTATACTTTTGGAGGGTTTCATGTAGGCCCAGAGTTTAGCTTTAGATTTTAAATTTTACCTCCTATGAAAAAATATCTTTTGTCTTTCCTTTTATTCCAGGCCGTGATAATAAGTAGTTCAGCTCAAAATTTAGATTTGAGTCTTGGTTTTGGGAGTTACAGAGTACCAAACCAAGTTGAATATGAACTACCAAGAATGGGCTTCAATATGAATTTTGGTATGCTATTTCAAATAAATGACAATTGGGAAATGGGCACAGCCATCAATCATTCTGTTTTCAACTATGAAAGAGTATCTTTAGCTAATACACCACTTTCCTTTGGAAGCTTTATCACCTCTGCAACAGTGATTACTGACCATCTATATTTTACATTTAGAAGAAAAGTAAAGCTCCCTTTAAAATTAGAAGGAAGTGTTGGACTTGGACTTGGTGGGTTTGTAGAAAAAGACGAATATTATGCAGCACAAAATTTTGATGAAGAAAGGGGGCTTTACACTGGATTATCTTGGGTAAGAGATACCAAAGTAGGTCTTCATTTCCCAGTAACCTACAGTATAAAGAAGATCTTATCCAACAAAGTCCATCTAGGCATAGAGGGTGGTATCTTTTTAGATAGCAAGCTCAATACAAGAGGTATTTTCATTGGTCCGAAAGCTGGTATTTTTCTCTAAAAAGCATATCCAATCGAAAGCTGCGGAGCGAAAAGTTCAGCAGGATCCCCAGTAAAAAACGGAGTAAAACCTGCTCTCCACAAAAACCCAGAGGAACTTACTCGTCTGTAACCGAAAATCCCATTGAATATCAGTCCACTGCCTGAAAATCGAGGGTCTGAACTTGCGGCAGATGCATTGGTTTGTGCCAATAAAACCACAGTGGCACCTAAGCCAAGTTCCAAAAAGCCCTTTCGCTTTCCTAGTAAATAATTGGCCGCAAAAGGAATTGTAGTAACCCTTACACCATCTATCGCGGTATATCCCAAGCCAACTTTAGCTCCTAATCCATTAGCTTGATCTTTGAATCTCCAATCATAGTTGAAAGAGTAAATAATTCCAGACCCCAACCCTTCTAGATAAATCGCCTCTCTTTTCGAGTCATTTTGACTGATTCCAGACAATGGCCATGAAAAAATAAAAACCGAGACTAACAATAAAACCTTCCTTAAATACATGGGAGTAAAACTAAATAAATATTCTACAAACTCCCTCCTATTTCTGATAAATTCATGTTTTATGTCAAAGAGTTAATTATAAAACATAACCGTCTATTTCATAGAATTTACAAGCGAGATAAAAGAACCCTATAAAAAAGGCATTCCAAGCCACATTGCTTATATTTGTCACATTCAGAAATCACATAAACTCAAATGATATGCTTAAAGGTTTTTTCAATGTACCGGAACCTAAAAATGAACCGGTAAAATCTTATGCTCCGGGCTCACCGGAAAGAATAGAACTTCAAAAAACACTCAAAGAATTCAGAGCTCAGGAAGTAGATGTTCCGATGTATATCGGTTCGGAGGAAGTGAGAACAGGCAAAAAGAAGCCCATGTCTCCCCCACACGACCATCAGCACGTACTGGGTTACTTTCACGAAGGTGACAGATCTCATGTAGAACAAGCGATCAATGCTGCTTTGGGAGCAAAAGAAGCTTGGGAATCCATGGAATGGGAACAAAGAGCGGCCATCTTCTTAAAAGCTGCTGACCTACTAGCTGGTCCTTACAGAGCAAAAATCAATGCAGCAACCATGCTTGGGCAGTCAAAAAATGCCTTCCAGGCAGAAATTGATTCAGCTTGTGAGTTTATCGACTTCCTTAGATTCAACGTCAAATACATGACAGAGATCTATGGGCAGCAACCACCTGTATCTGGTGATGGTGTATGGAACAGAGTAGAACAAAGACCTTTAGAAGGTTTTGTGTTCGCATTGACTCCATTCAATTTTACTGCAATCGCAGGTAATCTACCTACTTCAGCTGCCATGATGGGCAATACCGTAGTTTGGAAACCTGCCTACACGCAAATCTACTCAGCCAAAGTCTTGATGGATGTATTCAAGGAAGCTGGTGTGCCTGATGGTGTGATCAACTTGATCTATGTAGATGGACCTACAACTGGGGAGGTGATATTCAATCATCCTGATTTTGCAGGAATCCACTTTACAGGCTCTACTGGCGTATTCCAAAATATCTGGAAAACCATCGGTAACAATATCTATAAATACAAATCATACCCAAGAATCGTCGGAGAAACAGGTGGAAAAGACTTTGTAATCGCACACAAGTCCGCCAATCCAAAAGCTGTAGCCGTGGGACTTTCCAGAGGAGCCTTCGAGTTCCAAGGACAGAAGTGTTCGGCAGCTTCAAGAGCTTACATTCCAAGCAACCTATGGGGTGATGTAAAAAAATACTTGCTTGAAGACCTCGCTTCCATGAAAATGGGGCCAACAGAAGACTTTACCAACTTCATCAATGCAGTCATTGACGAGAAAGCTTTTGATAAGATCTCCAAATACATCACTGATGCCAAATCAGCGGATGGTGTAGAAGTGATCGCAGGTGGGAATTTCGACAAATCTAAAGGCTATTTCATCGAGCCTACTGTCTTGGTAGTCACAGACCCGATGTACACGACCATGCAAGAAGAAATCTTCGGTCCAGTATTGACGATCTATGTGTACAATGCAGAGCATTTCGAAGAAGCATTGGAGTTGGTAGATCAAACTTCTCCTTATGCCTTGACTGGCGCAATCTTCTCAACAGACAGGTATGCCATCGAATTGGCTACTCAAAAATTGAGAAATGCAGCGGGCAACTTCTACATCAACGACAAGCCAACAGGTGCAGTAGTAGGTCAGCAGCCATTTGGTGGAGCGAGAGCCTCAGGAACCAATGACAAAGCCGGATCTATGATCAACTTACTCAGATGGGTTTCTCCAAGAACAATCAAGGAAACTTTCGTCTCTCCAGTGGATTACAGATATCCATTTCTTGGAGAAGATAAATAGATAGCTGATAAGTTTTTGTCATCGAGAGAGGTAGAGAGTGATATATACTGCGCGATATACATAGATATAAGCCTTCGGCGATATATTTGGGTGCAGGTAAAAATAAAGCTTAATCTTAAAAACAGGTTATCTTGAATCTAAGAATAACAACCACGAAGTGGTTAAACTTTAATTATCTTGTCCGCCGTGGCGGAACCCCGGGTTGCTACCCGGGAATCAAAGTGAGAGATGGATAGGACAACCCCGAATGGGGTTGAACTAAATATCGGTTAGTAACCAATCGCTATATCAATAAAAACAAAACACCCTGAGCTTAATTTCTCAGGGTGTTTTTTTAAATAATAAAAAAACAAGGAAAAATTTTGCTTAAACCATCTAGGTAAGTATTTTTAGTTTTCTCAACTTACTTTTAATCAAGATGAATCAGAATTTAACTTTCGCGTGGGTGATTACTTTGACCATCCTAGCAGCATGTAGCAGTGACAAAGACGCCACTACGACTTTCCAAACTCTCAATATCACAGCTGCGGAAATCAAACCCATGGATGAAATCATTGAAGCTATAGAGTTTATCCCCTTTATCATTCCAGATGAAAACCCACTGAAACTTTCCTATAATCAAGCATTCATACTAGAAGATGAGCACCTTTACTTTTCTACGGGTGACTATCAGGATGCTTCTATTCACGTATTTGATAAGAGTGGCAAGTACCTCAAAACATTCAAAAAGCAAGGCAATGGACCTGAAGAGTATCCATTTCTCAATGGCTTGGATTGGTATGATGGCAAAATTGCCATTTGGGACCAAAGAGGATCTGCCAAGCTGTATGACAAAGAGACTTTTGAGTTTATGGGAACCAAAACAATGGAGGGCTTAGAAATCCCCTTTATCCCTGACTTCAAAAAAATCGATCAAGATCGATGGCTGATTGTCTCAGATCTAGGGTATGAAAACGATGAAAACAATCAGTATCATCCATTCTACCTGTTCAACGAGGCCACCAAAGAAAAAGAGGCGCTTTACCCAAAAGCCTGGGAGGTGACTTCCAACTTGGTTGAGGGACAAATAGGAGCGCTATCTGATAACTCCTTCGCGCTAAATTTCGGAGCATCAGATACTTTATACCACTTTCAAGACAGTATCAGGCCTTTGGTTGCGATCAATCTAGCTGACAATAACCTCCCCATCTCCATGCGATCAGACGCTGATGAATTTTTTGAAACTGTGATCACCAATCAAAAATTTAGCTTCAACGTAGGGGCACTTACGACCGCAGGAGACATGATTAGAATTTTGATTTTTGGCATCAAAAAGAATGAAGCTATTGATGAAGATGATTTATCAAGCTTCCCGATTTATAATTTATACATCCATTACCCTAGTATGAAATACCACTTGGCCAGTGCCTTCGGTTCCTCAATCAATGGAAAAGGGTATAGCAAAGATGGCTACTATTACGAAGTACTCTATCCTGAAGCTGTTGAAGCTGCCGTAAAGTCGAAAATATTTGGGAAATATAACGATAAACTCGAAGCTGCAATTGAACAACTCAATGATGAGGAAGACCCTATCCTATTGAAATACAAGATCAAACCATGAAATACAGTCTTCTATCCTTTCGGCTTGTATTGATAGGCGCAGTTGCTTTCTCTTGTACTCAAAATAGTACAGACATGACCATGTCTTACCAAGGAGAACTGAAGGCTTACATCCAAGACACGCTGTATTTGGAAAAGGACCTTGAAACCAAATCCTTACCCCAACTATTCACCTACCAAAAAAGTGGTGCTGCTGAATTTTTATTGGGGTTTGTGGGCAGTAGCTTGCTGAAATATGACTACAGCTCAGGAGTATTGGTAGAGAAAGTTACTTTTGAAAAAGAAGGTCCTGATGGGATAGGTGGATTTATCGCAGGCAACTTGATCACAAAAGATGGTATATTTTTTATTTCAGATCAGAAGCAAATCATTCAAACCGACTTGAGTGGAAAAATGATTCAAAAAATCCCACTTCCAGATCTTCCTAGTGATAGAATGGCAGCTAACTTCAATGCTTTCTCTAACCTGATGCATTGGAATGAAGCAAATAAAAGATTGATCGTGACAGATGTCCCATTTGTTTTAAAAGAACCTTTACTCCCCTACAAAGATTGGGTTTGGGCGTTTGATTTTAAGGAAAAAAGCGCTAAGCCTATTCTGCAGTTCAACTTCCCTAAAACATACCAAGATCATTTGGATGACCCAGAGTTAGGGGTATACTTTCATACTTACGATTCAAGCTCTGATCAACATTTGATAGGTTTTCCTGTCACAGATTCACTCCTAGTATCCAAAGGAGGAAAGCAGACTTGGGTCTATTCAGGAAGCAGGCACCCATTGATCTTTCAGAAAGGAAAAACTGAAAGCAGAGGAGAATATACAGTATTCCAACCATCCAATGAAACTAGCCGATACAAGTCGCTGATGGTGGATAATTACCAAAAACTGATTTTACGCCACCTGATCATCTCTCAGGAAGTCGTCGAGAAGCAATTCAATTCCAAAAATAGTTTTATCCTGATGAATCTCGACTTGGAATACTTGGGAGAACTAGATTTTTCTACTGCTGATTTTGCTCCAAGGGGATTCGCTACACCTTCAGGCTTCTACCTCAAGCTCCAAAACCAAGAGTCAGATGACAGAGAAGCATACGTAAGGCTTACTTTTTAAACTTGATCCAATTCGAAGTTTTTATCTCCTATTCTATCAAAGTAGTAAGCTAAAATTTTCTTCTTATCCATAATTCTCTTTAGAATGATTATTTAAATTCTGGTGATTTCCTATGCTTGGTAGCTTGTTCATAAGCAAAACTGGCTTTGATCATGGTTGGCTCGTCAAACATACGCCCCAACAACTGAATTCCTGCTGGCCAGATTTTGACATTGGATAAAAGCACGATTTTGAGTACATTCAGTTCTTATTATTGAATACCTATACAATTCTCCACCCTACCAACAATCCTTATGAAAAAATCATCGATTACACTTCTAGTTCTGTCCATTTCCCTTTTGCAATGCACAACTCCTACGCAAAATGAAAGGATATCAACCGATGCTTACCTAGACTTCTCCAATCGTGACGATCAGTTTGAAGGAGGAATAAAAATGATCCCTATCACCACACCCAAGGGTGAATTCAAAGTATGGACAAAACGGGTAGGAAATAATCCAAAAATGAAGGTGCTCTTACTTCATGGAGGCCCTGGTATGACGCATGAATTGTACTCCTGCTTCGATGGGTATTTCCCTGCTGAGGGAATAGAATTCATCTATTACGACCAACTAGGCTCTTATTATTCTGATCAACCTGAAGACCAAGAATTATGGACCATAGACCGATTTGTGGATGAAGTCGATCAAGTAAGAGCCGCGCTGGGATTGGACCAGGATAATTTCTACCTTTTTGGTCAATCTTGGGGAGGTATGCTCGCTATGGAATATGCACTCAAGCACCAAGACAAACTCAAAGGGCTGATCATTTCCAATATGATGGCTAGTCTGGATGAATATGAAAAATATGCCAAAGAAGTGCTTGGTCCACAAATGCCAGAGGAAGTTTTCAAGGAGATTTTGAGAATAGAAGAAGAAGAAGATTTTGACAATCCAAGCTATGAAGCTCTTCTGATGGAGCATCATTATCAATACCATGTATTGCGCATGCCACTTGATGAATGGCCAGAAGCAGTGATCAGATCACTCACCCATGTCAATCCAAATATCTATGTGTACATGCAGGGGCACTCTGAATTTGGTATTACGGCAGGTGCTACGCTCAAGGGCTGGGATAGAAGAGCAGATCTCAAAAACATCTCAGTACCTACCCTAGTCATAGGTGCAGGCCATGACACCATGGACCCCAAACACATGGAATGGATGGCTACAGAAGTTAAAGATGGGAAATACTTGTTTTGTCCAGATGGTAGTCACTTAGCTCAGTATGATGATCAAAAAGTATTCTTCGAGGGGCTAATCAAGTTCATTAAAGATGTAGACTCTAGAGGTAAGTAAATCTCAAAAAGCAACAAACCTTTGGGGTTTTTGAAACCCCAAAGGTTAAATAGTTTTGTAATCATGCCTAATCACAGAAAATTCAATTTCTTCGTTTTTTTGATTTTTTTAGGTCTATATCTCAAAATCAATCTTCATCATCTTCCTCCGGAAGTAAATAAAATATATCTCCACATTGTACAAAGTCAACTTCCTTGACACCACCTTCCTGACTTTTTGAAAAATACCGATAGAAACCATCATCATCTGGTTCGGCCTCTCGCATGATAGACCAAAGTCTAGTTCTGCCATCTTCAAGCAACTCTCTGTATGTGAATACTCCTGTTTTCTTATTTCTCCTTACATCTTGATCAATCACATAGGAAAGCTGATTACCGAATTCATCGGTCTCCTTCAAAAAAACAGTGCAAGGCCCATCCAAACTCTCATATTCAGTACAAGCGCTCACCGTTAAAATTAATAAAGCAAAAACTATTAGTCTTTTCATTTTCCCCATGCTTAACTCTTTCAAAATTAAAAAATTGCCTTGAAAATCAATTAGAATTTGGATTTTCTTCCCTTTTAAAACATAAAACACCGTCTAACGTGATCGCTAGACGGTGTTTTATGTTTGATATTTCTAATTCCTGATTAGACTTTTTACTATAAGCTACAATCAGATAGTTTTTTGTTCACTTTTATTTCATGGCTCCAAAGCCGCCACGCCAGGTAGCACCTTTCCTTCCATATGCTCCAATAAGGCTCCTCCTCCAGTAGATACATAAGATACCTTATCTGTAAACCCAAACTTATTCACAGCCGCAGCAGAGTCTCCACCTCCGATCAAAGAGAAAGCACCGCTTTGTGTAGCCTCAGCGACTGCTTCTGCAATAGCCACAGTACCATGAACAAAACTGCTCATTTCAAATACCCCCATTGGACCATTCCACAGAATAGTCTTAGATTTCTTGACAACTTCTGCAAATTGCTTTCTTGTCTCAGGACCAATATCTAGGCCCATCCAGCCATCTGGAATTTCACCACTTACAGCCAGTCCTTGCTCAGCATCGTTGGCAAAGGCCTTAGAAGTAACTGTATCTACAGGAAGAATTAGATTGACCCCTTTAGATTTAGCCTTATTCATCAACTCTAAAACATAGTCAAGCTTATCAGCTTCACATAAGGAGTCCCCGATTTGTCCGCCTTGTGCCTTGGCAAAAGTGTAGGACATGCCTCCTCCTATGATCAGGTTATCTACTTTGTCCAAAAGTCTTTCTATGATCAAAATCTTGTCAGAAATCTTCGCTCCACCCATGATGGCTGTGTAAGGTCTTTGCGGCTCTTCCATCACTTTGTCCGCATTTTCCAACTCAGACTTCAACAAGTACCCACTTGCTTTGGTGTCAAAAAACTTGGCAATCACTGCGGTAGAAGCGTGGGCTCTATGTGCTGTTCCAAATGCGTCATTGACATATACATCACCTAGAGAAGCCAACGTTTTAGCAAAATCCTCATCTCCCTTTTCTTCTTCCTTGTAGAATCTAAGGTTTTCTAACAACAAAATCTCGCCTGGCTTCAAACCAGCCGCAAGTTGCTTTGCTTCTTGTCCGATACAGTCTGGAGCAAATTTCACGGAAGTTCCAGATAGCTTTTGTAATTCAGAAATTACGTGGCGAAGTGAATACTTATCTGTTGGACCATCTTTAGGTCTACCTAAGTGCGACATCAAAATCACCGATCCACCATCCTTTAGGATCTTTTGAATGGTAGGAATAGCTGCTGAGATCCTCGTTGCATCTGACACATTCTGATGCTCATCCAATGGGACATTAAAATCTACTCTGATCAAGGCTCTCTTTCCTGAAAAATCTAGGTTATCGACGCTTTTTATTCTTTTGTTCATGATTAATGGTTTTATAAGGTTTTTTAGAATTTGAGTTCTACACTTGTATCGAAGCCCTTTTGAGCCGGTCATTGATGGCTTTACCCAAACCTTCGTTGGGCAAAAGCTCTGATAAAATTACGGAAACATCCATGCTATCCAAAATCCGCATGGCTGCAAATAGATTTTTGGCAGCTTCTTTCATATCTCCTTGTGGACTGAGGATAATTTTATTCCTTTCCGCAACTTGGTAGAAATCTTTCTTGAATGTCATTACTGCAAAATCTAGTCCTTCTTTATGATATCTCTCAACCAAGTCATTTATATCTCCTATGATGAAAGGTTTACTTGGAGCGTAATGACTTTTCAATAAGCCTGGTGCTTTGGGATTACTAGAAGAGTGGGACATGACTTGCACTGGACCCACAATATCCTCAATCAACGTCAAATCTAATCCCCCCAATCTATAGACAGTAACTTCTCCAGCCTCTAAACCCACAATGGTACTTTCTAAACCTACTTCACAAAACCCTCCATCCAGGATGTATTTAATCTTATCACCTAATTGATCATTGACATGTGAAGCTTGGGTAGGACTGATGTAGCCAAATGGATTGGCACTAGGGGCTGCAAGCGGATAATTTAAAGAAGTCAATAAGGACCTAGTCAATGGATGAGAAGGAATCCGAACAGCTACAGTCTCCAAACCACTAGTTACCAAATCAGGCACATTGGGCTTTCTTGGTAGCAATAAGGTCAAAGGGCCTGGCCAAAAAGCCTCTGCTAGATCCTTCAGAACTTCGGGGATTTCTTTCACAAAATCATAGACTTTATCCAAACAAGATGTGTGAAGAATCAATGGATCAAAGCTTGGTCTATTTTTGGTTTCAAAGATTTTGGCTACTGCATCTGCTTGAAGGGCATTACCTGCCAAGCCATAAACTGTCTCAGTAGGAATCCCCACCAGTTCACCTGCATCTAAAATTGCCTTGGCTTTGATGATATCTTTACCAATCTCAGCCATTAGTCTTGACAAAAGTCATCTACCCAAGTTTGAGCTTCTTTATATCCAAGACTTAGGGCCATTTTTAAATTGGCACAGCCTTCTTCCTTTTGACCCAATGCACTCATTTGTGTGACACCCAGCAAGTAGTAGGCTGGACCATTATTACTGTCTAAATTGATGGCATTAATCAAAGACTCCATTCCACCCAGCGGGTCATTATTCCCAAGCTGCGCTTTTGCCCTATTGAATTGCACCAATGCTTGGTTTGGATTGGCTTGTAAGGCTATATCAAAATCCATGATAGCATCTTCATACTCCTCCAATGCCAAAAGTGCCAAACCACGATTATAGTAGATATCCAATTGCTGAGGATCTAGGCCGTTGGCGAAATTGTAATCTCTGATCGCTTCTTTGTATGCTTTTTTCTCTAAGTAAGCATTACCCCTGTTGAAAAATGGCTTATAAGAACTAGAGTCTAATCTAATGGAGGTAGTGAAAGCAACTATAGCTTCATCAAATTTTCCTTGCTGGAAATATGCCACTCCCTTGGCGTTATGCGCAGAGGTATTAGACTCGTTTTTCTCGATCACTCTATCAAAATAACCAATTGCTTTGTTATACTCACTGGCTTCCAGCTGCGTTACACCCTGATCAAACAACTCCTGCTCATTTGCACCACACGCTCCCATAAAGGTCAGAATTACCAATCCTATTAATAAATGCTTCACGTCTTTAGAATTTTTTGGCAAAGATAAGGAATTATCCTGCTAGGCAGAGGTATTTTTCAACTTTGAAGCATAGTCTTGTGGTATGGGTACTGGCTTCATCGTCTTCATGTCCACCGCAACCATTGTCGTAAGTGCAGTTGCAAAAATAACTTCCTCCCCTTGAAGCGTAATTCCTCCTATCACCTGCTCCAAAGCGAATGACGATTTACCCACTTTGATACAACGTACAAAGGCTTCTACTTGATCTCCAAAATGTATGGGTCGCTTATAATCAATATTCACATTAGCTACCACGGTACCGATGGTCATGATGTCCCAATTGCAGGCCTTGTAAAGATACATCGCTCTGGCATGCTCAAAGTAATTGAAATAAATGCCATTATTTACATGCAGGTATCCATCAATGTCCGAAAAACGGATTTGTATGAGCTCCGAAAAAGCAAAGGAGGCCTTAACCTCCCCAAAATTAGTTATGTGCATCAACTTTAAATTACGTATTCAGATCGACTAGTTTTTTCCAACATCCTTAAAATGGATGGATTGTAACCTATTACATCCTCTACTGTATCAAATGGTACCCAAGCCAAATCCATACTCTCGCTACTCAAGGTTAAGGGCTCGTTGAGCTCTGCCTCAATCAGGTAGCGCACATCGTAATGGTAGTGTTCTGGAACGTCTCCCTTTTGAGGAATAATATGCTTATCAATATCAAAAATCCCATTTCCAACAAATCTTAGAGAAGTCAATCCACTTTCTTCCTGAGCTTCTTTCATGGCTACTTCCAGAAGATTTTCTTCTCCATCTGCATGGCCTCCTAACTGAAGCCAGCGATTAAGCTTTCGGTGAAGGGTGAGCAGTGTATGTGTTCTTCTTTTATTCACTACCCAAGCAGAAGCAGTAAAATGTCCACTCAACCTGGATCGAAGGAAGGCATCTTGCTCGAAAGTCAATGCTATAAACTCTGAAACAAAAGCAGACTCTTCTTCAAAGGGTGTTCTGTAATTTTCGAGACTTTGTCTCAGTAATATTCTATCCATTGGATATTAATTTTCAAATAAGTCGTCTATAAAATCCTCAAAAGGTGTCGCGTCCTTATAGAGGGAATCCGAATAGACCGTGACGAGAACTTTCAAATAGCTAGGTTTATCGTTGACACTGATTTTCTCTATACTTACATTTCCGAAAAGCTGATCTATTTTTTCATTGAAATCAGCATTGCTGAGGGGAGGCTTGAAATATTGTTTCTCAGTCATCTTCACCGCTTCATTAATCTCTTCGAATTTGCGGTCCAGACTGATTTTTTGATATCCCAAATCTAACATTCGTTGGCCAAAAGCAAAGAAAACTTTTGAAAAACTTTTCTCATCAAATGGTCTTTCAAAGCTTACCGCAAAACCATTGGCATAAGGAGATTTGAGGATATGAACCTCTGGGCTCGCATTCATACCAGATGTTTTGAAGTGGTAATTTTTCTTCACCAAGTTGAGTAAATTCTTTCCCTCAGTAGATTGAGCCCAAGCTGTGACATCAGCGATTGCTTCTTCCGTCTGGGTAAAATTCTCCTTATGCTTGATCGAAGTGCTTTTTTTGGGAAACAACTTCCCCAGCAAATCATCTATAAATGAAGCCATTATTTTTTCAATTTGTATATTCCATTAGGCTCTGACACGATCCTCCCCTCATCTTCCAAATTTCTGAGTAAGTCCACCGTCTCTTGATCATCTTTGAGCCCAACATGTGGTAGTGATTGTAAAGAAAACTCCTTTCCATCCTTTAAAGTTTGGATAATCTTGGATTTGAGCTGATCATCTCTATCTGATGTAGCCTTGCGACGCTCTATACAGACATCACAAATACCACAAAAATGATCAGTTTCTTCTCCAAAATATGTAGAAATCTGATTGGCTCGGCAAAGTTGCGTATTTTCAATATATGCAATCATTGAAGCTGCTTTGGACTTTGCATTATCTCTACGCTCGGCAATTCTTTTGGTGTTCAATGGTAATTTACCAGCATCGTAGCGTGGCGTCAGAAAAGTGACCTGTGGACTATCCTTGCGCTTATTGTAGGCCAAAATATTGAATTGGTCAAGTAGCTCAAGTTGCCTAACCAAATCTGATTCAGAGAGCTGAAGTTGCTTTGCCAATCTCACTTCTTGAATCTTAATGTATTCCATAAATAATTCACCTCCATAAGTCCTGAGTAAGGCTTTGACTAGAGGATCAAGCTTGGCATTTGCTATCTGAAATTCATACAATTTGGATTGATCTACCAAGAAGTGAATGCTAGATGGAGCAAAAAAACTTTCATTGAGCTCAATAAAACCCTCTTCTTGTAAGACTTTCAATGCATTGTAGGTCATCAGCAAATCCAATTGATAAGTGCTGCAAAAATCCCCCAAATCAAAATCATAACTAACGAACAAGCTACTGCCTACTGCTATTCTATATTGGTTGGCTAGGGATTGATAGACTCTTTTGAGAAAATCAAGAGGAGGATAAGCAATCTCTGCTCGTTGAATCAATGTTTCGATATCTTGCTCATTGGTCAATAAAACCCCATAAGCCTTAAGTTCATCTCTTCCTGCACGGCCTGCTTCTTGGTAATAGTTTTCCAAATTCTCCGGTAGATCAAGGTGAATCACCAGCCTGACATCAGGTTTGTCAATCCCCATCCCAAAAGCATTGGTAGCGACCATAATTCGTATGTGGTTATTCTTCCACTCTTGCTGCCTAAGCTCTCTCGTAGCAACATCTAATCCCGCATGGTAAAAAGTGGCTGAATGGCCTAGTCTATACAACTCCTGAGCGATTTGTTTAGTCCCCTTTCTATTTCTAGTGTAAAAAATGGCAGACCCAGGAATTCTATTCAATATTTCAATGGCCTTTTCTATTTTATTTTCCACCATCCGAACAGCATAGCTTAAGTTTTTCCTAGAAAAAGACCTTACAAAAACTGCCGGATCCTTCAGCTCCAGCTTATCGATGATATCTTGCTTTACTTTGAGTGTTGCTGACGCAGTAAGTGCTAGACAGGGCACTTCAGGGTGAAAAGCACGGATTTTTGCAATTTCAAGATATGGAGGTCTGAAATCATAGCCCCACTGCGAGATACAATGAGCTTCATCTATGGCTATCAAGCACACATTCATTCGCTTGAATCGCTCAATAAAAATCTCAGTTTTTAAGCGCTCTGGAGATACATACAAAAATTTATAATTCCCATAGACACAATTATCCAGGGTTGTATCGATTTCTCGTTTACTCATACCGGAGTATACCGCAGCAGCCAATACTCCTCTTTTTCGGAGATTATCCACTTGATCTTTCATGAGTGCGACAAGAGGACTTACTACTAGACAGACTCCTTCCTGTGCCAAAGCAGGCACTTGAAAACAAATAGATTTACCACCACCTGTAGGCAACAATGCAACACAGTCTTTCCCTGACATTGCTGTCAAAACAATATCTAGCTGCGCAGGACGAAAATCCTGATAGCCAAAAAATTTCTGAAGTGTCTGTATCGCTTTAGTTTTCATTTACCAGCTCAAAGGCTCCTTGTTCAAAAATGCAGCAATCCCCTTTTTGCAATCAGCAGACCCGCGCGCTTTGGCATTCATGCTTGCAGCATATTCCAAGCCATCTTCGAGGGTCTTTTCCTGCACACGACTAATCATCTCTTTTGTAAGTCCCATGGCCATTCCAGAGTTTTGATTGGCAAGCTTCTGCGCATAGGCAAAAACTTGATCTTCCAAGTCTTCTGCTGCCACCACCCAATTGATCAACCCAAAAGCCTGTGCCTCATCTGCCGTAATCAAGTCAGCATCCAACAAAAGCTGCTTGGCTTTCCCCTCTCCAATTTTTCTGATCAAAAATACCTTAACAATTGCTGGGACAAAACCGATTTTCACTTCTGTATAACCAAACTTGGCTTCAGGTACGGCAAATGAAAAATCACAAACAGTAGCTAGACCACAACCTCCCGCCAAAGCATGTCCTTGAACTTGCGCTATAACCACTTTTGGGGAAGTATAAATCCGATAAAACAAATCTTTGAGATGCCTACTATCCTGAAGATTCTCCTCAAAAGTATTGGTTTGGAGTTGTTGTAAAGAAGCGAGGTCAGCACCAGAACAAAACACCTTCCCCGCTGCTTTGATCACAATCACTTTTACTTCGGGATTATTTTCAAGATCTGTCAAAACTGCTTTCATTGCTGTGACCATCTCTGCATTGAGGGCATTTCGCTTATCTGGTCGATTGAGGATCAGGTACCCTACCCTTTCTTTGACAATTTGATGTATAGGTTGATTCATGGTGTATATATTCTTTTGGGTTTATATCAAAATGCACTTATTGGAAATATAGATCAGAACTTTTGCATGTCCAAAGTAAGACCTATTTAAATACCAATTTCCTTGCAGTTGGAATTTTAGGTTGTAATTCATTCTTGTTTGATTCCCGCCATGCATCCCCAGTCCAAGCATATTGATTCATGGAGAAATCTGATTGATTCAACCAATCTCCTTGATAAAAGTACATTGGCTGCTTCAGTTTTGGAAGAGGAATTACCAAAGAATCTCCTTTCAAAAAAACAGTTAATGGTTCTAATGATTTTAGGCTTGATGACCGATTGGGAAAAACCTTGAAGGATAATTCAGCCTCAGGCACACCAAAATCAAGATAATAGCTTTGACCATAGTCCAAAGCAATCCCATCGCTTACTTCGTAAAAGATCAAGGTCTTTTCATTTTTTACTAAAGCATGAATCACTTGATACCCTCCAAAAATAAACATAGCTACGAAACCTACATAGAGCATCCATTTTTTTCTATTCAAGAAGAGCGAAATTAGTAAAGCAAGTATCAACCAATAGAAGATCATGAATTCCGAGCTGAGGTTAATATGAGAAATTCTCGCATAAGGAACGGATTGAATTCCAAAAATCAGAAAATTGACAAAAGAGATGAGATGCTCTGTCATCCAAGCAAGTGATTGTCCTAAAACCGGAACCTGAAAACATAACATCATCGGAATACCGACAGACATGATCAAGAATGCGCCTGGAATTGCCACCAGATTGGATATTAGAAAATAAGTAGGAAACACATGAAAATAATAAGTCGAAATGGGAAATGTCATCAACTGAGCCGCTAATCCCACCATGCTGATTTGCCAAATATATTCCACTACCCTCCACTTTGGTATCCAAATAGAAACCAAAATGGGCTGGATCAAAATAATTCCAATCAATGCCAGGTAGGACAGCTGGAAACCCACTGAATAGATTAAAAAAGGATCAAAAATCAGCAAAAGCAATGCTGATAGTGCAATCGCATTGAAAATAGAGGGGCTTCTAGATTTCATCTGAGCCAGTGCCATCAGAGAAAACATGGTCGCTGCCCGCATCACTGAAGGTGACATTCCGGTCAACATTGCATAAGCCCAGATGATAAGAATGATGATACTGAGATAGACAATCCTCGCTCCCTGCTTCATTCGGTAAGGTTTGAAAAAAAGGAAAAAGAATCCATAAATGATCCCTACATGTAATCCGGATACTGCTAACACATGCATGGCACCTGCTGTCACATAGGCCTCACTAACTTCTTTTTCTAAGTTCTTCTTTTGCCCTAGCAAAAGGGCTTGAGCGACTTGTTTGGCCTGGGTGTCTCGAAATTTAGCATCAATACTGGCTATAATGGCAGACCTTATATCCAAAAAGAAGTCTTCCACTGGCTGTGTACTTCGGTAGCCGATTTTGAGAATTCTATTTCCAACAAAATGCCTGTGCGCAATCTGCTGCCTTTGCATGAATCTTTGATAATGAAATTCAGCTGGATTGGTTGGGGGAGTTAGCAACTCAGGTTCCCCCACCACAAAAACCAAATCGCCTGATTTCAAGCCATGCTCTAATCGATGATAAATCAAAACCTCTCCTGTAACAGCGATTGGATTGAAACTTTCATCAATGAGCTCAATCATCCGAAGTCTATTGGCAATGGAATTTGGTTTGACTTCATCATTTCCAAGTACAACCGCTATATAACCTTTGATTTCTTGTTTTTGATGGATCAAGTGATCGGCATCGTTTTTAAAATCCTTCAAATAAGTAATCACATAGCCTAACAAAATCAATTGTAAGTAAGCAAAAAGAGGAATCAGTATTCGAAAGTTATATTGCTTTTTCAACCTATTCCAAATGATTAAAATAGCATATATAAAGTAGATAAAAACCAAAAAAGCAACAGACAATATGAAGTATTGACTCCCCAAAACTTGGTAGAGTAATATCCCTAAAATCAAAAAAAGGGTGTGTCGTAAAAAAGGAAACTCACTAAAAATCATCCGACTAAAGCTTTGCTTTAAATTAAGCAATAAAATAAAAAAAGGGAGCCTGAAGCTCCCTTTCATGTATTTTTAGTCGACTAATTTGATCCTTAGAACCGATAGCCGATAGAGAATCCTGCCTTGAATTCAATCGCTGAGAAACGATCATTTACCTCTTCACTGAATCCCCTTGCAATGGATACGTATGGCCCCATTGCAAACTGATCATTGAATACCCACTTGTATCCTGCGCCCAGACCTAGAATCGCACTATTCATACTCGTGATGAGCGGTTGAGATTGATCTACTGATTCTGAGAAATCTCCAAATCTATATTTGAAATAAGGGAATATATATACCTGGCCGTCAGTTTCACTATCAAAGTAAAAATTGTAAGAAACTTGAAGTGATGTAGCGTTGAAATCTCTTCCATCAGGAGTCGAGATATAAGCAAACCTATCATTGAAATGTGCCTCTATGGCTATGGATTGATCTTTCCCAAGAAAATGTTCGTAACCCAATTCTACCGAACCAAGAAGGATGGTATTCAGGAAGTTCAATTTCACTTCACCAATACTGTGTGCTCTTTCTTCCTGTGCAAAAGATATAGAAGCAAAAAAAGAAAGTGCAAAAACTGTAAGTAATATTTTTTTCATGATCTTAAAATTTATGTATTGTGCGAAAACGATTCAAAACTACAAATATCTTTCCATTTGATAATGCAAGATGTTACATTCTTCAAACATCTCGCCAACTTTTTCAAATCCAAATTTTGAATAAAGAGGGATGGCTGGCAGTTGGGCATGCATGTATAGCAACTTGCCTTTTGCTTGCTCAGACACAGTAATATCATCTAATACTGCCTGAACCAAAGCTTGACCTACACCCTTGCCGCGCATTTCTTTCAATACTGCGAAGCGCTCAAGTTTGACGCCGTTTTTGGTAAATCTCCATCTAGCTGTCCCAGCAGGCTCACCTTCGACTGTAGCTAAGAAATGTGTAGAACTCGCTTCAAATTCATCGTATTCTTCTGCAGGATCGACTTCCTGCTCTATTACAAAGACGATTTCCCTTATTTTGAAAATCGTATCAAGCTGTTCCTTCGTCTTTACCTTTTCTACGGAGATATTCATCACTTTCATACTTTTTATCTGCTTCTGATTTTTCATAAGCTTCTATGATAGACTTGACTAATTTATGTCTAATCACATCTTTGCCGCTCAAATTCACCACACCTATTCCTTTGACATCTTTTAAAACTTTGAGTGACTCTGAAAGGCCAGACTTCTGTCTTTTTGGCAAATCTACTTGAGATTGATCACCCGTTATGATCACTTTTGAATTTGGCCCCATCCTAGTGAGAAACATTTTAATTTGCTCACTGGTAGTGTTCTGCGCCTCGTCTAAAAGTACAAAAGCATCATGCAAAGTCCTACCTCTCATATAAGCTAAAGGAGCTATTTCTATCACTCTGGTTTCCTGATAAAACTTCAGTTTCTCAGAAGGAACCATATCACTGAGTGCGTCATAGATTGGTCTCAAATAAGGATCAAGCTTCTCTTGTAAATCTCCAGGAAGAAAACCTAAATTCTCTCCAGCTTCTACCGCAGGTCTGGTAATTATAATTCTTTTTACCTCTCTATTTTTGAGCGCTCTGACTGCTAATGCTACTGCTATGTAAGTCTTTCCTGTACCTGCAGGACCAAGAGCAAACACAAGATCATTTTTGAAAGAAGCTTCGACTAATTTCCTCTGATTTGCAGATTTAGGTTTGACGACAAGCCCTTTGTTACCATAAACGATGACATCGTTCTTTTGATTTTCCTCAAAGGGAACACCCTCAAGGGAAATGTATTCTTTGACATGGTCGGGAGTAATGTGACCAAATCTATTGAAATGCTGTAAAAGCATATTGATGACGTCATTGATTCTGAGGATCTCTGGAGCACGACCTTGAATCCTTATTTCATTTCCTCGGGAAACAATTTTACTTTGCGGGAATGCTGCTGCAATCTGGCGTATATTCTCATTTCCAGATCCCAAAAAGTCCAGCAGTGAGATATTTTCTAAAGTAATTACTTTTTCTACCAATCTATTGAATTTGATTTTAGAGTTTGTTTAAGGTGTAAGGATAAAATCCCTATTTTTGTTCACACCTACTACAAAAATATAAAATTTTAATAGACTTGCTTATATGGCACTGGTAACATTCATTTCAGATTTCGGAGAAGGGGACTATTATGTTCCGGCGGTGAAGGCGAAAATGTTATCCATCAACCCCCAACTGAACATTGTAGATATTTCGCATCAAATCAACACCTATGATATAGCCCATGCAGGATTTATCCTGAGAGCAGTATTTCGGGATTTCCCAAAAGGTACCGTACACTTAGTTGCTATCAATGGCACTAGTAATATGACTGATGGATTCATAGGTATCAAATTAGAGGAACACATCTTCATTGGGCCAAATAATGGAGTCTTAAGTCTTTTAGCTGATTATGACCCTGGAATCATCGTACAGTTTGCTGACATCCATCTCAAAGACAGCACTTTTCCAGCCAAAGATATCCTAGCGCCTATTGCAGCAAAAGTAGCATCTGGAGCAGCTATTCATGACTTTGGAGGGCCATTGATGCAGATGAAAAAAATGATGTCACGACAATTCAAGGCGACAAAAAAACAAATTGTTGGACATGTGGTAAGGGTAGATAATTACGGTAATTTGATCACCAACATTACCAAAGAGGTATTCGAAAAACTTAACCCAGGGAAATTTACGATAGAATTCAGCAGGGAAGTCCTGACCCGCATCAATAAGTCCTATGATAATGTCGAGGCTGGCGATTGCTTCGCTTTCTTCAATAGTCTAGAATTACTAGAAATTGGAATCAATCATGGCAATGGTTCAGAATTGCTAGGTTTGAGACTAGATACGCCTATTTACATCAATTTTGAAACTGCTGAATAAAATGCTGACAAGAGTTGTAAGAATGACTTTTCAGGAGGATAAAGTGGAAGAATTTTTAGAAAATTTTCATGCGAACAAAGAAAAGATACGCAATTTCCCTGGCTGTCATCATTTGGAATTGTGGCAAGATGAAAATTTTAAAAATATTTTCATGACATATAGCTTTTGGGACGACGAAGCCGCCTTAAATCAATATCGTGATTCTGAATTATTTAAGTCCGTATGGGCTGTAACGAAGCCTCTTTTTGCAGAGAAACCGAGTGCTTTTAGTGCAAAAAAAATGGTGGAACTCCCTTGAGTGGCTTGCACAGAAAAAAAATAGTAATCATATTTGCATCCCATTCAGCAAGGAATGGATAATTCACCTGCCCAGGTGGCGGAATTGGTAGACGCGTTGGTCTCAAACACCAATGCCCTCGGGCGTGCCGGTTCGACTCCGGCCCTGGGTACAACAAACCCCTTCAAAAGCAATTTTGGAGGGGTTTTTGTGTTTTTTGAGAAACTATTTACAAAAATTCAATTTTATCAGAGTATAAACATGAAGAAGCATTTATTATTGGCAAACCATATATGGAAATTTAATTTTTGCTAGCTTTAGGCACAGGGACAACCATTCTGTTTTTCTCTTTGCATGCATAGCTGATTGTCTCTTTTAAATTTGGGAGAACTTCTGGAATCCCAAGCTAACCAAAAACATCTGATATTTCTCTTTATAAGTAGTGTCTAAGCAATCAGTTCAAAGCACTCAAAGAGAAAGAAAAATATCCCTAAGACTTATACATCCAAGGAATTTATTATGAAACAAATCCATCATAAACCCATATAACAATACGAACCAAAGTCCAAAATACAAGATAAGATAATGCTAAAACAAACGAAATCCCTGCACCTACATCAGCATCTAAATAACTTGGTCCAATATACATCTCAAATAAACAATAAATAAAGGCAAGAATAGATGTAATAAAAATTGGAAAAGTTAGTACAAACAATAATCGTTTTATACCAATATGTACTGTTCTAAATCTTTTAAATCTTGGAAGAATAAATTTATCGATATTCATAATCTATTTGTTTGTTTAGGTTGCTTATTGCGAGTTTGAAATCAATTCGTTTAAAATACTTCATCGAGCCTCCACTACAAAAGTCTCAGCTATGATATCATGAAGGGTTTTATTATCATCTCGAAAAATTGCCATAATATATCCTATTAATAAGGTCATTCCTGATAGAACCCTGCCTAATGATCTACCTAGGGAGTTTAATTGAGAAAGTCTATTACCATTAAGATCTATAACCTTGATTCTAAAAAGCATCTTTCCAAGTGTCGCCTGGTGCTTTGAGCTTTCAAAAAATGTGAAGTAAATAACCGCAAAAATCGGCAACAGTGCTTTGAGATTTTCATCCCTAGACAAACCAAAAATAACATTAAAAAAAACGGATAGAATTAAAGCATCGATAAATAAAGCCCCAACCCTTTTACCTATAGAAGCTAAGTTATCGGGTTGAGAATTTTGATTCTTTTTTTCAGAATCAAATGATCGATATCCTGTACTAGAATAAGTTGTTGAATAAATGTTGCCTCTCGAAACATCCACGTTTTTTAACCTCTCATTTTTTAATTGAATGACCTGATTTACCGTACCTGATGAATTTGTTGCGTTAAGGAATACTTCAAAGCTAGGCCTATTCATTTTATTGAATTTTATTGTCTTTTTCCCAAAAGAATCAACATTCCCAAATGGCTTCAATTCAATTGTAGTAGCATTTTTTACATCCCAATAAAATGTAATCTCTTTTTTATTCTCCCCAACTTCAATTGAATCTGAATTAAAAAATATAATCTCCGGTTTTTTGATTGATTGACTAGATCCGAAAAATGAAATATCATAGTTATACCTTTCCTCAGGATTACTTAGAACAATAAAAGCCCTTTGGATTTTTTTAAACAAGTTTTCAATATATATATCACCATTATTTTTATCTGGATGAAACTTAAAGGCAAGCTTTCTATATGCTTCTCTAATTTCAGATTGTGATGCATCTCGGGATAAACCAAGAATCTCGTAATAATTTGTCATTTTGTTTTTTTCTATGCTGGGAAAATCCATTAAGATCATTGTACTTCAAACTACTTTAATCCTAACAGGAGATTGATTCTGGGACTACAAAAAAAGAAATTTTTAGCAGGTTTCAAACTTAAATAATCATCTAGTTTATAATCATCTAACTGTCAATAATAATAAACAAATCCTTTACAAAGTCAATAATATCCGCTTAAGAGAAAAATAACATCAATTTTAGTATAAATTCACTTCTGTACCATTCGAGCAAACAAAAGGCTTTTCGTAAGAAAACCAATGGATTATACTTTCTGAAAAGAGCTTAGTTTCAGCCTCTTTAAAAATTTTTTCAATTTCTTCCTGATTAAAGTCTATCCGTTCCATTAATATTTAATTACTGGTCCGCTTCCAATTGATATAACCTCATAAGCCCATTGATAGGAACTATAGATAAATTTGCCTCCACCCTGTAAATCATTCAATTTCCCTTTTATTAGGAATCTAGTACCTACGGGATATTCCTTGCTCAAATCTTTTGAACATTGCACATGCAAATCCGGAGGAAATCCTGCCTGACCTGGAACAGGCCGTATATGCACTTTCCCGTGCAATCCGGATGTACTCGTTGGTAAATAACTTTCTACTTCTATCATATGGTATTTTTCTCCTTTTATGGCCATATCTTATAAGTTTTAATTTTTGATCAAATCATTCAAAATATTCCAGTGTCTTTTTATCTGCCCTCTGATTTTGTTGTTATTCATGTTTTCAGCAGCTTTTTTAGCATATGTAAGGAAGTTGCCATAGTTATAATAATCGGACTTTTCGAATTTGGATATTTTGTCATTCCACACCCATTTCCTAAACCTTTTTGCTCCTTTATAAGAAAACTTCTTGAAGATCCTCCTTTTAAAAAGTTCTCCTTTGGTTTTTGAATATCGCTTTGAAGCAAAATGCTTTGCTCTTTTGACATTTTTCTTCATTTTCCGATAATATCCAGAAAGACTGGCAGATTTCAAAAAGGAATACTGACCATCAAACTCAAAACCGAGATAAAGAAGGTTTTTATTCCAATTAATCCCATTTTCAAACTCTTGCCCACATATAAGCTGATTGGACTCATCTCTTTTGAAATGAAAAACCTGTGTTTTCTTGGGCTGTATTTTCAAACAAACTTTTTTTATTTCCGAGTAAACCAGATTTTCTAAGTCGGATTTCATTGACTTCGGGCAGACGACTATGATATCATCTGAATATCTTCTATATAATCCATTTGATCTCACAAATTCATTGATAGCCTTATCAAAATTCAAGAGATAGATATTTGCAAGTACTGAGCTGATGGGTGATCCTTGAGGAATTCCAAAATTTCTTGGCACAACTCTTCCATCTTTCAGCTTTTTAGTCTTTGAAGGTTGAAGCAACTTACCCTTTACTTTTAAAAAATCCTTTAGATTGCAAAAAGCCAAAGCATTTTGATTCCTGAGGTATTTAATCTTCTTTACAGGCTTTTCCTTGACAGGACCAAATGAACCATCTTTTCTGGTTTTCCTGGTAATAATTCTATCTTTAAATTCCTCAAATATATCTACGATATCAATGTAACTAAATCTAGTGATATTCTTGAAAACATTAAAATGATCTGAGGGGAGTTCGCCATTTTTCAACCCATCAACATTCCCCCAAACTTGTACCCATCTTTCTCTAAGAAGCCTGTGGTTTAGGTTGTCAAAGAAACTAGAAATATCAAAGGCAATGACCACAAATTCCTCCTCTTCATATGATCTGATAAATTCAAATGCATCATTGGCAAAGTCAATATTGCACTTATTTGGTCCATCGATGATTAATGGATTTACCGGAATAGACCGATAAGCATTTACTACCTCTGATAGGTCGTAAATTGGCTCCTTGATCTTCTTTTCATAGGCATCAGTCAAAATATAAGCATAATAGCTAAAAATTAAAGTGTCCAAATGACTGGCATAAAAAAGCTCTCTACCCTTTTTATCAGCCTTTCTCGAAGCTTTCCTTTCCTTTATGTAATTTGGATCAAGCTTGCCATCTTTTTCACAATACACTTTGCGAAATTTTCGAAATGTAAGTGATTTATGAATGAAGGGTAAAAATCGATGCTTAGCTATCTTTTCAGGGTTTGTAATATAAGGCTCAATCCATTTATATCTATCCCGCACGTCCAACGGAAGCCCTATGTGGGGGTAACGTTTAATCTTGAACCAATCCTTTTTCTTTTTCATAATGGAAAAAAATAAGCAGGGGAGACCCATGCGAAGCTTTTTGCTTTTACAGAAATCAAATAAATGAATTCCGGACATATACATGCTTTTTCGACACATGCAAATACTCAACATATGCCGCTCCGACTCAAGCTGGGTAGCTAAATAGATTTTGTATCTTTACTTACAGGAACAATATGCTCAAGAAGAAACACACAAGTCACAAGGTTTACCGAATAGTCAGGAGACTACTGGTTCACATCGTTGCTCGCCTCCTATTGGAAATAATCCTTCGGTGGTTTGCATTTCTGGAATACCTTGACACCAACCGTTTTTCTTTCGATCAAGTTGGGCGTTACAAGAGAATCACTCCTCTATACCATAAAACGTATACATCAGCTCTCCCTCTGCTTATAACTTTAAATATAGAAATAATTTAGAGATAGTTCACTGATCAATATCACCCTACCTCCCCCACCGGCAGACTATTCAACTCCTCCTTCAAGTGCTTCCAATTGGGCAGATACTTATCCAGGTAGGCGATAAAGTTGTCATTGTGGGTGCGTTCGAGTAGATGGGCGAGTTCGTGGACCACCACATACTCGATGCAGTCATAAGGTTTTTTGGCCAGTTCGATATTGAAGAGCAGATTGCCTTTATCGGTATTGCAGCTGCCCCATTTAGTGCGCATTGTCTGAACTTTCATCTCATTCGCCTTAACGCCTAGGATTTTTTCCCACTTGGGAAGCAACTCGGCCAATACTTTCTTCAACTCAGAACGATACCATTCTTTCAATAATTCAGCTTTCTGTTCAGTGGTGTAACCAGGCTTCACATACATTTCCAAATAGGTTTTGGTCTTTACCTCCACTTTGGCAAATCGGTAGGAATGTCCTGTTTCATGCACCCGCAACAAATAGCGCTTACCCAAGAAATAATGGGATTCCCGATCCACATATTTTCTGGGAGACTGTCTGTTCTGATTGGCAAACTTGCGTTGCTGCTTGCGGATCCATGGAATTTTGGATATCACATACAATTCCAAAGTCTTTTCATTCACCTCCACAGGTGCAGCCAATCGCACCCTGCCATCGGGAGGATAAACAGCCAAATGCAGGTTTTTGATTTCTTTCTGTACCAACTCTACTTCTATTCCTGCTACATTCATCTTCTGTACTCTTTCTGATTTTTTACGATCTCCAATATCCTGTTGGCATCCTCTTCATTTGTGATATGCCTGCTGATGGCCCGTTTGACCTTCCGTTCTTTCAGAGTATTGCCAATCCAATTTTCCTCCACATTGTAAGCCACATCTGCTTCCATGGCTATCGTGGCCTCCACATCTTTCAAAACCTCGTAGAGCGCTTGTTTGGCTGGTGTATCGATCCCTTCCGGATATTGGCTTTGCTTGTTTTCAGGTTGCAGGTTTTTGGCCAGTTCTTCTATCTTCTTCAAAAACTCCTCATAAGCAACAGCCCCACTTTTCCGCTGATGGATCAATTCCTGCAAGAGCACACTCATACGCTCATAATACACAGGGTTGATGGGCATTTCTTGGGTGATTACTTTCCGCATATTGGCCTCCAAGGTTTCGGCTACAGCTTGCTGGCTTTTCTTGACCATATTGGGTAATCGGTCGGTGGCCGCTCCTATGCCAATCTCCACCACCAACTGCAACAAAGAAGCATCCTCGAAATTGGATATAGTCCTGCTCGGATCTGCACTTAGGTACATGTCCAACAATTGCCGCATATCGGGCTCGTATTGTTTGAGATCTATGTATTCCCCACTGGCAGTTTTAATGGCGTTCCTCAATTCGGTGTAGCTATCCACCTTGTACTTGATGCGCTCGGCTTCTGCATCACTGTAACCTGCTTCCTTCATTTCGGGAGCAACGTTGTTGTAGGCACGGATCAGGGAAACCACAGCCTTGTAAAAGGTCAATCGCTTTTCCTCGTTTTCCTTCAAAGCATCCTTATCCTCGGTATTCCCAACAAAGTATTTCAGATACTGTTCGATTTCCTTGGGAGACTCAACCTGCTTGGTCAATTCATACAGGGTTTCCAGGGCATCGTCCAGTCTTTCTTTGGCCTTCACCAAGCGGTCCACCAACAAACCCTTGACATCCTCTTCCTCGAAATCATCAAAGGCATCGGAGGTGTAATCGGTAATGGACTGATTCAGGCTATTGAACAGATTTTTGTAATCCACAATGTATCCAAACTCTTTGTCCTCCTTTTCTGTCCTGTTTACCCTGCAAATGGCCTGAAACAGGCCGTGGTCACGCATTTCCTTGTCGATATACAGATAGGTGCAGGAAGGCGCATCAAAACCTGTCAGCAACTTATCCACCACAATCAGCAGCTGCATATTGGCAGGTTCATCGATAAACTGCTTTTTAATATCTTTCTCAAACTGCTCCCGGTCTTTGCCGTTGAGCATCTTTTGGTAAATCTCGTACTGCTCCAACTTCTCGGTTTCTCCATCCCCTGTACTTTCTCCCTTGATGCTCGAAGTGGTAGGCTCAAAACTGGTAACTATGGCACACTTCTTAAAGCCAAACTGCTGAAAAATCTCATAATAACGGCATGCTTCATAAATGCTTCGGGATACCAATATGGCATTGCCCCTTCCATCTTTCAACCTGGGCTTCACCCTGAAATCTTTTATGATGTCAAATGCCACTTTCTGCAAGCGGTCTTTGGTACTCAGGATTTTCTGCATGGTGCCCCATTTCTGTTTAAGTTCTGCCTTGGGCAGGTCGTTCATCCCTCGGGTGACGGTATCAAACCATTCATCGATCCCTTTCTGATCGGTGATTTTCTGGTCCACATCACGGGCTTCATACAAGAGATCTAGGACTACCCCATCCTTTACAGCTTCATCAAACTTGTAGGTATGGATATACCTGCCAAAGACCTCAATGGACTTCTTCTTGTCCGTTTTCAACAAGGGCGTACCTGTAAAACCAATAAACAAAGCATCGGGCAACAATTCCTTCATGGCTGTATGCAGCTCCCCGCTCTGGGTACGGTGACATTCATCGATAAAGACAAACAGGTTTCCTTTGGGCTTGAAATCCGCTGGCTTTTTCAGTTCACGGATAAAATCCTTCATATCCTCTTCATTCTCCCTGCCTCCAAACTTGTGGATCAGGGAGCAGAGCAACCATGGTGTGGAGTCATTCAAGCGCTGAAGGAGATCGCTGCTGCTTTTGGTGCGGTAGATCTGTTCATCTACCCCTTTGAATACCTTCTCAATCTGCTCGTCCAATTCTGTTCGGTCGGTAATGATCAGCAGACGGGCATCGGTTTGGTTTTCCCGTATCCACTTGGCCAGCCACACCATGGTTAGACTCTTGCCGGATCCTTGGGTATGCCAGATAATGCCTCCTTCTTTTCGCTTGATAAACGCTTGGGCAGCCTTTACCCCAAAGAACTGATTGGGCCTACAGGTTTTCTTGATACCGGAGTCAAAAACCACAAAATCATGGATAAACTCCAGGAAGCGGGATTTCTCACAAAACTGAAGGAGATGCTGATCCAAGATGTTCTTGTCGGGATCATAGGTGAAATTATCTTCCTTCCATTTCAGGAAAAACTTCTCGGGAGTCTTGATGGTGCCATAGTAGAGGCCTTGGCTGTCGTTCCCCGCCAATACAGTCTGCACGGTGGAGAAAAAAGGCTTGATAAAACGGTGCTGCTGATTGTCGAGGTTCTGTCGGATACCTTCAGATACGGAAACACTGGCCCGCTTGAGTTCCAATACACCCAAGCCAATCCCATTCACATACAGGACAATATCAGGGCGTTTGGAATTTTCCCCACGGACAGTGACTTCTTCCGCTATTGCAAATGCATTATTGTATGGATCCTCCCAATCGATCAGGCGGACCGTCTGCACCAGATCCGATGCCTCGTCACGCACCTTCACTCCATAGCGCAGCTTGGTGTACACCTCCCGATTGATGGGATACAGGTCATCACTGGGATTGAGTGCAGCGGTTTTCTTCAGTTCAAAAATCGCACGGCTGATCACTGATTCCGAATAGCCATTCTCCCGCAGCCAAGGTTTGAGGCTTTCTTCCCGGATATTGCTGTTTTCCTGATCTTCCAGGTTTCCCAGGTAAAAATATCCCAACTGCTCTTGCAGCAGTTTGATAACCCTGTTTTGTGTGATCCGTTCCTTTCTCATCGTTCGTTTGTATTAAATTTATCCGATGCCCATTTGATGGGATTGGTTTCAATATAATCATTGATTTGTTGGTATTCGGCATCGTTGCGGATAATATGATCATGAAACCTGGATTGCCAACCAAATTCAAAACCCAACCGGTTGGCATGGCGGGTGACGGCGGATTTATAGGACCCAACAATGGATGAAACCGTATTTTTCCCCGGATTTTGAAATCGTTTGGTTCCGATATTGGGTTCGGATTGGGGCGGTTGCGACGGTCGGGATTGTGGTTGTGGTTCGGTTTGTAGAGACAAGGCATGCCTTGTCTCTACGTCGTCAACGCCACCGTCAACGCCCCCGTCAACGTCACCACCACCCGATTTCGATAAATCCGATAATTTGGGTGGGTTTATGACCAATATTCCGTGCATATGGTTGGGCATGATGACAAATGAACCCAATTCCACGTTTGGGGCGTGTTTGGGTATTTCGTGCCAAAATACGTCTGCCAAAACCCCGACAGGGGACAAAACCATTTTTTGATGATTGATTTCACCAAAATAATGAAACCTGTTTTGTGTGCAGATGGTAATGAAATAGGCACCAGCCCAGCTGTAATCCCACCAAGAGGCACGTGCGGAGGCTACACGATATTTGTTCTTATATCTCTCCATCAGGCCAACCGTATCTTTCCAGTCAACAAAGCCTGCATTATACCTTGCTTTTGGAGTTTGAGTTTTTGGAGTTTAGAAGTAAGCAAAGAAAGTTCAATTCTTAAACTATCAATTATCCTAGTTATTTCATCTTGAGTCTCCAAAGGTGGAAATTCAAATTCAATGGATTCAATATTGACAGGATTCAGGTTATTTATACTTGACCCTGACAATAAAACATCAATGTAATCCCTATATTTTTTGGATTCCATTAAGGAAAAAATAAATTTCGGATTTACGTTTTCAAATGACCTAAAACATCCCATAAATGCCCCAAAAGTAAATTTTCCCATCTCGACATTTTCAGCTAATGCTGATTTACCAACCAACTGTTTACTCCCATTTGCCATACAAATAACAATATCCATTTCTTTAATGACCTGGTGATTTTTAACACGAGTTTTATCAACAAATTGAAGGTTATTAAAATCAAGTAACCCCTCAAAAATATTGTTTGACCTTAGCAAGGTATAATTGAATTCATTGGAAAATGGATGCAAATCTAGTTCAGGATTATAACTGACACCCCTCAAGCATTTTCCAACGTCACCCAATTTCCTCGTCACCCACCCCTCCTTAGGATTCAACAACTCCTGCATCACCCCTTGTTTGATGGCTTTCTTTTTTTCGATCAGCTTCTCGGTTTGGGCAATCAGCGCATCCATATCCGATAAGGCGGAGGCGATGGCGGTTTGTTCGGGGAGAGGGGGAAGGGGGATTGGATAGTTTTTCAATTGCCCCAAATCTACCCCAGTTTGACCAGAAGATCTTTGAGAAAGCTTTTCCACAAAATCGAATAGTGTTTCCTGTTTGAGTACAAACCATCCAAATTTTTTTAAAATTATAGCCGATGGTATAGCTTTTATCAGAGCAACATTATAGGCTCCAGCTAATCCATTTAATATTTGAAAGATTGGTGGTCCATATCTTCCAATCATGATATCATCTTCTTTACAAAATCTTCTAGCTAAAATCTCTGGTATGAAAGTGATATACTTCTCTGTTTTGTAATCACGAATTTGGAGAAGGCGAACAAATCCCGTTTTAGGTTCAAAAATAAAATTAGATCTATCTGGTTGAGACCCACCTTAAAACCTAAATAAATCTCCTATAGTTACAATCTCCCACTCCTCAGGAATCAGCCCTACTTCTGTCTGCTTATAGCCTTGTTTGTTCTGTGTATCCATATCAGTGATTTAGTTTTCCTTTATTGGAGATCACAATCTGTGATTTCCAATTTTCAACTTCTTTATCAATCATTCAGTAAATTGAGTTTGATGGTTTCCAAAAGATCATCCATTCTCGAAAAAGCGAAACATTTGTTTCCAAGGTCTTTCAGGGATGCTCCGATATGATACAGTTCTTGATTATCCAGGATCAAAAAACGGTCATGGCTACCTTTATTTTCTATCAAGGTGATGGGTTCGTATTGTTTGTTGTGCTTCTCCAAGTCCTTTTGCAAGACAGGCTTGATGCGTGTATGCACGGTACCGCTGACACCCTTCTTCCGCTTGCTAAGCAATAGCAGGGTTGTTTCATCTACATAGTTATCCAAAAGCACAATGGATTTTTTGGCCTTTTTGACTAAATCGGATGCAAAAACATGGGCATCAAACAACTGTCCTTCAAAAAAAATACCCTGTGTAGGTTTGGTATCTTTTTCCAAAGCTTGGAAAATCTGTTCCAGTTTACTGTCTGTTTGCAGCTGCCTCAGCTCCACTCCTTCCAGTCTTTGGATCACCCCATGCAGATTCCCCAATGTCTTGCGCATGGCGACAAACGCCTGCATGATTTGGATGCTGACTTTGACAGCGATCTCACTACGCAGCACAGCAGAAAGCATGGCCACCCCTTGTTCGGTGAAAGCATAGGGCAAATATTTAATGTTATGACCTCGTTTAGTCTTCAAGGTCACAATTTGTGACCTTGAACTTGAAACCATTGAACTTAATTTAACCTCCCAAGCCTCTTCATTCGTCAGTTGAAATCTAAATGACTCCGGAAATCTATCAATGTTTCTCTTTACAGCTTGATTTAAAACTTTGGTTTCCACTTGATACATTTCAGCCAAATCAGCGTCCAACATCACTTGAACTCCCCTGATAGTGAATATTTTATTCTCAATATTTTCTTTTACCAGCTCCATAAAAGTCTTCTATAACTGATTACTGCATACCAAATAAGAAACCACCATTTTATTCCCAAACCGGTCACAATTTGTGATCTTACTAAATTGTGGTAATAAGTCTACTATCTCAATATCCAATATCTACAAATATCCCTTTGCTACTTACTTTGCCAACCAATATCAATAGTTAAACCCCATTTTCCTTAAATGCGCATTCACTTTTGCTTCCAACACTTCCAATTCTTTATCAATTTCCGGTAGTGGAGTTTCATAGCGTTCCATTAGTTCTTTGATACGTCCCGTCAAGCGCTGGGAGATACGTTCCATTTCTCCCTCAATGGCCGTGGTCATGGCTGCCATCCACTTGGCCTCCACCACAATCCTTTTGACATCATCCGTATTTAAACGCTGGTATTGGGCCAGGGCTTTTTTGTCCAGCTCTTCAGCGGCCTTTTTGATTCGTGCATTCAGCCTGCTTTGTTGTTCCGTCCATTCCAGGTATTGATCAAGAATGACTGATTCTCCATACAATGCTTGGGGTTCAGCAGCCATGTTTGTAGCTACAGGAACCTCCTTGGAAAGTTCTTTCAAGCGCTTACTGACCGATGCTTTGTTTACCTTGTCAAAATCCGCAAAAATACCATCTTCTCCACTGTGTTCTTCTTCCAGTTCTGACAGCTGTGCTGCAATGGATTCCTTCTCTGCTTCCATGGCCGCCAAGGCTTCCTGTTCAGCCTGAAAATACTGTGCAATCATCAGCGATGGAGGAATCAGATCGCAGGTCCAGCCTTTATCTGTTTCCTTGCCTGTCTTCTTGTTTTTCTCTATAATCCTGTAAGGTTTGGCAATCCAACCATCTTCTGCAATCAGGTAAAGATCATCCTGCATGGTTTCGCTGTAATAGTCCATCAGGCTTTGGTACACATCGTATTTGCTGATCAATGGCTTACCACGATAAGCCTGCAACAGATCCTCCGAAATCTGAAAAATCACCTGCTTGGGATTGAACCCCTTTTCAAGGCCTATCAGCAGACGGACGGCATCAGTCGCCCATGCTTCAAACACTTCATGCATGCGCTGTGAAAATCCCTTGAAATCGGGATGCTCAAAAATCGTCTGTTTGATGTGTTCTTTCACAACTTTAGATTTATAATATCCTAGTCTATCTCCTCCACTAAACAATGCATCCCATAAACTTGGATAAGCCTCCCAATATGGAGAAAGCGCTTCCACATCCCTGGCAGGAATACCACCCAACAAATGTGCTTCAATATCCTGTATGTCCTCTGCTTCCTGACTGTCAATGTATCGTGGGATATTCAGGTTATAATCGTTTTTGGGATCTGCAATCTCTTCCAGGCTGACGAATCTGCTGTATTTGGGGACTTCCAGTTGTTTGTTGAACACATCCACAATCTTATGGATATCCTGTGAACGCAGCCTGTTCTTATTACCATCCTTCATGTAACCTTTGCTGGCATCGATCATAAAGATTCCTTTGCGTTCTTCCGCATCTTCCTTGTCAATTATGATGATACATGCAGGAATACCTGTGCCATAAAACAGGTTGGCAGGCAATCCGATGATGCCCTTGATCAGGCCCTTTTTGATGATGTTCTTACGGATTTCTGCTTCTGCATTCCCACGGAACAAAACCCCATGCGGAAGAATAACCGCTCCTTTACCCGTACTTTTCAGTGAAGCAATGATGTGCAGCAAAAAGGCATAATCTCCGTTCTTTTCCGGAGGGATACCGAAACCTGTAAATCTTCCATATTCATCTTCCTGAGGATTAAATCCCTGAATCCAGTTTTTGACAGAAAAAGGAGGATTGGCCACTGCATAATCAAAAGTCATCAAATATCCCTGATTGTTTAGAAACAATGGATTGGACAAGGTACTTTGCCCTTTCTTGATTTCTGCTGTTGGGTTATTGTGCAGGATCATGTTCATTTTGGCCAAGGCGGCTGTGGCCACATCTTTTTCCTGACCAAAAAGCGAAGCAGGGCCTTCACATTCGTCTGCCACTTTCAAAAGCAGCGATCCCGATCCCGATGTTGGGTCATAGAAGGACTGGCTGCGTTGCGTATTCTTGTTGATGCCGATGACCATGGCCATTACTCGGCTGACCTCAGAAGGTGTGTAAAATTGTCCTTTTGCTTTTCCCGATTCCGTAGCAAAGTGCCTCATGAGGTATTCGTAGGCATCACCTAGGATATCATCCCCTCCTGCTTTGTTTTTACTGAAATTCAAAGCCTTGTTCTCAAAGATGGCAATCAGGTCACTCAGCCTGTCCACCATTTCCTTACCCTTGCCCAGCTTCTCTTCATCATTAAAAGAAACCACGTCAATGACATTTTGCAGGTCATTGGCTTTGGCGATTTGACCGATGGCAATATCGATTTTTTCTCCGATATCTTTGTTTCCTTTCAGCTCTGCCAATTCCCTGAAGGAACAACCTTCCGGTACTTCGATCAGCGCATTTGGATCCGCCTCCGCCTTATCGCTGACATACTTCAGGAAAAGCAAAATCAGTACATAATCCTTGTATTGTGAGGCATCCATTCCTCCCCTAAGAGCATCAGCGCCAGCCCATAGGCTGCTGTATAATTCAGATTTTTTAATGGCCATAAAATATTCCTACCGGGACCAGGTCCCGAAAAATGAAATAAGAAAGTTAAAATTGATGGCTTAAGATAATAGGAAGAAGGGGAACAGCAAAATATTGAGGAAATGTATATAAATGAATCAGGGAATTTAAACAATATCCAAAGCTTGGAAGATCTGTTCCAGTTTACCGTCTGTTTGCAGCTGCCTCAGCTCCACTCCTTCCAATCGCTGAATTACTCCATGTAGATTACCCAATGTCTTGCGCATGGTGACAAACGCCTGCATGATTTGGATGCTGACTTCAATTTCAGTATCACTATTAATTACGGCTGAGAGCATCGAAACGCCTTATTCTGTAAAAGCATAGGGTAGTGTCCTTCGCTTTGCGGTCGCAAATTGCGACTGCAAACTATCCGAAGATATCATTTTAGAAAGATGAAGCTGTAGTGTAACCCATTCTTTTTGAGTAAGCTGAAACATAAACGTACCTGGAAACCGCTTCATGTTTCTCTTAAGCTGTTCATTCAACCTTTTCGTTTCAACATGATACATCATAGCCAAATGATAGTCAAGCATTACCTAGACTTCCCTGGCTGTATAAATGTAGCTTTCAATATTTACCTTATATAAAAGTCTCACTGATTGATTTTTATAATTAAGTCTATATTTCAATAATAAAAACCCATAATCCTAAAATAAAATTACTTTCAAATCACATAATTATAAGCTATAATTTATGCAAATTGAAAGCCAAAATGAAAAAGAGAGATCTTGAAAACAAGCTAAAACATGCCTTAATATCTATGCCAGTTACTGTGATTCTTGGGCCAAGGCAAGTCGGGAAAACTACTTTGGCACTGGAGCTTTCACGTGAGTCAATTGACAAGCCGATTCATTATTTAGATTTAGAACTAGATTCTGACTTGGCCAAACTGGATGACGCTGAAAGTTATTTAAGACGATTTGAAAATCAGCTTTTGATTATCGATGAAGTTCAAAGAAAACCAGAGTTATTTAAAACACTACGAGGATTAATTGATATTCGCAAAAGAGCTGGCGAGAAAGTAGGGCATTTTCTCCTGCTTGGTTCTGCATCAAAAGATCTCCTACAGCAATCCTCAGAAACTTTGGCTGGTAGAATCAGGTATTTAGAACTTACTCCTTTCACCGCTTGGGAATTGTATCAAGATGATTCTTTGGGGTTCAATTTTGAAAAATTATGGTTTAGAGGAGGATTCCCTGATAGCTATTTGGCTAAAAGTGACAGTAACAGCTGGGATTGGCGCTATGACTTTATTACTACTTATGTAGAAAAAGACATCCCACTATTCGGCCCACAAGTCCCTGCCGCAAGAATGAAGCGGTTTTGGACAATGCTGGCACATTATCATGGTCAGCAAGCCGTGCTAAGCGAAATAGGAAAAAGTCTTGAAGTGAGTCACACTACCATCAGAACATATCTTGATACACTGCAAGATTTTTTTATGATTCGTCAACTCCAGCCATGGTCAGGAAATACAAAAAAGAGATTGGTCAAATCCCCTAAAGTCTATATCCGTGACTCGGAGCTGCTGCATAGTTTGCTGAATATTTCGAACTTCGATCAACTTCTTGGAAATCCTGTCGTCGGTTCAAGCTGGGAAGGTTTTGTGATAGAAAACATCCTCAATCAGCTGCCATCAACATGGAAAGCATCCTACTATCGCTCAAGCAATAAAAATGAAATTGATCTGGTATTGGAAGGGCCGGAAGATGCGGTATGGGCAATAGAAATCAAAAAATCACTTGCTCCAAGTATCAGTTCAGGCTTTCAAACAGCTGCTGAAGATATAAAAGCCAAAAAGAAATTTGTAGTATACTCTGGCACCGATCAGTTTCCAATAAAGGGAGGTACTGAAGTAATTGGTTTGATTGCCTTTTTGAAGATGATACAAAATTTATAAATTAGCTAAAGCCTTGTTCCTTTACGCATATTATTTAGTTGCTTTTGGGATTCAGACTTTAGCTAAAAAATACCTAGATATCATCTTAATTGATTCCTACTTAAAAAAACATATTATTTCATTTCCCGCAATTTTAAACTACATTTTCAAATTGCTCATTTCTAAAAAAACTTAAGCATCAAAATGATCCAGTATACTTTTGAAAACATGGAAAGCCTTTTGGAAATCATTAGAAAATATCATCCTGAGGTATTTTTAAATAATGAAATAGATCTAAAAAAGTTAAATCAGATTTTAGAGACCAAAAACCAAGAAAAATCAGGATTACATTGGACGGGAAAAGAAAACTCCAAAAAACAGGCATACACCCGATCTGAATTTAAATTTCTTTTGAATACTAAAAAATCAATTGATGCTGACATATCCAAGAATATTTTCATTGAAGGAGATAACTTAGACGCCCTTAAATTGCTTCTAGAAAATTATTCCAAAAGCATAAAAGCCATCTATATTGACCCTCCTTATAATACTGGATCAGAGAGTTTTGTCTATGCGGATAAGTTTGCTGCTCAAAAAAACCAAAAGGTCAACAACCCATTCGATACTTTACATGGCAATTGGCTATCAATGATCTACCCCAGATTGATTTTGAGTAGAGAACTTCTCCGAGATGACGGGGTGATTTTTGTCAGCATTGATGAAAATGAACTAGCTAACCTCAAAGTCCTCCTAGATGAAATCTTTGGAGAAGAAAATTTCATCGAAATCTTCTCATGGGCGAAAACAGAAACGCCCGCCAATTTGTCTCGGAAAAGCAAAAAAATACTCGAATATGTACTGTGCTATCAGAAAGTAAAAGACAAGGTAAAATTCAAGGGAATCAAAAAAACCAGTCCTAGTAGCAATGGACTTCTCAACCAAAGCAATGCAATCAACACCTTGATTTTTCCCAAAAATCTGGTAAGAACTAAAATTTCAAATAGGGTCATTCCAAAGGGAATGTATAAGACAGATAAATACACGCTTGAACTACTTGAAGATACCGAAGTACGCGATGGCGTTTTTGTCAAAGAGGTCATACTGAGAGGAAAATTCAAATGGACACAGCCCAAGCTAGATACTGAAATCCAAAATGGAACCTTGATACAAATCCCAACCATTAAACTAAGCCCATCTTATGAAAAAATAGCTTATGATGAGGAAGTGCCACCAAACCTAATTAATGGAAAAGTTGCTGTTGAAACCAACGAATCAGCAAGTAAGGCTCTAGAAAAATTATTGGGAGCTAAGGTATTTGATTTCCCCAAGCCACCGAGTTTAATCAAATACCTATTTGGATTTTCAGATGATCCAAATGGTGTTTTCATGGACTTTTTTGCTGGCTCAGGAGCCACAGCACAGGCGGTTTTGGAAATGAATGAAAAAGATAGAGGCAACAGAAATTACATCTGTGTACAACTGCCTGAAGAGATCAAAAAAAATAGCCCTGCTTACTCAGCAGGTTTTAGAAAAATATCTGAAATCACCTACAAAAGGGTGGCATTAGTGAGCCAAATATTTGAAGGGAGGGTAAATGACGCTGGCTTACTTTATTACGAATTAAAGTAAGTGCGGAGAATCATTTCTATTTATCAACAACATAAACTTTTTTAGATATGATAGTACAAGATTTTAACTATGACAAAGGCAAAACAATAGCTTTAGAATTGGCCAATGAAATGGTCAAAAATGGACTGTACTCTAGGTTCAGTTTGCATATAGGAAAGCGTGTAGAAAAAGCACTGTGGGGATGTCTAGGAGAATTGGCTTTTGCCCACTGGCTAGATCAGCGCGGGGTAAAATATCAAAAAGATGAACGCTCATTCCTAGAAAGAAATACTGATGATTATGACTTCTTGATTTCAGGCAAAGTAATCGATGTCAAGATTGCTCTGAAAAGCACAAGAAACGCCCCCAATGATCGCTGGGCCTATGGCTATCCTCAAGAACAAGTGCCTTCAAAGAAAGATTACATCGTAGTCGGATGGATCGATCAAACTCGAAAGGAAATAGGTTTCTACGGCTGGATATCAGGAGCCCAAATAGCTAAAAAACCCATAGTCAAAGTCAATACCTTCAAAGGCTATCCATATATGACCCCAAACCATGAATTCAAGTGGGGAATTCTAAATAAAGATTTTGAGGCTTTTTTAAAATTATTTTGACAGAGGGTAACTTTATAAAATGACAAAATCATATGTTTACTTGATCGTCCTGTAAGATTAAAACATTGAATTATCCCACCTATGAAAACACTGAATACAGAAGTTTTAAAAAAGTTAGAGTTATTTTTTGATATTACACCTGACCTTTTCTGCATAGCTGGTTACGATGGATATTTCAAAAGAATAAATCCTGCTGTAAGCACCCTCTTAGGTTATGATGAAAAAAAACTTTACAATACTCCAATTAATGAGTTTGTTCATCCAGAGGACCAAGCTTTGACAGCAAAAGCAAGAAAAGAACTTACGAAAAGCAATCCCTTGCTTAATTTTGAAAACCGGTATCTGACAAAGGACGGGAAGGTAGTGTGGCTATCTTGGACTTCCATGTTTATGGAAAATGAAGAACTAATCTTTGCCATTGCCAAGGATATTACATACAAGAAAAAACTTGAAAACGAAAGGAAGCTTTTAATCGCAAACTTGACAACAATCAATAAAGATCTAGAAAACCTCACCTACCGCACCACACATGATTTAAGATCTCCTGTCAATAATCTAATTTCGATTTACAGGTTAATTGACCTGTCAAAAATCAATGATGAGGAAACTTTAAACCTTCTTGAACTCCTGAGGATCTCGAGCGAAAACCTCAAAAAAACACTTGATAATTATGTTGATCTTTTTAGTTCTCAGAAAAATTCGGATAGTATTCCCGAGCAACTTAATTTTACAGATGTCCTGAATTCGGTGATATCTTCCATTAATTCTTTGATCAAAACATCAAATACAAATATCAAGGTAGACTTCTCCAAGGTCAATACTGTCTATTACAAAAAGGATTTTTTGGAAAGTATATTTCTCAATTTAATTACCAATTCTATTAAATATGCACAGCCTGGCCGATCACCTATCATTCGTATTGTGTCCGAAGAATTAAAGAATGGAACACAGCTTACAGTAGAAGACAATGGGATGGGCTTTGATATGGAAAAAGTAAAAGGTAAAATTTTTGGACTTAATCAAAAATTTCATAACCTAGAAGACAGCAAAGGCATTGGACTCTATTTAATCTATCACCAAATCACAAGAATGAACGGAAATATAGATGTAGAAAGCAAGGTAGGTCAAGGTACCAAGTTTACTATTCATTTCCCAAACTGAACCTAGGTTCTATCAAACATCAACTATCTTTAAATCTAATAAAACTTGAATGGCTTATAATGACTCAAGACAAGCTGCCATCCGGCTATACAGAAAACTAAGACTTGGTTGGATTTTTAACACATCTACTTTCGCAGGTAATTTCCTTTTGGCAATGCTTATTGGATATTTTTTTAGAGAGCTTGGGTATCAGGATGATGTCAATTATGTCTTTTTTCTTTCTGTTTTAGCCATTGGCCTTTGGGTGACTGAAGCCATACCACCATTTGCCGTAGGGATTTTTATTATAGCAGGATTACTATTAGGATTTGGTACTGACTTCATCTTAGAGGAACACAAAACTCCAGTAGAAATGTACCTAGGCACCTGGACTAGCAATGTAATATGGCTACTCTTGGGAGGATTTTTCCTTGCAGAAGCCATGTCTCAAGTCGGACTTGACAAGGCTCTATTCAGATATACGCTGAAAAAATTTGGCACACAACCAGAAAGGTTACTCATGGGACTGATGCTTACAACAGCTATTGGAAGTATGGTCATGTCAAATACAGCCACCACAGCAATGATGATTTCCTCCGTGCTTCCTTTGGCTCACATGATGGGTAAAAATTCTGCTTATACCAAAGCACTTTTAATTGGAATTCCTGCTGCCGCAACATTGGGCGGAATGGGGACCATTATCGGCAGTACTCCAAACGCCATCGCTGTAGGTGCTTTACAAGAGAAAGGAATCAATATCACCTTTATAGAATGGATGATATTTGGTTTGCCTACTGCCTTATTGGCCACTTATATTTTTTGGAAATTTTTGATCCGAAAATTGAAATTAAAAACCTTGACTTTAGACTTTGATAAGCTTAGCCAAGAACCTTCACCATCAATAAAATTTGAGAAAAATGCAGTGATTTTCACTTTAATTATTACCATCTCTGCTTGGCTTACTGAACCCATTCATCACATCCCCATAGCAGCGACTTCTGCTATCCCTATAGTTTTGCTTACTCTATTTCAGGTAATCAAAGCCGAAGATGTCAGAAGATTACCTTGGGACACACTGATGTTGGTAGCTGGAGGTTTAGCTCTTGGTATTGCGATGGTGGATGTAGGATTGACAGATATCATCATGGAAAAAATCGAACTACTTCCTATTCCCCTTTTTGGCGTTGGTGTCGTATTTGCGATTATTGCGGTCCTGATATCCAACATCATGAGCAATACGGCCGCCTCCTCAATTCTAGTCCCCTTAGGACTTGCGCTTCCTGGTATTTGGGGTTTTGCAGTGCCTTTAATTGTAGCTTTGAGTTGCTCCTGCGCATTGCTCCTGCCAGTTTCTACCCCATCCAATGCCATCTCCTTTTCCACTGGTATGATTGAACAAAAAAGTTTTAGAAGTGGTGGCCTTTTGATGATTGTCTTAGGTCCCATATTAGCCTTTGTTGCTGTGATGATTTATGCCTTGATTTTTGGAGCTTAAATCAATTCAAATCCTGCTTCTTCTTCAGTTCCCGAGATACAAAATCCTGCAATTTAGCTTGGTAAGCTTTTGCATCTGGATTATATTCAGGAACCAAAGTCTTTTTTTCGGGGAAGCTCTCCATATGCAAAGTCTGTGTAGGAAATGCAAAACGAACCCCCAACTGATTTGCCAGTGTAATGATTGAAATCAAGATTTCATGACGTGCCCTCAATTCCTCTGTCCAATTTGGCACCTCAAAAAACACATAAAACATCACATCTTGGCTGTAGGCAGATAGGTTATTGAAATAGATATTATAATAATCTTTGCGTGTATCAGGGTGTGACTCTACTATCTTTCTCAAGCCATCTACAAAAGCCTGAATCAAATGCGGGGGTGTGTCATAAGTGATCGTCAAGGTAGTAAAGAACCTTCTATACTGCCTCAAACCATGATTATCAATAGTAGCATCGGCAATTTTCCCATTGGGAATATACATGACGGAATTTCTAAAAGTCCTGACTCTCGTGGATCGGAAACCCACCTCCTCCACAGTGCCATCTACATCGCCTGAAGTGATCCAATCCCCTACTTGAAAAGGCTTATCTATAAATATCATAATGGAGCCAAAGAAGTTTTTGATCGTGTCCTGTGCGGCCAGGGCAAAAGCCAAACCACCAATTGATAGACCCGTCAGAAATGGAACGATATCAACTTGAAGCCCTTCTTTAAGAATGTACAAAGTACCTACAATTACCACAAAAGCTTTTAGCGTTTTTCTCAGTAAAGGCACCAATTGATCATCAAGAGTCGATTCCGTTTTCTCTGCAAGTTTGGCAAAGTACATCGCTACGATGTCCACAATCTTGTAGAATACAATAGTCACTATAAAAGGCTTAGCTGCATTCAATAACAACAGAATCCAAGAAACAGCCTCAATTGGCAATTGTAAAACACGAATAAATAGGGAAGAAAGCTGCACTATCACAAAAATACTAATCACTTTAGCTACCGGAAGGAGGTACTTTTCTCCAATATAGCCATATCCAAATCGGTCAAGGGCATAGAGAAGACCTTTATCCAAAATAATTGTAATGATTTTATGCGAAATGAATAATATCAAAATCAATAAAAACAAACCTGCCAATTGCCAAAAATGCAATCCTAGATAAACTTCATTCCCCAGTTTTGGCAATACATTCAATAACTTATCTGTTCCATATGGATAAGTATCTTGATGGAGTTCATTGATTTGAGAAACTGTAAATGCACTGAATTTCCAATCATCTCCTACTTTTTCCAAATAAACCCCAGGCAGCCTTTTGGTGTCAAAGAAAAATCTAGGTTGATTATTATGAAGCGTATCGATGTAGTTTGGGTCATTAGGAATCTCGTTGATCCTGACATATACGCCATTCCCGTCAAATACCTGCTTCAATTTGACTACTAATCTTCTAGCCTCTATCTCAGATTGATCAGTGAGTCGCAAGGTTTTGAGAGCTTCTTCAGGTTCAAAATTATCCTCTCTAAGATTATAAAAAAATGTAAGGGTAGTGGAATAAGGTGAAGTCAGACTATGGTATTGCTCGGGATCAATGGGAAGCTGATTTTCATCCAAAATCACTTGGGCGAATACTGAATGAACAAATAAAAATGCGTATAAAAGCAGGAATCTAAATTTCATTGGAATAGAATTATTTGATTTCAGCCTGCAAAGATAGAAATTCTAAAGCGGCAACCTGTATTCTACAAGAGAATTACCCGATGAGGCAAAGATTCTATATTCATTTTGACTACTGGAGTACCTAATATCGATTGGGATTTTAGAGCTAATAGGAAGTGTATTGAGCATTTGTCCTGAAAGATCAAAAAGGTAGGTAAACTCCTGTGTTTTGTCAATAAGTACCAAAATCTGCCTTTCTAGGCCAAAAGAAAATAACTGCAACTCAATCTCCTCAGAAATAAGATTATGAGAGAAAAGTGGCTTATAAGCTGCATCCATGATAGTCACTTTATTGAATTCATGTATCGCAAAAATATAATTATCCTCCTTCTGATCCCTGACCAAGAAAAACTTACTCTCCCTATCTGGTCTAGGCAATTGATTTCTATAGGCTATTTCTCCCTGAAAATTGACACTTACTACTTCCCCATCCTCTGTCACTGTCACTATCCTACTCGATACAGCATTCCCTCTTTCCAATACTATATAATCTGAATTGACTGCTGCTCCTAGATTAACGGGTGAATCTAGCATCACTTCTCCTCTTCTATTGAAAAAGTATAAATCACCTCTCAAAGTAAGCGCGAGCATTTGATCACCTACACCTGCTATTCTCCTATGAGCTGGCTTCACCGCCAAGTTTGCACTGACTTCTTTTGGATCCCAAGCTTCCAAGGCATCCCCTGATTTATTGAAAAGAAAAAGCTCAGCTTGATCAGTTGCTATAAAAAATCTGTAATCTCTAGTATTGTCATAATCAACTACATTTAAATGTGTAAGCTTCCTGCCTGGTACCTCCAATGGATAGCCTCCTATCATATTCCCTAATCGATCTACCAAATACAGTCTATTTTCAGTAGCAAACAATATTTGAAGCTTACCATTTTTGAAATAATCAATTTGGTAAATTTCAGATACAATAGGAGACTCTAAAGGAAGTGTAAAAACCAACTCCCCCTCTCCAGTAATCAAATGAAACTGATGAAGTTCATCTTGAACCACAAAATCAGTACTCCCATCATTAAAATTTTCTATAGTCTTAGGACCATAGACTAAGCGATTGCTAAAATTGATACTTCTATTCTCAGTCAAAGTAATTCCTTGTACAGTTTTGATTGGACCCAGAGCATATAATAAGTCCATTTTTGCGCGCAAGTCTCTTTCAGTATCCTTGACGCTGAGACCGAGAAGGTCAAAAGTGCGTAACTGAGGCCCGTATTTTTCAAAAAACACCTTCCAGTTTGGCGAACTCACATCTAGGAGTGCATTCCAAACTCTTGGTATATTCAAAACAAAACTGAAACCAGAGTCCGTATCCAAACTTCCAACAAACCTTTTTTGCTGTAAGTTTTTACCCCAAGTATTGTCTGCCCTATAGTCATCCAAAAACACCTTCATCGATTTACTGCTATTGGCAAAAACCAAATATTCTCCCAAACTCGTGATGTAAGTATCCTCAAAGCCTACAAATTTCCCCTCCATCAAGTGCCCAGGAAACTCTTCTGTACTGATCACAAAAATCTCTTGATTAAGATATAAATCGGTTGGTAAATTATCTAAACCCACATTTTCAGTCTCTAACACAAAGGATTTCAATAATTCCAGTTGGTCTTCAATCTGGGCGGTCTTCAATAATAACACCTTATCTTGTTGCTGATTGACAGGCGTCTCCATCAAGATAAGAAAAGCATTGCCTGTCAATTTTCTAAGAAAATCCTTTTCTATCAGTTTCTTTTCAATTTCACCTCTGTAAGTACTTTTGGGCTGAAAATTTAAGTTCTTTAGTTGCCCAAACTGAGCAGGTGTTCTAAAATTATAACGGAATAAAGCCGCCGTTCTATTAGGAATAAGGTTGGCCGAAACTTTAAAGTCTCCAATTCCTTTAGAAAAATCAGGTCTTGAATCTTTTTTAAAAAACGTCTCACCTTCTAACTGAAATTTTCCTTCTGCAAACTTCAATTCAAAATTTCCTGACATTTGATTGACTGCAAACTGTTGTACCAAGCCAAGCTGCTCATTTCGGCTAATTCCTAATAGCAACTTAGCCAAGCCTTCACTTGTCAATCTAAATACCCCTAAGCCAGTAGGAGACTCTAAGGATTTCAATAACTCAGGGTGAGCCGTCTTAAAATTTGGCACACTGGAGTTTTGATGTAGCCTGATTGCCTCCTCCACCAAAAACGATGAATAACTTGCCACCAAAACATTGTTAATCTTAGCATAACTAAGATTACGCTCAAGATTAACACTCTGAAACTCGTAAATAGGTATTTGACTGTAATTCCTCGTATTGATTTGAGACAATTCTGGAAGATTATCCTCTAGAGACTGGACAAAAGAGCGGTCTGCATTGGCCGCGAAGGAAAGTGTAAACAAAAAGTCAAACTCTTCCTTTCCTACATTATGCAGGGAAACTACCAGCTGGTTTCCTTTGAGTGAGCGATCTAAATTGCCTGATCTACCCACTAGACTATCTAAGCCTAACAGCTGTGATTCAGCATGTTTTACTGAGGGCAATTCAGAAATTCGCGCCCATAATGGTTGTGTCACCAATTGATTCCAAGCCATCACAGGTTCCTTAGTCTCGAACACAAAAACTGCATCAGCAGCGACTAACTCAAGCGCATTGATTCTCCCTTTCCAGTAACTACTATTATAAAAGAAGTATCCTGCTATGGCAAGTGTACTTATTAGTAAAAAGATAAGGGCTTTTTTGAAAATCTGCACGCTATAGTGGGGTAAGGTCCTGTGAGTTTCTTTTGGCAACGAATTTAAAATACAAATTATTCTTGTGAAGCTTATTCAAAAAAATAAAAACCTAAAAATCCCGATGGTTTGTCGGGATTTTTAGGTTTTACATAGTAAACTTACTTATTAGTGATTTTATCCAACACAGTCATCACTTCTTTTACGTGACCTCTAGATACTTCTAGGAGCGCTTTTTCTTCTTCATTTAGATCTAGTTCAATCACTTTTTCGATACCATTTTTGCCCAAAATCACTGGTACACCTAAGTAGCAATCATCGATACCGTACTCGCCATCTAGCTTAATACAAACTGGGAATACTCTTCTTTGGTTTTTCAAGATCGCTTCTACCATTTGTGCAGCAGCAGAACCTGGTGCATACCAAGCGGAAGTACCCATCAATTTCACCAATTCACCACCACCGAACTTCGTTCTTTCAATGATCGCATCTAGGGTATCTTTGTCGATCAATTCAGTCACTGGAATACCAGCTACTGTAGTATATCTTGGAAGTGGCACCATGGTATCACCATGCCCCCCCATTAGAATTGCTTGGATTTCTTTTGGAGAAATATTCAATTCTTCAGCGATAAATGCTCTATATCTAGCAGTATCCAAGATTCCAGCCATACCCATAACTTTGGTTCTTGGCAATTTGGATGTGATGTGGGCTTGGTAAGTCATTACATCTAGTGGATTGGATACCACGATGATGATAGCATCTGGAGAATGTTTGATCACATTTTCAGTCACAGACTTTACGATACCTGCGTTGGTTTCGATCAGATCATCTCTAGTCATCCCTGGTTTTCTTGGAAGACCTGATGTGATCACTACTACATCAGAGTTAGCAGTCTTAGAGTAGTCATTGGTGCTTCCTACAGTTCTGCTATCATATTGATTGATTGGAGCTTTTTGCCAGATATCTAGGGCTTTGCCTTCGGCTACACCTTCTTTGATATCTACCAATACGATCTCTTCAGCAATCTCTCTGTATGCCAATACATCAGCACAGGTTGCTCCTACATTCCCAGCTCCAACTACGGTTACTTTTGCCATGATTTATATGTTTGTATTTAAGTTTAAATGATTTTTCTCAAAAGTGTCGCTAAGTTATTAAACAAAGCACATTTAATAAAGCCACAGCTTGGAATACTTCAAAAATGAAAAAAATGTTTTGCTAATCGGTATAGATAAGCAATTGATGGTTAATGTCAAAGAATCTACTAAGTCTAACCCCTGTTACCCCCTGACTAATTATTGTTCATGGTCAAACATCTGCGCCAAATTGAAAAAGCCAAAGGAATTCTGATAGGACTTGAAGAGCTTTTGATTATTCTGATTGTAAAATTCAGAAAGCGAAGTCATCATCTTGGCTTTGATTTTCGGGTGTGCTTCAAATATTTCCTGAACCGAAAAATGCGGAATCACCATCAATTCAGCTTCCTCCGAATCTACGATAGCCGTATAGATTCGCTTGGTATTCTCCAGAAGTGAATTTTCACCAAATGCCCCGCCTTTTCCAACTTCCAGTATAGTCTCAAAGCTTTCTTTGATATCAACGGTCAATCTGATCGCACCTCTTCTTACAATATACAGAGCTTGGCTGGGGTCATTTCTGAAAAACACCACCTCGTCCTTTTGATACTTTCTATTGTGGATAGTGGGTAAAAACCTAGCCATCTCCCCATGCTTCAGTCGCTCAAAAAACTTAACCTGAGAAAGAAAGTCAAATACTGCGTGTTCGGTTGCAGTGAAGGTTTTAGAAAATGGATTTATCATATCTTATCTTTTTTTGAAATACAGGATAGCCTTTGTATTTACGTCAACTTTGAATAATTCACTCACTCTATATCCTATCACCCACACAATTTCCTCTCCAGAACACAATACTTTAACTCCTTTTTTATGAATGACGGGGACTTTCAGGTCAATCAGCAGGTCTGAAACTTTTTTATTTTGTTTCATCCCCAAAGGCATCAATCTATCCCCAATTTGCCAGTTCCTGACTGAAAGAGGAAACTCTAGCTTGCCAAGATCCAGCATGGCATTGTCAGTACTCTTGTCTAATTCTGAAGGAGCTTGCAGATGCAAGATATCATATTTCGAGGTATTGAGCACCAGGGAAATTGCAGTCTTATCAATCTTGATTTCAGGCTGGGCAAAATCCTGCTCCCCTAAGATCAAATACTCTCGATCCACATTGAGAACATACTTTCCTGAGAAAAATACCTTCCCAGATTCACCTTGATCCAATGCAACAAATACCTCTTCCACTTCAGCCATCCCAAATCCACTATCTCTCAACCAGTAATACAACATGGAATGCTTGCCTGGGAGATTCTCCAATGCTTTGATGGGTAGATATTGGAAGCCCCCATCTTCCACGACATGCTCAAGACGCCATAGTGTGTAAAGGTGAAAAAATGCTTTGCCTGTATCTTTGATCCTTTGAAAACTCCCTTCTAAAGTAGTCACCGCATCTGGAAAGGCTGATTGAATGAGTGGAAACACCTCATTCCTAATAAAATTTCGCTTATAGATATTTTTTTCGTTGCTACTATCGATTCGCCAAGGTAATCTTTGACTGACCATATAGTTTTGTAAATCTGATTTTTTGAAAGGCAACAATGGTCGGATCAGATAATCTCTTTTCTCAGCCATGCCATACATCCCTTCTATACCTGTGCCTCTGAGTAAGTTGAGGAAAATAGTCTCCAACTGATCCTCGAGATGATGCGCTACCACCACCCCAGCATAAGTTTTAGTCTCCAAAATACTTTCAAACCAAGCATACCTCAGCTCTCTAGCAATCATCTGAATTGATTTCCCTGTCTGATCAAATTCTCTCGGGGTTGCCTTTTGAGTGTAGATAGAAACCTCCCATAAGTCCGCCATTTGTTTGACAAAAGCTTCATCCTCATCACTTTCTCCACCTCTCAAACCAAAATTATAATGAACCAATGCAAACTTTACACCAGATGCCTTAAGCAGATGTCCAAGACAAGTACTATCTAAACCACCACTGATTGCTAATAAGTAGCGTTTTTCTAAATCAAAAAGATTTTTTGTGCGTATATGCTGGATAAAATGTTCAACCATAGACCAAAAATATCATTTTTGCTTAATTTTGTTGCCGACCTAAGAATGAAATGATCAAAAAGAAACTCTTTCCCTCCATATTTTTCTTATTTATATCCTTTTTGGCCCTTGCTCAAAATGACAATCTTCTGGAAATCAGAAAAGCAGATCGTCTGGTTGGAAGCGGAGGATTCCAGAGGCTTCTTGGTAATGCTGTGATGAGGCACCAAAACTCGCTGATCTATTGCGACTCAGCACATTTTTTCGAGACAGAAAACAAAGCCAAGTTATTCGGGAATGTGAGAATTGTAGATCAGAAAGATCCTGTCACCACCAGAAGTAGGTATGCAGAGTATGATGGCAACACCAAGATCGCCAAGCTCAGAACTAACGTAGTTTTCAAAAATGAATCCACCACACTCTACACTGAATTTTTGGATTACAATAGAGAGACAGGCGTGGCCAATTACTTCAATGATGGAAAAGTCGTAGACTCTACCAATGTGCTAACTAGCAAAAATGGTGTTTACGAGACCACCATAGAAAAAATCACCTTTACAGATGATGTGATTTTAGTGAATCCAGATTACACGCTAAAAACCAATTTCCTTATCTACAGAACAATCCCGAAAACTGCCGAAACAGTAGGACTTACCAATGTCGTCTCAGCAGAAGGAAACAGATTGAATGCTCAAAAGGGCAGTTATTATGACACTGAGAACAAGATTTTCAGATTCTATGAAGGCGATGTTGAAACAGAGACCTCTTGGGTATATGCTGACAATTTGTATTACGATGAAAACCAATTCTATTACGAGGGAAGAGGAGATGTAGCCGTTTATAATAAGGAAAGAGATATTGAGATTTTTGGGGAAGAAGGAAAATACTGGGAAGATAGAAAATATTCAAAAGTCTATGGAAATGCCTTGGTCAAGAAATATTTTGAACAAGATACCATGTACATGATTGCCGACACCTTGATTTCTCAGGATAGCGAGGATGAAACTGAGCGATTCTTGCAGGCCTTCCACAATGTCCGTATGATCAAATCAGAACTGGCAGGCAGATCAGACTCATTAGCTTATATTTATTCAGACTCGACCATTCACTTGTACAATGATCCCGTGATCTGGAATGACAAAACGCAAATTACAGCTGATAGTATCAGGTTTTTGATCGCCAATGAAGAAATCGAGAAAGTCTTTCTTACCCAAAAAGCATTCTCCGTAAGTAAGGACACTTTGGGCAACTTCAATCAACTCAAAGGCAGAAAGATGGTGGGATTATTTAGTGAATCCCAAATCCAAAGACTCGACGTCACAGGCAATGGAGAGTCTTTGTACTTTGACTTGCTCAATGACAGTACACTCCGAGGAGTCAATAAAAATATTTGTGCCAATATCATCATGTTTTTCAAAGAAGGGAATGTGAGTAAAATTAACTATTTAGTCAAACCTGAAGGTCAATTTACCCCTCCTCACATGCTCAAGGAAGATCAGAAAATCCTGGATGGCTTCAAGTGGAGAGAAGATGAAAAACCGAGTATGGAAATCATACGAGCATGGAGAGATCCTATCAATAGAAGAAAAAATCAGGAAAATTTATTTGATATCCCTGAGATAAATATCCCCCTACCAACAGAGGAAGAAATACAGATTTTGATAGATGAAAGGGTCAAATCAGGAGACCAAAACAATAATTAATAGCATTGCTGATTTTGAAAGTCGGCAGAAACGCAGAACCTTGAAAAAAATTTTATAACAGGTTAACAAAAATTAACCCCTAAATCTTTTTAACCTGAAACCAATTAGGTATTTTTATACGTATTAGTATAAGTAAATCAGATAATTAGTCGGGCTTATTGAATAAAAACTCTACATGAAATCTTTTCTATTGATATGTGCATGTCTAATCTTGCTTTTTCCGTTGTACTCGGAAGCGCAAGTGCGCGTATTGTCAGAAAATATAGAGTTTAATGGTAAGATAGGAACTGCACAAAGAAAATCCCTCATCATTCAAAACGAAAGCAATACTCGAAAAGAGTACAATTTGCGTTTTCTTAGAGGAAACATCGGTACTTCACAAAATATTAAAATTTGCATCGGAGATAATTGTTTTGATCCCAGAAAGGATTTAGCTAAAATCCGCTTGAGTTTGAAGCCTGGAGAAATTGTGACAGACCTTTACCTCGAGTTTGATTTTGGAATCGTAGAGACCAAAGGTAACTTTGAATTACATTTCATCAATCCTGACAACAATAGGGATTTATTTGTCATTGACGCCATTTACAATGTCTCCAATCCAGCCAAAGACGCAGACCAAACTGACCACAAAGACATCTCTATTGGAAGCGTCTATCCTAACCCAAGCAATCGAATAGCCCAAATTGATTATAATTTCAAAAACCCGAATGCCAATGCCAAAATCAGTATCAATAGTTTTATTGGAAACCCAATTGCTGAATACAGATTAGATCCAAGACAAAGGACATTAGTCATGAATGTAGAAGACCTTAGGCCTGGCGTTTACTTTTATACATTATTTGTAGACAACAAAAATATAGTCACCAAGAAACTCGTTGTCGAATAGATCTTCCTGCTTAGCCTATCACACTAAGTTTGATACAAATTAATATTCCCCTATATTTGCACCTTGAAAATTATGAAAAAATCCCTCCTTTATATATTCACGCTTTCTTTGATCCTATCCATTAGCGCTTGTGGCAAGTTTTACAAACTTGAAAAAAGTACTAATTGGGAAGAATTGTATGATGCTGCCAATAGCTATTATGAAAAAGGTGAATACAATAAAGCCATTATCTTATATGATAGAGTTTTACCAGTAATCAGAGGAAGTGAAAGGGCTGAATTAGCAGATTTTAATTACGCTTACAGCCACTTCAGAACCAAGAGGTACATAGAAGCTGCCGGCTATTTCAATACATTCTATCAAACATACAATAGAAGCCCAATGGCTGAAGAAGCAATGTTTATGAATGCCTATTCGCTCTATCTAGATGCACCCGATTTTAATTTGGATCAAAAGAGTAGTAGAGACGCCGTCAACGCCATTCAAATTTTCATCAACAAATTCCCAGAATCGGACTCTTACGAGAGGGCCATGGGGATGATCGATGACCTCCAAAGGAGATTTGAAGAAAAAGCCTACCAAGAATCCATGATGTACCATAGATTGACAGAAGGCCTTTTCCCAGGAGAGTTTTACAAAGCTTGTATCATCAACTTCCAGAACTTTGCCAAAAACTATCCCGATAGCAAGCATAACGAGGAATTATCCTTTAGACTCGTTGAAGTAGCTTACAATTATGCTGAGCGAAGTGTCTTCGACAAAAAAGAAGATAGGCTTAAAGACTCTGCGCGATTTGCGGAGCAATTCAAGAGAAAATACCCTCAGAGTAAATACCTTGGACAAGTAGAAACCTACGCGATCAAGACAACCAAAGAGTATGATAACTTCATAGTCATGAAGAAGGATTATGAGGAGCGCTTGGCCAAATTGAAGGCTGAACAAGACGCTAACAAAGCTATCTCACCTGAAGGTGAAGAAGTAAGAACAATCCCAATTACTGAAAACAATAATTAATCAAAGATATGGCAATCAATCCATCCATCATCACTAGAGATTTGGATAAAGTCGCTGAACCGACTGAAAACATCTACGAATCTATCCACATCATCGGACAGAGAGCAAAGCAAATCTCTTCTACACAAAAAGAAGAGTTGAACAGCAAACTTTCAGAATTTGCTTCTACTGTGGATAACTTGGAAGAAGTATTCGAAAACAAAGAGCAAATCGAAATCTCTAAGTTTTACGAAAGAATGCCAAAACCATCTACTTTGGCAATGGAAGAGTTTATGGAAGGGAAAGTTTATTTCCGCCATCCAGAAACTGACATTGAAGGATAATGAAACTTCAAGGTAAACGAATCCTTTTGGGTGTAACTGGCAGCATTGCTGCCTATAAAAGTGCCCATTTGATACGTTTATTAATTAAAGAAGGAGCAGAAGTACAGGTGATAGCCAGTACTTCTGCTCTTGACTTTATTACCCCGCTTACTTTAGCTACCCTTTCCAAAAAGCCTGTTTACCACCAATTTTATAAAAATGAAACTGGTGAATGGAACAATCATGTGGAACTGGGCTTATGGGCAGATTTATTTTTAGTAGCTCCAATATCTGCTAATACCTTGGCCAAATTTGCCAATGGAATATGTGATAACTTACTCACAGCAACCTACCTTTCAGCTAGATGTCCTGTCATGGTAGCTCCAGCGATGGATCTAGATATGTATCAGCACCCAAGTGTAAGGGAAAATCTCAAGAAAATAAGTCAATACGGTAACATCATCCTAGATGCAGAAGCTGGAGAACTTGCTTCTGGACTTTCAGGACAAGGAAGAATGATGGAACCCGAGCATATCTTGGAGGAAGTTTTTCATCACTTTGCAAGCAAGCAGGACTTTAAAGGAAAAAAAGTACTGCTGACCTCTGGACCTACGCAAGAAGCCATTGACCCTGTCAGATTCATCAGCAATCATTCCAGTGGCAAAATGGGCGCAGCACTAGCTGTGGGATTTGCTAAGAGAGGAGCAGAGGTACATTTGGTTCTCGGCAAGGGCGCTATGGAACCTTCTCACCCAAATATAAAAATCTATTCAGTAGTCAGTGCGCAAGAGATGTATGAAACATCCAAGTTAATACATCCAAAAGTCGACATCGCTATTTTTGCCGCAGCTGTAGCCGACTATGCTCCGAAAAATGTGGCTTCACAGAAGATCAAAAAAGCAGGAGAGTCTATGACCATTGAATTGATCAAAAATGTAGACATCGCCCAGAGTCTGGCCGCACTCAAAAATTCACATCAAATCCATGTGGGCTTTGCTTTAGAAACAGAAAATGAAGTTGTACATGCTCAGGAAAAACTCGCTAAAAAGAATTTCGACTTGATCGTACTCAATTCCATGAAAGAATCGGGAGCAGGATTTCAGCATGACACCAATAAAGTGACCATTTTTGATCAAAATGGAGCCGTAGAAAGTTCGGAAGTATTACCAAAGACTGACATTGCCAAAATGATCTTAAAGGCTATTAAAAAACTCCCAAAAACCGTTTGATTTTTTTACCTTTAATGAAATGAATTTCATCCTTCCATGAAAAAAGTTATTTCAGCATTCACCCTCATCCTCCTCCCGCTGATCGGTTTCAGTCAAGAATTGAATTTCCAAGTGATCATCAACTCTGACAGAGCACGAACCCAAGAGAAGGAAGTTTTTGAGAATATGAAAAATACCTTTGAACAGTTTCTCAACGGCAGAAATTGGACAAATGAGGAATTCAAACCCATGGAGCGTATCAAGGGCAATATGCTGATCACCATCAATGACATGCCCCAAGTAGGACTCTACAATGCAACCGTTCAAGTACAGGTAGTGCGCCCTATCTACGGGACCAACTACGAGTCTATGGTTTTCAATTTCATTGATCGTAACTGGTCATTCGAATTCATTCAGAATCAGCCATTAGAATTCAATCGTTTTTCATTTTTGAACAACATCTCCTCACTCCTTGCTTACTACGCCTACATGGCTTTAGGTTTAGATTATGATTCTTTCTCTTTGAGAGGAGGAGATCCTTATTTTGAGATCGCCAATGCTATAGTCAATAATGCGCAACAATCGCAAAGACCTGGATGGAATCAAAACCCTAGCGATAGGAGAAATAGGTACTGGCTGATCAATGACATCTATACTTCATCAGTCTTTGCTCCCATCAGAGAAGCGCTATACCTCTATCATAGAAAAGGCATGGACCTACTCAATAGAGATCCAGAAGAAGCTTTCAAAAATATGCTTGAAGCGATCAGAAAGGTGGAAGATGCCAATACAGCACAACCAAACGGAATTTTCACCATTTCTTTTATGGATGCCAAAGGAGACGAGATCAGTAAAATCTTCAAAAAAGCACCACTAGAGATCAGGACCGAGGCTGTGGAACTACTCCTCAAAGTAGACCCCAACAACGCCAGAAAGTACAATGACCTGCTCAAAGGTTAAGATCATTTTCTTAGATTTGTCTGATTCAATAAAGACCAACTTCTATGCTCAAATCCCTTAGCATTAACAATTATGCCTTGATCCAAAGCTTGGAAATGAAGCCTTGTGCCTCCCTCAATATGATCACAGGGGAAACTGGCGCAGGGAAGTCAATCATGCTGGGGGCGGTAGGGTTGCTACTGGGAAATCGAGCTGACACCAAAGCCCTCTTCGATGAAGAGAAAAAATGCATCGTCGAAGGGGAATTCAACATCAAATCTTACGGCTTGCAGCAGTTTTTTGAAGCCGAAGACTTAGACTACGAGGAAAATTGCATCATCCGAAGAGAAATCAGCCCCAATGGCAAATCCCGGGCATTTATCAATGACACCCCTGTTAGGCTGGAAAACCTCAAAGAGCTAGGTAAAGCCTTGATGGATGTGCATTCGCAGCATGACAGCTTACAGCTAGGTGATGGTGGCTATCAATTGAACTTGATAGATGCATATGCTGGCACCCAAGTAGAACTTGCCCAGTATCACCAAGCATTCAAATCCCATCAGCAAGCCAAAAAGGCTTATGAAAAGCTCCTGCTCGAAGCACAAGACTTAAAAAAAGAAGCAGACTTCAATCAGTTTCAATTGGAGGAGCTCTCCAACCTTGGCCTGCAAGCAGGAGAGCAAGCAGACTTAGAGTCTGAACAAGAAATATTGGAAAATGCTGAGGAAATCAAAAGCAAAATCCATGAAATCCTCCACCAACTGCAAGACGATCAGTTTGGCGGGATCAATATACTGAGCCAAGCCAATAGCGCTCTGCAACAACTAGGTAGACTTGCACAAAAATTTGATACTTATAGAGAGCGATTCCAAACAGCCTTGATCGAGCTCAAAGATATCGCTGATGGACTTGAGGACGAATACAGCAAAATAGAAGTTGACTTCGAAAAACTTGAAACCACTAGAGAGCGTCTCAGCAAAATCTACCAACTCCAACAAAAGCATGCCTTAGATTCAGTGGAAGCATTGATGAAGCTGGAGAAAACACTGGCCGATAAGGCCTTCCAATTAGATCACCTGGACGAGGAATTAGAAAGACTCCGCACTACATCAGCGCAACTATACCAAGAAGTATTGGCAGCAGGGAAGGTACTTAGCGCCAAGAGGCAATCTGCTTTTGATCCATTCGCCAAAGAGTTGAGTGGCCTTCTCCAGCAATTGGGCATGGAGAACGCCAGCATCGTATTATCTCAGCTGAGCAGCACACCTACTCCAAGCGGCATGGATCAGGTGGACTTACTATTCTCAGCAAATAAGGGCGTAAAACCCCAAGCCCTCAAGCAAGTCGCCTCAGGAGGAGAATTCTCAAGATTGATCTTCGCCATCAAATACATCATGGCGGACAAAATGGCCTTGCCAACGTTGATTTTTGACGAAATCGATACAGGTGTATCAGGAGAAGTAGCCTTGCAAATGGTACGTATGATGCAGGAAATTTCCCAAAAACACCAAGTCATCTGTATCAGCCACCTCCCGCAAGTAGCTGCCAAAGGAGAGCAACATTACTTTGTCTACAAAGACAATAGTACTGCGAGAACCATCTCCAAAGTGAAGCCGCTAACGGCAGAAGAAAGAATTCAAGAAATTGCCAAAATGATCGCTGGCGCCAATCCAAGCAACAGTGCGATCGAAAGTGCAAAGGATTTATTGAAAATCTAAGAATTCAACGAGGTCATAGAAAAAGGGCTTGCAAGGCTAAATCCACAATGATCTAAATTTTTTCTGTATTTTTACCCATCAAAATTGAACTAAAACACATCTATACTATGCCTGAGAACTTACTAAAAGGAAAAGTCGGTATCATCACTGGAGCTTTAGACGAAAACTCAATCGCCTGGAAAACAGCCCTCAAAGCCAAAGAACAAGGCGCTAAGTTTGTCCTGACCAACGCTCCCATAGCCATGAGAATGGGTGCCATCAATGAGCTTGCACAAGAATGCAACACCATCGTTATTCCTGCTGATGCCACTTCTTTGGAAGACTTAGAGAAACTTTATACTGAAGCCAAGGAATACTTGGGCGGAAATTTTGACTTTTTATTACATTCTATCGGGATGTCTCCTAATATCCGAAAAGGCAGATCTTATGGCGACCTAAATTATGATTGGGCCATGAAGTCTTATGATGTGTCAGCTATTTCTTTTCACAAGATGATGCACGTAGCTGAGAAGATGGACATCATGAATGAGTGGGGTTCTATCATGGGGCTTTCTTATATCGCAGCACAGAGAGTATATCCTTTCTATACAGATATGGCAGATGCCAAGGCACTATTGGAAAGCATCGCTAGAGGATATGGCTACAGATATGGCAAGTTGAAAAAAGTAAGAGTCAACACCATCTCTCAATCTCCAACCAAAACAACAGCTGGAACAGGAATCGGAGGTTTTGATACCTTCTACAACTTTGCAGACAAGATGTCTCCACTGGGCAATGCCTCAGCAGAAGCTTGTGCTGATTACATCATCACCATGTTCTCCGATTTGACTAGATATGTGACCATGCAGAACCTATTCCATGATGGGGGTTACTCCTTCACCGGAATCTCTGAGGATTTGATGGAAGGATTGACAGGGGAGTGAGGTGGAATCGTTGAAAGGTTGGAAGGTTAAAAAGTTGCGCATAGCAGCTTTTAAATTGAATTATATGATTATTCGCAATGACACCAGTAATTCAATAAAACGAAAGGATCAAGCGGATAATCGTCAACGGACGACGGTCGACAGTCGACAACATCTGAATTTAAGGTGTGTGCGTAATAAAATATGGTTACTGGTGCGAAAGAGGATATACATATTGAATTAACATTCCTTCCATAGAAGATTGAAAGAACTTGTCCGCCGTGGCGGAATGGAAGATTGAAAGATTAGTCCCGAAAGTCAGTGGGGGTTAGAGTTGGAAGGTTTTAAAGTAGGAAAGTTAAAAGGTTGCGTAAAATTAGTCGAGATTGCGGTAAGTACCTGAGATGAAAGCCTATCAGAAAAGTCTAATTCCTACACTTGGGAAAAGTCCTTGCAATTGGATTTCAATTCACACTTATACCAAATATATCGCCGAAGGCATATTTCTACCATATATCGCGAAGCATATATCATTTAAAGTAACATGAAAAAAACACTCATTACCATACTTTCCGCCACTTTACTATTCTCTTGTGGTGGTGAAAATAAGGAAACTACTGAAGTCACCCTTGAAGCAGAAACTGAAGAGCTTTCTAACTTGGAGAAAGAGCATCTCTTGGAGAAAGTAGCTTATGCCGACAGCGTCAATGCTGGCTTGATAGAAGATACCTTCAAAGGCAGTGCAAGAAGAGAAGCTATTGGCTCCATTGGTGATGCTACTGTCACGATCAATTATGGTTCTCCAGGAAAAAGGGGACGTGTAATCTGGAATGGCTTGGTTTCTTATGATCAAGTATGGGTCAGTGGTTCGCATTGGGCTACAGCAGTAACATTTTCAGAAGATGTAGTAATCAATGAAGTCGAGGTACCTGCTGGGATGTATGGATTCTTTACCATCCCTGGAAGAGAGGAATGGACATTGATTATCAATAAGCATTATGACCAGCATCTAGCAGACGAATATGATGAAGCAGATGATTTGGTAAGGGTAAGCGTCAAGCCAATCGATCTAGACGATGAAGTGCAGCGACTAACCTACGAAGTGGAAAAAGTCTCAGACACTGAAGGAGCCATCTCTCTCAGCTGGGATCAGGTCAAAGTAAGTATGCCATTCAGCATCAAATAAATCAGAAAGCTGTCCAAAAGGGCAGCTTTTATTTTTTTGGAGTAAAATCTTTATAAATCATTTCTATCTAAAACTAGGGACGTAGCCCATATATCTTCGTAGAAAATTTGAATTCTGGTGAAACAAGGGGCGTAGCCCTGTAATCTATTCTTTGCTAAAAAATCATTCTTTGATGGACCAAATAGATGTCAGGGCTACGCCCCTACAATGAATAAATTTCATTTGTTTTTCTAGGAAGATTGCAGAGCTAAAGCCCCTTTTGGGTAGCTTTTATTATTTGGGCTTTAATAAGAAACCATTTCTATTTAGAACTAGGGGCATAGCCCATATATCTTCGTAGAAAATTTGAATTCTGGTGAAACAAGGGGCGTAGCCCTGTAATCTATTCTTTGCTAAAAAACCATTCTTTGATGGGCCAAAAAGATGTCAGGGCTACGCCCCTTCAATGAATTAAATTACATTCGATTTTCTACGAAGATTGTAGAGCTAAAGCCCCTTTTGTGTAGCTTTTCTTATTTGGAGAAATAATCGTAAATTTCAACATGGATAAATTACTGAAATATACTCTTATAGAAAAAATCATGTCAACTGATAATGAACAAGTTTTAAGTCAGATTAGAGACCTACTTTTTGAAGATGAAGAAGATTTTTGGTACTCTTTAGATGATGAAACCAAAACCTCCATCGAACGAGGAGTAAATGATTACGAACAAGAAAGGGTAAGACCCCATGATGTAGTCATGGAAGAACTTAAAGCAAAATATAAAAAATGAATTACAAAGTAGTCTGGACAGAGGAAGCAGAAATTAGCTTATCAGAAGTTATTGATTACTTAGATAAAAAGTGGTATCAAAAACAGGTTCTAAGATTTTTAGAAAAATTAGATAAAACAATTTCAATTGTAAGAGAAACACCCTTGATTTATCCAGAATTCGGCCCGTTAAAAGTTCGACGAGCTTTAATTAACAAACAGACAAGTCTATTTTTTAAAATTGAAAAAGACGATATAATAATACTCAGTGTAAGAGACAATAAAAGAAGTCCAAGATTTTAAGATCCAAACTCCACCCCATAAAGCACCAATCCGTTCGCAGGAACTTTCCCACTCAAAGGACTTTTCTCTTGGCTTTTTAAGGCTTCTTGAATATCCCCTTTGGTAATAATTCCTTTTCCTATTTCCAGTAAACTCCCCATTATCAGTCTGACTTGATGCATCAGAAAACCTTTTCCTTTTACCCGATAGCAATATCTCTTTAGCTGTGTTCCATCCGCCAAAATCAGTTTGTCTTCTAATATCTCTGACTCAAAAATCTGTCTGCGATAGTTATCAGATTGCTTTTGCTTGGCACAGAATCTTCTGAAATCATGCTCACCAACAAAAATATCAGCAGCAGCTTTCATCGAATCAATATCAAGTTGCCCTATAAAGTATGTCAAATTCCCAGCTGCAAAGGGATGAAACTTTTCCCCTGTTGTAAAGTAGTATCGATATTCTTTCGCAATAACATCTTGGATGATATTGAAATCTAAGGACACTCGCTTTCCCTCCAACAACCTGATATCATCTGGAAGATTTTCATTGACTTGATTAATAAAATCCTCTAAGTCAATCTCTGCTATGTGAAAAAGCTCAAAAGCTCCTCGGTGACAAGAAACACCTGAGTCTGTCCTACCTGCACTCAGAATGGTGAAATCTTCATGTCCCAAAACATACCTAAAAACCTTTTCCAATTTCCCTTGGATCGTTTTCAAACCAGGCTGCTTCTGCCAGCCGTGATAGCGAAGGCCTAGGTATTGGATATAAAAAAGGTAGGTGAAGGGTCTTGATTGCATTGGAATTTAGCTAAACAAAAGTAAGGTTAAAAAATAGAAAACTATAATCTAGAATTTCAAAGAATAACTTCGCCGTGAATAGTAAGCTTGATAAACTCCTCCTTGCCAGTTGTAAACACTGTAATATATTTTTTAAAAACTCCAGGACTACCTCCTGAATTATATTTCGCTTTTATTTTGGCCACTTCTCCTGCTTTTACTTCTTTCGGATAATCAGCTACCGTGCAGCCGCAGGTTGTCGTCAAATTCAAAATTCTTATCGTCTCTTTGGAAGTATTTTTAAATTCGAAATCATATGTGACCTCTGAATTCACTTTCACCTTTCCAAAATCATGGATCTTCCCATCTTTGAATTCAAATTCTGATGTTACAAATACAAACCCTAAAAAAAGAAGTAATACCACACTTTTCATAACCAATCAATTATTTAAAATATCCATATTTATTTAAAGTCGCAGCTGATTGTTGAAACTGATTTTGCACTCTTTCCACCGACCAATAATCAACCCCCTCCAAATTATACTTTCTCCTAATTATCGGCAACAAGTACCTTTGATCATTGGAGAAACTTTTATATTGCTCCTCTAGTGATTTATTTTTAGATAATGCTTTTTCAATTTCATTTTCCTTCGCCATCGGTGGGTACTCATATGTTTTCCAAAAATCTTGATTATAGCGAGGATCGCCCATTAAAAACATCCAGCCATTTAATGAAGGAACTGGATATCTAATTCGTCTCATAGGCTTCTCTCCAAACACAGGTGCTTTATATTTTATTGCTAATGCTTCATTGGTAAGATCTACAAATTCATAATCCATGGCATAAACTTCTCCAAATTCATAAACCTCTCTGGTCCCAGGATTTTTTTCAGTTTTATAGCCTAAGGATGTATACCTTTGACTTTGATTAGCATATGAAAAAAAATAATAACCAGCATCATTCCTTCTAAATTTCACAATGGCATTTCTCTCATCCCTCTTCCACTGATGTAGTATATATTTATTGGTTTCGATATTTCCAGTATATTTTTGACCCAGTTCCATCATATGAACACCATAATCTTCTTGATCAATATAAAAAGTAGCATCTTCAAGAAGGCCATAATGGCTAAGCAACCATCTACTACCTTTATTTGAAATACCAGAACCCCGAGTTATTGATTTAATAATATACACTTTCCGGTCGTCAATGATCTTTTGACCAAGCAGTTCAAAATCAAACCAGGACAACTTAAAATCCCAAATTTCAAAAATCATATTTGAATAAGACACTAAAAATTGACTACTTCTAATGCGACCAGTCCTATTATTTATAATTCCATAATCTGACTTTTGGACATGATCAAAAGCTAAAAAATGATAACTATTTGCATTCTTTTTTGATTGTTTCAAGTCAAATGGCTCTACATGTAAGAATCCCCTTGCCCTAGCTATTCCCTGATAATCATTTTGATCTTGAATATATTCTCTCCCAAAAATCTCTACTTCATAAGCGTCAGAATACATATTGGAAGTTAGATTATCCTGCATCTTTTTCATGATTTTCTTTGGATCAAGCGTAGTTACTAAAGCCTCCATCAGTTCTTGATCACCAAATTGAAGAGTAACCATTAATTTCTCTTTCGAAATAGCTTCTCTAACAGATAGTCTATACCGACTATATCCTACATGTGAAAAAGCTAAAGTGTCTGTTTTAGAAATATTTTCCGGCAACCGAAAATTAAATTCACCTTCCGCATTGGTGACTGTTCCCTTAGCATAATTTTCCAAAAATATATTCACATAAGGGACAGCATCCCCTGTTTTGGAATCGACGACCTTACCACGAACTACTTGCGCATCTAAATGATGAAATTGAAGGCCAAAAAATATCGCAATAAAATAAATTTGAATAGATTTTTTCATTCCATCTTAATAGTAAATAGCCCTTGTTTTTCCTCCTGCTCGTTGAAATAACCATCAGCAAAATAAGTATCTCCTATTTTACCCAAAATTTTAAACCTGTTTGGCAAAGCAATATCTTGAACCAACTGCTTCTGAGAATAAATCTGAAGCCTTAAAGGATTTTTTAATTCAGAATAACTTTCACCTTTGGTTCCTTGCCTGTAAGTTCTAAAAATGAAGTCTTTATCAACAAAGATGTTTTTGTAGAAACCATCTTTGTTTCTACTATCCGAAAACAAACTATTGTCAAAAGCAGCTTCAATTCTATCAGTTTGTGGGTAGGATGTCAACATCTCCTTCCCAGTCTCCCCAAATGAATCTTGTAATTCAAAATTCAAATCATATTTGTAAATCAAAGGATCAGATTCGAAGGTTGTGAAAATCTCTCGTTGTCCGATATGGTAATCAAAAAAGATATGAAATGGAATAAATGAATAGGCATCATAAGAATCGGGTCTTGCAAGATCGATCAATTTTAGTTTTCCAGTATTTATATTAATAAATCCAAAAATCGAAGCTTCTTTGTAGTACGCTCTCGTCGAGAATGCATTGAACTTTGGATGTTCTACATCTAATTTGACCAAAAGTTGTCCATCAAAGTATGTAGTCTTCTGATCATAATTCTGCAATTCATACATTGCTGTATATGATGGTTTTGGATTATTTACCAAATCATCAAATGGAACTCCATCATCAGTATCCATCATAAATTTTCGTTGGTAGTTCCAGTCTTTATCATAAAAATAAAATTGCCAATCACTGCGGACGATAAACCCAGATGGATAAGGAATTACTTCTGTAATCGACATCAGTTCTTCTGGTCCATTCATTACTTGAAGACAACGACGAATTTGATTTCCATTTTCATCGAACTGTTCTATGATACCAAATAGTTGATCGACATAATAAAGATTCTTGTCATTTATAAAAAAACTACCCAATTGAGAGCTTTGAGGGACTGAGAAAAAAAGCGTATCAATTTGTATTTCTTTTTCAAATTCATTTTGAAATAAGCTATCTTCTTTGGAATTAGAACCTGAACAAGAAGAGAAAACTATAGCAATAAGTAGGATTACAAAAACAAATAGATTTTTAGAAAATGTTTTTTTTATTAGAGAATTAATCATCTTTATTATTTTAATGATTTAAGTTAAAGATAAATTTAAGCCTTTATAGTTTTGGCTGCCAAAAAAGTCGTTTTAAAGAAAGAAGCAAATTTTTAGTTATAAATTTTTCAAGGAATTATCTAGATTAAAACATGATTTATATAGAATCTTTATGATTTATCACCATTCAAACTCAAATAAAAAAAGTTGATCGACATTTTGAAGAGAAAAAAAATTTTTATCTAAAAACAATAATTTACATGAAAAAAGTATGTTATTTAAAAAAAGCTTTCCCAAAATTTTAAAATTTTGGGAAAGCTTACTTCACTAATTTATGTAAGAGCGTGTCTCAAACATTCTCCGCCAACCAATCTCCAACTTCGGAGGTCTTGTAGGCTTTGGCACCTTCGGCGATATCTTCGGTTACGATTCCTTCTGAAAGAGATTTATTCACTACATCTGAAATGGCTTGGGCTTCTGCTTTCATATCAAAAGCGTACTCAAACATCATCGCTGCTGATAGCACCGTAGCCAATGGATTGGCGATGTCTTTGCCTGCTGCTTGTGGATAGGAACCGTGAATTGGCTCAAACAATTTATTTTCTATCCCAACAGAGGCTGATGGCATCAAGCCCATAGATCCTGAAATCACAGAAGCTTCGTCAGTCAAAATATCTCCAAAAAGATTCTCTGTGATCAAAACATCGTAAGCTTTTGGCCATTGGATCAAGCGCATCGCCACCGCATCCACAAATTCATATTCTACTTTGACATCAGGGTATTCTGGAGCAAGTTCTTGCACCGTTTCCCTCCACAATCTAGAAGTAGCCAAGACGTTGGCTTTGTCCACACATGTAAGCAATTTTCTTCTTTTTTGTGCAGCTTCGAAACCCATTCGAGCCAGTCTCGTGATTTCTTCTTTGGTGTAGACATTGGTATCAAATGCCTTTGTTCCTTGCTCGTTTCTTCCTCTTGGCTCACCAAAATAAATTCCGCCAGTCAGTTCTCTGAAGAAAACAAAATCTACTCCTTCGACTCTTTCTAGCTTCAAAGGAGATTTGTGAATCAGGGAAGGAAAAGTAAATGTCGGTCGGATATTGGCAAAGAGTCCCAATTTTTTCCTCATTTCCAAAAGACCTTGTTCTGGTCTTACTTTAGCTTTGGGATCATTGTCATATTTAGGATCTCCGATAGCTCCAAAAAGCACCGCATCTGCTCTTAAGCAAACTTCATGGGTTGCGTCCGGGTAAGGATTTCCTGTCAAGTCTATTGCAGCAGCCCCAACAGCCGCTTCTTCGAAATTGATCGTATGGCCAAACTTCTTTCCAACAGCTTTGACCACTTTTACTGCCTGAGCAATTACCTCAGGTCCTATGCCATCACCTGGCAGTAGTGCTATATTCATTTCCATAGAAATTCTCTTTGTCTTGTTCTGGGTTTTGATTTTTCAGCTCCTGAAATTTCACTTTATCAGAAGCCCTTGCATCCATTTTATCTATAATATTCAACATTTTTTCGGTCGCCATCATCGCAGCTACAGTCTGATCGGAATCCAATCCTTTGGTTTTGAAGATTTTCCCAAAATCCCAAGTGATGACTGTTTCCACAAAAGCGTCTGTTTTTCCTCCTGGAGGAATGGAGACATGGTAGTCCGTCAATTTGGGAAGCTGGAATCCCTGCGACTTGTAAATTTTCACCAAAGCGCGCATAAACGCATCATATTGACCATCTCCAGAAGAAGATTCTTCGAAGGATTTTCCATGGATGCTGAGTTTCAGTTGCACGGTTGGTTTCAATCCCTTTGAGTGGGTCATGTGGTAGCCTTCGATAAAGATATTCTTCGTAATCGAATTATTCTGCAATACATCGGAAATAATATAAGGCAAATCCTCTGTGGTCACCCGTTCTTTTTTGTCGCCAAGCTCGATGATCTTTTGCGTCACTTTGGTTAATTCATCCTGCTCAAGCGATATCCCCAATTCTTGTAGGTTTTTGAGAATATTGGCTTTCCCGGAAGTTTTTCCAAGCGCATATTTTCTTTGTCTCCCAAATCTCTCTGGAAGCAAGTCATTGAAATAAAGGTTCTTTTTGTTGTCCCCATCCGCATGAATTCCTGCAGTTTGTGTAAATACATTTTCCCCGACCACGGGCTTATTGGCAGGAATATGTTGTCCAGAAAACTGCTCCACCAACTTGCTGACACGGTAGATTTTGCTTTCATTGAGACTGATTTTGTAATCCGTGAAATCTTTAAGCACAGCTGTCACTGACTCCAAAGGCGCATTTCCAGCTCGCTCTCCAAGTCCATTGACAGTAGTATGAATTCCTGCAATGCCATTATAAATCGCCTCAAGCACATTCGCAATAGAAAGGTCATAGTCATTGTGTGCATGAAAATCAAAATGGCAATCCGGAAATTCGGTTGTGATTAATTTCACAAAATGGGAAACTTCTCTGGGATGCAAAAGTCCCAAGGTATCTGGAAGCATAATTCTTCGCACTCGGATTTCATTCAAAAATCCGATCAGTTCCATGGTGTAATCCATAGAATTACGCATCCCATTACTCCAATCTTCTAAGTAAACATTGACTGTGATCCCTTTGCTTCTAGCATATTTTACACAAGTATGGATATCCTCAAAATGTTGTTCGGGAGTCTTTTTGAGTTGATGGGTCAGGTGATTGAGAGAACCTTTGGTCAATAAATTCATGACTTTTGCTCCAGCCTCCACCAACCAATCTACAGAAGCTGGTGTATCCACAAAACCAAGTACTTCAACCCTGTCGGAATAGCCTTTTTCGGCAGCCCATTGGGTGATTTTCTTGACACCTTCCATCTCACCCTGAGAAACCCTTGCCGACGCCACTTCGATCCTATCCACCTTCATTTCCTCCAATAGCAACTTGGCTATCTGAAGCTTTTCAGAAGGTAAAAAGGACACGCCCGAGGTCTGTTCTCCATCCCTCAGTGTGGTATCCATGATTTCTATTTTACGGTGTGTTCCCATGTGATTTTAGATTGTAGAGGGTAGATTTTAGATTTTGAAAGGAGGAAGGATGAAGTTTGAGGGATGAAATTTTGATTTTAGATATTTTGAATTGATTGATGTTATTTTTTTCTATTTACAAGCATTTCAAATTCAACCCACTTCGGGGTTGTTGTCCGATGAAATCATCTTAATCCCCGGGTTGCAACCCGGGGTTAATCATAGTTTAACCCCTTCGGGGTTGTTTTTTTCTAATCGAAATATCATATCGAAATATGATAAAAGATTTGAATTCACCTCTTTTTCCTTTTCCCTTCCTCCATTGATATCCTCTGTCTTGGTTCTTGAATCTTTCATCCTTGATCCCTCAGCCTTCATCCTTTCAATTTATTTTCTTCCTTTCTCAAACTCCTCTATCTCTTCTTTTAAATTCAAAAGGTAGTCTATGTCATCAAAGCCATTTTTCATGTTCTCTTTTTTGTAGGCATTGATATCAAAAGATTCTGATTGACCTGTGCTCAATAGAGTTATTTTTTGTGTATCTATATCCACTTCTACTTCTGTCCTTGGATCAGCTTCAACTGCTGCAAACAATACGTCTGCAAACTCTGGGCTGATAGTCACTGGAAGTACTCCGATGTTCAGACAGTTGTTTTTGAAGATATCAGCAAAGAAGCTAGATACCACACATCTGAACCCATAATCATACAATGCCCAAACGGCATGCTCCCTACTCGAGCCAGAACCAAAATTTCTACCTGCGAGGAGAATTTTTCCAGAATAGGTGGAGTCATTCAATACAAAATCCTTTTTTGGATTGCCCTCTACATCATATCTCCAATCTCTGAAAAGATTGTCTCCGAAACCTTCCCGCTCAGTTGCTTTCAAGAATCTTGCAGGGATGATTTGATCTGTATCCACGTTTTCGTTTGGAAGCGGGACGACTGTTGAAGTCAATACATTAAATTTATCGTAAGCCATTTTTTTCTTTTTTAAGAATTAAAAGATCTCTCTAGGGTCACATATCTCACCTTTGACAGCCACAGCTGCCACAGTCAATGGACTCGCGAGCATAGTTCTGGCTCCTGGCCCTTGTCTGCCTTCAAAGTTTCTGTTTGAAGTGGAGACAGCGTATTTTCCAGAAGGAATCTTATCATCATTCATCGCCAAACAAGCAGAGCATCCTGGTTGTCTCAACTCAAATCCTGCTTCTTCTAAGATTTTCACTAAGCCTTCTTCATGTGCCATTTTTTCAACTTCTCTCGAACCCGGTACAATCCAAGCGGTGATGTTATCCGCCTTTTTCTTACCCTTCACATAATTGGCAACTGATCGGATATCTTCGATTCGGCCATTGGTACAGCTTCCTACAAAAACAAAGTCAACCTTCTTCCCTTGGATCGCCTCACCTGGCACAAAACCCATGTAATCCAATGACTTCAAGTAGGAAGATTTGTTGCTTCCTTCCATACCTTCAGTGCTTGGTATATTTCCTTTGACTTTGATACCCATCCCAGGATTGGTACCATAAGTAATCATGGGTTCAATATCGGCGGCATCAAAATGATATTCTTTATCAAAAACAGCTTCATCGTCCGTTTTCAGCGACTTCCAATAAGCAACTGTCTTTTCCCATTCTTCTCCTTTTGGAGCATATTGCTTTCCTTTTAGGTAATTAAAAGTGGTTTCGTCAGGGGCAATTAGACCACCTCTCGCACCCATTTCTATACTCATATTACAGATAGTCATCCTTGCTTCCATGCTAAGGCTTTCGATTGCCGAGCCAGCATATTCCACGAAATAACCCGTTGCGCCCGCCGCTGAGATTTTAGCGATGATGTATAAAATTATATCTTTTGAAGTCACTCCTGCACCCAATTCACCATCAACTGTGATGCGCATTTTCTTGGCTTTGCTTTGCATGATACATTGCGTAGCCAAGACCATTTCAACTTCTGATGTACCAATACCAAAAGCAATCGCTCCAAAAGCTCCATGGGTAGAAGTATGGCTATCACCACAAACAATCGTCATCCCAGGCTGCGTAATCCCCAATTCTGGACCAATCACATGAACAATTCCATGATGGGCAGAACCTAAATCATGCAATTCAATGCCATGCTTCTTACAGTTTTCACGAAGCTTTTCAACTTGCATTCTTGAAAGCTTGTCTTTGATGGTCTTATCTTGATCCACCGTTGGCACATTGTGATCTGGTGTGCCCACAGTTCTTTGAGGATGAAGAACACCTACGCCACGTTTTTCCAAATTCAAAAATGCAACAGGGCTAGTTACTTCATGGATAAAATGTTTATCAATGAAGAATACATCAGGTCCCGAAGGAACAGATTTCACCACATGTGCATCCCAAATTTTATCGAATAATGTTTTCTTTTCCATAATTAAGCTACTGTCACTTTATTTTTGACGGGTATTTTATTCAAAGCATCTACAAATGCCTGCGCAGATGCGACAACGATATCTGTATTGGAAGAAAAACCATAGTAAGGGATTTTTCCTTGCATGATTCTCATGTGGACTTTTGCTACATCATCACTTCCTGCCGTAATAGCTTGTATAAGAAACTCTTCCAACTCAATATCCGGCTTTACGATTTTCTCGATAGATTTAAGCACTGCATCTACAGGGCCATTTCCACTTGAAGAAGCTTGCTCAGTTTTGTCACCGACTTTCAGAGTAACACTTGCTTTAATAGATCCATTAGACTCGTAACTTACTTTTTCCAATTCGATAAAAGTAGATTCATCCACATATTTTCCAACCAAAGAAAGTAGATCTTTTGGAGTGATATCTCTTTTTGAATCCGCTAGAACCAAAAACTCTTCATACACTTCGTTCAAGGCCTCACCTTCCAACACCACTCCCAAAGCATCCAAATGATGTTTCAATGCAGCTCTTCCACTTCTTGCTGTCAAAACGATAGAGGATTCATGAACTCCAACATCCTTAGGATCGATGATTTCATAATTCTCTCGGTGCTTCAACACACCATCCTGATGGATTCCTGATGAATGAGCAAAGGCATTTCTTCCTACAATGGCCTTGTTTGGCTGAACAGGCATATTCATCAATTTGGAGATCAACCTGCTGGTCTCGTAAATCTTCGGAGTGACGATGTTGGTGTGGATTGGAATATCATGGTGACATTTGATTGCCATAACTACTTCTTCCATGGAAGTATTTCCAGCTCTTTCGCCTATCCCATTGATCGTTACCTCCACTTGTCTTGCTCCATTCTGAACACCAGAAATGGTGTTGGCTGTCGCCATACCAAGATCATTGTGGCAATGGGTAGCAATGATTGCTTTGTCAATGTTGGAAACATTTTCTTTTAGATGCCTGATGATTGCTCCGTATTGTTCCGGAAGACAATAACCTGTGGTATCTGGAATATTGACTACAGTAGCACCGGCTTTGATGACTTGTTCCAATATTCTGGCTAAAAAATCTTTTTCGGCACGACCTGCATCTTCTGCATAAAATTCCACATCTTCTACATAGCGTTTGGCATATTTTACCGCCCTGACCGCCCGCTCAATGATTTCATCTGGCGTAGATCTGAGTTTGTATTGTATGTGAAAAGGAGACACACCGATTCCAGTGTGAATCCTTCCTTTTTTGGCGTATTTCAGTGCTTCAGCAGCTACATCAATATCCTTTTCCACTGCTCTGGAAAGGGCGCAGATAATGGGATTTGATACAGCTTTGGAAATTTCTACAACTGAATTGAAGTCACCTGGACTGGATATTGGAAATCCAGCTTCAATTACATCAACTCCCAGTTCTTCTAATGCCTTAGCGACCACGATCTTTTCTCGGGTGTTCAATTGACAACCCGGTACCTGTTCCCCATCACGAAGGGTGGTATCGAATATCCATAGCTTTTCACTCATAATATCAGTTATTTTCGGGTCTTAATTTTCTGACGGTTGCGCCAGCTTGCCACATTTCAGAATCTCTCAATTCTTTCAATTCAGCTTCTAATTTTACTCTGTAATCAGATTTACTATTTGAATCAATTGATTTTTGTGCTTCTTTTCCTGTTTTCACAGAATCATACAGCTCTTCAAATACCGGCTTAGTTGCATCTCTGAAAGGCTTCCACCAATCCAAGGCTCCTCTTTGTGCTGTAGTAGAGCAGTTGGCATACATCCAGTCCATGCCATTTTCTGCCACCAATGGCATCAAACTCTGCGTCAATTCTTCAACAGTTTCATTGAATGCCTCCGAAGGAGTATGTCCATTAGCTCTCAATACTTCATATTGTGCAGCAAAAATCCCTTGGATCGCCCCCATCAAAGTCCCTCTTTCACCTGTCAAATCAGATGTAACTTCTCTGTAAAAATCAGTCTCAAACAAGTACCCTGATCCAACACCGATTCCAAGTGCTACGACTCTATCTTTTGCTTTTCCTGTTCCATCTTGGAAGATTGCATAGGAAGAATTCAACCCTCTACCTTCTACAAACATTCTTCTCAAAGATGTTCCAGAACCTTTTGGAGCTACCAAGATCACATCAACATCAGCTGGCGGAACGATGCCTGTTTTCTCTTTGTAAGTCACGCCGAAACCATGAGAAAAATACAATGCTTTTCCAGGAGTAAGGTGTTTTTTCACTGTAGGCCAAAGTGCAATTTGTCCTGCATCAGATAGTAAGAATTGAAGAATTGTACCTTTTTCACAAGCTTCTTCCAATTCGAAAAGTGTCTCTCCAGGAACCCAACCATCAGCGACTGCTTTGTCCCAAGTCTTGGAATCTTTTCTTTGACCTACAATAACATTGAAGCCATTATCTTTCAAGTTCAATGCTTGACCAGGACCTTGTACTCCGTAACCCAATACGGCGATCACTTCATCCTTCAATACTTCTCTAGCTTTCTCCAGTGGAAATTCCTCTCTGGTTACTACATTTTCTTCTACTGATCCAAATTTCAGTTTCATAGTTTTTGGTTTTATAAGGTTTGATTATTTAAATACTCCGATACAGAAAATCTAGGCTTGGCAATGGCAACACGGCCTGACCTAGAAAATTCAAGAAGATTGTAAGGCTTGAGTGTTTCCAACAAAGCCTGCGTATCTTCTTTGTGCCCTGTAAATTCTATGACCACAAATTCCTTCTCAGCTGCGATAATATGGGCATTATATTGTCTGATTACTTTTTCCAAACTCGCATCTAAGCTGTCTATTGGAAGTTTGTATAGCGCTATTTCCTGATAGACCACTTCGGTATCCATGAAATAATACGCTTTGATCACGTCTGTGATTTTCTCAATTTGCTTGACCAATTGAATGATTTGTTCTTCTGTGACAGCACACTCAATCGTGATCTTATGGATTCCATCCAAGCGGCTTTCAGAAGCTGTAAGTGCATCAATATTGATCCCCCTTCTGGTGAAAATTATCGTGATCCTGTTGAGGATACCGATAAAATTCTCTGTATAAATTAGTATGGTATAGCGATTCATAAATTCTGGATTTAACTAAGTCTCACTTCTTCTACAGAGCAACCCGTAGCAATCATTGGAAACACATTATCTTCTTTCTCTACTACTACCTCTAAGAAAAATGGGCCTTTATGTAAAAGCATCTCTGCCACAGCCTCACTTAAATCCCCTCGCTCTTCTACCTTGACAGCCTTGATTCCATAAGCATCAGCCAGCTTAATAAAGTCCGGATTATCCAGTTCGGTGAAGGAATACCTTCGATCAAAAAACATCTGCTGCCATTGTCTCACCATACCTAAGAAGTTGTTATTTAGCAAGACAACTTTAACAGGTGCTTTAGTCTGCATGATAGTACCTAGCTCTTGGATGGTCATTTGAATTCCACCATCACCAACCACACAGATCACCTGCTTGCTGTAGTCTGCCATCTGAGCGCCCAGTGCTGCTGGCAAAGCGAATCCCATGGTACCCAATCCACCTGAGGTAACTTGTGTCTTACTTTTTTTATAATTAAAATATCTCCATGCGATCATCTGATGCTGGCCAACATCCGTCACCAAGATTGCATCATCTGCTTTATATTGATTGATGTAGCGAATGACTTCACCCATAGTCAAGCCTGTCTTGGTCGGTGCTAGGTCATGATTGATTACAGATTCTTGCTCTAAGAGCTCCAGCTCTCTGAATCTGCCCAACCACTCAGGGTGGTTATTATCTTGGACAGCATCTATCAAAAGAGACAAACTTTCTCTACAATCACCCAAAACAGGCACTTCACATTTGACATTCTTATTGATCTCTGCAGGGTCTAGTTCTAGATGGACTACTTTAGCTTGCTTGGCGTACCTATTCAAATCACCCGTCACCCGGTCATCAAACCTCATCCCTATGGCGATCAAGATATCGCATTGGTTAGTCAATAGATTAGGTGCATAATTACCATGCATACCCAGCTTCCCAACATATGCTGGATGATCTTCTGACAATGCCCCCGAGCCTAGTAAAGTAGATGCTGCAGGAATACCTGTTTTGTCCAAAAATGCTTTCAACTCCAATTCGGCTTTCCCAATAATTACCCCTTGACCAAAAAGGACATAAGGTCTTTGTGCTTGGTTGATCAATGCAGCAGCTTGAGCTATCGCATTTGGATCTACTGGGAAATGTGGTCTGTAAGATCGAATACTCAAACATGGTACATAATTGAATAACCCTGCCTCTATTTGGGCATTTTTTGTGATATCAATTAATACTGGTCCTGGACGACCAGATCTTGCAATATGAAAGCCTTTAGCAATAGCAGGCGCAATTTCTTCAGCTCTTCGGACTTGGATATTCCATTTGGTGACAGGCATAGAAATCCCTACCACATCAGTCTCTTGAAATGCATCTGAACCCAAAAGATGTGCTGCTACCTGACCCGTAATACATACTAAAGGAGTACTATCGATCATCGCATCTGCTAGTCCTGTGATCAGATTGGTCGCTCCTGGTCCTGATGTAGCTAAGGCTACACCCACTTTACCTGATACACGAGCATAACCCTGTGCGGCGTGGATCGCTCCTTGCTCGTGACGTGTCAGTACATGCTTGATCTGATCATGGTAGTCATATAGTGCATCATACACTGGCATGATTGCACCACCTGGATAGCCAAATATGTGCTGCACACTCTCTGCTATCAATGATCTCACTACAATATCTGCTCCTCTTATCATGGTGTTGGAATTGATTATTTATCTGTCACGCAGCCCTCTGAAGCTGTTGACACCAATAGATTGTATTTCTTCAAAGTACCTTGTAAGTCACTCAAGTCTTTGTTTTTCCAAGACTTTTTCCTTTCGGTAAATTCTTCCTCAGACACCTTACAGCTTAATTCCAAGGAATCAGCATCAATGGTGATCAAATCGCCATCTTTCAGCAAACCAATAGGTCCACCCAAGTAGGCTTCTGGGGTGACATGGCCGACGACAAAGCCGTGTGTCCCTCCAGAAAATCTACCGTCCGTAATCAAGGCTACGTCAGACCCAAGTCCTGCACCAATGATCATCGATGTGGGCTTGAGCATTTCAGGCATGCCCGGACCACCTTTTGGACCAATGAATCTGATCACAATCACTTCTCCTTTTTGAACTTGCTTATTTTTAATAGCTTCATTCGCATCCAACTCAGAATCAAAGCATCTTGCTGGACCTGTAAATGATTTACCTTCCTTGCCAGAAATCTTGGCTACAGAACCCTCAGGTGCTAAATTTCCCTTTAAAACACACAAATGCCCTGAAGCTTTGAGCGGCTGTTCGATCGGATGGATGACATTGACCAAAGAAGGAACGACTGGATCAATATCTGCTAGATTCTCTGCGAGAGTTTTCCCTGTAACTGTCATGCAGTCTCCATGCAGAAGGCCATTGTTCAAAAAGTATTTCATAAATGCAGGAAGGCCTCCTTGCTCGTAAAGATCCTCCATCAAAAATTTACCTGATGGCTTGAAATCTCCAAGCAAAGGTGTTTCGTCATTGATTTTCTTAAAATCATCCAGCGTAAAATCAATCCCAGCAGTTTTCGCGATTGCCAAGAGGTGTAAGGTTGCATTTGTACTCCCACCCAAAGCAATGACAACCCTTACTGCATTCTCAAGGCTTTTTCGGGTGACAATATCTTTTGGAGTGATGTTTTTTTCTAAAAGTATCTTGATGTATTTCGAAGCCTCTTTGCATTCATTCAGTTTTTCTGGGCTATCCGCAGGACTAGAAGAGGAATAGGGTAAAGACATTCCCATGGCTTCAATAGCCGAAGACATGGTATTGGCAGTGTACATACCACCACAAGCACCCGCACCTGGGCAGGCATTTTGAATCACACCTTGATAATCGACATCATTCATTTCACCTTTGACACGCTTACCGTAAGCTTCAAATGCTGAGACTATATTTAATTTCTCTCCTTTATAATTTCCTGAACGAATGGTGCCACCATAGACCATGATAGATGGTCTGTCGATACGTAACATTCCCATCACAGCCCCGGGCATATTCTTATCACATCCAGCTACTGCCACACACGCATCAAAAGAATGTCCAAGGATAAATGATTCGATAGAATCAGCAATAATCTCCCTAGAAACCAGAGAGTAACGCATCCCAGAGGTCCCCATAGAAATCCCATCAGAAACCCCGATGGTATTAAAAACCAAACCGGTCAGACCATCTGCCTTGGTGGCATCTTTGATCAGACCGGCGAAGTTATTGAGGTGCATATTGCAGGGATTACTTTCATAGCCGCAACTGGCAACACCCACAAAGGGTTGGTTCATTTGTTTATCAGTCATTCCTGTGGCATACAACATGGCCTTGCCTGCTGGATGCTCTTCATTTTGGCTGATTTCCCAACTGTATTTTTTCAAACTCATGGGTATAATAGGTTTATCTTTATAGGTGGTTATAAAAAAAGTGCCTCACTTGGATGAGGCACCTAGATTTATATGGTTGTGTGAATGATATAGTCTAGCGCCTCATTGCTTTCCAATAATGAGAATTAGGAATCCAATAAAGATGACTAGACGTGACATGTGGTTATTTTTAATTTCAATCAACGATACAATATTAAAGCCCATTTTCGATACTTACAATATTTTAATCGTTTTTTTATGATAAACACAATCGTTTAGCGCTGTAATTAATTATTTTATAAAAATTTTAGCAATATTTTATAATAAAATTCAAAATATAATTTTCAAATTATTGAAAATGTTTAAAAATTTTTAAATAAATTCTGATTTTTCATAATCAGTAATAAAAGGATCATATTGTTGATTTTTTTATAATGATAAAATTTATTAAGCAGCTATTAATCAATAAAATGCATGTTTTATTAAAAAGAAAAAATAAGCGTTTTCAGAATTTTATATTGTTTGGGATTCAAAAACAATGGTTTTTTTCAGAATGAGTTAATTTTGATCAGGAATTTTTAATTTCGGCCCATGATCAGTTTCCCAAATGCTAAAATCAATCTTGGCTTGCATATCACAGCCAAAAGAAAAGATGGTTATCACGATATTGAGACCTGTATGGTTCCTATTCCGCTTTATGATGCACTTGAAATCATCTTGGATAAAAAAACTATTTTTACGAGTACCGGGCTACCAATTCCTGGCTCTGATAAGGACAATTTGATCATGAAGGCCTTGAAGCTTTTTCGAAAAGACTTCAATGAACTACCTCATATCAACATTCACCTTCATAAAAATATCCCAATGGGCGCCGGACTTGGAGGAGGATCAGCTGACGCCGCTTTTGCACTGAAACTGATGAACAATCTCTTTGACCTTCATTTAGAAGATTGGTTCTTGGAAGATTACGCTGCGCAGTTGGGGAGTGATTGTCCATTTTTTATAGAGAATACTCCAAAAATCGCGACTGGAAGAGGAGAGATCCTAGAACCTATAGACCTTGACCTCAAAGGTACGTACCTGCTATTGATCAATCCACAAATCCATATTGGAACCAAAGAAGCTTATGCAGGCGTAACCCCAACCGCCCCCGCCGTGGATCTGAAAGCAGCACTTACAGACCGAAGTCGATGGAAGGATGAATTGATCAACGACTTTGAAGCTAGCGTCTTCCCCCGATACCCAGAAATAGATTCGATCAAATCACAACTGTATGAAATGGGTGCATTTTATGCTGCGATGTCAGGCTCAGGCTCGACTGTGTTTGGATTGTTTGAGGAAAAGCCTGAAAAGGGAAATTGGAAGGAAGGTTATTTTGTGTTTGAGGGAGTGATGTAGAAAAGTTCATCAATAATTCATGACAAATCTATATTTATGTTTTATAAATATAATTTGTATTTTTATGTGGGGTCAGACTCATTTTTCTTGCTCTATTTTGGAAAACCGTATAGTAAAAGACATGAAGAAACCAATTTGAATAAAGTGTTTGAGTTTGATTTTAATGGAAAAATCATGAAACAATATCAATTAGACTATGAACTAAAAGGTATAACGGTCGATGAAACCAATAAAATCCTATATGGAGTCACAGCTGATAGAGAGCCTAATCTAATTAAGTTCAAACTTGAGTAATCTATGAATTAACTCCAAAGGATGATTTTAAAATCAAGCCGAAAGTTGAAGCGTAGAATACTCGTCAAACCCCATTTAATTTTTCAATCTGTGAAAATCGGCTTAATCTCGATTTGAATAGGTTCAGCTCGTCAGCGTTCCTAGATATATAATATGTTGACATTAATGTAAATTTGTATTACATTAGTATTACAAAATGATTTAAGCAATGTTGAACGTACGGATTGATAAAGAACTTGAGGAGAAACTTGAGTTTGAAAGCAAGAAACAAGGACTATCCAAATCGAGGATAGTCAAAGATGCTTTGGCCATGTATTTGGAAAAACATGCTGCCACTTTATCGTCTTATGAATTGGGCAAAGACTTATTTGGTGTTGGTGCGGGCGATATTGATCTTTCAAACAATTACAAAGAGAAGTTAAAACAAAAACTAAATGCAAAGCATTCTCATTGACGCAGGACCACTTATTGCACTATTCAACAAAAGAGATCAATACCATATTCAGATCCTTAAATTTTTAGAAAAGCAAAATTGTAACCTTTGGACAACTTGGCCTGTCATTACCGAAGCAAGTCACATGTTGGATTTTAGCATAAAAGCACAGTTAAATTTATTAGAATGGATCAAAAGAGGAGGGCTGAATTTAGTTTCACTTACCTCTGAGAGTATAGAACAGATTATAACATTTACAAAGAAATACTCAGATGTTCCCATGGACTTGGCTGATGCTAGTTTAATGGTAGCTGCAGAATCTCTCTCGGTAGATAAAATCATTAGTATCGATTCTGATTTTTACATTTATAAAGATATCCGAAATAAATATTTACAAAATATATTTTTTGAAAATTTGACTTAAACTTTAATATTACCAAGCTTTAAAAAAATGAATCCCTCCTGATTTCTTATTTCTCCTACAATTATATTTCTGGACAAAGAAGAAACTGGCAAAAGCTTTAAAATAAATCCGAGTCATCTGCGTCATCCCAAAAATTGATCGGGACAGGCCCTATGTGCTATCCTAATTTTTAATTCACACCCCCAAAACCCTTTTCACATGTCTTATCCTATTGAAATAATTGAAAACTGGATACAATAAAACTGAAATCAAAATAATCAATGTCCCCAGATAAAACCCTGGAGTCATCTGTTCCTTTTCTCCAAAAATCAAAACTGCTAGCACAATGCCATAAACAGGCTCTAGGTTTACGGTAAGGTTAATGGCAAAAGCTGTCAATCGACGCATCAATTCTACAGAAACTGAAAAAGCATAAACTGTACAAACACCACCCAAAAGAAACAGCCAAAACCAATCCCAACCTTGTGGAATCAACTGCAGCCCCGCTCCTTCTGTGAAAAAAGCAGCATAAAAGGGCATAAATAAAACTGAAAATATGCAAGCTCCCAGCATTTCGTAAAATGTCAAAACATAAGGCGAATGCCTCTTGGTCAGCCTGCCATTGATCACTGTAAAGATCGCTGCAATCAATGCCGAAGCCACCGCCATACTTAGTCCTAGCCAGTAACCACCCTCAAAGCTGAATACCACATATAGCCCTGATATCACCATCAAGCCAAGCAGAATTTCGAACCACTTGATTTTGGATTTATTGACCATCGGCTCTATAAAAGCTGTCCAAAGCGAGGTGGTTGCCATACCTGCAAGACATACCGAAGCGGTCGAAACCTGAGCTGCCCAGAAAAACAAAATCCAATGCAAGCTGATCAAAAAGCCTGTTCCGATGACTTTAACAAGTTCTTGATTGGAGAGCTTGATTTTTTGCTTTTTTACTAAAAAAACCAAGCCTAGAAATCCACTTGCCAGCAAAGTTCTATAAAAGACGATTTCTACTGATGGCATACTGATCAGCAATCCCAAAATGGCCGTAAACCCCCAAATCACCACGATGAAATGAAGCATCAGATAATCCTTGATTGTGGAATTTTCTAGCATGTCTATCGAGGTACTGTTTTATATAAAACCAAACCGGTGACTGCAAAAATGACATTAGGCAACCAAATCGCTAAAATCGGATAAGTCGTACCGGCTTCTGCAAAAGTACGAGACAGCAAAAACAAAATGATGTATACAAAGGCCAACATAAAACCTAGTGCAATCTGAAAACCAGAGCCACCTCTGGTCTTTTTGGATGAAAGAATCACTCCTATAAACGTCAGAATTACAGCAGCAAATGGAGACATATACCGGACATAGCGCTCGATTCTATAATAATTCACATTATCAGCACCCCTATCTTCCAAGATGCGAATTTGCTTCCCTAACTCTGGTAAGGTCAGTGTCTCGTGATGATTGGAAGGTAAGTCAAAATCATCTGGCCTAATAGACAACAGTGTGTCTAAATTATCCCCTGTGGTGTAGTGCTCCCCTCTCTCATGAAGCACACGCATCTTCCAATTTTTGGCTGTCCACGAATTGATTGCAGTATCCCATACAATCCTGTCAGCAGAAAGCTTGGCTACCAATTCTCCATCTCTGATTTGCTCAAGCGTGAAATTGTACCCCATATTTCCAGAAGGATAGTATCTAGAAATATATGCGTAAACATCTGGAGCTACTTTGATATGGATATTGGATTCATTGTAAAATTTTGTCTCTTCTAAATAGCGAGTCTTAAACTCGGTTACTCCAGCTGTTGCTCCTGGGAGTACCCAACCATTGAGTAAGAAAGAAGCTGCCCCGATCAATGTGGCTCCTACAAAAAACGGCAAAAGCATTCTGATAAAGGATGTTCCAGAACTCAGTATCGCAACGATTTCCGTTCTACCTGCCATCTTAGAGGTGATGAAGATTACCGAGATAAATACTGTAATGGGAGTAAGTAGGTTGTTGAGGTACAGTCCATAATTGGCCATGTACTTCAGTATTTGAGAGGCTGGTACTTTGTTTCGGATAAAAGCATCATTTTTCTCAGTAAAGTCCAAGACCAAGACAATAAGAATCAGCATCAAAACCACAAAGAAATAGGTTTTGAGAAAGTCCTTGATGATGAGTTTATCCAATAGTTTCATTTACAGCCTTGTACTTACTTTTTTGACCATCTGATCTTTCCAAGCGGCAAATTCACCACTTTTGATTTTTTCCCTCGCCTGACCTACTAGCCAAAGGTAAAAGGCTAAGTTATGAATACTGGCAATCTGTGCGGCAAGAATCTCCTTAGAAATAGTCAAATGTCTCAAATATGCTTTAGAATAAAAACTGCTGACATAAGAATTGATACCTAGGTCTATAGGGCTGAAATCATCCTTCCATTTCTCATTTCTGATGTTGATGATACCCTCAGAAGTGAAAAGCATGCCATTTCGAGCATTACGGGTGGGCATGACGCAGTCAAACATATCGACTCCTAATGCGATGCATTCCAAAATATTGGCAGGTGTCCCCACACCCATCAAATATCTCGGCTTGTCTTTGGGAAGGATATCTGTAACCATTTCAGTCATTTCATACATCATCTCTGCAGGCTCACCTACTGAAAGTCCTCCTATGGCGTTTCCTTCTCTTTCACAAGAGGCAATGAACTCTGCTGATTGTTTTCTCAGGTCTTTGTAAACCGACCCCTGAACAATTGGAAACAAAGTTTGACTGTATCCATACTTGCCCTCAGTACTATCAAATCTCTCAATGCAGCGCTTCAACCAGCGATGTGTCATTTCCATGGAATTTCTGGCGTAGCCAAACTCGCAAGGATAGGGCGTACATTCATCAAAAGCCATGATGATATCCGCACCAATAGTTCGCTGAATGTCCATCACTCCTTCAGGAGAAAAAATATGTTTAGATCCATCAATATGTGACTTGAACAACACCCCTTCTTCTGTGATCTTTCTAGTTCCTGCTAAAGAAAAAACCTGATAGCCCCCACTATCTGTCAAGATTGGCTTAGACCAGCCATTGAACTTGTGCAAGCCACCAGCCTTTTCTAACACATCCAATCCTGGACGGAGATAAAGGTGATAGGTATTACCTAATATAATCTGTGCTTTCACATCATAGGTCAATTCCCGCTGATGTACAGCTTTGACTGACCCAGCAGTCCCTACAGGCATAAAAATAGGGGTTTCAATATCCCCATGATCAGTTTTCACGACTCCAGCCCTCGCCTTAGATTGAGGGTCTGTATGTTCAAGTATAAATTTCATCTTTAATTTTCAGCACTCAGAATTCAATATACGGATATTGTTATCACTTGATCAATCCGCCCACAAAAATATAAGCTTATTCTTGAATTGAATGCTGATTTTGCTTTTATATTTGCCCTTCAAAACCTTTCAGAATGGTCAACGAGATTTTGTGGATAATATTTTTAGCTGCCTTAGCAGTTCAATTGATCTATATCCTCTTTATTTTTAGCAGATTAGCACTTTACAAATACAAAAATGTATCCGCACCGATTACAAAAGCGGAAGGTGTCACAGTAGTAGTAGCTGCACATAATGAAAAAGAAAACCTCAAAAAACTGATCCCCATACTCTGCTCACAGGATTACCCTAACTACGATGTCATGGTGATCAATGATCGTTCTTTCGACGGGACAAGGGTACTTTTGGAAAAGATGATGGCACAGTATCCTCAGTTGCGTACGGTGACTATCAAGTACACGCCAGATCATGTGACTTCGAAGAAATATGCGCTTACATTGGGTATCAAAGTAGCCAAAAATGATGTACTTCTCCTCACTGATGCAGACTGTATTCCGCAAACTGATCAGTGGATCAAATTGATGACAGCCCCTGTAAGGGAAGAGGGCAAAACCTTTGCGCTGGGTTATGCGCCATACGAGAAGGACAGAGGGATCTTGAATCAATGGATTCAGTTCGAGACCCTTTGGACAGCGCTACTTTATTTTTCCTTTGCACTATGGAAAGCGCCTTTTATGGGAGTAGGGAGAAACCTTTGTTATAGACGGGGATTCTTTATGGAAAAAAAAGCTTTTAAAGATCTTTGGCAAATTGACTGTGGAGATGATGACCTTTTTATCAATAAATATGCGAACGGCAAAAACACAGCAGTGGTCATCGCACCAGAAAGCATCACCCTATCCAAACCAAAAAGCACTTGGAAGAATTACTTTGTGCAGAAAAAGAGGCATTTTCATGCTGGTAAATATTATCGCGAAAAAGACAAACAAAAAATCGGACTTTACACCCTTTCCCATCTCTTATTTTGGATCACTGGATTATGTTTATTGATTTTTTTAGGTCTAGCAGAAAAATGGGAACATTTTGGAGGGATTATTGGTATAATTACCGTGAGATCATTGATGCTCACTTGGATATTTACATCGGCAAGGAGAAAATTGCAAGGAATAGGCAAAGTGTATTGGCCAATATTTTCTGATGTCATATATCTGGGGTATTTTTGGATCATAGGCACATTAGGGTACCGTTCAAAAACAGTTAGATGGAAGTAAATTCAAGAGGTTTTTCAAACAAGGCATTAGAGGACTTTGATCTGATCGATCAAGCCGTAGATCAGAAAGATCAGCAAGCCTATGCTGCATTGATGAAGCGCTATAAAAAAGCGGTGTACTTCATGATCCTGAAAATGATTCGCGATGCAGACGATGCAGAAGACCTCACGATGGAAGCCTTTGCCAAAGCTTTCAAAAACCTCCATAAATTCAAGAAAGACTATACTTTCAGCACCTGGCTTTTTAGAATCGCCACGAACAATACCATTGATTTTATCAGAAAGAAGAAGCTCAAAACCATGAGTCTGAATACTACACTCAGTGATGATGGTGGCAACTCTGTGACTATTGATGTGGAGGATGATGAGAATAATCCACAGGACGAGTTTATCAAGTCACAAAGAATCGAGATGGTGCGTGTATTCGTCGATAAGTTACCTGCCAAATACCGCAAATTGGTAGAGCTTCGCTACTTTCAAGAGTTATCCTATGACGAGATTGCGCAAGAACTTGACAAACCCCTAGGTACTGTAAAAGCCCAATTGCACAGGTCTAGAGAATTGCTTTTTGAGATTGCATCTGGTAAGGAGAAGCATATTTAGGAAGTTGGAAAATTAGAAAGCTTGGGTATTTTAGCGCTTTCTGCTTGAATTAAGGCTTTTTGGATTTTCTTGATTGAATAAAGAAAATGCTGATTGGGATAATTTAAACTGATTTTATTACGTGCGACTATCCGTTGAACCCGCATCATCCCGAAAGGGATCGCTACAAGTTCCCTGTTCTATCACAAAACTGTAATTTCAAAAATAAAGCTTCTTATCCCTAATATACTCCTCCACTTTTTCATGAAGCAGGTAGCGAACGGATTGGTTTGACTTGATAGAGTCACGGATAAATGTCGCCGAGATATCCATCAATGGCGCTGCTACAAACCTCACATTGGGATGCTCAATACTAGGAGATTCCCCAGGCCTAGGATACACATAGAGCCCATAGTGCTCCAGTATCTGTTCGTGATTTTTCCACTTATGAAAATGTGTCAGATTATCACCTCCTACAATCAATTTGAAGTCGTGCTGTGGATGTTGAGCAGAGAGATAAGTGAGTGTGTCGATCGTATAACTTGGCTTGGGCATGTGGAACTCCACATCGCTAGCCCGAAAAAAGAAATGATCGGCGATGGCGAGCTCTACCATCTTTAGCCGATCATGTTCATGAAGTAATGTTTTTCTAGCTTTGAAAGGATTCTGAGGACTGACCACAAACCACACCTCATCCAAATCAGTCTGATCCTGCATCACATTGGCGATAATCAAGTGCCCAATGTGAATAGGATTATAAGATCCGAAAAAAAGCCCGATTTTCAAAGTTATTTTGCTAAGAATTCACCCACCATTTTCTCTGCTTCTGCAAAAGACTTTTGCATGTCATCATTGACAATGGTCACATCAAATTTATTCTCAAAGCCCATCTCGAATTTTGCTTTGTATAGCCTACGTGATAGACTCTCCTCGGACTCAGTCCCTCTATCCTTCAATCTCTCTGTCAACACATCCATGGAAGGAACTTTGACAAATATGGCTAAAGCCTGATCGCCGAAATATTTTTTAAGATTGAGTCCACCTTTGACATCCACATCGAATATCACATGTCTGCCGGAGTCCCAGATACGTTGGATTTCTTCTTTCAATGTGCCGTAGAAGTTGCCCTCATAGACTTCTTCCCACTCTATAAATGCGTCTTGATCTATTTTACTTTTGAATTCCTCGGGGCTGAGGAAGTAATAATCTTTCCCGTTTTGCTCGGCTCTCCCCCGCTTGTCCCTAGTACAAGCAGAAATAGAAAACCCCAAATTTGGAAATTTGCTGATTAAATGTCGGACGATGGTCGTCTTACCTGAACCTGAAGGAGCTGAAAAAATAATTGCTTTTCCTGATGACATATTGCTTACTTTATCTCTTCGATCTTTTGGCGGATATTCGCTACCAGTTCGGAGGGAACCTCGTGCTTGGTGCATTTATTCTTAAGCACTTCTTTGATCGCCTGTTCGAGATGAAAATGCTCAAAACAAGGTTGACATTTTGCCAATTTTGATTTAAGAATTTCCTGTGAGTCCGGAATATTTGCTCCATCTAGGATGCTTTCCAGCAATTGAAAGCACTTACTCACATCAGAGCATTGCAGCTTCCTTTCTCCTGAACCTTCCAAATTATTTTCCATTGTAATTTAATCTAGGGTAATCTTTACTAATATTTTTATAAAGGAAAATCTATTCTTCCTCGTCTGTTTTATATCCCATATTTTGCGCATAAGAACGCAACTTGTCTTTCAATAAGTTCCTTGCTCTGTGTAACCTAGATCTCACAGTCCCAATTGGGATATCAAGAATCTTGGCCATTTCCTCATAAGTGAAGCCTTCCAAATCACATAAAATAATCACTGTACGAAAATCTACCGCTAGGCTATTCAGTGCATTGGAAATCTCGTCCCCTAGCATATCCTTCAAGGAATCTACGCGAAGATCTGAGGTCATCTTATAGTCAACATCCTCAGAGTTGTAATAAGTTTCCACCTCTTGATAATCTACCTTGGCGGGCTGCTTACTCTTCTTGCGGTAATCGTTGATAAAGCTATTTTTCAAAATCCTGAACAACCAAGCCTTGGCATTGGTACCCTGCTCAAAGGAATTGATGAAGCGGTAGGCTTTTAGGTAGGTGTCCTGCACAAGGTCTTTGGCATCATCCTCATCAAAGGTAAGCCTGTAGCCAAAATTGTACATGGAATCTATATGAGGCATAAACTCCTCATCGAAGATCCTATTTTTTTCCTGCTCGGTATATTTTTTTCGCTGCACTTCAGACATAAGACTCAAAAGTAAGCAATGGGGTAAATTATAGCTAATTTTTTTGAAAAAAGTGATTTTCACTCTGTCCACAGTCGACAGTCAAAGACCCACAGAATTGAGAAATCAGGTAGTAAAAGTTTTTACATTGCTACTATTTTAGATATTTGTAAATGAAAAAAGACTAGTTCTACACTGAGTTCATTTTCTACTCAAATAACGATTAAAGCTAACCCTCTTTGTTACTTCCAAAGTACTGTGGACCGTCGTCAGTTGACATATAATAAGCATGATTTCGTTTGTCATTTGTAAAGCCTAACTTTAACCTTCACCCTCTAGATCAAACATGTAATGTTCATAATCAAACTTATTTCTTACCTTCCTTTAAGCATCCTTTACTTGTTTTCAGATTTGTTATACCTGATAGGATATTATGGGATTTGGTATAGGAAAAAGGTGATCAGGGAAAATCTGCTACATGCTTTTCCAGAAAAATCAGTAGCTGAGCGATTGGAAATTGAGCGGAAATTTTTCAGAAATCTGACAGATTCTTTTGCTGAAATCATCAAGATGTACACCATATCAAAAGAGGAGTTGGCGAGAAGAGTTCAAATCGAAAATGCTCACATCCCATTAGATTTAGTCGCAAAAGGTGAAATTGTGGTAGGTATGACAGGGCATTTCTTCAACTGGGAGATGCATTTGCTCCACATGATGGCCAATGTCAGTACGCAATGCGAGGTAGTGTACCTCAAAGTAAACAGTCCTTTTTTCGAAAAACTGATGAAAACCATCCGAAGTAGATTTGGTGGAATGCTGGTAGAACGGGCAACTTTTCAGCGGGAATACTTGAGAAACAGGAATACCCCACGTTTGATTGTCCTAGCTGCAGACCAAAGACCAACAAAAGCTGAAATCCGTTATTGGTCACCTTTTATGAATAGAGAAACGATTTTCTTTGAAGGTGCAGAGAAGCTTGCCAAGCGCTTTGGGCATACGGTCATTTATTCTGAAGTGCGCAAACCCAAACGCGGCCATTATATCTTCACTTACAGCCTAATGGACAGTCCTCCTTATGATCATGCAGCGGAACATAGCATCACAGATGAATTTATCCGCCGAACAGAGCAAAGTATCCGCAAAAGTCCAGATCTTTATCTTTGGAGTCACAACCGCTGGAAAGTCAGTCGCTGATATTCTATGACACGCAGTCCGCGTTCTATTTTAGATTAATTATCCAAGAAACCCTTTACTTGCTTCGAGAACAATTCTGGAACACCTGGCTCTGGTTTAGAATGGATCATGTTATTTTCAACAAAAAAAACATGAATGTCTTTCAATTCCTCTGTTGAGTTTTGAAGATTATTGGTTTCATAAAATTCATCTTTTGGATCATATAGCACAGGATAAGGGAAATCCACACTTTTTAGAAGTCTTAATAAATAGCTCTTATCCCATTTTCCATTTGGGTCTTCACCACCAAAAACAAAAATAACGGGAAGGTCATTATAATTTTCCTTTAAACTTTTCCAGTTCTTTGAAGTCATTTGAAAATAACTGATAGATCTACCTGATTCCAAACTAAAATAAGCCACTAATTTCTTTTCACATTCAAGACAAAGATCTTTACTTTCCTCACCAACATAAATCTGCTCTAAACCCTCAGGAAATTCTATCGTTTTGGGAGGCCCATCTGAACAGGAACTAAGCATGAATATCAAAATCATTACAAGAAAAAGAGATTTCATAAGCTGATGAATTCTTGCTATCATTTTCTATCTATTTAACATTAATCTTAGCTTGCACAAGCACAGGATAATCAAATTCAGTCTCTTCAAGTTTATTTTCAAAAGCTATTGGCACTTGATTCCCAAGCTTTTCTTTAAGCACAGAATGATAAGATAAAAACATCACTTCGTCATTTTTAAAACCAATTGGGTCACTAAATAAATCTTCATCTTGAGTAGTCGCTTCCCAAAAGTATGACCTTCCGCTTTCTTTGTTAATCAGAACTACTTTTTTGTAAAAACCTGATTTGCTCTGAATATGGATGTTTGTCAAATAAAAATTTGAGTTAGAAAAAAGCGACTTGTAGGTCGCAAAACCATTTTCCATTAGGATTTCAAAACCTTCATTTATATCTACATCCCAAAACTCACTTGGAATCGAATATTTTCCAAAATCTATTTCTAATACAATAGAAAATTTACCATTTGAATATTCATAAACTTTATTGTTGAAAATTTCTGTGTAGTTAACCCCATCAATAGACTCATAAAAGTTCCTTTCTGACAAAGGAATCATCATATTTGTATAATCATTTGGTAAAAAAGATTCTTGAATAATTCCCTCTAAATCTATTTTTACAACTCGGTTAGAGACAAAAGGTGAATTGTATCCACCAGCCAATAGATATCCTCCGTCTTCAAGTTTAATAAATGAGTTAGCTAAATAGTCTACATCTGAAATTTTTGACAATTCGCCAGACTTTGATTTCATATAGATCGAGGTTTGATCTCCGATAGAAGATAAAAGAAGTAAATCTCCATTTTCTGAAACCTGAAAATCTTGAAGTCCTAACAATTGATTCGGACCCTCACCAACTTCTGCCATTTTACCAAGGTATTTTCCGCTCTGATCAAAATGATGAACAGCATCAAATTTTTCAGCATCCATTACGAAAAAACCATCCTTATGCTCTCTAATTCTTAGTTCCATACTCATCAGATTCTGCGAATTTGTCTCGAGTGGAATTAGATCAATAATTTCAAAATAAGAATTGTCTATCAACTTTGCGTCATCGAGTTTCAACTGTAACACACCGCTTTCATCATAGAAGCCATTTTCAGTATTACAAGAAAATACAATCAATAAAACGGATACAAAACATATTCTTTTCATCATGAAAATTTATTTTGATTAAAATCTTATTTGAAACATTGCTATAAACTAAAAAGCTTATTCAATATAGATGATTTAGTCTTAACCACTAAACTAACTATATCAAAGGTCTAATATTAAAAACTTCTTTCAAAAATCAAACTTCAATAAACTATTAGAAAGTTCGATTGGGTAAACAATTATACTATGATTTTTATCCGCTTCTATTCCTCAAATCTGCGTCATCCGCGTTCCATTAAAGCCAAAAAATCCATTAACTTTGAAGCTTGTTGAATGGATAGATTAAGAATGGATTACCTCAAAGGACTGAACCCCCCACAAAAAGAAGCTGTAGAACATACTGATGGACCTGTGATGATCATCGCAGGTGCCGGATCGGGCAAAACCCGGGTACTGACTTACCGCATTGCCCACCTGATCCATGCCAAAGGTGTTGACCCTTTCCATATACTTTCCCTAACTTTTACCAATAAGGCTGCTGCCGAAATGAAAAACAGGATTGAACGATTGATTGGTCTAGAAGCTCGCAATACCTGGATGGGAACTTTTCACTCTACCTTTGCCAAAATCCTCAGAGTAGAAGCAGAAAAACTAGGCTATCCATCTAACTTCACCATCTACGATACAGATGACAGTAAATCACTGATTCGCTCCATCGTCAAAGAAATGAAGCTGGACGACAAAGTCTATAAGGCGAATACGGTTCTTTCGAGGATCTCAGGAGCGAAAAATAGGTTGATTTCTTGGGAGACATATCTTACCGACCCTTATATCAAAGCAGATGACGATGCAGCGATGAAGCCTCGGATGGGTGAGATTTACAAAACATACCAAAAGCGTCTTTTCAAATCCTCAGCAATGGATTTTGATGATTTGCTTTTCAATACCAACATTCTTTTCAGAGATCACCTCGACGTACTTAACAAATACCAACAGCGCTTCAAATATGTAATGGTAGATGAGTTTCAGGATACAAACCTCTCCCAATATCTGATCACCAAAAAACTTGCAGCTGTCCATCAAAACATCTGTGTGGTGGGTGATGATGCACAAAGTATTTACGCTTTCAGGGGTGCAGATATTCAAAACATCTTGAATTTTGAAAAAGATTATCCTGATCTTTTTGTAGTCAAACTAGAGCAGAACTATCGCTCTACCAAAAACATCGTCCAAGCTGCCAACAGCATCATTGCCAAAAATAAAGCTCAACTTCAAAAAAATGTCTGGACTCAAAACGACGAAGGCGACATGATCGAACTGATCAAAGCGAGTTCTGACAATGAAGAAGGACGTGTGGTAGCAACTACAATTTTTGAAGAAAAGAACAACAAAAAGCTCAATAACAGTGATTTCGCCATTCTCTATCGCACCAACTCACAATCAAGATCGATGGAGGAAGCTTTGCGAAAAATGAATATCACCTACAAAATTGTCGGTGGTCTTTCATTTTACCAAAGGAAGGAAATCAAGGACCTGATGGCGTACATGCGCTTTATAGTCAATAGAGATGACGAAGAAGCTTTCAAAAGAATCATCAACTACCCAAAAAGAGGCATAGGTGACACCACAGTAGAGAAAATGCTGGTGGCTGCCTACGAACACGATATCCCACTTTGGGAAGTGATGACCAATGCGAATAGCTTCCTATCAGGAAGAGCTTCCAATGCTGTGGAAGATTTTACTACGATGATCAAGAGTTTCAGTATCGAAGTGGAGCGTAAGGATGCATTTGAAGCAGCAACATCCATCTCGAAGCAATCAGGATTACTGCGAGATCTTTATGAAGATAAAACCATTGAAGGACTCAACCGCTACGAAAACGTTCAAGAATTGCTCAATGCCATCAAAGAATATGTGGACAATCCTGAAAATGAGGATAAATCCTTGGGAGCATTCTTGCAAGAAATCGCACTTTTGACTGACAATGATCGAGACAAGGACACCACGGATGCGGTGACCTTAATGACGATCCACTCATCCAAAGGCTTGGAGTTCAAGCAGGTATTTGTAGTCGGCATGGAAGAAGATCTTTTTCCATCACAGATGATGATGCAAAGCAGAGAGGATTTAGAAGAAGAAAGGAGGCTTTTTTACGTCGCTTCAACACGTGCCATGGACAAGCTCTACCTCACATATGCGCTCAGCAGGTACAGGTATGGGCGATTATTGAACTGTGAACCTAGCAGATTCTTGGAGGAAATCGACCCTAGCTGTATCAAAGTCAACAAGCGCATGACTGCATCACCCGCTGGAGCCTTGCGTCATGAAGGAAGCGAAGGCAGAAATGGATTTATCGGGATCAAAAAAAACCCAGCCATGCGCCCTCAATCTACCGCCAAGATACATACACCAAGTCCAGACTTCAAACCTTCCAACACCAACAACTTGGCCGTGGATATGCTGGTAGAGCATCCGAAGTTTGGTTTTGGAAAAGTTTCCAAAATTGAAGTCGAGGGAATCAATAAAAAAGCGACGATACAATTTGAGAATTTTGGAGAAAAAACTTTATTACTTAGCTTTGCGAAGCTTCGGATAATAGACTGACTTACTCAGGATTAAAAAATACCCCAAACTGAAACCATATTTTTTGTACCTTCAAGGAGGCGAAGCAAAAAGGTTTGGTTATGAAACAAATTGAAGACAACAAAAACACAGTCATTTTGAAAGAATACGGAAAGAATATCCAAAGACTGGCCATTCACATAGCCGGAATTGAGGATAGAGAGAGGCGCACACAGAGTGCTTACACTTTGGTCGAAATTGTAAAACAACTCAATCCAAGTCTCAAACAAGAAAGTGATCAAAAAATCTGGGATGACCTCTATATTATGTCAGACTTTGCCTTAGATGTAGATGGCCCCTACCCTATGCCTGAAAAGGAACTTTTAGGAAAAAAACCACTTTCCATTGGATATCCAATAGGAGAGGTGAAATTCAAGCATTATGGCAGAAATATTGAAAAACTAATCGAAAAGGCTGTTGAAATAGAAAATGATGAAGAGCAGGAGGCTGCCATAATTTATATCGGTCAGCTAATGAGAAGTTTCCATTCTACTTGGAACAGAGATAATTTTGACGATCAGATCATTTTGGATGATATCAAAACCCTTTCCAAAGGCAAATTGCACATTGATTTAGAAAAAGTGAAGGAAATGGGTCTCTTCGAAACTAATACAAGAAGGGATTTCAAAATTCCGGTAGAGGCTGAGAACAGTGGCAACAACAGAAGAAACTTTAGCAGCAACAGAAGAAGAACTAATAACGGGGGCTTCTCCAAAAAAAGACGGTAAATGGCTTCATTCAGAGTAAAAGGAGGGTTAAAGCTTAAAGGAGAAATCACCCCTCAGGGAGCAAAAAACGAAGCGCTACAGATTCTTTGCGCTGTCTTGTTGACTTCCGAAAAAATCACCATCAATAAAATCCCTAATATCCGAGATGTTAATAAACTGATAGAATTATTGGCTGACATGGGTGTGAAGGTGGAAAAAATTGGTCCAGAATCTTACACTTTCCAAGCTGACAAAATCGACTTGAAGTACTTGGATACGGAAGACTTCTTAAAGAAAGCATCTTCTCTTAGAGGCTCAGTGATGATCTTGGGACCTCTTTTGGCTAGGTTTGGCACTGGGAAATTATCAAAACCAGGAGGAGATAAAATCGGACGCAGAAGGATGGACACCCACTTCACTGGTTTTCAAAAACTTGGAGCAGAGTTTCACTACGATAAGAAGCGTGAAATCTATCACATCGATGGCAAAAACCTACAAGGTGCATACATGCTGCTCGATGAAGCTTCTGTAACAGGTACAGCAAATATCGTGATGGCCGCAGTACTAGCCAAAGGCAAGACCACCATCTACAATGCTGCTTGCGAACCCTATCTGCAACAATTGTGTGACATGCTCAACCGCATGGGAGCAAAAATCACTGGAATCGGCTCTAACTTATTGAATATAGAAGGGGTGAAATCGCTCAAAGGAACAGAGCACACGTTACTTCCTGACATGATCGAGATTGGATCTTTTATCGGCTTAGCAGCGATGACCCAGTCTGAAATCACCATTAAAAATGCTCAAATCCACAGATTGGGAATTATTCCTGATACTTTCCGAAGAATGGGCATCAACTTAGAATTTAGAGGTGATGACATCCATATTCCAGCACAGAAGCATTTCGAAATAGAAACTTTCATCGATGGCTCAATTCTGACCATTGCGGATGCGATTTGGCCTGGATTTACGCCAGATTTATTGAGCATTGTTTTGGTGACGGCAACACAAGCCAAAGGGACAGTTTTGGTACATCAAAAGATGTTTGAAAGTCGCTTGTTTTTCGTGGATAAGCTGATCGATATGGGCGCACAGATCATTCTTTGTGATCCACATAGAGCAACTGTAATTGGGTTGGACAGAAAATATCCACTGAGAGGTATCCGAATGACTTCGCCTGATATCAGAGCAGGAGTTGCACTATTGATTGCTGCGCTCTCAGCTGAAGGTACTTCAATCATCGATAATATTGAACAGATCGACCGAGGTTATCAATATATCGATCAGCGTTTGAATGCATTAGGAGCAGATATTGTGAGGATTGATTAAGATTAAAGTGATATAGTTTGATATATTGATATTAAGATATCAGTGAAACCACCAGCATAAATTTGTTGGTGGTTATTTTTTTACCTGAGGAAAAGCTTAAATTGTACCTTGTTCAACATCAAACATTTCCCCAATGAAAAAAATATCTCAAATATTAAGCTTAATCAGTTTTGCGCTACTGATCTCTTGTGCTTCCTCGGAATCAGAACTGACTACTCCACAAAAAGTAGCTGCAGCATATGGATTTGACAAATTCGAAAACCTCAACTCCATCGCCTATACTTGGAATGTCCAAGCTGGAGACGTGGTCCGTACCCGAGACTGGAAATGGAATATCAAGGATAGAACAGTCTACTTTGCTGATGCTGACACGAGTTACACTTATAGCTTAGATTTACCAAAAGACGAGCTTCCAAGAGCGGATGCAGCATTTATCAATGATAAATACTGGTTGATGTACCCTTTCCAACTGATTTGGGATACAGGTTATACTTTTGAAGAAGAGACTGAAGTCTCAGCCCCCATTTCTGGAGAAAGCAGCACCAAACTCACCATCATCTACAACAATGAAGATGGCTATACTCCTGGAGATGCTTATGACTTATACTTAGACGAAAAATTCATGATCAAAGAGTGGGTTTTCAGAAAAGGAAATGGTGCAGAAGGGCGAGCCTTTACTTGGGAAGCTGAGCGAGTATTTAATGGAGTCACTTTCGCCACAGAACATTTCAATGCAGATGGAGTGAAGTTTATTTGGTTTACCGATATCAAAGTGGATTAATCGATTTCGATAGCACAATTGAATCAATCTTCACCATTTCACCCATTGACAAAACCAAGAGTTATTTTTAAAGTCCTAAAAAAGAAAAAATCGCCAAAAAAAACTTCCCCAAAACGCTATCATATTGATCATAGCTTTGGGGAAGTTTAGCTTCAAATTTTGTCCACACTTAAATCAGCTTCCACAATATTGTACGAATAAAGTTAGGACTTCTGAGGTCTATGGTCTTTTGAATGTTGACCTGAATAAGGAATTACAAGGTCACAAAGCTGATTCCTATGTTGAAATACACTGCATTACCCAGACTGTTGATCATGCCATATTGCTGCTGTCCAAAGAAACCTCTGAAAAACTCTCGGCTTCCTTCCAATTCATCTGCATTGAAGGTGTAGTCTATCCTATAACCTGCCTGAAAATTCATCCAAAAAGGTCCCGATAGTTGCTTTTGATATTCAATTCTAGGTCTTAATTCACCTCTTCTGATTTCATAACTATTATTCCCTACTGAAAACTGATCGATTCTGTAAGATTGTCCTTCGAGCTCGTAACCGAACAACAAAAGGGAAGTCTTGCTAAAATTGTATCTTCCATGTGCTCTTGCAGGAAATAGAATCTCTGTGCCCCATTTTCTATCCGCACTCGTCACATCATACATCACTACTGGAACATAGTTGAGATTACCCACTCTGTAAGTTCTCGCTAGACCGAGTCCCCATCGCTTATTCTCACTCACACGCTTGGCATATACAGCCGCCAAACTCCACCTGACTGTATTGAAAGGCTGTAGATTCCAGCCATAATCTCCACTCATATCAAAAGATCCTTGAAAGATAAAGAAATTCTGCTCGCTAATAGGGACAAAGAAGGTATTAGTCCAATTCAAATTGTTCAAACCTCTTTCGTCTAATATCGTCGCTAAGCCAGTACCATTTCCTTGATTGTCTATATCAGAAATATTGTAGCCTGTGCGCATGTAGTTGATCCCCGTCTGCCAAACAAGATTACTTTTAGATATTACAGGAATGTTAGAATTGAAGCGAATTCCTCCAGTGAAATTCACTCTCCCGGTCTCTGATACTGGTGCATCTTCATCTACTCCCCATCCAGAATTGCCACTAGCTGGAAATCTCGTAGCAGACAAATTCATATTGTAGGGCAATTGTCTGTCGTATGATAAACTCAAGAAACGAGTAGGACTCAAGCCCACGATGGTAGGCTTAGCAAAGCGCTTGACCTTAGTATCATCTACCAACTCCAAATCTCCATAAATATCCCAATCATCATCGTCATCATCCTGTGCCAACAATGGACAAAGCCCTGTCATCAACAGGGCAATGCTTGCCAATAAGAGTTTTAATTTCATACTTGGCATAGATCAATTTACTTTTAGTCTTCTCCAGGTATCCGATCTACCGAAAGTCTTCACGCCTACATATCCTCTAATATCTAAAGTATTTTCGTCCTTCATGGTGATCACAGAACTGTATGTATTGCCTGTTTCTGGATCATAGATGGTTCCTTCTTCCCAAACCCCCTTACCTTTGTATTCAAAATCCTTCAACATTCTATATCCTCTCAAAGGCACATTCTTCATGCTTTCATCAGAATTGTTCACATCTGTCTTTGGCTTGCCAGTCTCAGGGTCATTGGGCTCTTTTAACCATACAATTCTTCCATAAAACTTTCCATCGATATTATCGATTTTTACTCTCGCCTTACCATTTCCCGGTTCCCATACACCTACGATTGCATCAGCATCCTGTGCCATAGCAAAGGTACCTGTAAATAAGAAAGCAATTATTGCGATTAATCTTTTCATAGTTATTTTGTGTTTAAGGTAATTATTTGATTCCTAATTCGAATTTCACTCTCAGTTGAAATTGTACATTTCCCCAAAACTCATCATCCAAAAGGTCGAAATCTCCAACAAAAGTGATTCTCCCATCTTCAAAAGCCTTGGCCAAATTCTCTTGCTTGTCAGCAACATTCAGGCCGATCCATTCCTTTGCTTGAAATTCACCTTCATGAAGGCCGAGTCTGATCATTGAGGTGTTTTTGGAAGTCATCTCCAAGACCATCTTTTCTAGCGCAGGTAAGTCATCAGATTCCTGCAGCATCACTTCTATAGAAGTGACTTTGGCTTTGCTGATTTTAGACTCCTCACCTCCCAATAATTCACTCAGGTCAAATTCCCAAGTAGCTGTAGTGGTATTGGCTCCCTCAAAAAGTGGGCCTTCAGCTAGTAGTTCCATGGTAGGCGTTTCTATTTCCTTGGTCTCAAGATTGGCGGAACATGCCCCCAAAAATAGCATCAATAGTAAGCTGTACAGGATTTTCTTCATTCGATTTTGCATAAGTGACATGTTAAGTTTACGGATCAAATCATAAAGTGATTCAAAAACATGGAAAATCAAATTTTTAACCACTCACAAGAAGACTTGTTCTATAAATCTGATTATTTGGATATCTTGTGTAGACAAAAGAAATACAGAATCCTTACAATCACAACATGAAGACCAAACTCCTCCAAATTTTCTTCTTCTTTTCTCCTTTTTTAATTTCTGCTCAGCAACTTGATGAAATTGAGCAAAAGCTTATCACGCAGATAGAAAAGCATTATGAAGAGACGGTCAAACTTCTGGAAGAAACTGTCAACATCAACTCAGGCACTTTCAATTTAGAAGGTGTCAGAGCAGTAGCTAAAGTATATGAAAGAGAGTTTGCTAAAATCGGTTTCCAAACTGAATGGGTTACACTTCCAGATTCACTGAGGAGAGCTGGACATTTTGTTGCTTCTCGCAAAGGAACAAAAGGTAAAAAATTATTTTTCATTGGTCATTTGGATACTGTTTTTGAAAAGGATATGCCTTTTTACCCGTTTACAATGGTGGATGAAAATACAGCCAAAGGTCAAGGTGCCAATGACATGAAAGGTGGAAATGCCATGATCTTTGCAAGTTTAAAAGCTTTGTATGAATTGGGCCTTCTAGACGATAGAACTATCACGGTGTACTTCACTGGAGATGAAGAAAATGCAGGCAAACCTAGCTGGGTCAGTCGATTAGATTTTGTAGAACGAGCCAAGCAGCATGATGTCGCATTAGGATATGAAACTGCCCAAGGATTCAACATTGCTACCGTTGCCCGGAGAGGGGCATCGGGATGGACACTCAAAACTACGGGTAGACAAGTACATTCTTCTGGTGTTTTCAAGCAGAATGCTGGCTTCGGCGCAATCTATGAAGCTGCAAGAATCCTCAATGATTTCAGGGTAGCGTTAGCAGACGAGCAATACCTCTCTTTCAACCCTGGACAAATCATCGGTGGTTCAGATGTAGCATATAATCCGATTAGTGGCAAAGGTGAGGCTTTGGGCAAAACCAATATCGTAGCTAGAGAAACTTTGGTTACGGGTGATTTGAGATTTTTGGGTGAACCTCAAAAAGAAGCTGCTAGGGAAAAGATGAGAGCCATAGTTTCAAAAAATCTAAATCAAACCAAAGCAGAAATCGAATTTGAAGATGGGATTCCCTCCATGCCCCCTACCGATGGCAATATGGCTTTGGTAGATATCCTCAGTCAAGTGAGTATAGATATGGGTTACGGAGAAGTAAAGGCTGGTGATCCGGGGTCGAGAGGTGCAGGAGATATTTCTTATGTCGCTGAATATTTGGACTGTATTGATGGAATTGGGGCGTCTGGCTCAGGCGCTCACTCTCCTAGCGAAACGATCAATATGAAGCAATACCCTGACTTGATCAAGAGAAGTACTTTGTTTGTGTATCGATTATTGAAATAAAGGTTGGGTTTTGACATAAAAGATTTGTCCTCAAAAAACCATGAACTCAATCTTTAGATATGCTGGATTAAAAATCTAGCTTAAAGATTAATACTTTAACGTTAACCCAAAAAATAATTAATTTAAAATTCAAAACTAAAGCTTACCTTTCAGGCTAATATTTATATGCTATGAAAAAGCTTTTCTTTATTCTATTCTTTTTACCCTTACTTTCTTTTGGCCAATTTTCCAAAGGAACAAAATATCTGGGAGGGTCCTTTTCTCTCGAGTCTTATAAGTATGATACTGGTGCTCGAATGACACCATACAACTTATTTTTTTCATCACAAGCTCATTTAGGGGTGTTTTTGAATGAGTCCATTGCCATTGGCCCAACAATTAATTTTAACAGAACCAAAATCCCAACTATTAATCCTGCTACCAATCTATTTGAAGACAGGAGAAGTAATAGTTTGGCAGGTGGAATTTTTGTCAGAAAGTTCTTTCCCATTTCAGAAGTATTTCTTTTCAGTTTAGAAGGAAGCGCTATAGTTGGACAGATCAATAGAGACTCTATGTCACAACATACTGAATCAAAAAGCACCATTTATAATTTCTCTATATTTCCAGCATTTATGTTTTTACCAAATGAAAAATGGGGCTTTGATGCAAATATTGGAACCTTTAGATATGGAGCTAACTATAGAAACCCTTTCTCAGAGGAAAGAAATTTTGAAGCTAGGCTTGGGCAGATTAATCTGGGAGCTAAGTATTTTTTTGGTAGGTAAACTTGAGAAGATCGAAAATCAAAATCCTGTATGCAAAAAATAGCATACAGGATTTTTGTTTAAAGGGAATTCTCTGATTCATTGCTAAAGCCTGCTAACATTTTTTATCTTTAAGCCTATGAAGAAATTACTTACCTCTATGTCTCTGGCTGGAAGTTTAGCATTAGGCTTTTGGGCATGCGACAGTAAATCTATTGAACCAACATCCGAAATGGAAGAAAATCACAAAGTAGTCGTTTATCAGGTTTTTACACGGCTTTTTGGAAATACCAATACTACCAATAAATCATGGGGTACCTTAGAAGAAAATGGTGTTGGAAAGTTTTCAGATTTCACTGAAAAAGCACTTCAAGAGATCAAAGACTTAGGAGTCACGCATATTTGGTATACAGGTGTGCCCCATCATGCCGTGATTAGGGATTATACAGCTTATGGCATATCCAATGACGATCCAGATGTGGTCAAAGGTCGAGCTGGATCGCCATACGCGGTCAAGGACTATTACCAAGTCAATCCAGATCTGGCTGATGATCCAAGCAAGCGGCTTGAGGAATTCGAAGCCTTGATCAAGCGAACCCATGCCCAAGGATTGAAAGTTCTGATAGACATCGTCCCCAATCATGTGGCAAGAAAGTACGAAGGCAAAAACAATCCTGAAGGAGTCAAAGACTTTGGAGCCGATGATGATACTAGTGTAGCATACAAAAGAGATAATAACTTCTATTACATTTCAGAGAAAGTATTTGAAGTTCCATTGCCACAAGGTGACTATCGTCCGCTCGGAGGGGAAAATCACCCCTTAGCTGATGGAAGTTTTGATGAAAACCCTGCCAAATGGACTGGAAATGGCTCACGAGAAGCTAGACCTGATTTCAATGATTGGTATGAGACAGTGAAGATAAATTATGGTATCAAGCCAGATGGGAGCAAGGACTTCCCTGAGCTGCCAGACTATTTCAGAGAAGCTGATTTTGAAGCACATTTTGAATTTTGGCAGGATAAAAATGTACCAGACTCATGGAAGAAATTCAGAGATATTGCCCTATTCTGGACAGCAAAAGGTGTGGATGGCTTTCGATTTGACATGGCGGAAATGGTTCCTGTGGAATTTTGGAGTTACATGAACTCCGCTATTAAGATGGCTAATCCTGATGCTTTTCTCTTGGCTGAAATTTACAATCCAAGAGAATACAGAAACTACATCCAATTGGGCAAAATGGACTATCTCTACGATAAGGTAGAGCTCTATGATACGCTGAAAAACATCATGCAAGGCAGAGGCTCCACTGACAATCTTATCCAGATTCAGCAGGGGCTTTCTGATATCAGTCAGCACATGTTGCATTTCTTAGAAAATCATGACGAGCAAAGAATTGCCAGTCCAGAATTTGCAGGAAAAGCGGAAATCGCCAAACCTGCTGCAGTGCTTTCGGCCACCGTCGATCAAGCACCAATGATGATTTATTTTGGACAGGAAGTTGGCGAGCCAGCGGTAGAGCATGCAGGGTTTGGAAGTGCGAGTAGGACGTCTATCTTCGATTACATTGGCGTTCCCCACCATCAAAGATGGATGAATGATGGGAAATTTGATGGAGGTCAACTCAGTACTTCTGAAAAAGAGCTCAGAGATTTCTATAAAAGATTATTGAATTTCACGATCAAAAGTCCTGCGCTAGCGGGCAATTATGCCGAAATACATGCTTTCAACAGAACCAATACAGCATGGTACAATGACCGAGTATTCTCTTATGTCAGGTGGTCGCATGATCAAAAACTCATCATCATTACCAATTTTGATCATAATGACACCTTTGGTTTTGACTTACAAATCCCTGCCAGCATCATCACCGCTTGGGGATTGGAAGATGGAGAATATGAATTGGAGGAAAAGCTATACCAGTCAGCCAAGGCGAAACTACATGTCCATGCTGGTCAAGGAACAGTCAGGGTAGATTTGAAAGCGCTGGAAAGTTGGATTTTGGAGGTTAAAGAAGTTGATTAGAAATTAAGTTTATTAAGTTATTGAGGGATTAGAGACTGGTTATTGATTTGGTTAAAGCCTAAACTGAATCATTGATTTGTTTGACTCCAGCTAAAGCAGGTGTCAATCGAAGTTGCGATTCTTTTCAATTGGAATGTTGCTTTTGCCCTCCCTTAGAACGGAGGGCTATTTGAATTAGCTTTACCTTAACCTTCAAATACCAAGATCTAAAGATACAATTGATACAAACAAACTGTATTTCCAAAAATACATTTTTACAATTTAATCGCATCTTCCAAGATGCGTTTTTAAATTTATTGTGTATCTTTGAAGATACAATGGAAGCATTATTAAATAGATATAGAAACTTATTACAGTCTGTGAAGACAGACTTTAAGAGAAGTCATTACCAGAAGATCAACTGGAGTGGCAGAGGAATTTGTATTTTGGGCGCTAGAGGAACAGGCAAATCAACATTGATGCTGCAATATCTCAAAGAAAACTTGCCACTTGACAAATCTCTCTACCTGAGTTTGGATGACTTATATTTCAAACAAAATAACTTGGTTGAACTAGCAGAAAGGTTTTATCATTTGGGAGGTAGAAATCTACTATTGGATGAAGTTCATAAATATGAGGATTGGCAAACTGCAGTAAAGAATATTTATGATTTCTATCCTGATCTGAAGCTTATCATATCTGGGTCTTCAATTTTGGAACTGCAAAAATCTCAAGCAGATTTGAGTAGAAGACTGGTCTATTTTGAATTATCTGAATTATCATTTAGAGAATACCTTAGTCTAAAATTGAAAATAAATCTGGAAATCTATTCTTTCGATACGCTCTTAAATGACCATCAGAAAATCACATATCAGATTCAAGAGTTGATACCCAATTTGATGTTGGAATTTGAATCTTATAAAAAAACTGGCGCTTATCCCTTTTTCTTGGAGGGTGAAAGAGATTATACTTCTAAAATCAATCAACTGATAAACGTCATCATTGATTATGATCTACCAGAAGGAAAAGACATATCTACAAGTACTCAGGCAAAATTGAAAAAGCTTCTTTATCTTCTTTCTACTTCTGTTCCTTTCAGTCCAAACATTACAAAACTTGCAGAAAAAACAGAAACGACAAGACCAAGGCTACTTGAAATGCTTCATATGTTGGAAGTGTCCAAACTAATCAAAAATCTGAGGAGCTCTTCTAAAGGAATAAGCATGATGAATAAACCAGACAAGATTTATCTCTCAAATACCAACCTTATTTATGCCCTCGCATTGGAAAACCAAAACCAAGGAAATATCAGAGAGACTTTTTTCTATAATCAACTTGAAAACAGTGGTGCATCTCTCACAACAGCAAAAAATGGTGATTTTTTAATTGACAATAAATTCGAATTTGAGATTGGAGGAAAAAACAAAAATTTCAATCAGATAGCCAATATTCCAGATTCTTTTGTAGCTGCTGATGAAATGCTCCATGGTATTGGTAACAAAATCCCATTGTATCTTTTTGGATTTTTATACTAAAAAAGCCCCAATCTAAAGGGGCTTTTTTGAATATTTACATATATCAATTCTACGAGAGCAGAAAAGTATCTAAAACCATTTTTTATACATAATTATTCAACATCACTGGCATCACCAACATCAAGATGTCTTCATTGTCAGATTTGTCAGAAGGCACGATGAGACCAGCTCTGTTTGGTGCTGAAAACTGAAGTGTTACCTCTTTGGAAGAAATATTATTCAGCATCTCTACCAAGAATTTTGCATTGAATCCGATCTCAATGTCTTCCCCATCATGCTCGCAAGATAGTCTTTCATTGGCTTCATTAGAGAAATCCAAATCTTCAGCTGAGATTTGCAATTCGCTACCCGCTAGCTTCAACCTCACCTGGTGGGTAGTCTTGTTTGCATAGATCGCGATTCTTCTTAGAGAACCCAAAAACTCAAGTCTATCAATCGTCATGTGGTTTGGATTGTCAACTGGGATGACATTTTCATAATCCGGGAAACGCTCGTCGATCAATCTACAGATCATTTTGATGCTCCCAAAATTGAAATATGCATTAGAGCTATTGAATTCTACAGTCACAGGGATATTCTCAGATGGCAAAGTAGACTTCAATAAGTTAAGCGCTTTTCTTGGAATGATGATGCTGGCAGCATCCTGCGAAGCCACATCCACTCTTCTGTACCTGATCAATCTATGTCCATCTGTAGCAACAAAAGTAGTATTGGTGCTGCTCAAGTTGATGTACACCCCCGTCATGGCAGGTCTCAATTCATCGTTGCTAGTTGCAAAAATGGTATTGCTAATTGCGCTACTCAAAACTTCAGTAGACATATCCACAGAGGAAGCATTGGTTACTGCGGCAATTTTTGGGAAATCCGTGGCATTCTCCCCTGCTAATTTGTAGCGACCATTATCAGAGCTGATCTCAATGCTGTAAGTATCATGATCAATGCTAAAAGTCACTGGCTGTTCAGGAAGGTTCTTGAGTGTTTCGATCAGAATCTTCGCAGGCACAGCAATGTTTCCATCTTCTTTCGCTTCCACGTCAATTTCTGTCATCATGGAAGTTTGCAGATCTGATGCTGTAATGGTCAATTTTCCTTCTTTGATTTCAAAAAGAAAGTTTTCCAAAATAGGCACAACCGGATTGGTAGTCACTACCCCGTTGATCGCTGAAAGCTGCTTTAATAAGGCAGAAGAAGAAACAATGAATTTCATATCGATAAGGCTTATTTAATGTCGAAATATTATAACAGGGTAAATTTATAAATAAAATCATAAAGACAGTCAATGACGGGAATTTTGATTGAAAAAAAGTGATGGAAACGAGGAATTCAAAAGGATGATGGAGGAAAGCTTCTCGCAAAGATTTCAAAGGAGCAAAGAAATGCTGAGAAATTTTAGGAGTGGTAGAAAATAGTCTACTAAAATGCGAAAGAAAACATCCCAATATCAAAAATGTAAAACAAAAAAATTTTAGAACAATGAACCTGCAGCTTAAAAGCTTATTAATTCATCAGGTTTTTGATATAAAGCCATTCAAATCCTAAATGAACAAACTACGAAGTAGTTAAACTTTTCAATAGCCGTGGGTTTTAAACCCACGGAAAAAAAATTATCGACAATCCACAACCCCGAAAGGGGTTGAACTCCTTTAATTGAAAAAAGTATCAACTATTTTCAGAACGTAACACGAAGGAGAGATCAATAGCTCTAAAATGATTAACCTTTTTGTGAATGAGAATTCGACCCTTCTAGGGTCGGAAGTTGGTAGTGACTTTGTCATTTTTTCCCACGGGTTTCACCCGAGGCTATTGAGAGGTTTGACCACTTCGTGGCCGGTGAATCGCATAAAAATAGATGTATCTAACGACGGGGGTCTGTCAGTTTTCTCAATATTTAAATCCGCCTCGACGGGCAAGTTTTTAAAGTCTGAAAATCAACATATTCATTTCAATTACATTCCTTTGCACCTTATCTGCCTTTGCGAGCAAACATCCAAACCAATGAAAGTAAACCCAACAATACCACTGGCAGCACCACATTGATCACTTGCCATTTTACTTTCTCTTGACTGACCTTTACTTTGTTGAGCGGACGGATTTGGAATTGCTTGGTCCTGCTGGCGATGATACCTTCTGGCTCGACCAAATAATTGATCATGTTTTGAAGCAATAACCGATTGCCATACTGCATATCACTGTAAGGATCCAAGCCTATTGGCAAAGGTTCGCCTGACCTCGGATCAAAAGAACTTTCAAATAGCCTTCCAGTACCTGCTACAAATACTTTTCCTTGCCTACTTGATTCCAAAAAACCTTCCTTTGGCATCCCATCAGGCAAAAATCTGTTTTTGAACAAAGATGTGAAGTCTCCCTCCAGTAAATAAAGTAGCGGGAGGTTTTGTAAGGCATAGGATTCCAAGTCAGGTCCATCCTCCATATCCTGAAAAGCAACCCGAACAGGTGCTGCTAGTTTCTTTCCAAAATCAGATCCAAAGATCAAGGGCGTTTTCTTCACACCATCAGCTTTGACTGTATCTAAGCTTGAAGTAAATCTAAAAACGATCTGATCTAGGCCTTTGGAAACAGGATGCTTTGCCATCCTCCCTGCGGCAATGTAAAATGGCCAAGGCAAAGGAACCAACTGCTGCTGATCCCCAAAATTACCTGCCATCACAGGGTGGTATCCAAAATTCATGTCTTGAACAAAATCCTTGTTGACCCGAATACCATACCTAAAGAGCAGCTGATCCAGCCCATTATCGAAGGGCATAGCCACTGTTCCATCTCCACCAGCTTCATCCATATCATAAGCCAAAGCATTGGGCAAAATGACAAGATTCCCGCCTCTCATCAAGTATTGATCGACAATGTAAATTTCTCTCTCTGAATAAGTCTCCTTCGGACCAGCTATGATCAGCACATCGAAGGGATCCAAATCTTCTACCTTTTTTGCTTGCTCCAATGGAATCTTGAAAACTTCAAAATCCTCCACCAATGCTTCTACGATCCCAAACCCATCATCCCCCTCCAACTCACCATTGCCCATCAACATGCCGACTGCATATTGTTGCTTACTGACAAGTTTACGGATAGCATTGATCAATTCAAATTCAAGATTTTCGACAGAGTTATTTAATATCTCGTCAGGCGACATCCCTTTTTCACCTTTCAGAATCAACGCTCCAGCTTCGTACTCAGGATCCTTGACAAGCACGCCAGGAAAAATCATTTTTGTCTTTTGACCCCCATCTTCTGTGACAAACAAATTGGTGGGTTGTATTCCATATTCTGTCAATGCCACTACAAAATCCTCTTGTTCTTCCTGAGGCAAAGTCAAAGGATCTAAATAGTAAAAACTGATTTTCTGAGAACTGTAAGCATTGAATGTTCTAACTGTTTGCTCGATCGATCTTTGCAATCTTCGCATCCCTCCAGGCAGGTTACCTGAGAGTAAAATTTCCACTTCGAGAGGATCTTCCAAGTTCTCCAAAACCTCAATTGTTGCAGGATGTAGCGAATATCTTTTTTCTTCTGTCAAGTCAATTCTAAAATCAATCAGACTGAAAAGCACATTGATGACAACGATGGTCAGGAGGATGACACCGAGTATTTTGAGGATTTGCTTGCTGCTCTTATTTTTCATTTTCTTCGAATCAAAATAACAGTCAAACCTAACATCAATATCATGATGGAGAGAAAGTAAGCTACATTTTGCGCTTCGATCACTCCCCTACTCATACTTTCATAGTGGTAACTCAAACTCAACTCCTCCAGCAAAAGTGCAAAGGAAGACATCACTTGCAGCTGAACCAATGCCGTCAATCCGAAGTAAAGCAGGAAAATCATAAAAACTCCCCAAATAAACGCGATGATCTGATGGCTTGTCAATGCGCTGGCAAAAATCCCAATGGAAGCGAAGACCGCCCCAATCAGCAAAAGTCCAATCCAAGATCCAAAGAATCCAGCATGATCAATATTCCCTACAGGTTCACCTAGCTGCACAATGCTGTAATAATAGACTAAAGTGGGTAACACGGCGATAAAAACCAGTGTAAAAGCAGCTAGAAATTTTGCCAGTATAATTGCCAAATCTCCTAGTGGTGAAGTTCTCAAAATTTCCCAAGTCCCTGATTTCCTTTCTTCCGCAATCATCTTCATCGTGATCGCAGGAATCAGAAAAGTGAAAACATAAGGTGTATAGACAAAAAGTGGCTCCAAATCCGCGAAACCATAAGCCAATACTGACGAGTCAGGAAAAACCCAGACCATCAAACCAATGGAAATCAAGAAAACAGCCAAAATCAGAAACCCAGATAGGTTTCCAAAAAATGTGTTGATTTCTTTCCAATATAATGCGCGCATCAAATTATTTACTTTGGGTGATTTGTTGAAAAATAGATTCCAAATTCTTTTCCTTTTGCTGAATACTAATCAAATTCAACTCTTTTTCTTGTACAATTTGAAGTAAAGCTTTTCTTCCGACACTTCCATCTTCAACGAGAATCGAAACAGCAGATTGCTTGTTAGGCACAAATTCAACTTTTCCAATCCCCTCAAACCAATCCAATTCTAAAGACTCTTCTGTTTCTAAAGTCAGCGCTACTTTACCCGCTTCAGACTTTAGATTGGATAAAAGGTCAGAGGCTACGATCTTTCCTTTGTTGATAATCACTACTTTCTCGCAGATGGCTTCCACTTCCTGCATGATGTGGGTACTGAGGATCAGGGTTTTTTCCTTGCTGATTTTCTTAATCAAAGCACGTATTTCCACCAATTGATTAGGGTCTAGACCTGTGGTCGGCTCATCCAAGATGATTACTTCAGGATCATGGATCAGTGCTTTGGCTAAACCAACACGCTGTCTGTATCCTTTAGAAAGTTGATGGATCTTTTTGTGTGCTTCTACCTCCAAACCACAAAGCGGAATCAATTCATCGATTCGCTTTTTTGCTTGCTGCCCCTTTATTCCATAAAGTCCTGCTATAAATCCCAAAAACTCCTTTACATACATCTCCAAATACAATGGATTGTGCTCTGGAAGGTAGCCAATCAGCTTAGAAACTTCCTTGGGAGATTGTAAAACCGAAATGCCATTGATCAGCACATCTCCTTCATCTGGGAGAAGGAAACCTGTGGCAATTTTCATGGTGGTAGATTTCCCCGCGCCATTAGGTCCTAAAAAACCCAAAACCTGCCCTTTTTCAGCTTCAAAGGAAACTTGGTCAAGGGCCTTTTGCTGCGCATAGATTTTGGTGAGATTCTGAACGATCAGGGACATAGTCGATTGATAAGGAAATTCTCCGACGAAGTTAAGCAGATGTAGGGAAGTAGCAAAAAAATGTTTTGGTCTGGGTAAAAAGGACTATGTGAATTGGGAGAAAATATCAAATTCATTAGTTTTTGGATACCGGAATTGGTTCGGAATAATAATAATTAAGACAAGACCAAAACCTTATCGTCCCATCAATCAATAACATTAAATCTTATCAAATCCCCCTTAATATATGATTCGTCATCTTGATTTTTTGAATTATAGGAAATCCACAGTCCTTCTGAAAAAACAAATGAAAATCCCACATTGTAAATATCCTTTTTTGGTAATGTGATTCTAGCTAACTGGTTTAATTCTTTATCAAAAATAGTCACATGAATGGTATTGTAATTCACATAATGAAAATCTTCTTCTGTTGACCCTGGTCTTGGAGGACTACTTAATGTTAAATACAATTTCCGAGTTTCGTCAAAATAAATCTTAAAATAAAAAGGATTATCCATCATAAACCTTTGTTTCTCTTCATGAGAAACCTCTCCAAAAGGAACCATTTCGGAAACAAGTTTATTATTCCCGTATTGTAAATGACTTTTAATTGTTACTTTATCAGAATTAAAATCATAGCTAGTAATTTTTGGACTTCCTGAAAAAAATATAAACTAAATAACCCTGATTCAAAATGGCAGATGTCAAAAACAGTTTATTTAGATCTAATCTCTGATTTAAATATTCTTCTGGGTAGTAAGTGGGTAGAATCTTACTTTTTCGAGATTTTATAGAGTATTTACTAAAAATACTTTTCTTATCCTTCTGATTAAAAGTTTGATGATAGATAATGATCTCTTTATTTATTGAGTTATATAATAACTGAGAAGAGAATTCCATCGAGGGCATATTTCTATAAACTTTTTCAGAATCTAAAAATGAAAGGCTATTTTCTAGATTCGAGTATCTGTCTATCAATTCCCCCTCTGAACTCAACAAAGCAATACTCAGATTGTCTTCTGAAAAAAATATCGAATCTTTATTATGGTAATAAAAAGATCTTATTCCATTTACTGCATTTAGACCATTGAATTCAAATTTAATAGGACTCAGTCTTTCTTTCATTTTAATATCAATTATTTCTAAACTATGACTGAAAACATTAAAAACAAACAAAGAATCGTTTTTTACTTGATTAAAATAATAGAACTGAGAAAGTTTATCCTCAGTATTAATAAAATACTCTCGGACACTAAATTCAACCTCTTGCAGTCCGATTGTTGAATCATCAGATCGATTACATGAAATAAGTAAGAGTGCAACAACTACTAAAGAATTTATCAATTTCATAATTTAAAATTAATTACTGAGATTCTGTTCGAAGTCAACTCCGAACAGAATCTTACTCAAATAAATATTATCAAGCTCCGATAGGTTTCGTTTTTGATTTTGCACAAAACTGAGAGCTTGAATTTGTCTTGCATTCTTTACCACTATTATAAGGGCAATCAAAATAATACCAATTTACTTTTTCGCCACCGCCATCGAGTATTGGCTCAATATTAGCGTCTTGAGCAATGTTTTGACTTAAAAAAAAGCTGGAAAACATCACTACAGTAAATAAAATTACTTTTTTCATAATTAAATAATTTATTATTTTAACAATTACCCAAACCAACCATTGGATGGGTTGAACTAAAAATCAAGCGCTCTATTTAATTCTTTGGTAAACTAGTAAATTTTACCCCCCAATAATATTTAGTTGAAAATTATTCAAGACAAAGCATAACTTATTGATAGTCAATTTAAAAAATTTTAGTTTCCAAAACTAATTTTACCAATTCCTGCATAGCTTTACCAGATTTGGTGGCCACTTCTACTACATCATCATGTGCAAAGAGCTTGTTGTCAGTTGGATTGCATTCATTGGTAATCACGGAGATGCCGAGAACTTTCATCCCCATTTGATTGGCAGCGATCACTTCTGGGACAGTACTCATCCCTACGGCATCACCACCCAGAGTTCTGTAATACTGGATTTCTGCTTTTGTTTCTAGACTTGGACCAGTCACTCCTGTATATGTTCCCTCTCTTAGGTTGATTTGTAAAGATTTTGCCTTTTCCTTAGCTAGGTTTCTCCACTCTAGATCATAAGGCTCACTCATATCGGGAAACCTTACTCCAAAATCTGTGGCATCTTTGCCTCTGAGTGAATTAGATGGAAACTTGTCGATATGATCTGTGATCAGCATCAAATCACCCACTTTGAAATCAGGATTTAAGCCACCCGCAGCATTGGATACGACCAAGTTCTTTACTCCCAGCAAACTCAAAACTCTTAAAGGAAATACTGTCTCACCCAATTCATAGCCTTCATAGTAATGAAACCGCCCATTCATTACCCAGATCCATTTGTCTCCAACCTTACCCAGCATCAACTCACCTGAGTGACCAGCAACTGTAGAGACAGGGAAATATGGAATCTGGCCATAAGGAATGGAAACAGCTTCTTCCAAAACCTCCACAAACCCACCCAAACCAGAACCCAAAATCACCAAAGTGTCTGCTTCTTTAGCAACTCGAGATTGGATGTATGCAGCAGCTGATTTTGCTTTTTCGAAATAGGTCATGGGGAATAGTTGAAAGGTTATAAAGTTGGAAGGTTTGAAGGTTGTTGATTATTAGTTGATTGGGTTATTGGGGTGAGGTTGTGCATTTTTTGATTTTATTATATTTTTTCTGGTTGGTGTAATTGTAATAAAGTAGCAGAGAATGTGATAAATAGTTTCCCTTTTCAATCAAAATCATCACTAGTGCGCAAGACAAAAAATTTCATATCTCAAGTCCCATATCATCTGTATCTAGTATCGTTATTCTTACTTCTTTCTCTAAACTCTTTTCTCTTGCTTCTCAAATCTCAATTCTCTCACCTCTACCGACCATATTCACTCATCAACACCTCTTACTTGGTACTTGGTACAATAAAACTACCCTTCCCGCTTTACCAGCTCTTTAATGATCAAGGACATTTTGGGTTCGGCGATGGCGGCAGCAGCTAGTACCTCTGCGATGCTCACTTTCTTGATATTCCCTGGAGAACACAAGTCTGTGATGGCTGATATTGCAAAGACTTCCATATCCATGTGCCTTGCCACGATGACCTCTGGAATCGTACTCATCCCTACCGCATCTGCTCCGATGGTCCTCAGATATTTATATTCCGCTTTGGTTTCTAAGTTAGGCCCCTGTACGCCAGCATAAATACCCTGATTGATTTCCAATTTATTTTCCTGAGCAATCTCCAAAGCGCTGTTGATCAGCTTCCTGCTATATGGCTCACTCATATCTGGGAATCTCACGCCGAATGCATCCAAATTCTTCCCCCTCAGTGGATTTTCAGGAAAAAGATCAATATGGTCATTGAGTATCATCAGCCCACCAACCTGATAGTCGGGATGTAAACCACCTGCTGCATTGGAAACAATCAGCTGCTTGACACCCAATCGCTTCATCACGCGCACTGGAAAAGTCACCTCTTTCATAGAGTAGCCTTCATAATAGTGAAATCTCCCTTGCATAGCCAATACTCGCTTACCCGAAAGCTTCCCAATGATCAACTTCCCGCTATGACTCTCCACTGTAGAAACAGGAAAAAATGGAATTTCCTGATACGGAATCTCATGCTCGATTTCGATCTGTTGTATCAACTGCCCCAAGCCAGTCCCCAAGATAATTCCAATGGAAATTGGATCTACAAATACTTGGTGAATATGATCTACGGCATGTTGTACTTGGGTTGTATAGTCTATTTGAGGTTCCTGTCGCATTACTTTAAATTTTGGTCTAAAATAAGGAATTCATTTTTGTTTAAACTATTCCGCCTTTACTTTGTATTTGTTCCTAAAGAAAAAATTATGATCAAAATTATTGTAGGCACCAACCGCAAGAATTCACTTTCGCGACAACTCGCTGGTATATATCAAGAAACCTTAGCTTCCATGGAAGTAGCATCGGAAATTTTAGATATGCGAGATCTGCCAGCGGATTTTATTTTTTCAGCACTCTACGAAAACAATGGAAAAAATCCTGGCTACAATGCTTTTCATGATCAAGTCAGGACAGGAGAAAAATTTGTGTTTATTGTCCCAGAGTACAATGGTTCCTTCCCAGGAATATTGAAAGCTTTTATTGATGGGATGACATATCCCAACACTTTTAGAGATAAAAAATGTGCCCTGATGGGGATATCTTCAGGAATAGGCGGGGGTGGCATCGCATTGAGCCACCTCACCGACATCTTCCATTACCTAGGGATGCATGTACTTCCCCTCAAACTCAAATTTGCGAAGATCGAGGAAAATATGTCAGATAACCTGCTCACCAACAGGCTGTACATGGAATTGCTTCGTTCCCAGGCTGAAATGTTGATTAAGTACTAAGACTTAATCAACATTGTCATGTAGAAATCTATTGTTCTTCAAGAATTCATTGTCATCAGTCAGATTGAATCTTGAGATGCTTCTCTCAGAACTGTGCTGCACATCATTCAGCTTCACTTGTCTTCTCACATAAGCTGGAGTTTCCAACTTATCCTTGAATTCCTCTGGGTTGTGCGCATTGTTTTTTAAGCTTTTCAACTTCTCAAAACGCTCATGTGCTCTTTGTATGGCCTTCTGCTTCAATTGCTCGTAATAGTCATTGCTGTAAGCAGGGCTTTCAGTTGGCGTTTCTTCTTTTTGTGAAGCTTGTAGCTCTGGCTCTTCCTCTTCCAATGCAAAGACCTTCTTCTCAGGCTCTGCTGCATTGGCTTTGACAAACTCAAATTCCGGTTCCTCTTCTTGCTCCACCTCTATTTGCTTAGGCGTTACAGATTGCGCTGATTCAACAGCTTTTGGTTGCTCTAGGTTGAAATTATTCTCTGCAGGAGTTGGAAAAAGAGGCTTTTGGAAAGTGAAGGTAAACGTCTGTCCAGACTGAGCTGTAGCATTTTCCTCTACGCTTGACGTTTTGCCAGACTCGAGGTGAATTACTTTTTTGACATTCTCTTCTTCAATAGCTTCTGATACTTCTACTTTTTTCTCCTCTTTAGTTTCTACAGCCTTAGCTGCTGTAGGGGTCGTCAAGCTATCCATCTCAAAACCTGTAGCAATTACAGTTACACGGATGGCTTTAGCTAAATCTTGATCAATACCTTGACCGAAGATCAACTCTGCATCAGCACCTGCACGCTCTTGGATGTATTCCGTGATTTCGCTCAATTCGTCCATAGACAATTCCTCTTCCTCACCAGACATGATGGAAAGCAATATTTTCTGAGCACCCTTGATATCCACATTGTTCAAAAGTGGAGAGGCGATTGCTTTCTCAGCAGCTTTGATCGCTCTGCCTTCGCCTTCTTCTACCGCAGAACCCATTACCGCAGCCCCAGCATCCTTCATGACTGTCTTCACATCTTCAAAATCCACATTGACGTCTTGATGAACAGTGATGATTTCAGCAATTGACTTGGCTGCCGTGGTAAGGACATTATCAGCTTTAGCAAAAGCAGAACGGATAGCCAAATTACCGTAGACTTCTCTCAATTTGTCATTGAGGATCACGAGAACGGTATCACAGTTTTCTCTCAAAGCTTCAATCCCTGCTTGTGCGGAAGACATTTTCTTTCTTCCCTCAAACATGAACGGAGCCGTCACGATCCCTACCGTGAGGATATCCAAATCCTTGGCAATCTTGGCGATCACTGGAGCAGCACCAGTCCCAGTACCACCACCCATACCAGCGGTGATAAACACCATCTTGGTATTATCAGACAGCAACTCTCTGATCTCTTCTTTGCTTTCCAAAGCGGCATTCCTACCTCTCTCTGGATTGGCACCCGCTCCAAGACCTTCGGTTAGGTTGGCACCTAACTGCAAGCGCAAGGGCACTGGGCTACTTTTCAAAGCCTGCGCATCCGTATTGACTACTACGAATTCCACATCTTTGATACCTTGATTGTACATGTGGTTCACCGCATTGGAACCACCTCCTCCAACACCTATCACCTTGATGATAGATTTGTGATTTTTTGGAAGATCAAACTTGTAATCTTTCATGTTATCTGACATTTTGAAATTATTTGTTGGTGAACTTGTTTTTCATATGTTTCAGCGCTTGATCAAGGGGGAATTGAGCAGTAAGACCGCTCAACTCCCCACAATTCGATAAGCCCTAGTAATTACTATCTTCATCGATATCACTACCGATCATATCTTTGAGTCTGTTACGAATATTGGAAAAGAGGTTATCTCCTGATGCCATGGTTTTTGTTGTTCTGACATTCATTTCATGCTCCTTTACCTGCTTGGTTCTTTCGTTATATTGCGTATCCCTATCATCGATAGACTTGAAGCCAGCCAATACCAATCCTACCGTAGTAGCGTACATTGGACTCTTTACTTCTTCAATCTTACACTTACCAAGGTGCTCATTTGGATAACCTATTCTGGTATCTAGTCCAGTCATATATTCAAAGAGCTGAGCTACACCTTGTAGCTGCGAACCACCACCCGTCAAGACAATTCCTCCTGCCAGCTTTTTGTAATGCCCACTAGCTACAAGCTCGTTTTGCACGTACTCTATAATTTCTTCCATTCTGGCTTGAATGATGGCTGCAAGGTTTTTGATTGAGATCTCTTTTGGAGGTCTATTCCTCAAGCCTGGAATAGAGACAATTTCATTTGGGTTGGCTTCTTCGGCTATGGCTTTTCCAAATTTTGTCTTTAATAATTCTGCTTGGTGATGCAGGACCATACATCCCTCTTTGATATCTGTAGTGATGATATTACCTCCCAAAGGAATCACAGCAGTATGTCTGATGATATTATCATAGAAAATGGCTATATCCGTAGTCCCACCACCGATATCTACCAAGCATACTCCAGCTTCCTTATCGATATCACTCAATACAGAAAGTGAGCTTGCCAAAGGTTCAAGGATCAGGTCTTTGGAAATCAAACTTGCTCTCTTTACACATCTATTGATGTTGTTAATCGCGGTGGTCTGTGCTGTGATGATATGGAAATCAGCTTCAAGTCTAGAACCAGACATACCTACAGGATCTTTGATTCCATCTTCATAATCTACAGTATAGTCCTGAGGCATCACATGAATGATAGAATTACCAGGAGGAACGACGATGTTCTCCATGTCATTGGATAGTCTTCTGACATCTTCAACAGTAATCTCATCTTCATTGGCTTTGCGAAAAGTCACACCATGGTGTACTGTGCTTTTGATATGTTGACCTGCTATACCGACAATCACCTCTGCGATATCTACATCAGCCATATCAGAAGCATCTTGCACTGCCTTTTGGATAGCATTGACAGTCTTGTCGATATTGGTCACGATACCCCTAATGACTCCATCAGAGACCGCTTTACCCATACCTAGCACTTCTAATTTCCCAAACTCGTTCTTGCGCCCGATAATTGCGCAGATTTTGGTGGTCCCGATGTCTAAACCGACGATTAATTTGTCATTTTCCATAGCCATTCTATTATTCACAAATGATTTGATCCTTATATTTTACATTCACTCTGCTGTATGTATTCCAACCTTTGGCAGGTAGAATCTCATCGTAGAAGAGTATTATCTTCTTGAATTTCTCTTCAATCTGCTCCGCTGCACCGAACTCTATCACCTGCTTACCTACTTGCTGATACATGCGGATATCATTTTTCCTATTGAGTTCTAGACCTGTGATTTGAGCTTTCCAAAAGTCATCCTTTTCGATAAACTTGATCAAGTCTAGCAAACCTTGGTACTCAGCTCCAAGCTTTTCTTCTTGAAGCAATCGCTCAGCATAGCTTCCCTCTATAGTCAATACCCTCGTCGTATACTTCGGTGAAGTAGGTAATATGACGCCTTCCGTAGAAATGTAACCGTCAGCTGCCATAGGTCTGATAATCCTAGCCATGGGTTTATGCTGATCGATCTCTACCCATATATTGCCTTTCAAATCACTAAAGACTTCTGCATTTTTTACAAATGGATGACTCTTCACCTTTTTTTCAATTTGGTTGAGATTCAATTCACTAACCAACACTCCTGTTTTCAGAAGCGGGAACTCAGTCTCCAATCTTTGAAGCAAATCCTTTTCATCTACAAAGTATACATCTGCAATAGGATTCACTTTGACATGAACCTGATTGAGTCGTTTGTCTGCACTTTGCTTCTCTACAAACCCGATAAAGCCTGCCAGCACCATGACCAAGAGGCTAAAAACGATCGTTTTTTTCGTTCTATTTTTCATCTCTCATCCATTTAGCTATCGGTTCTACTAATCTGTCAATATCTCCTGCGCCTATGGTGACCAAAACTTCTGGTCTATTGGCATTCAGGTAATTCAAGATTGCTTCTTTACTTTGCAAGGATTTCTTATCAGCACTGATATCAGTTAGCAGCATTTCTGAAGTCACTCCTGCGATTGGCAATTCCCTTGCAGGATAGATATCCAAGAGAATCACTTCATCCGCTAAGGACAAGCTTTCTGAAAATCCTGCTGCAAAGTCCCTTGTCCTCGTGAACAAGTGCGGTTGAAAGATGGCTGTCAGTCGCTTTGAAGGATACATGGCCTTGACCGATTCCAAAAAGGCTGAAATTTCCTCTGGGTGATGTGCATAGTCATCAATATAGACTTTGCTATCCTCTTGCACATGTATTTCAAACCTGCGCTTCACTCCTCTGAATGACTGCAAGCCAGCTGTAATTTTCTCCTCAGTCAAGCCATAGTCCAAAGCAATCGCTATCGCTGGCAAAGCATTCTCCACATTGTGAAAGCCTGGCATTCTCAGCTTTAGGTTATTAATTCTTTTAGTTCCTTTGACAAAATCAAAACTGAAATACCCCGGCAAAGCCTTGACGTTCTCAGCTTGTATTTCTCCAGCTTTGACGCCGTACTGGGTGACCTTTATTGTTCCAAAGTCAGACTTGCCTAATTTTTCGAAGGCCTTGATTTGAATGTATAATTTCCCGTCAGGAGCAATCAAGTCTAAGAAAGCTCTAAATCCATCCATCATCACTTGGTCATCTCCATAAATATCCAAATGATCAGCATCTGCACTAGTCAGTACTGCTGTATTGGGATGAAGATGAAGGAAAGAACGATCAAACTCATCCGCCTCTACCACTACTGTAGAGTCTCCTACCTGCTCGTCATGGAGAATCAGGTTACTTTGATAGTTTTGTGTGATCCCTCCTAGGAATGCTGCGATATTTTCGCCACCAGATTTCAGCAAATGCGCCACCATTGACGAAGTCGTCGTCTTACCGTGAGTCCCAGCCACTGCGATGGTCGGCATATCAGCTGTGATCATCCCAAGAACTGCTGCACGCTTATGCAGCGCATAGCCTTCATTTCTGAAGAAATTCAACTGTTCAGAATCCTTTGGCATGGCTGGAGTCCACACAATCAGTGCATTTTCCTTATTGACTTTGACTGGATCTGGAATTTCAGCTATGCTATCCACAAAGCTGATTTGCATCCCTTCTGATGCTAACTTTTCTGTTAGCGGTGAAGGTGTCTTGTCATAGCCAGAAACAGGTAGCCCCATGTGATTGAAATACCTAGCTAGGGCACTCATACCTATGCCACCGATTCCTAGAAAATGGACGCTATGTAGGTGACTCAGCTTCATGGGATCAATGCTGCTATGGCTTCCACTATTGCCGTGGCAGCGTCTGGTTTTGCTAATTTTTTTATGTTTTGAGCCAAATCATTGGCTTTTTGTTCATCATTGGTGATGCTGTCTACGGTGGCCTTCAAGTTTCCGATTGCATCTGCATCTTTGAGTAAGATGGCTGCATCCTGAGATACATAAGCCATGGCATTCTTGGTCTGATGGTCTTCCGCTACATTGGGTGATGGAATAAACACCACTGGCTTGCCTACCAAGCTCAACTCGGATACTGAAAGAGCTCCAGCTCTGGACACCACTAAATCTGCAGTTGCATAAGCCAAATCCATCTCTCGGATGAATTCTCTAACTTGGATATGCTTCAGCCCTGAAGCTGCTACTTGAGCTGTCATCTCAGCAAAATAAAATTTCCCACATTGCCATAAAACTTGATAGTCACCATGCTCAAAAGCTGCCATCTCAGCCAATATGGCTTGATTGATTGTACGAGCGCCAAGGCTTCCTCCTAGCACCAAAAGTGTCTTTCTATCATCATTGAGTCCAAAATACGCCAAGGCCTGCTCCTTTTTCCCATCCAACTCCATGATATCTTTTCTCACAGGGTTGCCAGTGTAGATCAATCTATCCGCTGGGAAAAACTGCTCCATATTCGGATAAGCCACACAGATTTTCTTTGCACGCTTGGACAATAGCTTATTGGTCAAGCCTGCATAGGAATTTTGCTCTTGTATCAAAGTTGGTATTCCTTTGTTCTGTGCTACAAACAATAGGGGTCCGCTTGCATAACCTCCAACGCCTACGACTACATTAGGCTGAAAATCTTTGAGCAGTTGCTTTGCCCTACTTAGGCTTCTTAGCAGTTTGAATGGAAAACTCAAGTTGGATAAACTAAGACTTCTTTGAAGTCCAGCTACTTTCAATCCCTCTATGCGGTAGCCAGCCTCTGGCACTTTCTGCATTTCCATTTTACCTTCGGCACCCACAAATAAAAAATCACTGTCTGGATATTTGGCTTTCCAGGCATTGGCTATAGCAATCGCAGGGTAAATATGCCCTCCGGTTCCGCCACCGCTGATCATGATTCTATATGTGCTTTTCTTCTTGATAGTGCTTCGGGTTTATGCTGTTTGAAATGCTCTTCTTGGTTTGTTACTGCCTTCTACAATAGGGTCCTCTGCGTCTTCATGATCACCTCTGCTCACGCTGAGGATAATCCCCAAGGAGAAACCTGTAAATATCAAGGAAGTCCCTCCCATACTGAGTAAGGGAAGTGGTAAACCTGTGATTGGACCCAGTCCTACCGCTACTGCCATGTTGACCATGGCTTGCAAGACGAGGGCGAAGCTCAATCCAGCAGATAACAATCCGCCAAATGGCTTGGTCGAGGAAGCGACGATACGCATGCCTCTGTATAACAAGGCTAGATAGAGTAGCAATACGCCACCACCGCCTACTAATCCATATTCTTCAATAATGATCGCATAGATAAAATCAGAGTATGGGTGAGGCAATGAATTGCGCTGTTCTGAATTCCCAGGACCTTTCCCAGTGATTCCTCCTGTGGAAATAGCGATATATGATTGTTCTGCTTGATAAGGAATCTCATCACCAGAAATGAAATTCTCTATCCTGGACACAAATGTACCTCCACGCTGGCCAAAGAACACTGCTGCAGTCAAGGCCAACATCCCAACCATCACAATTAGAAATGTATATCGCATCGGTACTCTTCCAATAAACATCAAGAGCAAACAAGTCACCAAAAGCAAAACTGCTGTAGACATATTGGCAATACCAATTAATCCGCAGATGACACCAACTGCGATCATTACCGGAATGAAAGTGTTTTTGAAGTCTCGAATATTGCGTTGCTTTCCTGCAAGAAAACTTGCCAAAGTGGCGATCAGCGCAAGTTTGGCAAGATCTGAAGGCTGAAAAGCCTGATCAATCACAGGGATTGTCAACCATCTATTTGCATCGTTGATATTGGAACCGAAGAAATAAGTGAACAACAATAATGGCACAGAAATGAATAACAAGAGCTTCCCAATAATACCGAAGGTCTTATATGGAATCTTATGTACAGCCCACATCACTCCCAAGCTCAAGAATACCAAAAAGGCATGCTTGACGATATAGGTCTCGGTATTACCTCCCTTGTATTTGTAAGCCAAAGTGCCTGTCGCTGAATAGACCACCAGAATACTGATGATAGACAATAGGATCACAATAGCCCAAATAATTGGGTCACCCTTGAGATTTCTATCTATAAATTCCTTGGCCTTATTCATGATTTGACTTTTTCTTTTGTTAGCGCAATCACTGCCGCTTTGAACTGCTCTCCACGATCTTCATAATTTTTGAAAAGATCGAAACTGGCACATGCGGGTGAAAGCAAAACCACTGATCCTCTTTCCCCAAGCTCCAAGCCCCAAGCAACTGCTTGTGCGATATCTTCAGTTTCTCTTATCGTTTGGATTCTTCCAGCAAAAGCTGCTTTCAATTTCTCATTGTCCGTACCCAAACAGATCAAAGCTTTTACATTCTCTTCAACTAATGGATAAAGCACGGAGTAATCATTGCCCTTGTCAACACCACCAGCGATCCAGACCAATTTGCTTCCGAAGCTCTCCAATGCATAAATTGTCGCATCTACATTGGTTCCTTTGCTATCATTTACAAATGCCACTTGATTGATCTCTGCTACCCATTCCATGCGGTGTGGGGCATTTTGAAAATCAGCCAAAGCCTGTTTGATCGCATTTGAATTAACTCCCGCTGCTATAGCTGCTAAGGTCGCGCACATGGTATTTTGCATGTTGTGGGCACCCTTTAGATTAATTTGATCAACGACTAGATTGAAGCTGTCCATATGATGAATAGCGATAACGTCTCCATCATAGAATGCTCCGACACTTGGCTCTTGCTCTATTGAAAATTTGGCCAACTGAGCTTTTATTGGTGCTTTGAGTAATCCATTGTGGACATTTAAGTCGTCACCATTCACAATCGCCAAATCATTGGCATCCATATTTTTGAATAGCGATACTTTGGAAGCAATGTATTTGTCCAATTGGTAATCATACCTATCCAAATGATCTGCCGTAATATTGGTCAAGATGGCCACGTTTGGTTTGAAAGTGACAAATCCATCAATTTGGAAACTGCTTACCTCCAATACCCACCAAGCTTTGTCTCCATTTACCAATTGCCCTGCCCAGCTCTGCCCTACATTTCCTGCAAGCCCTACATCCATGCCTGCCTTCTGAAGCAGGTGATAGGTCAAGAGCGTAGTAGTGGTCTTTCCATTGGTACCGGTGATGGCAATCACTTTTCCCTTGGAAAATCTAAAAGCAAACTCCAACTCATCAATCACCGGAATTTCTTTTTCTAAGGCCAGTTTGACGATAGGAGCTTTATTGGGAATTCCCGGACTTTTGATGATTTCATCTGCGCTGAGGATTTCCTCTTCTGTATGCTTTCCTTCTTCAAAGGAAATATTGGCAGCATGGAGCTGAACTTTGCGAGCTTCAGAGATGCTACCCATATCAGATACCCACACGGCATAGCCCTGCTGCTTGGCGAGCAATGCTGCTCCCAATCCGCTTTCGCCTGCGCCTAATATGACTATCTTCTTGTTCATATTATCTCAATTTCAAAGTTGCTAAGGTGATGATGGCCAATAGGATCCCGATGATCCAAAATCTGGTCACAATCTTAGCTTCATGAATATTTTTCTTTTGATAATGATGATGAAGTGGGGACATCAAAAAGACCCTTCTACCTTCACCATATTTCTTTTTGGTGTATTTGAAATAGGACACCTGAATGATCACTGAGGCATTCTCAATTACGAAAATCCCACATAATACTGGAATCAACAGTTCTTTTCTTAAAGCAAAAGACAAAACTGCAATCACTCCACCTAACATCAAACTTCCGGTATCTCCCATAAAAACCTGTGCTGGATAGGAATTGTACCATAAGAAACCCACACAAGCGCCGACAAAAGCAGCACAGAAAATCACCAACTCACCAGAATTTGGAATGAAGAAAACATTCAGGTATTGGGAGAAAATGGCGTTGCCAGAAATGTAGGCGAAAATGGCGATCGTCAATCCAATAATGGCTGAGGTCCCCGCAGCGAGTCCATCTATTCCATCCGTGATATTGGCTCCATTGGATACCGCTGTCACAATGAAGATCACGATCAGGATGTAGAAAATCGGTGTAGCAGCCTCACCCAAGAATCCAAATATGCGCTCGTAATTGAGCTCATTGTTTTTCATAAACGGGATGGTAGTTTTCATCGTCTTGACATCTTTGAAAGCAGGTGTCTCGACCACACCCTCCTCAATAGAAACAGGGTTGGTAAACTCTCTTACCACTACTCCATCATGGAAGTAAAGTGTAGCCCCGACAACGATCCCAATGACAATCTGACCTACAATCTTGAATCTTCCAGCAAGTCCATCTTTATTTTTTCTGAATACTTTGATATAGTCATCCAAAAAGCCAATTCCTCCCAACCAAACAGTAGTGATCAGCAATAAGATGATGTACACATTATTGACATTGGCAAAAAGTAAAGTAGGAATAATGATACCAGCCATGATCATCAAGCCGCCCATAGTTGGCGTGCCTTTCTTTTCATTTTGGCCTTCTAATCCTAAGTCTCTAACAGTCTCGCCAATCTGCTTATTGCGAATCCAATCAATGATGTTTTTCCCAAAAGTAATGGTGATGATCAATGACAAGAGTGCTGCCATCCCTGCTCTGAAAGAGATATAGCGAAACACCCCTGTGCCAGGGATATCCATTACTTTGTCGAAATATTCAAAAATCGGGTATAACATCTTTTAGCTTTTGTTCAATAAGTTGAGTAAATCTTTCACTATAGCTCGGTCATCAAAAGGATGTTTCACTCCTTTAATTTCCTGATAAGTTTCATGCCCTTTGCCAGCAACTAAAATGATATCACCAGGATTAGACATAACACAAGCAGTCTTGATAGCCTCTCTGCGATCTTCTATAATCAAAGTCTTTTTGAAGTCCACGGGATTTACGCCCGCTTCCATCTCCCGAAGGATCGCCATAGGTTCTTCATCACGTGGATTGTCCGAGGTCAAGATGACCTTATCACTGAGGTTAGTTGCAATTTTTGCCATGACAGGGCGCTTAGTTTTGTCTCTATTTCCACCACAACCAACTACTGTGATGACCTGCTCACCACCAGTCCTTACTCCTTGGATAGTCTTGAGGACATTTTCTAAAGCATCCGGCGTATGTGCATAATCCACAATCGCTGTCACTCCCGCAATGGTAATCTTATCAAACCTCCCTTGTGCACCTGGTACTTTGGATAGCTGCATCAATACCTCTTCTTCTTCTTCTCCCAGCAAAACTGCCACCCCAAAAACTGCTAAGATATTGTAGGCATTGAATTCTCCGATCATTCGAAACCATACTTGCTTGCCTTGAATGTCCAGTTCTAAGCCTTCTATGGAATTGGTCATGATCTTAGCTTTGAAGTCTGCTGGGAATCGCAATCCAAAAGTTTGCTTGGCCGCTTGAGTGTTCTGTAACATCACCATCCCACGCTTATCGTCAGCATTGCTCAATGCGAATGCATCCTTCGGCAATCTGTCGAAAAGCAACTTCTTAGCTTTGATGTATTCATCAAAAGTCCCATGGTAATCCAAATGATCATGAGATATATTGGTGAACACTGCCCCAATCAGCTTCAACCCTGACAAACGCTCCTGCACGATGGCATGAGAACTAGCTTCCATAAAGCAATGGGTACAACCTGCTGCAACCATTTTTTTAAGTAACTCCTGAAGGCTCAATGCGTCAGGAGTCGTGTGTGTGGCTGGTACAACTTGATCCGAAATTCTGTTTTCTACAGTAGAGATCAAGCCTACTTGATAGCCCATTTCTATATACAGCTGATAGAGAAGAGTGGCGGTTGTGGTTTTACCATTGGTACCCGTCACCGCCACGATCTTCAACTTTTCAGATGGATTTTCATAATAATTGGCAGCCATGATGCCGAGTGCTTTGGTGGAATGATCTACAGTCACATAAGTGATCCCTTCCTGAATGGCTTCTGGAAGGTGTTCGCAGACGATTACATGCGCACCTTTTTCAATGGCTGTCGGGATGAAGGAATGCCCATCTACTTGTGTTCCAGAGATGGCTACAAACACATCATTTTCGCTAACCTTGCGGCTGTCGAAAGCAAGCTTGCTGATTTTTCTATCCATATTTCCTATGGTAGCAGTCAGCGATACTTTGTATAATATGTCCTTTAAATCCTTCATTTATCCTAATACTAAACTGATTACGCTATTTTGACTGAATGTAGCACCTGGGTTAATTGACTGGTTTTTGACCCTGCCTTTACCTTGGTAGACCACTCTCAATCCTTTATTTTCCAATACATACAAAGCATCTCTCAAGGATAATCCGCTGACATCTGGCACTGTAGGAGCCTCGACTTTATTAGCTTTCCATTGGATGGATTTATTGACTACGGTGGATTTGACCCAAGTCTCTCCGCCGTCATTGTAGTGGTTAGAAATCCCAAATTTGTTGCAAAGCAGCTGTAACTCGTCAACTTTACCCGCTTGGATAAAAGGAAACTCATCTGTCTTCAAGTCGGCAAAATGAAACTTGGGTTGAGATTTGACATTGATCTCCAAATCTTGGGAATAAATCTTATCTGCTATCTCTTTGAAAACTGGCGCTGAGATATCACCTCCATATGCATTGAAGCCCTTTGGACTGTCTATGACCACAATGGCAGAATACTTGGGTTTATCAGCAGGAAAGTAGCCGGCAAAAGAAGTGTAATAGCGCTGTGTATAGCGACCATCTACCAATTTCTGTGCAGTTCCTGTCTTCCCAGCGATCTTATAATCCTTGTTGTAGACGTTTTTGGCAGTACCACTCTCTACTACCCCCTCCAATAGCTCCTGCAACTGTTTGATAGTCTTGGCAGAAGCAATGCTTTTTCTCAATACTTCGGTATCGAATCTTTTTTCGATTTTATTTCCCTTGGCAATACCCTCTACGATCATAGGCTTGACCATTTTCCCCCCGTTGGCTACTGCATTATAGAGCATCAGTGTATGAAGTGGGGTCAGTTTCGTTTCGTAACCAATAGACATCCAGGGTAGCGTAGTGCCATACCAATTCCTTTCGTCAGGGTTTTTGAAATAGGGAGCCCCTTCACCTTTCAGCTGGAATCCGATGGGTTGATTAAGACCTGCTTTCTCAACATAGCCCATGAATTTCTTCGGCTGATGACCAAAATGCTCATTGACCAGTTTAGATACTGCGACATTGGAAGATTTTTCGAATGCTTCTTTGATGGTGATTTCTCCGTAACCACCCTGCTTAGCATCACGCATGGTGCGGTCAAAAAACCTGAATGTACCATCACCTGTCTCTATCTTTTCATTAAGATTGATCTTACCTTCTTCAAGTAGCGCTAGCATAGAAAGCAACTTGAACGTAGACCCCGGTTCTGTCAACCCTTGGTCTCCAACTGCGAAATTGTAGTTTTCAGAATAGCCATATCCTGACTTGTTTTTCTGGAGATTGGCTATAGCTTTGATCTTGCCAGTCGCTACTTCCATGACGATGACAGCACCATATTCTGCATCCTTATTCATCAGCTGACGCAAAAGAGCAGACTCAGCTACATCTTGAATATTCACATCCAAGGTAGTGTAAACATCAAATCCATCATCGGGCTTCACATCTTCAGCATCGAAAACTGGCTTCCAGCTACCTCCAGCGATTCTTTGGAAAAGCGCCTTGCCATTTTTCCCTTCTAGGTATTCATTGAAGCTATACTCTACGCCTACACCGTATTTGTCCTCATTAAGAAAACCGACAGTACGAGAAGCGAGGTTATTGAAAGGACGGTAGCGCTTTTCTACCTTTTCGAAAATCACCCCACCTCCCAAGCGGCCATTTCTGAAGATCGGCCAATTACTCATCGCTTGCATTTCTTGGTAACCAATCTGCTTTCTATTCAAAATCAAATAACGCTTGCCACTGACTCTCGCATCCTTGATGCTGCGCTTGTAGGCATCTGCTGATTTGTCTCTGTAAAAAGAGGAAAGTAAATAGGATAAAGAATCAATCCCTTTATCAAACACCTCTTGCTTGGCCACTGCTGGATCAATAACTACTCTATAAAAAGGCAAACTGGTAGATAGTAAGCTGCCATCTGCTGCATAGATATTGCCCCTAGTAGCGCTGACTTGTCTGTATTGGAAATTCAGGCTTTCGGATTTGGCTTGCCACTTCTCCCCCTCCACAAACTGCAAATGGGTGACCCTGTAAAAGATCAGCCCAGCAAATAAGGTCACCACAATAAAGGCAACTCTTACTCTCAGTACTATGGATTGTTTGATATTCACTTTTTGTATTTAATTTTTATAGGAGGTTCGTCTATTTCATATATGCCTAATGGCTGAATTTTTTTTGCTACTTCAGATTGCTTGCTACTGAGCATATACTCAGCCTCGAGCGTGGTCACGTCTGCTCTGAGGTCTTCCACCTCTTGCTGCATGCGCTCGATCTTGCGGATCATGTTGTCTGCACGGTGATTGGACCAGATATAAATCATGGCAAGAAATGCCGCGAAGAAAAAGGGAGGACCAAACTTCACTGGAATACCTTCACCAAGAATCCCACGCACATCGAGCTTCTCTTCCATCAGGGTAAAGAGATTCTTTCTCTTCCCTTTGGGAGCAGCACCCTGCTTGATTTTCTTTTTGAATGTATTTTGACTCATGACTTATATCTTTTTGGCTATTCTCAGTTTGGCACTTCGAGACCTGTTGTTCGCAGCCAACTCCTCCGCAGATGCTGTCACTGCCTTGCGGGTCACTGGCTCTAGTGGTCTGATCAAATTACCATAGAAATCCTTCTCTACCTCACCTTGAAATTTCCCCTTGGCTATAAAATTCTTCACCAAACGATCTTCTAAGGAATGGTAACTCATGACTACGAGCCTGCCTTCAGGCTTCAGTACTTCGACTGTCTGAAGCAGCATCTCTTCTAGCGCCTTCATCTCGTCATTGACTTCAATTCGCAATGCCTGAAATACTTGAGCGAAATACTTGAACTCCTTACCTCTAGGCGCAAACTTCTTCAATACCAACTTGAATCCCTCGATCGTGGAGAAAGGTGTCAAAGCACGCTGCGCCACCACTGCTTGCGCTAAAGTCTTGGCATTTTTGATCTCCCCATAGATCCCAAAGATCTTGTGAAGTCTAGATTCTTCATAAGTATTGAGCACGTCCTTTGCCGTCAGGCTCATCGCATCACTCATTCGCATATCCAAGTCTCCGTCAAATCTGGTAGAAAAACCTCTTCCGGGCTCATCTATCTGATGGGAAGAAATCCCCAAATCAGCCAAGATTCCATCCACTTGTGTCACCCCATAGAGCCTGAGATATCGCTTCAAATCTCTAAAATTTGCCGGCACAAAAGTGAACTTGTCGCTTTGTGGAATATTTGCTTCCGCATCAGCATCTTGATCGAAGCCATAAAGATGACCTTTGTCCAGATGCTTGAGAATCTCCTTGGAATGACCACCACCTCCGAAAGTAAGGTCTACATAGATGCCATTCGGATTGATCGCCAATCCGTCAATGCACTCATGTAGCATCACGGGGATATGGTAAACTTGATCTGTCATGCCTTAAGAGAGGTATTTATCCATCAGTTCGGACAACTCAGTCTGATCTGATACTATATTCTTTTCATATTTTTCTGGGCTCCATATTTCCACATAGGAACCCACTCCGATCACATAAGCTTCCTTATCGATCCCTGCAAAGGCCATGAAATTTTTGGGAATCAAAAATCTTCCCGCATTGTCTAGCTCCACATTGACCAAGCTGTCAAAAAAACTTCTCTTGATCCTTCTGTGGATCGGATCTCTATCAGAAAGCCCATTGATCTGATTGAAGAGCTTCTTAAACTCCTGCTCTGGATATAATGCTAGACAGCCGTCATCACCGAAACGCAAATACAGCTCGCTACCATTGGACTCTGGAATCGCCGCCTTGATTTTGGCAGGCAATGCCAGACGACCCTTGGCGTCCACCTTGCATTCGTATCGACTGTTAAACATTCCCATGTGCTGCACTTGAGTTTTCTATAAATACAAAAGTAATAAAAGCTTTTACACATCCCACCACTTCTCCCCACTTTTCACCACTTTTTCTTAAAAGTATCTAAAAGTTTGAATTATCACAATTTTTTTGAGAAAATTTCATCACTTTTTTGCTTGATGATCAAGGTATTGACAATAACAAGGACGGTGAATTGATCCACGTAAAAAAGGTTAAAAATGCATTTAAAAGGGATTTTTTTCAAAGGTAAGTGAATCTAAGGCAAAGTATGATTTGATTTGGGAAAAAAGTGGGGGAATTTCCCATAGCATTAGACGTTAAATTTTCCCATAGGCTTAGTAGGATAAAGTAATTAATGACTTAATTTAGTGCCGCGAAAATTACCCTTATGAAAAATATACGATTGCTGATCCTTGCCACTATAATCATCACAGCGGCATGCAATACCTCAAAAAACGATTCAACCACAGACCTGGCTGGCATTTGGCATGCTGAGCTGGACATGTCTCCCGATGTACTGCCATTTGGCTTAGAGCTGACCCAAAGTGGGGAAAAGTGGCGAGCAGTATTGATCAACGCTCAGGAACGCCTAGAAATAGAAGGGATACAAGTGAGCTCGGATTCTGTCTGGATACCACTGGGCATTTTTGATTCGGATATCAAGGCGGTAATCACCGAAACTGGTGAACTAAAAGGAAGCTATATTAGGAATTATGCCAGTGACTATATTATGCCATTTTCTGCAAGCAAGTCATCAGAACGCAAAAGATTCAATACCAGCGAACCGCCAAGTACTGATTTCTCTGGGAGGTGGAAGACGATCTTTCAGGACAACTCAGGCAAAACATATGAAGCCATTGCTGTATTGGATCAAGCAGGCGATCGCATTACGGGCACTTTTCTCACTGCTTTGGGTGATTACAGATTTCTGGAAGGCAATGTCAGTGGGGACACCTTTTACTTGAGTGCTTTTGATGGCAGTCATGCATTCTTTTTCCAGGGAGATGTGCTAGAAGATGGTTCAATGCAGGGTAGATTTAGAAGTGGCCCAAGGTATCAAGAGACATTTATTGCTGTCCGAGATGAGGAATTTGAGCTGCCAGATGCTGGAAGCTTGACCTATTTGAAAGAGGGATATGAAACTTTGGAATTTTCCTTTCCAGATACCGATGGGAAAATGTTGAGCATGAAAGACGAGCAATTCAAAGACAAAGTGGTTTTGGTACAACTATTTGGTACTTGGTGTCCAAACTGTATGGATGAAACCAAATACCTTGCTCCTTGGTATGAACAAAACAAAGACCGAGGAATAGAAATCATCGGCTTGGCCTTTGAGAGCAAGCCTGACTTTGACTATGCAAGTAAGCGGGTAAAAAATGCTGCTGAGCGACTAGGAGCAAATTATACTTTCCTAATCGCTGGAGTGAGCAACAAAGAAAAAGCGTCCGAAGCACTCCCTGCCCTCAATAGCGTAGTAGCCTTCCCTACTCTTATCTATATCGACAAAAAAGGCAAAGTCCGCCACATCCACACCGGCTTCAATGGCCCTGGCACAGGAGGATTATATGATCGATGGATTGAAGAACATGAAAGTTTGGTGAATGGGCTTTTGGGGGAAGGCTGATAAAACACACAACAAACCAACTGGGTGTTGTTTGTAACCAATAAACTACTGGGTGTAGTTTATAACTACACCTCAAATATCTAGACTAGGTGGTCTCTCGTTGTTGAATGCGGAATAGTAAATTCCATGGATATGAAAGCGTAGATGCAATCTACGCTTAGGCGACTCAGTCAAAATATTAGTCAAACCGCAGAGGGCGCAATGAAACGCAGAGAAAAGGTCTGATTTTATTAATTGAGGTTAATCTCAAAAAGTGTAAAAGTCATATTGTCCTCTCCTATCATATCGGTATCATTGAGTATATACATACCTTCCTCGGCAAAATGAATGTACCAATAATTAAATGCGGACACATCAACGTCGGCTAGAACATTTCCATTCATGTCTGAAAACAAAAGCCTGTTCTCATGCTTTTCATCAAGCATTTTAAAGGAATCTTGGCTAATCCTATCAAACTCATTTTCGGTTAAGGCTTTTCTGTAATGTCTGATGATCAGTTCTCTATATTGATCATAATAGACGGTTTGAAAAGCGTTACCTGTGTAATACTCCTTCTTCCATTCATTTGGTCTCTCGCCTTTTCTATTTGACATGTCGACAAAGTCTTTTTTTGGTGAAAGGATAAAATGCTCAACTTCTCTAAAATCTTTCGTGATGTAAATTTCATCAGTAATTGGGAAATTAATTAGATATTCACCAGTATCAGGGCGCTTTACAAAACTAATTAACATATCTAAAACATTAACATTTTTCATCAGGTAAGCTTCGGGTAACTGAAATAGCTTTTCTACTTTCTCCTGATTTACATCCAAGGACATCACTAATTGAGTCAAGCTTTCATACTTCCATGGTGGTTTACCATATATGTAGGAAAGTTGAAATAACCCATAGAACACCTCCTCGCTAAAGTCCATCTGCCTGTAATACCCTGCTGACAAGAAAAATGCATCAGCGTCATATTTAGAAATTTTAGTGTTGAATTTGATCTCGTTATTCTCTATTAAATAGAGTTCCGCTCGATTATTATGATACGATAAATACTTATTGTTCTCTAAAGGTGTGATCAATGTATTTCCAGACTCATAAGGCGTCACATAACCATTGATATTGCCTAACTCCAATATTTCCACAGCTTCCCCGCCTTTTCTAAGATCAAATTTCCCGATACCTTTCATACTTTGAATAAAAAAGTAAGGACGATCTCCATCATTTAGAAATACTGGGTTACCATGAAGTTTAGGAAAAGTACTCCCCAAGTCTATTGAAACTTCCTTGACAGGAACTAGTGAAATGGCATTAACTACTCCAGATTCCGAATTTTGGCTTTGTTTGCATGAAAAAAATATCACTATAACAAAAATTAACCATAAAGCATTTTTCATATTTCAAATCTTTAATAAACCCAGAGTTTAGGAAAACTCTGGGTAAACATACTATTCTAAACTTACTCTATAACTACTTCTCTGAAACAATCCCCATACAATATACCATCTGGGAGCTCTAAACACATATTTACCGTATCAATGCAAAATCCAGCTTCATAAACCTTACCTGCTTTTGGAATAATTTTACATGGCTCCTCTTCTGCAACTACTATAAATGGTACTACAAAGAGTGCTGACAAACAAATACTTAACAATTTCTTTCTCATAACAATTTTTGTTTTGGTTAAAATATGATTTAAATGACTCTAAAAGTTTGACCACTAATAAAGCTGGTAACAAGAAAGAAAGAAAGAAAGAAGCAAGTTTTTAGTTTAAAATATTTTAAAAATTCTTTAGCTAGATTTGGGGTGAAAACAAAAACTTATAGACCATGACATTTACATACAAGCGGGTTATTACTTTTTTTCTAAGAGGTTTACTCTTTGTGGTTCCCATCGCGCTGACCATCTATGTGATCATTTTGATTTTGAATTTCTTGGATGGCATCATCCCAATCCCTGTGCCTGGTTTCGGGATTTTGATCATGTTGGGCTTCATCACTTTTGTAGGCTATCTGGCCAGCTTATTCATCACCAAGCCACTATTTGACCTTTTTGAGCGCTGGGTATTCAAGATACCTCTAGTCAATATCCTCTACACGAGTATCAAGGATTTGATGTCGGCTTTTGTGGGAGATAAGAAAAAATTCAATACACCTGTAATCGTCAAACTCTCCGAAGGAATGTCCAGAATGGGCTTCATCACGCAAGACGACCTCAGTGTATTGGAGGAAACCGAGCTTGTGGCCATCTATTTCCCACATAGCTACAATTTCTCTGGCAACCTCTACTTGGTACCTAAGCAAAATGTCCGCATACTCAAAAATGTAAGCAGCTCCGACGTGATGAAATTTATAGTATCAGGCGGAGTATCAAACTTGAGCAAAGTAGATTAATATGCATATCCGCAATTATTCTCCTAACCAAAAATAAGAGTCTAGATGAATCCGATACTAATAGATATTGGATACTCATTGATATTGGCTTGAAATCAGAGGTTTATAACACCTTGATGTTCCACTGGTAAGAAAGTGGATAATCATATAGATTAATTATTGATACCAAGAATATTGCCCGATTCTAAGAAAGCAAATCACATAAAAAAACCGCTAGCGTCCAGCTAACGGTTTTTTTATGCTTTTGTAAATTAGAATTACAGTTGCGCGTCAAGTTTTTGAGCCAGGACAGCTTTTGGAACTGCTCCTACTTGCTTGTCTACAATCTGACCACCTTTGAAAAACAAAAGGGTTGGGATGCTTCTGATTCCAAACTGAGCTGCTACCGCGGGGTTTGAGTCTACATCTACTTTACCAACTACAGCCTTACCTTCGTAATCACCTGCTAGCTCTTCCACTACCGGGCCGATCATTTTACAAGGTCCACACCACTCAGCCCAAAAATCCACTAGGATAGGCTGCTCAGATTTCATGATTTCTTCAAAGTTAGAATCAGTAATTTCAATTGCTTTTGCCATTTTATATGTCTGTTTTATGTTTTTCGAATGCCGAATATACTACTAAATTCAATTCTACTCCAATAAGTTCATTCAAGGGAAGAATTAGGGGTTATTGAAGTTTAGGGTTTATTTGGTTGGGAACACAAGGAACACTAAGGAGGCACGAAGAGCACTATTGGATTATTTTGTGATCTTCTTGCTTCTTTGAAGTCTTAGCGACGCTTCATAGAACTACAATGTCAAAACGCTAGCTCTCCCTAATCGATTAATCTGTTAATCAACTAAACATCAACACTTAAACTATCTGATACACCACCTCTGGCAATTGCCCCAGCTCCTGAATCATTTCATTGGATGGGTCTACTTGATACTTTTTTGACATCAGGTCGAGGGTGATATTTTCCTTTCTATCGATGATATTGATATAGAGCTTTGCATCGCCCTTGTACCGCTCTGTAATTTTCTCCAACTTCTCCATCAAGTCCAATGTAAGGTCATCCAGGTCAATGTTGACCCTCAAGCCTTTTACCATTTTTCCTCTCACTTCACTGAGCAGGGACATGTTGTTGATCTTGAATTCAGATTCTCCTTCCTTCCACTTGTTGGGATGCACTGAGCCCGTGAGGTAAAGGAACCAGCCTGTCATGAAGTATTCCTTGAATTTGATATAATCTTCGCCAAAGATGAAGAAAGTATGTCCACCATGGTAATCTTCTATGGTCAGCGTTCCAAAGGGTTTTCCAGTTTTTGTGGTTCTATGTGCAAAGGAGGTCACCATTCCTGCCGCTTTGATATCGCCCTTGGTCTTGAGCACATCTATGTTGTTGAAATCAGTCATGGGCGTGTTGGTAAATGATTCCATCTCAACCCTGAATTGATCCAATGGATGACCTGATATATAAAGCCCTACAACATCCTTCTCAATATTCAGAGCCTGCAACTGACTGAAAGGTTCGATGGGTGCTATAGTAGGGAGCGGCACTTCCATTCCTCCACTTCCACCAAAGAGGCTTACCTGCGAACTATCAGCTTCCTGCTGTACTTTTTGAGCATATTTCACTGCCTTTTCCAATAGATTATGATCCCCATCGGCTGCTTCTAGGTATTGGCGTCTATGATGCTGAGGGAAGCAGTCAAAGCCCCCTGCCATGGCCAAAGATTCTAACGTTTTCTTATTGAGTGCCTTTGCACTGACTCTTTTACAAAACTCAAAGATGTTGGGGAACTTCCCGCTCTTCTCTCGCTCTTCTACGATGGCATCTACTGCTGCACTCCCTACTCCCTTGATGGCAGCCATCCCAAATCGGATCTGCCCTTCTTGATTTACTGTAAAACCATTCTTGGATTCATTCACATCTGGTCCCAAAACAGGAATTCCCATTCGTTTACATTCTTCCATGAAGAATGTCACCTGTGTGATATCATTCATATTATTACTCAACACGGATGCCATATATTCTGCTGGGTAATGTGCCTTGAGGTAAGCTGTCTGATAGGCAATCCAAGCATAGCAGGTAGAATGGGACTTATTGAAGGCATAGGAGGCAAATGCTTCCCAATCCTTCCATATTTTCTCTAATTTCTTAGCATCATGCCCTTTAGAAGAAGCCTGCTCGACAAACTTGGGCTTCATCTTATCCAACACATCCCGTTGCTTTTTCCCCATGGCCTTCCTCAAGACATCGGCCTCACCCTTGGTAAAACCCGCTAGCTTCTGAGACAAAAGCATAACCTGTTCTTGATAGACGGTGATACCGTAGGTTTCCTCCAAGTATTCCTGCATGTCATCCAGATCATAAGTGATCGGTTCTACACCATGCTTCCTTTTGATAAACGAAGGAATATATTCCAAAGGACCTGGCCTATAAAGGGCATTCATGGCAATCAAATCTGCAAAAACTGATGGCTTCAGCTCTCGCATGTATTTCTGCATACCGGGAGATTCATATTGGAATATCCCGACAGTTTCTCCTCTTTGGAAAAGCTCATAAGTTTTGACATCATCAATAGGAAAAGTATCTGGATCCAAGGTGATACCATGACGCTCCTTAACAATCTTAACTGCATCTTTGATCAGAGTAAGTGTCTTCAGACCCAAAAAGTCCATTTTGAGCAATCCAGCACTCTCCACGACTGAGTTGTCAAACTGTGTGCAGACCATATCAGAATCCTTGGCCAAGGCTACAGGCACAAAGTTGGTAATATCATCGGGTGTGATGATCACACCACATGCGTGAATACCTGTATTTCTTACAGAGCCCTCCAATACTTTCGCTTGATTGATGGTTTTGGAGCTTTCATCACTGCCTTTGGAAATGCGAATCAATTCATCGGCTTTGCCAATATCTTCACTATTCCCCTTGAGCTTGTCAGATAGCTTCGCCCTATCTTTGGAAAGGTCAAAAAGCGCCTTGAGCTTGATGTCAGGTACTAGCTTGGCCAATCGATCTGCATCAGATAGTGGCAGATTCAAAACCCTAGCAGTATCTCTGATCGCTGACTTAGCCGCCATAGTGCCATAAGTAATGATCTGCGCCACTTGATTGGAGCCGTATTTATTGATCACATAATCAATCACCAACTGCCTACCTTCATCATCAAAGTCAATATCAATATCGGGAAGTGAAACCCTATCAGGATTGAGGAACCTCTCAAATAGCAAATCATAAGCGATAGGGTCTACGTTGGTGATTCCTGTGCAATACGCTACAGCTGAACCTGCAGCTGAACCCCTACCCGGCCCCACTGAAACACCCAGGTTTCGCGCAGCGGCGATAAAATCCTGCACAATCAAAAAGTAACCCGGATACCCAGTCATCTCAATGGTCTTCAGCTCAAAGTCCAAGCGCTCTTTGATTTCATCGGTTATTACAGGATAACGTCTTTTAGCCCCTTCGTATGTAAGGTGCTTCAGGTAAGCATTCTCCCCTCTTTTACCTCCATCCAATTCATCTTGTGGATCTATGAATTCAGCTGGAATATCAAACTTCGGTAGTAAAACTTCACGAGCCAGCTTGTAGCTCTCGATTTTTTCTACAATTTCATTGGTACAGGAGATCGCTTCGGGAAGATCAGCGAAGAGCTTTTTCATCTCCTCTGGGCTCTTGATATAAAACTCATCATTAGGGAATCCATAGCGAAATTCCCTCCCACGCTTGCCTATGTATTTCTTAGGTTTCTCTACAAGTTCTCCATCCTTCACACAAAGCAAAATATCATGCGCCTTTGCATCATTTTTGGTATTGTAATAGGTATTATTAGCTGCGAAGTATTTGACACCATACTTGTGAGCAAATTGGAGTAATACTTCATTGACTTTTTCTTCTTCAGGAACTCCATGACGATTGAGCTCTACATAGAAGTCCTCTCCAAATTGCTCTTTCCACCACACAAAGGCCTCCTCAGCTTGTGTTTCCCCTACATTCAAAATCAAAAAAGGAATCTCTCCCCAAAGTCCACCTGTGGTAGCAATGATATCAGACTTATATTGGACTAATAGCTCTTTGTCTATCCTTGGTACATAATAGAATCCTTGGATATTGGCATAAGAAGCCAGTTTGGCTAGATTGTGGTAACCAGCTTTATTTTTTGCCAACAAAACAGTCTGAAAACCATCATCTTTTTGACTTTTATTCCTCCTATCTCTAGCCAAATAAAATTCACAACCCACTATGGGCTTGATCTCCTTGGCTAGTGCCTCTCTAACAAAGTGAAAAGCTGCCATCATATTACCGTGGTCTGTCATGGCTATCGCTGGCATGTTATACTCCTTAGCACGAGCGATCATCGCAGGGATCTCTGAGGTAGCTTGAAGTATAGAATACTGTGTATGAACATGCAAATGCGAAAAAGGAACATCCTTCAAATCCGAAATATCAGCCCTTCCAGCAGCTCTAAGCACATCTTTGGCAGCTTCCTTATTATCATCTTTGGTAGCTGCTGCAAAATTAGCTTCTTCCAGCCTAGGTGCTTCATAGATAACTTCTTGGACAGCGATACCTCCTTCTGTAGACTGTACGCCAGCTGTGATCAAGCCAAAGAAACACTTGGCTGTCGCATCCACATCGTAGGCCGCATCGTGCGCATCTTCAAAGCCAACTCCAAAGAGCTTCTGATGCAGTTCTGTCAGCGTAGGCCATTTGAATTTACCCCCTCTTCCTCCCGGCAGAGCACAGAATTCGGTGGAGATATCTTTGGTATCAAGCTCCTTTTTTTCAGGAAGCTGCATAGGCACAGCCTTCCTCAAAAATTCCGAGCCAACCACATTGATATCAAAACCGATATTATGACCTACCAAATATTGGGCTTTGGCTACATCTTGATCAAAGATCTCCAAAACCTCTGACAGATCATGCCCTTCTTTCAATGCCCTATCTGTAGATATACCATGTACCTTCTCAGCATTGTAAGGAATAGTAAACCCTTCTGGCTTTACAATAAAATTATTATTCGAAATCAGCTTTCCTTTGGCATCATGAAGCTGCCAAGCAAGTTGAACTAATCTTGGCCAGTTGTCATCTGCTGCCATGGGCGCATCATAACTCCTTGGTAATCCAGTGGTCTCGGTATCAAAAATTATATACATATGTACGCTGTCGATTTGGGCATTGTAAATTAACAAACATCCTAGCAAGTGGGCAATGTATTGGCGGAAATTGTCAGTATTTCTTATACTTAAATTGTGGGGATTATTGCACGTAAAAAACTTGGCAATGGTAGAGTGAAGATTGAATATTCATATAGGCATAGAATTTCAATCTGAGTATTTTCTCTAAGCTTGACATGTATTGAAGGACTGACTTTTCTAGGGATTAGAAGATAGATTTCTTTTTTTTTTTGCAACAAAATTGCAATTATTTCGATAAAACCTATATACTCTTTTTAAAGTAGTTTTTTTTATGCTTATGTTTAGAATCAGTAATTATAAACTCAAATATTAATCGCAATGAAAAAAAGATTTTGGTTAATTGGGGCATTGGCCTTTGTGCTAGCCTCTGGCACACAGGCACAGGATGCTACAGCCATCAAGTACGCTTCTACCATCACCGCCTCAGAGCTAGAAACTCATCTGAGGTATATTGCTTCTGAGGAACTCAAAGGTAGAGATACTGGAGCCGAAGGTCAAAAAATGGCAGCTACTTACATCAAGGAGCATTTTCAAAAATATGGCCTTAAAGGCCCAGTAAATGGAGATTATTACCAAGTTTTCGAACTGGTTTCCAACAGTTATCCAGAAGTACAACTTCAAGTAGACAAATCAAAATTGCAGGCCAATAAAGACTTTATTTTTGTAGGTGATGCAGATATGAAAAAAAGCCAAAAAGCAGATGTAGTCTTTGTAGGCGATGGCTCAAAGGAATCCTTGGCAAAGGTAAATGTAAAAGGCAAACTAGCAGCAGTTTGGGCCATTGGCGGCAGGACTCAAAATGTGGTCAGAGATGTGATGGAAGCTGGTGCTATAGGAGCTATCATCACCACCATGGAAGATCAGGCTGCATTTGATAGGTTAGCAAGTCGATATGCATCTATGGGTTCGTCAGGCGGAAGATTAGGTTTCGAAAGACCTACACAGCAAGAGCCCGCCTTCATGGTGAGTGCAACGCAGATGGCAAAAATGTTCAACGTAAGCCTTGACGATTTGAAAGCTGCTACATCTAATCCAAACATAGTGAAACCCGTTTCGTCCAGCTTCCAAGTAAAAAAGCAGAAAAGAATAGTATCTACCGAGAACGTCCTGGGTTATTTGGAAGGAACTGACAAAAAAGAAGAAGTATTGGTGATTTCAGCGCACTATGACCACGTCGCTCCCAATGCAGATGGAAGTGTCAACTATGGCGCGGATGACAACGGATCGGGAACAGTCGCTTTGATGGAAATTGCTGAAGCTTTCGGTATGGCCGCTAAGGACGGTATTCGTCCAAGCAGAAGTGTATTATTTGTTGCTTTGACTGCGGAAGAAAAAGGCTTATTAGGTTCACAATATTATGTGGAGAATCCGATTTTCCCTTTGGAAAACACTGTCAACAACCTGAACATAGATATGTTGGGTAGAATTGATAATATCTATAAAGACAAGGAAGATACTGATTACCTTTATGCGATTGGTTCGGCGATGTTGTCTAGCCATTTGAAGATCATTTTGGATTACAACAACATCACATATACCAACCTCAATCTCGACTACAGGTATGATGATCCTAATGACCCAAATAGGTTCTATTTCAGATCTGATCACTACAATTTTGCCAAGTACAACATCCCATCAATCTTCTTCTTCTCAGGACTACACAATGACTATCATACTCCTGCTGACACAGTGGATAAAATTGAATTCCCTCTGATGACCACTAGGGCAAAATTGATCTTCCATTTGGCTTGGGATCTTGTCAATAGAGCTGAAAGAAATCCAGTAGATGGCTCCAATAATAGGGGAGAAAGATAGAATTCTTTGTTGTTTGACTTGAATAGGACATCAAAATATCATCCGTGAATTTATTCAATGGGCAAGTTACCCACTGATTTTTTATCTCTTCCCTTCCCAAGGAACATAGACCACTTTCTTGGTTTCGAAGAATTCTCCTTGGAAATAATCATCCAAGTGATAACTGACATACCCTACATTTCTTTCTTCCATTTCTTCATCGACATCTCCCCCTTTGAGCAAAAACATGCCATTTTGAAATTCATTGAAATCTTCTTTTTTGAACTTCCCTTTGACCCAAGGAAAAAAGTTGGTAAATCTGGTCACTGCTCTACTCACCACAAAATCATACTTCCGTACGAGCGATTCTGCTCTTGCTTGCTGCGCTTCTACATTTGAAAGCTTGAGTTGCTTGGCCACGTCTTTGACCACAGTGATTTTTTTGCCAATAGAATCTACCAAGTGAAAATGTGTATCAGGGAATAATATAGCCAATGGAATCCCTGGAAAACCTCCACCTGTACCGATATCCAATACTTTGGTACCTGGCTGAAACTGCATCACCTTAGCTATACCCAAAGAGTGCAAGACATGGCGCTCGTAAAAATGATCCATATCCTTCCTGCTGATCACATTGATTTTGTCATTCCATTCGGCATAGAGTGTTTGAAGTTTTGCAAACTGCTCTATTTGCTTTTCAGTCAGGTTGGGGAAATATTGAAGTATCAAGTCCATGTATGCTCAAATCTAATTTCTCACAAAAATAGGGTGAATATTAGAATATACCTGCTTGGAGGAGAAATGAATGTCTTTCGATTGTAAAGATTTGGCTATTGAAAGGTTTCAGAATGGATATATTTATGATTTCAACGTGATTCAGCATGGAGGAGCCGTTCTCTTCCAGCCTACTCCTAACTTTTTTAAGATACTTAACTTTCTATTTACTCTGAACCGCCCGCTGTATCCAAGGTGATGTTGTGGTATTCCCGCTTAAGCGGGACAGGCTGTGATTTTTATTCTTGAGAAATGAATTCAGCCCAAGAAACTATTTTTGTCTTCTCTATCTTCCCTAATACTAATAAGTCAGAATCTCCTGTTACTAAGAAATCTGCTTTACCATCAACCGAAAGACTCAATAAGAAATTATCTTTTGGATCCCTACATTCATTGATTTTTGATTCCACCCTTATTAATTCTCCAAAAGTTTCAATTTGGTTCAGAAGTGCTTTGATATCTGATTTTTTAAAAAATCTTTTGAATTTGGGCCTTTCTGAAACCATTAAAAACTCCTCAAGCAATTCTTGCGAAAAAATCAGTGTTACTGCCCCAGATTCAAGAAGGATATCCAATTCCTTTTGTCTTTTGGAGATCAAAAAACTTATCCACAGATTAGTATCCAGAATTACCCTTCTATTTTTCATACCGGGCTTTGCGGACTGCTTCAACCTCTTTAGTAATTTCTTCTAAACTTGGGGCTTCATCTGACTTACTCCTGAATTTTTTCAATACTTCAGAAAAAGCATTCTCAGATTTATCTTTCTTAATCCTTATCAAATCCAAATTTGCCAAATCTTTCAAAAGGGCTTTGGCCTTAGGATTCAATATATCAACTCTAATAGTTTCCATATTTTTAATCTTTCTTAAAGATACGAATTTTTTAAATCGGTGGTCATTTTATCATGCACCACAACTTCAATATACGCGCTACAAACATTCGCTTAGCAACCATACTAGCTGGAAAATAAGCGAACATTTATATCATTATTTCAACCAACTAAAAATACTGAAAAAATTCTAACCTCAAGCTCTTGCTTTTTAATTTGAAGCCAAGTTTTCACTTTTCGATTGAACAGTCTGGAGGAAATGGTCTGCGAGCTTTTTACCTTTGGTGGAGCCATGTACAATGGCAGGCATATAGTGAATCCCTCCATAGAGTCTGCTGATCGCTGCCTCATCTGCTGCAAGTCTGAATGACTTGAATTCTCTGACGGGAAGGCCATATGCTACTTCTGTAGAATCCACAAAATGAAAATTATCTCCAAAAAGCTTGGTAAGGGTCTCAGCAGCCGCATTGCTGATCACACTATGCCCTGAAGTGTACTCCGGGAAAGGCGGGGTCTGCAATAAGGGTAACCAATCTTCGTCGATATACTTATTGATATAAGTCTCAGGTCTGATCAACACAGAGCGGTACTTCTCATCCCAGCAAGCGATAAACCCATCAAATAGGGCTATACTGGTCATCGCCAAAGTTTCTGCTGCTGCCCTCCAATCTTGCTGAGCAGTCTTGGAGGATATCGCTGCTATACCCATCCAGTGCCCTCCTGGGGTAATTTTCTTCTCTGCAAACATCACATGACCTTTGACATTGACCTTATAAGGGTTACAATCCCAGAAGTAAGCGATGTCACTTTGCTCCTTGGTGAGATTCTTGGTGACTTTGAAAACTTCCTCTGCTTCTCGATAAAAATCAGAGTCTTCCTCTGTACTGAATGCCGTAGGTGGCACAGACTTGAACTGATCTGCCGACTCCAATACAAATGGTCTAATCTTGTTCCAATGTGGCTCTATGCCTTCCATGTACATCGGTGGAGTTGGTTGCCAAGCGTTTGGGTCTGCGCTGATCGTATATTTCTCAAATGACCTACTTTGGTGGTAATTGTCTTGCTTGGAATAGGCAATCACATGATCCGCGACCTCTTCCCCAAACGCAATCGACGCCTCCATTACGCGACTAGGAACACCTTGTGCTTTAATGGACTTGAAAGCTTCATTTCTGTGTTCCTGCATCATTTCTTCTGAAAAAATAAGCAGCGTCCCTACCTTATAATAGGCAGCCAAAGCAGCTAAAGGGAAATAGACATCATCAGAAGCTTGAAAGTCTTTCTTTTCAAAACCATTCAACTGTCCCATCAGCGACTGGTAATCTCCTCCTGACAAGGCCGCTACCTCGTAGGCTGCTATCGAGGGATAAGCATAGATCCTACTCGCCACTGGTGGAGAAAAAATATCATGAATGATAATCTCTGTCAGCTTATTTTGAGCATCAAATTGGAATTGACCATCCTTAATTACCTGAGAATAGTCTTTTTCCTGACAGGAGTATAGGAAAGTAACCAAAAACAGATATGATAAAATAAGATTAAATTTCATTTGAGCTTCGTTCCAGTTTATTGATACCATAAGTCTACAATAATAATTATTCATTAGAAAATAGTACTATAGGTTTCATATTATTTCCAACTACCAAGAAGGCGTTTGAATTTTTCAGCTTGATTGGATGAATGCTTTTGATTTGTCCCAATATTTTCAGTCCAGAATAATCTTGGGTGGCATATTCCATCATTCCACTTGCCTTATCGTACGTCAATAATACCCCATAAGATGCATCATACCTCCCCAATTGAACATTCACAGGGAAAAAATTCCCCCCCAAAAGAACTCCTTTGCCACTTTCCAAAACCGAACCTGCGATGATGGGAGCAAACTGAGCTTCCTTAGGTAAAGTGTCTATTTTGAAATCATAGTTCCCTTGATTTTTGAAAATCAAGGAATTCATCTGATTTACTTCAAATTTGGTAGCTGCCTTTAATTTTTGAATATCAAAGATGTCGGCTAAGGTTTGTTTTGAAAACTCCTTATAAGACACGTATTTTCTTATTAAAGATGGTAATTGCTTGCTCAATTCATCCTTAGTGTTAAATGGGTATTCATCCCCATCCATATAGTGAGTTAATATTTGTTCGGCATTCCCATTGTCATCAAAATCACTGTAGTACATCCTGATAGGCTCCTCAGTACTAGCTTTCAATTTTGAATTGACTCCCCAATTTCCTACTATAAAATCTTGCAGCCCATTATCATCAATATCCCCAGGTATAATAGCTTGCCACCATCCTTTCATATTTGACCACTTCGTGTCTTCAAGCAGATCTAGTCTTCCTTTATTATTTTTGAAAATTTTGATGGGCTCCCATTCTGTAGCAATGATCAGGTCAGGTAAGTTTGTATCAGTTAAATGAACCCACCTGCTATCAGTAACGAGTCCTACATATTCCAAATTTGGAGCTAAATCTTTGGTTTTATCCTCAAAAACTCCATCTCCGTCATTGATCAAAAGATAACTCCTCGGGATTTCACCATACTTCCATGGTGTCGTCCTCCCACCTATGAAGACGTCCAGGTCTCCATCTAGATCATAATCTGCTACCGTCAGTGATCCCGAGGTAAGATAAATGCCTTTGAACGCATCTATTGACTTTTTAAAATTCCCTTTGCCATCATTCAAATACAATCTAGGCTGATTATTGGGATGATTTCCAGAGAATTCGTTGCCTCCACTCGTCACGATGAGATCTAAGTGTCCGTTATTATTAAAATCACCAAAATAAGCTTGGACATCTTCACTTAAGCTATCTAGTGAAACTTGAGGTTGCTTAAATAAATCAAACTTACCGTTTTGATTTTGTACATAGACCTCAGCGGCTTGATGCTTTGCACCTCCAAAAAATATATCATCTAATCCATCACCATTGATATCACCAACTGCCACCGCAGGCCCCTCTTGGGATAGCATTTTTGGAAGGAGAAATTCTCTATTAAATTCATTAAATTTATTCTCTTTATGAACGAAATTAATTCCTATTTCTTTTCCTTCTTTGGTTATGAACTGACTTTCTTTTTGATGGAATATTGAATAATCAAACTCTCCCTTTGCCTCTATTTGATTTAGTATAATTACCTGATTTCCAATGACTTTTTTAAATTTTTGAAATGTTCGATCTGGCCATATGACAATCAAAGAATCTACTGCACCATTTTCTCCAAGACCAAAATTTAACCTATAGTCGGAAGAACTTTGAAACCCTCTGACTGGCATACATTCCTGAAGTTGCATTTGATTCCCTGTATAAACCAATACCTTAGCACCAATCCCAAAATTATTCCCAGGCTTGCCAGACAGATTCACTTTCAAAAAATTTCCCACTTGTGATTCCAAAACTTTGTTGTGAAATATGAAAGCTTCATCATTGATATTATTCACAACAATATCTAGCGCTCCATCATTGTTCAAGTCAACATAAGAAGCTCCATTGGAATATGAATCATATCCTAGTCCCCAGAACTGTGATACATCTTCAAAGGTCAAATCGCCATTATTCCTGAAAACATAATTAGGAATTTTTATAGTTGGCATCTTCTTCACAAGCTCCAATTCCTTCTGACCAATCTCTCCTTGAATGTCATTTTGAATTTTTTCATCTGTAATGAAATTAATATAATCAAGGTCATTGGATCTCCTCAAAATTCCATTGGCTATAAAGATGTCCTTCTGTCCATCCAAATCTAAATCAGCAAAGAATGTAGACCAGCTCCAATCTGTGGCATAAATACCAGAAAACAAGCCTATTTCACTAAAAGATTCATTTCTATTATTCAACTGCAAGGTGTTTCTTGCAAATTGATGACTGTACCCAAAGTCCAATTTGAAATTAAAAACATCATATGGATCTTCTGCAGCTGAAGCTTTCAGAATATCAGGCTTTGCAGGAAGCATGTCTAGGGCGATCAACTCTGGGAAACCATCATTGTTGATGTCTCCAAAGTCTACTCCCATGGTGAAATGACTGGTATGTTGCATGGCTGATTCAAGCATGTTGGTAAAAGTACCGTCCCCATTATTGATATATAAGTAATCGTTTTCATGAAAATCATTCCCTACATATATATCTGGATACCCATTCAAATTGACATCGCTGATGGCAACACCAAGCCCATAACCTAAAGCACTTGAGAATATACCTGCCTCGAATGTCACATCTATAAAAAATCCATTTTCATTTTTAAATAACCTATCTCCACTTGTCGGGTGAGGCTCACTTCTCATAGAAGAAGGACCAAAAGTACCATTATTATGAACAGAATGATTCAATAAGAAAAGATCCAAATCTCCATCCAAATCATAGTCAAAAAAAACCGCTTGGGTGGAGAATCCAACAAAATCCAATCCATATTCTGGTGCTTCATCTTTAAAAATAGGAATACCCTTTTCATTATTTCCTTGATTGATCAAAAGCTGATTTCTACTCCTTTCACCCAAATAATCCCCTAAATAGCAGACATAAATATCTAACAACCCATCTCCATTAACATCTGCGATACTCACTCCTGTGGTCCAACTATTGAATCCTTCAACTTCAGCTATAGTAGTGACATCTCTAAATTGAAAGTCCCCTTGATTCAAATACAGTTTATTCGAATTTTGATTGGAAGTAAAAAAAATATCCATCAGCCCATCCCCATTCATATCTCCTACTGCTACGCCACCACCATTGTAAAAATACATATAATTAAAAATATTCATGTCTACAGTCTCTTCCAAGGTATTTTTGAAATTGACTCCCGTTTTGGTACCTGAAAGTAGTTCAAACATTGTCTCTTTCTCTTGCACAGGCTGACAGGCAAGGCTCATTACGACCAAAAAGATGACGCTTCTCTTTTTGCTTACCTTATTTCTTGTTAACATCATGAATAACTATTTTATCATTATTTCTTATTGACAGCAATAAATTCGAACGATCCAAATGAACTAAATGCCTGATCTGCCCACGAACGCTATATCCAGCAATAGTATTTGGTATGAAATTGAAATTACCATTTTGGTCTTGAAGTAGAATAGTACCATAAGAAGCATCATACCTTCCCAATTCAGGCTTCACGGCATCAAAATTTCCTCCTAGGATGACATCAAGTAGGCCATCTCCATTCAAGTCTATCACTTCAATGGCCTTGGTAAACGATAATTGTGCTTCAATTGGAATGTCTATTTTTTCGAATCCTTCACCTTGATTGATCAGGATCATTGTTTCTCCTACATAGGATTCCAAGACCAAGGAATTATCTAGGACCTCTCGGTCAAACAAATCGGTGATGCTGGCATTTGAATAGGAGCTATAAGTATTGAATTTCTTTTTTAAAAATGGTAATTGCTTAACCAATTCATGCCTCGTAGAATATGGTATATCCAGCCCATCTTTTTGGAAAGTGTACACCTGCTCAGTTGAACCATTATTATCAAAATCCCCCACATATAATTTGACTGGATGGGCAGCTGATGCATTGAACCTGCTATTAAGTCCTCTGTTCCCGATAATTAGATCTACTTTTCCATCATTATTCAAATCTTCTACCATGATTTTTCTCCACCAACCATTGGTTTTGGATATCCCAGATATTTTTAAATCTGACTCCAACATTTTTCCATCTCGAATTTCAAAGAATGTGATTGGCATCCAGTCACCAACAATCACCAGGTAAGTCTTGCCTTTGTTGTCAAATATCGCTGCGTCAGTGACCATTCCCAATTGAGAAGACTTCTCAAATAGCGCTGAGGTCTGGTCCGAAAATTTTCCCCTATGATCATTAAGTAATACTTGGTGCTTTGGAATTAGGCCATAGCCACTCTTGTTTTTTCTGTTAAAAATCAATAGATCTTCAAAACCATCGCCATTAAAATCATAAGCGATGACCTTAGATCCTATCTCAAAACTTACAGGCAAGGCATCTTCTTTCTTGATGAATGACCCATTCTTATTCAAATAAACCCTATCCTTAAGCTCCACGGCATTCCCTACAAATTCACTTCCACCTGAGATCACGACGAGGTCCTTTACACCATCTCCATCAACATCAACAAATTCTGCATCTACATCTTCACTTGCTTGATCATTTACAAATGCTTCGACAAGAACCTCCTTGAATTTTCCCTTTTCAAATTGAAAAAATAACTTTCCAGCTTGATTTTTTGCACCACCGATGTATAAGTCCTCAAGGCCATTAGCAGTCAAATCAGCCTTTGCAAATGCTGGGCCTTCTGTAGAAAGCATTTCATAGACCAAGCGCTCCTTATCAAAGTCACTGTATTCATTTTCTTTATGATGATAGGCAATCTCTACACTTGATTCACTCAGCCATCTTTCTCCTCGCTGCTTGAATTCCCAAGCGAGATTTGCATCAATTTGCCTCAGCTCTAAAGTAGCGTTTAATTTAACTTCTTTGATTTTTTCTGCTTTTTGATTTGGCCATTTCACAATCAAAGAATCAATGCGCTCATTTTTTCCTAAACCAATGACCATATCATAATCCATCGAAGACTGAAAACCTCTAATAGGTAAATGCTCAAAAGACAATACCTGATTATCAACGTATACAAAGACCTTTGCCCCTAATCCAAAAACATTCAAATCTTCACCCTTAAAATTGACCTTCAAAAAATTGTGTTCTGGAAAGAATTCCTCAGATCTATTCTCATAAATAAAAGCTTCTTGATTCAGGTTATTGACAACCAAATCTAAATCACCATCCCCGTCCAAGTCACCATACGCCGCACCATTTGAAAAGGAAGGTTCTGAAAGTCCCCAAGAAACTGCACTATTTTTATACTGTAAATTTGAAGAACGTTCGAAGAGATAGTTTGAAATCCTCTCAGAAGTCATTTTAGCTATAAAAGCATTAAAATCAATCTTCTCTCCCTCAATTGCAGCCTTCAAGTTTTCATTAGAACTCAAATACTCTACAAAATCTTGATCAGTGAGATCATTATAGATTCCATTTGACACAAAAATCTCCTTATTACCACTGTTATTAAAATCAGCAATCAAGGCTCCCCAGCTCCAATCAGTGGCTGCGACCCCTGCCAAATATCCTATTTCGCTAAAGCTATTGCCCCCGTTATTCAATTGAAGCGTATTCCTCATATACTGATAAAAGTATCCTGTATTCAGTCTCAGTTGATGCACATCATAAGACTCAAATGATGCCATCCTCTTCAATCTCTGATTAGACTCGGGAAGCATATCAGTGGTAAAAATCTCAGGAAACCCATCATTATTGAGATCTGCAATGTCAGCTCCCATTGAGAACATGCTGATGTGGTTCATGTAATCTTCTAAGACTTCTTTGAAAGTACCATCACCTTGATTGAGGTAAAGATAATCACGTTCGTAAAAATCATTTGAAATAAAAATATCAGGATACCCAGAGTTATTAATATCCCCCACACTTATTCCTAAACCAAAACCAATCACACTTCCATAAATACCTGCCTGCTCACTGACATCCATAAAAATACCGCCATCATTTCTGTATAATTTATCTCCTCCTTTTTCATCCCTTTGATTTCTTAGGTTTCTAAAACCAAGTGTAGAAATCGGTCTAAAAGAATTGTTCAAAAGGTACATGTCCAAATCGCCATCACTATCGTAATCAAAAAAAACGGCATGCGTAGAATATCCTGGATCATCTAACCCAAATTGGCTTGCCATCTCTGTAAATGTTCCATCACCATTATTGATAAAAAGTTCATTTTCCATATTCCTTCCGTTGACATCACCTGAATTACAGACATAGATATCCAAAAGTCCGTCCCCATTGAGATCGGCCATGGAAACTCCAGTTGACCATGGCTTAGAGCCAGCCACCCCCGCAGAATCGGTAATATCCTCAAACTCAAACCCTCCTTTGTTTAAATAAAGTTTATTTGCTCCAGTATTAGAAGTCAAGTATATATCTGGAAGACCATCATTGTTTATATCCCCAATCGCAACTCCCCCACCATTATAAAAATTCCTATACCTGAACACATCAAAATCTTCAGATTCGACGAGGGTATTTTTGAAATCTATACCTGAATGGCTTGAGGGTACTTTTCGGAAAACCCCATCAAAATGCTCCTGAACTTTCTTCTGTCCACAAGATAAGACGAATAGTAAGGGTAAGATGACTCTTAGTTTAATTCTCATATCATTTTTTCAAATTAAAGAAGGCAAGTAATATACTTGCCTTCTTAATTATTTCCCACAAGAATTAAGTTTTAATATCCTGCGTTTTGTACAAAATTAGGGTTAGTATCCATTGCTCTTTGAGGAATAGGGAACAGCACAACATGCGGAGAAGAGGCTGGTTTATTCTGCCAAGCTTCTAGAAACTTCCCAAATCTAATCTGGTCATTTCTTCTCCATCCTTCCCAATATAATTCGAATCCTCTTTCATCTAAGAGCAAGTCTTCTGTCAACGTGGTAAGTGGTGCAGCACCCCTTGCTACCCTAAGACCATTGACCATACCTAGAGCCTCGCTGACATTATTGGATCTAAAATAAGCTTCTGCTTGCATCAACCAGGCATCTGCATATCTAAAAAACACATAATCAGTACCTATCAAACCATCGTTAAGATTGTCTGGATCAGGTGGGTATTTGATGACTCTAATACCTGCTCGCTCATTAGAATATAAAAGACTAGCTTCTGCTGTGAAAATTAATGGATTACCACCTCGATCAGTGAGTGGCTGGCCTTGCGCATTGAACTGTTGGCCTTGCAAAAACCCAACCCTCAAGCCATGTCTATCTGTAAACCCAGGTAATGCTTTCCCTCTTCTTTCATCTGCATCATCATTCCACTTATTATAGAAATCAGCCACAGTGGTAAAGCCATTCCATCCACCTCCACTACCAGGGACTTGATTGTAGTGCAAAGTCATCTTGTATCTATTTTGTACAGAAGCAACAGCATTTCCTGGCTCGTTTCTTCTTGCAAAGATTATCTCTCGAGACTCAGTTCTATTGGTAGGGACAAAGTTATCCCAGTAGCTCTCTGATAAGCTTAGCGCACTATTTCTGATTTCATTTACACTTGAGATGACCTCTTGCATATCTGCGCTCTCAAAAGTGTATGGTCCCTCTGGATTTTGAGCAGTAAATACCGCCTTATTCAGATACACCTTAGCTCTTAGGAAATGCGCTGCCTCATATGTTGCTCTTCCTGTATTAGATGTTGCCAATCTTGGCAAGCGCTCTATCGCATAATCAAGATCACTTAGAATTTTATCAGTGGCTTCAGATCTTGAAATTACCGTAGGTATTTCTTCTGAATCATCAATGTCCAACCTAATTGGAACTTGTCCATAGAGATCAACAATGTTGTAAATAAAATATGCTCTTAGAAAACTTGCTTCGGCACGTTGTGCTTCCGTAGCACCAGATGACTCTATTACTTGAGTAGCCCTAAGCTGTCCAGTGTTCAGTATGTTCCAAGCTGTAAATACAAACTCGTGTGAAGGATCCCAAGAGTGCAAATGTAGCTGTCTCCAAATCCCAAAATCTGACCAGTCAGTCCCTCTAGTCGGCCCCATCATCTCGTCAGAAGGGTGTTCTTGAAGTGCGTAGACACCTGCCTGATCCGAGAATGCATTAAGCTGATTATAGGTACCTTGCAATGCTCCCGCAACATCGCCTGATTCACCTGCTTCACTTGGCCTTTCAAATGACTCTGCATCTAAAGCCTCATCTACCAAATCTGTACAAGCTACCATAAAGGTCACAGCTGATACAAAGAGGAATAAATGTTTCATTATATTTTTCATAATTTAATCAATTAGAATCCTATGTTCAAATTAAGTGTATATACCCTTGGGATAGGAAAAGCGGTATAATCAATACCTAGAGAAGGCACCCCATCTCTTGCTTTATTTGTATTAACCTCAGGATCATAACCTGTATAATTTGTAAACAAGAGTAAATTTTGCCCAGTGAATCCAATCCTAAGAGTTTTTATATATCTATTATTTACATCAAAGCTATAACCAATGTTAAGATTTGACAAACGAAGGAAATTGCTTGATTCCAAAAATCTTGAAGAGACTTCTCCGAAATTCAATGGATTCTCAGCAGAGTTAGCAATTTCTCTAGTAACATTTCTACCATTAGCGAGGTTTCCTCTTAAAAATATCGCGTTTGCTGTGTTATTATAAACTAAACCTCCATTTTGACCATTTAAGAAGATACTAGCATCCCATTTGCCATAAGAAAAATTATTTGTCAGACCATAGGTAAATGTGGGAAATGGTGAACCTAAATAAAATAATTCTTCGTTATTTCGATAAATTCCAAGTCCATCCTCAGTATATCCTTGAAAATCTCTCATAAAGAAAGAATACAATGGTTGACCATCCGTGATTCTTTGCGCATAAGCCCCTGTCAAACCTTGACCGTTGATATTACCAGTATTTAATGTTGTACCTACACCTTGCACATCATTTCTAAGAAAAGTAGCATTAGCTAAAACATTCCAACTAAAGTCATTTCTCTCCATCGCTAAATAATCTAAGGTAATCTCTATACCCTCGTTATATACAGTTCCAGGCAAATTTTCCCACCTTGAAACAGCATTTGCTGGTGCTGGCACATCTACCAAGATCAATAGGTTTTGAGTTTGCTTGTTGAAGTAATCGATTTGACCCGTTAACTTTGACCTCAATATGGAGAAATCAAATCCTAGGTTGTACTGGATTGTCTCCTCCCATCTCAAAAATGGATTGAATTCATTTGCAATGAATGTACCACCTTGATTATCAGCCCTTTGTACTGTAATGGCGGCATTTCTTGGAAACTCCTGATTTCCAGTAATCCCAAAACCTGCTCTTACTTTCAAATCATCGAAAAACTTACCTTTAAGAAATGTTTCTTCTGAAATTCTCCATGCTGCTGCTAAGGACGGAAATACACCGTACTTATTGTCTGCCCCAAACTTTGAAGAACCATCTACTCGCACAGTTCCAGTGAATAAGTATTTGTCTTGAATATTGTAGTTTACTCTTCCAAAAAAGGATTGTAATTCATCTCTCCCTCTGAAAGAATCGCCTAAAAATGCTCTTGCATTAACATTATCAACCCCTCCCATATTGTCTACAGGTGGCACACCTGGTAGTGTGAAGAATTGAGACTGAAGGAAGTGACCTCTATTTTCGAAATTCTGATAAGAGAAACCCAACAATGCAGACAGTCTGTTGCCATTGATTTCTGTATTGTAATTCAAGGTATGTTCTATAAGCTGGCTATTCAAGTAGTTGTTGTTGATAATACCTCTACCTATATTCTGAATACCAGGAAACAATATCCTCTGATCAATACTAGTTCTTCTTACTCCTGAAGAATAATCATACCCATAGTTAAACTTATAGAACAAGTCGCTAGTAATATTCCAGGTTAGCCCCATATTTGCCAATACCCTTACAGTCTCACCCTGATCATCAATATAGGCTAACATTGCAGCTGGATTCCTGAAATCTTGGGATTGTGCAAAGGTCCCATCTGCATTCCTGATAGGCCTAGTTGGGTTTGCTTGCAAAGCAGCTCCTATCAAATTACCCTCAAAGCCTACATCTTCACCTAGTGGAGCATAAGAATCTTTGATATTTGAAGCTGAAAGTTGCAGATCAAACTTAAGCTTGTCATCGATCATCTTGTGAGTTGCATTTACTCTTCCAGTTATTCTTTCGAGTCCAGTATTTTTAATGATACCTTTTTGATCCATGTAACTTAAAGATACCCTGTATTGGGTTTTCTCAGTTCCTCCACCATATCCTAAGTTGTAATTTTGTGTTAAGGCTGTCTGGAAAATCTCATCTTGCCAGTCTGTTGCCGAGCCAAAGTCTACAATACTCGGATCTGCACCTGCTGCCTGCGCCTGTGCCACATAATCTGAAGCGTCTAATAGATCAATTTTTCTAGCTCTCGTGCTGATACTTGTACTTGCGGATAGCGTCAAACTCTCTTGACCAGCTTTACCTCTTTTGGTTGTGATAAGCACTACACCATTAGAACCTCTAGATCCATAGATAGCAGCAGCAGAGGCATCCTTCAATACTGAGATGCTTTCTATGTCATCTGGATTAAGAAAGTTTAAAGGGTTTCTAGGCTGTGAAGCTCCTGCTCCATAATCAGCTCCACCTGATTGAGTAGCACCTCCGTCCAATGGAACACCATCAACTACAAAAAGTGGGTTGTTATTGGATCTAACAGAGGAAGTACCTCTAATCCTGATATTGATGGCTGCACCAGGCTCACCACTACTCGGGGTAATCTGTACCCCCGCAGCTCTACCTTGTAGGAGTTGCTCTGGAGAGTTGATTACACCTTTGTTGAACTTTTTTTCTCCAAGTGCTACCACTGCGCCAGTAGCATCCTGTGCTCTCTGTTCACCATATCCAATTACCACTGCTTCTTGAAGCGACTGAATGTCTTCGTCAAGTTCAATGTTAATAGTACTTTGGTTGCCTATAGTGATTTCTTGAGCGGCAAAGCCTACAAAAGAAAATACTAGAACCTGGTCACCAGACTGAAGATTTATGGTGTATTTACCATCTAGATCAGTAGTCACGCCTCGGGTTGTACCTTTGACGAGTACTGTTACTCCAGGAAGGGGCTCGCCCATGGTCTTGTCCAGAACTGTACCGGACACCTCCCTGCTTTGTGCATTGGCTGATAGTACTGTTGCAAAAAGCAACATTGTAACCATCAACAACGCCTTTACTTGTTGTAAATAATTTCTCATAGGGTTTGTTGTTTTGAAAAAAACGGTTTGGTTTAATAGTTAATTTCTAAACCAAGTTGATTGATAAAATTGAATTTTGCAATTTTTAACAAAGTCACTATAAGGCATTTGAGGATTGTTGTGTTAATAGAACAAAGGTATTTTTCCTAATCTGTTAAAATTTTGTCATTATATTAACATATCGGCAACCGAAAACGATTGAACTTTTCGAATAGTTAAAATTTTTGAGTTTTATTAAAAAAGTGAAAAATAGCTTATTCCTGAATCACAAATCTGAAGTTTTCAGACCATTTAGAACAAAAACAAAGTTCAATAGCCTATAAGCAAAACTTATGATCTGATTGAATGCTTTTTTATGAAATTTTTGATTGAAAAATCAACAGATTCATTTTATAGAATAATGATCACTTACATTGACACTATGACTAAATTTGATTCTATGAATCAGTAAAAAATATAATTAGCTTCATCTTAATAAATCTTAATTCATCCTAGGAAAGAACTTGAGTTCCTCTTAGATCATAAATGAAGACCCTATAGACCAAAGAAAAAGGAGCCACGCAGTCTTATGCACTAGGTATAGTAACTAGCTTTGCTAAAAGAAGTCTAATAATAAAGCAACTCGGAATCGTTCAACTTAAATTTAGAATACAACTAATTATTGTTAAAAAAACAGCCCCTTCCATCAATTTCCCGTAGAATTGCTTTATGTTTAAATAATAGAATCAAGCAATTTGTCTTAACAAATCTCTATGCAGCAGCTTTTTCCTAAAACAATCTTTTTTCTCACTCTATTATCTAGCCTTACACAACTCAGTCTAATGGCTCAAGGAATCAGGGGAACTGTCAAAGGTGACTCAGGAGAAGCGTTGGCCTATGCCTCAGTTTATATTAGAAATATAGGAGATGGTATTCCTACCAATCAGCAAGGTGAATATGAATACAAATTGAGTCCCGGAGCATATGATGTGGTCGTGCAATTTATGGGTTATGCATCTCAGGTCAAAACAGTAGAAATCAAAGATGCTTGGGTGACTTTGGATTTTGTACTGGAGCAACAAACATACGCTTTGCAAGAAGTGACGATCAATAGCAAAGCTGAAGACCCAGCACTAACAGTGATGCGCAAAGCGATTTCAAAAGCCAAATATCACCGCTTACAAGTAGATGAGTACTCAATGATGGTCTACCTAAAAGGCACTGGACAACTGACCAATGCACCATTTTTTATCAAGAAAGAATTAGAAAAAGAAGGACTCAAATTGAATGAAGCCTACACTACTGAATCTGTCTCTGAGATCACCTTCAGGCAACCCAATACCGTAGAGGAGCGAGTCATCAGCATCCGAACTAACGGAGACAATAACCAAACCTCCCCAGCTCCTTATATTGTTAGCAGCTTTTATGAAGAAAAAATCAATGAAGCTATTTCTCCATTGGCCCCATCCGCTTTTGCTTATTATCGATTCAGGTTTGAGGGATCATTTATAGAGAACGGCTACACCATCAATAAAATCCGTGTCACACCAAGATCAAGAGGAGAGCGGGTATTTGAGGGTTTTATATTCATCATAGAGGATCACTGGGCTATACACAGCCTAGACTTAAAGACTTCCTTGTTGGGTTTTGATATTGCAGTGCGACAATTGTACACAGAAGTAGCTACGCATGTCTGGATGCCCACTACGCATACTTATGTATTTGGAGGGAAATTCTTTGGGTTTGCTGGAGAATACAAGTACATCGCATCTGCACGTGACCACAAGGTCAAGCTGAATCCCGACTTGATCGTAGAGACCAAGATCATAGACGAAAAAATAGAGGAAGCACCAGAAATCAATATCAGTTTAGACAAAAATCTATCGGCTCTAGATCAGATGGCTCAGTCAGAAGAACTCAGCAGAAAAGATTTCAGGAAATTGGTGAACGCCTATGAAAAGGAAGCTACCAAAGAAAGAGATAATGTAGAAGTAATCTCTGAGAGAAATTATAAAATAGATTCCTTGGCAAAGAAAAGAGACTTGAGTTATTGGGATAGCATCAGGCCCGTGAAGCTTACTGACGCGGAGCTGAAAGGATACCAAAGAGATGATAGCTTAGCGGTAGTAGAAGCGGCCAAATTGAGTGAGGATGATAGCATCGCCCAGCGAGCAAAGAGAAAATTCAAACCTGGAGAAATTCTCACTGGAGGTCGATATTTCTTCGGCAAAGGAAGGTCCGCAGGGTTCAAAACAAATTTCACCAAATTTTCTTTCAACACCGTAGAAGGCTATAAAGTTGGACTTGGTGGATTTTATAGAATTCAAAAATCTGAAAAAATGGCTGATTCAGTCACTTATTATAATAGATCATGGAATTTTGAGCCCGAATTGCGGTACGGATTCTCTAGCAATCAGCTTTACAGTGTGATGGATATCCGTAGATCTGTCAACAAAGGAAGACCCGGTTATACTTTAGGATTGAGAGGTGGCTCCTACATCTTCCAATACAATGGAGATAATCCAATTAATGAGCAGGTGAATGCCTTGTATTCTCTATTTTTCAGACAAAATTACATGAAGCTTTACGAGCAAGATTTTGCCACTTTGTATTTTGCTCATCGAGTGAGTGATGCTTTCACATACCGATCCAATCTAACTTATGCTGACAGGAGAACTTTGGAAAACAACAGCGATTTCAGCTTTTACAATAGGCCAGAGAGAACCTATACCTCCAATATTCCAAATAATCTTGAGGCTGATGATCCCGCTTTTGAAAATCATAGAGCAATGATATGGAACAACACCATCAGATGGAGGCCTGGGCTGAAATATAGAATTCGTAATGGCCGAAAAATCCCCATCTACGAAACAGCTCCAGTAATTAACTTGGGCTATACCAAGGGCATTAGGCATGGCTATGAAGGTAATCAACCGGATTTTGATTTAGTTGAATTGGGTTTGGAGCATTTCTTTAATTTTGGAGTTAGTGGCAAGCTAGATTTTAATGTAAGAGCAGGAAGCTTTTTGAACAGCAATCAGGTCTACTTCCAAGACTTCATGCATTTTGGAGGTAATAGAACGATATTCGCCAATATGGGTGTGGCTTCTAATTACCGATTCTTGGACTACTACCAATACAGCACACAAAGTGAATATTTCAGTGGAATTGTTCATTATCAATTCAGAAAATTCCTACTCACGCAATTGCCTATGCTGAGGTTCTCAGGATTAAGAGAAAATATATTCTTCAACTATCTCAAGACAGCCAACTCTCCACATTATTGGGAAGTGGGGTATTCACTAGATAATTTATTTAGAATTTTCCGATTGGAAATGGGTGCTGGTTTTGAAAATGACAGTTACAAAAGAGGTGGTGTACGATTTGGAATTGCAAGTTTTATCAACATTAACTGATTGATTTTGATAAATCAGTATAGAATAGTACCTTAGTAGCAGTAAGGTTTAATAATTGGAAAGATTTGATGGCCCATGGCTGTCTTATCTTTAATCTGGGCTTCTTTGAAGCCTTTTTTGTTTTTTAGTCTTTTCTAAAGTGCCTAGCAAAGTAACTATAGATCATCTATTAGAACTTGAAAAAATCATCTTTTTTGACTTCCGTCATTTGTTCTGGAACGCCATTGAGCACGATTCGGAATGTGGTTCCTTTGCCTATTTCAGAATTTTTAACAAATACTTTCCCCTGGTGATAGCCTTCTATGATCCTTTTGGCTAGCGTTAGTCCAAGCCCCCAGCCTCTTTTACGAGTAGAGAAACCGGGATTAAAGACCTTCTTATACATGCTTTTCTCCATTCCCTTGCCTGTATCGGTAATATCTACGACCACATATTGCTCACTCTCCTTGATGATCTCAATTGAAATTTGGCCTTGACCACGCATAGCATCTACCGCATTTTTACAGATATTTTCTATTACCCATTCAAATAGTGGCTTATTGATCATGGCTTCAATATCTCTCGAATAGCCATTGACTTTGATCTCTACTTTACTACTTATCCTCGGACGAAGGTAAGCGATGGCCTCATCGACCACCCCAAAGACATTCTCGGTTTGGATCACAGGCTTACTCCCTATTGAGCTGAATCTTTCTGTGACCATCCTGAGCTTGACTACATCCTTATCCATCTCTTGGATGACTTCTTTGTTTTCATCCCAGACGGGAGAATTCTTCAGGTAATCTATCCAAGCCATCAATGAAGCAATAGGGGTACCTAGCTGATGCGCAGTTTCCTTTGTCAATCCTGCCCATACCTGGTTTTGTTCAGCTATTTTGGACTGATTAAAAACAGCATAGGCTAAGATTCCAAAAACCAAAATCACAGCCAATTGCACGTAAGGATAAAAACGGAGCGAGGTTAGCAATTCAGAATTTCTATAAAAAATAAAAGAACCGTTTTCCATCTGTATAGGCTCATATTGATCCCGCATCTTAATTAGTTCGGCTCTTAGGATTTCCTCTTGATCAGCTTGAGATGTTTTCTTACCAAAATTGATATTCTTGAACTCACCTGGATTTCCAAATTCATCCATGATGATCAATGGAATAGAATTATTTTGCTGAATGATCTCCTGATTGATAAATGTCAAGTTGTCAGTATAAATGGCCGCATACTCCAAAGCACGGGCAAGTAATTCAATTTGTCTTTTTTCACGGTCTTTGAGCTCCTCCACCAAATCATTGGTATAGTATATGGAGCCAAAGCTAATCACAACGGAACAGATGAAGATCAGCCATTTGATCCTGTTTTTATTTTGATAGAAATCCAGCGTGGCAATTTCCTGAAGGGTGTACTTCATTTTGTAACAATTCTGATGGTTGGGCGTAACACTATAGAGAACTCAATTTGACCATAGATATTATCAAACAGACAAAATATACTTTTTGCGTTACTTGGCGTCAATTTTGATCTATAGGAAATGTTAAAACCAAAAATATAATAAAATGAACACAAACGATATAGGATTAGAAATAAAAGACAGTAAAGTATTAGCCAAAAAACTAAACGAACTTTTGGCTAATTATGAAATTTACTATCAAAACCTCAGGAACTTCCACTGGAATGTAACTGGACCAAACTTCTTTGAGCTTCATGCAAAATTTGAGGAATTGTACAATGCAGCTAATCTCGGGATAGATGAGGTCGCAGAGAGGATTCTGACACTGGGTATCAGGCCGCTTTCCTCTTTTGAAGAATACATCAACCATGCAGCAATCAAAGAGGCTAAGGAAATACATGAAGCCAAGGAAATGGTGGAAATCGTCAGAGACAACCTCAATACACTATTAAGCCTAGAAAGAGAGGTATTGGAAATCGCTGCTGAACAAAATGACGAGGGTACCGTATCCATGATGAGTGAATACATTACTGGTAAAGAGAAAGTAGTGTGGATGCTCTCCGCTTATTTGAAATAATCCAACTGTTAGTATACCATAAAGAAAGGCGACCTCTTTTTGAGGTCGCCTTTTAATTTTTATTTAACAACCAAAGACCCCACTGAAATATCAATCACCATATCTACCAAATCTGGGGCGTCTGCTTTGTAGGCTTTACTCACGTATGTTTTATCTCCGATGTCTTTGAGATAAGCAGGAAGGCTTGTTCTACACATAGGTGTAGACTTAATTTTGAGTCTATAAGGCTGATTTTGATCTGGAAGGGTGAGGTTGACTTTGCCAGCACCGATGACAGCTGATACTTTCAAATCGTGAATCACCCCCTCAGAAAAAGACAAGTTGAGTGTGCCATAGTTGATTTCAAAAAACATGTTCTCTGCATTGGCATAATTGATATTATAAGCATCCAAGTTGCCCATGTTGATGGCTACTACCATGGTATCCATGGTGACAGAATTAGCAATTCTCTTAGAATAATCAAGCTTGATATCAGCACTTGCTGACCTGATGGTGCAGTTGGATACTGGGATATTGGAAAAATCTAAATTGGCTTTACCGACTCCAAAATACAAGTTTAGGTCGTAAAGATGGTTAGAGCTGAGTCCTAAATCCCATTTATGATCAAAATCCTCATTATCACTGGAAAAGAGCTTGTAGGATAGGCTTTTCCCTAGTGTTTCTGACTCTACATTTCTGTGATGCAATTGTGCCCTCAGCACTCCATCTTTTATCTCGTGAGAGAAAGATGGCAAAATATTTACTTTGGAAAGATGGGATTGAATATATATGGGTCTATCTCCATGTTTTCTTTTGACATCAGTGATGCCTTTATACACATTGAAATCAACATGTACAAGGTTGTACCCATGGCGCTCTTCTACTGCAAATTCTTTGCTTATCTGGGCAATTAAGGGTGATTTGCTCCAGAATGACAGGCAAAGCAATAAACACAATACTCTCAACATACGGGTAAATTACGCTTTCGAAAGCAAAAGGTTTATATAAGACAAAAAAAAGCTGGAAAATTTTCCAGCTTTATAAATCTCTGATTTGAAAAACAGATTGCAGACCCCGCTACCAATCTTCAGAATGCAATTTCCTTAAAAGAATTCTTTCATCTTATCAAAGAAACTCTTCTCTGAGTTTCCTGGGTCTGGTTTGAAATTTTCAGAATTTCTCAAACCTTCTAATATTTGTTTTTCCTCCTTGCTCAGTTGCTTAGGTGTCCAAACATTGACATGGATCAATTGATCCCCTTTACCATATCCATTGATATCCTTGATCCCTTTTCCTTTAAGTCGAAGCATTTTACCGCTTTGAGTACCTGGATCAAGTTTGATCTTCACTTTACCATCTATGGTTGGCACCTCTACTTGCGCTCCTAGAGCGGCATCTACAAAGTTCACATACAAGTCATAGACCACATTATTGCCATCTCTTTGCAAGATATCATCTTCAACTTCTTCAATGACTATCAATAGATCACCAGGAATTCCTCCAGCTGTTTCGTTCCCTTTGCCAGACATACTCAGTTGCATGCCATCAGCAACCCCTCCGGGTATATTGATAGCAATTACTTCTTCTTTGAGGATCAGGCCTCTAGCGTCTGCTTCAGCTGGCTTTTTGTCTACAATCTGACCATTTCCACCACATACATGACAAGTACTTGCCGAGACCATCTGACCAAGCATGGTGTTGACTACCTTCTTAATCTGACCAGTACCTTGACAAGTAGAGCATGTTGTAAAAGTCACCCCATCTGCTAAAACATGGCGTTTTACTTTGATTTTTTTCTCTACGCCATTGGCAACCTCTTTGAGATTGAGTTTCAGTTTGACTCTCAGGTTGGTTCCTTTTTTGGTTCTTCTTCCGCGACTTCCTCCACCAAAGAAAGAATCAAAGCCTCCTCCTCCACCGAAGATATCACCGAATTGGGAGAAAATGTCATCCATATTCATCCCTCCACCGCCAAAGCCGCCATTACCACCTAAGCCTTGGTGACCAAACTGATCATAGCGTTGCCTTTTTTCCTGATTGCTCAGGACTTCATAAGCTTCCGCTGCTTCCTTGAATTTTTCTTCCGCTTCTGGATTGTCGGGATTCTTATCTGGGTGATATTGTATCGCGAGTTTTCTGTAAGCTTTTTTGATTTCGTCTTGGGTAGCGTTTTTGGCTATGCCAAGGATTTCATAATAATCTCTTTTTGCCATGGTATCTTATGCTCCAATGACCACCTTGGCATATCTGATCACTTTATCGCCAAGTGTGTATCCTTTTTCTACTACATCTATCACTTTTCCTTTCATCTCTTCAGATGGAGCAGGAATCTGAGTGATTGCTTCCTGTGTATCTGCATCAAATGGTTCGCCGATCAAACCTTCCATTACCTTCAGACCTTTACCTTCAAGTACCTTTTGGAATTTATTAAAGACCAATTGATTGCCTTCTCTGACCTTTGCTGCATCTTCTTCTGATTCGTTTGCTTTGAAAGCCCGCTCAAAATCGTCAACCACAGGTAGAATCGCAGACATCATTTCTTCTGAAGCTGTTTTGATTAATTCCAATTTTTCTTTGGCAGTCCTCCTTCTAAAATTATCAAATTCAGAATAAAGCCTCAGGTATTTATCTTTCAATTCCTGAACCTCTGCTGACAATTTTTCTTCAACTGACAATTCATCAGCTTGATCCTCTACTTTATCTTCTACTACTTCTTCCTGCTGATTTTCTTCCAAGTTTTTTAAATCTTCAGCCTCAGAGGTGATATTTTCCTTATCCATACTATACTTTTCTTTTTTTACTACTTGATCCATCATCATACAATGATACGCTTTCGCTAGGAATCAATATGCTTGCCATAAGGAGAAAACTGACATTCTGACACAGCTTAATCGTTGATTGCTTGCCAAAGCATATCTTTCAATTTATCTAAATTGTACTGACTCACAGAAGATATGAAGATGTATGGGATGTCCTTAGGTACATCTGCTTGCATCTGCTCCATCAACTCCTCGTCTAGCATGTCAGCCTTGGTAATCGCCAAAAGCCTTTTTTTATCAAGCAATTCTGGATTATACTTTTCGAGTTCTCCAAGCAGGATATCATATTGCCCTTGTATACTGTCTGCATCAGCAGGTATCATGAACAAGAGTATGGAGTTTCTTTCAATATGCCTTAGAAAACGAATCCCTAGACCTCTACCTTCTGCTGCTCCTTCAATGATTCCGGGGACATCAGCCATCACAAAGGATTTATCATCTCTGTAAGGAATCACTCCAAGATTAGGAACCAAAGTTGTAAATGGATAGTCCCCAATCTCAGGCTTGGCAGCTGAGATACTTGAAAGCAAGGTTGACTTTCCTGCATTCGGGAAACCCACTAATCCAATATCTGCTAATAATTTCAGTTCAAGAATGATCCATTCTTCAATCCCCTCTTCTCCTGGCTGCGCAAAATGGGGAGCTTGATTCGTTGCTGTTTTGAAATGATCATTTCCTAGCCCACCTCTTCCACCAGAGGTCAGGATGACTTCTTGACCGTCCTCGGTGATTTCAAATCGCACCTCTCTTGTTTCGGCATCTTTAGCGACTGTTCCCAATGGAACCTCTAGAATGATATCTTGTCCATCTCTTCCTTTTCTTCGACCACCTTCACCATTCTTTCCCGCCTCTGCTATGACGTGCTTTTTATATTTCAAATGGAGCAATGTCCACAATTGAGAACTACCCCTCAAAATAATATGACCGCCACGACCACCGTCCCCTCCATCAGGGCCACCTTTGGGCACGTGCTTTTCCCTTCTGAAATGAACAGAACCTGCCCCTCCTGCTCCTGAACGGGAGCAAAACTTCACATAATCTATAAAATTGGAATCTGCCACTTTTTTCTTGATTGGTAATAAAAAAGGCTAAGCCTGAAAGCTTAGCCAAAATATTGAGATTGCAAAGTTAGCAATAATTTGATTATTAATACTGATCAATTACCTCAGCTATGTTTTCAAAGATTTCATCGATTGTACCTACACCATATACTTTGGTCAGTTTACCTTGTTTCTCGTAGAATCCAGCTACAGGTAAAGTTTCGTCCAGATATACTTTGATTCTGGTTGCAATCTTTGCTTCATCTTGGTCATCTACCCTACCAGAAGTTTTCCCTCTCTCTCTAATTCTTTCTTTAAGCACTTCTTCAGGCACATCTAAAGCGATCATACCAGAGATTTTCATCCCCAAAGCTTTTAACATTACATCCAAAGCCTCTGCTTGAGCTACTGTCCTTGGAAAACCATCAAAAATAAAACCTTTGCTATTAGGCGTACTTTTGATTTTTTCTTGAACCATTCCAATGACCACTTCATCAGGCACTAAGCGCCCTTCGTTCATGAACTTTTGAGCAAGTTTTCCTAAGTCCGTACCTTCTCCTAGATGTTTCCTAAATAAATCACCAGTAGACAGGTGAGTCAAGTTATATTTTTCAATCAGCTTCTCACTTTGGGTTCCTTTACCAGCACCTGGAGGGCCGAACAATACGATGTTAAGCATAACGAATACTTTTGGAATTTTGTAAATATAGTTACTTACTGTCCTTTTTGAATTGACAATATATTTTATTTCAGTTGATAAATTGCTGGGAGATTCCTCCCAAAACCATCATAATCAAGCCCATAACCTACAACAAATTTATTTGGGATTTCAAATCCTATGTAATCAATTTTCAGTTGGTGTTTCAGTGCCTCTGGTTTGAAAAGCAAAGTTACTACTGATATTTGACTTGGCTGATTTATTTTTAGTTTTTTGAGCAGATGAGTCATGCTCAAACCAGTGTCAATGATATCCTCCACGACTATTACTTTTCTCCCCTGTAGCTTAGCATCAAGACCTATCAAATCTTTTACTTCACCAGTAGAGCTGATCCCTTGGTAGGAGGATACTTTAATGAAAGAGATCTCAGCTGGAATTTTGATATATTTTGCTAAGTCTGATAAAAACATGAAGGCTCCATTTAAAACACCCAAAATGATTGGATTGTCATCTTTGAAGTCTTTAGAAATCATTTCCCCCATTTCTTGGAGTCTTGAATCAATTGCTTCAGCTGTTATAAATGGAACGAATTCCTTGTCTATAATTTTCACCATTCTGACTAAATAAAAATGCCCTTTATTGGAAGGGCATTACAAATATAGAAAAAAATGATTCTGAATCATGTATAACATTGCTAATCCATTATAGATGAGTCATTAAATATTTATACATAGCGATCATGCATTGTAAATCATGGACGGCAACTATTTCATTTGGAGAATGCACATTATCTTCTGGTGCACCAATGAAACACCAATCTATAGCATAGTTGGAAAATTGTATTTCTCTTCCATCACTACCTCCTGCATCTTCCACTTCAAGCTGATAATCTATGCCACTCTCTATGGCAAGCGCTATGAGCTTATTTAGAAATTTTCTTCTTGGAATATACTTGTCCCTTATAGAAATAGCCACACCTCCTCCATGTCCTACACCTTCTGTGACCCAGGTAATGTCTGAAATCAAAGCTTGCTTGATCGGATCATTTTTCATGATAAAATCCAAAAGAAAAGGCATACTTCCTCCTCCATGTTCTTCATAAGTAGAAAAAACCACCCACCCATTTTCTAATTCTTCACATAATTCCAAAGCATTATATATACCCAATCGATTGTCAAGGTAAGCTCCTTGGATAAAATCTTGCTCTAATTTAAGGTTTTGTTCAAATGACAAGTAAGTACCCCTCTCTATAGCGCGAGGAAAGTCATGGAAGAGATCCCCGTTGTAAATTTTTAATTTGCAGGCAATGGGCCCCATATTGTCTTCACCTACTAAGGAAATACCATCAACCAATTCGGGACCGCCTACTGTAACCAGTTGATTTTCATAACGTGACATAAATCCAATGGTATCAATATGGGCAAAAACGGCTGTGCGAGGACTACCAAATTTCAAAAGAATGCAATCATGAAATTCTTCACCAGAATAGATGATTGGTGCAACCTTCCAAGAGTCTTTGCGTTGTAGGATGGTATTGAGAAGGAATTGAGACACCTCAGATTCATCTCCTGATACACTTCTGATGTCAAATAAATCTTTTAAAAATTTCATTTTTGGCATTGTTTATGAAGAATTATCGGCGAATTTAGGGTGAAAATTCTAAAAGAATTGGAATAAAGTTTAAAGAATTAAAAATTAAATATACATTTGTGTAAAAGTAAAAGTTTATAAATTTGCAATCAAATCAATTAAACACTCAAAATTTTGGAAAAAAACTTTTTATCATGAAAAAATTACTACTATCTACATTAATGGCAGGCGCGCTTACTTTAGGAGTAAACGCCCAAACTGACTACAACAGGTGGTCTCTCGAAGTAAACGGTGGATTTAACAAGCCTATGGCTCCTTTGACTCAAGGGTTCTTGTCTCCAACGTTAAACATTGGACATGCTGACCTAGGGGTTAGATACATGTTCAACGAGAAATTCGGTGCGAAACTAGATTATGGTTTCGGTTCATTCAGTGAGGCTTCAGATACATCTAGCCCATCATTCTCAACCAACTATTGGAGAGCAAACCTTCAAGGTGTTGCAAACCTTGGTAGAATTATGGGTTGGGAATCATTCACAAGAAGAGTAAACTTATTAGGCCACTTTGGTGCTGGTATTGGTCAAGTTAATCCTCAGGAGAATGCAAATGCTGGTTTCAACGACAACGTTTACAATTTCATAGCTGGTTTTACTGGTCAGGTGAAATTATCTGAAAGAGTTGCCTTGAATGCTGACATCACTACAATCTTGAATGGTAGACAAACTACAGCATTCGACGGAGCATCTAATATCACAAGAGCTACAATGGTAAATCCATCAACCAACAATGGTTTCTATGGAATGGGAGCTCAGTGGTGGACAGGTACATTGGGTCTTAGCTTCTATCTTGGAAGCAAAGGGACTCATGCAGATTGGTATATCGCAGCTGATAAGTATGCAACAAAAGAAGAACTTGCTTCTCAGATTGGTGAGATCAAGGATATGTTGAAAGATTCTGATGGTGATGGAGTTCCAGATTACCTAGATAAAGAACCAAATACTCCTGCTGGTGCTAGAGTTGATTCTCATGGTAGAACCTTGGATTCTGATGGTGATGGTATTCCTGATCACTTAGACAAGTGTCCATTCGCTCCAGGGCCTGCATCTAATGATGGTTGTCCAATCGAAGAAGTTAAAGAAGTTGATTACTTCAAGAAAGCAATCAACGAAGGATATGTGAACGTTTACTTTGCTTTTGATAGCGCTAAGCCGCTAGGTTATTCTGCATCATCTGTAAACTATGTAGCTAACTTCTTGAAGAGAAATCCAGGTGTTAGCCTTGAAATCAAAGGATATGCTGATGAATTAGGTCCAGAAGATTACAACATGAAGTTGTCTGAAAGAAGAGCTAAGTCTGTATATGATTTATTGATCGCTGCAGGTATCGATGGTTCTAGACTTTCTTACAAAGGATATGGCGAAGACACTAGTGTAGATAAGAGATCTGCTGATGCTCGTCAACTTGCAAGAAGAACTAGCTTCGAAGTAAAATAAGATTCTAATATTTCAATATAAAACCCGATCTTTATGGTCGGGTTTTTTTATGCCCAAATTTCATAGTTATGTTTATACTCAATCAGCAAAACAGTATAGCCAATACCTTTTTGGCAGAGATTAGGAATATCAAAGTGCAGAATGATAGACTTCGATTTAGAAAGAATCTAGAAAGACTCGGGGAATTATTAGCCTATGAAATCTCTAAATCCCTTAGCTTTAAACAAGAATTAATTACAACCCCTTTGAAAGAAACTAGTTTAAATCTGATTTCTGATCAACCTGTTTTGATCAGTGTACTGAGAGCAGCTATGCCTTTTTATCAAGGGTTTTTAAATATTTATGACCAAGCTGATTCTGGCTTTATCGGAGCTTATAGGACAGAGGAGGTCAAAGACGGAGCGGAAATAGAAATCAGTTTGCTATATCAAGCTGCTCCAAATATTGAGGGAAAAGAAGTAATATTAATTGACCCTATGTTGGCTTCAGGCAAATCATTTTTAAAGAGCATTGAAAATCTCAAAAAAAATGGAACTCCAAAAATGATCCATATTGCTTCAGTAATCGCTGCTCCTGAAGGTGTGGACTTTTTAAAACAAAATATCAATCTTCCTTATAAATTATGGACATGTGCTTTAGATGAGAAGCTTAATCCCAATTCCTACATTGTACCAGGCTTAGGAGATGCTGGAGACTTGGCTTTCGGACAAAAATTGTAAGAGATGGTATATGGATTTCTTATCTTAGGACTAATTATCCTTTTACTAGGAGGTAAATTTTTGGTAGATGGAGCTTCTGCAATAGCTGTAAAGCTAGGGCTTAGTGCAGGCTTGATTGGACTGACTGTCGTAGCCTTTGGTACTTCCGCTCCAGAGTTGCTTGTCAGTGTCAATGCCGCTCTTAAAGGGACAAGTGACATCGCAATTGGGAATGTCGTAGGGTCCAATATCGCTAATATCACCTTAGTCCTAGGAATAAGTGCTATTCTTTATCCTATTGTCCTACACCTTTCTGTTATCAAACTTGACTATTTCTTTGCGCTCACTTCCTCAATTTTATTTTATTTAATTGCTCTCAATCAAGAAATTTCTAGATTAGAAGGGGTTATACTTACAGTTCTATTGATTGCTGTCAACCTCTACATCTACAAAAAACTTAAAGGAACAAATACTATAAATTCATTCGAAGAAACCACTATAGCAGGCAATAGTATAAAAGCTATTTCCTTGATCCTTATTGGAATTTTAGGACTATATTTTGGGTCGGATTTATTTGTAGATTCTGCAGTAGAAATCTCACGACTGTTTGGTGTGAGTGAAAGGGTCATAGGAATCACTGTCATTGCTATTGGAACGAGTTTACCTGAGCTTACAACTTCTATCATTGCAGCAATCAATAAAAAAACTGATATCGCTATCGGTAATATTCTTGGTAGCAATATTATGAATGTATTAGGTATTATTGGTATCACAGCAATAGTGCAACCTATCCCTGTTTCCGAATTATTCTTAAAAAGTGATTTTCTTTGGATGATTGGATTGACGCTTCTACTCTTCCCTATTCTCAAAACGAAGCTTAATATTTCAAGGATAGAAGGTGGAATCTTGTTATTCGCTTATTTAGTTTATATCTATACAATTTTATGATAGAATATTTGATCAAATTTTTAGTTATTTATATTTCTTGTTTATTCAAGTTTGTAGCAGGGCCAATATTAGGTTCTGCAGCAGGCTATAGCTTATGGGAAATTATTGTAGTCACAGTTGGAGGCTTGATGACTACTGTGTTTTCTCTAACATACTTAGGAGAGTGGATCAATAAAAACTGGACAATCAATGTTCAGAAAAAGAAAAAACGATTCTCCAAAAGCTCAAGAAGAATCGTTAAAATTTGGCAAAAATTTGGTCCAATTGGTATTGCAGCCATTACTCCCATGTTTCTCACTCCAGTAGGTGGTACTATTGTTATGACAGCCTTTCGCGTTGAGAAGAAAAAAGTATTTACTTACATGTTTATTAGCGGCCTATTTTGGGCAACTTTACTTGGGGCAAGCATTCGACAAATTCTCAATATCCCTATGATTGGGGATTTACTCAGGTAGATCTTCATCGGGAAGCATTTCTATATCCTGGATCAAAACCCGCTTCGAAATATTTTGACCTGTCAAGGTGGCAGCAAGGCCTCCCATCGCAGTTTCTTTGTATTTGCTCTCCATGCTTGCACCGATTTCACCCATAGCATCTACACATTCATCTACTGGAATTACTGCACTGACATCTGCCAAGGCTATCTGGGCCGAACTATTGGCAATGGCTGCCGCACTGGCATTTCTCACTACACAAGGAACCTCTACCAAGCCTGCTACAGGGTCACAAACCAAGCCAAGCATACATTGAATTGTAATCGCGACAGCATTGAAGATCTGATCTACATTTCCTCCTAAGCAGTAAACCATTGCCCCAGCCGCCATAGCTGCCGCTGAGCCTGTTTCTGCTTGACAACCACCTACTGCTCCTGCTAGCGAGGCTTTCTCCTCGATAATCAAGGCTATTCCAGCTCCAATAAGTAATCCTTCTAATATAGATCTATCTGGCAATTCATGGATTTCTTGCAAAGTGTAAAGAGTACCTGGTAGAATTCCAGAAGCTCCAGCGGTAGGTGCTGCCACTACCCTTCCCATACAAGAATTCACTTCTTTTGCAGCTAAAGCTCTGGCAATTAACTTTTGAAATTCTGGAGACAGCACTGCAACCGGATGCTTGTATACTTTTTTCGCTCCATTATTGATCATACCAGATCTAGAAGTCATTTCCTCCCTCAAGCCCGTCTCCACAGCATCTTTCATTACTTGATATGCTGACAAAAGACCATCCCATATCGCTTGTTCCTCCTTTCCTCTTTGGGCTGTTTCATATTCAATGACAGCCTCGTACAAGTTCATATCATGATCAAGACAATATTGTTTCCACTCTTTGAAACTATTAAAAAGAAAGCTCATATTCATTTGGGTTTATATAGGAACAAAATTCAAAAATGTAAGGCATAAAACAAAAAGGATGTCAATAATAAAAAAATCCCCTCAAATCGAGGGGATTAAAAGTTTATCTAACTTCTTTAATCTTTGCTTTGAAATGAATTGGTTCGTAGGGTCTTGCGCTAATTCCTAATGCTCCTCTAAGAAACAAATCTCTTCTGATAGCAAAAGGAAAGACTTGTGTGGAGCCTCCGAAAGCAAGGTGTGAAGGCACATAAACTTCAATTTCTTGCTCCGCCTTGAGCCCTTTCAAAACCTGATTAAGAAAATCTAAGTTTCCTTGCTCTCCTACTCTGGCTGTAATTGGCGAATTATTATTCGTTTTGGAAATAGCTGTATCCTCACCAAGTTGTTTTAGTTCAAATTCAAATGCCACAATATCACCAGAAGCAGCTGTTTTTTCACCATCTCCCTCACCGATAATTTTGATAAAGATACCGTTGTCTGTGATTTCAAAGTCTTCTAATTCATTATCTGTCAAATAATCTTCAATGACTTCTTGCTCCATGGCTTTGACTTCATCATTATCAAAAACTTGGGCGTATTTCACTTTGATGACAAGATTTGAATTTTCGACAATCAGTTGTTCAAAACTATATTGCTGGTAGGCTAAGTATGAAGGGGAATAAATCATCAAAGTCTCACCTTCTTTTGCAATTCCCGAAGCAAAATTGATGACTCTTGGGACCAATCCACCATCATTGTGCTTATATAACCTTGGCCTCTTATTTTCATCAAAATAGGAATCAATCAGTTGTCCGTCAGTAGTTCTGATCTCATAATAAATCCCGATAACATCATTGTTTACTATCTGATTCCCTATATCGTTGGTTTCTACTTTTTGATAAAAAAAACCTAATGGGTTTTCAATAGCATTGATGCCATTTCTATCTAAATAATCCCTAAGAAGTCGATTATCCCTTTCTACAATCTTCTCGTAATCGGAGTCATTATCAGGCAAACAGGCTACCATTGTCGCCAGCATCAATATCATGGCTGACAGTTTTAGTACTTTCATATAGTATACTTACTTTTTAAATTGAAAATTCATTCTAAGATTAAGCCCTCCGATACCGAATTGTTGGTTGATGAAAGTCTGTCCTCCTAAAGACATTTTATAGAAAGGCTCTAATGACAAAAACGTGCCATTTTTTAGATTGTGTTCATATCCAAAAGACAAATTAAGCAGCTGTCCCACACTGGATCCAGTACCATCCGTTACATCACTAGGCGTAGCTGTCTCAGTAAATCTCTGAATAGTCTGATCTCCAGTCATCAACCCAACAGCACTGAAATTAGCCGTCGTAAAAGTTCCTGTATTTCTTTGATTCAAATACACCATATTGGATACGCCTGTAATCAAATAAATATCTGCTTTATCTCTTTCAATAATTTTGTATTTCAAGTTGATAGGGAGCTCAAGTTGACCAAAGCTAAGCTCATAGGAAGCATTGACAAAATTATTGCTAAAGTTTGCTAATCTACTATCTGCAGCTTGTACAAAATCGCTATTTGCTGCAATAACTTGAGAATTGACAGCTGGATTCATGCTATGTCGAGCATAAGATAGTCCAAGATCGAGCTTCAACCTATTGGAAAAAGAAAGCTCTGACATAAGACCTGCACCAATATTTAAATTTTGGGTGGCATTTGAAATGGATTGAGGTGCCAACAAAAGTCCTAATCTGAAATTTTGTTGACTTTGATTATCAACAATTCTGTCATCGGCATTAGCTGCCTCTTCTAGCCATTTTTGAATAGTTTTTTCAGCTAACTGACTTTCATCTGCCATCAATTTGGAGCTCATTAGGTCTAGCTTTGCGGGGTTTGAGGCATTTAACTTTAAACCTATCAAAGAAATTTGCTTCAATGAATCATCTGGGCTTACAAACTTAAAGTCTGGGACTTTTTCAATTTTTTGATTTGACGCCAATAAGTCATCTTTATTATTTTGTATAAGCGAACCATGAGGTTGTTCTGCTTTACTTGATGCATTTGCTAAATTATTTGAAATAGGATCAATATTTTTATCTGAATCACTCAATCTTTGTTTGTTCACTAACTTGGGACTATCAGCAGGGACTGTCTTATTTATTTCTTTGTCTTGTGGTATATCATCATTTTTCGCATTAATTGTATCAGTCAAATCACCTTGAGTAAGCAATTTATTTTCATTAACTTGATGACCATTTTCTAAAAAATCTCCAGTAGGAAGCAAAGCAAAAACTATGAAAGCCAAAGAAATCGAAGCAGCTATCCCTGAAAGCCACCATTTCCAAACGGACCTACCACTAGAAGCACCTGTCTTGAAATAAGCAGCAGAGAAGCTTTTCCAAGCTTGCGGATCAAAAGGCTCTTGATGGTCTTCAAAAGTACTTTTTATTTTATTTGAAAGTTTTTTATCGAACTGCTCCTTCATTGTTGATTTGGTTTACAGCATTGATTTTTTCTCTTAAGCATTGTTTAGCCCTAGCTAGGTAGCCTCTCGAAGAGCTAGCGGGAATCCCTAGTTGGTCCCCGATTTCATTGTGCGCAAAACCTTCTATTTCGTACATATTGAATACAATTCTGAGCATGTCGGGCAGTTCTCTAAGGAGGGATAGGATATCTTCTTTTGAAAGGTGATCGATCACTTCTGGGTTTAAACTTTCTACTTCTAGTTGATCTATATCCATTATGGCAAAGTGCTTGACATTTTTTCTATAATAATCAATTGAGGTATTGACTAAGATCCTTCTAAACCACCCCTTGAAGGAATTTTCCTCATTATATTGATGGAGTTTGTCAAACATTTTCATAAAGCTATCATTGACGATCTCACAGGATTCATCTCTTGAGTTAGAATACCTGAGCGCAATACTCATAGCATAGCCATAGAATTGCTTGTAAAGCATTTCTATAGCCTTTTCATCGCCATTTTTTGCTTTTTCTATCAGGTGCTGTTCCAAGGAATAGAATTAATTATTTCCTGCTTCAAATACGAGACGCAAGAATCAGCCAAAGTGCTACAAGAGAAAAAAAATACTGAAAAGAAAATCAGAAATTGAAATTAATCGTCTGCTTAATCGTAGGATCCAAGCTTAAGGCAACTGGACACGTTTTTGCAGCATTCTTCAATTTTTGAAGGATTTTCTCATCCTGTACAGGGCTTTCCCACGAAAAATCAACAATAATCTCAGCTATTTTTCTAGGATTAGCACTCATTACTTTAGTGACTTCCCAAGATAATGAATCCAAAGGAGCCGATTCTCTTTCTGCTACGATACCCATGATCGTCACCATACAGCTCCCTAAGGCTGCCGCTACGAGGTCTGTAGGGGAAAATGCCTCTCCTTTGCCATTATTATCTACAGGGGCATCTGTAAGTACTTTGGTAGTAGACTGAAGATGTTCCATTTCAGTTCTGAGATTTCCTAAGTATGAACTTTTTATAGTTGGCATAAACTCTTACTTTTATTATCGGTTAAATAACTTAGAACCAAAATTAGCGTTAAATTCCTGACTAACTATGACAAAGGGATTAAAATATCTATTTACAGGCATCTTGGCAATGATCAGTCTTGTCAGTCTAGCCCAGAGAGAGGGTGCTGGCAATTATGACTACGAAAGAGAGTTATTTTTTGGCATCAATAAAAACACGAATGGTGGATTGATCGGAGGGCTTTCAATCAAAGCAGGTTTTCAAATTGAAGAAGATAAATATCAGTTTTTTGGTTTAGACCTAGCCAATGTCAAAAACCCAAAAGAAGTGCGGTACAATACCGTTTTAGGCAATTCCTATATTTTTGGAAAATCCAATTATCTATATTCCATACGCCCCTATTACGGAAGAGAGATTGTGTTTTTCAAAAAGGCACCACAACAAGGTGTGCAAATATCTGCATTAGCCGCTGTAGGGCCTTCGATAGGCTTGATTGCTCCCTATTATGTAGAATATGCGGTGAGCAGACTTGAGACTGTCAGAGAACAATACAATCCAGAAGTTCATCAGAGTAGATTCAATATACTGGGACCAGGAAGAATTTTTGAAGGGCTGAGTCAATCAGAGCTTGCTATTGGAGCCAATGCAAAGGCTGCTCTTTTCTTTGAGTTCGGTACATTTAAATCTAGCGCCATTGGATTGGAACTAGGTTACCAATTAGAGGGTTTTAACAAAGAAATCGAACTGATGCCGACAACTGAGAATAGACAGATTTTCCAATCTGCCTATTTCACTTTATACTACGGCTACAGGAAGTAAGGAATCTATTGGGTTTCTATTTCATTAACCCTTAATTTTGCTCCATCAATAAGAAAAAGCGATGATCGAATTACCAGTAATTTCCGAAGAGGCAACCAAAAGAAAAAAACCTGACTGGCTCAGGGTGAAATTGCCTGTAGGAAAAGAATACGCCAAAGTCAGAAAGCTTGTAGATCAGCATAAATTACACACCATCTGTGAAAGTGGTAATTGTCCCAATATGGGAGAATGCTGGGGCGCAGGTACTGCCACTTTCATGATCTTGGGAAATGTTTGTACCCGCTCTTGCTCTTTCTGTGCAGTAGCGACAGGTCGTCCACCTGAGTATGATATAGACGAACCTAGGAGAGTAGCAGAAGCGATCAAGCTGATGGGAGTCAAGCATGCTGTGATCACTTCTGTGAATAGAGATGAACTAAAGGATAGAGGTGCGGAAATCTGGTATCAAACAGTGGTGGAGACAAAAAATCTTTCTCCTGAGACTACCATTGAAACTTTAATTCCCGATGTAAAATCCAATTGGGATGCATTGTATAGGATGATCAGTGGAGGACAAGAAGTGGTATCTCATAATATGGAAACCGTAGAAAGCCTCTATAGAAGAGTAAGGCCTCAAGCAAAATATGTAAGATCTTTGGAACAGATCAAACTTACCAAGGAGTATGGCAAAAGAACCAAAACGGGCATCATGCTCGGACTAGGTGAAAAACAAGAAGAAGTATTCAAAGCGATGGATGATTTAGCGGCGCATGGCTGTGACATCCTTACATTGGGCCAATATCTTCAACCTACTAAAATGCATATTGAAGTTGCCGAATTCATTCACCCAGACACTTTCTCTATGTATAGAGAAGAAGGATTAAAGAGAGGCTTGAAGTATGTAGAGTCAGGGCCATTGGTAAGGTCTTCTTACCATGCTGAGAGACATGTAAACGTTTAATAAACACACGATTTCAAAAGAGAGAAAAAAATATAAAGAACAAAGGGCTGTGATTTTCACAGCCCTTTGTTTTTATTCATCTGCATAGTTGAAAGCATCAACTTGCTCAAGGATCCAATCTTTATACTTGTCAAGCTTATATTCTGCCCATCTATCCTTATACTTCGAATCGTCTATCAAGAATTTGAAGGCTGTAGCTGCTTTTGGTTTGCTTAGTGCATTGACCAATTCGTCTTGAAAGGTTTTTTCTTTGACTACGCGATCAACAAAAGTTTCCATCATTTGATGCTCCTGATTTGGTTCTAGCTTGGTGAATTCAGCATAATTGTCAGGATTATCGTCTATTTCATCTAAGACATCTTCCTCTTCTGGAGTAAGGTCATAATTGAAATAATCCTCATCATCGGGCAAATGATGTATTTTTCTATTGTTCAATTGGTAAAAACAGATCATGCCCTTTTGCAGTAAGCCTGCAATTTTTTCAATTTCTTGTCCGGTCAGGGTTAACATTATGGGTTGGATATAAAATTTTTAGAAAATTAAGTAACTGATGCTTAAAATCAAACTATTTAAGATGACCCTTTGATTAATTTCTATTTGATAAGTTTTTCTAAAGTAGGGAAATGCAAATCATGGCCTCCTGAATAGGTAACTTTCTCGACTTCTACGTTGATAACTCGAATCAGTTCTTCTTGTTTTTGAATACTTTCTGGAGTAATAAAGTCATCTTGATTTCCAAGAACAACATGTATTTTAGTTTTTTGAAATTTCTCCTCAAACCCATCCCACTTCAAGTCATGTGCAAATCCTCCACCCCATAAAATCAAAGAATCTAGAGGGTAATCTAACTGGCTTACCCATCTGCTTGCTGTGGCTGCACCTTGGGAGAATCCCAAAACTTTGAGTTTGGGAAGAGAGAAGTAGTTTTTAAGATGGGCATTCAGCAATGCATTCAGATACCTGTGATTATTTTCAATGGCTGTTTCTCTTTCATACTTCGTCATCCAATTGGCACCAACTCTACCTTGGAACCCTTGCAAATAAGAATAATTCGTTCCTTCAGGAGCAATGAATAGGCGATCTTTAGCAAAAAAATCCTTGAATTTTCTAAGAAAAAATTCAGCTAATTGCCCATAACCATGGAAAACTATCCAAATCTCCTGCTCCTTTCCAGTGGGCTCTTGAGAGAGGTGATAAAAGGCTGTAGCTTGATACGAAATCTGCTGCTTCATTAGCTATTCAAGTCATTGAATCTAAAAGGAAGTAATTGATCTATACCAGAAGCTTTCAGAATTTCTTGAGCAGGGTTGAGCATAAGGATTTCTATTGGATGCCCAAACTTCATCTCGTATTCATTGATCGTTTGCCTACATAGACCACAAGGCGTAACTGTGGCTAATTCTGCATCTTGACGCCGCTTAGCTACTATGGCTAATTTGACTGGTCGGACCTGAGGCCTATTGCCCATAGCATAGCTCAATACTGCTCGCTCCGCACAAACCCCCACTGGAAAAGACACATTTTCTTGATTGTTCGCTACAAAAATTTCTCCATTCTCTAAAAGCAGTGCAGCCCCTACTAAGAAGTTGGAATAAGGGGCATGTGCATTTTCCAAAATTTGCTCGGCTCTAGCAATCAAATTTCCATCTTCCTTAGTCCATTCAGGCTTTGGAAAAACCTGTAAAGAAACTTTTATTTCTATTTTTTTTGTCATTTTGATTTTCTAAAAAGGGATTGAATTAACAAAAAAATATGCTCAAATGTTATTTTTTGCGGAAATATTAGCTGGGATTTTTTACAGTCGCCCATTTTTCACATCTTCGATATATACAAGCCAAACACCTTTTTGCTATGCACACTTTATTGATCATAGGTACGGGAAAATCCTCCACATACTTGATTGAATACTTGGTAAATACTGCTTTAAAGAAAAATCGATACATCATCCTAGCCGATATAAATACTGAAATTGCAGCTCAGAAGGCCAAAAACAACCCTCATGTCCAGGCAGTAGCAATAAACTTACATGATGAAGAGAACAGAAAAAAAATAGTCCAAAAGGCAAACGTAGTAATCTCTATGCTGCCAGCATTTCTACACGCAGTAATTGCCAATGATTGTTTGGAGTTGGGAAAACATTTCTTTACTGCCTCCTATGAATCAGATCAATTGAGAAAACTATCAAGCCAAATCAATGACAAAGATTTGTTATTTCTCAATGAGTGCGGATTAGATCCTGGAGTGGACCACATGTCCGCCATGAAAATTATCCATCAGGAACAAGCCAAAGGCAATGAAATACTTGGATTCAAATCATATACTGGAGGAATTTTGGCGCCTGAAAGTGAGGATAACCCCTGGAAGTATAAATTCACCTGGAACCCCAGGAATGTTGTCTTGGCAGGCCAAGGTGTATCACGATTTATTAGAAACGGGAAATATAAGTATGTGCCTTACCATATGCTATTCAAAAGACTGGAGACTATCTCTTTTGAAGATGTAGGGGATTTTGATGGATATCCTAATCGCGATTCGCTCAGCTACAGAAAAATCTATGGACTAGATGACATTCCTACGATGCTGAGAGGGACTTTACGAAGGGTGGGATTCTGCCAAAGTTGGGATGTTTTTGTACAATTGGGAATGACTGATGATAGCTTCGAAATGGATCTGCCAAATGGATTTACAAAGCGGATGTTTGTCAACTCTTTTCTACCCTACCATGATGAAAAATCAATCGAAATCAAAATCATAGAACTTCTCCCTTGGGTCACAGATGAAATAATTTCGAAAATAGCCTGGCTAGGTCTATTGGACGATGAAGAATTACCAATGCTTAAAGGTAGTCCTGCCGCAATTTTGCAAGTGATCTTAGAGGAAAAGTGGAAATTGAAACCGAATGATAGAGACATGATTGTCATGCAGCACTTATTTGAAATTAAAACTGAAAACGGGTATAAAACTATCAAATCAAGCTTAGTCTGTAAAGGTGAAAATCAAAAGTATACTGCTATGGCTAAGACTGTTGGGCTTCCTTTGGCGATAGCAGTCGACTTATTCTTAGAGGGAAAGATCAAATCAAAAGGACTACAAATTCCTATCTATCCAGAAATCTACCAGCCTATCCTCAATGCATTAGAACAAGAAGGAATTATTTTTCAAGAAGAAGAAATTAGAAAATAGTCAAGAAATCCTGCAAAAGGATCCTATAATTGAGAGCGAAACTACCATCAATATTTTTGATATAGAGCTCTCTTTTTTCTATTTCTACTTGATCAAAAGAAAAAGCCTGTACCTCCCTGATAACCTTAGAGGCTGCTTTATCTCTCAACTTCAAATTGAATATAGGGAATAATTTTTTTTGTGAGCAAACATGGCTGAACTCTTCCATTTGTCTCGGTGGCAAAATCACCCAAAAAGAGCCTTTTTGATTTAATAACCTTGCTACTCCTTTAGCTAAATCTTCAAATGAAAGTTTATCATTGTGTAGAGCTTGGTTTCTTTGCAGATCCTGGGACTTTAGATGATCTGGAAAATAAGGTGGGTTGCTCACAATCAAGTCATATTGCGCGGATTTTTCTAGAGCAAAATCCTGAAAGCTTGCATGATAGACTTTGACCCTATCGGAAAAAGGCGAAGTTTTTACATTTTCTAATGATTGAAGGTAGGCTTCTTCATCCAACTCCACTGCTTGAACCGAAGCCTCTGTAAAACGCTGTGCAAGCATTAAACTAATCACTCCTGTTCCAGCACCAATATCTAGTATAGATTTAACTGAAGTCTCTTCTGCTATGGCACCTAAGACCACCGCATCAGTACTGATTTTCATCCCACAGCGATCTTGATACATTTCAAACTGCTTGAATTTAAAAACAGTATTCCCCATTTTTCAACTTAAAAAAGTCCTGAACTTTGTTTCTTCTCTATTTCATACGCCTCATCTATTTGCAGCTTTGACTGCTCTGAAGCTGCTACCGCCAGTTGATCGCATCTTTCATTCAGTGGATTTCCTGCATGCCCTTTGACCCAAATGAATTTAGGTTTGAACTTCATGTGAAGAGGAATATATCTTTTCCAGAGATCCACATTCTTTTTGTCTTTAAATCCTTTTTTCTGCCAAGACCAAACCCAGCCCTTCTCCACAGCATCTACCACATATTTGCTATCAGAATAAATGGAAACAGGTATTCCAGTTACCTTGAGCTCTTCCAATCCTTTGATCACTGCCAAGAGTTCCATTCTGTTATTTGTAGTAAGCCTATATCCTCCAGAAAGTTCTTTTTTGTGTTCTTTATACAAAAGAACAGTCCCAAATCCCCCTGGCCCAGGATTTCCTTTTGCAGCTCCATCAGTGTAGATAGTAATCATGGTACAAAGAAAGGGAGTTCGAGACAATTAACAGCCCTTTAAATAAAAAATCCGAAAGCTAAACCTTCGGATTTATGACTCAAATTAAAAATCAGCATCATCAAAATCATCTCTACCTCCTCCATTTCTACCATTCTTCTTCTCTTTGAATCCCCCAAATCTATAAGTGAAAGCCAAAGTCCCAATTCTTGTTTCCCTGTTGAACCAACGCTCTTGGGTAAATCTCTGGTCTGCCGTCTGAATCCTGAATATTCTAGTATTGAAGATATCGCTAACATTGAGACTTATAGTTGCCTTTTTGTCTAGGACATCTTTTCTAATCCCCAAATTTACACCCCATAGCGGCTCTATCTCTCCCTGTGGCAAAACAATTGGTCCTCTATAATCACCTTGGATTTGAATGGTCGCAAATTTAGGTATAGCCATATTCAATAAGGTATTTACCGTCCAAGAGAAGTTAGAATTATTAAATCCAGCCTCTATATTATCTCCTCTAATCTCTGAGTAGAAAAAATTACCTGAAATAGTAGCATCAAACCACTGTGTAAATTGGAACTGATTGATTACTTCAAACCCAGTGCTTGCTCTGCTGCTAGCATTTTCTCGCAATTGAATTGCTACATTATCATCATTTAATCGCACCACTCTTGTCTGTACATCAGTAGAATACCTGTGATAGACAGTCGCATTCATCAAGTACTTCTCCCATCCTTTCATATAGCCTAATTCATAAGAATCTGTGAATTCAGGTTGAAGTTCAGGATTACCAATACTCAAATTATATAAATCACTCACACCGTAGATTGGTGCCAAAGACCATATCCCAGGTCTATTGATCCTTCTGCTATAATTGGCTGTAAACTCTTCTTCCTGACCAAGTTCATAGCTCAAATAAGCGCTTGGGAAAAGATTGAAGTAATTATTCACAAATGGATCTGCTGTACTGGCCAGTCTCGAAATCGTCTCTGTGTACTCCGCTCTGAGTCCTCCTTGATAGCCTAACTTCCCAAGTTTGTTCCTATAGCTAAAGTAACTAGCGTACACATCTTCTTTGAAATTAAATGAATCACTGAAAAAATCATTCAATTGAGGTATAAATCCATTGTCTTCATTTCCTTCTGAAAAAAACTGAGATCTATCCCATTCTCCAAAAGTTCCTTTTAGACCAGCTTCCATCTTTCCACCATTCAGAAAAGGTTTTTCATAATCAACCTGCAAAACATAAAGGTTGCTCGTTTGTGGTCTTTCATTCAGCTGAAGAATTCTATTGCTTGGCACTTCTTGATTTTGTTGATTAAAAAACAATTGATTGAATATTTCATCTTGAAGGCGCTCGTCTCTCGAAAAGGAAGCAGAGGTGAAAAACCGTTGTCCTAAAGTATCTATATCCACCGCATAACTTATCCCCGTCTCAAAGTTGGTACTCGAACGATCCTGTTCGATATTTCTTACAAATAAGCTATCCAAATCTTGTGTCAAGGTAAGGTTCCTTTGATTGAGTGTCTCCATACCTGTCCGATCTCTAAAGTTACCCTGAGCATATATTCCCAAGACTTTTGTTCCTGACAAGTTCCAATCCACCCCGCCTCTGATCAAATGATTGATATCTCTATTCAATTGGTAAGAATCCTGATCGAGAATTGGAGATACTCCTGTCAGATTGCTCTGTCTAAAACCTTCACTTTCTCTAAAAAGTCTTCTATCTTGCCAATTATACGACAAGTAATAGTTTGCTTTTTTTGTACCATAATTCATATTAATACCCGCATTATACTTATCTCTCGTCCCTACAGAGGCGTTCACTTGTCCATTTAGACCTGTTCTTTCATTTTTCTTTAGGACAATATTGATAATACCGCCTACCCCAGCAGCATCATATCTGGAAGAAGGATTAGTAATCAGTTCAACGGATTTGATACTATTAGCAGGAAACTGAGAAAGCACACTTTCTGCATCATCACCTGATAGGTTAGATGGGCGTCCATTGATGTAGATCAGAATATTTCCACTTCCTCGCATCGAAATTCCTCCTTCATCATCAACTTGAATAGAAGGCAATGTTCCAAGTAATTCAGAAGCAGTAGCACCTTCTGCTACAATGCTATTTTCAACATTGTATCTTCTCTTATCAATATCACTTTCAAACATTGAAGTAACTCCTTCTACAACTACCTCTTCAAGATTCTGAGCATCTTTTCTTAGCCTTACATTTCCGACATTGAGAACATCTTTACCACCTATGGTAATTGCTCTAAATCTGCTTTCATAACCTATAAACCCAACTCTAAGTAGGTACTCACCAGACTGAGCAACAAAGGAAAAAGTACCATCAAGCTCACTCATTCCTCCTGTGACCAATGCAGAATCGGTAGGTGACAATAAAGCTATATTGGCAAACTCTAAAGGATCAGAACTCTCGGCCTCTATCACCTTTCCCTTTATTTCAAATTCTTGTGCTTGAAGCTGGATTGAACCCAAAAAAGTCAATGGCACTAATAAATATTGTAAAATAAGTCTCATGATTTGGTATTTTTTATAGTTGGCTTAAAATTTTCTTATATCAATATTTTATTTTGTTTTTCATGATTTTATTAATCTAATAATTAATACAAATAAAATTTTAATCAAAATAAAATTATTTATTTTGATTATGTAAACAGTACAATTACCATTCCTATATTTTTTATACTACTTTATAAAGAAATAAGTAAAATGATCCTAATATAGAAAACGATCTGAAACTGACATTGTTCTCAAAATCAATGTATATACATATATGGTCAAATACGATGCTGTTCTGAAGTATTCTTATATAAAGGGACAATAGAAATCGTAAAAAATCTCTAACAATCTCAATAATCTAGCAAGTCATAAAAAAGCAAAAAAATAGCGGAATTCATTCCGCTATCTTATCTAAGGTATGTTTAATCAATTGATCAACAATCACATATGAATCTTTTGCAAATTCATGGGTGATCCTATTGGCTACGATCGCATTGAGGCTCAGCACCTCGTGACCGAGTAGTCTACCCATTGCATAGTATCCTGCGGTTTCCATTTCAAAATTAGTCATTTTGAAATCCCCCACAGAGATTGAAGACAGTCTTTCTATGATATCTGGAATAGCAGGCTTCAACCTCACCTCTCTGCCTTGGGGTGCAAAAAAGCCTGGACAAGTTGCGGTATTTCCAATTAAAAGTCCATTACCAAGTCTTTCTAGTAATACTTTTGACCCTTCTATACAATACGGAAGAAAGGATACCCCTAGTTTTTTTTGAATAGCTTTAGCCACATCGGTTTCAAGATCTGAGTATTCAGTAGTGTAATAGGCCATCAAAGTATCTAAACCCACACCATACTTAGATGCTAACATAGACCCTGCAGGAATGTCCGCTTGCATACTCCCTGAAGTACCTACTCTGATGATATTCAAGCTGGTATGGTTTTCTTTAGGCATTCTTGTGTGCAGATCGATATTAACCAAAGCATCTAGCTCAGTCATAAAAATTTCTATATTATCAGTTCCCATACCAGTACTAATGGCGGTGATTCTTTTACCCTTGTAGGTACCAGTATGGGTCACGAATTCTCTTTTTGACATCTTGAACTCAATGGTATCAAAATATTGAGAGACTTTCTCCACCCGATCTGGGTCGCCGACAGCAATAATAGTTGAAGCCAGATGTTCTGGCTTCAAGTTGAGATGATATATACTTCCATCTGAATTGATGATCAATTCAGACTCAGGAATTCGCTTGCTCATGGACAGCTTGTTTAATTTTCTCCTTGTTTGGCTTGCGCTGCAATCCCTTATAAGGATTGTAGCCATTGCTTTGCTTTTGATAATACCCAGTCCCATCATAGATTCGCTTATCTGGATGTTCTTTGCATTCATCAGAGCATGCGCCTTCTAATTCCCATCCGCATTTTTCACAAATCGCCAAATGCTCATTGCAAGTAGGATTAGCGCAATTGACCATTCGATCTGAGGCAGTGCCACATACATGGCACTTTGAAATCACTTTGGGATTTACCTTATTGACATCTACCGCTATTCTATTGTCAAAGACATAGCATTTCCCCTCAAAATCTTCCCCTCCAGCTTCTAAACCATACTTAATGATACCTCCATGAAGCTGATAGACGTCCTCAAAACCCTGCTCAAGCAAGAAGGCAGAGGCCTTCTCACACTTGATTCCTCCTGTGCAATAAGTCAGTACTTTCTTGTTTTTCAAGTGTTCCAACTCTTTGACCTTTTCAGGAAAATCTCTGAAGTTATCAATATCTAAAGTGATGGCATTTTTGAAATGACCTAACTCGTGCTCGTAATTGGACCTTACATCCAAGATTACTACATCTTCTTGGTCTTTTAATTTTTTGAACTCTTCTGGCTCAAGATGTTTACCCGTTTTTATATTTGGGTTGATATGCCTCAGACTACTGTGAACAATCTCAGGTTTTACTCGCACGTGAATCTTAGCAAAAGCATGTTTATCATGCCCTTCTACTTTGAATTCAGTTTTGGCAAATCTAGGATCGCTGTGGATGTAGGCCATGTACTTCTCGCAGTCTTCTTTCAACCCTGAGACTGTGCCATTGAGCCCTTCCGATGAAATGATGATTCTACCTCTGATGTTGTTCTCTATACAAAAGAGGTGATGCTCTTCTCTGTATGCCTCGGTATCCTCGATATCCGCATAGCAATAGTAAAGCAGGATGCTGTGTGTGTGTGTTTCCATAACTGAAGCCTTGTTTCCGACAAGGTGTTTTGGTTTTTTACTTAAATATGACAACTATTAATAAAGCTCTAATAGCTTTAACTTTTTTATTTTTTAATTGGGGCAGCTGGATTTCCAAAGACTGTGTCATTGGCTTTGACATCTGATATCACTACCGAACCTGCACCCACTCTGGCATTTTTCCCAATTGTAATACCCGATACTAGCACAACTCCTGATCCTATAAATGCTCCCTCCTCTATGTTCACATTCGAGTTGACGATAGAGCCAGCTCCAATTTGAACAAAGTCACCTACTTTAGATCCGTGATCTACAATTGAGCCGGAGTTGAAAATACAATGGCTTCCAACCGTAGCCGCAGCACCTATAGTCACATTGGCATTGACAAAATTACCATGACCGATGATAGCATCAGTAGAGATGTATGCAGTTTGATGGATTGCATTGATTGGCTGCACTTTTCTTCTTTCATTGAGCATCTTGACCAAAAACTGACGATATTTATTATCATCTACTGCAATAAAGGCCTCACACTTTTTGCCAATCAGCTTCAAAAAGCCATCATCTTCGGGATTGCCAAGAACAGTCACCACATTGATCTCTTGGCCATGAAGCTTTTCGTCTTCATCCAAAAATCCATACACAACCACATTATTGCTATTGAATATCTCTAATGCAGGATGTGCGATTCCTTTTGCACCTAAAATAATTACAGGTTTCTCCATGATTCTCTTTCTATTCGAATGGCAAAAGTACTGCTAATTGGTCTTTTATACAAAAATCATTTCAAAGCTGGCTTAAGGAGGTTTTGTCCTACTTTGCATTCGAGGCATCTTTTCTGATGACAATAATTATGATACAAGCCCAGCATACCTTGTGTATCAAAAGCATTTTGAGGCATCCATTTTGAGTTTCTAAATTTTCTAATGATGTAATTTTCTTCTGAGTTCATTGCTTGCAAAAGGTCAAAACAGCGCTCTTGCCAAGAGCTATCTTGCATATACTTGCCATATGCAAACCAAATCGGTACTACGAAATTGATCAATAAAAGATTGAAGGTCAGCGAACTTAAAGAGGAGGGCATGGGCCTAGTTGCTACTTTATCTACTTGGTAGTGATGCCTCCAATATTCTGGAACTTGAATTGAAAATAGCCTTTTCAGCTCTTTGAAATCTGCTGAATCATGTAGCAAACTTCCGAGTAGATTGGGGTTTTTGCTGATGACCTCGGCCAATTGAACCAAGCGAACAGTAGGAAAATTCGCAGGTCTGACACCCATGAATTTCCATTCAGCCACATGCATAGGTAACGGCCAAGTATACTTTTGCTGATAAAAATCATGCTCTCGTTTCAAAATTTTCCCATACTCATCTTTTGGCTTTTCTGGAATCAATCCAGCTTGCCCTAGTAAGATTGCTTGTATCACGAGAGAGTTTCCACTTTGTTTTTTGAGTGTCTTGAAGTCAAGTAACTTCCCAAGTCTCTCCATAGCCTCCGCATTGGTCTTAAACCCAAAACCTATCAATAGCCACCTAAAACAAGTTTCCTCCCAATCTGTATTGGTATCTTCTAAGATTTTCAAAACCCTAGAAGACTTAATTTCTAGACGCTCAACCAATGCTTTTTCCAAAGCAGAAAATCGAATAATATCAGGGACGTTTTGCAATCCATTGACACAAAGCAAATCTCCATTTCCAGCAATTAACCTTTCATAATTCCTGACTACATCAAGGATAATTCTACCTTTGAGGACTAGTGTGGGTATTGGTGTACCATCTTTTCTCAAAATAGCTTTATCATCCTCATACACCACGTGAAGAATAACACTATTGTATCGCGGGTCAGCATCATGGTCATGATTTTTCCAATCAGAGGACTTTTTGTGTACCTCCACATGACCAAAATACGCCACATCTCCCAGCTGAACATGCGCCTCTAGAAAATCAGGGCCTTCATGAAAATTATGAAACCCAATCTTTCTAATCATCAGTGGCTCTCCATTTGTGGTATGCAGTCCATTTTTGTCAAAATATTGATACTTCCAGACAGACTGTAGAAAATCCTCTTTGAAATCCATAGTGAAAAATATTTATGTAAAACAATCATTATCAATAGATAACCTTGTTAAATTTAAGTTAAAAAAATTAAAGAAGGAAATCTTAGTGACAGTAACGTGTCAGCAAATCCTTCATTTCTTCTTGTAGTTTTTGTGCCTCTTGGCGAGCTGCACTTGCGAAATCTTGGCCTTTACTAGCATAAATGATCCCTCGTGAGGAATTCACCAGCAAACCACAACTTGCATTCATCCCATATTTGGCTACTTCTTCTAAGCTTCCTCCTTGCGCTCCCACACCTGGGACTAAGAAAAAATGATCAGGAACTATCGCTCTGACTTCTCCGATTTTTTCCCCTCGAGTCGCTCCTACTACGTACATCATGTTATCGGTATTACCCCAGTCTAGACTTTTCTCCAATACTTCCTGGAATAAAGGCTTCCCATATTTGGATTCGATCAATTGAAAATCAGCACTCCCCTCATTGGAAGTCAAGGCTAATAGTATCACCCACTTATCTTCAAAAGCTAGAAATGGCTTGACACTATCAACGCCCATATACGGCGCAACTGTAATAGAATCGAAGTCCATTTGCTCAAAAAACGCCTTAGCATAAAGGCCTGATGTATTTCCTATATCCCCCCTTTTGGCATCTGCGATAGTAAATATCTCTTGAGGAATGTAGTCCAAGGTCTTCTTCAAGCTTTCCCAACCCTTGGCTCCAAGTGCTTCATAGAAGGCAATATTAGGCTTATAGGCAACAGCAAGGTCTGCTGTAGCATCAATGATTTGCTTATTGAATTCAAAAATTGGATCATCTAAAACTAATAGGTGACTTGGGATTTTACTGAGATCAGTGTCTAATCCAACACATAAAAATGATTGTTTCTTTTGAATCTGCTCAAATAGGGCTGCTTTGTTCATGCTTTTGCTCGGTTTGGGCAAAAGTAGGGATTTTTTGAGTTTAAAAATAAAAAAGCGTTGAGGAGATTCCTCAACGCAAGTCTATAATTTCAACTTTCCCGTATTTCTGTGGATTGAATACAAAGTAGTCGTCGGCTAACTTAATACTGGTATCTACAGACTTGAAGCTATATTTTAATACTCCTCCTTGGTCATCTGTGATTTCCCATCCCAATAAGTCTTTCTTGTTTTTATCTACTTTTAGAATGACTTTTTTGAATGGTTCACCAGAGCGCTCTGCCGTCAATTCGATCTCTTGAATCAAGTTCCCGTTGACTGTCTTTTCACCTAACAACTTGTAATTATAACCCTTTTTGTAAATGGTGTAGACAGAAGAAGGTTTCAATTCATCCTCCATATCAGAAGCATTGTTTATCGTGACTTCTTTGTATGTTCCTGAATTGATAAAAGTCCAGACTGTCCTACCATTATTGAAAATTTCTTGACCTTGCTCTGGAAGGACTAAATGATACTTGTCCCCTTTGATAGCAATCTCACCTATCTGTACTTGGGGCGCAGATTCTCCAGCTATGCTGTAAGCATACTCAAAAGTAGCCTTCATACCAGAAAGTGATTGATATTTTTGACTAACTGCATCCAATACCTCTTTGGCTTTAGGATCTTTTTGAGCAAAAACCCCTGCTGCTATCCCCGCAGTTAATAAAACTATAAAAGCAAATTTTTTATACATGATCATTTCTAATCTATTATTATACCCCATATTATGGGTATCAGAGGCTACTCAACAACCGTTCCAAAGTTGCCTCATCTTGAATCAATACTTCTCTTGCTTTGCTTCCTTCAAAAGGTCCCACAACTCCAGCTGCCTCCAACTGATCTACAATTCTACCAGCTCTGTTGTAGCCCAATTTTAATTTCCGTTGAATCAAGGATGTACTTCCCTGTTGGTGCATTACTATTAGTCTTGCCGCATCATCAAAAAGTGGGTCTCTATCTGCTAAGTCCACATCCAATGAACTGCCATCCCCATCTTCTCCTTCAAACTCTGGCAATAAATAGGCGTCAGGATATCCTTTTTGCTCTCCAATCCAATCACAAATGGCATCAACTTCTGGAGTATCCAAAAATGCACACTGCAATCGGGTCATTTCTGATCCAGAAGAAAGTAACATATCCCCCATACCTATCAACTGATCAGCACCTCCAGCATCTAGAATAGTTCTACTATCAATTTTAGAGGTTACTCTAAATGACAACCTAGCTGGGAAGTTTGCCTTGATAATCCCTGTAATAACATTCACAGACGGTCTCTGAGTAGCCACAACCAAGTGTATACCAATCGCTCTAGCCAGCTGAGCCAATCTGGCTATAGGGCCTTCGATCTCCTTACCAGCTGTCATCATCAAGTCTGCCAATTCATCAATCACCAACACAATGTAAGGCATAAACCTGTGCCCTTTTTCAGGATTAAGTTTTCTAGCTACAAACTTAGCGTTGTATTCTTTTAAATTTCTACAGCCGGCATCTTTAAGCAAATCATAACGATTGTCCATCTCAATACAGAGAGAGTTCAAGGTGTAGATTACCTTCTTAGTATCAGTGATAATCGCCTCTTCTGCTCCTGGCAGCTTGGCAAGAAAATGTCTTTCTATCTTATTGAAAAGTGTCAACTCCACTTTCTTAGGATCGACCAAGACAAACTTCAATTGAGAAGGGTGCTTCTTGTAAACCAAAGAGGCCAAAATCATATTCAAGCCGACTGATTTTCCTTGACCAGTGGCACCAGCCATCAGCAAGTGAGGCATTTTGGCTAGATCCATTACGAATACCTCGTTGGAAATGGTCTTCCCCAAGGCAACAGGCAGGTCCTTGTCACTATGCATAAACTTCTCTGTACCCAAGACTGCTCTTGCTGGCACGAGCTCTCTATTTTTATTCGGTACTTCAATCCCTATGGTTCCTTTACCAGGAATCGGAGCAATGATCCTGATGCCTAGCGCTGCCAAACTCAAGGCAATGTCATCTTCCAGATTCTTGATCTTAGAAATCTTCACTCCTGGGTCGGGTACAATTTCATAAAGTGTCACTGTTGGCCCAATGGTAGCCTTAATTTCTTGAATTCCTATCTTGAAATTGACCAGTGTCTCTACGATCTTGTTTTTATTCTCTTCTAACTCTTGTCTTGTCACTGTTACCTTTTTGACATCATACTCATTGAGCAAATCAAGGGTAGGATACTGGTATTTTGGAAGATCAAGGGTAGGGTCGTATGGATCTAAGTTACTGACCTGATCTGCTGTTTTTTCCTCTACTGCCACATTAGTGACAGAAAATTTCTTTTCTTCCTCTGTAGGCAATGCTACTAATTCATCTTCATCTGGAAGCTCATCCATTCCTTCAATATTGAAGGCAGGGTCTGGTGCTGGTGTTTTGCTATGCTGTTCTTCTTTGTTGATCATCCAAGAACTTCCATCATCCTCCAAAGCTTCCTCGCTAAATTCCTCATCTTCAAGATCTTCTTCCTGCTCTTCTACCATTTTCTTGAATAAGTCATTGGCATCATCGTCTAAATCGTCCTCACTTACACCATGCTGATCTTGATCGGAGCGAGTAGAAGTAAGCCAATCAAGTTGATCTATATTGAAGAAAAAAACCACAAATATCAAGAGAGCTCCACCAATCAATACAAACGTCCCCCATCCAAGGAAATCATTGGCTAATCGCCCTAATTCGTAACCAAATCCGCCACTGAGGTTATTAAAGGCTGAATACCCCTCTACCAACTGAATGATGTAGCCAGTAAATAGACCCAACCAAAAGGTGAAGAAAATCGCAAAGATGCTATAACGTGATAGGGAAAAAAGACTAACCTTAAAGGATAATTTGACACCTAGTAAGAACAAAAAAGGTGGCAATAAAAAAGCTGCTATTCCAAACCATCTTTTGATAAAAACTTCTGCTAAATAAGCCCCAAAGTATCCTTGCCAATTTTTGGTCTGTGAGGCATTTTCACGGATGCTATTTTCTAATTCAGACAAAGTGCTCTGATCAGCCTCTCCAGTAAATAGGTAACTGACAAAGGCAAAAAACATCACAATCGCTAAAATAATCAGCACTATCCCGATAGTAATAGGGATCTTCTTATCCTGAAGAAAAGTCAAAGAAAACTTCTTCTTGCGCTTCTCTCCAGCCTTAGCTCTGGTTTCGCTCTTCTTCCTAAAAGTATTTGTTCTGGGTGCTTCTGAAGCCATATGTATATTTTGCTACTGAATATTAGAATCGAATTAATCGAAATATACAGATTTCTATTTTATTGATTTTTGAAATGTGACAGAACTCCTTTTTTGATTGCTTTGATCATCCCTGGACCTTCATAAATCATGCCTGAGTAGACCTGTACCAAGCTAGCCCCAGCTTCCAGTTTTTCTATTGCATCTTGTGCTGTGAAAATCCCACCAACACCTATGATTGGAAATGAATGATTAGATTTCTCAGCCAAATATCGAATCACCTCAGTACTACGCTGAGCCAATACCTTACCGCTAACTCCTCCAGCACCGATTACCTCCACTTCATTGGAATCTGTCTTCAGTTGGCTCCTGTCTATAGTGGTATTAGTAGCGATGACACCGTCGATCTTTGTCTCTTGCACGATTTCAACAATATCATCTAACTGCCCATCAGTCAAATCTGGAGCTATTTTCAACAATATTGGTTTTGGGCTTTCCTTGGAATCATTCGCCGTCTTGACTGCTGAGAGGAGTCTCTTCAAAGGTTCTTTTTCCTGAAGATCTCTAAGATTTGGTGTGTTGGGGGAACTGACATTTACCACAAAATAATCAACAAAAGGATGCAATGCTTCTAAGCAAATCAAGTAGTCATCAACCGCATTTTCATTTGGAGTGACCTTATTTTTGCCAATATTCCCACCGATGATGACATCCGATTTCCTTTTCTTTAGCCTTTCTACTGCAGCTGTTACTCCCCCATTATTAAAGCCCATTCTATTGATCAAGGCTTCATCTTCTGGTAGTCTGAAAAGCCTAGGAAGTGGATTGCCTTCTTGTGGCTTTGGGGTAAGCGTTCCGATTTCTATAAAACCAAAGCCCAATAAAGCCATCTCATCAATCAGCTTAGCATCCTTATCAAATCCCGCAGCCAAACCCACTGGGTTTTTAAATTTCAACCCAAAAACTTCTCTTTCCAATCGCGGATCATCTAAGCTAAATTGGTTCGCTATCAGGCCCTTGACCAATGGGAGATTAAAAGTTCTCTTGATCCAAGCAAATATAAAATGATGGGCAGACTCTGGGTTCTTTTTGAAAAGAAGGGGTTTGATGATTGACTTGTACACAGAATTTGAGGTTTTCTTTCGGGTGCTAAATTACAGGAATTAAAAGTCTTTTGCGAAGATAATGCTTTATCTATTTGATTCAGTCAATTTCAAAAACTAAACATACAGCTTTGTTCTTCGTATCTATCAGCAGACTTTCATTCTTAAACTTCCTATTTATGAAAAATTTACTTTCAGTACTGTCTCTTTTTCTAGCTTTTTCTTTTTTTTCAAATGCTCAAGATGGTTTAGGAGGGATTCAATTCAATGGAGGCATTCCCGTTGGAGACTTTCAACCCGAAGTAGGCAATATCTTATTTCCTTCCATTAGTATTAGCGGACTTTATCAATTGCCCAAAACCCCATTTTTTGTCGGAGGAGAGTTGGGTTATGGCCGCTATGGTACAGCTATGACAAGAAGTCGCGACATCATCAATGGTACAGACCAAAGGTTCAGAATCCGTAGGAATAATAATGCTATCAACCTTACAGGAGTAGTCAGGGTCATGCCTGAGACACCCTTTTGGGTTAGGCCCTTTGTAGAAGGACAGTTTGGAGGTATTCATACCTATACAAGATCCAAAGTCAGGGAAAATAGATTAGCGGATCCGCTTTCCTCAGGCACAGAAGTCTATGATTGGGGATGGATCTATCAGCTGGGGGGAGGCTTGATGATTCCCTTGGAAAAAAGTAAGGAGACCTTCCTAGAGCTAAGGGTAAATTATGTCCAGACTAGCGAAATGGATTTCCTAAATAAAAGAGACGCTAGCTACAATGACCAAGGTCAAGTAACACTCAGCCCAAGAACAGCCACATTTCAAATGATCCAACCAAGTATTGGGGTGAAGTTTATGTTTTGATTTTTTTTTTGAAAACTTGTCCACGGACTACGGAGGCTGTGGACGATTATCCATACATAAACCTACAATAGCGGTTATTCACTTCCTCGGATGAAATTCATTCAACACTTGTCTTAGGTAATCTCTATCTAGGTGTGTATAGATCTCTGTGGTGGTGATGCTTTCGTGGCCGAGCATCTCTTGGACGGCGCGGAGGTCCGCCCCTCCCTCTATTAGGTGTGTCGCAAAACTATGCCTGAAAGTATGCGGGCTTACATTTTTCTGAATTCCCGCTAGTTCCACTTGCTTCTTTATAATCAAAAAAACCATCACTCTAGAGAGCTTTTTCCCTCTTCTATTCAAGAAAACAAACTCTTCATGGCCTTTGGCTATAGTCTGGTGGACACGAACCTCATCAAGGTAAAGTTTGAGATACTTCAATGCATCTGAGCCTACAGGAACCAAACGTTCTTTGTTGCCTTTTCCAATCACTCTGAGGAAACCAATATCTGCATAGACATTTCCCAGCTTCAAATCTAGTAGTTCTGAAACCCGCAAGCCCGAACTATACAGCATCTCCAGCATCGCCCTATTTCTGTGCCCTTCTGCCTCTCCTAGTTGCACGCTTTCCAAGATCTGTGCAATCTCCTCATAGCTGAGGGTATCAGGAAGCTTCCTGCCAAGCTTGGGCGACTCCAGTAGCTGAGCAGGGTCTTCTTGAATCAAATCTTCGTACATTAGAAATCTATAAAATGCCTTGATCCCTGAGATGATCCTTGCTTGGGTATATTCAGAAATCTCCAAGTCAGCGAGCTCATTTACAAATCCACGCAAGTGTGTAAGCTTAACTTCCAAAGGAGATATTGTCGGAAATTGCTTCTCCATATAATTACTCAGCTTGGATACATCCTGCTGGTATGCCAACAAGGAATTTTTGCTCAGAGACCTTTCGAGTTTGAGGTAATGTTGGAATTGCTTCTGATAGGAGACCCAGGTGGACATAGCGCGTTAATTATTTTTTGAAGGTAATTATTAAAATTACTGTGATAAAAAAAGGATATCCGTTCAAAAAGCAATGTTGGTAAGGAACAGACAAGTCAAATACTCTTTTTTTCAAAAAAAAGCTACTTTATTTTATTTCAAGCCAGTTTTCCAATTTAAGGTTTTTGATATGACGAAAATCTTTAATATTATCAGTTACTAGGATCATTTCGTTTGTAAGTGCAGTTACCCCAATAATCAAATCAAATTCATCATGCATTGGAGTGCCATTTTTTCGAAGTAAAACTTTAGAAATTGCATATTGGTCAACTACACCAAAAATCGGAATAACCGTAAGTCCTTTTACGAAGTTGTCTACTGCTCTGTGCGATTTTCGAGGATTATCACTATTCTCAGCTCCATATTTTAACTCAAAAACTGTTACTTCTGAAATAAAACAATTTTCAAGTCCCTTCATCTTAATAATCTTATCAAGATCTAACTTACCTCGAAGAAAAAAAATACAAATACTCGTATCAAGCAAATATTGCATCTCCTAAATGTCTAAATCCTTTACTCTAAACTTCCTGTCCTCCCTAAGTTCCTTTATAATCTCTTCAATTGGCTTGTCTGATACAAACCCTCCGAATGAATTAAAAAAATCCTTTTCCTTTGATTTTTTTTCTTTTCTTAAGGATTTCGCAAGTCTTTCTAGCAACTCTAACTTGCTTACAGTACTCAAACTCTCAAAAAGATCGGAATACGTTTCAACTAAATGGCGCTCTGCATGTGACATAATCTTTTTTCTTAATGGATATATGAAAATACACTATAAAAACTGATTTCCACATTACTTGGTTCTTTTTGTCATCAAATTGATTAACAAGAGTGGAGTTTGGTACTTGAAATGGTATTTGAGTTTATTTTGGCATAAAGACTCCTTCTTTAGTCTAAACACCAAGATATTTCCTAATATGACAAAATTGATATATTGAATAAGAGAGAAATCGAAATAATCAAGTTTGGCTTGGTAGGCAAACAAACAGCAATATTCCACCATTCTCTGTGTAATCTCTTTTTTATCGAATAACTTTGTTTGCTCAAACACAACCACTAACCAAAGACATTTTGAAAATCATCATCATCAATGGCCCCAACCTCAACTTACTGGGCAAGCGTGAGCCGGAAATCTATGGCAGCCAGTCATTTGAAGAATACTTTGAGCAACTCAAGCAAAAACACAGCTCCATCCAACTCGAATACTTCCAAAGCAATGTAGAAGGCGAAATTATCAATAAAATTCACGAAGTGGGTTTTGAATGTGATGCCATTCTACTGAATGCAGGAGGCTACACGCATACCTCTGTCGCAATTTCTGATGCCATAGCAGGAGTAAGTACTCCCGTACTGGAAGTTCATATTTCGAATATTTACAAAAGGGAAGAATTCAGACACAAAAGCATTATCAGCAAAGAGTGCGTAGGCATGATTTCGGGCTTAGGGCTCAAAGGATACGAACTTGGATTACAATATTTTCTCACAACCTCTACAAACCTATGATTACATTTTCTCCAGGACCTTCCAAGGTCTATGATACCCTACCGGGATATTTGCAGGATGCTTATGATGCTGGTATTTTGAGCGCCAGCCATAGGAGCGCGGCTTTTATGAATCTTTACAAGGAAACTGAAACCTTGATGAAGGAAAAGCTACACATGCCTGATGATTACAAGCTCTTGTTCACCTCCTCTGCAACAGAAAACTGGGAAATCATCACACAGTCTGTCATACAAGATGCCAGTTTCCATATTTTCTCTGGCTCATTTGGTAAGAAATGGTACGAATATGCCAAATACATCGAGCCCAAAACAGACCTTCTAAAACTAGATCCTAACGATACCATCTCCGTAGAAAGCCTTCAAGTGCCAAATCACTGTGACCTGATCGCCATCACGCAGAATGAAACCTCCAATGCTACTCAGGTAAGTATGGACACGATTAAGGCAATAGGTTCGAAGTTTCCCGAGAAAATGATCGCTGTAGATACGACTTCCTCCATGGGGGGCATAGCGCTGGATTTTTCAGTAGCAGATATTTGGTATGCATCAGTTCAGAAATGCTTTGGGCTTCCTGCAGGCCTAGGTGTGCTGATACTCTCTCCAAAAGCCATCCAAAAAGCCAAAGACAAGGATGAAAAAGGCCGATACAATAGTCTGAACTTCATGCTCGAAAATGCTGAAAATTACCAAACACATTATACACCAAATGTATTTGGCATCTACTTGCTCAATAGAGTGCTGCAAGATATCCCAGAGATCCAGCACATTGATGAGGTGATCAGGACTAGAATGCAGCAATTGGAGTATGCTGTGGCCATGACTTCCCCGATGAGCCTGCTGATCAGCAATGAAGCTGCAAGGAGCTCAACAGTCTTGGCTGTATCAGGGAAAGAGGAGTTTATCAAAACTATCAAGAAATCTGCCGAACAAGTAGGTTTGCAGCTTGGTGGTGGCTATGGGCCATTGAAGGCTACGAGTTTTAGGATCGCCAACTTTCCAGCCATCACTGATGAAGAATTCCAACAATTAATCAACTTTATCAAACAATACTAATGGGTACATTCGATCTTAAAGAAGTATTATCGGTCACCTTGATCCTCTTTTCTGTGATAGACATATTGGGATCAATCCCCATCGTGATCAACCTCAGGAAGAAAGTAGGGCATATTGAGTCTGAGAAAGCTACCTTAGCTGCGGGCGTATTGATGATTCTTTTCTTGTTTTTGGGAAAATCTATTCTCAACCTATTTGGAATTGGCGTAGAGGATTTTGCCATAGCTGGTGCATTGATCATATTTGCCTTGGGTGCAGAGATGATATTAGGCATCGAACTCTTCAAGCCAGATCCCGATGCAAGTGGTGGGGCTTCTATCGTACCGATAGCTTTTCCCCTGATCGCGGGTGCCGGTACTTTGACTACGATCCTGACTTTGAAGGCAGAGTTTGATCAGATCAATATTGGGATAGGCATCATCATCAATCTTGTCATCGTCTATGTAGTGCTCAAAAGTACCACATGGCTAGAGCGGAAATTAGGAAAAACAGGCCTAGATGTACTCAGAAGGATCTTTGGAATTATCCTATTGTCGATTGCGATAAAAATATTCAAGACAGCACTGACTTCTGGAGACCTGGTGTAACAGGTACCAAGGCATTTGAAAATTCATAATAGTCGAAACCTACAACTTAAATTCCCCGAGAAAGCTATGATTTTCGGGGAATTTACTTTTAAAGTTGTAGCGGTTAAAGCTTTGATTAGTAATCTAACCTAATCTCGTAAAGACATAAATCCAACAAAAAAAACAAGCTCAATTCAGATCGTAGAATAAAATCCTCTAAAAGTATCTTGACTGAGTATCTTTTAGGCTTAAAAATCAATTCTAATTTTGGGCTTTAATTTATAAATCATTAGAACAATATCTTCAGCATCCCCATCTTTTACTTTGGCTAATTCACTTTTATAATGATCATTAGAAAAATTCTCTAAATCAAAAATAGAATTCAAAAAATGATAATTAATGGGGTACACAAAATAGCCAGGAGAATCAAAATTAGTAAAAGGTCCCCATTTCAAAATGCCATCCATATCATTTTCGAGTGCTTGAACCAAAACTGTTTTCTGAGTTTCTTTATTAGAGATAATCATTTGATTTTTATCAGCTTGCCACAACCCCATCAAAATGTAATCCCCTAGGTCCACCAAACCATCACCCATAATAAAAGCATCTTGAAATATCTGCTCCTGAAAAATCTCTTGGAATGAATATGTTCGATTTTTTTCCATTTTTAAACTCTTATCGCCAATGTCAATGCTTATGCACTCAATTGATTTATCTTTTAGAATACGGAAAACATTGTTCTGCATCATCTCCTTATAATAAATCTCTTCAGTTCCTTGGAAAAAATAATCTGACTTTCCGCCCTCAATTTCAAATTCACGAGCACCTTCTTTTGGGTATTTTAGGTAATGATAATTGACAAAATCATCTTCCAGAAAAATGAGTTTCTTGTCTTTATCATCTTGGACAAAATCAACAAGCACAATCCCATCATCTAGCACAAACATATCTCCAACTGACAAAAAGTCTTTTTGATAAAACTCTTTTTTGAATACACCATCTAATCCATAAATAAGGATTTTCTTGTTGATAGGGCAATAAAAGTACAAGTCTTTTTTATTTTTAGACAACCTGACTCCTCTTTGATTGATAAATTCACTTGGACCATTTCCTTTATTGTTAATTTCAGCTATGAAATCTCCAGATTTAGAAAATATATGAATCATCTTGTTGACCGTCTGATCGACTACAATAATTTGATCTTCACTATAAATCAATTGGTCCAGACTTCCTATTGGTGTAAATGGCCTTAGCTGAACGATTTCAAAAGATTCAAAAAGCTCGGAATACTTGATGGTAATTTCTTTATTGAAATCGACTTTAAAGATATTAAGATCATTGCTAGTAGTTTCTGATTTACAGGAAACAAATACTGCTAGCAAAGAAATATAAAATATTACTTTAAGCATAGATACGATTTTCTATTGTGGAGTGATATCATCGTGAGGCAAATCCATTGGGCAGCAAGAATTATCTCTATCTACACATACTTGATAATATACTCTATTAAAATGTGGAATCATTCCTCCACTTCCACCAGCTGCAACTAATTTACTTCTGGTTTCAATACCTAAAAAATAAATCTCTTGATCGGGGCAAGCGGCTGCAACAGCTTCTGGAATGGCATTTAAAGCAATTCCATCCCCAGAATTAAATGATGGTGTAACTCCTAAATAACAAATAAGGATAATTGAAAACTTGAAAGCAATTTTTCTCATAGCATTTATTGTTTTGGTTAAAATATGATTTTCATTGACTCTAAAAGTTTAACTACTAATAAAGCTGTTTACAAGAAAGAAAGAAAGAAGCAAATTTTTAGTTTAAAATATTTTGAATAATTTAAGTTTATAAAAATAACAAAATTACAGTTATTTACACATTAAATCTGTTTAAATCACAATTCTATTTGTTCATACTAGATATCTTTAGTTTAAGAAAAGTTATAAGTTTTGTGATTTTTTAATTGGAATGAAGGCAGGTATCGAAGTATTTAGGTATTTATTTCGTCCGTCCCGAAGGGACTTTTGGGGATTTGAAAGACAATAATTTTCCCTGCGTCACTTTGCGCTCCTTTGCGGTTAGAGAAAAAAAGAAAACCACAGAGGAACGTTTTAATAGAAATTAATTTTGCTGTATTTAAATCCTATTCTTACGCTTTTCTGTGGTAAAAGAAAAACTGTGTTTATCCGTGTTCATCCGTGGAAAAATCTCCCTATCAGAATCCAAAGATCAAAGGGAAAGTGAACACCACCAAGATCACCCAAATCACATAGATAGGTAAATATTCAACAATACTTTTACCGATTTTGGATATGGGTTCTTTACCTCGAATCACTTGTATTAAGGTCTTGGAAACACGAAGCAGATGAATCAGCATCAGGATATTGATTCCCAACACGGCAGTTCTGTTTGGCGTGAAACCCCAAGTAGATATTCTAAATGCAATGGCTGACAATGCCACGACATTGACTAAGACTGTCACCCATGAAAGCAAAGTAAGAATCCAGATTGCTGAACGACTCTTTTCTCCTGCCGAAGTTTCTGCTACTGAGAAGAATATCAAACCCATCACTCCGATCAACAAGACGTTGAATAACAAGAGGAATTCTCTGTCATTGTAAGGGTCTTTTCCAGAAAAGACAATAGCACCAAGGTAAATCACCAACATCACCAATACCAAAGGACTGAAAATTCTAGCGATTACCGGGGAGACTTTGTTGATCAACTGTGGATTGCTTTGCGTGAGTTGTGTCGCGACAAGCGGAGCTGCGGCCAACCCAAACACAGCGATGTAATTCATATAAAACTCCCCAATATTCAAGCCTATCAAACTAAACAGCCCTAAAGTTACTCCTGTCAAAATTCCTCCGCCCAAGAGCAGAAGTCCACCCATGATGACCGTGTCTCCATTGCATCTCAAAAAGGCCAACCTTCCCGAAATTGACGATTTTCCTACAAAGGCATAGCCCAAAACAGCCCACAATAAAATAGGTAGATGCATACACACCAAAACCCATGTATCACTTGTTTCATTCGCGGGAAGGACATTGATATACAGCAGCGAAATTCCCAAGATGACAGCTAATGTGGCTATGATTTTTTCACTGAGTTGATTTTTCCAAGCGAAGTAGGCTGTCAAAAAAGGAAAGACCAGAAAGCCAATATTTCTCGGATAAAAATAGTCTTCTTTCAAATCAAAGATGGCGGGGAATTTTGCATAAATGCCAGCGATCAATGCGGCGATAACCACAAATCTCCATTCTTTTAAACTCCCCCAAGTAATGGATTCCGCATCATAGCTCAATCTTTCTTGCCAAAATTCCGCCCAAGGTTGCTCTTTGATTTGATCATAATTAGCTGTGAACTCTTGTCGGAATGCAACTTTATTTTTTCTGTACAATTTCTCCAATTCAGATGGCTGATCTTGAAGTGAAATAATGGATTGCTTCATCATGTGCTTTGTGCCTTGTTGTTAAATTACAATTTAATATTACTTAATCCCAATGACCTGTAATCGAAAATGCCAAAACTGAGCTGATCCAAAGGGCAATAAAATAGAACAACGTACTGAAAATAACGGCAATCAGTTTACGATTGCCCTCAGAAAACCATTGGAAACCCATCAGGTAGAAAAACAGCCCACCAAAAACCCCACCTGCGGGGATAATGGTGAGTGGAAATAGCATCCATGTTTCAAATACATCTTCTTTGGTCAGAATGATAATTGCCAAAACTGCGAATGGTAAGAAAGCTCCCAATAGCCCTGATAGCAAAAGATTTTTGGGATTTATCCCTTTAGATAATTGTTGATTTTCCATATTTTACTTAATTTAAAGTACTTTGTTTTTCAAAGTGAGTGAATAAATTTTTTTATTAATTAACGGATCTCCATTATCTTCTTGCTCGCTACCAAACAGTATATGACTTGATCAACAATTTTTGATTCTGTGGACTGATAGCTGTTGTCAGTGGACGAGTATCCGAGCACGAGAAGGTCTTTAATAAATCGACTTGAAGCATTGCGGATACTCATATTTTATTTTGGTTGATTAAATTTTCAAGATAATTAAGGTGATTTTGAAAGGCTACTTTTCCTGCTGTTGTCGCACTGTAGTTACTTTGAGGCTTTCGCCCGACAAATGACTTTTCGACCTCCACATAACCTTGTTTTTCCAAAGTTCGCAGATGCGAAGAGAGATTGCCATCAGTTACTTCCATCAATTCCTTGAAGCCATTGAAATCATATTGTTCATTGGCCATCAGGACGGACATCACGCGCAGTCTGACGATATTCTCAAAAGCTTTGTCGTAGTTTCCTTTCACCTTATCGCTCGTATTTGTAATACATCATCGCTCCATATATCACATGAAGAACTCCAAAACCTAATGCCCAACAAAGCAATCCATAAGCAGGAAAGAAAGCTGCAATTAAGCCCAAGATCAATTGACCAAATCCAAGATTTTTGATATCGTTTAAGGTAAAATGCGAAGCATTGATCAAACCTAATCCATAAAACACCAAAGTTGCAGCAGCGATCAGTTCAAACTGTCCTTCGTGCATCAATGAAAAAGCAAATAATCCACCACTGACCACTGGAATAAATAAGGCTTTCATAAAGCGCTTGCTGGCAGGACTCCAAAATTGATTAGCTGTCTTGGAGCTTCTTTTTTGACTTAACAAACCTGCTGTTCCGATAGCCAAAACCAATACTACAAAAGCTACGATCAAGAGTCTTTGAAAAATTACGCTAGATTTTAATGACTCCACTCCTTCACCCCAAGGGGATGATGGAAAATAAATCCAGTAATATACCAGTCCAGCACCGATCAAGGCATAGATTCCAGCCAATACACCCGACAAGCCACTCAATGACAAAAAGCGACTGCTTCGCTCCATCATAGCTTTGATTTCAGCTAACTCTTTTTCTGGTTTTCTCATAGATATAAAGTACTTTGAAATACAAAGTAAATGAAAAGAATTTAAACATTAAGATTTTTTTTAGCTATTTTTTTTCTGGAATTTCAAATTCCATGGATAATAAAGCGTAGATGCAATCTACGCTTAGACAAAATAACCTACTTCTTCCTCTCAATCGTGTACCTCACCAATCCTTCTAGCGAAGTTTTGTATTCTGAATCGGGGAATTCATTGAGCAATGCTAGAGCCTCTTCAAAATAAGTGTTCATGACTTGATTGGCATAGTCTAAGCCACCAGATTTTTTCACAAAATCAATCACTTCATTCACTGCCTTCTTGTCTTCATTTTTATTTCGAATCATATAAATGATTCTTTTCTTGTCCAGCCAAGAAGCATTGTTCAGGGCATAGATAAGAGGCAGGGTCATTTTCTTTTCTTTGATGTCAATCCCTACTGGTTTGCCGATTTCATCTTCGCCATAATCAAAAAGGTCATCTTTGATTTGGAAAGCCATCCCAACTTTCTCTCCGAAGTCTCGCATCTTCTCTACCATAGCCGGAGCAGCACCAGAGGTAGCGGCACCTACAGCACAACAAGAAGCGATCAAACTAGCAGTTTTCTGACGAATAATGGTGTAATAAACTTCTTCCGTGATATCAAGCTTCCTAGCTTTAGCGATTTGTAGCAATTCCCCCTCGGACATCTCTCTAACTGCATGAGAGACGATTCTGAGCAATTCAAAATCTCCATTATCCACACTAAGCAATAAACCCCGAGACAAAAGATAATCACCTACCAAAACAGCGATTTTATTTTTCCAAAGCGCATTGACAGAAAAAAATCCACGGCGATAGTTCGCATCATCTACTACATCATCATGTACAAGCGTAGCAGTATGCAAAAGTTCGATCAAAGCAGCACCTCTATAAGTGGACTCTTCAATCTGTCCGCTAACCCCAGCAGTCAAAAAAACAAACATGGGACGCATTTGCTTCCCTTTCCTCTTTACAATGTAATTGGTGATATGATCGAGCAATTTGACTTTACTTTTCATAAAGTCACGGAATTTCTTCTCGAACTCCACCATTTCGGTGGCTATAGGTGCTTGTATTTGCTTGAGGTCGGGCTTCATGGCTCTTAGAAGGTGCAATAATACAACGGATTCCAGTTGAGACAAAACCGTTGTTCTAATAATTCCCTATTGAAACAGGTTTAGAGAAAAAACGTTTGCCTAATAAAGTCTATTAAAATCAATTTGTTCAACTTCAAGAGATAAAAAAACATTCCTAAGGCTATCTCTTCTTAGCCTCTTCAATCTTTCAATTTTTGTTATCTTTGTTTTTGTCTTAAACCCGAATCCCTTGACTGACGACTATATCAAACATAAATACGACCCCATCCTTCCGCAAAAGGATGAATGGCCTGTGGTAAAATTGAGCAAAAGCAGGAAGGAGTTTGTGAAAAAAGTAGCGGAAGCTGCTAAAAAAAGAATTCTGGATCAAATTGGGGGTAAAATGGAGGTTTTGAAAGAAGAACTAGAAACCACCCATTACAGAGAAAAGCTCCGCATCAAGCAAAATCCATGGGCCGTTGACCCAGATGATGATTATGAGTTTTGGAACAAAGTCAAATCAGCCCTGGTGCAACTTAGTGCAGACAGCACTCTTAACAGGACAGAGAAAAAGAAAAAATACATAGAAATTCTTGATAGCATCACCATGCGCTATGCAGAAGAGATCGCTAGTAATTTCAAACATACACATTACAAATTCACCAGATCCATCGTGACCACTGGTTTTGCTAGACTTTTGAATGCAGCTAGGGTAAAGGGATTCAAGCGTTTGTTTAGCAACCAATACTCTCTTCAAGACAAGATACAGATTATCGGTGAAACAGAACAATTGAGAGATTTAGCATCTAAAGGTACCATCATCATGGTTCCTACCCACTTCTCTAATCTGGACTCTATACTGATTGGTTGGATCATTTCAGTCTTAGGCTTACCACCATTTATTTATGGTGCAGGTTTGAACCTCTTCAATATTGAGATTTTTGCCTATTTTATGAATTCACTGGGTGCTTATAAAGTAGATAGAAGAAAAAAGAACCTTGTCTACATAGAAACACTCAAAACATACAGTTCAGAAGCTATACAACTTGGTGTTCATAGTTTGTTTTTCCCAGGAGGAACAAGGTCTCGAAGCGGGAAAATTGAATCCAAACTCAAGCTGGGCCTCCTCAGCACAGCCATTGAAGCCCAGCGGGCAAATTATCAAAGAGGCATGAATGATATAGGTGGCAAGGTCTTTATCGTCCCAGTGACGATCAATTACCATTTTGTATTGGAGGCACCTAGCCTGATCAAAGAACATCTGAGCATCACAGGGCAAGAACGCTATTATCAAGAAGCGGATGAATTCTCTACTTCGTTAAAAATCTCAAAATTTCTAGTCAAATTCTTTACGAAAGGATCCGATATTTCTGTCTCAGTAGGAAAAGCCATGGATGTGCTCGGCCATTATGTAGACAAAGAAGGAAACAGTTTGGATAAAAATGGAAGAATCATTGATACTAGGGACTATTTTATTTCTGATGGGAAAATTAATATAGATACTCAAAGGGAAGAAGAATACACCAATAGACTTGGAGAACGCATCGTTCAGGAGTTTCATATCATAAACCGGGTTTTTAGTTCACACTTGGTAGCGTTTACAGCATTTCAATTGATCAAGAGGGAAAATAAAAAAATGGACTTGTTCAATTTGCTGAGACTTCCTGAAGAAGATATAGTCATTCCTTATGACAGCTTCAAATCAGCTTGTCAGCGAGTTCTTGATAAAATCTTTGAACTTAGAGAAAAAGGAAAAGTTCATGTGGCTCCACACCTCCGCCAAGATATGGACCAAATCATCGCCCATGGACTCGATAATGTAGGTATGTATCATGCAAAAAGACCGCTAGTGCAAGACAAAGATGGGAACATCATCACAGAAGACTTAAACCTACTTTATTTTTACCACAATAGACTGGATGGATATGACCTCGAAAAACTCTTCTAAAAATAAATCGATAGGCGTAGTAGGCATGGGAAGCTTTGGAACTGCCATAGCCAATATCCTTGCTGCCAAAAACCCTGTAATTGCTTATGCCAGAAGGGCCGAATTAGTCACTGAAATCAACGAAAAGCATAGCGTAGATGGGAATCTAATTAATGAAAACATCCTCGCTACACAAGATCCTGAATTGCTTTGTCAATCCTGTGATGTCATCTTTTTTATGGTGCCTTCCAGCGCCTTTATGGATGTGACGAGAATGTTTTCACCCTTTCTCTACCCTTATCACATGATCATTCATGGAACCAAGGGCTTGTGCTTAAATCTTCCAAAAGGTAAAAAATTAGAGGACTTATCTGATATTAGAAGAGAAAATATCTTGACCATGTCTGAAGTGATTCTCAAAGAAACTGTCGTGGTCAGAGTGGGATGCCTCGCTGGCCCCAATCTCGCCAAAGAACTTTCAGCAGGATTACCAGCCGCCACGGTAGTGGCTAGCAAGTTCAATGAGGTAATATTACAAGGACAAAATCTTCTTAGATCAGATAAGTTTCAGGTCTATGGCAATTCCGACATTATTGGCGTTGAGTTAAGTGGGGTGTTGAAAAACATCATTGCCATTGCTGCTGGTGCATTGGCAGGTCTAGGACTTGGTGAAAATGCTAAAGGATTGCTAATCTCCAGAGGCATGGTAGAACTAATTTATATGGGCAATGCACTTGGAGGGAGCTTGAAATCTTTTATTGGATTGGCCGGAATAGGAGACTTAGTGACCACCTGCAACTCAACCCTATCCAGAAACTACACAGTGGGCTATCGCCTTGCTAAAGGCGAAACGCTAGAGCAAATTCAAGCAACCATGGAAGAAGTCGCGGAAGGAATCAATACGGTCAAACTGATGAAGAACTTTATGGAAAGCACAAAAAATAGGGCACCTATCACAGAAAACCTATACAAGGTACTTTTCGAAGATTTGACTATCGAAGAGGCAGTACAATACTTGATGAAATATCCATTTAATGTGGATGTAGACTTTTTATAATGTCGTATCAACCATTATTGGATTTTGATTTGGAAATGGGAGATTTTTTAAGCTGATTGGAAGTTAAACCCAATTAGCTTAACCCATTTTGGAAAATAAACGCTCACTCAAAAGAGGGATTCAGAGATGGGACCTCGTCTTCCTGATCATCAACTCAGTCATTGGCGCTGGCATCTTTGCACTTCCAGCCAAAGTTTTTGCCCTATCAGGCGTGTATTCCATTGCTGCATTTTTGGTCTGTGCACTGGTCATGATGGTCTTAATCCTTGTATTTGCAGAGGTAAGCTCTAGGTTTGAACGAACAGGAGGTCCGTACCTTTATGTACATCAGGCATTTGGACCACTCCCAGCCTTTATTATTGGATGGCTTCTGATGTTGACAAGGCTCTTCAGCTATGCCACACTGATCAACTTGATGGTTCTGTACCTCTCCTTCTTCTCAGAAGTATTTAACGAGCCAGTCATTCGCATTCTTATAATCTTATCTATCACCGGTTTGATTACTTATTTCAATTGGATCGGGGTAAAAAATACAGCTAGGGTAAGTAATTTTCTCACTATCGCAAAGCTATTTCCCTTGGCAGTTTTTATTCTTGTCGGTTTATTTTTTATTGATTTCAATAATTTCCAAACAGGTGAATTACCCAGTCTAAAAGACTTCTCCGCTTCTACGCTGTTATTGATTTTTGCATTTGGAGGATTTGAGGCGGGGCTGGTTAATAGTGGGGAGATTGTAGAACCAAAGAAGAATCTACCTTTCGGTTTGATGACAGCCGCAGCGGTAATTGCTGGCTTCTATATTTTGATACAATTTGTTTCAATTGGTACTTTGCCAGATTTGGCTAATTCTGATAAACCCCTTGCTGATGCCGCAACAGGATTCATGGGTTGGTGGGGAGGTATGTTCATCACCATTGGTGCGGTAGTTTCTATTATGGGAACTTTGAATGTTCAAATCTTAAGCGGTTCAAGGTTACCCTTTGCACTCAGTGAAGAAAATCAACTGCCAAGGTTCTTCGGTAAGATCCATCCAAAATTCTCCACTCCTTGGGTCTCTATACTTTTCTTTGCAAGTCTAGTCGCTTTTGTAGCGATATTTTGGGGCTTTATGAATTCATTGGCTGTTTCGGTGATTTCACGTTTGATTTTGTACGCGTTGGTCTGTGCATCCTTGATCAAATTGAGAAAAAGTGCGCCCAAAAACAGTAATTTCTTCAAAATTCCATTTGGCAATTACTTTGCTATAGCTGGAATTCTACTGACGATATGGCTACTTTCAGGAACTCAGTCAGAAGAAATTATAGATACGCTAATCTGGACTGGTGGTGGATTATTGATTTTTGGATTACATCATATATCCAAAAATAAGTTAGGTTAATATCAAACTTGACTATCTACCTTTTCCCAATATATGCCCAACTATCTGCTCTGCATGGACTATAGAATTCTCTATAAAAAACTCTCTGGTATTCAATCCTCCACAAACTACTCCAGCCAAGTACACACCAGGAATATTTGATTCCTGATTGGTCTGATCGTAGCAAGGTTGGCGTTTTTCATCTAAGGTTAGTGCTACACCTAGTTGATCCAGCAAGGCAAAATTGGGGACGTAACCAGTCATCGCCAAAACAAAGTCATTATCAACCCTCTCTTCTCCCTCTGGCGTCTGTATGATCACTTCATGCGCTTTGATTTTTTTGACCAGCGAATTGGTATAAGCCTTGATACTGCCTTCTTTAATTCTGTTTTCGATATCAGGCTTAACCCAATATTTAACATTGGGATCCACACCTTCTCCCTTGAGTACCATGGTTACTTCGGCTCCTTTTCTCCAAGTCTCCAGCGCAACATCTACTGCTGAGTTGCCACCGCCGACGACGATGATTTTCTGACCAATGTAAGGCCAAGGCTCCTTGTAATAATGACTTACCTTAGGAAGATCTTCTCCAGGCACATTCATCAGGTTGGGAAGATCATAAAAGCCTGTTGCCAAAATGATATTGCGAGCAAGGTATGTAGCTTTAGATGTCTTAATTTCAAAAACACCCTTCTCCTTTTTCATGCTCTCTACGCGTTCGTAAAGGTTGACTTTGAGTTGCCATTTGGCAGCAACACGCCTGTAATACTCTAAAGCCTCAGTTCGTGTGGGTTTGTGGGATACAGACATAAAAGGGATACCTCCCATTTCTAATTTCTCTGAAGTGGAGAAAAAAGTCATATTCAGAGGATAGTTGTATAGTGAATTGGTCAATACACCTTTTTCAACAATGACATAATTCAGATTGGACTTTTCACATTCAATTCCACATGCCAAACCTATAGGCCCTCCTCCAATAATGAATACATCTATAACTTTCATGACAATAATTTTCTTTGCTATAAGATGGAATACCTTTGAAAACCATGGACTTGATTACACCTTAACCATCAAGACATTAACTTACTCATTCACTTTTTATCAAATATAAAACAGCCCAACTCACTTACTGTTTATTTCTCAATTTGAAAGTCTATTTGCGTATCAAAGTATAAATCTTTCAATTGCTCAAAAGATCGTTCCAAAATTTCAACTTTGCCTGAATACTCCCACCTCAACACAGTAGAATTCACAGTACCATAATAATCATCAATTCTTATAAACTGTGCTGAAAGGTGCTTTTCCTGATACAAAGTAGCCCCTGTGTCTGGAAGTAACTCTTCTGGATCCTGTTTCCTCGAGTGAATGGCATCAAAATATGCCTCTAGTCTCGATTCACCATTTTCTATGATTTCCGAAAACTTATCCTTGGCTCTATTCAGCTTTGTCCATGGCGTATCCAAAAGGGCATTACTCAATCCATAAACCCCAGGACTAATCTCTTCAATTCCCTCCTTATAATTAGATAGGTAAAACATGGAATCTCCGTCGCTGACAAGCAGATTAAATCCTTCATACCTGTCTTTCTCTTTATTGATAGCTTGAAGGTATTCATAAGGATGTATGTCTCCTTCGAGGAAATTTTTGACTAAATCGCCCCTCGTCTTCGGATCCTTCTTGGGATTTTTCAAGTCTCGGTAATTCGTCAAGGTAGCAAATCTCCCATTGGGATGAATGCCAAGCCAAGTTCCCCCTGCTTTCAAATCTTTACCAGCATAGAAGCCCGCCTCCCATTGTTGGATGGGCGCAGAAGGTCGCTCAAAGAATTCGTCTCTGTTTCCAACCAACACGAGTTTATAGGCTGGATGATTTTTCCAACTAAATGCAATCAAACACATAAGCGCAAAATAAAAAAAAGGCCAGTAATACCGGCCTTTAGTGACAGATTATATTGATTTTGATACTGATAATTTAGGGTAATCAGTAAAACCTTTCTCTCCCGGGGTATAAAACGTATTGGTATCCCACTCTGCCAAAGGGGCATTTTCAGCAAACCTTTCAACAAGATCAGGGTTTGAAATAAATGGTTTACCATAGGCTACCGCATCAGCCAAACCCTCTAGGATATATTGACTCCCTTTTTCTTGGTCAAAACTGGCATTGATGATCATTGTACCTTTGTAAACTGGTCTATACCTGTGTGCAATCTGAGTAACCGCATGCGGAATGTCAGACACATCATTGAATGGCTCAGATAAGTGGAGATAAGCTAAATTATAATCATTCAACTTTTCGATAATATAATCAAATGTCGGGATGGTCTCTTCATCCATGATCATTCCAAATATCCCATGCAAGGATGGATTGAGCCTAACTCCAATTCTATCCTCTGGCATGACTTCCTTGATCGCATCGATCACTTCAAATAAAATCTTAGCTCTATTCTCAATGCTCCCACCATACTCATTTTTTCTGATATTGGACGTCTTATTGAAGAATTGGTGAAGGAGATAGCCGTTTGAAGAATGGATTTCTACACCATCAAATCCCGCTTCCATAGCATTTTTTGCAGCGTTTTGATAATCTAATATAGTATGCTTGATCTCTTCAATTGTCATTTCCTTAGGCGTCACTGTCTCTTTAAAACCTTGAGGCGTAAATGACTTCGAATGTGGATTGATAGCTGACGGTGCGTGCGGAAGTTCACCTCCATGAAAGTCTGGATGTGACATTCTTCCTACATGCCATAGCTGGATAAATATCTTCCCTCCTTCTTCATGAACTGCTTGGGTGACCTTTTTCCAACCTTCTACTTGCGCCGCTGTATGAATTCCTGGCGTATTGATATATCCTACTGCCTTTGTGGATATCTGTGACCCCTCCGAAATAATCAAGCCTGCAGAAGCCCTTTGACGATAATACTCCTCATGGATATCAAAGGGAGCCTTTTCAGAATTATTTGCCCTACTACGGGTCATAGGCGCCATGACTACACGATTATTCAATTCGATTGGGCCTAATTGTAATTTCTCTAAAAGTGGTTGCTTATTCATTCTCAATAGTTGGTTTGCTTGATTTAATGTCTATACAACTATTATGGAGCAAGCTTCGTTCCATGAGCCCGATTTTCAAATAGAAATCAAGATCTAAGTACTTATTTATGTGAATTTTAAATTCAATACGAAAAAAATCGTATCAAAACTTGCTTATGCATTTACTTCTAATAACTTTGTACGAAGATAATCGTATATCAGCAATATGAAAGCAAAACCGACTGAGTCAGAATTAGAAATCCTTCAGGTCATTTGGCAAAAAGGAAAAGCTACGGTGAGAGAAGTTCATGAAGCGCTATCCATCAGCAAGGATACGGGCTACACCACTACCTTGAAGCAGATGCAAATCATGCATACAAAAGGACTCCTGAATAGAAATGAAGACAGCCGTACTCATATCTATTCGGCAGGGATAGATGAAAAAGATACCCAAAACAGCTTATTGAAAAACTTTGTAGCCACTGCCTTTGGTGGTTCTTCCAAAAACTTAGTAATGCAGGCCCTAGGCCAAGGGACTCCTTCTAAAGAGGAGTTGGATGAAATTCGCGCTTTTTTAGATCAAATAGAAAATGAAAAATAATGGAATGGATGAATCAATGGATACCTGATGGTTATCTATATGCATTAGGATGGATGCTTGTGCATTCTCTATGGCAGATCGCTGGACTAGGTTTAACTTTGTGGTTATTGCTAAAATTCTTTAAAAATCGTTCAGCAGCTTTCAAATATCACTTAGGTACATTTACGCTGCTTTTAATATTAGCTGGGAGTGTAACTACAGCAGTCCTATCTTTCGAGAAATATACTCCCTCTTCGGAGATTATAGAATCAAATATAACATCACAAAAAGATTTGGCTCTTCCAGTTGAACTTCTTGAATCGGTAGAGCAGGATGGAATTGGTATGCCTCAGGCTTCATTTTACAGCTCCATAGAAAAGAGAATTCCTATTTTGGTCAATCTTTGGTTGATAGGAGCCATTCTATTCCTGATCAAATTTGGAGGCTCAATAATCGATCTAGGCAAACTCTATAAAAGCCCTAAAAATCCTATTGCTGCTGAATGGCAAAAGGTTTTAAACAGGTGCTCTGAGAAACTAGGTATCAAATATAGTATCGGCATATTTGAAAGCAGATTTATCAACACACCTTTGACATTTGGATTGATCAAGCCAGTCGTCTTGATCCCAGTAGGATTGATTTTCCAGCTTACCCCGAGTCAGCTTGAGGCCATTATTACCCACGAGCTAGCTCACATCAAAAGACAAGATTTTTTGGTGAATTTCATTCAATCTGCCTTAGAAGTCATTTTCTTTTTTCACCCTGCATTCTGGTGGATCAATGGAGTCATAAGAACAGAACGGGAACATGCTTGTGATGACATCGCCATTGACTTAGGGGTACACCCTAAAGACCTTGCCAATGCATTGGCCATCAGTACCAATTACAGCATGGAAATAGCTCCCGAGCTCACCCTCGCTGCTTCATCTGGCAAAAACCCAACACTCAATCGCATCCGAAGGATCATGGGGCTCAACCCCACTTCTAATAAAACATCAACTTTAACCAGCTATACCATGATGATCACATTAATATTAGGCGCCACTTTGATTTTTGGTGCGCATGCAGACAAACCGATTGAATTAGGCGCATCCAAAATGCTGACCAAAGTCCAAAGCGAAATCATACTCTCTGATGATTTTTGGCAAAATTTCGAAATCAATGAAGATTTTGCAATGCAATACGAGCAGCAAGTACCTGAAGCCTTAAAAAAGGAAATGGCAGAGATGCTAGTTCCAGTTGGAGAGGCTTTGGTTCATTTGAAAAATTCTCTGGCTGCCATGCCAAGATTGCGGAAAGGAAATGAAGGATTTCAAAAACAAGATTCAGTCAAGCTGGTAAGTCAGATTTTTTTGAGCGACACAACTGTGAGCAAAAAATTAAAAGAAAATACTTTATTGGGGCAAGACAGCACCAAGAGCATCAATACAGTAGGAAGGGTTCTAGGCTCACCAAATCTCCTTTTAAAATTTAACGAAGGCCAATCTACTGTAGCACCAAATGCTAGGATGGGTGTAAGGTCCACAAGAGGGGTAAGTGCTTATCAATTTCAGCCCATTCAATTTGCAGCCACCAAAGACCAAAGCGAAGCTGAACTTCAACAGTCCAAGGTTGAGCAAGAAATGAACCTAGCCTCAGTCAATCTTCAAAGAGAATCTATGATTGCTGAAGCTAAACTCAAACAGGAAATCATGGTCAGTGAAGCTAAGCTAAAACAAGAAATGGCTATTGCCGAGGCAAAGCTCAACAATGAGATGAGGATGAATGAAGCAAAATTGAATGCTGAGATCACCAAGCAAAATACCAATCTTGCTACCGCTAATTCAAGATCAGTTAGAGTCAATCAAAATAATTTGGCTAAAGTCAGTGGAAGAGTCCAGAAGGATTCTGCGGATTTGATCAAACAATTGAGATTAGCAGTAGAGAAACTACAAAAATCAAATTCAGAGGAAGAGAAGGCTGATGCGATCAAGAAAATTACCGAAATCACTGTTTACCTTGATGAATACAATGTAGGAAGGGTTCAGCCTCCAATGGAAGTCGGTTCGGAAGCTTACAATCGCTTGCTACTTGGTTCGGTATATTCCACTTCTCCAAATTATTCTGAATCAAGGAAACTGACAGAAGCCGAGCAAAAAGAAAAGAAACAGCTAGAAGAAGCGTACAAAAAGGAGTTTGAAAAGTACCGAAAAGAATTTGAGGTATTTATGAAAGAATACCAAACTCAGCTCAATGCCTGGCAAAAGGAGCAAGAACCACTTTTGAAAGCATATCAAGAAAAAATGGCTAAACTACAGGAAGAAGCCAAACCTATGATGGAAGAGTATCAGCAAAAGATGAATGAATGGATGAAAGAAAATGAAGGTAAATTCAAGCTATATCAAGAAAAAATGACTGAATTACAGAAGGAATATGCCATCAAATTGAAAGCGCTAGAAGCCAAACCAAAAAACTAATCAATACAGAAACCCAAACTACCATAGCGGTAAAGTATTTCCAAAACCGATTTCAATGTTATCCTTCAAAAGGAATGCATTCTCGGTTTTGGAAATTTGTTAAATACACTTAACATTTTTGACTATTTATTGTAAATCATAAATAACATTAGCGCCAAATTAAGCGATTTTTATCATCATCCGTGAATAAAATTAAGACAAGTCATCCATCGTCGTGATCGGAATGTCATTTCGTTTCAAATTTTTCAAGGGTTTGACATCCGACTGTGGATAAGTGTAACCATCTTCTTGCAAGGTCCAAAGTAAAGGCGCCAGGTTCTGAACTGCTGCCTTACAGCCTTGCACAATCGCTCCTAGATTACCTGTTTGCTTGGACAGCTTGGCTTCGTTTTCAATTTCGAAAGGTCCATCAAAGCCCATTTCTCTCAATGCCACAACAAATCTTCTCCAATCCATCGAATCCCCTAATCCAAATCCGGGTAAAGTTGCTTCATAATGATGCCTGTCCCATTCATTGGTACTAGATGGAACACCTGCCTTTTCAGCCCATTCAGCTTTTACCTTTTGCATGGGATACATATTCCCCCAAAATGGATCCGAAATATTCCTAGTGGATTTGACATGGATTCTTTTTAGTCTTGATAAATCGGTATGCTTGATGACTTCAACAGGATCGGTATTTTGCCAAATATCATGTGATGGGTCGTAGATTTCTCCATGTGCAGGGCTTGGAATCAGCTCGTACATGATTTTTCTAGCCGCCAAAACACCTGTAAGATTATTAAAAGTAGAAGTGTATCCAGAAGAGCGCCAACCTTCCATCGGGCAATTTTCATAGAGTACTGTTACACCCAAATCTTCCGCATACTTGATGATGGTTGTAAAGACTCTTTGATACTCCTCTAGGTTTTTCTCAAAACCATTTTCCTGAATGCCCAGTTCATGATTATAACCTACAAAAGTTCCTACCATCACATCATTTTCGTCTCCCCCTAATAAATAGGCCATTCTAATCAGCTTGAGCAAATGATTTTGGTTAAGCTTCCGCTGAGCAGCATCACCACCTATCAAATTATCAAAAGCACCGAGAGAAAGTCTAAGATTAGCGGTATTGAATTGATCGATTAGCTTTTTTGATTCCTCCAGACCAAAATGATCATAATCCAAATGGGTAGCGACAAAATCATCCCGGGTTCCATCTTTCCTGAATACACAAAGATCCAAGCCTTGCACGCCTATTTCATGCGCTTTCTCAATGACAGCCTCCAAGCCAAGCTGATCAAATGCCGAGGTCATGATCCAAATCTGATTATCCATAAGTCATTATTTTAGTAAAGCCTAAGGTAGTATTTAAAGAGAAGCTTTCTGAGGAAAACTTGATTGATGGAATACCATTTGCGGAATTCAAAAAACAATTCACCTAAGAATTGATTAAATTTGTATTCAAACCAACTGAAACATGATGAAAATTCGTAAAAACTTATCTTTTATTTTAGGTGCTCTTATCCTATCTGGGTTGGCATCTTGCTCAGAACCTAATGAAAACGGGGCTATCCAAGAAAACGATCCTTTTGCAGTAGTATCAGAGAAAATGACCTTCTCCGTAGATACACTGTTCACGGATTTTGAAAATCCTTGGGGCATGACTTGGCTTCCTGATGGAAGGATGCTTGTCACCGAGAGAAAAGGCGAAATTCTCGTCTTCAAGGATGATAAATTCACTGGCGAAAAGCTTACAGGCGTACCAGCTGTACATGAAGTCAATCAAGCAGGTCTCTTGGATATTGCAATTCATCCTGATTATGCCAATAATGGATGGATTTATTTAGCTTATGCCAAAGACATGCGTGAAGGCGGTGTTTTGGTAATTTCTCGTGCAAAGCTTCAAGGCAATGCCTTGGTAGACTTGGAAGAACTTATTGTAAATATGCCTGAATGGAAAGGAGGAAGACACTTCGGAACCCGTATCGTTTTTGACAAAGACAATTACCTTTACTACTCTAATGGGGACAAAGGAAGTAGACCACAGAATGCACAAGAACTTGATAATGCACATGGCAAAATCCATAGAATCCATGATGATGGTAGCATCCCAAGTGACAATCCTTTTGTAGACGTGGAAGGTGCAGTGACTTCAATCTGGACTTATGGTAATAGAAACCCACAGGGAATCATCTATGATGCAGAAAATGATAGATTATGGTCAGTAGAACATGGACCAAAAGGCGGTGATGAGCTAAACCTTATAGAAAAAGGCAAAAATTATGGTTGGCCAGAGATCACCTATGGCATTGACTATGACGGATCAATCATCACTGAGGATACTGAAAAAGAAGGAATGGAACAACCCGTAACCTACTGGGTTCCTTCTATTGCGACTTGTGGAATGACTTTGGTCACATCAGATAAATATCCAGCCTGGAAAGGAAATATTCTTGTAGCAGGTCTTGCAGGTCAGCAAGTAGCAAGAGTTGAATTGGATGGGACATCCTATGTGGGGGAAGAGAAATTACTAGATGGTATCGGCAGAGTGAGACAAGTCTCTCAAAGCCCTGATGGATTCATATATGTCATCACTGAAGCTACTGGACTGATGGTGAAATTGATTCCAAGAAATTAAAAAAATTAGATATACGGAACTTTGCCAGTAAATGATATAACAACTGATTTAGCTTATTATTAATATTGATTAGTAGCTACTGATGACTTGGTATTAGTGGCAAAGTAGCATTTGATCCGATAAGAAAATTAATAAACTTAAAAATCCCGCTCGAAAAAGCGGGATTTTTTTCACTTCTGATACCAAAAATCGAGCGGATTCTCTATAGTAAACTTAAAACCAGTTGCTAAAATTTTATCAGCAGAGATCTCCTTCCATAGATTTCTACCTAGCTCTTGGTATGAAACAGGAGGATCAAAACCTAAATCTGACGCATTCTTTTCATACACATCTTTCCTTTCTGGATGCAATGGAGCAACGCCATTATATATCTCATTCCAAAGTCTCTTTTCGATAATCCAGATCATAAGATCAACAGCATCATCCCTGTGTATGTAATTGACAGGTGAATCCCCTACGACTTGTTCCTTGCCTGAAAAATATCTCCCAGGTATACGATCAACTCCCAATAAGCCTCCAAACCTTACAATAGTCAAATCATAAGTTTTATCCTGACCTAAAATTCGCTCTGCTTCAAATAGCGCAGCGTTCCCAGTGCTTTCTTTGGTCAATTCATCAGACTCTCTCGCTATCTGATTTTGATCAGGGTAGACAGATGTAGCCGAGACATAAATTATTCTTGGGACATTGTTTTGTTTTGCTAACTCTTTTAGAAATTTGATTTGCTCGGGATGATACGTGGGGGCAGCAGACCTTGTCCTGGGCGGCACATTGATGATCATTACATCGGTGTGAAAAAGAGATTGAAAACCCAAACCTTCGGGGTGTGGAATCAATTTAAACAATGATGTATCAAACCCTTCTTTATTTAGTAAGGCGACTTTTTCTTCAGAAGTAGCACTCCCACTTACTCGATACCCTTTTGTTTGAAGCTTTTCTGCTAATGGCTTTCCAAGCCACCCAAATCCAATGATTGAAATTTTCATCTAATTCAATTTTAAAAACAAAAACCCTCACAAAGAGGGCTTAAGTATTATTTATCTTTTTTTGGCATAGTCCCTAGGATATAATCCCACAATGGAGAGCTCACCCCAAATGCCACATCTGGATCTTTATAATGATGCACTGCATGATTGACCCATAATACCTTTAAGAAATTTTTTGGTGGCTGATAGGCATGTACAATGTAATGAACCCCTAAGTAAGCCGCGTATCCAAACAAAAATCCAGGCAGGAAGTAAAGCGCATAGCTACCCATCACTAAAGTGAACACAAGGTAGAAAACCAATGCGTAAAATGCACTTACAAATGGGGGCATTGCCAACCTGTCTTTATCTTTTGGATAGTCATGGTGGACTCCATGTACAGTGTACTGAAGTTTATCCTTTGCTGGAGTATCTGGCTCCATGTGGAAAAAATGCTTATGCATCATATATTCCACAAAAGTAAATGCCAAAAAACCGAGCAAAAGTACAGAAATACCTACCGCAATCCCAATTTCGGTAGTGGTGTAAGCATAATAAAATGACACCGAACTTATTGTCAAAAACATAATGATAGGAATGCTGATATGCGTTCTGGATATTCTTTCCAAAACTGGATTCTTGAACATCGTGGCAGAGCCGTTATTATCGGGTCTGTCCAACCTTCCGATTTTTTTTAAAGTAACGCTCATTTCTATATGGTTTAGTCTCAATATACGAAGAAATAATAACTTGACTAGACAGTCAATAGTTTACAAATTCGGTGCAAATCTAAGCCGAATGGTTTTAATTACGAATGAATCCGAAAATTGTTAGGAAAAATAAAACTAGATTTTTTCAAAGTAAACCTTAGCCGACTCTATTGTTTCAAGGTAATATGACTCATATAATGGCAGAATGTTTGCCACATCAAATTCCTTAGCTCTTTTCAAAGCTCTCTCTTTGAATCCTGGCAAATTTTCATCCTTAAGAATTTCAAGAGCTTTCTCAGTCATAGTAGTTACATCACCTACATTGCAGACAAAACCTGTTTGACCATCTATGTTCAATTCTGGAATTCCACCAGCATTGGATGTCAAAATCGGCACTTCACATGCCATAGCTTCTAAAGCTGCTAATCCAAAGCTTTCCTTTTCAGAAGGCATCATAAACAAGTCAGCTACTGAAAGCACTTCCTCTACTGCTTCTAACTTTCCAAGAAACCTGATATCATCACAAGTCCCCAAGTCTCTGCACAGTCTTTCCATTTTGTCTCGCTCAGGACCATCTCCTACCAAAAGCAACTTTACTGGTATTTGCTTTCTAACCTCATAAAAAACACGAATTACGTCTTCTACTCGTTTTACTTTTCTAAAATTAGAAGTATGGACAATTAATTTTTCACCATGTGGACAAATGGCTAATTTGAAATGCTCTTTTTTCTGTTTTTTGAAACGCTCCAAATCTATAAAGTTTGGGATTACACGAATGTCTCTTTTGATTTCAAAATGCTCTATTGTGGCCTTTCTGAGGTCCTCGGATACCGCAGTCACTCCATCTGATTGATTGATACTGAAGGTAACCACGGGCTCATAACTAGGATCTTTACCTACTAAAGTGATGTCTGTTCCGTGCAATGTGGTCACTACAGGGATATAAATACCGCGCTCCTTTAAAATCTGCTTAGCCATATATGCCGCAGAAGCGTGAGGAATTGCATAGTGGACATGCAAGAGATCTAATTGCTCGTATTTCACTACATTAACCATTTTACTGGCTAGTGCAAGTTCATAGGGAGCATGCTCAAACAAAGGGTAACTTTTGATATCTACTTCATGGTAAAAGAGGTTTTCACTAAAAAAATCCAGACGAGTAGGTTGTCTGTATGTGATAAAATGGATTTGATGGCCTTCTTTTGCAAGGGCCTTTCCCAACTCAGTTGCAACTACTCCACTACCTCCAAAGGTAGGGTAACAAACAATACCTATTTTCATCAGTTTATATTTTTTTCAATGATTTTCTCGGCTGGTCGAGAAAGGGTATGAAATCTATGCATAGACTATAATTTGATTCTTTAGTTTTGCTCAATTTCATGACAAATTATCTTGGATAGAAATCAATAGCCAATAAACATCATAATTGCTGCTAATTGTTCAAATAAATAAATTTTATTCTGCCCATTTGATTGTGGACTTATCTGATTTCCTAAAGGCCCTGTAGATAATATCGTGAATCTCAGTACGAACACCATCTTTCAAAAGTGTATTGTTATTGGCATCAGGATGAACTCTATTGGATAAAAACACATAAATCAAGTCATTGTCAGGATCAGCCCAAACACAAGTACCTGTGAAGCCAGTATGACCGAAAGTGCTTTTGGGAGCTAATGCGCCAGCACTTCCTCCCTTACCTCTTTCTGGCTCTGGCTTATCCCAGCCCCAGCCTCTCCGACTTTGACTTGACTGCCTTTTGGTAAACTCCCTGATCGTCTTTTCATCCAAAAGATGAACATCACCATAATGTCCTCCATTGAGCATCAATTGCATCATGACTGCAAGGTCATTTGCTGTCCCAAACAATCCCGCATGTCCAGCAACCCCGCCATACATGGCTGCACCTGGATCATGCACATAGCCATGTACCAATCTCTTTCTGAAAGTAATATCATCCTCAGTAGGGGCAATTCTATCCAAATCTATTTTTTTTACAGGATTGAAGGTCAGGGTGTTGAGGCCAAGAGGAGTGTAAAACATTTGCTCCATAAAATCATCCAGAGGCTGATTGACTACACGTTCTACTAGAGCTTGCATCAAATACATCGTCAAATCTGAATAAACATAGCTATACTTTTTTCTACTTGCATCCTGCCTTCTAAGGTCTGAGTGAATGGTCCAGTGCCATATACTGTCCTTCAAGCTTTGTGAAGCATACATTTCGCTAGCCACGGCTACAGGATAAGTACTAGAAGGAGAATGACTATAAAATTCCGGTTTCCAAGCCCCTGCTTGAACTGTCCTAGCATAATAAGGAATGAATGCTGGCAATCCTGCTTCATGAGCCATGATATCGCTGAGGATTAGATTCCCCTTATTCGTATTTTTCAGTTCTGGAAGATACCTAGAGATAGGTTGATCCATATCAATAATATCCCTACTTGCTAAAAACATCACAGCTTGCGTAGTGGATAACACTTTGGTAATAGAGGCCAAATCATAAACCGTCTGTGCCGTCACGGGCTTTTTCTTACTGTAATCATAATGACCATAAGCTTTTTCAAAAACGACTTGCCCACTTTTCGCAATCAAAACAACACCTCCAGGGGTTGCCTTTTTACGAATACTAGCTTCCATTACTTTATCTATCTCCTTTAAGACTTCGCTATCCAAGCCCTGACTTTCTGGAATACTATATGACAATCTCCCTAATCCAGGCAGATAGCCTCCACTTCCTACAGTGATTACCTCACTGATAGAAACAGGCATCATTCCCAAAGCATCTCTTCCTCCAAATATAATTTCAGGCACCAAATTCTGTGTATAATCATTATTTTCAAATGCCAAAATATTATGTGGTAAGCCATTTAAGTATTTGGCAGCGTAGGCATTCCCAAAAACTGCCACTATAACAGACTTTTCCTTACTTAAATCTTTAATAAAACTGATATCTGATTGATTGATGCCAAAAGAACGATTGGGACTATTACTGAGTCCCATCAAACCTACTATGACTGTATTGTACTTTTCAAGTTCTTTTTTAAGAATTACATGTGCAGAACCATTAGCTCCTTTTTCCAACTTAAAGTGATCGGCTTTGGTATATTTATCCACCTTATCTGTGAAAACTTTGCCATCATCACCTATCGTCAAAGTAGCTACATCTAATAAATCTAGATTTCTTAGCGGTAAAAAGTTGTTCTTGTTGGAAGTAACTGTGATCGAATTGGCATGTAATCGTTCTACAAGAAGTTCCGTTTCTTTGGTATTCAATCTCTCAATAAGACCTTTCGTATTAATGACAGGTCTATTATGAAGTCCCGCCCAGTATTTAGCTTTGAGCACCTTGATCACCCTATCGTCCACTTCTTGCTTGGTTATCTTTCCATCTTCTACAGCTTGAATGATCATTTGCTTTGCCTTTGGCACATCTTGAGAATAAAGTAAGATATCATTACCCGCTAGCAAGGCTAATAAATCCACCTCGCCTGGCTTGTAATAATTACTCACTCCTTTCATATTCAATGCATCGGTAAAAATAAGCCCACTGAAATTCATTTGATTTTGTAAAAGGTCTGTGACAACGTATTTGGAGAGTGTTGTGGCTTTATTTTTTTCAGCATCCAAGCTTGGGATATGGAGATGGGCAACCATCACAGACATCAAATCCTCGTCGATCAACTCTCTGTATGGATACAAATCAATATCCTTGATACGATTTTCAGAATGCCTGATGACAGGTAAGGAATAATGCGAATCAGATTCTGTATCTCCATGGCCAGGGAAGTGCTTGGCATTGGCAAGAACCCCGTGGTCTTGTAAGCCTTTCATATAGGCTTTGGATTTCTTAGCAACCAATCTCTTTTCTTCTCCAAAAGCTCTGAATCCAATAACAGGATTCTCAGGATTAGAATTTACATCCACTACAGGAGCAAAATTGATATGCATTCCTAATTCTTTAAACTGTCTAGCAATCTCTTGACCCATATCATAGATCAACTGTTCATCAGGCAAAGCTCCTAATGTCATAGCTTTTGGAAATGTCAAAACAGAATCTAGCCGCATATTGATACCCCACTCAGCATCCATGGCAATAAAAAGTGGTGTTTTAGAAATCGATTGGTAATAATTAGTCAAGCTAGCTTGTCTCACTGGACCTCCCTGAAAAAATATCAACCCTCCTAGACTCTCTTCTTTGATCAATTTTGCAATCTCCTGCTTATGCTGCTCTCCTTTGTTGGAATAAGCCGCTACCATAAAAAGTTGCCCTAGGCGTTCTTCAAAGCTTTGTGAATTAAAAACAGAATCCACCCATTCCATTTGCTTGCGGTAATCCTTAGACGCAAGAGGGTCTCTCTTTTTTCTCTCGACTATTAGCGTAGAATCCTTTTCATTTATGGCAATACTAGTTTCGGAGGAGTTAGATGCAAGCCCCAAAGGCAAATCCCAACTCCTTGCAGCGTCGGTATGAAATATCACTACCAAGCCTAAAAGTGCGCTCCAAACTTTTATCCGCATGCTTATGTTTAATTTTTATTGCTTAATATTTAAAATAACTTTGTATGAATATACAATCTATTCATCAAACATACCTCAACTTCATCATTAGAAATATCCAATTTTGATAGAAGGTGATATATATTGAGTACAACGTAATAAAGTACAAAAGAATCTAAACTGAGTATGAAATTTCCATCAATCTTCAAAACGGCAAGACCCATGAGCTTTGACATCAAACCAAGGTATTATGATCCTGTCAAAGAAGAAATAGACCAAAGAACACAAAGGATCAAGAGACAGCTACAGGCAGACGGAAAACTCAAATCTGACGAGGAAATTACTGATGCTTTCAGGAGTGACTATGGCTCTCCCATAAGAGGTGCTTTTGCTCAAGGTGGCCCAATCAAAGGGAGACAGAGTTCTATTGTAACTTCTGCTGGTATGCTCAGGCTGTTTATTTTTATGCTGTTGATAGGAGGTATGATGGGCTATATTTACTTTGGATCTATCGTCCTTTACATTGTCTTATATCTCTCTATTGGAGGAGGATTGACAGGATTATTTTTCAGACTGAAAGCGAGTAGAAGGAAATGAGCGATATCATTCAACTCCTTCCAGATGCTATTGCAAATCAAATTGCAGCGGGTGAGGTGGTACAAAGACCAGCTTCTGCGCTCAAGGAAATGCTCGAAAATGCAGTAGATGCAGGAGCCAAACAAATCCAAGTCATCGTCAAAGAAGCTGGAAAAGCCTTGATGCAAGTCATTGACGATGGAAAGGGTATGAGCCTGACAGATGCGAGAATGTGCTTCGAAAGGCATGCAACCTCCAAAATCAGGACCTCTGAAGATCTCTTTGCTATACGAACATTCGGGTTTAGAGGTGAGGCCATGGCTTCTATCGCTGCTGTAGCTCAGGTAGAAATGAGAACACGTCAGAGAGGAGAAGAACTTGGAACCTTAATTCAGATCGAAGGCTCTGAATTCAAAAAACAAGAACCTATCTCTTGTTCTGAAGGAACCTCAATCGCCGTTAAAAACCTATTTTTTAATGTCCCTGCAAGAAGAAATTTCCTCAAATCTAATCCTGTGGAGATGAAACATCTGGTAGAAGAGTTTCAAAGAGTAGCACTTTCCTATCCAGAAATCGGATTTACTTTCCACCAAAATGACATGGAGCTATTCAATCTTTACCCAGGAAAGCTCAGTCAACGAATAGTGGGAATCTTTGGAAAAAACTATCAATCTCAACTTGTCAGCTGCCAAGAGGAAACACCACACTTGAATGTAAAAGGCTACGTAGGCAAGCCCGAAAATGCCAAAAAAACGCGAGGTGAACAATATTTCTTTGTCAACAATAGATACATAAGAAGCAACTACTTGCATCATGCAGTAGCCAATGCTTATGAAGGACTAATGCCTTCAGAAATGCACCCTTTCTACGTTCTATTCTTAGAAATCGATCCTTCACATATTGATATCAATGTTCATCCAACCAAAACAGAAATTAAATTTGACGATGAAAGGACTATATATGCTGTAATTAGATCCGCAGTCAAGCAAGCACTAGGAGCTCACAATGTAGTACCTACACTGGATTTCAACATGGATGTAAACTTTGCTGAAAACTGGGGAAATGACGAAAATCGCAAAGCAGCTGTAGGTATAGAAAACAGCTATAAGCCAGACGAACCTTATAAAGACAATGCTTATAAGAGCTTCCAGACACCTACCATCAAAAAACAAGATGTCTCAGGTTGGGAAAGACTTTTTGAAAGTGCTGACAACAATAAAAACCGGGAAATTGAATCTCCAAAAAGAGAAGAAGAAAAGGATTTTCTAACCTTCTCTTCCAAAGCAAATGAAGATGACTTGAAGGAAAATATTTTCCCAAAAGACCAAGAAAATACAGGCGCTACTTTCCAAGTGGAGCAAAGTTATATCATAGCTCAGATGTCATCCGGACTTTTGATATTGGATCAGCAAGCATCCCATGAAAGAATTCTATACGAAAGGTACAGCAGGCAACTCAATAACAATGCTGGGGTATCTCAGCAGTGCTTGTTCCCACAGCATATCCAATTGAGCCCAGCTGATTTTGCATTGGTCTTAGATATCAAAGAGGAACTTCAAAGCTTAGGCTTCGTAATAGATGTATTTGGAAAAGAGACCATCTTGATACAAGGTACCCCAGCAAATATACAGATGACCAATGAAAAAATCCTTTTTGAAGGATTGCTGGAGCAGTTCAAACATTTCAAAACTGAATTATCCTTGGATAATAGGGAAAACCTAGCAAGATCACTCGCCAAAAGATCATCAATCAAAAAAGGCAAGAAGCTAGACACCTCAGAAATGGAAACCTTGGTTGGACAATTATTCGCCTGCCAAAATCCAAATTATGGGCTTGCTGGGAACAAAACCTTTGTCAAACTAGATTTAAATAAAATACACGCTTTTTTCAATAGATAAGCTCATGTTCAGAAACCTCACACCAGTAGTCAAGAACCTTCTGCTAATCAATATCGCCATGTTTGTAGTGGCTAGTTATTTTATGCCTCAGCTAGAAAGGATGTTTGCACTTTATTATGTTCAAAGCCCAAGGTTCATGCCTACTCAGTTTTTGACTTATATGTTCATGCATGCCAATTTCTGGCATTTGTTCAGTAATATGTTTGGACTATTCATTTTCGGACCATTACTGGAGCAATTTCTTGGACCTAAAAAACTTCTTACGCTCTGGATGGTTTGTGGTGTAGGAAGTGGTTTACTCTACTCTGGATACAATGCCTACAGAATCGGACAACTAGATAATCAAATAGAAGCATTTTACGCTGACCCAAGTCCTGAAAGGTTCAATGATTTTGTGAAAGATAACCGACATTTGTTCAAATCAGGGGTTTATGACTTCATTGATGACTATACCAAAAATCCAGAAAGCAAGAGTATGATTCAAAGGGCTAAGGAAAATTATATGGGAATCAGAGACATTCAAATAAACATCCCGATGGTAGGTGCATCTGGTGCATTATTTGGAATTCTTATTGCCTTTGCAATGTTTTTTCCAAATACAGAATTGCTTTTACTTTTCCCTCCTATGCCCGTGAAGGCTAAGTATTTAGTTTTTTTTTATAGCTTGTATACAATTTATAATATCATTAATAATAGTCCGACTGATAATGTGGCACACTTTGCCCATCTGAGTGGGTTGATAATAGGAGCAGGCTTGGTATATTATTGGAAGAAAAACAGAAATAACTTTTACTAAAAGAAAAGGCTATGTACGGAGGATTTTGGGATAATTTGAAGAATGCGTTTCGACACAGCAACAACAGCCTATACAAGCTGATTGCCATCAATCTCTTGGTATTTGTGACAGTTTTGGTAGTGAGGATAGTTCTGAGTTTCTCAGGGGCTGGAGCGCTTTACAAGACACTACTAGGATACTTGATGATGCCTGCTGATCTAGAGCAATTTATATTTCAACCTTGGTCGGTCTTGACATACATGTTCCTTCATGAGGGCATTTTCCACATTCTTTTCAATATGCTTTTCCTGTTTTGGTTCGGAATGTTGGTCAATGAATACTTGGGAAGCAGAAAGCTTGCTAATATTTATATCTTAGGAGGACTAGCGGGTGCTGCTTTATACGTATTGATGTATAACATTTCACCCATGTTCACAGAAGTACTACCAGCAGCTAAAATGCTAGGCGCGAGTGCAGGGGTGTATGCAATTGTTGTGGCAGCAGCTACCTTGGCTCCTAACACTACCTTTCGTTTAATCCTTTTAGGTCCAGTAAAAATCAAATATATCGCTATATTCTATGTATTTATTGCTTTTGCTAATTCAGCTGGAAGCAATGCTGGAGGTGAGTTGGCACATTTAGGTGGCGCTGCGATGGGTTTTTGGTATATCCTTCAACTCAAAAAAGGAAGTGACTGGGGTAGACCAATTCAGGCTGTAGGACAGTTTTTTGAAAGGATTCTTTCCAATAGAGGTAAAATAAAGGTTACCTACAAGAAAAAAACTTACTCTAGACAAGAAACAAAAAGCAGCAGAACAAATCGTCCTACTGCTTCATTTCCCAATTCCTCCGAGACTACACAAGAAGAAATTGATATGATTCTGGATAAAATTGCAGAAAAAGGCTACGAAGCACTCAGTAAAGACGAAAAGAGAAAACTTTTCGAATTCAGTAAGAAATAAGTCAATTCAAATTCAAAACTGCCCCTACCCTCAATACTGGCCATCTTGTATTCTGACTTTGCATTTTCACTTCGGTAATAAAGCCGAATTTCTCTGTAGCGGCAAGATAAGCACCTACACCAAGGTTTCCTCCAGGTCTTGTTTGTAACAACCCCGGATCTCCCGGTTGCGTATTGATCCAATAATTGCTATAACCTGCAAGGAGATATACCTGAGAAACTCCTTCAGTCAAATAATATTTCAAATCAGCATTGAGATTGAAAGAATTGCCAATTTCTGGAAACCACACTGTAAATGTAGGAGCTAGAGAAAATCTATCGGCAAAGAAATACTCAACACCTATAAAAGTCCCTAAATCTTTGATGGTAAGCCGATAATCACCTCCAGCCATCAATCGTGCTTCTCCCTGTTCTTGAGCAAATACTCCAGCAGTTAAAAAACTAAGAAAGAAAATTAATACTATTTTTTTCATGATTATAAAATTTAAAGTCCTTGATAAAACCTGATTTCAGAGCAGAAATTAAGTGGCTTTACCAAGGATTCAAAGATATTCACGTGTTTATTCTAATATTTTCTCAAACCTAGCCAAGCGACCCTGAGCATCCATGCCTTCGATGATGATAAGGTGCTTCTTAGCGATATCAGTATTGTAATACTTAATCTGCGCTTTTCCTGATTCATCAATTTTCAAATTTGGATTCCAATAGATGGTACTTCTCTTATCAGGGATAGAGTTTTCAGCTGTCTTTGTCTCATAATTCGGCTGATAGAATTCCCGAGCAGCTGAGTAGCCTCCATATTTGGTGATAAGCTTACCAGGTACCTCAGCATTTGCCCCTCCAAAACCTGTCTTTGTGTATACTGCAATTACCCCATTGGCTCCCTGTGCTCCAAAAATTGCAGCTTTTGCAGGGTCTTTAAATACATCCACTGAAGCAACATCTTGAGGATTAACCAACATCATAGTTCCTGCATCTACTGGCATATTATCCAACAAGTATAGAGGATCTCCTCCACTTTGTAAAGAGCCTACTCCTCTGATCTGTACTGTTACACTCATTCCTGAAAAGAAAACTTGAACTCCAGAAACTCTACCCTGAATCATCTGAAAGACATTGGTAAAAGCTACTGAGCCAAGTATATTTTCAGGATCAATCGTAACATCTCCAACGCCATATATCTTTCTCATTTGTTCATCTTCCCTCGCAAGTGTTTGCCCCTCTACTGTTACTCCATCCAAATCTATTATCTTTTCTTCATCAAAAAGCCTATTCATCATAGTACGCTCCTGATAAGTTGCTATAAGCTCAGCTGGTATTTTGATATCAGATGTTATTCTAGGTGAAATGTTTAGAAAATAAGGTTTTGGTTGCTCAATGGAAATATCAACAAAATTTTTAAGCCTAAGGTCTTCAGCAGTAATAGTCACTTGCGCTGTATCCAAATACTCCAACTCCATTAAAATAAACCTGCCATTTGGACCATATTCTGAAGTAACCATGTCAATTCCTTGGCCAACCATGGCAGACACCTTACCACCTCTAAGCCCCCTTTTACTATTTTCCTGATCTATAATTGTACCTTCAATAGTAATCCCCCTTTCAATAAATTTATCAATAGTAGGAAATCTGTCATCCATTACACTTCCCCAATCAAATCTCCTCCAACCGTTAGTCATCATCACCAAATCCAAGGCTTCAAGCGTACCAGGTTCTTGATCTTTGAAATAATAACCTGGAAGATGGATATTTCCCTTTAGGTCAGATGTCAATAATAAGTCAGAAATGATATTTCCTCTAAGCATGGATTCATTTGAAACTTGATCCAAATCGGTAATACTTACAGAATAACTTCCAAATACTGTCTCATTCTGTGAAAAAGTTTCTATTTCTACTTCTATGGGTCCCCGTGATGATGAAACAACAGTTGATTTTGCTGAGATATTCACAAAATCCTTTTCACTTTGGAAAAAAAATAAACGCTCTAATAAAGGATCCCCTTTTTGATTTAAAATTGTAATTTGATTGATCCCTGTAATAAGCTCTTCTTTTGGAATCCTGACGCCCCATATACCATTAGTTAAGGAGCCATTGATCATATAATTAATAATTCCTCTTGTTTGACTAACAAGAACTAAATCTTGTTCTTCATAATTGCCCTGAACAAAAACTGTTACATAATTAGCTGATGGACTATTCAATACTTGAAGGACCATCCCTTTCGATTCTACCTTAGGGAGTTTTAAAACTTGAAATTCTCCAGAAGTTGGTTCTGAGACTCTAACTTGATAATCTCTCTCACTTTGAGGTGTAAATTCAAACTTACCCATTCCAGCAAAAAAAGTATTAAACTCAACAACTTCTTCAGTGTCAAGTACAGTACCTTCTAATTCCACGGGGCTACCGTCTGGATAGATACCTTTAAAAGCTATGTTACTTTTATATCCTTCAAGTAAATGACCTCCTTCTGGTAGGAATTGAATATCAGCCATTTGAAAACTGTAAGGAATCTTAACTTTTTTGATAACAGGATACGTTTCGCTTTCCAAGTATGTCAATTCCATCCACTGAAATTTGAATGGTTTTAAAGGTAAGTTAAAAGTAAAAGAAGCTTGACCTTGACTATTCAGCTGAATGCTTCTTTCTGAAATTTCTTCATCTTCTCCAAATACTTTGACTTGTATTACTTCATTAACTAATGGATTCCCTTTGCCATCTATCACATCAAGACTAACAGCATATTTTACTTGATCACCATTGACATCTTGGCTTTCAAAAGTAACATTTGGAAAAAAAGAGGTGCTTGCAGCATCAAAAACCTCAATTTCTTTGTGATAAAAAAATTCATCACCAAAATTTTCCATCCAAGCCGTATAAGCTTTGATTCTATAAACCCCTTCAATTCCGAAATCTGGGAGTTTAAAGTCGCCTTTACCATAGCCATCTTCAATTAATACTTTTCTTTGACTAACTAAAACACCTTCTCCATTGAAAAGATCAACATAAAGTGTCCTACTCAATGGACTAGGAATCTGGTTCCCACCAGCTGTCACATAAGCACTGAACCATACGTCTTCCCCCAGGGTATATGTATGCTTATCTAAATGAAGATAAACTTTTTCTGTAGGGAACTCCGCTTGAAGCTTGTTGAAGTAAGTTAATATTTTTTGCGTGATTGGATCATTGGATTGAAAAGACCAGAAAAAAAAGCTGGAAATTAATACCAAAGAAAAGACTGTCTTTTTGTAAAAAACTTTTTTCATGATTTAATGGATTATTGAATTAGTTGAGCAATATACAAGAAAGGATACTGCTTAACCAAATAATTTTTAGATAAATTAAGGATTATTTAGGAGATTTTACATTTGTTTAATTTATAGATTAATAGTTTCTCTTAGAAATGAAAAAAAACTAATTTCTTCAACTTATAAAACTTACTTAATATTTTCTATTCACATGAAATCACCATTTTTTACTTTACTTCACATATCCTTCCATCAGAATATTAATAAATACAATCACTCACCTAGCTCACCAACTTCATTCTTATTGGCCAACTGCCCACAGGCTGCATCTATGTCCTGACCTCTAGATTTCCTAACTTTGGCTATTATACCTTGACTTTCTAATATTCTGATATACATATCGACAGCTTCCTGCGAAGCCTGCCTGAACTCACCCTCATCAATTGGGTTATATTGAATGATATTCACTTTGGAAGGAATGATTTTACAAAATTTCGCCAAAGCCCTTGCATGCTTCTCATCATCATTGATTCCGTCCCAAATCACATATTCATAAGTCACTTTCCTCTTAGTCTTTTGATACCAATATTTGAGCGACTCAGCAAGATCTTCAAGGGGATTGACATCATTGATGGGCATCAATCTGCTTCTGGTTTCGTTGATAGCTGAGTGAAGAGAGATCGCGAGGTTGAACTTCACCCCATCATCAGCCATTTTTTTGATCATCTTTGGAATTCCTACAGTAGAAAGTGTAATCCTCCTAGGTGCCATACCTAGTCCCTCTGGAGAAGTGATTTTATCAATCGCTTCGACCACATTATTGTAATTCAACAAGGGTTCTCCCATTCCCATAAACACAATATTGGTCAATGGTCTGCTAAAGTAAGTTTCAGCTTCATCTTTGATCGCCACTACCTGATCGTAAATTTCGTCAGGATTAAGATTACGCATGCGCTTCAACCTAGCTGTTGCACAAAAATTGCAATCCAAACTACAACCTACTTGAGAAGATACGCAAGCTGTGATCCTCTTAGTCGTTGGTATCAGTACTGATTCTACAATTTTATTATCATATAACTTGACTGCATTCTTAATCGTCCCGTCAGAAGAATGCTGCATCAAGTCTACTAAAATGTGATTGATAGTGAAATTAGCCTTCAGCATTTCCCTAGTTACCTTGGAAATATTACTCATGTCGTCAAAATTCTTCAAAGACTTATTCCAAAGCCAATCATAAACCTGCTTGGCTCGAAACTTCTTGTCCCCTTGGTTGACAAAAAACTCCTCCAACTTCTCCAATGAAAACTTTCTGATGTCTTTTTTTACGCTACTCTCCATTTTGCAAAGTTAAACAAAATCAAAGAGCTTTGACTATTTCGATTTTTGGATAGAGTTCCCAATTGATTTTTTTAACTTGAGTTTATAAATCTAATCCATGGTCAAAAAAACTCTTCTTACTTTTCTCTACCGCATTAAGGTCAGTTTTTCGAAAATCAAATTGAAATTCGGCATCAAAACAGGACTTGTCAAATCCGTCATAATCGTTCCATACAAAGGGTTTGGAAGTAGAGAAAAAATTTATTTGATAGGCAGGGTATTAAAAGATCGCGGAATTGGTCTTTCTGAAATAGGTGATAGCCGATGGAAGAATTTCACAAAGATGTACAAACGATTTATGTCTTGGGAAATTCCAAAAGTAAAAGTATGTGCAACTCTTGGAGAAGATTATTGGGTAACTGAAACAGATGACGAGGGCTACTTTGAATTTTTCATCAACCCCAAACAGCTCATTCAGCACACCAGTCCTTGGATCAGTTTGGATTTAGAACTTATAGACCATGTATTGCCTAATCAAGGTAAAGTGACTGCTTCAGCAAGTATCTTCATTCCCACAAAAGAGGTGGAGTACGGCATAATATCTGACATTGATGATACGATAGTCCCCACCGGGGCTACTAGAATTTGGGAAATGCTCAAGACTACTTTTCTTGGTAATGCACATTCGAGAATTCCATTTGAAGGAGTTTCTGCATTTTATCAAGCACTCGAAAAAGGTGCAGATGGCAAAGAAAACAATCCTATGTTTTATGTCTCTAGTAGCCCTTGGAATCTTTATGATTTTCTAACTGAAATGATGTCTGTGCACCATATTCCTCTTGGCCCCTTAATGTTGAGGGATTTAGGCTTATCAAGAGAACAGTTTATCTCAGGAAGTCATTTTGATCATAAGCTTTCACAAGTGGAAAAAATATTTGAACTAGTTCCTGATATACCTTTTATACTGATTGGGGACTCGGGACAGCATGACCCTGAAATTTACTTACAAGTAATAAAGGATTATCCAGGAAGAGTTAAGATGATTTACATAAGACATGTCTCTGAAAAAAGAAGGCAAAAAGTACTGGATATAAAAACCGAAATGAAGTCACTTGGAGTGGAAATACTTTTGATCGAAGACACTATAATCGCCGCTAATCATGCCCTCAAAAAAGGTTGGATAAGAGCTGAGGACATTCAAATTATCATCAATTATAAAAATCAAGATGAAATCAATAATTCCTAACCCCTAGTTGTCCTTGCTTAGCATACCAATAATGTGTCCAGTCAAACAACCAATGGGATAAATTCACTTGGTTAAAGGTAGTTGTAGTCCTTGCTTTGAAAACTTTGATGGCTGATTCTTCCAAATCCCAAGTCAGGGGTACTCCTACTGACATCACTTCTGGAGCTAAACCGGATTGCTCCAAAAAATAAACTTCATTTTGACCTACTACTTCTAAGCTACCTTCTGAATCAATCAATAGAGCTGTTCTTTCATCTACTGCAATTCCCCTTACTGGCAATTCAGATTCGGAGCTGAGTCTTGCCATAAAAGTAAAAAGACGTCCTTCTCTATTTCTCTGAGAAAAATGCTGGTCTGTAATAACTCCTCGTAACAATGGATGATTGATCAAACTTGATTTCCTTACTGTCAGCCTTTCATCAAATGGATTGGCTAGTGCTTCTGTACTAATGATACTGCCATTTTCACCAGTATAGACATACTCCCCCATTATAGCACATCCAGCACTTGTTCCACCGATTGGTATTTGCTTTTCTTGAATCAAGTATTGCAGCGCTTCCTCAACTTTGGTTCCTTCCCAAAGTCTGAGGTAATTGGATTGATCTCCACCAGCGATAAAAACAGCTTCTGCATTTCTTAACGTCTCAATTACTTTTGGGTCATTGGCAGCCTCCAGCGTATTGATTCTAAGCGTTTCCACAGAATTAACATTACCAAGCCCAAGAATATAATTATTGTAAGCATCAGCTCCTGTCACACGAATAACTACAAAATCCCCTCCTCCTGACTTTTCTATCATCCATCTGAAAGCTTGATCAACGTCAGTACTTCCTCCCATCAAAACCACTCCCGTGGATGATGAGGTCTGAATATCATCAGAACTCCCAACTCTACCCAAAGAAAAGGGATTGCCATCTTGATTCGGGGGAATAGGAGCTGAAATCTCATCTCCTCCACAAGCTAGCATCATGGAAAACACTAAGGGTAGGATGGTCATAAGGCTTTTATTAAAGCAATTCACTTTATTGAAAATTGAGATAGACAGTAATGCTTTTTCTTCTTAGTGATTGAATCGCATCCCTAAATGCCGGATCTGTGGCTTCAGGTCTATACATATCCAATAGACCATGAGAAAATCTTACCTCTGGCGAAAACTTGAAATACTTGAAGTACATATCAAATCCAATCCCCAAATCCACAGTAAAATCTCGACCCAAGGTACCAATATCCTCTATGTCTGCTTCTTCTTGGTCTTTGGTACGAAACATTGCTGATCCTCCTGCGGTGAAAAACATGCGAGAATTATTGAACCTTTGCGCTTTATATTTAAAATGGAGCGGAAACTCCACCATAGTCGCCTCATTGATTGTAGTCCTCGTAGTAAAAAAGTTATTTTCATCAATAGTATTGGCATCCGGATTACTTACAAAGGTATTGATATCTGTCCTAAATTCGTAGAAACCGACTTTAGGCGTTAGAATTAAATTCAACTGATCATGTAACCTGAAAGTAGCCAAAAATCCCAATGAAAAACCTGGTGTGTAAATTGGCATAATACTTTGAATATTGGCAAGTGCAGGATCGTTGATAAAAGCATCAGTGTACTTCAACCTCCAATAATTGGTATGAGAAGCTAAAAAAAATCCATAAGAAATAAGCTTGTCGTCTTGACCAGACTGACTTATCTCTTTAAACCGCGCCTGTGCCGACACAGACCCGATAGAAAGGATGAACAAAAAGTTGAAAACAATTATTTTTCTCCAATGTAAATTGAGCTGATTCCGAATGTCAGTGGTCTGCATTTTGTGTTTTTAAAGCCAACTTTTTCCAAAACTTTCAGAAAATCTTTTCCATCTGGAAATGCCTGAACAGATTCAGGCAAATAGGTGTAAGCAGAGTTATCTTTGGAAACGAGTTTTCCTATTTGAGGTAAAATATATTTGAAATAAAAGTTATATCCTTGTTTCATCGGGAATTTTTTTGGCTTGGAGAACTCAACGATGACTGTTTTTCCCCCAGGTCTAAGAACTCTATACATATCTGCGAGTCCTTTTTCCAGATTTTCAAAGTTTCTAACTCCAAAAGAAACGATGACTGCGTCGAATTTATTATCCTCAAAAAGCAGCTTCTCAGAATCACCCATCTGCATGTCAATGATGTGGTCGAGCTTACGCTTCTTCATCTTCTTTTTGCCCTCTTCCAACATCCCTGCTGAAATATCCACCCCAATGATCTTATCTGGATTCAAGGCTAAGGCTTCAATAGCAAAGTCCCCGGTTCCAGTAGCAATATCCAAAATCAATTTAGGCTGATCTGCTTTGAGCATTTTGACCGCCTTTTTTCTCCAAATGATGTCAATCCCTAAGCTGAGCAAATGATTCAAAAAATCATATTTCTTGCTGATGTTGTTGAACATTTCCGCAACTTGCTCCTTTTTCCCCGCGTCTTTCTCTTTGTATGGTACTACTGACATGTATTCCTGTTCTAATGATTTGCAATATTACTAAGTAAACCCGAGCAATGGAAAAATGTTAAGAATAAATAGCCTCTGCAGTGCCTGATTGCTCGGTGTCTTCTAAGGATTACAGGTAATAAACCTCTTAAGTCCTAATATTTCTTTGGAAAGGCTTAACTTTGTCAAAAATTAAGATCATGATCAAAAAAGCAACCTTTTTAATCAGTAACACAGATTACAAAAAATGCCCCAATCCTGATAAACCTGAATTTGCTTTTATTGGACGTTCCAATGTCGGCAAAAGCTCTTTGATCAATATGCTAGCTAATAATAAAAATCTAGCAAAGACTTCTGGAAGGCCTGGAAAAACCCAACTGATCAATCATTTTTTGATTGATGAAAAATGGTACATGGTTGATTTACCAGGTTATGGTTTTGCAAAGGTGAGCAAAAGCATAAAATCTGATTGGGAAAATATGATTCGCTCTTACCTTTCGAATCGAGAAAATCTGGTTGCCCTTTTTGTCTTAATAGACAGCAGACTTGAACCACAAAAAATCGATTTGGAATTCATCACCTGGTGTGGAGAAAATGGTATCCCTATAGTATTGGTATTCACCAAAGCCGATAAACAGTCGCTTCCAAAAACACAATCTATTGTTGCCAAGTTTATTAAAGCATCCAAAGCAATCTTTGAAGAAGCTCCGCTTTACTTTATCACTTCAGCTGAAAGTGCCAAAGGAAAAGAAGAATTAACCGGCTTCATTGAAGAACAAGTAGAAGAATTTTATCAGGAAAGAAACTAGCCCTTGGGCTTTTAAAGTGAAAGTCTATATTTGCATGCTCATTTAGAAAACGAAACCATGAAATTTAACGAAATAGCAACCGTATCGGGCAAACCAGGACTTTACAAAATCTTGAAACCAACAAGAAGTGGTGTGATTTTGGAGTCCATGGATGAGAAAAAAGGCAAATTGGTAGTGGGTGCCAACCAAAGAGTATCTGTCCTTAGCGAGATCTCCATGTACACCATGACAGAAGAAGGAGCTTCTCCTTTGGAAGACATCATGATCAAAATAGAAACTGAATTCAAGGGAGATATTGGCTTAGATAGCACTGCTGACGCAGATGAATTGCAAGCTTTCCTAAAGCATGTATTGCCAGACTATGATGAAGACAAGGTATATCCATCAGATATCAAAAAACTGGTGAGCTGGTATAAAATCATCAGAGCACATGCACCAGAGGTATTGGAAAAGCAGCCTGAAGAAAATGAAGGATAAAATAATTTACTCCTAAAAATATAAAACTCGCAGGATACATTTATTCCTGCGAGTTTTTTTAATTTACAATCTATTCATAACCCCATATATGCACGCCTCTTTCATCCAAGACACCTTTCAATTGATCAAGAAGGATTTTTCTCTCGAGACCACTGAGTCTATTGAAGCAGAAGAGGCACTTCTCCAATTTCTCAAACCAATTGTTCATCAAATGCTCAACAGGGATTTTGAGAGGCTTCTCCAAGTCTGCTACCGAATCGACCTTGGCGAAAATAGACTCAAGCAAATTCTCCATGAAACTGATCCAGAACTGATGGTGGATGAACTAAGTGTCGCCATCATTAAGAGACAAAAGCAGAAAATCGAAATTCGTAGAAAATATTCGCAATGAGCTATTTAGCAGCCACCACATTTTCCTTTTCTACAAACGACATGGCTTCGGCTACCATCTTCTTTGAACCTATATACAATGGTGTCCTTTGATGGAGAGAAGTTGGCTGAATATCCAAAATCCTCTGGCTACCATCAGTAGCAGCCGCTCCTGCCTGTTCCGCTATAAAAGCCAAGGCATTGGCTTCATAAAGTAAACGGAGTTTACCTGCTGGGTTTTTTGCAGTTTCGGGATATATGTAGATGCCCCCTTTTAGCAAATTTCTATGAAAGTCTGCTACCAAGCTACCAATATATCTCGCACTATACTCTCTACTTTTACAAGCATCTAAATAGGCATTAAGGCCTTTACTGAAAGTTTTCGAAGCACCTTCATTGACAGAGAAGATCTTCCCGTCTTCAGGAGCCTTCATTTCTGGATGAGAAAGGAAAAATTCACCAAGTGATTGTTCGTAGGTGAATCCATTGACACCACATCCCGTGGTATACACTAGCATGGTAGATGAGCCATAGAGCACATATCCTGCGGCAACTTGCTTGCTACCAGGCTGCATGATGTCTTCCAATTGAATCGGACTACCTACTGGAGTTACTCTCCTGTAAATAGAGAAAATTGTCCCAATAGAGATATTTACGTCAATATTTGAAGAGCCATCAAGAGGGTCAATTGCCACCACATATTTTCCAGAAGAATTTTGTAAATCTATAACTTCATCATCTTCTTCGGATACTACAGCACAGACTTCACCTCCTTTGGTCAAAGCTCTAGTAAACCTGATGTTAGCAATTACATCAAGCTTCTGTTGCTCTTCGCCTTGGATATTTGTCTGACCAAATGCCCCTCCAATATTTGCAAGACCAGCTCTATTGGTCTCGCGATTTACTATCTTTGTAGCAAGAGCAATGTCTCTCAGCAACTGAGATAATTCTCCAGAAGCAAAAGGGAAATCGTCCTGTTTCTTTTTGATGAATCTGTCTAGGGTTACCCCAACCGAATAGGCCAAGGAGGAATCGTTGGGAATATAGGGCTTAATTTTCATATATTAGAAAAGTACAAATTAATAAATTGAACACTTGAAATTACAACTTAAATCCTGATGTCAAAAGCAATTGTTTTCAAATTTGGAGGGGCTTCCGTGAAAGATGCCGAATCTATCAAAAACCTATTCAATATTTTATTCAAACGATTGCAAACACCCATGATTCTGGTGATTTCTGCCATAGGAAAGACTACCAACGCTTTAGAAGAAATTCTTAAAGCAAAACTCAATCAGGAAGACTATTCTTTGAAATGTACAATTTTAAAAGATCAACATCTGAATATTTGCGAATCTCTATTTCCAAAAGACCACGAGATTTTTCAAAAAGTATCTTTTCAATTTGAAATGCTGCTAAAAGAATTGCATAACCCCGTGGACAAAGAGAATTATGACGAGTTTTATGACCAAGTCATCGTTTTTGGAGAGCTTGTATCTACTCTCATCATTCAAGCCTACATCAGCTACAGAGATGTTCCTTCTATTTGGCTAGACGCGAGAGCTATCATAAGCACCAATGCTGAATACCGATTCGCTAAGGTCAACTGGACTTCTACCCAAACTCAAATCAATGAAATACTAAAGCCGCTAACCAATCATTCTCTTGTGGTTACGCAAGGTTTCATAGGTAAAGACGCTTTTGGAAAAAGTACTACTCTTGGACGAGAGGGCTCAGATTTCACAGCTTCAATTCTTGCTTATTGTCTAGATGCTTCTGCTGTTACCATTTGGAAAGATGTAGAGGGTGTACTCAATGCAGATCCAAAAAAATTTAAAAAAACAACTAAATTTGAAGAGTTAGATTACCACGAAGCCGCAGAATTGACTTACTATGGAGCTTCTGTGATTCATCCAAAGACGATCAAACCTCTAGCAAATAAAAACATCCCACTTTTTGTTAAATCATTCTTGAGACCTGAAGGTTCTGGAACAAAAATCCATCAAGTAGCAAAAATAAACTCAGTCCCTTGTATCGTTCTCAAAGAAGCACAAATATTGGTGACTTTCAAGGTTACCGATTTTACTTTTATCAATGAGTACCACATGCACCAAGTTTACTCAGAATTAGAAAAACTCAAATTGAAAGTAAATCTACTCCAAACATCTGCCATAAGTATTTCTATAGTAATAGATGAACAACTTTTTAAACTAGAGAAACTAATCAAAAGCCTAAACTCTGTTTTTCAAATCAAATACAATACAGGATTAAATCTGATTACAATCAAAAATCCTACTGCAAAAATGATCAAAAAAATGATGCAGGATAAAGTTGTGCTAATGGAACAAATCACCAGAACTACATTCCAGATTGTTTACAAAACCTCAGCCTAAAATACGATCTACTGTCTTTTCAATTCCTGACAAATAACTTTTCCCAAATAGCAATAGATGCACCAATAATGGGTAGAGATTGTAAACATCAACTCTCTCTTCAAATCCACTTTCCAAGGGGAAAACTTCCTGATAAGCCTTGTAGAAGCGTGGGTCAAACCCTCCAAACATTCTAGAAAAAGCCAAATCTACCTCTCTGTGCCCGTAATAGACCGCAGGATCAATCAATAATGGACTACCGAGTTGATCTGGCAATACATTTCCTGACCAAAAGTCCCCATGCAAAAGTGCAGGCTTCTCATTTGGGAAAAAGTGATGCAATCTTGGATAAATCTCCCTAAACCTACTTAAAAATTCAGCACCGATAAGACCTTCATAATGGGCTTTGCCAATCATCGGCTCCAGTCTCTGGTTGATAAAAAAATCAGACCAAATATTGTGAGGCTGATTATATTGCTCCAGAGATGCAATATAATTGTCACTATCCAACCCAAAATACGCTTGTGTAGCCATATGCAACTGAGCTAGGCCATATCCCATTTGTTCCCAGTAGTCCTGTTTTGCCTGGGTAGAATCCACCCAATCCATCAACAAAAAACAGTAATCTTCAAGTTGACCATAATGATAAACTCTTGGAATCGTAAGTGGACAAAATTCACCAAGTAAGGCTAAGCCTTCGGCCTCTTTTTGAAAAATATCATTTCTTTGATCAAAGTTTATTTTTAAAAAGAAATCCCCTGAACTAGTCGTTAATTGAACACCTTGATTAAAATTCCCCGCTGCTATTAATCGAGCTTGATTGACTTTGACATCATGCCCTAAACTTAAAAAAAGTATCTGTTCATAAATTTGTCCTTGATCAAACATACATCTGATGCTCCTGTTTCAGGAATTGCAAAAAATGACTGATCGATTCGTCCAAAATTTCATAAACCTCTTCAAACTTCTCCATTCCGCCATAGTACGGATCTGGAACTTCCAGATCTATCGCATTAGGCTGGAACTCTCTAATTAGAAAAACTTGATCATGGTTGATCCCGTATTTGACAATCAAATTTTCAATATTTTTTTTGTTCGATTTATCCATGGCAAGAATGTAGTCAAACTCACGGATGTCAACCCTATTGATTTGCCTACCTCTGTGATTGATGAGAATACCTTTTTGGGAGGCACAGTGAATGGTACGCTCGTCAGGCAGTTCCCCAATATGATAATCTGAAGTACCACAACTATCGCTTTTAAACTTACCAGTTAATCCATTTTCTTCTATTTTGTGATTGAAAATGGCTTCAGCGAGCGGAGACCGACAAATGTTACCTAAGCAAACAAATAATACTTTAATCATTGAATCAAATATCTGTACGCGGATTTTTTAAGCAAGGTACAAGATAAATAATTTTTACCAAGGATTTCAAATGACTCCACTATAAATACTCAAAAAGTAAATAAGATGCACGAAATATTATTTTACCATAAGCACACAAATCAAATTAAGAACCTAAATAATGCCAATCAAACAATATTTGAATACCATCAATCCAAAATAAACAAATTGAACCAAATATTATTTGGTTAATTTTTTGAAAGATTTACAATGAATAGTACCTTTGTATAACAATTCGCAAATAATAATGATTATTATTTAGAGATTATTCAATGCAAAAGAGTTCAGTCAGAGATAAGATTACAAACAAGGGATTAAAATTCACACATCAAAGGATGGTGATACTCAATGCCTTGGAAGCTTCAGTGGCTCACCCCACTGCGGAACAGGTTTTTGAACTGATTTCAGAAGTTAATCCTTCAATTTCCCTCGCAACAGTGTACAAGACCCTAGACAGCTTTGTTCAAGCTGGGATTTTGAGAAAATTCATTGATCAAAAAGGTGTCATGCGCTTCGATGCGATGTTAGATGCACATAGTCATCTTTATTGTAAGGAAACACACGAGATTAGAGACTATAGAAATGAAGCATTTGAGCAAATATTGAAAAATTTCATTTCGGAAAACAACTTTGAAAACTTTGAAATTGACGAGATTTCAGTGGTATTTAAAGGTTACAAGAAAACAGAAACTATTATCTAATTTTAAAACATAAAAACATGTCATTAGTAGGAAAAAAAGCCCCAATTTTCAGCACAGCAGCTGTCATCAATGGTGAAGAAATCGTTGAAAACTTCTCTTTGGAGCAATATATCGGCAATAAGGAAGTTGTATTCTTCTTTTATCCAAAGGATTTTACATTCGTATGCCCAACAGAAATCTTAGCTTTCCAAGAAAAGTTAGCTGAATTCGAGAAGAGAGGCGTAGCAGTAGTGGGAGCTTCTACAGATACTGAAGAAACTCATCTTGCTTGGTTAGCTACACCAAAAGCGCAAGGAGGAATCGAAGGAGTTACTTACCCTTTGGTTGCAGATACAGCAAAAACTATCGCTCACAACTTCGGAGTATTGGCTGGTGAGTGGAACTACAACGAAGAGGGAGAACTGACTTTTGAAGGGGCTCCTGTGGCTTTCAGAGGAACATTCTTGATCGATAAAAATGGTATTGTTAGACAAGAAACCATCAATGACCTTCCACTAGGTAGAAACATTGACGAAATGATCAGATTGGTAGATGCACTTCAGCACGTTGAAAAATTCGGTGAAGTATGTCCAGCTAACTGGGAAGAAGGTAAGGAAGCTATGACCGCTACCAAAGAAGGTGTTTCTGCTTATTTGAGCAAAAATTGATTCTAATTAATAAAAATCAAGAAAGCCTCGATTCATTTGGATCGAGGCTTTCTCATTTCATTTAAATTTTATTTATTGCCTAATTATTTCAATGCACTCAACAAACCTACCAGACTTAAACCAATTTTTGCGTAATGAAATTACTCTATGATTTTTCAATGACCTTATTTTCTGTTTTGGTGAAATTACTCCAAAACAGCCAGCCAAAAATCAAAGCTTTTGTTGAAGGTAGGAAAAACACTTTTCGAGTGATTCAAAATTTCAAAGTGATTAATCAATCTCCCGTAGCTTGGTTTCATGTAGCTTCACTTGGAGAGTACGAACAAGCAAAACCTGTCATCAAGCAACTCAAAGAAAAGAAACCAAATCTAAGTGTAGTCCTCACTTTCTACAGCCCCTCAGGCTATGAAAATGTTAAAAAGAAAAGGCAAGATTACATTGACCTTATCATTTATCTTCCTGTAGATACTGCCAAAAACTCCGAAAAATTCATCAATCTACTTCAGCCGAGCTTAGCGTTTTTTGTGAAATATGACCTTTGGGCTAATTATATCTTGGAAGCTAAAAAGCAAAACATCCCTCTTTTCCTATTCTCGGCTTCTATGCGAGAGGATCAAGTGTATTTCCAGATTTTTGGCGGTTTTTTCAGAAAAACACTTCGCTGTTTCGATCATATCTTCACTCAAAACCAGCGAAGCATAGACTTACTCCATCAGATTAAAATAACCAACTGCACCCAAACTGGAGATACTAGATTCGATAGAGTAAGTGAAATCAGTGCTGACCCAAAAACCTTCCCAGAAATAGACGCATTTTGTAAAGGTTCCAAAACCATAGTCATTGGTTCAGTATGGGAGGAAGATATGAAAATCTGGATACCTTGGATCAATCAATCCTCAAGTTTTAAATTCATCATTGCTCCGCATGATATCCACCCTGATCAAATCGACCTTTGGGCAGAACAAATCGAGTTACCATCTATTAAGCATTCATCTATCAATGAATCACAAAATGAATCTGTACTGTTCATAGATAATATTGGAATGCTTTCTTCTTTGTACCAATATGCACATATAGCTTATGTAGGTGGCGCTTTTGGAAAAGGACTACACAATATCCTTGAACCTTTGGCATTTAAAATTCCGGTGCTCTTTGGAGATTTGAAAAAACCAAAAAAATTTCCAGAAGCAAAAATCAGTATAGATTATGGTGCCAGCGCTTCTATTGCTAACTTTGAAGACTTAAAGTCCACCATGGAGGCATTGGATGATTCTGAACTATATGAATCCACCTGTCAAGCAGCAGAAAAATTGGTAAAGGAAAACCGTGGTAGTGCTAAAAAAATCATTCAAGTGGTTCTTACCCATACCACTTAATACTCAAATCATGCAAGGAAGAGTCATCAAATCCACAGGTAGCTGGTACATGGTACAGACAGAATCTGGACTTGTCAAATCTCGGCTGCGTGGTAAATTCAAGCAAGACAACCTCAAACTCACCAATCCTATTGCTGTAGGAGATTATGTAGAAGTAGTGCAGGAAGCTGATTTACCTACTTGGACTATAGATGAGATTCTCCCAAGAGAAAATTACATCATCAGGAAATCTACGAGAAAAACCCATTTTTCACATATCATTGCCTCTAATATTGATCAAGCTTATCTGATCATTACTATCCGAAATCCAAGAACATCACTTGGTTTTATTGATAGGTTTTTAGTGAGTACAGAAAGTTTTAGAATTCCAGCTGCCATTATTGTCAATAAAATGGATTTGGTAGAAAAAGAGAAAGACTTAGAATACCTCCAAGATATCCATGAAATCTACGAACCACTAGGTTATCCAGTCATAGAAATATCTGCGACCAATGAATCTGGACTAAAAGAAAAATTCCTACCACTTCTGGAAGGGAAGACCACCTTGATGTCAGGACATAGTGGTGTTGGGAAATCTACACTATTGAACAAATTGATCCCAGCAGCCGATCAAGAGACAAAAGAAATCTCAAAATTCAGTACCAAAGGAGTTCATACAACTACTTTTGCAGAAATGTTTGCACTACAAAAGGGAGGATATTTGATAGACACTCCGGGGATCAAAGAATTTGGTATTCTGGATATTGATGATTCCGAACTTTCTCATTACTTCCCCGAAATGCGCCAATATTTGGGGCAATGTAAATACAATAATTGCCGTCACTTGAATGAACCTGGATGTGTGGTACTTGAAAAGTTGGAAGAAGGATATATTCATCCCTACCGCTATGATTCTTATGTGAATATTCTTCACGAAGAAGATGATCATCGATAAAGATTTTTGATTCTAACTTCAATTGCCTTAATTTTCATCTTCAAAACAGGATCACAGCTAAAATGAGCGAAAATCAATCCCTAGTACTCAATCACCGTCAAATTGGACAAAAAATCACCCGCATGGCCTATGAAATCTATGAAAGAAACTCCTCAGAGGAGGAAATTTTTTTCGCTGGAATTTCTGGAATGGGAAAAATTTTTGCTGACCTGTTGGCTTCAAAGCTTCAGGAAATCTCCCCACTTCAAGCTGTCGTGATGGAAGTCCTTTTGGATAAAAATGCTATCGTACAAGGAGAGGTCAAGCTTTCCATGGAAGTCATCCTTGAAAACCGATGCTTGATCCTCGTCGATGACGTACTCAATACAGGCAAAACACTGGCCTATGCTTTAAAACCTTTTTTAGAAATCCCAATTAAGAAAATGGAATTGGCTGTGCTCGTCAATAGAAGCCACAAACTCTTCCCTGTATCAGCAGATTACACAGGACTTGAGCTCTCGACCACACTTAACGAACACATAGCCGTAGACCTTACCAAAGAATCCTATACCGTACATCTTCACTAAGCTAACATGTCCGTACATCAGTCTTCAAATATCAAAAGAATTACCACACATACGCTTCAGGAAATGAAAGGTCGTGGTGAAAAAATTTCTATGCTTACGGCTTATGATTTTTCCATGGCTGGAATTGTAGATGGAGCAGGCATAGACATAATCCTAGTAGGAGACTCCGCTTCCAATGTTATGGCAGGACATGAGACCACCTTACCCATCACCATGGATCAAATGATCTACCATGCAACCTCAGTGGTAAGAGCGGTCAAACGTGCTTTTGTTGTAGTAGATATTCCTTTCGGTTCCTATCAGGGAAACAGTTCCGAAGCATTGCGATCAGCGATCAGAATCATGAAGGAATCTGGCGCACATGCTGTCAAAGTAGAAGGAGGATCCGAAATCAAAGAATCCATCACCAGAATACTGAGCGCTGGAGTACCAGTCATGGGTCACTTAGGACTGACACCCCAGTCCATCTATAAGTTTGGCACATATACCGTTAGGGCAAAGGAAGAAGAAGAAGCCAATAAGCTGATCGCCGATGCCAAAATATTGGAGGAAGCAGGCTGTTTTGCGATTGTGCTTGAAAAAATACCTGCCAAGCTTGCCAAGCAAGTAGCGGAAACTGTCAGCATACCAGTCATCGGTATCGGCGCAGGTGGTGATGTAGATGGCCAAGTGTTAGTTGTTCATGATATGCTAGGCATCACTCAGGAGTTTAAGCCTAGATTCCTCAGGCAATATGCAGACTTGAGAACAACCATGACTGAAGCAGTCCAAAACTACATCACTGATGTCAAAGCCAAAGACTTCCCTAATGAAAGTGAGAGTTATTAAATTTCACTTTTTCATATTATTTTTATGTATATCCGCTTACTTGCAATGGCCGAACAATTAATCATAGAATGTATGATTCCATTTTCGGTTGACTGTGGACTGTTGTCTGTTGACGAGTATTCGCAAAATATAATGCCTCTTTTTTCATAACATGCTCCATTGCGAACACTCATATTATTTTTTTTTATAAAACTGTAATTATCAGCTATATTGTCTAGGTATTTCTACAAGCCACAAGACAATGAAAAACCTCAGCTATAAGATTAAGACCTTATTTTTTTGCTTTTTTTTATTCACCTTTCTAGGCCATGCACAAAATCAGGCGATCCAAGATAGCTTGGGAAACCTAATACAAACCTCATCGATAGACAGCATCAAAGCAGAAGCCCTGATGGATCTAGCCTGGCAAAAAATGTATGCTGAAAATACTGAAGCGTTAGACCTAGCACATCAAGGAATCAAAACTTTGGAAAATGTCAGCAGCCCAAGAATCATCGGATATGCCTATACCGTGATCGGGGTAGTACATTGGGTAGGGTCCTCTTATGACTCGGCTGCTTACTATCTCAATAAGTCTGCCGAGGCCTATCAAGCAAAAAATGACCTTAGAGGACTTTCGGCAGTCTACAACAACCTCTCAATGGTCTATCAAAACAAAAGTGACTACACCAAGGCGCTCGACTATGCAACACTCGCATTAAAAACTTCTGAAGAAATTGGAGATGAAAAAATGATTGGAAACTCATTATTCTCTATTGGAAATATTCATTATTTATTAGAAGACAACCCCAAAGCCCTTAGCTATTATCGCCGAGCCCTGACTACCAAAAACAAAGTCAACGACAAGCACAATCTCCAGAAAATCTACCTAAACCTTGGGTCTTCTTTTCATAATTTAAAAGAATTGGATTCTGCTGCTTTTTACTATTCCAAATGCGTGATGACATCCGAAGAACTGGGGGATTACAAAGCCTTGGCAATCGCATCTTCTAACCTTGGAAACTTTGATATGGAACTCGGAAGACCCAATGAAGCATATCAGCATTATCTAAAATCACAAGAAATCTATCAATCAAAACTCAATAATGATTATGATTATGCTGTGCTTCTTCACTCCATGGCCAAAGCTCAACTACAACTAGAGAATTTTCCCTTAGCGGAGGATTATGGAAAAAAATCATTGGCTTTATCAGAAAAAATCAAAGATAACAAAAGACTCTCTGCTGCACACACAGTACTAAGTGATATCTATGAAGAAAAAGGAGATTTCCAAAAAGCATTGTCTTCCTTCAAAATGGCTCAATCTTTTAGAGACAGTATTTTCAATTTGGATAAAGCTGCCTTGCTAGCAGACATCGAAACCAAGTATGAAACCGAAAAGAAAGAAAACCAAATTATCCTTCAAGAGACCGAACTATCCAAACAAAAAGCCAGTAATCAAAGGAATCTGGTATTGATCTTCTCTCTGTTGGTTATCCTTTTCTTGATAAGCATACTATTTCTCCTCAATCAAAGCAGACAGAAAAAAGCCCGCCAACTTCTCCTTCAACAAAAAGAAATTGAAATCAAGGAAGCCTACATCAATGCAGCACTTGAATCTCAAGAAGTCGAAAGAAAACGATTTGCACAAGACCTGCATGACGGATTTGGTCAATTGATTTCAGCTCTGAGACTGAATATTTCCAACCTGAATGACAGAAATGGAGAAATGGAAGACCGAATTGCTATTGTGGACAAGAGTGAGTCAATCCTCAAGGAAATGCATACCGAAATCCGAAACATCGCCTTCAATTTAATGCCTGCCACATTGATCCAATTTGGATTGAAGGAAGCGCTGCTGGAATTTGCCCAACGCATGAATAGTTCTGGGAAAATCCAAATCATCACAGACACCCAAGAGATGACTGGGAGACTCAGTGAAATCCAAGAGATATCACTCTATCGCGTGATTCAAGAATGGGTCAATAATGTCATCAAATATGCCAATGCCTCCAAAATCACAATTCAGCTAGTCAGGCATGACATTGAGCTCAACTTATTAATTGAGGATGATGGAGCAGGCTTTGATGTCAATAGGCTTCAGAATAGTTCGGGAAATGGCTGGAGAAATATTCAATCAAGGCTTAAAAGAATCAATGCAGATTTTGAAATAGATAGCCATCCAGATAGAAAAGGAAGTAGCTTGATTATCGATCTTCCGATAGATAAGCTCACTATTGCCAAGGAAGCCGACATAATGGTATAATATACCCACTACTACGGATTTTCTCACATTGAGATAGCTAGTAACTTGTAGGCATGTTTGCAATGTTGAGCCAGTTTCTGGAACTTAAAATAAAAACTCAGACCATGAAAATATTTCTGGTGGACGACCACGCTATCCTATTGGATGGAATCAAAAGCATACTTGAAAAAGAACCCACTCTTAAAGTTATCGGCGAAGCCAATACCGCAGAAGTTGCATTAGAATTCATCAAACAGAATGAAGTTGATTTGTTGATCACAGACTTCAATTTACCTGAAATGGATGGGCTAGCCTTGGTGAGGCTGGTAAAAAAAATCAGCCCTATCACCAAAATTATCATGCTTAGCATGCATGATGAAGTACACTTGGTCAAAGAAATCCTCAAAGAAGGGATAAATGGATATATTCTCAAAAACGATAGCCACAAAGAATTGCTATCAGCTATAGCTGCTGTCGATGCTGGGAAAATATACCTAAGCAATGATATCAATAAAATCATCATCAATAGCTTACAATTCCCAGATGAAGAAAGAATGCTCACGGATAGAGAAAGAGAAATACTCAAGCTCATTGCCAAGGAGTTTTCCAATCGGGATATCGCTGATCAACTTTTCATTTCAGAACGTACCGTAGAGACCCATAGAAAAAATATATTCCGAAAGACCAAGACAAACTCCCTCGTAGGCTTAATTAAGTTCGCTTACGCAAATAATTTAATCTGATTTACCTACTTCTTAAATCGGAACCCTGCTTTCAGCTCTATCCGCTGTCCTCTAAATGGATCATCGCCTCGATTAAAAAATGTGACATACTCAAGACCAATAAATACCTTGGAATTGGTATGCAACTCCAGCATGGTATTAGAGATCAAAGGAGCTGGATATGCCCCAAAACCATCCCCATCTGCTAAGTACTGGCCATAAGCCAGACTACTTTCAAAATGCACTACCATAGCACTAGGCAATAAATAATCAACCATCACTACTGGCCCTATACCGGCATAGAAACCATGTGGATTGTAATACACATCTGGCGCTAAGCTATAGTCTAAATAATAATCTCCAATATGCCCACCCACAGCTATTGCTAAATCTTCAGTAATCTTAACATTCTTCGCAATATTCCACCAACCAATAAAATTATGAATCCATGTAGCATTAGGTCGGTAGGTGTAGTAAGGCATTTCACCTGTGAACACCAGTTGAATTCCAGAACCAATAAAACCCCCTACCAATTTATTCCTGTAAGACCAGCTCCATGCTCCTGGGGCAAGATTCATTTTCACAAAATCAATTTCTGGAAAAAAATAAGTTGTTCCTAACTGGTTTGCTTTATCTGCTGTATTGGTCAGGTTGAGGTACTTGTAAGATATCCCCATGGTTCTTACTCCATTATACTTCACATTATCCCAGTTTGTCGATTGAGCAAAACCAACTAGGGTTGGAAGGGTAATCATGATCGAAAGTAGAAGTTTCTTCATTGCAAATTGAGTATGGGTTGAGAAAGAAAAGCCAAGGCGCTAACCTTGGCTCCGGTCAGTAAATGGATTACTTCCCTTTGGCCCCAACGACCAAGGCTTTGGCAAACTCCTTTGAGTATTGGGTAAAAAGGTCTTTAGAGGCAGCGATATAGTCTTCTTTGGACATCTCTATGATTCTCGGATCGAAATTGACGTCTGGCTTAGCTTTCAATGAAAATAGTTTGCTCATAAGGCTTTCCGCTTTGGCCTTATCCTTTGAAATTACAGCTGAATACTCTTTATCAGAAATAAAATCTGCATTTAGCCTCGCTGGTGTACTGCTAGGCGATCCATTTTTCGAAATAAAATCAAAAGTATTGTAAGTGATCCGCATCTTTGGAACCACTTTCATTTCTGCACTGGTAGTCTTCCCTCTTCTACCAGCATCCAAGTCCACATCCAGTTCTACAGTAGAAAAATCCACATCAATATTTTGTGTCATCAATATCGCATCACTCGCTTTATAGTAATTCTTGATGGCAACAGCCAGAGGAACCCCACCTACAGCAAAGCTCTTTTCATTAAACATAAAAATTCCTTGCTCTGGAAGCATCTGAACTTTGGCATTACCTATGTCAGACTCATCAACTTTCCCCTTCTTCTTGTCAGTTTTTCCTTCGAATCTATCTTTGACTTTCTGAAAGGCATCCTGCTGCATCAATTCCTCTACTGGAACTACTTTGAAGCCTGCATTGGCGATTTCTCTTTCTAAAATCTTCTGAAAATCATTGGTTAGGGCTTGATAATCTTCCAAGGTCATGCCCGCATTGAGTATGGTGGTCACTTGTGCAGAACCACTTTGTTGACCTGCATACTGCCCTCCTTTGCTATGTGCTTCGAAGACATTCTGCAACTTACTGAGCTTTCCTTCTTGTACCACCTGCTTGGTTTCTACATAAGTTTCAAAACCCACACTCAGCTGAGGAATGGCAAAAGCAGTTGCTCCCTTGATGGTTTTGTTATAATGCCCTTTGGTTCCTATACCAGTGAACATTTCTTGAGCAAATAGCGATCCCGCTGACAATGTCAGTATCGCTACGGATAAGATGATCTTTTTCATGATTGAATTGGTTTTCGTTGGGACTAAAATCTATACCCAAAGCTCCGAAAACACCCTCCATCAAAACATACCCTACAGCTTGTAAATTCGACTACCCACTAGCACGGATAAGCTACGGCCGTACAATCAGCTTCCTACTGTGGCTTTGCCCATTGCTTAACCTAAAGTTCAAAATATACAGCCCCGGACCTAGATTACCGGCCTGAAGGAATATTTCCCTATTGGCTTCCAGCATAAACTGATCGACCAAAACCTGACCCAGGCTATTTACCAACCTTACTTCTGCTGCCTGATTGGCAAGTATGCTCACTGGTCCCGTAGTAGGGTTTGGATATACTTTTACTAGAAACTCTTCTCCCTCTGGATTGGGCATATCTGAAATCGACCTGAAGTACAATAAGCCTCCCCCGGTAGTCCCCAATAGTAAATCATAGCTCGAACCAAATGCATCCGGCACCCTATATATCCAAGTATTTCGACCTAATCGAGCAGGTCTCAACTCCTCACCAATCCTGACCAATACTTCTTCTCTATCCGTAGCATTCATAAAATCTGCAATCCAAAAGAGCTGCCCACGCTGATCAGCAACATACAAACCAGGCCTCTGCCCAGGTATTACATGTGCCGTCAGGTTCCTAGAAGCGGGATTATCTTGATAACCAAGAAAATTCCGCTCTAACAAGTTCAAAGTAGGAATTCCTTGACCAAAACTCACCTCATATAGCAGCAACTCCCCCGTCTGCCTTGCCAAGAGCATATAGTCTCGATTCTGAAAAGCAAATAACTCAAAATGATCTAATGGCCTTGGTGTCAAGCCTGGTACATTGACTTCATTCTTCACAGTAAAATCCTCGGATACGGCATGAAACAGTCGCTTCACCAAAGCAAAATTGACCGTATCCGTGCCAGCTAGCCAGTAACTTTCTTGCCCAGCTGCACTGCGATAGGTTTGATATTGGAGGTCTGTCAAGTCCAACTCCGATAAACTCAAATAGTCTTCCTCGGTCAAGCGCCAATCTCCCGCTGTCACTTCAATGGCCCTGAGGCTACCGACCACTCGTTTGTCTTTTAGTGTATTAGCTGATAAGTAAAGTTTGCCATTCAGCTTATTTCCTTGAAAACTAGGTCGCGTATTCTCTCCAAGGTCAAGCATCTGATCTTGTAAAAAAGGGTTGATCGCTCCCCCTTGCAATGGCATGGAAAAGAAGTTCCTCCGATAATCTGCCCGAAATGGGCCTGCTATCGAAGAAGAATTAGTCGTAATCAATAGCTGATCGCGCCACAACTGCGCTGCATGGAAAATCGGAAACTCGGGCAAGACTCCAATGCTCGGCAGCGATGTCGAAAATTCATCAAATTTGGGATTGGCATTTGTGCCTTTATTGGGAAGATAATAGAGCGTATTACATTCATCCTGTCCCATCAATAAATCCATAACCCCATCACCATTGAAATCTGCATAGAGAATGGAATGGCCTCCAGCATGCTCTATCCGCATGTTGTCATCTTCCATAACTCTACCCATGGGCATTCCTGAGCAGGTAACCCCAAAGCTAAACTGACCACAATCACAAAACTCAAAGCCTCCCCACCTAGCCTCTGGAAAAGCAAAACCATCAATATCTGGAACTCCTTTTCGTTCTACGGAAGTATTTCTGTAAAACTCCAAGAAATCCCCTGAAGCGAAATTGAAAGTGACAATATCCAAATCCCCATCTGCATCTATATCCATGATCAGCGGGATGTCGAGGTTATTGGCTTGGAGGTTACTGTTATTGTCCAACCTAAGGAAGTTCTGAGCCAGCTCCCAACTAGGAAAATTAGCACCTGTGGGACTGACATTTCTATACGCTCTGATCCCAAATGGACTGGAAGTAAACAAGTCCTTTTTCCCATCACCATCATAGTCAGCTAGTACTAAAAAGCCACTGACATCGGAAGGAAAATAATAAGAAAGCTGAGGCAAATGCGTAAAAACCCCATCCTCTTCTTTAAAAACAGAAACCTGCCTCACATTGATATCCCATATCACCAATTCTTCGTCCCCATCTCCATTGACATCCATACTCTGAATTTGCCCAGCGTTGAGTCCGCCAGAAAAAGTCAATGGTAATGCTGCCCCATCTTTGATCAAATTCACTGGATTTGCATATTCAAAGGTTGTTTGCCCATAAGCAACCATTGAAAGCTGACAAATGATCAGTAGACTTGTGTAGATTGTTTTCAAAAAAGAAGGAATAATTTTAGATGGCATAATTACTTGTAGAACTTAGTCTAGAGCAGCTTGTTGGAATTTGACTATCAGCACCAATATCGTATAGGATAACTTTCCCAAAGTTCAAATTTGTGCTTTGAGTTTGCTCCTATTTTTTACACAACTTTCGGGAAGTATAAATTCAACCTACGACAATTTATAGATGACATTGCTATCAATTCTCAAATTAACGATCAATTCTTGATAATGATGCCTCGAATACCTTAATTTTAGGATTCAAATTGAGTTCTTATGTCCAATACCCAATCACTCTACGCTCATTTCCTGCAATCCACAGGAGTCAGTACTGATACCCGTAAAATCGATCAAGGCAATATTTTCTTTGCCCTAAAAGGACCAAACTTCAATGCCAACAGCTTTGCTGCACAGGCTTTGGAGATGGGTGCCTCACTCGTCGTCGTTGATGATCCTGCAGTGGTGATTGCAGGAGATTTGAGGTACTTCTTGTGTGAAGATGTATTGAGTACACTCCAAGCACTTGCGCTACACCATCGAAGACAACTAAATATCCCCATCATAGGACTGACTGGAAGCAATGGTAAGACGACCTCAAAAGAACTCCTACATGCCGTATTGAAACAAAAATTCAAAACTTCAGCCACAGTAGGGAATCTCAACAACCATATTGGAGTGCCACTAACTTTGCTCGCAATAGAAAAAGACACCGAGATTGCGATTGTAGAGATGGGCGCCAACAAACAAGGCGACATCAAAGAACTCTGTGACATTGCAGAACCTACGCATGGGTTTATCACCAATATCGGGAAAGCTCACTTAGAAGGAATGGGCGGAGCTGAGGGTGTATTGAAAACAAAAACAGAGCTTTTTCAACATCTAAGAGAGAACAAAGGAACTGTCTTTATCAATTCCCAAGACCCTATCCTTTCCAATATGGCCAAGCGCTTTGAAAACCCTGTCCTCTACCCAGCCAAAGGTGATTATTGCGAAGTGGAGTTTGTGGATGCCAATCCCTTTGTAAGATTCAAAGTAGAAGGAAGCGAAGATTCATATCTCAGTTCCATGATAGGAGCATATAACTTTGGGAATATTGCCACCGCCATTACTTTAGGGAAGTTTTTCGGTGTTTCTATAGAAAAGGCAGTACAAGCTATCGTCAATTACAAGCCTTCCAATATGCGGTCGCAGCTAGTAGAAAAGCGAAGCAACCTGATCATCCTAGACGCATACAATGCCAACCCTTCGAGTATGGAAGTGGCGATCAAGACTTTTGGCGAGATGACTGGCAAAAAACACAAGATGATCATCTTGGGTGACATGTACGAACTTGGTGAAAGCACCCAAGCTGAACACGAGAAATTGGGTGAATTGGTCAGCCAATATGATTTTGATAAAATTTGCTTTGCCGGAAAGCATACGCAAGCGGCTTTAGCCAAAGCTCCAATGAAAGCACTCTATTTCCCAGATCCTTTTTCCTTCCGAAACTGGCTTCAAGACTCCAAATTCGAAGATCACCTGATCCTGATCAAAGGTAGTAGGGGAATGAAATTGGAGGGGTTGGTTGATTTTATTTAGGAAATAAGTCTTATAATTTGGGCATAAACTAAATTGCTCTTACTTTCAATCATGAAAAAATTATTTCTGATAATAGGGCTTTTTTTGTTTTTTGGAGAAAATTACGCCCAAAAAAAATTTTCAGGAGAGTGGTATTTTGACACTTTGTCTCATTCTGCCTTTGATAGTTATCACAAGCTATCCTTCCAATACACTCCTTCAGCCAACAACTTAAGCAATATTGAAGAATATTTCGTCACTTTTCAAAAATTTGAGCAGTTGGATAACTTTGCACAGATAGTACCAAAAGAGAAGGTTCGTGGAATCCAACTCGAAAATTCCATTGGGAATTTCCCAGTAGATGCAACTAGAGAAATTTTATCCCAATTTCCAAACCTAGATATTATCCAGTTCTCCGCTGGATCATTATTCAAGCCATTCCCTGAAAAAAACAATCCATTCCCTGAGTACATAACCGAATTAAAACAATTAAAAGTATTAAGTTTCAAATTCCACGTTGACTTTCCATTGGACAATTTGAGTGCTTATACCAAAAAAATGCCCCAATTGGAAGGTTTGTTTTTCATATCTCTTTACGACTCCATTGGAGCGGAAGTGCTGGATCACCCTTCTCTGAACAGTATTCTTTTAACAAGCAAAAATTTTCGTGGTCAAGAACTCCCAATAAATCCACGCGTCAAGAACGTAGGTTTACTTTCTGCCAGAAATGATCGAAACGTCAATCATTCTATGGAACAAATGAAAGCTTTTCCCAATCTTGAAAATCTTTACTTAGATCATGCAAGATTCGAAGGACAAAGATATTTTGAGCATGTAAAAGGAGTTAGGAAACTAGAAATCAATAACTTGGACTCCTTAACCAATACTGACTTCTATCAGGAACTGAGTACCCTTAAGCACTTAAAGCAATTAGATATTTTTAATGACAAAGACACTTTACAAAATATAGCTATTATTGGGAAACTCACCCAGATTAAGAGACTTTCCTTATCCAATATCGCTTCCTTGAATGAGATTGAGTTTTTACATAATTTCAAAAACCTTGAAATCCTTCATCTAGCTAGAAGTAACGTGACTTTAGAAAGATTACAATTCTCAACTTTTAAAAATCTCAAAAAACTTTCCCTAGTTTCTTTACCAAAACTCAATTTGTCACCGAATACATTCCAAAATGAAAAATTAGAGAAACTGTACATGATTGATAATGAAATGTCAGAAGTCCCTTCGTTAAATTCTCTTTCTAATTTAAAAGTCCTTGACCTTTCAAACAACTCCTTAACTTCATTTAATCATCAACATCTCCGATTACCAGATTTAGAAATCTTAAGATTAAATAACAACTCACTGGTTGCACTTTCCTTAAATTTATCGAGTCTACCAAAACTAAATCGTCTGGAAGCTCAAAAAAATGTGATTCAAGAAATAACTGGTCCAATTCCATCACATTCTTCATTACAACATATCAATTTAGAAGGGAACCGACTTTCTCAAATAGCTCTGAGTTTCGAAAACTTAGAAACTTTAACCTTTCTCAATTTAAACTATAATTCCTTAAATCGTCTTCCTCCAGGCTTAAAATCCTTGCAAATCTTAATGGCGATGAATCAAAAAGTTTATATTGATGGAGATAATGAAGGAAGAAGTACTTTAACTCACCTTTCAAAAGATTTTGAAACCTATTCACAGTTGGAAAGGATTCAACTTCGTGGCAACAAAAACTTAATTCTTGATCCACTCTGGATATTATTGAAAGAGACACCTCCAAAGCATCCTTTTTTTTTAGATCTAAGAGATATAGGGTATGTCACGTTACCAGAGGGAGATTTTTGGAATTCAATTGATTGGACATATTTAGATCTTACAGAAAACATTATTCCAAAATTACCTAAAAGTTGGGCAAGAGGTTTAAAATTTAATTGGGTGGGTTTAGGTAAAATAGAATCCTTCCCTAAGAGTCCAAGTAATTTTATGTTCAATTCGAAAACTGACTTTCAGGTCTTTTTGGATGCCCACGGTTATTCTGTCGATTTGGATGACTTGAATGATGACCAGTATATCGCAGGAATTGAAAATCTAATGAATAAATACTCCTCAAGTAAAGCTCCCGAGATTATCTTTGGATTTTACAATAAAGCATATAGCCGAAACCCATCATTAACACAGCAAAAACTACAAATCTCATCACTTGGAAAGGCCGCTTTTGAAAATGAAAATTATGAAGTAGCTCTACCAATAATATTGAATGAGCTAAAAAAAGAATCAGAGTCTTCTTTTAGATTCATAAATAGTATTACTGATTTAATTGAAAAATTAGAAAAGATATATTTATCAAATGGCAATGAAAAAAGCTTGGTTGATTTATGGTTAGAAACAGCCGTAGAGTTCAATCAATTATCAAATTTCACAAAAGCAGCTTTGAGAATCTGGGATGATAATAAACCAAAGGCAGACTCATTACTTAATCTTGGATTGATTGCCCATGAAAAAAATATGGATTGGAATGTTTCAAATAATCGCCAAGATATAGGCATGACATTAGATTATTTGGAAGTTGCTTTAATAGCTGGTGATGACTATCATCAAGAAAAAGCAAAAAAATTATTCTCTACCTGGTCTGATACTGCCGATGATAACAGAAAAAGAATTTTTAAATATTTGGATGGTATGATTACCATTTCAAATGGAAACCAACCTCCTCTGCAATCAGAAGAAAAAATCCAAGGTTGGAATTTTGGATTGATTCAGCAATGGATTGCTTTGATCAAAGATCCAAATCTTAAAAATACCCTAAGTGATTGGCATGATAATCATGCAAAACAATAGATTAACTTAACTGTTTGACATTTATCTCTAAATTCAATAATTCATGCCTGACTACCTATCATTTTTAAAAGCACTCGCAGAAAACAACTCCAAAGAATGGATGGATGCCAATAGGGATTGGTATCAAGAAGTGAGGGCTGTGTTTTTGGAGGATGTAGCTGAGTTACTGGAAGGAGTTAGTTCTTGGGAACCAGCTCTTACCGGATTTAAGGCCAAAGATTGTGTTTTCAGACAAAATAGAGACATTCGGTTTTCTGCAAACAAAGCCCCTTACAAAACCAATTTAGCAGCATACTTCTCCACAGGAGGCAAAAAATCCAATAATCCAGGGTATTATCTCCACATACAACCCGGTGGCAGTTTCATCGCTGGAGGGATATGGATGCCTCCCGCTGATATTTTGAAAAAAATCCGTCAAGAAATCGACTACTCTGGGGAAGAACTGCTTAAGATACTCAATGAACCCAATTTCAAGAAACATTTTTCCAGCTTAGAAGGCGAGCAACTTAAAACAAGCCCAAGAGATTACGATGCTGAGCATCCACATATTGATTTGCTGAGATACAAGAGTTTTATCGTATCTACGCCTGTGGCTGACAAAGACATTGTTTCTGGTGACTTCAAAACCAAAACCCTCAATGCTTTCAGACTGATGAAACCCTTTCACGATTTTCTGCATCAAGCGGTGGATGAAGCTGAAAGTGGAGAGGGGTTACTTTAATAAGGTGTTTTTTTATGCCAATTTTCTATTTTGCGGGAACCAACATTATTTTTTTCTTGGAGATAGCTTTCACATTTTCATAAGAAAATGGATTGACGAAATAGCCATCATCAGCCCAAAGCTGAAAAAGATTTTTATAATATGGACTTTTGGGGTCACCTGATTGACCTGGAGTATTGATCATCAAAGTCTTTTCCCAATCACCGGTGTTCACAATAATTCTGAATGAAGCCCCTGCCGTATTGTTGTCGCCATATGCATTTGCTCCTGGAGTAAAACTATATCCACCTCTCGGAACTGGTCCAGAATTCAGAATTTCATCCCAATTATCTCCCAAAGCTAAACTTAAAGGATGCCTAAATAACGCATGCTTATAGGCCGCTTGACCATATTGCCATTGAGATCGATCTGGACCAAGTTTTTGCTCCAATTCAACCAAGGCTTGTTCAAAAGAAGTCTTCAAAATCAGATCTCTATTTTGATCAGCATCTTCTGAGAAAATCATTTTTGGATCCGCAATCCATTCAAGGATTCGAGAAAATTGAATACTTCCTATATACTTCCTTACTGCTTGCGGAACCGTTTCTTCTCTAAATTTTCTTCTCAAAACCCGTTCCCACATTACATAGATTCCAGCAGGGATAGAGTTTTTATCCAGAACAAAATCCCATTCCAAAAGCATCTCTGCTGCCTTTTGACTTGACTCCTCTTCAAAGAACAAGGACTTTAAGTAAGACATCAAAATTCTGGCAGGGAGAGCCAAGTAGTCATTCTGCAATGCTCCCATTTCTTCCATGGTAAACTTTCTACCTTCAGCCAAAACTTCTCTCACTCTATCACCTCTAAATGAATCTGCCCATTCAAAACCAATCGTATTCATGTGTGGATAATCATTGGGAGTAACATTTTCATTTGCAGTAGCAACGTATCCTACCTCTGGGTTGAGCACATTAGGTCTTTTTTCAATGGGCAAAAACCCATCCCAGTCCATGCTGCCATCTCCTAAACTGATGATTAGGCCAGAATGTGTATTTCTAATGGGACTAATGCCTGTTGCCTGCCATCCAATATTCCCTTCACGATCTGCCCAGATCATATTTTCCGCTGGAATATGATTGTATGTACAAGCATCTCTAAATTCCTCCCAGCTTTTAGATTGATCCATCCGCAAAGAGGCCAAATATGGAGCACCTCCGGATTTGAGCCACGCACATTCTACAGCCACGGCTTTATGAAGCTCCTTATCAATGAAAGTAACAGGTCCGTGAATGGTATAATAATGAGTCACCAAATGATCATTTTCACCAAGAACTTTAATCGTATCCTGAACACTTTCCATCATCTTCCACTCTCCTTTATAGTGGTATTGCAAATGATTTTCTGGATTGATGTCATAGACACGAAGATCTTCATTGTCTGTTTCAAAAATCGTCAATCCCCAAGCTCCATATTCATTGTGGCCTATTGAAACTCCCGGAATCACAGGCTCACCACCACCAACAACATTCCAACCTGGGGCGTGAAGATGAACCATGTATCGAAGTGACGGGATCGCATGAACTCGATGTGGATCATTTGCCATGTAGGGAAAGCCACTTTCGGTGTATTTACCTGACACAATCCAATTATTGCTTCCTATGGAGAATTTTTCAAAATCCAAAGTCTCCATTACTTCTTGCTCATAAGCGACTTTTCCTTCTTGAAAAGCCAGCAAATCCGCTTTCTTCTTACTTTTGATGTCTTCCGGATGGAAAATCAGACCTGCCCGAAAAGCATTGTATGGAGCCAAAATATCTTTGAAAAGTAGCTCGTGGGGAATTGACTCAGGAATTTCCAAATCAGGCTCTTGGGGATGGAAATAAAAAAGGTTTTTAGCTTTTTCTTCTCCAATCAAACTAACCACCCTACTGTATCGCAATTCATCCTGTACATTTTGGAGCAAACCTTGATGTCTAGAAATCACCACTTCCCAAGTCCAGAACTCTGGTAAAATATCCAAAAGCTGAAATTCTATGGGAAGCAACTCAGGATTGTCCAATACTTCTTGAATATATGTGTTGATTCCTGCTACAAAAGCATCTACTATAGCTTCACCTCTTGGGTGGTAGTGAGAAAGTTCACTTTTTTTATCTCCTCTAAACTGAAACAGTCTAGCTCCTTTATCTCTTTCCAATTCTCTAGCTCCAAAAATTTCAGCAGCTGTTCCAGTAGCCCGTCTTCTCCAAATTTCAAATTGAAACAACCTGTCTTTAGCTGCCAAATATCCTTGACTGAAAAACAGATCATGTTCATTTTGTGCATAAATATGATTGATACCATTTTCATCCCGGATCACTTCTACCTTATCCTGGAGTAAGTTCAGCGGGATTTCTTGGGATTTGAGATCCTGAAAAAATAAAAGGCTTGAGAAAAACAAGAGTAAGCTTAATCTTAATAAAAAAGGATTTTTCATCGCTAAACCAGAGTTAGTATTAAATTTTACTTTCTCTCCAATTTCTCAATATTTACTGACAAAAAACTACCAATTATATAAATTGATAAAATGTTGAGCATTTTCATAGCAACACCTCCTCAATCATCACCGCCACCCCATCTTCTTTATTACTCAAAGTCACTCGATCTGAAATTACCTTGACTTCCGCTCGGGCATTGCCTACGGCAACTCCCATCCCTACAGCTTGGAGCATATCTATATCATTATAATTGTCCCCAAAAGCCATCACTTCACTTATTGCGATATCATATTTTCGTTCTAGAAGTAGTTGCAGTGCAGATGCTTTAGAAATAGACTTGGGAGCGATTTCTATATAGGTATCCTTGGAGCGGTAGAGGTGCAAGTCCTCACCAAGGTGTTGCTGGGCATTTTGAAAGAAAAAATCTATCTCTTCGGCAGGTCCCATACACATGACTTTGTGCGCTCCTTTCCTCCTTGCTTTCCACATGGCCAATACTTGATCTGCGGGCTGAATGGTGGGATCTACTCTTGTATTTCTAGCCTCCCGCTCCGCCCAGTAATCAAAAGCAGGCTCGTACCAATCCTCTCCTTGATAAAGACTCACATGCACCTGCGTACCCTTGGCTATTTTCACCAAGGCTTCACAATGATCAAGCCCTATCGCCACATCATCCAAGACCTCTTGATAGCTGTCGTGAATCACAAATCCCCCATTGTAGCATATCAATGGTTCGCCCAAGCGTCCCATATCTTGCTGCAAATGCCGCATGGCATCAGGCATCCGAGAAGAAGCGAGAATAATTGGAAAATCTTTGGGTAATCGCGCTATCGCTTGAAGTAATCTTGGGGACAGCACCCTGTCCCCATTCAATAATGTACCATCTATATCAGTACAAATCGCTTTAATCTGCATCAGGCTATATCAAAATCATTCGGATCAAAGTTATCAAAAAACCCTGATATCGCTCCGAAACCTACGATAAAGAGGATTAATAAGCCCAACCCTACTGCCATTGCCGTCCAAATCAACTTCGCTTTAGCCCAATTGGCTTTGCTCGGGTTTCCATTCTTGTCCAGTGCCCAGACAATCAGCATGATAAAACCTACAACAGGAATGTTGGCAATAAATACAGTCAAAAACCAGTCGGAAGTATTGACAGGTGGATGTTGAAACTCTTGATTGATGTACATAGTGAGTGGGGTTTTGGTATAAAATTTTTTATTAATCTATATTGAAAACAGCTTTGATCGCTTAATTCAGCGCTTTTAATTTAAGCCATTATTTTTAAAAAGCCATAAAATCAAAAAAACACCGACGCTATTTCATCAGTGTTTTGAAAATTGTCGGAGTGACTGGATTCGAACCAGCGACCCCTTGCACCCCATGCAAGTACGCTACCAGGCTGCGCTACACCCCGAATATTTTGCGAAATAAATAGATCAAAACTTTATTTCAAAATAGGAATAAACTCGATCACATTAAAATCACAATAGTGAATTATGCACATTAAACCCCTCCCTCCCGTTTAGTTTGTGACATCATCGCAGATAATCCCAATCTTAATTGAGAAAAGCTTTCACTGTCTCAACCACCGCTTGAGGCTGTTCTGCATGAAGCCAGTGTCCTGCATTTTTGATGTAGATCAGGTGATTATTAGGGAAGAACCTGTCAATGTCTTTTTTGTCTTTTTCTTGAATATATTTTGAATTGGCTCCACCCATGAAAAGTGTTGGTTTGTCGAAACTGCCTTCATAATCAAGAGCCTCTCCTACGTTTTCGATTTTATCTATAATCACCGAAAGATTGATCTTCCAGATAAAGTCTCCAGCACTATTTCTGCCCAGACTTTTGAGCAAAAACTGCCTGATTCCTGCCTCAGCAACATACTGAGCCAATTGGTCATCAGCTTCCTTTCGGGATTTGATTTCATGGAGATTGATGGAGGAAAGGCCTTCTAATATGGTTTGGTGATGAATGGGATAGTATCTTGGCGCAATGTCTGCTACGATCAGCTTTTTAACCTTCTCAGGATACCGCAACGCAAAATTCATTACAGTCTTGCCACCCATCGAATGCCCCATCAGGTATGCCGTTTCAATCCCTTCATCTTTCATCAATGCTGCAAGGTCCTCAGCCATGACTTTATAATTCCATTCTTCGCTGTGAGGTGAGTCTCCATGATTCCTTTGGTCTACCAAGTACAGTGTAAACTCCTTCTCCAACTCCTTGGCAATGCTAAACCAATTATCTGCCGATCCAAAAAGCCCGTGTAATATAATCAATGGCTCTCCTGAGCCAGTTTTTCTAAAATTCAGTTTCATTTCCTTATCCAATAAATTTCAACATCAAGAATTTCCCTCAATCAGTCTACTAATTTGTAAATATTTCACCACAGGCATATTCCCACTTTATCCCCACCTCATCAATCCCCTATCTCCACCATATTTCTACTTTATTTCAACCCTATTTCTACCATATTTCCACCTTATTTCTACCCTATTTCAACTTTATTCCACCCCCATCACTTAAATCCAAATATCAATTAATATCTAAGTATCCATCAATATCATTTAAAACTCCCCCCTATTTCCACTTTATTTCCACCATATTTCAACTTTATTTCTACCATATTTCCACCTTATTTCTACCCTATTTCAACTTTATTCCACCCCCTTCACTTAAATCCAAATATCAATTAATATCTAAGTACCCATCAATATCATTTAAACCTCCAACTGCCTCCTATACATCTGAATGGTATTCTCCAAACCATAGTAAAGTGCATCGCAAATCAATGCATGACCAATAGATACTTCATCTAGGAACGGAATGCTCCCTTTGAGGAATTTCAAGTTATGTAAATCCAAATCATGACCTGCATTCAAACCCAAACCTAATTCCCTGGCTAAATTTGCCACCTCCACATAAGGTTTAATTGCAGCCTGCCTATCCTGATGAAATTGTACAGCGTATGGTTCTGTGTAGAGTTCCACACGGTCTGTCCCTGTAGTCTTTGCTGGTTCAAAAAACTTTGTCTCGGGGTTGATAAAAATAGAAACTCTAGCGCCATAGCTTTTTAATTCTGCAACTATATCTTTCAAAAATTCCTGATGGGTAATGGTATCCCAGCCAGAATTGGAAGTAATGGCATTAGGTGGATCTGGTACCAAAGTAGCTTGTGCTGGCTTGACGGTCTTGATCAAATCCATGAATCGCTGATCGGGATAGCCTTCTATATTGAACTCCGTAGTGACTACCTTACTCAGGTCCAATACATCTTGATAGCGAATATGCCTTTCATCTGGTCTTGGGTGCACCGTGATCCCCTCAGCACCAAAGCGCTCAGCATCCATAGCCACCTGTACTACATTAGGGTTATTGGCTCCTCTGGCGTTTCTCAGGGTAGCGATTTTGTTAATATTTACGCTTAACTTGGTCATTTTCCTAGATTAAAAGATAATTTTGTGACAAATTTACACCTATAACACAAACAACAAGGGAATGAGTTTAAAGCTAAGTGTAGAAAGTGAAATTAAAAAAGCCATGTTGGCTAAAGACAAGGATAGATTGCGTGCACTGAGATCTATCAAATCCTTGATCATGTTAGAAGAAACCAAAGGTGGAGCAGCTGGGAGCATCTCTGAAGATGAAGAATTGAAGCTCTTGACTAGAGCGGCCAAGCAACGAAAGGACTCAGCAGATATTTATCAGCAGCAAGGCAGAGAAGACCTTTATGCTGTTGAAATGGCTGAATTAGAAATCATCTCAGAATTTTTGCCAAAGCAGCTTACAGAAGAAGAACTTGAGGCAGCTCTGAAAGCGATCATCGCAGAGGTAGGTGCTGAAGGCCCTAAAGATATGGGAAAAGTCATGGGAGCCGCTACCAAGTCGCTCGCTGGAAAAGCGGATGGCAAAGCCATTTCAGCCAAAGTCAAATCTCTACTTTCATAATTCAATTTGGCCATTCTAGACATCATCATTCTGGCAATATTGACTATTGGTACCTATAGCGGGTACAAGCAAGGTCTCTTTATCGGAATCATCTCTATAGTGGCCTTTTTTCTCGCCATTTTATTGGCTTTCCAGTTGATGGATTGGGGTGCAGAACTACTAGCTAATAAAGTAGAAAACCTTACTTTTATGTTGCCCTTTGTGGCATTTTTGATCATCTTCCTGATCGTGATCATCAGTATCAGGTCTTTGGCATATTTGGTCAAAAAAACCATAGACCTCACCATGCTTGGCTCTATGGACAATGTGGCTGGCGCCATTTTGGGTATTCTCAAAACTGGTTTCATTTTGAGTTTACTGCTTTGGGTAGCCAATTCTTTTGAATTTGAACTTTCAGAAACATGGATCTCTGAATCCAAGGTGTACCCATTCTTACAGCCCATAGCCCCATTTACCATCAACATACTCGATGCTTATACCCCCATCGTCAAAGAAGCAGTAGAATCTATTCAGAAACTTGTAAACACGGCCAAGGATGCTGCTCTTGATTGACAACTTCGACTCTTTTGCATACATCTTGGCGGATTACATCAGACAAACGGGAAAGGATCTGAAAATCGTCAGAAATGATGTCCCACTTGCTGAAATCATCATAGAAGAATATGAAGCTATAATCCTCTCCCCTGGTCCCGAATCTCCTCAGAAGGCAGGCAACCTAATGCAAGTTTTAGACTATTACCATGACAAACTCCCCGTCCTAGGCGTCTGCTTGGGACACCAAGCCATAGGCGAATACTTTGGCGCTCAATTAGTAAAAGGGCTACACCCAGTGCACGGGAAGGTTCATCAGGTAAAAAAAGTTGCTGACCACCTCGTATTAACTGGTCTACCGGACACCTTTGAAGTGACCCGTTATCACTCTTTGATTTTGAAGGAATTACCAACTTCATTGGAATGTTTGCTAGAAACTGATCAAGCTGAAATCATGGCCATTTCTCACAAAAATCTCCCGATCTTAGGCATCCAATACCACCCTGAAGCCCACCTGACGGCATTCGGACTAGCCCTGATCAAAAATTGGGTAACCAATCTACAATCTTAAATTGTTCCTTTTCTTACTTTCAAACAATGTAAGAAATTTACCCACCCCTCCTAAGGTTTTCATTTCAAATCCTAACAATATCTGTGCGTTGATCTTTTTTAAATTCTACAGAAATCTGACCAATACAGGGTCTTTTATATTCCAAAACATAACATCCAACTCAAAACAAAACCTTAAAACCTTTAACTTTCCAACCTCTATTTCTACTCCTAATCTTCCAATTTTCAAATCTTACAATCCCAATAACCTTCAATTTTACAACCTTCCCAACCTTCCAGCCCCAATCTCTCAATCAACTCCCGATCCCTCGGGAAACTATCTCCTCTCCCACTCATCCACCCAAAACACCTTTCAAAATACCGCTTTTTACACAAGCCACAGAGCGTTTAATTATGCTAATTATTTTTTGTAACATAGATGCGCCAAGTACATTTTCATCTGGCAAATAATCTAAACCAAATTATACTTTATGAAGAAGATTTATCTGTCGTTGGTTGCTGGTGCGGGACTCTTATTTTCCCAAGCATCAACCACGCTGGCGCAGGGTGATTACCCAACTCTGAGTCAGGTCAATCAAAGGCTTCAGGCCCTTTCTGGCAGCGGAAGCCCTGCCAAACTCACTTCTCTGACCAAAACAGAGGGTGGAAAAGATATTTGGGTACTCAAAGTGGGCCGTGGCGACATGGACAATAAGCCTGGGATCGCTGTAGTAGGCGGGGTTGAAGGTTTTCATGTACTCAGCGTTGAGCTAGCCTTGCAGTTTGCTGAAAAACTGGTCAAAGAACATTCCGCAAAGCTTGACAACACTACTTTTTACATTTTCCCTAATATGTCTCCTGATGCATACGAGCAATACCATGCTGCATTGAAGTATGAAAGAAGGGGTAATGCTGCCAAAGTAGACCATGACAGAGATGGTCAAGTGAGCGAAGATGGATATGAAGACCTCAACAAAGATGGAGTCATTACCATGATGCGTGTAGAAAGCCCTATGGGTGATTACATGCCACTTGACAAAGACCCAAGAATCTTGGTCAAAGCAGATCGTAGCAAAGGACAAAAAGGAAGCTATATGATCTACCCAGAAAGTAGAGACAAGGATAAGGATGGTCAATTTGGTGAAGACCTGACTGAAGGTATCGCTTTCAACAAATCATTGACTTACAAATTCCCAATCTTCCAGCCTTTGGCAGGTGACTTTGCTGCTTCTCAAGTTGAGACAAGAGCCATGTTGGATTACTTGTTTGATCAGTGGAACATTTTTTCCATCGTGACCTTCAGTCCTGCAAACAATCTTTCAGCGCCATTGAAATACAATCCAGCCGATGCCAGAAAGCGAATCCTAACTTCCATGCTAGATAAGGATGTAGCTATCAATAGCATGGTATCTGGAATTTACAATGAAACAATCACTCAAAAAGCATACAACCAAACCAACCAAGGTACAGATGGTGACTTCTTCCAGTGGGCATATTTCCACTTTGGTAGATTAAGCTTCGGTACCCCGGGATGGTGGGCGCCTGAAGCAAAAGATGCAGATGGTAAGCCATTGGGCAACCCAGAAGCAAACTTCCTTGCTTGGGCAGAACAAGAAGGCATGAATGATGTCTTTGTCCCTTGGACAGCCATCGATCACCCAGACCTTCCAGGACAAAAAGTCGAAGTAGGAGGTATCAAACCTTTTGTAATGTACAACCCTCCTTTCAGCAAAGTAGCTGAAATTGCAGAAGAGCACACGAACTTTATACTCAAGCTAGCAGACATGCAGCCTAAGCTGGAGTTTCACAATGTCAAAACTGAAAAATTGAGCAATGGCTTAACAAGAATTACCGCTGATCTTTTCAATAACTCACCCCTACCAACGCATTCACAACTAGGAGAGCGCTCTAGATGGTTGAGAAAAATCAGAGTCGATATCTCCAAGGATCAGAAAGACCTTGTAGCAGGTGAAAAAATCCAACTGATCAGAAGCGTAGGTGCTTTTGAGAAAACAACCCTCAGCTGGGTAGTTAGAGGTAGCGGTAGTGTAGACATCAAGGCAGGTGCAGCACATGCCGGATTTGCAACCTTGAATGTAAAACTCTAATCATAGAAATTCTGCTAAATGAAATGCCTACACAAGTAAGTTCTCACAAATAGAACCCAATTCGAAAAGGCATTCCATGTGACCTTTGAAAAAAATAACAAACACATGAAAATTAAAAACTGGATATATACAACCGCCCTCGGCGCAGCAATGTGCCTAGGAGCGACTCAAGTCTCCGAAGCTCAGGTAGCTGACGGACGCTACTTCCGTGCTGCCGGTACGCCGCACAATCCAAAAGTTCAGGTTTCCTGGAACAGGTACCATACCAACAAAGCACTTTTGGAAATCATGCGTGACATGGTAGCCAAACACCCTAATTTGGTAAAGCTAGAAAGTATCGGAAAATCTTACGAAGGCAATGACATCTGGGTACTGACAGTCACAGACTTCAAAGCTGGAAAAGCAGAAGACAAGCCTGCTATGTGGATCGATGGAAACATCCACTCCAATGAAATCCAAGGTACTGAGTTCACCCTTTACACAGCTTGGTACTTGATGGAAATGTATGGAGAATTAGACTTCATTACAGAATTATTGAAAGACAAGACATTCTATTTTGCCCCTACGATCAATCCTGACGCCCATGATTACTTCATGACCGGGCCAAATACTGGAAGTTCCCCAAGATCAGGGATGATGGTATTTGATAATGACGGTGACGGTGAGTTTGGCGAAGACCCAATGGACGATTTGGATGGTGATGGCAGCATCACACAAATGATCAGAAAGTCTCCTTATGGCAACTTGATCAAAGACCCAATGGATCCTAGAAAATTGATCAGAGTAGGAATCGATGAGAAAGGCGAATACGAAATGATCGGTCAAGAAGGCCTAGATAGAGATGGTGACGGTAGAGTCAATGACGATGGCATCGGTTACTATGACCCGAACAGAGACTGGGGCTGGAACTGGCAGCCAGATTATGTACAAAGTGGCGCCTTGAGGTACCCTTTCACAGTGCCTGAAAATAGAGCCGTAATGGAATTCATCATGAAGCATCCAAATATCGCAGCAGCACAATCTTACCATAATTATGGCGGCATGATCCTAAGAGGTCCTGGTGCTGAGGAAGATTTGGGAACTTACAATGCAACTGATGTTAGAATTTATGATGCCATTGCAAAAAAAGGTGAAGAATTCATGCCAGGATACAGATACTTGGTAGTATACAAAGACTTGTACTCTGTATTTGGAGGACAGTTGGATTGGTTCTATGGAGGTAGAGGAATTTTCACATACTCCAATGAATTGATGACTTCTTACCTGTATTTCCATGAAAATGCTGGTAGAGGCAATCAAGACGAACAAATGAAAGTAGATAAGTACTTAACTTTCGGTGATGCCTTCGTAGACTGGAAAGAATACGACCATCCGCAATTTGGAAAAGTAGAGATCGGTGGATTTAAGAAAAATTTCGGAAGATTGCATCCTGGCTTCTTGCTAGAACAAGATGCACATAGAAATGCAGCCTTCTCCATTCTTCATGCTTACCATACACCTAAGCTTAGTGTAACAGAGGTCAATGAAAAAGACCTTGGTGGTGGATTGAAAGAAATCACTGCAACCATATACAATGAGCGATTGATCCCTACACACTCTAGCCAAGATCTGAAATACAAAATCGAAAGACCTGATTATGTGACAATCTCTGGAGCAAAAGTAGTAGCTGGATTCACTGTAGAAAATGAAGATTTCAATAGAGTGACTGAGCAAAAAGTCAGCCCTGAGAAACTCTCAGTAGCCAATATCCCAGGCATGGGCACTGTGAAAGTGAGATGGATCGTCAGTGGTGGTGGCAACTACAGCATCACCGTAGATTCTGCCAAAGGGGGAAAGACAAGTTGGAAAAAGTAAGTTTGGTGAATTAGTTATTAGTTACTAGGTATCAAATACAATAGCTAAATAGACTAATACCTAATGAAAAAACCTCCTCTGAAGAAATTCAGAGGAGGTTTTTTCATACACCTAACCACTACCTAACAGATATATACTTAAAAAAATTTTATCCATTTCAGCGAAAACTGTGGACTGCTGACTCTGGTCTGTGGACTACTTCATCCCACAAATCCCTTCATCGCCTGCAATAAATCCCTCTTGGTCATGTAGCCTCCTTTTCTCCAAAGTATCTTCCCTCTTTTGAAAAGTATATAATGCGGAATCGAGCGCACGCCAAACTGTTGTGCTGCCTGTGGGTTCTTATCTACATTGAGTTTGTATAATTTCACTTTCCCATCTAGCTCAGCCACTACTGCCTCAAGGATAGGATTCATGGTCTGACAAGGACTACACCAATCCGCATAAAAATCCACCAACACTGCCTCCTCATTTTTCTGAATAACCTCTTTAAACTTCTTCTTTGCCATGATTTTCTATTTCCAGCATTCTAACCAAAAAAGAATTCAATTAGTGCCTTCATTAATTTCTTGGCGGATTGATCATAATATGTGCACGGTGAGTCCCTGGATCCATAATCCATGGCATGGCTGGACCAGAAGGGCGAAGTGGCAAACCGGTGCTTTCAGAAGTTGCCCATGGGATATAGACCACATAGCGGAGGTAAGAATCCTTGACTTCACCTGTTTTCGGATCATAATCGGCTTCATCGGCAGTCAAAACAAACAATGTCGCCCCATCCTTTGGCATCTTCAATTTTCCACTCTTAGCCTCTGCTTCTCTGATATCAAAAATCTCTTTGGCATTTTTCCCTTCCTTTTTCAATTGCCTACCTCGCTCCATGAAAATATCTAAATCCTTATGATAACAAGAAGCATTGAACCCAGGGGTCTTGGGATCATCTGCTAAGCAAATCAAATCATTACTCCCCTTTCTCAAAACAATAAAATCTCCTCTTTCATCATAACCGTAAATCATTGCCCCTTCTTTCAACTCATCAGGAGCAGCAAGCAAGGCTGTTTTGATTTGGATTGCCTTGCTGGGGATTTCTTGAGCACTTACAAAAGTGACAAATAGCATTATACAGATAAAAGTAAGTTGATACTTCATAGCTTCTCAGAGTTTAGGGTTCTCTTAAAGCTAAGGAATATTCATTGAAAAGGGAAATGGAGCGTCTATTGGTTTCTCGCAAAGGTGAGCTAAGAGGCAAAGTTCGCCATAGAATCTTATGTCTTTTATCTTGCGTCTCAAATCTCATTTCAAAAACAAAAAAACCTGCCAAACATAATGTCCAGCAGGCTCTTTGGAATCAATCTAAAATCTGAATTCTAAATCTTATCTATCCGTTCTCGTATTCGTGCCATCTACAGGGGTTCTTTGCTCTCTGTTGGCTAGATCCCAAGAAGTGTGGAAGATCAATTTTGCCCTTTTGGTCATCAATGGGAATTCGATCTTGTCCACTGTGTCTGTGTGCTGATGGTAATCATCATGAACACCATTGAAGAAGAAGATTACAGGAATGTTGTTTTTAGCAAAGTTGTAATGATCAGACCTGTAGTAGAATCTGTTGGGATCATCCTCTGCATCATATCTGTAATCCAACTTCAAACCAGTGTAAGTAATATTATTATACTCGTTGATCACTTTCAATTGTGAAGAAAGCATCTCAGAACCGATGACATATACATAGTCTTGGTCTTCAGCATCTTGATATTCATAATCAATTCTACCCACCATATCGATATTGATGTTGTTCACAGTATTTTCCAAAGGAAAGATTGGGTTGTTAGCATAGTATTCAGAACCCAATAGTCCTTTTTCTTCACCTGTTACATTCAAGAAAAGGATACTTCTTCTTGGCTTGATGCCATCTTTGGCCGCAGCTGCAAATGCCTCAGCAATCTGCATCACAGAGACAGTTCCAGAACCATCATCATCTGCACCATTATTGATTCTTCCTTGGCTATCGATACCCGTATGGTCATAGTGAGATGAAATCACCAAAACTTCATCTTTCTTGTCTGTACCCTCTAAGTAGCCCATCACATTTTCAGTAGGAACCAATTTGGTAGCTTTCTTAATCAAATAAGAAGCTTTCTGGGACTTGATTGATTGTGGGTTGTTTTTGGCAGCTTCTTTCAAAATCTCCACTGGGGTAGCAAAAAGAGAGGACATTTTATCAGAACTCACCAAGAAGATCGGCTCCTGCTTAGATGGCTGCTCGAAACCTAGTCTACCTCTTCCACTCAGGGATTTATACCTGTTTGCCAATCTGTCAAAATTGGCTTGACCTTCCATGGTCACGATCACGATACCAGCAGCACCTGCATCCATCACATCTCTCACGACAGTTTGTGCTCTCTCACCAATGGCCCAAAGCCCCACTAACTTTCCTTTGACATCTACTTTAGCTAGGTTTTCTTCGGATGCTAGACCTAAGAATACCAGATCAGCCTTTTCGGCCTTCTTCATATCACCGTCTCCGATGAACACAAAGTCTTCATTGTTCACCAACTTTTGCTTGCCTACAGTGAGGTTTACATCAGAAAAAGAAACTGAAGCCAAATTGAATTTTTGAAGGTAGTCCCCATTCACTGGGCCAGCTAATCCTAGGCTTTTGTAATGATTTGCAAGATACTCTGCAGCCATTTTTTGGCCTTTTTCACCTGTATCTCTTCCTTCCATTTCATCAGAAGCGAGATAAGTCAACTTCTCTTCCAAGCCCGCCGCAGTGATTTTTTCTGCATATTTCAAGGCTGTGGCGTCTTGTGCGCTGACTTGAGCAGTCAGACACAAAGATAGCAGTCCAGCTATCCAATAATTTCTCTTCATAAGTATATTCTAATGGTTTGACAATATTAGAAATCAAACTTAAAAATTATTCTTGTCAGATTAAAACCGTTTATCAATTTGAAGGGTTATGCAGGTAGAAATCTTAGGTGTAGAAACTTGTATTGAATCAATAATTTATACCTTTGCACTACCCAAAATCAATGAGGATATAACCCGAATAATTTCCCTTTACAATATTGATTATGAAGATTAATCTTTCCCCTACTACAAAGTTTGAAAACAGGCATAATGGACCTTCCCCTGAGGATATTTCCATGATGCTGGAAAAAATCGGTGCGTCATCAATGGAAGAATTGATCGACCAGACCATCCCAAAGTCTATCCAAATGAACAGACCCTTAGATCTGCCGGCGGCAAAATCTGAGGCAGCCTTCTTAAAGGAATTCAAGGCTTTGGCATCTAAGAATAAAATCTTCAAATCATTTATCGGTTTGGGATATTATGACACCATTGTCCCTGGAGTAATCTTGAGAAATGTCCTCGAGAACCCAGGATGGTACACTGCTTACACCCCATACCAAGCCGAAATCGCACAAGGTAGATTGGAAGCTTTGATCAATTACCAGACTACCGTCATGGAATTGACTGGGATGGAAATGGCAAACGCTTCGCTTCTCGATGAAGCAACCGCAGCTGCTGAAGCCATGACCATGCTCCATGCATCCAAGCCAAGAGAAAAGAAAAACGCTAACAAATTCTTTGTAGACGAAAAAATATTTCCTCAAACCAAAGACTTGTTAATCACCAGATCCACGCCGATCGGGATCGAATTGCATATCGCTCCATTGTCCGAATTGGATTTGACTGATTCTGACCTGTTTGGTGTTTTGATTCAGTACCCAAATATTGATGGTGAAGCCATCGACCATGCTGCCTTGGTTGCTGCTGCGAAAGAAAATCATGTAATGACGGCTTTTGCAACCGACTTATTGGCCTTGACGCTTTTGACACCTCCGGGTGAAATGGGCGCAGACGTAGTTGTAGGTACCAGCCAAAGATTCGGCGTACCAATGGGTTTTGGTGGACCTCACGCTGCATTTTTCGCTACCAAAGAAGCTTTCAAAAGACAAGTCCCTGGTAGAATCATCGGTGTCTCCGTAGACCGTGATGGCAACAAAGCCTACAGAATGGCCCTCCAAACCCGTGAACAACATATCAAAAGAGAGAAGGCAACTTCAAACATCTGTACTGCTCAAGTACTCCTAGCTGTTATGGCTGGATTCTATGCTGTCTATCACGGACCAAAAGGACTAAAAGAAATCGCTTCAAGAACCCATGGATTAGCACAATTGACTGCAAAAGCATTGGCAAAACTCGGTTTTGAGCAAGAAAATAAATCCTACTTTGACACCATCAAGATCAAAGTAAACGATGTAGAGCAATCCAAAATTCAAGCTTTTGCCCTCTCGGCAGAGATGAACTTCAGGTACGAACCAGGAGCTATCTTCTTATCATTTGACGAAGCCAAAACATTGGAAGATGCTATTGCTGTAGTAGAGATTTTCGCCATGTCTACCAATCAGAAGGTAGATTTAGACTGGAATGCATTGACCGCTGACTTGGATATCAACCTGCCTCAAGGCTTGGCTAGAACTTCAGATTTCCTGACACATCCAGTGTTCAATCAGTTCCATGCTGAGCACGAAATGTTGAGGTATATCAAAAGATTGGAAAACAAGGATCTATCCTTGGTTCATTCCATGATCTCCTTGGGTTCTTGTACCATGAAGCTCAATGCTACCGCGGAAATGATCCCTGTGACTTGGCCAGAATTTGGTCAACTTCACCCATTCTGCCCACAAGATCAAGCAGCGGGTTATTATGAAATGTTCCAAAACTTGAGAAACTGGCTGACAGAAATCACCGGTTTTGCTGATACTTCTTTGCAACCTAATTCTGGTGCACAAGGTGAATATGCTGGCTTGATGGTCATCAGAGCTTATCACCAAAGTAGAGGAGATCATCACAGAAATATCGCCCTAATCCCTACATCTGCACATGGAACCAACCCGGCATCTGCTGTAATGGCGGGAATGAAAGTAGTCCTTGTCAAATGTGATGAAAAAGGAAATATAGATGTCACTGACTTAAAAGAAAAGGCAGAAGCACACAGCAGTAACTTGGCTTGTTTGATGGTGACTTACCCTTCTACTCATGGTGTGTTTGAAGAAGCTATCCGAGAAATTTGTCAGATCATCCATGACAATGGAGGTCAGGTATACATGGATGGCGCCAATATGAATGCACAAGTAGGTCTGACCAGTCCTGGTCTGATCGGCGCTGATGTATGTCATTTGAACTTACACAAGACCTTCTGTATTCCTCATGGCGGTGGTGGACCTGGCATGGGACCTATCTCTGTAGCCAAGCAGCTTGTTCCATTCCTACCAAGCAATCCTGTCGTAAAAACTGGTGGCACGCAAGCAATCCACGCAATTTCTGCCGCACCATTTGGAAGTGCGAGTATTTTGCCAATTTCTTATGCATATATCGCTATGATGGGTGGAGATGGCCTGACAAATGCAACAAGACTAGCTATTCTCAATGCCAACTATATCAAATATAGATTAGAGTCTCACTACCCTATTCTCTACACAGGAAAAGGTGGAAGAGCTGCACATGAAATGATCTTGGATTGTAGGGCTTTCAAAGAAGTAGGTGTTGAAGTTGAAGATATTGCGAAGCGTTTGATGGATTATGGATTCCACGCACCGACTGTATCCTTCCCAGTAGCGGGAACACTGATGGTAGAACCTACAGAATCAGAAACTGTATCTGAATTGGATAGATTCTGTGACGCCATGATCGCGATCAGAGCTGAGATTCAAGAAATCTATGATGGTGAAGCAGACAAAGAAAATAACGTGCTGAAAAATGCCCCTCACACAGCAGGACTGGCTTTGGCTGACACTTGGGAATTCCCATATAGCAGAACCAAAGCTGTATACCCACTACCTTATGTGAAAGGTAACAAGTTCTGGCCAACTGTAAGAAGAATTGATTCTGCTTATGGAGACAGAAACTTGATCTGTAGCTGTATCCCTGTTGAGGAATATGCTTCAGAAGTAGCAGAGTAAAACAAAAAATCCCCTGTCAAAAGTGACAGGGGATTTTTTGTTTTTAGTGGGGTTTGGTAGAATTGGACTACCTGCTACAACCCTTGAGGTCTTTTTTTGACCCATCCTCTATGGAAGGCAAGCTCGAGTGTTTAAATCTTGAGTCACATGTGAAACCTATTTTTCAAGGGGAATTTATTTTCATGTATATCCGCTTTCTTGCACGAAGCCAAACAATCCATAGGAGAATGTACGATTTCATGTTCGGTTGACTTTCTGCTGTTGACGAGTATCAGCAAAATGTAAAGCCTCTTCTTTCATAATGTGCAACATTGAGGATACTCATAATAAAGTATTAATCATTGATATTGTGTGTGCAAAAAAAAGCCCCTGATTTCTCAGAGGCCTTTATTTTTTGGAAGAATGGGTTGATTAACCTTCTACAGTCTCTTCAACTTCTTCAACGATTTCTTCTACTGCTTCTTCAGCACCTTCGATCGCCTCTTCAGTAGCTTCTTCAGTTTCTTCGATGATTACTTCGATTTCAGTTTCTTCAGAAACTTCTTTGTTACCGCAAGATGCAGTGAATAGCATACCAGCTACAGCGAATAATGCAAATACCTTTTTCATTGTTTTTTTGTTTGTTTCTTAAATTAAGCACGCAAATGTACAACCGTTTATGTAATTGTCAAGCACTTGCACAAAATTTATTTTTCACTTCTTCTTGTACACAATTTTAATCGGAACACCCTCAAATTCAAAGTTTTCCCTCAACCTATTTTCAAGGTATCTAGTGTATGGGTTTTTGATATACTGAGGAAGATTACAGAAGAACGCAAACACCGGATTCTTGGTAGGAAGCTGAGTGACATACTTGATCTTGATGTACTTTCCTTTCCATGCTGGTGGCGGATACTTCTCGATCTCCGCAAGCATTACATCATTGATCTTAGAAGTGGCTACTTTTCTATTTTTATTCTCGTAAACTTTCACCGCTAATTCTATCGCTTGGAAAATTCGCTGCTTGTTCATCACAGAAGTAAAGATCATCGGAATCCAACGGTTCTCACCGAGCTTTTCCATAATATCCTTCTTAAACTTCTCCATGGTCTTGTGATCTTTTTCGATCAAATCCCACTTATTCACCATGATCATGATGCCCTTATTGTTTTTGATGCCCAAGGAAATCAAATTCATATCCTGAGCCTCAAAGCCTCTCGATGCATCTACCATCACAATAATAACATCAGATTCTTCAAGGGTCCGCAGTGAACGCATCACAGAGTAAAACTCAATATCTTCTTTGACCTTGGCCTTCTTCCTAATCCCCGCAGTATCGGTGATAATAAAATCCTGACCATATAACTTGTACCTGGTATGGATTGCATCACGCGTAGTCCCTGCTTCGTCAGTCACGATAGACCGCTCTTTTCCCAAGAGTGCATTCAAGAAGGAAGACTTCCCTACATTGGGTCTACCTAGGATAGAAATCTTAGGGATTCCTGCATCTGGATCTTCGATTCCCTCATCTGGAAAATTGGAAATCACGGCATCCAACAGCTCCCCTGTCCCACTTCCTGAAATCGCGGCGATAGGAAAAACTTCATTGTCGCCCAAGCCCAAAGCATAAAACTCCGAAGACATCAATACTTGCGACTGATTGTCCGCTTTGTTGGCTACTATATAAACTGGCTTCTTAGAGGTACGAAGTACATTGGCAAACTCCTTATCCAAGTCAGTTAATCCATCATGACAATCTACTACGAAAAGAACGACACTAGCCTCTTCCAAGGCGAGCGTAACTTGCTTTCTGATCTCAGCTTCGAATACATCATCCGACCCCGTGACATAGCCACCTGTATCGATGACAGAAAAGTATTTCCCTCCCCATTGTGCATGGCCATAATGCCTGTCACGAGTCACTCCAGACATATTGTCTTCGATGGCTTTTCTTTCTTCAACCAGACGATTGAAAAATGTAGATTTACCTACATTAGGTCTCCCTACAATTGCTACTATATTTGACATTTTCTTATTTCTTATTGGTCGTAACCAAATTTCTTCAACTTATTTTTGTTCTTTCTCCAATCATCTTCTACTTTGACATAGGTCTCGAGGAAGATTTTCTTGCCAAAGAAATTTTCCATTTCGGCTCTGGCTTGAATACCAACTCTCTTTAGGGCTTTCCCTCCTTCACCTATGATGATGCCTTTTTGACTATTTCGCTCTACATAAATAATGGCACGTACCCGGATGATATTTTCCTCTTCATAAAAATCCTCAATAGCGACCTCGGTGCTATAAGGAATCTCTTTTTTATAGTTGATGAAAATCTTTTCGCGTACGATTTCCGAAGCGAAAAATCGCTCCGGCTTGTCTGTCAGTTCCGCTTTATCATAAAACGGCGGATGTACTGGAAGACGGTCTAAAATTTCCTGAAGAATACGCTCGGTGTTGAAGCTTTCGGTAGCAGAGATCGGAATGATCGTTTCTGTCTTGATGCGTTGAGTCCAATAAGCTGTCACCGCTTCCAATTGACCTTCTTTACTGAGGTCAATCTTGTTGATGACAAGTAGCACGGGTACACCCGATTGGTTGATCTTTTCAATTACGTCTTCTATTTCTTCGTCTGTTTCGAATAGATCGGTTACGAAAAGGATCACATCTGCATCCTCCAGAGACATGTGCACAAAACTCATCATGTTTTTGTGCAGCTCATACTTCGGCTTCAGCATACCTGGGGTATCAGAAAAGACAATCTGATAGTTGTCATCATTGATGATACCCATGATGCGGTGACGAGTGGTCTGCGCCTTGGAGGAGATGATCGAAAGTCTTTCACCGATCAGCACATTCATCAAGGTCGACTTGCCAACATTAGGTTTCCCGATAATATTGACAAAGCCAGATTTGTGTGTTTGTTCGGTCATGACAATAATTTTTCACAAAGGTAGCTGAAATTTTCCGTGAAGACACACATACACAGGAATAAACCAAAGAAAGTTTGGGAAGATGGCTAGATCAGAGTGACATGAAGTGCCAAGTACCTGCACGAGGCTTAGGGGATTAAATCAGGTGGATGAAGCTATTGTGAAGTAGAAAAATAGAAATTAGGCATCATTCCTCCCCTTTTTAATCGGTTTGACCCCATAATGTCCAATCTCCCCCGAAAAATCTAGAATCTCTCCAATCCCTAGGAGCTAATATCCAACCCCCGTGCTCCCTATCGTCCTCTGCGGCAAAAAAAAGACCTTCTAGGAGAAAAAACACCTCAAAGGTCTAACTGCCCTATTCACAAGCCACCAGACTACGGATCAGTCCTAAAAGTTGGGGAATTGGGTTCAATCGATTTTCTTTGTTAAAAAAAAGAATTGGAAGAAAAGGATTACCTCAGTTTGCTTTTGCC
>NZ_FZOK01000013.1 GCF_900188245.1 Belliella buryatensis | reverse complement strand
AGTTTAGAGGCGTTTCAAATGTAGAGTTCTTCCTATTTAGACTAGCTAATATCTATGGCTAAATTTTGAACCTCCCCAGATTTTAAGACTGATCCCAGACTACCCTCCACCTCATTTTCAAGACATAAAAAAAACCAAGCATTTCTGCTTGGCTTCGTAGTAGCGGGAACAGGACTCGAACCTGTGACCTTCGGGTTATGAGCCCGACGAGCTACCAACTGCTCCATCCCGCGATATATTTTGACGGTGTAAAACCGCTTGTTTCATGATTAAATCAGCCATTTGCTGATATTGTGGTACAAAAGTAAGGTGAATTTATATTCAAAGCAAGTATAGAGAGATATTATTGCGCAACAATTTTATATCTTCAACCAACCCCTTTGGTTTTTAGCATGTTGAGTAGCTACTAATTTTTTATAACAGAAAAGCAACACCAGTTCTACATAATCGAAATACCCATATCAGGCAGCCAAAGCATCTTCTTTAAATTCAATCTCAAAAGTGGCACCTGGATTGGAACTGATTTTGAGTTGTCCATTGATCTGACGAGTCAATGTTCTTACTAGCTTCAAGCCAAGGGACTTGGACTTTTCTATATCCAAATCATTATCCAAACCCTTCCCTGTATCCTCCACTCGAAGCTTATAATTCCCAGGATCTATTTCACTGAAAATGATGTGAATCTCTCCAAAATCACTATCCTCAAAAGCATACTTCAGTGAATTAGAAAGCAGTTCATTCGTGATTAAGCCGATTGGGATCGCCATATCCATATCCAGACTGATTTCCGATGCCTCCACGATCACATTGATCTGCTTGTCTGATCGATAGGTCTGTGTCAGAAAATCACTCAACTGAATCATATATTCCTGCATATTGATTTTAGAAAGGTTTTCATATTGATAGAGCTTCTCATGAATCAAAGCCATAGTCTTGACCCTACTCTGACTCTCCTTCATGGCTCCCTTGACCTTTTCATCTTGTAGCCCCCTAGTTTGCATACTCAACAAACTGGAAATAATCTGAAGATTGTTCTTCACTCGGTGATGAATCTCTTTGAGCAAAAGCTCTCTTTCATCATTCTGCTTGGCAATTTCTTCATTTTTCAAAGCCAAAATATGATTGTGCTGCTTTCTGATTTTGGCTTGTCTGAAAAATACACCTGCCAATCCTAAAAATAAGATCAACCCTCCTATACTGAGTGAGATCTGTGCTTTTTGTTTCTGAGATAAAAGTGCTTGAATTTCTTTTTCACTTTCCAATACGGCTATCGCTTGATCCTTTTTTCCAGATTCATACTCTGTCTCCAACTCCGCAAGCTGCCTACTCTTTACTTCATTGAAAACTGAGTCGTGATAAATGTGAAACAATTTAAAAGCTTCATAGGCTTTAGCATATTCTCTCAGTCCCTCTTGTGCTTCTGCTATACCTTGGTAGGCATCCCTAATCCCGCCTAGATCCTTGAGAGGCTTTCTAATAGCCAAAGCTCGCTCCATGTATTCTAAAGCCCGGGCTGATTGTCCCACCTTATTCAGGGAATAACCCATGTTGAAAAGGAATCCAGCGTAAGCCTGGGTATTTTCATTTTTATAGTAAGCAGCTGTCTGTTGGTAATACTGTATAGCTTTTTCATAATCTTCTTGCATAAAAGCAATATTACCCATGGTATTCAGAACCATTCCTATGGAGGATTCCATTTGATTTTCCCTGAAATAAGCCAAACTCTTTTCTACATATACCATCGCCGAATCCATGACGCCATATTGATAATGATAGACTCCCAATTTATAATTTAGATTAGCCACAGCTTGCTGATTTTTGCTGTCTTTAAAAAACGCCTTACTTTTCATCAAAGCTTCATACTGCTTATCAGTTTGGCCACGCAGCTCATAGACCTCACCCATCATCTCTCCCAACTTACTGATGTAATAATCATTTTTATTCGCTTCGGCTATTTGAAAACCCTTCAATAAAAGTTTCAAACCCTCCTCTACTCTATTCATTTTGAAGAGTAATAGGTGTTTGTTCATATAAAAACCTACCCAACGGATTTCATTAGGGTCCAGATAGGTATTTAGCAAGGAATCTGTCTGCTCAAAATAACGCAATGCTAAATCAAAATCATCTTCTTGATAATACGCTAGCCCTAGATTTTCATAGACATTACTCAGCCCTTTGGCATCTTGTAATTCCTTAAAAACTGGCTCTGCTAATTTATAATTACTGATTGCAGAGTCATATTGACCAATTTTCTCTTGCATCACACCAATATTCATCGCCATGCCTGCCGCCATTTTCTTCTCATCTGATTTGATGTAGTATAGTCTAGCATTATAAAAAGCCGATAACGCCGCTTGAATATTCCCACGAAAGTATTCCAGCATTCCCAAACTTTTGTGCAACTCCGCCATAAGCGCATCTTGACTTTGATAGGATTTGTTTTCAATAGCCCTTTCAAAAAAATCAAAAAATACAGGGTCCAAACTATTAGAACCTTCTTCCTCTATTTTTGCGATCACAGCTTTACCTTCATCAAGCTGATCCTTACTGACATGGCTTGCTAATTTTTCCTCGTATAAAACCAGAGAGTCGAGTGTCCATTGGGGAACTTGTGCAGAAGTTTCAAAAACACCAAAAAGGACAAAAATCATTATAAAAACTATTTGATTCTTCATTTTATTCAAAGTCATAAGTGACAAAAGTTCAACATTTTAAAGCTAGTTAAATTTTAAATAATTAAAAAACTGCCCCCTGAACCAGAAGACAGTTAGTGGATTACTTATGCAAAGTCTTTAATCGTTTAACTCAAATCTAATAGGGAGCTGATAAGCAACTTCTCTAGGCGTACCATTCTGAAGTGCAGGTGTCCACTTTGGCATCTCTGATACTATTCTTAGGGCTTCTTCATCCAATGCAGGATGAACTCCTTGAGAAATGTAGGGCTTGATGATCTTCCCTTCTTTGGTAATTCTAAAATTAACCAAAACCACACCCTCTACACCCTGTCTAAAAGCTAATGCTGGATAGGCTATCTCCTCCTGTATATAAGTAGTCATGGCATCCTGGCCACCTATAAAAGCTGGAAGCTCTATTGCTCTTAATTCTACATTTTTAGAATTTTTAGCGGCATTGATGGCTACAAGGGATTCAACTTGTGCAAAACTTGCAAATACTACTAAAAAAAAGCTGGCGAGTACTGTGATTGATTTTTTCATGATTCATTTTGTTTTTGGTTGTTCAAAAATTTTAAATGAATCTACTGACAATCAGCACGCAACTGATTTCACTTGGTAACAAGACCAAAAAATAGTGTAACAAATGCATAAATATAGCAAAGAAGCAAACTATAACATCTTGATCTGATGTAGCAACCAACTATATTGATTTCTGCTAATTGGGATTTCTTTGCCTGCAATCTGAACAGCATCAGCCTGAATACTTTCAATTTCTTCCAAATTCATCAAAAATGATTTATGAACCCTCGCAAATCGATTTGGATCCAGTTTACCTTCCAGTTCTTTCAAAATAGACCTGATTACATATTTCTTATCCCTCGTATAGACTTGGGTATAATTCGCATCCGCCTCAAAATAAATGATATCCCTGAGCTTGAGCTTGACAAGCATCCCATTAGTTCGGATAAAAAGGCTATCCTTCAAAACAAAGTCTTCCGATTTATCTGACTGCTCTTTTCTCTCTTGTTCCTTCGCGTAATTAGCCAAAGCCATTTCTATGCCTGCAAAAATCTCCCGCTCATTATATGGCTTGACAAGATACCCATATGGATGAACACCTTTTGCTCTTTCAAGTGTCTGTAGATCTGAATAAGAGGACACGATGATAAATGGCATATGATAGTCTGCATTGATATCCGCAGCAAGCTCTATCCCATCTTTACCGCCTTTGATCTGAATATCCAATAAAGCCAAATCAGGGTTGTGCTCCTCAATCATAGCCAAAGCTTCTCTTGCACTGATGGCAATACCGCAAACCTCATAGCCAAGATCTTCCAATATGTCCTTCAAATCCTCCGCAATGACCAACTCGTCTTCTACAATTAAAATCCTTGATTTCTTTGAATGGTTCTGAATTTGCATTTGATAATAAAAGTTATCTTCTATGATGAAAAGTAATTTTTACTTGTTCAGGATAATAAAAATACACAAATCCTCGATATTAAAAAAAACCAGAGAAAATCTCCGGCCCTTTTTATCAAATTAATCCCACATCCTTCGTGAAAAGGAATTTTCTAAACTAAGTAAATATTGCTTAAACTCAAATCTTACGTTAAAAAACTTATTGATCAGGAGATCATTTAAAAAACACCCTTTTTGAAATTAATTTAGTTGACATTGTCTAGCCAGCTGTTCACCATCATTTCTGAGGAGTTCCTTACCTTGAAATCAAAAATCCGAATTAGAAAAAAACTTTTTGCAATAACCAGAAAGACCTCTAAACAAAAAAAGCCAACGACTAAAATCGTGGGCCTTTTTTGTCTTCTGCAACCTTGCGGGTACTCTTATTTTTTTCATAAATCGGCATTATACCGATTTTTGTCATCAATCTGTGACTATCTTAAAACTAGGATCATCAGCTGTATAATTGACATGGATGATTTTCTCAGCCTTAGATAGGAGCACCTTGCTGGAAGTATTGAGGTGGCGGATATAAACCGTCTTTCCCAATTTCTCATATCGCTCTGTCACCTTGTGGATGGCGTCAATTCCCGAATGATCTACAATCCTGCTTTCAGCAAAATCTATCACAATTTCATCTGGGTCATTGATTGGATCAAACTTTTGCCCAAATGTCAATGCTGAAGCAAAAAACAAGGGGCCATATACCTCATAGTGCTTCACACCATTTGCATCAATTTTTTTTCTGGTTCGGATCATTTTCGCATTTTCCCAAGCAAATACCAAAGCAGAAATAATCACACCAATCAACACAGCCAAAGCTAGGTTATGTAAGAATACCGTTACCAAGGTCACCGTCACCATCACCAATACATCATGAAAAGGCACTTTTCTGAAAACCTTCAAAGACGCCCATTCAAAAGTACCAATAGCAACCATAAACATCAAACCTACCAAAGCAGCCATCGGCACCATCTCAATATAAGTCGATAGGAAAAGGATAAAAACCAAAAGCCCAACTGAGGCTACAATTCCAGAAATTCTATTTCTACCACCAGCATTGACGTTGATCAAGGACTGACCGATCATGGCGCAACCCCCCATACCTCCGAAGAAGCCTGTAGTCAAATTAGCGACACCCTGTGCCACGCATTCTTTATTACCATGCCCCCTAGTCTCAGTGATTTCATCTATCAAGGTCAATGTCAGCAAGCTCTCAATCAAGCCTACCCCTGCCATAATCGCAGAGTAAGGCAAAATGATCATCAAAGTCTCCCAGTTCATTGGAACAACAGGTAGGTGAAACTCTGGCAGCACTCCACTAATGGAAGCCAAATCACCAACAGTACGGGTATCAACCCCACCAAAAATCACAATCAACGAGATTGTCAAGATCGCTACCAAAGCAGATGGCACTGCGGTGGTCAATTTTGGTAAGAACTTAATGATGACCATGGTCAAAGCCACCAGGCCAATCATTATATATAGTGGGTTTCCAGTCATCCATTCTACAGTGCCTTCCACTGTAGTAAACTTAAACTGATCAAACTGAGCCATTCCAATTACGATCGCAAGGCCATTTACAAACCCAAACATCACAGGATGTGGAACCAATCTGATCAATTTCCCAAGTTTCAGGACTCCAACCAGAATTTGGATCAAGCCCATCAATACCACAGCAGCAAAAAGATATTCTACGCCATGTGTAGCTACCAAAGCTACAACGACCACAGCAATCGCGCCGGTAGCTCCTGAGATCATTCCTGGTCTACCTCCTAAAATTGAGGTAATCAAACCAATAATAAATGCAGTATATAAGCCAATCAGCGGGCTCACTCCCGCTATCAATGAAAATGCAACTGCTTCAGGCACCAAGGCCAAGGCTACAGTCAAACCGGATAATACTTCATCTTTCAGATTTGCCTGCGTAGGTTTAAACAGGCGATAAAACATCTGTGCCATACTATAATAAATTTAATAGGAAGAGGTAAATAAAAGGTACATAATCACCCTCCTAATCAATTGAAAAGGGGTGATCTAACATGAAAAATATGTTTCAGGGTGGAGTACAAGTCATTCCTTAGGCTTGTGATTTGGTGAAAAGAAGTTGCAAAGCTACTCTTTTTAGAAGCAAAAGACAATTTGTTCTTAGGAATACTACTGATGTGAAATTATTTTTGTTCAATTTTAGAAAATGTTTCATAACTGCCCACTTTGTTTATCCCCTAGTCATGACTTTGAGTTCAAAGGAGAATTTACGCACTGTTCGGCATGTGATCTAATCTTCAGAGCGCCAAAAGCGTCCTTTACTGGACTAGGAGAGAAAAAACATTATCAACTGCATCAAAATGGTCCTCAGCATGATGGATATGTTTCATTTTTGAAAAGAGCCATTGATCCTATCAAGACCCATTTACTGCCAAATCTCCAAGCATTGGATTTTGGTTGCGGTCCAGGCCCGGCTATCAATTATATCCTTCAACCTTATCAAATCTCCTGTGATAATTATGATCCTTTTTTCTTTCCCAAAGGGATTAAAAATGAAAAATATAATTTGATTTTTGCTACCGAATGTCTAGAACACTTTCATGATCCTCAAAAAGAGATGGTGAAGATACTCGACTTACTCGAAAAGGGTGGGCTGCTTTCTATCATGACAGACATGCATCAAGGAATAGATCACTTTCCTGATTGGTATTACGTCAAAGACCCTACTCATGTGGTCTTTTATTCATTGAATACAATGATTTGGATAGCTGATCAATTTGGGATCAAGCTGATCTTTACTGATCAAAAAAGAGTCTGTGTATTTGAAAAGTAATCCAGCAAACCTGAATTCTGTTGTGTCTTTTCTTAATCAAAAACAAAACCCCTTCCAAACCAATTGATTAGCCGAAAGTGCTTGACCTATTGTTTGGAAGGAATTGAATTCTAATGAGGCTTAGATTTGCCTGTTTAGAAAAGAAACCAATTTAAAGATTTCTTGATCTAAAGCCTTATTGGCCATCTCGAATCTTTCCGGTGAATTGACAGATTCCCTCACAGATATATAATAAGTCAACTTGTCCTCGGTAGGAACCAACGTGATACTCACGCCTTCTACCGTTTCTATTTTCAAGATATTGATACCCTTGATAGGGTGATCGTAAATTTTATCCGTTAGGATATTTTTCTTGGTCCCCTTATTAAAATCTGTTACGGCACTGACAGAAAATATTTCTTCTAAAAATTTTGGGCTTCGCCTAACTTCTGACAAAAACTTACTGAGTTGCTTTTTATGGGTATCAATACTCAAATCTAAAGCTACCGCCTTTTCCTTATAGAATCCATTATAAAAATACACTTCAAGGAGCGCGTCATAAATTGTTTTCTCTCGAGCACCTTGCTCTCCTTCCAAACTAGCCAATTGGATCACAATCTCCTCAAAACTTAAATCCGAATGGATGATTTGTTGGTCAATATTAAAAGCAGCCACCGGATGGTCTGCTAGTGCCGCATTGATGTGTTTGAATGCCCCTCTCAATTCACCTGCTTCGATCACTTGATCAATGGTCTCTACTCTTCCTTTGCGAGCCACTACATCAAGTAAATCCGACATCAAAATCGATTTGAGTAAGTGCATGTGCTCAAACTTCCCCGACTTGATCCATTCCTGCAAAAGCACTGCTGCCACTTGATGTACATTGAGCAACATGAAAGCTCCTGCAATACCCTTCTTGACCACAAGTGTAATTCTGTCCTCTTCTGGATCTACGGCTATGACTATGTTGTAACCTTCTTCCTTAGCTTTTTCTATGGCAGATTTCAGTGTCACAAAATTAAATGTCCTATCTGCTGATACTTGATCCACCACAAACTGACCAACCACAGCTGCCACTTTTTCTAGCTTTTTTGCGAGGGCTGCTTGTTTTTCAAAGGAAACTAAAAGCACCTTGTTTTGAAATGAATTGGACTGTTCTTGCTGGATTTCTGATTCTAAACTCATATATTTTTGTTACTCGATTTTATTTCAAAACGGGCACTGAATTCAAATACAATAGACTGAATGATTTTGATTCAGTGGTATGGGCTAGGCTGGGTGTTGGGAAATTTCCCATTTAAAAAAATTACAGCTCACTCTGTATTTTAAGCATTGACCTTTTACATGGTACAAATTTACACATTCTACCTCCCAGTCAAAAGGACAGGGTGATAAATACTTTAAAATAAATCCTATTTATTCCGATTTTGAATAAATGCTCTCGGGTCTAGATCTTTTACGCTCATTCATGATCTACCATACTGCTTCATTCCATTACTACGAAAATGTCCAAATAAACCAGTCTCTACTATTTTTCAAATCTTATTTCTTGTTTCTTGTGTCTTATGTCTTATGTCTTAAACTTCCCTCTTCCCCCTTCACCCTTCATCCTTCCGAATTCATCCTCTTTCCCCTATTTTCTTCCCTTTCTGTCCCATCCTCAACTTGCTCTTAGGCGAGCCGATGATTTGGGAATTATAAATCCCTGCATGTCCGCTGAAAATATAAGCTGTCACACAGGCTATTCCGATAAAAATTCCTGACTCAGCACCAAAAAGCTCTATACCCATCAGCGTACAAGCAAGTGGCGTATTGGTCGCTCCCGAGAAAACACCCACAAAACCCATTCCTGCCAAAAGTGCAACAGGCAAGGGAATCAAGAAAGCAAGTGCATTGCCCAAAGTCGCGCCAGTGTAGAATAATGGCGTCACCTCACCTCCCTTGAACCCAGCCCCAAGTGTCAATGAAGTCATCCCAATCTTTGCCAAGAAATCATACCATGGCAAATCCTCTGAAAAAGCATCTACAATTGTAGGTACACCCAAACCTATATATTTTGTAGTACCCATCGCGAGCACTAGGAGAGCCACTATTGCCCCCCCTACAACAGGTCTCAGTGGTGGGTATTTGATGTGTTTCTTGAAAATGTCAGTCCATAAATGGGTCGCATTGGCAAACAACCTCCCCGCCAAACCAAAGCATATCCCCGCAGGAATGATCCAAAGTAAATTGACCAAATCTACAGGAGGTACAATAGGTATTGCATATTGGGTATGGTGAACTTGCCAAAACTCAGCACATGCATAATCAGCTACATAAGCACCTATAAATGCGGGCAAAATAGATTCATAGCGAATCCTCCCTACAATCAACCATTCCAAAGCAAAAACTGCACCTGCCAAAGGTGTCCCAAAAACAGAAGCAAAACCAGCTGCCACTCCAATGGTTATCAATATTCTACGGTCTTCTTTTTTGAGCTTAAACCACTTCGTAAACTGATCTGCTATCGCTCCACCCATCTGCACCGCTGTCCCCTCTCGACCAGCCGAACCACCGAATAGATGTGTGGCCAAAGTCCCAAACAAAACCAATGGAGCCATCCTAAGCGGAATAGTTTGTTGAGGATTGTAAAATTCCTCCAACAGCTGATTGTTCCCTTTGACCACTGATTGCCCGATTTGATGATAAGTCCATCCGATCAACAAGCCTCCTAAAGGCAATAAGGCAATGATCCATACATTAGACTCTCTATATTCCGTCACCCAAGAAAGCGACACCAAAAACCCTGCTGACGCCGAACCTGCCAACAAACCAATGATCATTGCAATGAAAAGCCATTTGATCGTAAATCGGGTACTAGGTAGAAATTCTTCTTTTGTAAATGCTTTAAAATTCAAATATGCCATAGCCTACTCCAACAAGAGGTAAAGATGAAATCCTCCTCGAAAGGAAGGAAAATAAGGTTGAAGTAGGAGTCATCAGCACCAAAAATGGGCGGTTGTAAGGCGGAACCCCATCGCCTGTCAAAAACAAAAATAGCTTTTTTGATCTAAATTCCACTTTAAAAAGATAATTTAATGAATATTAGTTTTCATCATAGTAGGAAATTTTCCCAAGCTCGATATTTTGGGTAAAACCGACGCTCGACGATTTCTCACCAATAATCCTCTAAATTGGTTTTCTGTGGCAAGAAAATTGATTAACTTCTGATTTAAATCAAACAAACACCATCAGTCTAGACTTTTGTATTAAAGAAATCATACCATGAAAAACGTTTTAATTACCGGGGGCTCAGGTTTAGTAGGCAAAAGAATTACGGCACATCTAGAACGCAAAGGCTATCAAGTCGCATGGCTAAGTCGATCCCCAGATAAAAACAAACAACAATCATTTTTTTGGGATGTAGATCAAATGAAAATCGATAATGAAGCCATATCATGGGCAGATGCAGTCATCCATCTTGCAGGAGAAGGTGTGGCAGATAAGCGTTGGACAGCCAAGAGAAAACAAGCCATTCTCCATAGCAGAACACATTCCACACAACTCCTCCGAGAAGCCATCGAAAAATCAGAACAAAAGCCTGAGAGCTTCATCGCTGCAAGTGCAGTCGGTTATTATGGATTCAATACGGGCGACACTTTGATGACCGAAGAAAGCCAAGCTGGTTCGGATTTCTTGGCTCAAGTTGTGATAGCCTGGGAAGAAGAAAGCAAAAAGCTCACCGACTTAGGCCTCAGAACGGCCATGCTAAGAATAGGAATCGTACTCGACAAAACTGGAGGTGCATTACCAGAAATGCTTAAGCCACCTGTGGCTGCCCCATTGGGTAGTGGTAGTCAATGGATGAGCTGGATACAAATCGAGGATCTTGCCCGCATGTTTGTCTTTGCGTTAGAAAATGACCAAGTAAATGGCATCTACAACGCTGTAGGACCCAAGCCATCCACCAATAGAGAACTCACCCAAGCTGCAGCCGATAGAGTAAATAAAACTTTCATTGGCGTTGGCGTCCCTGGGTTTTTACTTTCCATCGTCCTAGGAGAAATGGCCCAAATGGTAACAGGTGGCAACAAAGTCTCTTCCAAAAAAATCGAAGCTACAGGCTTCCAATTCCGATACCCAAGCTTAGAATCCGCCCTAGACAAAACCTTCTCCAGTGGCGGAGGAGATTGATTTGGGTTTTTTAAACCACAAGGGACACAAGAAAAACGCAGAGAAAACTATAGAGTAGACCACTCTTGGTACTTGGTACTTTGTACATGGTACATCGCACTTTGTACCAAGAAGATTAACTCCCTCCTCGAACCTTCACACCCTTTACAAAAAACTCAGATTGTCCCCTTTCTCCCAAAAAGAAACCAAAGTATGGTGCCCAAGAGCGGCAAAAAGAGCACTACAAGGATCCACACAATTTTATCATTGCCACGAGCACCAAAACTCCTTGTCAACACATCGTAAATCGTATAGGCATAGATCAACAAACCTACTATTCCTAGTCCAAACATCGCTTTCTATTTAAGGTGATTAAATTGATTGAAATCATTCTTTTTTTGTCCAGGTGCAATAATCCAATAAAGAACCATCCCTAGGAAATTACCAAATAAGATAATCAGAATCCATATCAACTTCATGTTAGGATCTTTAAAATTAGACTGAACAGCATTGACTATGGTAATGACCCATAGCACGAAGAAAATGAAACTTAGCAACCCAAGGATCAAAAATACTCCTCCGCTAACTCCACCAATAAACATTAAATTCATCTCGTTCTTAATTTTTGTTTTCTAGCAAAATGACCATAAAGAAAAGGTGCCAATGGATTTAGGAACACCAAAAGCAAAAGCCAAAGGGCTTTTATAGAATTATCCGTAAATTCGGACTTGATCAAGTCAATCAAACACCAAAGCCATAAAACACCGTACAAAACTACCAGTGCCAATATCCAATATTGTATTCCAAAAGGTTCAATTAATTCCATTTCAATGTTGATTTGATTACAACTAACTGAACGAAACTAATAAAAATTATCATTAAATTCTTTTTTTGAAGAAAATAAGCATCAAAAAAATCGTTAAGACCATGTTGAAAAGAAGTTTATTAGCTATCCTCTGCCTGATCAGTTCTTTGAGTTATGCTCAGATAGAACTTTCCTATTATTTGCCTGAAGGCTACACTTATAATTCATCCATCCCTACACCCAAGCAAGTGCTCGGCTTTGAGGTGGGGGAATGGCATGCTTCACACGACCAAGTGGTCATGTACATGAAAGCTTTGGCAGAGGCCTCTGATAGAGTTGTTTTTGAAGAAATTGGAAGAACCTACGAAATGCGCCCTCAAGTCACGCTGACCATCAGTAGTCCCTCCAACTTGGATAGAATTGATGACATCAAAGCTGAACGTAAAAAACTCCGCCAAGCCAATGCCAGCGTAGATCTCGACAAGATGCCCATTGTAGTCTATGCCGGCTACGCTGTTCATGGCAATGAAGCTTCTGCGGTGAATGCATCCCTATTGGCAGCGTACCATTTTGCCGCAGCAGAGGAAATCGCCAATGATTTAGAAAACATAGTGATTGTCCTTGACCCCGCGCTGAATCCTGACGGCGTCAATAGATTTGCCTCTTGGGTCAATTCCCACAAAAGCTATCAACTTAATGGTGACCCTGAAAGCAGAGAACTCAACGAAGCTTGGCCAAGAGGTCGGACCAATCATTATTGGTTTGACTTGAATAGGGACTGGCTGCCCGTGCAGCATCCCGAATCCAGAAATAGAGTGGCTGTCATCCAAGAATGGCTACCCAATATCCAATTGGATTTTCATGAAATGGGCACCAATAGCACCTACTTCTTCCAGCCAGGTGTACCTGCACGAAATCACCCTTTGACCCCAAAACGAAACTTTGACCTCACAGAGAAAATAGCACAGTATCACGCCAAATACCTGGATAAAATTGGATCCCTGTATTACAGTCAAGAAAACTTTGATGACTTCTACTACGGAAAAGGCTCTACCTATCCTGACGTACAAGGATCGATCGGAATTCTCTTTGAGCAAGCATCCTCAAGGGGACACCTCCAAGAAAGCATCTATGGCCCGGTTACTTTTGAGTTTACGATCAGAAATCAGTTCAATACCACCCTCTCTTCCTTCGAGGCAGCCAAAGATCTGCGTAAGGAACTCAATACCTACCTGAGAGATTTCTACCGAGAGGCCAAAAACGAGTCAGACACAGATACCAACAAAGCCTACATCTTTGGATCGAAAACTGATGGGGGAAGAACCTTCCACTTGGCCGATATGATTGCTCAGCATGATGTGGAAGTTTTTGCACTGATGGAAGACATCACAGTCAATGGTGTAGAATTCAAGAAGGATAAAGCTTACATCGTCCCCCTCACCCAGCCCCAATACAGGCTTATTAAGGGTATCTTCGAGGACAGAACAAATTTCCAAGACAGCCTTTTCTATGATGTATCTGCTTGGACCATGCCCATGGCTTTCAACCTAGAATACATGGCACTCAGCAGCAGGATTCTGAATCTTGCCAGTGTGGAAAAAATCGATAAAAACAGTGCATTGATCCCTGGAACAGTCCACGGGGAAGCTGGAGCGCTTGCTTACGCTTTCGAATGGGGAGAGTACTATGCGCCCAAAGCTGTTTATGCTTTGATGCAAAAAGGCTACCTCGTGCGAGTCAGCCATGCTGAATGGGAAAGCCAAGATGGGAAAAAGTTTAACCGAGGAACCATCTTAGTAAGCAAAGGGCAAAAGAATGTATCAGACAGAGAGATGCTCGCTGATCTTGAAAAACTAGCGGAAAATTCTGGGCTCCAAATCCATGCCATCAACTCTGGCTACACCAAAGGTGTCAACCTTGGCTCACCTAGTATAGATGTCCTGGAGCAGCCTAGGATCGCCCTATTGGTAGAAGGTGGGGTGTCTAGCAGTGAAGCTGGAGAGATTTGGCATTTGCTCGATCAGCGCTTTGAGATGCCAGTCACCTTACTCCCCGTAGATCGCATCGGCAATGCAGACTTGAGCAGGTACAATACCATCATCCTTCCCAATGGAAACTACAACAGCCTCGGTAAATCTGGCGCCGATAGGATCAAAGCTTGGACAAGTGCTGGAGGAACGCTGATCGCTAGGGGAAATGCCCTCACTTGGCTTGCAGCACAAGAAATCGGCAACTTCAAATTCAAGGAGCAAGAAACTCAGCCAACTTTTGCCTCCAATGCCTACGCTGATTATACCAATACCATGGGTGCAAGAGTCACAGGTGGAGCCATTTTCAACGCCAAGCTGGACCTTACCCATCCATTAGCCTATGGTTATGAAGCTCAAGATATTTTCACCTTTAGAAATTCCAATCAATTCATGCTGCCAGCAGAGAATCCCTTTGCCAATCCTATGCTGTATAAAAAAGAATCATTGGCCAGTGGCTATGTCCATCCAAGCAACCTAAAAGAAATCAACGGCTCTGCGGGGATACAAGTAGCGACTGTCGGAAGAGGACGGGTCATTGGCTTTGTAGACAATCCCAATTTCAGAGCATTCTGGTTTGGCACCAACAAGCTCTTTATGAACGCCATCTTCTTCGGTGACACCATCAATCCAGGCACGGGAAGGTAGGAGTTTATAAATTAAAATGTAGAACCGCAATTAGACCAACAACCAATTTAATTGGGTTTTATTTAACTCGATCCCGACTCTTCGGAATTATATCCGTCTCGTCGGATAAGTTATTCATGTCGTCATTATTAGCTTTTCCAAAGTTCTGCTTTCTCAATAAGGTTTGTTTGACCTTCAAACCAACTTTGGAAAAGCTTAATTACAACATGTAGTCATATGCAAAACAAGATGAAATACAAGCCAAAAAATCACACCTAATAACAAAAGGTCTTAAAGAGGCGTAGCCCTATCATCTTTATAGCAAATTGTCTCAAAAAACAAAGCCCCAAGGAACCCTTGGGGCTTGTTTTGTACTGGGTATTACCCATCTAATTTAACCTAATCCAATCTATTTTCTATTTAAGTGATATGTCTCTAATTAGCAGCTTGGCAGTTGCTGCTGATTTAACGTTTAACGTTTTTAACAATTAACAACTTTACTTTCAATTCAACCTATCTCTCTCCTCTGTACTGCCACTCCTATTGGATACACGGAAGCTTTCTCCCTGTGCAAACTTATATCTCAGGGTCAATCTTACGCCTTGATTACTTCTGTACTGTCTGAAGAAGGTGTCTATCTGATCAAACTGTACATCTGCTCTGATCACTTGTGTCCTCAATAGATCAGTACCATTCACCGTCAATGTCAGCTTATCCTTGGCAAAGGACTTGGTCACCCCTGCATCAATACCACCCATGGCACCGATCGTCGCCTGACCCCAAAGCATCGGACTCATGTACATCCCTATCAATTCTGCCTTGAAACCTTTGGGAAGGATGAAGTTGTGCTGTGTTCTTGCCATGTAGGAAAACTGTGACACATCCAAGAGTGCATCTCCGATTTGAGATTTCCATTGGGCATGATTCATTTGCAGCATATTGCTGGTATTCCACCAAGATGTAATCTCCACAGGTACTATGGCTCTAAAGTTGATATTCTGAGACCTATCCAAATTCGCATTGAAGGTAGTAGTCGTGCGACTTTCTTGATCCTGCTCGAAGATTTGCTGGAATACATCTGTGGTCAATGCATAGCCTAAGCTGAATTGGTAGGCACCTTTGACCACGTGATTCATCTCAAAATTATGGGCATATTGTGGTCTTAAATTTGGATTGCCTCGCTCGGTGGTCAGCGGATCAATGTAGAACACAAATGGATTCAACAATCGGTAATTAGGCCTGGTGATCCTCCTATTGGCATTGTAGATGATTTGATAGTCTTTGCTCACTTTATGCTGTACAAACATGCTCGGAAACAGGTCAAAATATCGCTGTGCATTCTCCTGCTCCAAGGTCACAGAAGTACCCAAAATATCAGAGTATTCCCCTCTCAAGCCTGCTTGGAAACTCACTTTGTCAGAGAACTTACTTTTATAAGAAGCATAGGCTGCTAGGACATTTTCTTCGTAAATGAATCTATTGCTATTTGGGTCAGGGTTAAAAGGCCCCTCTCCAATAGACCTGCTAAGGTCTAGGTCATTGTCAGATTTGACCCAGCTTCCCTTCAAACCTGTCTCCAATACGCGACCCTTTCCAAAGGGCTTGGTGAAGTCTACTTTGGCAGTGAATATGGTATAATCCATATTATTGAGGTTACGAATCCTATCAAAAGAAGCCTGATCCTCAGCATCATTGAGCCAATAGCTGTTGGATAAGGTGGCAGCAGCATCTGAATGCATCTTGGTGAAGTCTACATCTGTAGTGATCTTTGTTCCCAAGGTGTCCAATAAACCCACGTAATGGAAGTTACCAAAAAGCCTATAGTTGCTATTCTCGCTATCATTGATAGATCTTAGGAAGTTCTGATCTGTGGTACCAGGATTGCTAACTTGTGTCAATGCCTTACTGATGTCGGTACCATTGGAACTAGAAGCTTGTACACTGACTCCCAAGCTGTGGTTTTTGTTGATTTCATAATCAGATCCTCCATTGAAAAACAGGTTCTTGCCTCTAGTAGTGATCCTGCTATCCTGATCAAAGACAGATAGACCTTCTGCCAGCTGGAAATTTCTCAAAATTTCTAAATCGTTGTAGATAGCGTACTCACTGTAGTTTAGACTGGCATTATTCGTCCATTTCCCTTTTTTCACATTTACTGTCACGCCAGTATTAGGAGCAAATTGACCATTATACTGTCCTCCTACATGGACATTGCCAAATACACCATCGATATTATTTTTCTTCAACTTGATGTTGACCACCCCTGCGGCACCTTCTGCATCGAAGCGCGAACTTGGGTTGTTGATGATTTCTATACTCTTGATATTTTCAGCTGGCATCGCTCTTAGAAAATTAGCCAAGTCCGCCGCACTCATGTATGTCTGACGGTCATTGATCATCACAGTCACACCAGAGCGACCATTGAGGTTGATATTCCCTTCTTGATCTACATAGATCCCTGGAGACCTTCCGATGACATCAAGTGCGGTATTGCCTTCTGCCATCACAGTGCCTTCTATGTTGACAGTAGTCTTATCAGGCTCGATGATGACTTCAGGACGATTGGCTCTTACGGTGACTTCGCCCAAGGCTGCGATTTCTTCTGTGATGCTGAGGGCTCCAAAGTCCTTCTTCTCTCCTGCATTTAACTGAAAAGTCTCTGACTTGAAGGTTTCAAATCCTATGGAAGAAACCAACAGCTTAAACTCTCCCGATCGAGAGGATTCCAAAATAAAGTTTCCGGACTCATCTGTCACGGCACCGGTGATCATGGATTCGGACTGAGCGTCCACCAGCATCACATTTGCGAAGGGTAAGGCTTCGCCCTTTTGATCATGAACTTGCCCCCGAATGATGGAAATCTCTTTTGCTGCTACATTACTGACCCCTAGGAGAAAAGCAAAAAAGATGGTAAAAACTTGGATAGAAATTTTCATTGGTTTAGAAATTAATTGTGTCTGAGTTATTTGGTACAGACCAGTATGAAAAAGCAGTGCCAAGAGGGATTTTAATTTATAATATGTTGATTATCAATATATTATATAAATTCAAAAAAATATCTTTGTTCCAATTCCGAACAGTTTGATTGTTCGCTTTGGGTACACAAAAAAAACCCTGCAAGCTGAAAGCCTACAGGGTTTGAGGTGATATCAAGCAACTTAATTATTTAGCTGCTGCAAATCTTTTGCTTACTTCGTCCCAATTGACCAAGTTCCAGAAAGCTCCTACATAGTCAGGTCTTCTGTTTTGATAGTTCAAATAATAAGCATGCTCCCATACATCAAGACCTAGGATTGGCGTACCCGGGCATTCCGCTACATCCATCAAAGGATTATCTTGGTTTGGGGAAGAGCATACACAAAGTTCCTTTTTCTCATCAACACAAAGCCAAGCCCATCCAGAACCGAATCTAGTCGCTGCTGCCTTGTTGAATTCTTCTTTGAAAGCATCAAAAGAACCAAACTTAGCATCTATAGCAGCTGCCAAATCCCCAGAAGGTTGACCTCCACCGTTTGGTGCAAGGATAGTCCAAAAAAGGCTGTGGTTATAGTGACCACCACCATTGTTTCTTACCGCAGCATTAGATCCTGCTACTTTCATCAATTCCTCTAGAGACTTACCTTCAAGGTCAGTTCCTGCGATGGCATTGTTCAAGTTAGTCACATAAGCATTGTGGTGCTTACCATGATGGATTTCCATAGTTTTTGCATCAATATGCGGCTCTAGCGCATTAAAATCATAAGGTAATTTTGGAAGTTCAAAAGCCATAATGTTTTTGGTTTTATAGTTTATGATAAAATTTATTTCATTGTATACACATACATCCAATTAACCAACCCCACTTATAAATAGTTCTTTTCTGATGACAAAATGCTCATTTTCTCAATTTTTGAAAAAATTCATCCAGCAATTGCTTTGACTCAGCAGCCATCAAGCCAGCATGAACTTTGGTTTTGGGATGTAGCAAGCCCTCTGAGAATCGCGCAAAACCCCGCTTCGGATCGGATGCTGCATAGTGAACCTCACCAAGCTGCGACCAAAAACTCGCTCCTGCACACATGACACATGGCTCCAAAGTCACATAAAGTTTACATTCATTGAGATATTTGGAACCTAGTGCATTGGCGGCTGCTGTGATGGCTAGCATTTCGGCATGGGCTGTGGCATCGGTCAGCTTTTCTGTTTGATTGTAAGCCTTAGCGATTACTTTATTCCTACAGACTACGATTGCACCCACGGGGATCTCATCATCTTCAAAAGCCTCCTTGGCCATCTTCATGGCCTCATTCATAAAATACTCGTCTGTATATAATTCCATCGTATGTCAAAAATACGAGAATTGAATCAATTGTAACGAAAAAATAAAGCTTAAATCGTCCACGGTCGTGTGAAAATCATCGACCGTGGACCATATTAAAATATCAACTCAAATATCTCTTTTCTTACACCTTCATTGATGATCAAGGCCAGAATCAAAGAAACCAGCAAGCCTATCAATGCACGTGTCATGTCTTTTCTAGCTAGTCTATAAGCCCTCACCAGCCTAGCCTTACGCTTCTTGAGTTTCCGCGATTTGGCTAAGGCAATAGAAAGCTCTCTACCTCCCAGCAAACCAATAAACACCCAAGTGGTACTCATCGGGACATTATTGACCATCTTAAAGTAGAACAAAATAATCGCATAGACAAAATCTACAATAGTAGCCGCTCGGACATCAGTGACTTTGGTCTTTTCATTGACTATCCCTTGGATCCTGTCACCCTTGAGGTAAAATAGAAAACCTAAGCCTAAAAACACAAACCCCGCATAGGCTACAAACTCCCATACATTCAACTGTCTTGGCAAGAATACCGCGATATTGGCAGCATCCTGCATGATCCATACTGCCCAGAGTGTCCCTGATGTGATCCATTGTAAGACATACCAATAAGGCTTTGGCTTGCCTTTGAGGTAGGCTTTGACAAATTTCTCCAAAACAAACCATACCACTATAGCGATCCCAAATGCTAACAAATAGCCCAAGAAGCTTTTTTGCATCACACTGACAATCGTCCCGGCCTTGTAAGTGAAAACATTGAGCAATAGAAAAGTAGTTGACACGGGCATTCTCATCCTAGTCATGACTAGCAGGACGATAGGTGCTGCCAACTGAAGGAACACAAAACTCTGAGGTGCTTGCTCCAAACCTGGTACTTGTAGTCTTTCATAGCTGACATCGCCATTGAATGTAATCCAGCTATATGTTACCGTACCAACAAAAATAACCCCCATAAACAACCATAACCAATACCACTTCCTATTCTGATTGGAAGCAATAAAGGTACCTATGGTCTGAATACTATCATTGGCAATGGCCGAGTAGGCTGCCAATGCAAAACCAAACCACATAGCGGCATATGTATATGGTGTCAGGATTCCGGCAACTGACACCAAAATAAGAATAATGACCAAAAAGGATTTTTCTTTCTTTGTAAAATCAAAAAGTGCGTAGGATGCTTTTGAGAGTGCGTCCTGATTAATGTTTTGATCTTTGAGCTTAGCCATAGTTAGGTTTTGGCGTTGAAATTTTCAAGTGCAAAGTTAAAGAAGATTATTTGGCATGAATGTTAACAAATTGTTAAGACAATGATACCATTTCTTAATACTGCAAAGTTATTGAGTCGCACTCCAAAGTCAAGTACAAAGCAAAATTTTAATCACCCTTTCTTTAGAATCAAAAAATATAATTCTAATTTTTAATTTTAGAACCGCTTAGATTCCAAATTAATATTAACAATATCTTCATATTGATTCACCTCTTATTTCCATAATCTCCCCTTACTTTGTAGCATAATTTAGGATAGGTGAAGCCATCAGGAGCATAATCAATCAATGACAACCAACAAAGTATCTACACAACAGCCCAATAAGGCACTTTTCTTTTTGAAAATGCTCCTTGCCTTGTTGCTGTTCATGTTTGCCATAGACTTGTTGACAGTGTCTATGCTTCAGCTTAACAATGAGTTGGCAAAGGAGATTTTTCAAGCCACTAACAATCCTTTCGTAGGTCTTTTCATTGGTTTGCTGATGACTGCCCTGATTCAAAGCAGTTCCACAGTGACTGCTATGATTGTAGCAGTAGTAGCTTCCGGCAATCTTTCATTGATGCAGGCAGTACCATTAGTCATGGGAGCCAATATAGGGACCACCATTACCAGTACCTTAGTTTCTTTTTCATTCATTATGAAAAAGGGAGAATTCAAAAAAGCACTTTCTGCTGGCGTGTTACATGATGTATTCAATATCATCACTGTAATAATTCTATTTCCTTTAGAATTCTACTTTGGATTTTTGAGCAGCTCAGCTATGTACATCACCAACACTTTTTTTGACTCTAATAATGATTTTGAAGGTCAGTATAAGTACAATGTCCTTTTTACAAGACCCCTATCACTGTGGGTGGTAGATTTTCTAAGGCTACCGATAGTCGCATTGATTTTTAGTGTATTGCTCGTATTTGGAGCCATTAAGTTACTATCTGTGACTGTCTTTCGCTCTTTCGTCTCTGATAACTATAAGAAAGTCAGCAAACATATTTTCAAATCCCCTTTTGTTGCATTCATTTATGGTGTGTTTTTCACGGCTGCGGTTCAGTCTAGCACCGTCACCACTTCCTTAATCGTACCCGCGGTAGCCAATAGAAAAATCTCTTTAATCAAGGTTTTCCCCTTTATTATTGGCGCCAATATTGGAACCACCATTACCGCAGTCATTGCTGCAATCTACAAGACTGAGGCAGCCATCAGCATTGCCATTGTGCACGTGCTTTTCAATTTCATCGGGGCCTTGGTGTTTATGCCCATTTCTTCAGTAAGGAACATCCCAGTAAAAATTGCCACATTCTTGGGTAAAGAGTCCGTCAAAACAAGGGTAGTTGGGTTTGCATATATATTGCTCACCTTTTTTATCATTCCTTTTTTGCTGATCTATTTCAATAAAAATGAGGATATGGCTACTTCACAGGCCAACCAGAAAAAAATCAATCAAACAGAAACCCCAACAGAAAATTAATCCTGCTGGGCTTTTTGTTCTTTCACGATCTCCACACCAGAACTTGTTCCAATTCGATCTGCTCCTGCTTCGATCAGTGCTTTGGCTTGTGCATAATTCTTAATACCTCCACTAGCTTTGATTCCCACATTGCTAGGTAGATTGGCACGCATCAAGGCGATATGTTCTACCTTAGCTCCCTCAGGAGCAAAGCCTGTTGAGGTTTTGACATAATCAACTCCTGCGTCTCTACAAATCTCACAGGCTTGGATGATTTCAGCATCATTCAGGTAAGCGGTCTCAATAATCACTTTGAGTATACGCTCATGTTGATGACAAATATTGGCTAGCTTGGCCAGTTCTATTTTTGGCCAGTTCATTCCCGCTTTGAAGGCAGTAAGAGACCAGACTACATCTATCTCATCAGCGCCGTCCCTAATAGCTAGCTCTGTCTCGTGTGCTTTGGCCTCGCTCATATTATAACCTAGAGGAAAACCCACTACCGTAACCAGTTGGATAGGCGCATCTCCTATTTCTCTCTTGGCTTTCTTTACCCAAAATGGGGGTACGCAGATGCCGATAAAACCATAATCCTTTGCTTCTTGCACAAGATTTTCGATGTCTGTATCTGTGGTCAAGGGCTTCAAGACTGTCTGCTCAATATATCGCTCAATATTTTTCATTTTCTTGGCTATTTTCAGCTACAAATTCCTTCAAATATATAAACTCTAATGTCAAATCCCCTTCTTTGGCTACCGTAGCTTTCTCTATCATTTCCGACCTTGGCTTCATCAGCTCTGGAATGAAATACTTCATCAACTGTTCCCCAAAATCTTTGGAGGCATCCCGGGGCAACTCAGTAGGCAAATTATCGATGGCCATCACAGAGATACTTGTTTGTTTACCAAATGGTGGCAACTCTTCGAAATGTTCCCTATCGATATCATACACTGGATCTAGCACTTTAGATGCACGAATTGTAGTCGGCACGGAACCATGAATATCACAGGTAATGTCCGCTATTACGGAAATATTGAAATCATCAGACTTGATATCTTCAGGACTAAAAAGTCTAGGTGCCCGATTGTCCCAATAGGCAGCAGCCATCAGAATATCACTGACTTCCGCATATTTCAAGAAATGGCTTTCGTACTTCTCTGGTTCTTTATAAAATTCAATCCTATCAAATCCTCCATCTGTTTTCCTTCTATTAAAATGCGAGGATGAAAGGACTGTGAAAACTGGTTCTTCAAAATAAGCATTCAAAAAATCATGCGAATCCACTTGCCTCATTCCAGCTTCTAGAAGCACCTCAACCACACCTTTCCCAACACGACCTGTGCCAGTTACAACAATTTTGATAGGTGGTAGCTGTACTTTATGAAGTTCCCTATCCAACTCTTCTCGATCGAAGCAATCATATGCTCTCTTGATATCATATAGACCCGATTTCTTCCCATAGGTCCAAAGTCCATTGTAAGCACCAACTATTCCCGCCCAGCGCCCAAAAGCTACAACTCTTTCTCCTTGAGGATTCTTGATCACTTCATAATCAATCAACTTGATTTGCTTTTGGATGATAGCCTGAAGCAGTGCCCTATTGTATGGTTGTTTCTTGATGGTATGAGAAAAAAACACATACGTCTTCTCATCTTTCAATTGGACTATGGGAACTTCTTTGATCCCCATAAACACATCACAATCTTCAATATCATCGGTGACCGTAATCCCCCTTGACATATATTCTATATCTTCAAATGACCTGACATCGGAGTTCTCCACTACTACTTCGAGCTGGGGATAGACGCGATGCAACTCCAAAATCTGTTCTGGCGTAAAGGCCACTCGCTTATCGGCTGGAATTTTCCCTTCCTTGATCAATGCGATTTTCATAATGAAAGAATTTTGAGTTCCGAAATAACTGTTTTAGATCGCCAATAAAAATAGCTTCTCTCATGGTTAAGCGCTGGCGTAATTATCTGTAGATTCACTATTAAATTCAAGGTCATCGTATTTGGGTTTTTGGTTTAAAAGTAAGGCAGGTGTTCCAATGATCATTTGGCTCCTTCCAGCTTGAAGATAGAAATAAAAAAGCAAGGAAGGTAAAAATATCAAGGTATCTTAATCTTCAAAAACAAAAAAAGCAGCTAAATCAGCTGCTTTTTGAATTGTTTAATCTATTCCTAGAAAATCCACATCAAACCTGAGAACTGAGTTTGGAGGTATCCTTTCATTGGTATCAGAGTCCCTATAACCCAGAGGGGAAGGAATCAAAAGCACGGCTTTGGAACCAGATCTCAATCTTCTAAACCCAAAATTGAATCCAGGTATAGCTGACCCAGTACTATTTGGCCCAGGAATGGTGAAAAGAAACACAGTGTAGCTTCTATTATCATCGAAGATATCATTGGCTCTAGCTACATCTTCAATACTTGTGTCGAAAACTGATCCATCCAATAAGCTACCAATGTAATTCGTGTAAACAACACTATTGGATCCAGGCCTTGATCCTTCACCTTCTTCTTGTACAATGATCACTACCCCAGAAGGATCGTGGATCCTGTAAAGGCTATCAATAGGAGTAGACAATAGATATTCATCTATTTTAACTCTATCAGCTGCTAGATTCCCATCAAAATCATACGTTGGACCGCCAAAAGGATTTTGTTGATCGCAGGAAGCTAAAACCAATAAGGTTAATACAAAAATCAAACTGTATTTATTCATCATTCTAATCATCAGATTCGTCTTCTTCTTCAAGGATAGTAGGCAATAATTCAAGTTCAAAGATTAATGGAGTATTGCCACCGATTACAGGAGGGCTTCCCGCTCTTCCATAAGCATAAAGTGATGGAATAAAGGCAAGAATCTTATCTCCAATATCCATTTTGGATACAGCAAAATCAAAACCTGGGATTACTGAACCTGCATTGAAGGTGTATGTCAACGGTTCATAGATTCTATTGGCATTGAAAATATTATTTGCTTTTGCGACAGCTTCTTTAGAAGTATCGAAGACAACGTTCTCAAGAAATTTCCCAACATAATCAACGGTGACACGCTGCCCGGGGACTGGCTTTACACCGCTTTCAGAAGTTTCCTTCCAAATGAATATAAAACCCAGACCAGGATCTCGCTCTTCTTTGACTCCAGTTACGTTATTATCTGCGATGTATTTTTCAAATGCTTGTATCTCTCTTTGAAGAATCACATCTGCATTTTCCTGATCAGAAATACAACCTGTTGCTAACAGGAAAAATGATAAAACTACAACGCTTAACTTTTTCATAAATTTCAATTATTTAACATCCTTCACTTCTACGTCGAAGATCAAAACAGAGTTTGGCTTAATGATAGGACCTGACTGTCTGTCACCATACGCTAAGGTGGAAGGGATCAAGAACTTAGCTTTGGACCCATTTTTCAGCAAGGCTAAACCCTCGTCCCATCCTGGAATCACTCTACCCATACCTACTTGAACATCTATAGGCTCATATCCACCTCTTTGCTCGTTGTAGATACCATTATCTTGGGCAATTTTTTCATTACTGGTATCGAATAGTGTACCATCTAAAAGGTATCCAGCATAATCTACCGCAGCAACTTGTCCTGCTTCAATCTGAGATCCGGTTCCTTCATTCTCTATGACGTAAAAAAGGCCTGATTCTGTCCTGTTCGCTTTCAAATTATTTTGCGCAATATAGTCCTCGATCAATTTTACATCAATTTCAAGCTGCTCTGCTGATTTCTCAGCTTGCTTTTTCATTTGAGCATCTTGCAAAGCAGTGAAATAAGCTTTAACGCCTTCCTCGTCCAATACATCAAATACGCCAATTTGAATCTTCACTTTGGCATTTTCTTGAATAAATGGTGGAATATTAAACTCTCCAAATACTTTTACAGCTGGTGCCTCGAAGGAAATACTATCTCCTTTTCTCAAGCCTAAGAAGATTTCATCCATACCATTCGTAGCAACTGCAGAGTCATTATAAAGCATGTACCCAGGCTGCATTTGATCATAAGTAGAAATAAAGGTGGAATCATTTTCGGTAGCCACGATTAAGTTATAGAGCACATATTCACCGTTTTTAGGATCTTCTTTTCCCTCCTTGATGTAAGTGTACTCTATGCCGTCAGATGTTGTTTTTTTAGTTTTGGTACATGCTGACATGGATACTGCCGACGCTACTACTGCGGCTGACAATAAAAGGCTTTTAATTTTTTTCATGGATGAGTTCTAATTGATTGTATAAAGTGTTTGTATTATCTTTGATTAATTGCTCAAATTTCTCTGTTGTCTCGCTCAATGTCAAGTCTGATTTTCCTCCGGATGCATTTTTATGGCCTCCACCATTGAAGTGTTCTTGAGCAAACTTATTGACCGCAACTTCTTCAACAGACCTGAAGGAAATCTTGATCCCATCCTCACGCTCTGTAAATAAGGCTGCAATCTTGATCCCATCTATAGATAGGGCATAATTCACCAAGCCTTCTGTATCTCCTGTCTGAGAGGCATATTTCTTCAAATCCTTTTTTGAAATCGCAAAATACGCTATCCTTAAATCTTGATTGATGACCAACCTACGTGAAATGGCAAAACCGATAAACTTCAGTCTATTCACACTATTGGTGTCATAAATCAACTTAGATATTTTGGTATTGTCAGCACCTAACTCAATCAGTTCAGCGGTGATAAGGTGAACATTCTTGGTTGTATTGGGATGTCTAAAACCTCCCGTATCAGTCATGATCCCCGCATAAAGACAATCTGCAATATCAGCATCAAGCAGATCCTTATCTCCAAGTTCATCTACGATCAATTCATAAACCAACTCACAGGTAGCTGCTGCATCTGTACTCCAATAGCTAAATTGACTGAAATCTTTGGGGTCTTGGTGATGGTCGATGTTGACGATATAAGCAGAAGAATTTTTGACATGGTCTTGCATGGACTGTAGCCTGCTCAGGCAAGAAAAATCAAGACAAAAAATGATTTCTGCTGCTTCGATTTTTTGGATAGCCTCCTTTTGATGGGATTTATCCTCGAAGTTAATGACCTCTTCGTTTCCTTTCATCCAATGTAGGAATGAGGGATAATCAGAAGGAGTGATAACTGTTACCTCATGGCCTTTTTTGATCAGGTAATTTTTCAAACCCAATGAAGAACCCAGTGCATCTGCATCAGGCTTGTGGTGGGTGGTAATTACAATCTTGGCTGGGGAGGCGATTTTATTTTTGAATAACTCTAATGCTTGCATTTTTAAGCTTTTGTCGATTCTCTTTGGAGAACACAGTCTGCAAAGGTCAGGATAATTTTTGAAAATTCCCAATACAGGTAAGAGACTAGAAATTAAAGAGATAACAGAGATTTCACATCCAACATTCGGAACTTCATTTATTTCCCGTATTTTTGCACCCTTATTCAAAAAACGATATAAATCTATCCATATGGCAACTAACAGAACTTTCACAATGATCAAGCCTGATGCTTTTGGCGCAGGTAATTCAGGTGCAATTTTAAAAATGATCGAAGATGCAGGTTTCAAGGTAGTAGCAATGAAAGCTACAAAATTGACTCCTGAATTGGCAGGCAAATTCTACGAGGTACACAAAGAGAGACCTTTCTACGCTGACCTTTGTGCATACATGTCTTCAGGACCTATTTTCGCTGCTATCCTTGAAAAAGACAATGCAGTGGAAGACTTCCGCAAATTGATCGGCGCTACCAACCCTGCTGATGCAGCGGAAGGAACGATCAGAAAAATCTTCGCTAAATCTATCGAAGCAAATGCGGTTCACGGTTCTGACTCTGACGAAAACGCAACAATCGAAGGAAACTTCTTCTTCAATCAGGCGGAGAGAGTGCTTTAATCAATATAATTCTGTATAAATCAAAAAGCCCAGTTTCTGAATCAGAAGCTGGGTTTTTTGTTTTATATATGAGTTAGTATTTTTAAATATTTCTTGAAGGTTAAAAATTTACATTTTTTCATTACTCATAAGTCTATGTCGGCAATCACAAAATCTTCTTTGGTAAATTATCTTCAAGAGACAGGTATTTTGAGGTGTTTTCAATAAAATCATAATTGATACTAAATGATGAAAATCACTAAATTGTTTTTTTTACCAAAAAAAACTAGTTTAGAGAGATTTTAAATTTAACTTATGAAGCTATTTATTCAAATACTATTTTGTTTAGTCCTACTGAGTTGTAATAGGACTAAACCACAAAACGAAGATATAATTGCTTCATTAAAAGCAACTTCTATTTCTGATTTAAAGGCTGCATCCTTTTCTCTGGCATCAGATTTTTTCGATTCAGGTTACTTAGTAATACTTGAAGAAAATCCTGCCGCAAAAACAAGAATTTCAGAAATTAAAAATGTTGTTCAATTTGAAGAAAAGATTTACCTACAAGGAGTAGGACAATTTCCATTATCAAAATTTGATAAAAGCGGAAAATTTATCTCTGAAATTGGTAAAATTGGTCAAGGGCCTGAAGAATATTCAGAGATTACTAGCTTTACAATAAACAAAGAAAAAAAGCTAATTTATATTTATGATCAATGGTTATCAAAATTATTAGTATTTAACCTTAATGGTGAATTTCAATTTGAAAAAATAATTAGGCTTGGGAATATTTATGCAAAAGGAGAGTATTTATATGTACAAAATCCTGCAAATGCAAATGAGAAAGGTCGGCTAGAAAAAAATAGAGTCGAAGTGTATGATTATCAATTGAATGAACTTATTTATTCTGATTTAGAAATCGAACTTCATAATTTGAATTCAGTAGCTGAGTACAATGTATTTTCAGAAAAGGGAGATACATTGATAATTCATCCTCCTAGCTCTTTTGAATTGATTTACTTAAAGAATAACAAAATCGTAAAACATATAGAAAATATTGAAAGCCCAATCTTTCCCACTTTGGAAGAGAGAATAAAATACGTGGATTTGGTTTTAAAAAGAGAGCCAAGTCAGTCAGGTCAGTTCATAAATGGTGAAATTCAAAAATCAAGTGGATTAATGAGCTTGTTCTATTTTAATAACAAAGAACTAGCAGTCTTTAATTTTGCCAATAAGTTATTTTACAAGGGAGTGAAAAACAATATGAATTTAACTTCTTATGGGATTTTAGATGACATAGTTTCTTCTAACGCAGATATTAAACCAATCACCACAACTGATGGTTACTTAGTTTCTGTATTGAAACCTGATCATTTTCATACCATAAATAGTACTAGTTTGGAAATTAGAAAAAGTAATTTCCAAAAATTTTACGCTTTAAATAACCTAAAATATGATGATCGTATAGACAACTTACTTGGAGCGGTTAAGCAGACTGCCTCTAAACATTTCACTAATAAATATGATGAACCACCATTTTCTCTACTATTCTTGAAATAAAGAGAATAGTAAAAGAAAATAGCCCATATCCAAAATGATCTGGGCTATTTTCTTTTATAAATCAATTATCATCCTCATCAAAGTCATCTTCATCGGGGGCGCCCATGTCAAACATGGAGCTGAAAAGGTCTTTAAATTGCATGCCTGTATCCAGAAGCTTCTTGCTCAACTGACTGTATTCTGCCAATCCATGAAGTGCAAATTCCATAAAGAATTCTTTCTCTTTTTCAGGAAGTCCTTTGATGGTGGCCGTGATGATGTCCTCTAAGCCTGGCACTTGATGCAATTCTGATTTATATTCCTTGTCTGATTGTGATGCCAAGACATCCAAGGAATTTCCTTCGCCAAACCAAGATAATGGCAACACATAAGGATTGCCTTCTTTATCCTTTTTCTTTTGCTCAGGTGAAGGGAAATAATCCACAAATAAGGTTCTGATGGCTTTTCCTATCAAGTTGTAAGCAACCAAGCCTGCGCCTTCCTGCTCTCCTTCATAAACCAATTCTACTTTTCCGGTAATGGCAGGAATAACACCAATCAAATCTGAAATTCGAACAACCGTATTTTCTTCCTTATTTTTATAGAGTCTTCTTTCAGCAGCTGAAATCAAGTTTTCATAAGCCGAGATCGTCAACCTTGCCGAAACCCCACTTTTCTCATCCACATACTCGCTGTGTCTCGCCTCTATCGCAATCTGCTCAATCAAATCCTTCATCAACTCAGGCACATGGATTTTGTCCAAAGGCTTTCCATCCAATTTGGCTTCCTGTGCAGTGATTTGTTTCCCGATTTCAATAGTCTTCGGATAATGGGTGATAATCTGACTTTCAATCCTATCCTTCAATGGCGTCACGATAGATCCTCTATTGGTATAATCCTCCGGATTCGCCGTGAAGACAAACTGAATATCCAATGGCAGCCTCAATTTAAATCCTCTGATCTGAATATCTCCTTCTTGCAAAATATTAAAGAGTGCAACCTGAATTCTCGCTTGTAAATCTGGAAGTTCGTTGATTACAAAAATCGATCTGTGCGAACGCGGTACCAATCCATAATGAATTACCCGTTCGTCATTGTATGAAAGCTTCATGGTCGCAGCCTTGATGGGATCTACATCCCCGATCAAATCGGCAACTGAAACATCTGGCGTGGCCAATTTTTCAGTGTAGCGGTCTGCTCTGTGCCACCACTTGATTGGCGTGTGGTCTCCTTTGGCTTCTATCAATGCCAAGGACGAGGCAGAAAGAGGTGCAAGCGGATCGTCATTCAATTCGGATCCTTCTATCACGGGCACAAATTCGTCCAATAAAAAAGTCATCATTCGAGCGATTCTAGTTTTTGCCTGACCTCTCAAGCCAAGCAAATTGATGTTGTGTCTGGAGAGAATGGCTCTTTCAATATCAGGAATTACCGTATCCTCGTATCCCCAAATCCCCTCAAAGACATTTTCGCCCTTCTGGATTTTTGAGATCAAGTTTTGTCTGAGTTCTTCTTTGATAGACTTGGGTTCGTAGCCGGCGGCTTTCAATTCTCCCAAGGTTTTTATTTTCAGTAATTCTTTAGCAGTCAATTTATTGTACTCCATTTTTTAAAATCTTTTAGTTCTGTTACGCTTATAATCTTCAAAAATCAAATCTCCGAGCCCTTTCAAGCTACTGTAATAGGCATTTCCATTGTTAACTTTGGTGAATTCTTTGACAAACTCCTTCAGATAAGGATCTGAAGCAATCATAAATGTTGTCACGGGGATTTTTAGCTTTCTGCATTGCGCAGCCAACTTGAGCGTTTCACTCAATATCTTGCTGTCGATCCCAAAGCTATTTTTATAATATTTGATCCCAACTTTTAGACAGGTGGGTTTACCATCTGTGATCATGAATATTTGCTTATTGGGATTCTTTCTCCTGCGAAGCAAATCCATGGCTAATTCTAATCCTGCGACGGTATTGGTATGATATGGACCAACTTGCAAATAAGGCAAATCCTTGATTTCTATTTGCCAGGCATCATTCCCAAACACAATGATATCTAGTGTGTCTTTAGGGTATCTTGTTTTGATTAATTCAGCAAGGGCCATGGCCACTTTTTTCGCAGGCGTGATTCTGTCTTCTCCATAGAGAATCATAGAATGGGAAATGTCGATCATCAAAACAGTAGAAGTCTGCGTTCTGACTTCATTTTCGACAACTTCCAAATCATCTTCAGTCAGCAGGTAATCTCCAGAAAAACCATGATTGACTTGAGCATTTCTCAATGAATCCGTCAAAGCAATCTGATCAAGATTGTCACCAAAAGAATAAGGTCTTCTATCAGTCCCTTTTTCATCGCCTGCTCCCGAGTGGGTAGTTTTATGCTGTCCGCCTTTGGATTTCTTTAATTTCCCAAAAATTTCTTCTAAAGCTGATTTTCTGATTGATTGCTCCGCTTTGCCAGTGATTTTGAATTCCCCTTTTTGATTTTCTTCAGTCAAATAGCCCTTGGATTTCAGGTCTTCAATGAAGTCTCCAATTCCATATTGTGGTGTAGTGAGGTTGTATTGCTTATCCAAATTGGTCAACCAACTCAAAGCCTCTGCGACATCTCCTCCTGTCATGGTGACCAATTGCAAGAAGATATTTAAAAGGTTTTCGAAATTGTTTTTTTCTGGATCTTGTGGGGGTATGTATTGTGTAAATCTGAATCCTTTCATCTTGGGCTTATAACAAGATAGTCCCTAGGCTAGTTTACAATAGTGTCGGATTAATTTGAAAAAGATGAAAAATTACCTCTTCCCCATCTATCTAGTCACTGCCTTGCTCTTGGTTTACGTGACGGCTATACTTGCCAACCTCAACACAGCTATTATTCTCTTCGCCTTTTCCATCTCTCCGGCACTAGTGATCTGGATGGTTTACAAGGTACTTACAGCAGATGTTGAAGTCAACTCAACTTTTGAAGAAAAGTGGTACGAGGATGTTCAGTAAAAGATAAAACTCACTTACAGGCACCCTTGGTATAGGATGTAACGCCAGCGTTGATTGCGATACAGTCATTGCCATAGGTCTTGTTGTCACACCCGCAAACAGGTGCGTAAATCATGTAACATGCTGCGTCTTTGTTGATTTTTGAAGGATCTATGAAATTAGAGGATTCCAATGGACTTAAATCCTCACACTGAAACGCAACCAAGATAGCTGCCCCACATAACATCAAAATTATAATCCAATTTTTCATAACCGTGCGTGTTTGATATTCTCCTGACGAAAGTCATACCAAAAGTGCTACAGAAGTATTTGATTTTTTATATAAATCATGCAGCTCGTACTTTTAGCAATCATTTTACTTACCTTAGCTACATTATAAAACCTAATTATTAATCCATTGGACTTACAATACCCCCTTGAGCTAGCAGGCACATTTGTCTTTGCAATTTCTGGTGCATTGGCTGTCAAAGATCGGGAGCATGACCTATTTGGTGCAGGTTTTACAGGATTCATTACAGCTATAGGAGGGGGAAGTTTGAGAGATATGCTATTAGGAAGCTATCCTTTAGTCTGGATTGGAGACGTCTATTTCCTCTATTCCATCTTCGCAGGTATCCTATCAGCTTTTCTATTTCAAAGATTCCTTTTGAAACTTCGCAAAACCATGTTTCTATTTGACACACTAGGAATAGGATTTTTCACTGTATTGGGTGTGGAAAAAGCATTGAACCTTGGTGTCAGTGTGGAAATCGCCGCTATCATGGGGATGTTTTCAGCCGTCATGGGTGGCGTGCTGCGTGATACACTCACCAACGAAATCCCGATTTTATTCCGGAAGGAAATTTATGCATCCGCTTGTTTGGCTGGAGCAATTTTATATTTGATTTTAAACTATTTTGGCTTAGAAAGAGACTACAACTTGTTGATCTCCATGTCAGTGGTCATTACGATTAGACTGATTGCAGTCAAGTATAAGTTGAGTTTGCCGAGTTTAGATTGAAATTCTTTCTGGACTAAATAATTTCATATTCATGATGTAAATATTTTTAGAATTATCTAAAATAAATTGCTTTATTGAGTTTTTAGTTGTAAAATGAAATTAATTTGAATTGAGCATCTATTTGTCTGATTTTTAATTATAGACAAGGCTATGAGATCACGCTTCCATATATTGTTCTTAGTTTCTATGCTCACTTTTTTTTGTTCACATTTCGATGCGATTGCCCAAGAAGAGGCTGAAATTTTCACTGCCAAAAACTCGATATTTGTTGAGCTAGGGGGAAATTCAATTTATTATTCAGTGAATTACAATAGAATCCTACTTCAGAAGGATAAATTAAAAATCTCGGGAAGTGCTGGGTTTTCAGTATTCAAACAAAGTGGAGGGAGTCAGTCTTCAAACATTTCTCCCTTTTGGTCACCTATGTTACCACTTGAAATTTCCACTTTCTGGGGAAAATCAAATCATCATTTGGAAATTGGCACCGGTCTTACTTTTTATGCTTCTCGTGCATTAGTATTCAATCCAGATGCAGCCAATAATTTTCAACAAGACAAATCTCTAGAAGCAATCCTGCCCCTGAGAATAGGCTACAGGTATCAAAAACCAGAAGGAGGTTTCTTCTTCAGAGTTGGTTACACTCCTGGATTCAATCTTTTTCTGAGTTCAGAAGATAGTCCAAAATTCCATCCTCTATGGGGAGGAATCAGTTTGGGGAAAAGTTTTTGATAGCAATAATGATTCTACTTCGCCGCAACAGCTTCTATTTCAATAAGCAAATCTGGATTGGCTAAGGCGAAGACAGCTATGGTACTTCTGGCTACCTTATTTGGATTTGCATCATTGTTGAAATATTCTCCATAAGCCTTGAACCAAGCCTGCCAATCTATATTCCCCTCCTGATCAGGTGCTAGATAAACTCTTAAGAAAAATACATCCTCCATGGTAAAATCCGCTTCTGCAAGCGTCGCCTTGATTTTTTCTAGGGTGCTTTTGCTTTGCTGATATGTATCTCCATATCGCTTGTAAGTTCCCGGCTCTGCGTCCACATCTACAACATCAGCTACCAAGCCAGAAGTGTAAAAATATTCCTTGTCTTCTGGAATATATACTCCTTTGAGTATACTGGCATCAGGCCGATCGAATCTCGTGATGATAGTTTCCACAGGATCCTTGCCTTTTTCCTCTACTTTCACCTGACAAGAAAAACCAAGCATAAAAGCTAATAATGATACAATAAAGATATTTCTGCTCATGGGGAATGGTAGTTTGGGTTTATGTAATCTGCTTTTTGAGATGCTGCTCCACTCTGAGAATGAAATCACTCAAGGCATTCATGTAATTGATGAAGGCATCATAGGGCGAATCATAAGGGCTGAAATACGCGTGAATATCTCCATCGGAGAAAAACTTGGTACACATGTAATAGAAATGATCAGAGGTCTGTAGGTAAGTCCAGTCCCGCTGAATCTCTTCATCTTCGATTAGCTTGACCAAATGCTCAAGTTGATACAATTTCTCAAAAGCTTCATCCTGCAAATCATTACCAAGCCAAGCGGTCAAATCCCGCTCTTCATCTGCCCATGAAATCGGAGTGGGCACATGAATAGGAGCAATATTTTTTGCACGCTCCAATACTTCTGAAGGAGTAGAAAATCCAAAGTCACTTCCTTGAAACACTGCCTCTGGAAGGGCTTTCATAAAATCAAAAATCCCTGAATCAGCCCATTGATGCTCTCCAAAAGTTTCATAATCCATAAATAAGTTGAGCGTTTCTTCTTCTTTTGGAATCATATTGATCCAGTTGACAAACTTATCGGTAGTCAATGGATAATCTGGCCAAGTTTTATTGCTAAATCTAAAAGCAATATCGTCACTGAGTTGGAAATTTTTTAGCAATACCTTGAGCTCCGGCTTGATGGCATTTTGATAGACATAATTGGGACTTTTCCATCCCAAGATATGTTTGGCACCTTCCGTCAATATTCCTCTGTAACCCATTTCATAGACCATCGCACCAATGCTATCAGAATAGATCAACTCAGTATTTCTGAAAACCTTCGGCTCATATCCATTGAAATGCTTCTTGATTTTTTCTTTGTGATTCTTCACCATGCGAGCAAATTCATCATTACTTTTCAATGAGCACAAGGCATGGGCGTCTGTTTCACTGAGCAACTCCACATGACCCGTGGCCACTAGTTTTTGGAAACTCTCCAATACATCTGGCGCATATAGCTCGAATTGATCCAAACAGACACCAGAGATTGAAAAGCTTACTTTGAAAGCCCCATTGTAATGATTGATCAAATCCAACAGTAAAGCATTCATAGGTAGGTAGCATTTTTGTGCGACCTTCCTCATGATACTTTTATTACTATAATCATCCCAATAGTAATGATCGTCTCCTATATCAAAAAACCTATAAGGCTTAATCCTCAATGGCTGATGAACTTGAAAGTAAAAACAAATGGTTCTCATGGCTATTCTTCTGTTATTTTTTCATACACGGTTACTAATTTGGCAGCTACATGCTCCCACTTGAGGTTTTTCAACTCCTCGCTTCCAAGTTCTTTGAACATCTTGGAAATACTCTGATAATGTAAAAGGGCAAAAATGGCATCAGCCATAGCATCCACATCCCAAAAATCAATTTTGATTGCATTTTGTAACACCTCCGCTACACCCGATTGCTTGGATATAATTACGGGTGTATTATGCCTCACTGCTTCTAAGGGCGCAATTCCAAAAGGCTCCGATACCGAAGGCATGACATACACATCAGACATGGCATACATATCATCCACATCCTGCCCCTTCAGGAAGCCCGTAAAATGAAACTTCGTCCCAATCCTCAATTCAGCCACCCTTTTGATCATGGCATTGAGTAAGTCTCCGCTGCCTGCCATCACAAATCGCACGTTAGGATCTCTTTCGAGTACTTTTTTGGCGGCCTCTACAAAATATTCAGGGCCTTTTTGGAAGGTAATCCGACCTAGGAAAGTGACGATTTTCTCTGGCACTTTCTTCTTCACCTTACTTTCTATGATACTGGCATCTAGCACAGCGTTATGAAGTACGCTTACTTTGTCAGGATGAACACCATACTTATTAATGACAATATTTCTAGTAAGGTGACTTACAGCCACCACATGATCAGCAGCATGAAGACCTGCATATTCTATATCAAAAACCGGCTTATTCACAGACTCTCCAGACCGGTCAAATTCTGTTGCGTGAATATGTGCCACTAGAGGCTTACCACTCATTTGCTTAGCTGCGATACCAGCAGGATAAGCTAACCAATCATGCGCATGAATGACATCATGATCCTTTGACTTAGCTATCTGCGCGGCGACCAATGCATAACGAGAAACCTCCTGAAGGAGATCCTTACCATACTTACCGCTAAACTCAAACTTATTGCTAAAAATACTTTCATCTACATCAGTGCGATCATGTAGCGCGTAGTCCGAATATTTCTTAAACTCTTCTGGACTGAGGTATGGCACCAAAAAACTACTCACCTCTAAATAGGTAAGATTCTTCCAAATTTCTCTGAATTTCTTCTCTCTGTAATCTACCGTCACATCACTGGCATTGACAAAATCAGCAAGAGGTTCTTCATCACCCCACAATTTGGGAACGACAAAGATGATGTCTTGCTTATGATGAACCAAACCTTTGACCAAGCCATAGCAAGCTGTACCCAATCCTCCAGAAATATGTGGTGGGAACTCCCACCCAAACATTAAAACCTTCATAAAAATCTGCTTAAACTTTTTTCACTAAATGCATCATTCGCAACAACTCACCCACACTCCAGGCCTGTGAAATAGCTCCTTTAGGGCGATGTGGTGGGTCTCCATCATATATTTCAGCCACTGTACCTATACCATATTGAGTCATCACTCCATCAAATGATTGAATGATTTTCTCAATAAAGTGCTTTCCTGATTTTCCATGTAGCTTCAAATAACCTTCTGCAAAATGCCCCAAGAGCCATGCCCAAACGGTACCGTTGTGATATGCTCTATCACGGACATATTGATCTCCAAAATAGTAACCCTTATAGCCAGGGTCATCGGGGGATAATGTTCTAAGCCCTCTAGGAGTCAAAAGCTTGGATTTGATGACCTCTAATACTCGATCCATTTGACTTTCTTCCAAAGGAGAATGTGGTAACGAAACCGCAAAAAGCATATTTGGCCTAATAGACCAATCTTTGTGATTTCCATCTACCACATCTGCCAAGTACCCTTTCTTCTCGTCCCAGTAAGTAGACACAAAACTTGATTTTACCTGCTCTGCTAGAGTAGCAATCTCTTGATCACCAGAAAGCTCATGATAAAAACAAAGCGCATTATACCACAAGGCATTGATTTCAACTGGGCAACCTATTCTTGGCGTCACAGGACCATCTGAATTTACCGCATCCATCCACGTCAATGCAATCCCTTCTTGACCTCCATAGATCAAACCTGATTCTTGCATATGAATGTTGAAATCTGTACTATTTTTGAATCCCTCAATGATCCCCTTGAGCTTTTCTAAATATTTTTTCTTGACTGTCTTCTCATCTCCAGTGAAAGCGATATACTGCTGAAGTGACCAGAAGAACCATAGTGGCGCATCCATGGAGTTCATATTGCGCATGACGCCACTTCCCACATTCGGAAAAAGTGGCCCGCTCAAGTCAGCAACCATGGTATCCATGATCTCTAGAAATATATCCTTATTTCCATGGGTCAAAGTCAACCCTGGACTGGCTATAAAAGTATCCCTGCCCCACCAACCAAACCAAGGGTATCCTGCAATCACGTGGGTTTTCCCATCTCTTTTCTGAATAAATTGACCAGCTGAGTTTAGCAGACAATTTTCGAAATTATTTCTAGGAATCCTCCTTGCTAATTCCTTTTCAAATGCACGCTGTCGGGTAGCCGGATCTGCTTCCGTAAGGCCAGCTGAGAAAATCACGGACTCTCCCTTTTCTATGTCAAACTCAAAATATCCAGGCACAAATAGATCTTCTTGATAAGCATAGCCTCTTTCTCGCTCTTGGATGTACTCTATATTATGATACCAGTTGGGAATACTCTGAAAGTCATTCTTTTTGGAGAGTTGCAAATACAAAGGGCTGTACTCCGGATATAGTTGAAAAACGGCTCCATTCGGGGCTTTTTTAAAACTTTGATCTATACGATCATTGGCCTTGGATAATTCATGATATCCTCTGAAAGCCAAAAAAGGGCTAATTCTAATTTTGGTTGGGGAATGCGCATCTAGTAAGGTGTACCTAATCATCACCCTATCTCTATTAGTATCAAGAATCAATTCCTTCTGAAGCAATACTCCTCCAACTCGGTAAGTCAGCTTTGGAATGGGCTCTGAGTCAAAATCTTCCAAATACTTATGCCCTCTTGGCGAATAATTACCAGGATACTTATTGATCCCTAAATTGAAGCTGGCTCCTCTCTGAATTACAGTTTCATGAACAGTAGACAACAAAACATGTAATTGGCTGTCAATTTGGGGCTGTGGAGAAACCAATAAACCATGGTATTTTCTGGTATTACATCCTATAATTGTAGTACTTGTATAAGACCCTCCACGATTAGTTCTGATGATTTCGCGATCTAGGGAATAATTCAGGTTGATTAACTGTGTTTTATCAAAATGGATATAACTCATTTGGTCAAAAGTTTGGAGATTTCCATAAAAATAGTTTTTCCATCCCGAAAGAAAAATATTCTAGCAAAAAATAAAGGTTATGTTTCCATAACCTTTAATAATATCTCGACTTAAGAGCCCATACTTTCTTTTTGTAATTCTTCAAAGTTGCGGAGAGACTCCTCAAACTTTTCAAAATAGCACTGAATGAACTTTAAGTTCACAGGCTGTATTTTTGGGAATTTTGGCGAAGCTTTGAATAATGTAAACATTGCCGTATTTCTTTTGATTTTTAAAATTTTATATTTTTTGAGACAAAATTTATGCCACAATAGTTCAATTTTATTTGTTAAAAATGAAAAAACCCCTCTAAAAAGAGGGGCTTTGGGTGGAAGACCGGGTTCGAACCGGCGACCTCTGGATCCACAAACCAGCGCTCTAACCAGCTGAGCTACAACCACCATTTTAACGCTTCGAATCAAGCCTGATGCCTGATTGGACTGCAAAGGTAATATCCGGTTTTTTGGTAAACAATACCCTAGTCAATTATTTTTCTGGAAAATTTCAAGCGCGCTCCTTTTTTCTCTTCGTGGAATGTACCATTCTCGTACGCCAAATGTCCAGAAACGATCGTATGGGTTACTTTTGATTTGAAAGTATGTCCTTCAAATGGAGACCAACCACATTTGGAAAGTACATTGTCTCGCGACACAGTCCATGGATTATCTAGATCTACGATCACCAAGTCAGCATGATAGCCTGGTCTGATATACCCCCTTTTTTCAATCTCAAATAAGATGGCAACATTGTGACACATTTTTTGCGCAATCTGATCCAATCTGATTTTTCCAGCATGATACAAGTCCAACATGGCAACCAAACTATGCTGTGCAAGGGGCCCTCCTGAAGGAGCTTTGAGGTATTTCTCTCCTTTTTCCTCCAGGGTATGTGGTGCATGGTCAGTAGCGATCACATCAATATTTCCTTTGAGAACACCTTCTAGGATTTTATCTCTGTCCACAGCAGTTTTGACAGCAGGATTCCATTTGATGAAATTTCCTTTCTCTTCATAGTCTTCATCTGAGAACCACAGGTGATGGATACATGCCTCGGCAGTGATGCGTTTTTCTTCTAGCGGAAGTCTATCATCAAACAATTCCACTTCTCTACCTGTACTAATGTGCAACACATGGAGCTTGGTACCATATTGTCTAGCAAGATCTACTACCCTCTTGGAGGCGTCATAGCAGGCTTCTTCTGACCTGATTTTTGGATGGTAGCTAGGTGGAATATCATCTCCAAATTCATCCTTGTACTTCTCCAAGTTTTCCTTGATGATATTGTCATTTTCACTGTGCGTTGCGATCAGGAGCTTGCATTCTGCAAATATTCTCCTGAGGCTTTCTTGATTATCTACCAGCATGTTGCCAGTAGAAGAACCTTGAAAAACCTTGATTCCACAGACATTTTGAGGATCTACTCTTAGGATCTCTTCAATGTTATCATTGGTAGCACCAAAGAAAAAAGAATAGTTCGCAAGGGATTTTTCGGCAGCTATTTTGTATTTATCTTCAAGAAGTTCAATGGTCGTCGCCTGAGGCACGGTATTAGGCATCTCCATGTAAGAAGTAATTCCACCCGCTACCGCAGACTTACTCTCTGTATAGATATCAGCCTTATGAGTCAGCCCCGGCTCTCTGAAATGTACCTGATCATCGATTAGCCCAGGGAAAATGTATTTTCCACTAGCATCAATATGGATGTCAGCCTCAAACTCAGACAAATCTTTTCCTATATTATAGAACACCCCATCCTGGATCAAAATATCCATCGGGGTAATCTTACCTTCATTTACTATATTTGCACCTGTTATTAAAATACTTTTCATGGGTTGTTAAGATTTGATGAAAGGTTTTTGATTCAATTTATCCTAAATGGAAAAAGCATATAGTCGTAATTAACTAGAAAAATCAATTTTGAGTTTTTCTTTTTCTTTTTCCCTTATCCTGTAAAATTAAACAAACATGTCTGATAGCCTTCTATCTTTTGAGAATTTTAAATTGAATAAACAGCTAATGGAAGCTGTCAAGGAGGCGGGCTATACCAAGCCCACACCTATTCAAGAAAAAGCCATTCCATTGGCATTGGCTGGACATGATGTGTTGGGTATCGCACAGACAGGTACTGGAAAGACAGCCGCCTATGTCCTTCCTGTACTATTCAAAATCAAGTATGCACAAGGTCAACATCCTAGAGCATTGATTTTAGCTCCTACTAGAGAACTTTGCATGCAGATAGAAGAAGCTGTGATTCAATTTGGGAAATACACTGATTTGAGATATGTATGTCTATATGGTGGCATTGGCCCTAAAACTCAGATTGAAAAACTCCAAGCAGGTGTAGATATTATCATCTCTACCCCGGGAAGATTCCTAGATCTCTACAAAAAAGGGGAAATCTACGTCAGAGACCTCAAAACGATGGTCATGGATGAAGCAGACAAGATGCTAGACATGGGCTTTATGCCTCAAATTAGGGGAATCCTAGAAGTAATCCCGAGCAAACGACAGAACCTACTCTTTTCAGCTACCTTCGGATCAAGAGTGGAGAACCTTTCTGCTGAATTCCTCGAGTTTCCAGAGCGAATAGAAGTCACTGCTCAAGCTACCACCGCAGAAACTATACAACAGACCAAGTATTACGTACCAAACATCAAGACTAAAATCAATCTGCTTGAATACCTACTGCAGGACGAGTCTGTAAATCGGGTGATCATTTTTACCAAATCAAGAAAAAACGCAGAGTCAGTTTTTAGTTATTTGCAACGAAAGCAACTAGGAGAAATACGTGTGATCCATGCCAACAAAGGTCAAAACACGAGAATCAACTCCATGGAAGACTTCAAAGCAGGAAGTGTAAGGATTTTGGTAGCTACTGATGTGGCGGCTCGTGGATTAGATATTTCCATGGTTAGCCACGTGATCAATTTTGATGTTCCCCTGATCTATGAAGATTATGTACACAGAATAGGCAGAACAGGCAGAGCTGAAAATGAAGGTAAGGCCTTTACCTTTATCAACCCAGCCGAGGTTTGGCATTTTGAGAAAATTGAAGAAATCATCAGGATATCAGTTCCCGAAAGTCAAATACCAACAGAAGTCAGTGTTGCACCTACACCTTTCATAGAAAAACAAGGCTATGAAAGAGAAATAGACAATCAAAAACGAAAAGACAACCCAGACTTCAAGGGTGGTTTTCACGAGAAAAAAGCCCGACCAACAGCTAACCCTAACAAAGCAAAAGAAAAACGAGGCAACAAAAACTCAAAAGCCAAGCGTAATAGAAATCAGATGAAAACCCAAGGGAAATGGAAGAAAAAAGGAGGTTAAGCAGTAGCTTAACCTCCTTTTTTTGATTCTTAATGATGGTGTCCTCCTGGACCATGCACATGACCATGATCTATCTCTTCTTGCTCTGCATCTCGGATTGAAATTACTTCACCCTGAAAATATAAATCTAAGCCCGCTAAGGGCGAATTGAAATCCATATGAACTCCCTTATAGTCTATCTTGGTGATCTCCCCTCTCAATTGATTGCCTTGATCGTCTTGCATGGGTATGACCTTCCCTACTTTCAACATTTGAGGGTTCTTCTTCCCGTTTTCCTTGAAGTTTGCCTTGGGAATAATGGCCGTCTTACTTTCGTCATAGTCACCATAAGCATTTTCAAAATCAATAAAAACCTCGAAAGTGTCACCGACAACCTTACTCTGAAGCGCATCTTCCAATGCTGGAAGCGTATTGCCCGCTCCAAATAAAAAATAAAAAGGCTTATCTCTTTCTACTTTTTCAAAAAAGGTTTTTCCATTCTCCCCATCATCCACATGGAGCTCGTAGCTGACAGCTACAACTTTATGCTTCTCTATTTTCATAATTCATTTTGATTGACAATATTGAACACAAAAGAAATCAAAATAGATCGAAAAGTCCTCTATTTTAGATTTCAATTCAACACAGGAAATCCGAAGCATTTCTATGGCTCCTAATTTCATCAAAACTGAAAAATCAAAATTCTTAATTCGAAATATGTTCCGGGGTTTTATTCTCCTCGCTATCCTGATCTTGCTTTTTTATTTGCTCAGGGAAAGCATGGATGAATCAGAGCGTCTTTCTAGGTTTGGACCTATCTACAATAATACACCGCTTGTATTGTTGATATATATTGGTTCAGAAATACTTTTCGGCATCATCCCACCAGAAGTATTTATGCTATGGTCATTAGAGACTGGTCATATTGGGCCCTATTTTTTGAGCATTGGTATGCTAGCGACTATTTCTTATGCAGCTGGATATTTTAATTTTTCTCTAGGTTCACTATTGAAAGAAAAACTCAATCTGGAGAAAGTCAAAAACAAGTATGTTCAAAAATACCTCTTATTATTGCAAAAGTTCGGAGCATATTTAGTTATTGTTGCATCAATCAGTCCACTACCGTTTTCTGCTATTGCATTGATGGCTGGGGCAGGAGGAATGTCGAGAATGAAGTATACGCTTTACAGTCTTTTGAGGATTCTTAGGTATTTTGCGTATGCCTATGTTTTATGGTTAGTTGAAGGCTAAAATTTCCAACAAATTATCTTTTCAGCTGTTGTTTGGGTAACTTTGCGCGTTATGAATTTAAGCACCACTGTACGACATACATCAGTAGACGACCTTGATCCCAAGGAATACATTATCATCAAAAATGCTAAGGTAAATAACCTCAAAAGCCTCAGTGTAGCGATTCCTAGAAATAGACTTGTAGTAGTTACAGGCCTATCAGGTTCAGGAAAGTCCTCTTTAGCTTTCGATACACTTTTTGCTGAGGGACAGCGAATGTACGTGGAGAGTTTGAGTTCTTATGCCAGACAGTTTCTTGGAAGGATGGGAAAACCCGATGTAGAGTACATCAAGGGTGTTTCCCCTGCTATTGCGATTCAGCAAAAAGTTAGCACAAAAAACCCCCGCTCGACCGTAGGAACTACCACGGAGATCTATGACTACCTCAAGCTACTCTTCAGTAGAATCGGAAGGACCTATTCTCCTGTCAGTGGCGAAGAAGTTAAGCACCACACAGTTACAGACGTTGTAGACTATATTCATTCATTTGAGGAAGGGGATCGGGTCATGATTTCCTGCCCACTTCAAATCCTCAATGATAGATCCAAAGCCAAGGAATTAGAATTACTACTTCAAAAAGGCTTCACTCGCATACTGATAGACGGTGAAGCACACTTCGTGGAAGACTTGGTAGTAGAAAAACAGCTTCCCAAAGGTCATTACGAAATTCTTATAGACCGGGCTACAGTCCAAAAGGAAGATGAAGACAACCAATTCAGAATTGCTGACTCAGTACAGACAGCTTTCTACGAAGGTCATGGAGAATGTACCATTTTGATCCCCGAAAAAACCAAAAAGACCTTCTCAGACAAGTTTGAGCTAGATGACATCAGCTTTGAGTTGCCTTCTGTGAACTTCTTTTCATTCAATAATCCCTACGGAGCATGCAAAACTTGTGAAGGTTTTGGCTCAGTGTTAGGGATCGACGCTGACTTGGTCATCCCTGACAAAACCCTCTCGGTATTTGAAGGGGCTATTGCGCCTTGGAGAGGGGAGACTACGAGCAAGTGGCTAGAACCTTTGCTTAAAAAAGGGATTTATTTTGACTTTCCCATTCATAGGGCATACGAAGACCTGACAGAAGCTGAGCAAGAACTACTCTGGACGGGCAACTCCCACTTCAAAGGTCTCAATGCATTCTTCAAAGACTTAGAAAGCAAAACACACAAAATCCAATACCGAGTGATGCTTTCTCGATTCAGGGGAAGAACCACCTGTCCCGATTGTAGGGGTACAAGATTGAGAAAAGATGCCTCTTATGTCAAAATAGCAGCACATTCCATCACAGACATAGTTTTGATGCCAATTGACAAGGCCTTGGATTTTTTCCAAAACCTACAGCTTTCAGCATCTGAACAAAAAGTAGCCAATAGACTACTCAAAGAAATCCTGAACAGATTAGAATATATTGACAAAGTAGGTCTTGGCTACCTGACTTTGAATAGGCTTACTTCGAGTCTTTCTGGAGGCGAATTCCAAAGAATCAAGTTAGCGACTTCTTTAGGCTCAGCTTTGGTAGGATCCATGTATATCTTGGACGAACCAAGCATAGGACTTCATCCAAGAGATACAGACAGGCTAATCGAGGTACTCAAAACCCTCCGAGATCTAGGCAATACTGTAATTGTCGTAGAACACGAAGAGAAAATCATGAAGGCTGCAGACGAAATCATCGATATTGGCCCTGATGCTGGTGTCAATGGAGGTCAGCTGATGTTCCAAGGTGACCTCCAAGCACTCTTAGCTTCCTCCCATACCCACACAGCCCAATATCTTCGTGGAGAAGAAAAAATCAATATCAAGGAGCGGAATAGAAAATGGAAAGACAGTATTACGGTAAAGGGAGCCAAAGAAAATAATCTGAAAAACCTTACTGTACAGTTCCCTCTAAATACCCTCACCGTAGTCACAGGAGTAAGTGGTTCTGGTAAATCAACTTTGGTCAAGAAGGTATTGTATCCAGCTTTGGGTAAGATATTAGGCACTGTCATCGATGAATCAGGAAAGTTTGACAAAGTAGAAGGAGACTATAAAAAAATCTCCCAAATAGAATTCGTAGATCAAAACCCAATTGGTAAGTCATCAAGATCCAATCCGGTCACTTATGTCAAAGCTTATGATGCCATCAGAACACTATTTTCCGAATTACCCACATCAAAGCAACGGGGCTATAAGCCTGCATTCTTTTCTTTCAATGTTGATGGAGGTAGGTGTGAAGCTTGTCAAGGAGAAGGTACTGTCACCGTAGAAATGCAGTTCATGGCAGACATCCATTTGACTTGTGAAGCCTGCAAAGGGAAGCGATTCAAAGCTGAAATCCTTGATGCCAAGTATAAGGACAAGGACATCTCAGATATCTTGGATATGACTATTGATGAAGCGATGGAATTTTTTGCGGGGAAGAATCAAATCATCAACAAGCTACATCCCCTTCAAGAAGTAGGACTTGGTTATATCGGTATGGGACAGTCATCTAACACCCTCTCTGGAGGTGAAGCGCAGCGGGTAAAGCTCGCCTCTTTTCTTGGCAAAGGAGGGAATAAATCTGGTGATCATATTCTTTTTATATTTGATGAACCTACCACTGGACTTCATTTTCACGACATCAAGAAACTCCTACATTCTATCAATGCCTTGATTGAGCAAGGCCACTCAGTAATCATCATAGAACATAATACTGAGGTCATCAAATCTGCAGACTGGGTGATAGACCTAGGGCCAGAAGGAGGGGAAAAAGGAGGGAATCTAACCTTTCAAGGCACACCTGAAGACATGAAAGACCTTCAGAATAACCATACAGCAAAATATTTGAGAGAATCTTTTGATGGGATTTAGCCTTGATTCGTCGCCCTGAAGCTATCAACCCTTAAGTAATTAGAATTATTTTCATCCTAAAGGGAGAGAAGTTATCTTTGCCCTTCCAAAAAGTTAAGAAACTATGCTTGAAAAATTACAAGCGCTTAAAGATAGATTTATAGAAGTCGGCCAGCTGATCATTCAGCCAGATGCCATGTCTGACATGAGCAAATACACCAAATTGACCAAAGAATATAAGGATTTGGAAAAAGTGGTAGACTTGCTAGATGAATACACATTGGTGTTGGATAATATCAAAAGCTCAAAAGAAATCCTCGAGAAGGAAAAAGATCAGGACTTCAGAGATATGGCCAAGGCCGAATTAGATGAACTCAAAGATCGTCAGATTCAGCTCGAAGAGGATCTCAAGCAGCAGTTAATTCCAAAAGATCCTAATGACTCCAAAGATTGTATTCTCGAGATCAGAGGAGGTACAGGCGGAGACGAAGCGGCTATTTTTGCTGGAGACCTATTTCGTATGTATCAGAGATTTTGTGATAAGCAGGGCTGGAAATTGACAGTTTTGGATTTGACCTTTGGCTCTTCTGGTGGTTACAAAGAGATTATCAGCACCATCACTGGAGCTGACGTGTATGGCATGATGAAGTATGAATCAGGTGTACACAGGGTACAGCGTGTCCCTAGTACTGAGACACAAGGAAGGGTACATACTTCTGCTGCTTCAGTTGCTGTACTGCCAGAGATGGACGAGGTAGAGGTGAATATCAATATGAATGAAATCAGAAAAGACACATATTGCTCTTCTGGCCCTGGAGGACAGTCGGTGAATACTACCTACTCTGCTGTCAGATTGACTCACCTTCCTTCAGGGTTGGTAGTCACTTGTCAAGATGAAAAGTCTCAGATCAAAAACTTCGAAAAAGCGCTCAAGGTTCTTCGCTCTAGACTTTATGAAATCGAACTTGCCAAGCACAATGATGCCGTAGGCGCCCAACGTAAATCCATGGTAGGAAGTGGAGATCGCTCAGATAAGATCAGAACCTACAATTACCCTCAAAGCCGTGTAACAGACCATAGGATCAACAAGACTGTCTACAACCTCCCAGATGTGATGGAAGGCAATATTGAAGAGTTTATATCTGCGCTAAGGTTTGCCGAAAATGTAGAGAAAATGAAGGCTTCTGGGATGGATGAGTAGGATAAGGATGAAGGGCATTTCCGTCTCGAAGGAAGGATTTTAGAAGGATTAAAATTATAGAGATAAATCTGAAAATGTTCGGTTGATTCAACTTATTTAAGTGTCCTTCAGAACAAGATTTGTCATCTTCATAAAAGGAACTTATCTTTTACAAATAATCCTATCAAAATATGAAGATCTGCGGCAAAAACAACATTTCACTAGTTCGCTGGCATGAAGGTCATTTCCATCAGCTTTACCCCATTGCCAACAATCCTAAAATTGCCGCAAATCTCAGGGATGCTTTTCCTCAGCCTTACACCATTCACGACGCGAGGCACTGGATAGAACATAACATCAAATTCACCCCTCCTCAAAATTTCGCCATAGAGCAAGATGATCATTTGGTGGGATCTATAGGAGGAGAAATCGGCAAGGAAGAACTGCGTACTAATATGGAAATAGGTTTTTGGATAGCAGAACCCTATTGGGGCAAAGGAATCGCAACCGAAGCCTTGATGCTCTACACAGAATACCTTTTGGACAAGTTTCCAGAAATCAAGCGCATCTATTCGCAAGTATTTGATTATAATACAGCGAGCATGAAAGTATTGGAAAATGCAGGCTATGTACCAGAAGCCATTTTAAAAGATGCCTATATCAAAGATGGAAAAGTGGGAGATCTATTTCAATACGTAATTATCAGGTCAGAGGTGGAGAAGAGTCAATAGAATTTGTGATTTCATTTTAAGTTTCTTTAACAGCGTTTCTTTCTGATTTTCTAAAAGTGATTCCTATTTTTAGCTTATACTAAATTTTGGAAATATGAAAAATCTATACTGTGCGTTTTTGGTAGTTATATTATTTTATTCCTGCTCTGATCAAAAAAAGTCTAATATACTATTGGATAGCAGATATACCTTTTCATTTGACACTTTGATGGTAGACCCAGGAGAAGATTTGATTTTTATGGGTGTAGGCTTTATGGGCGCAACATTCGATAATGACAAAAACTATTTCTTCAAGCTTGGAGGAAATACTCCAAGAATTGAGAAAATAAATACCAACACCTTCAAATTAGAAGAAGTTATTGAATTTGACCAAGAAGGGCCAAACGGTATTGGATCCTATATCATAGATATCAAATCTAAATCAAACGAGGACTTAGTCTTGTTAAGCTATCAACAACTAGGAGTATTCAATAAGAATGGAGACAGAGACTTTAATATTCGCCCTTTGCTACTAGAATTTGAAAACCTAGATAAAAGAGAACAAATAGACCCTTTGGCAATCATTTCTGATAAGAATAATACGCTTTATCTACAAATTAATTCCAACGCATCTGGCGATACTTTTTTAGGAAAAGTTGATCTCGAGAATGATACATTGGAAAAACTTCTTATCCCTGGATTTGACTATAACAAGAATTTCAGGATTTCATTTATCGTTGACCGGTCAGGCGCTATTCATGATACGCGATCAAAAATGCAATTGATTGATGATGATGTATATTTGACAAGTAGGTATATGAACTCAATTGCAAAATACGATACAAAGGCTGACACCTTGATTATGTATACTTATGACCCAATATTGACAGCAGACAGGAAAACAGCGAAGTATAAAACTGAACAAGGCTCCTTTCAAGGATATCAGGACGAAGTCATGAAGCTAGAAAAGGAAATCACCTTTGGTCAACTCTATTGGGATGATCAAAGGAAAAATTTCTATCGATTTTCTCAAATTGGAAAATCAAGTTTTGATGAACTTGGAAAAGAGAAAGTTGATTCTTATCAAGTTTACTTCACCATTTTGTCTGAAAACTTCCAAGTATTAGATGTTCAAGAAATCGAAAACCTAAAAAAAATGCCTGAGTTTGCCTTAGTTAAAGATTCTAAAATTTGGATGGATATCAATGTGGAAGATGAATTCGGAATAGTTCAAATGTCAATAAATCAGAAAAATTAATATAATTAAAAAAAATCCCCATCTCATCACAGGACAAAATGGGGATTCATTTTATGAAGTTAATTCAATACAATGATTTATTCAACAGCCTTCACGTTCACTTCTATATTTCCTCTAGTGGCTTTGGAGTAAGGACAAACCTGGTGAGCTTCATCTACTAACTTTTGAGCCGCCTCCAAAGAGCCTGCTCCAGGGATTTTACAATGAATATCCACTGCCAATCCAAAGCCGCCATTATCTGTTTTACCCAAATGAGCCTTTACGGTGATTTCTGCATCATCTAGCTTTATTCCTTTGGCAACTGCTCCTAGCGCGCCGCCAAAGCATGCGGCATAGCCTGCAGCGAATAATTGCTCAGGGTTGGTCTTTCCTCCTGGCCCGCCAATTTCCTTAGGCATCGCCACATCAAAATCCAATTGGCCATCATCTGTTTTTACATGTCCTTTTCTACCGCCAGTATTTACAGCTGTCGCGGTGTAATCAATTGTTATTTTTTCCATTTCGTTTAGGTTTGGTTTAAAGTTGCTATTAATTTATCTAGTTCGACTTTCAAGCTATCTAACTCCTGAGACTCCCAGCTGTTCAAAGTTTCTAGAATCTTTCCTGGAATCCCCTCTGCTTTGCTCTTTAGGGATTTTCCTTGAAAGGTCAATTCAATTTCCACTCTCCTTTCATCGGCTTCACTTCTAACCCTTTTGATCAGGCTATTTGCTTCCAACCTTTTGAGCAAAGGGGTCAAAGTCCCAGAGTCTAAAAACAGTTTTTTCCCGATTTCATTGACTGCTTGTCCGTCTCTTTCCCAAAGTGTCATCATCACCAAATACTGTGGGTAAGTCAGCCCCAATGACTCCAATGGATCACGGTAAGCCTGTATAATCATTCTAGAGGCTGCATACAAAGGGAAGCACAATTGGTCTTCCAAGCGAAGGGTAGCTAGAACTTGAGACATAACATTTGCTTTTAGATTGATAACAATTAAATCTAAAACAATTTTTTTCAGAAAGCAAGTTTAACCAACTTGCCCCAAAATTCAATCACCTCAATCTACTGAAATTTAATCAAAAAGCTTCCTCTATATCGTATTTCCAAAGATAAAAGAAGGTTCTTTCTACATTTTCAAAAATCCTGCCCGGATTGGTTCTGATAGTCACTCTAAAACCCTCATCATCAGAAATCTTGACCAATTGATGGCTCCCAAAGTAAGATACTTTGACAATTTTACCACTCAACTGCTGTCCCTCTCTCTGTACCACTTCACCATGCTCTGGGCGGAACATTAACTTCACCTTTGTCTTATACTTTCTAGCCTCCAAATCAGCAATGAAACCAAAAGAAGTGTAGAACCCATCTTCGCTTGGAGTTGCAAGCAATTCATTCCTTTTGCCAAAAAAATTTGCCACATAAGGATTGACAGGAGTTTCGTAGAGATTCTTAGGAATATCTATCTGTTGTAAGTAACCTTTATGGAGAATGGCGATTCTATCAGCTGTGGACAAAGCGTCCTTAGTGTCATGGGTAACAAAAATCGCGGTAATTCCTGTCTTTTTGATAATCTGACGAATTTCTTCTCTAACTTGATCTTTAAGCATGGCATCCAGATTACTGAATGGTTCATCCATCAGAAGAATCCTAGGGTTTGGCGCAATGGCTCTTGCCAAAGCAACGCGTTGCTGCTGTCCACCTGAAAGCTGGTGCGGATACTTATTGAAATCCTCTGTCAATCCAACCAACTTGAGCGTATCCTTTGCGATTTGCACAGGGTTACCTTTTGATTTAGAAATTCCAAAAGTGACATTTTCTAAAATGGTCAAGTGTGGAAATAAAGCATAATCCTGAAAAACCATCCCCACTTTGCGATCATGCGCAGGGACAGACTCTTTGCCTCGCACAATAACTTGACCTGCCAAGGAGATTGTACCTCCATCAGGATGCTCTAATCCAGCGATCAATCTCAGTAATGTTGTCTTACCAGAGCCACTTTCCCCGACCAAGGCCAATATTTCCCCCTCTTCCACATCGAAGGAAACTTCATTGACAGCAAAAACCTTTGCTTGTCCATACTTTTTATTGATCCGACGGAGTGATAATATGCTCATCTTGATATATCTAAATACTTATAGTTCTCTTTTCTTGATCATCTGATTGAGGAAAATTATCGGAATAATTCCCGTCAAGATGATGATAACAGCAGCATTTGCCGACTCTGCAATCATTTCATTGGTAGCCATATCAAATGCCTTGGTTGCCAAAGTCTGATAGTTGAAAGGTCTCAAAATCAAAGTCAAAGGAAGCTCTTTAAGAACATCTACGAAGACCAACAAAATCCCTGAAAACAAGGTCGTTTTGATTAGTGGCAGATCAATCTTCCACAATGTTTTGGTACTTCTAATTCCCAACAATCTACTAGCTTCATTCACATGTATACCGATTTTCTGGAAGCCTGCTTCGACAGGATTATACCCCACAGCCATAAACCTGACTATATAAGCAAAGATAAGGGCAAATAAAGTTCCCGAAAGAAACAAGCCTGCCACCCTAGCGGATAACAAAGTGTCATAAACCCATTTATCAAATGCCAATAGTGGTATCATAACACCAACTGCAATCACTGCTCCTGGAATGGCATAACCTAGGGTTGCTACTTTAGTAATGCTTTTGACCCATTTGAATGGGCTCAAACGAAGCGCATAGAGTAACACAACAGAAAGAACAACCACCATGATCCCTGCAATCGCTGCCAACCCGAAGCTGCGATAAATCAATAAGAAAAATTCTTGATTGACAACTTTTTCATAAGTCAACCAAGCCCACTTCAATAATTGTAAGAATGGAATTAGAAAACTAATCAAAAAAATGATTGTACAAATACTAGTGTAAAGAAATTTCTTTTTGATCGACACCTCATTTCTTGCAGTAGGCTTATTGAGTCCATTAACCGATGAATATTGCCTATTCCCCCTTTGAAATGATTCTAAATAAAGAATCACGAAAACAAAAACCATTAAAATAGCTGCAAGGTAAATGGCTGTGGTAGCATCCCCCATAGAAAACCAAGCTCTGAAAATACCTGTAGTAAATGTATTGACACCAAAATACTTGACTGTCCCATAATCGTTGAGCACTTCCATACTTGCCAATGCGATACCCGCTACGATTGCTGGCCTTGCCATTGGAAGGGCAATTTTGAAAAATGTCTTTGTCCTATTCGCTCCCAGAAGAAATGATGCCTCCTGCATTGTTTTTGATTGTTGGAGAAATGAAGACCTTGCAATTAAAAATACGTAAGGAAATAGAGTAATTGATAGGATGAAAATTGCGCCAGGCAAATTCATAATATCAATCAAGCTACCCTTGAAGCTGACTTCAAAAGTATTTCTGAAAAAGGTCTGTATAGGACCTGTATAGTCTAAAATCCCCACATAAGTGTAAGCCATGATATAGCCTGGAAACCCCAATGGCAAAATCAATAGCCACTCGAAATACTTCCTCCCCGGAAACTCATAATTGGAAACCAACCAAGCAGTACTCACTCCTAACAAAAACGTCAAAGCCGCTACCCCTAACAGGAGTAGCAGCGTATTTTGAAAATAGCCGTATAGGAGATTATTGGCAATATGTGACCAACTACCTCCTGGGCTAGCAAATAACTTAAATAAGATAGTGACGAGTGGAGTTGCGACAAATAATAGGATGATTAGCGCATAGCCAGTCCACTTATTCCACCAATAGTACTTCTTCCTAATTATATCCAAAACTTTGGCTTATTTCCATCCAACACGGTCAAAGATAATCACTGCATCTTTGTTCCTTTTTCCTAACTCAGACAAATTGATTTCATCTGCTTTAAATGCTCCCCATTCTTTCAATAAATCAGAGTATTCAGCTTTAGGGTTTACTGGATATTCAAAATTGATACTTGCAAGGAAATTCTGAGCCTCTACTTCTGACAAGAATTCTATCAATTTAATTGCATTGTCTTTGTTTGGCGCATACTTAGTAACAGCTGCCCCAGAAACATTAATATGTGTTCCTCTATCGTCTTGATTTGGGAAGAATATAGCGATTTTCTCAGCAGCCTTTCTTTCCTCTTCATTAGCATCATTGAGCATGATTCCAATGTAGTAGGTATTTACGATGGCCACATCTCCTTCTCCTGATGCCACGGCTTTCACCTGATCTCTATCGCTTCCTTTGGGTGTTCTTGCCATATTGGCCAACAATTTACTCGCCCATTCTTCAGCGGCTTCCTCACCATTATTCGCAATGATAGAAGCCAAAAGTGATTGGTTGTATATGTTCTCTGACGAACGAGTCAGCACTCTCCCTTTCCAATTTTCTTCTGTCAAAGCTTCATAAGTTGACAATTCACTCGGATCAACTCGCTCTTTGCTATATGCCAATATTCTAGCTCTGAAAGTCAAACCAAACCATTTATTACTAGGCTCTCGAAATTTTGAAGGAATATTGTTATTCAAAATTTCAGACTCTACTGCTTGGACAAGGTCCTTCTCAACAGCTCTATGCAATCTACCTGCATCCACTGTAATCAAGATATCTGCAGGGGAGTTAGCACCTTCAAGTTCTAACTTTTGAATCAATTCATCAGCACTTGCACTGACTACATTTACTTTGATTCCTGTTTTTTCTGTAAACTGATCAAATAATTGCTGATCGGCCTCGTAGTGCCTGTGGGTATATACATTGACTACTTCCTCTTGATCTGAAGCACCTCCACAGGCGTATAATGAAATTGCTGCAAGACCTAAAATTGTCGATTTTAGAATATTCTTTAACATAGATTTCTTGATTTATGGATGCAAAATTAATCATTATTTAAATCAAATCTAAATAAAGAGAAAAAGATTTTTATATTTGTGCTTCTCCTATGATGGGAGGTTTTGAGTAGATTTATCAGGTAGTAGACAGGGAAAAAACTATGACAATCCAACAATTGGAATACATCTTAGCTGTAGATAAGTTCAGACATTTTGGCCAAGCTGCAGAATCTTGTTTTGTAACACAGCCCACGCTGAGTGCACAGATCAGTAAACTCGAAAAAGAACTCAATGTCATCATTTTTGATCGATCCAAAATGCCTGTCATCCCCACAGAAACTGGTTCTCAAATTATTGACCAGGCAAAAAAAGTCGTCTCCCACAGCAAAGGTATTTTCGAACTTGTCGCTCAACTCAAGGGCGATATTAGCGGTGTGATCAAGCTTGGGATTATCCCTACCTTAGCACCTTATCTGCTGCACAGATTCATCAAAAATTTCATTGATAAATTTCCAAAGGTCCAACTTCAAGTGGAAGAGATGGTCACTGAAGACGTGATCAAAAAACTCAAAAATGACGAAATAGATCTTGGCATTGTGGTTACGCCTCTTAATGAAAGTGGGCTTTTAGAAAAGCCAATGTTCTACGAGAAGTTCTTCGCTTATTTGTCCGATGGGCATCCCTTATTAAGAAAAGACAAAATATCGGTGGAGGATTTGGAATCTACGGATCTGTGGATGCTTCAACAAGGGCATTGCTTCAGAGACCAAGTTCTCAATCTCTGTAATCAAGCCAAGTTTCAGAAAATGAATTTCCACTACGAAAGTGGATCTTTAGAAGGTTTGAAAAACATGGTCAATGAATATCAAGGAGTCACTTTACTACCTGAATTGGCTACTTTCTCTATGAATGAAAAAGAAAAAACAAGACTGAGAACTTTTGAAGGAGAGGAACCGATTCGAGAGGTAAGTATTGTCCTCACAAGAAGTTTTCTCAAACAAAAACTAGTGGAGTTACTCTACAATGAAATCACAGCCTCCATCCCTCAAGAGATGACTTCAAAGGCTCATGGAAAAATTATCAGATTTAAATAAAGAAATTACTATTTTTGATAGTTATACGAGGGGATACAAATCCCCTTATCTTGTTTTTAGGTTTGATGAAAAATATTCTCTTCGCTATTTTCTTCTTATGCACTTTCTTCCATCTAGGAGAAACCAACGCTCAATCGCTGGTGAAGAAATATTTCAATAATGTATTTAATGACACATCCGAAATAAGCAAACCACAATTTTTGGTTTATCCCACACTTGCTTATGCTCCAGAAACTAGCTGGGAAATTGGGCTTTCTTCTCTTTATGTATATTACGCCAAACGCGACACAGCAAACAGGTTAAGCGAAATCAATGGTTTCACTTTCTTCACTCTTGAAAATCAATATGGTCTTTGGTTTGATCATGCAATCTATTCGGATCAAAATGATTGGTTTTTCTTAGGTAGAATCAGGGTTCAGAGCTTCCCTTTGAAATATTATGGTATAGGTATGAATACAGACCCTAATTACCTAGCTCTCGTGGATGCTAATCAGATCATGATCAAAGAAAGAGTGCTGAAAAGAGTCCAGAAGAATCTATTTATAGGAATAGAAATGGATTTTCAGAGACTTGCTTCGGTAGATTTCAAGCCGGCACCTGAAGCCTCAACTTTTGACCTACCAAGAGGCAATAATGGATCAACTAACTTCGGAATCGGGGCTGGTATTGTCTATGATAATAGGCATAATGTACTCAATGTAAGAGAGGGATTGTTTACAGAATTGGCTTATCTCAGGTATTCTCCTGCATTGAGTACTTTTGGGTTCAATGCCGTCATTTCAGATACTAGAATATTTAGACCAGTAGGGAAAAATAATGTATTCGCCGCACAACTCCTCGGGCAATTCAATTCTGGAGATGTTCCCTTCAATCAATTGGCTCTGATGGGGGGCGAATCTATGATGCGAGGATACTACACCGGTAGATTTCGTGACAAAAATCAAATAGCTTCACAGGTAGAGATGCGCTTTCTTCCACTACCATTAGGTTTTACTGAGCGAATAGGAGCAGCAATCTTTGGAGGAGCAGCAACTGTATTCCCTGATTTTTCTAATCTTAACCTAAAAAACATCGTCTGGTCTGCTGGTGGTGGTTTGAGATTTTTACTCTTTCCTAAAAAAGATATTTACACCAGACTTGACTATGCACTTACTGCTGAAGGATCCGGTTTTTACCTATTTATTGGGGAGGCTTTCTAGTATCCTATGTCATCCAAAAGTAAAGCTAGATACATAGGATTGTAATTTGGAAGCTAATTTAATACAAAAGTATATTCGTACTCTTACCAGTAGCTATAGGAAAAGGTGGAGTTTAAAGCAGTTGATGCTCTGATAACTAATCGACTAATATCCCTTGTGGCCGTGGTGTAGATAACGATTATTCGCAAGAATATTTGTGTCATATATGCATACTGATATCATTCTAATAATCATAAAAATAATCTGATTGTACGCTTCTTTGCTAGAAAGTCCAATTCATTGGATTCATCAGTTGATATTGGGAAATATCAAATAGTAACTTGTCCGTGTCGAATCTAATATAGAATGAATATCAAAGCTAAACTAAATCGGTTTTTTCTGCCAGTACTGGCAAAGTCTCTATGTGCGCAAAAAAAAAATAATCATCTAAAGTTACTTAACTCACAAAAGATTAAATAAAACCAACAAATCAAGTGAATAAGCCTTGGTACATTTCTTCCAGCTTACTCACTTGAATCACTTTAATTTTGTATTTATTTACGTCGAGACCTTTTACTGCATATTTGGAAACCATGATCCGCTTGAAGCCGAGCTTCTCAGCTTCAGCGATCCTATTTTCTATTCGATGAACAGCTCTCACTTCACCTCCAAGACCTACCTCACCCGCAAAACACAAATCCGCAGGTACGGGAGTATCTTCATAAGATGAAATCAAAGATGCACAAACTGCCAAATCCAATGCTGGATCATCCACTCTAAGCCCGCCAGCTACATTTAAAAATACATCTTGCTGCCCAAGACGCATACCTCCACGTTTTTCTAGTACTGCCAAAAGCATATTAAGTCGCTTAGCATCATGTCCAGTACTGCTTCGTTGGGGAGTGCCATAGGTCGCGGGGCTTACCAGAGATTGGATTTCGATCAGAAGTGGACGATTCCCTTCCATCATCGCTCCGATAGCAACTCCATTGAGCAACTCTTCCCTTTGGGTCAAAAGAATTTCGGAAGGATTCGCAACTGGTCTCAAACCCTCAGTTCTCATCTCGTAGATCCCAAGTTCGTGCGTAGAGCCAAATCTATTCTTAGATGTTCTAAGAATACGATAAGAAAGATGCCGATCACCTTCAAACTGTAAAACTGTGTCTACCATATGCTCAAGCACCTTAGGGCCTGCTATGGCTCCGTCCTTGGTAATATGTCCTACTAGAAAAACTGGCGTTCCAGTCTCTTTAGCAAACTTCATCAGCTCAGCCGTGCATTCTCTCACCTGACTTACCGATCCAGCCGCAGATTCCACATGCTTGCTATGCAAGGTTTGAATAGAATCAATGACCAAAATATCTGGATTGAGTTGCTCGATTTGTTGAAAAATAGCTTGGGTATTGGTCTCCGAGAGCACAAAACAGTTGTCAGAATCAAGGGGCATCCGTCCTGCCCGCATCTTGATCTGTGATTCGCTTTCTTCACCAGAGACATAGAGTACCTTGGTCTGATTGAGCATCAAGGCGATCTGAAGCATCAGCGTGGACTTACCGATCCCAGGCTCTCCGCCTATCAGTACCAAAGATCCTGGCACTATCCCTCCTCCCAAAACACGATCTAACTCCATGTCGTGCGTAACCAACCTTGGTTGCTCTTCAAAATTAATCTCTTTCAGTCGTCTCGGAGCTGAGGCTCGCTTTTCCTTTGTGGTAGCCTGTTTCCAAGTTCCTCTTCCAGAATCTTCTTTTTGGACGATTTCTTCTACAAAAGTATTCCACTCACCACAAGAGGAGCATTTTCCTAGCCATTTGGGGCTCTGAGCACCGCAATTTTGACAGAAAAAGGTGGTTTTTGTTTTTGCCATTTGATTTGATTACTATTTCTGAAGCCCAACATCATTCTATTTAGTCAGAAGCATACACTTTTATATGAAATTACCGAGCCCTTTGATATCATGACATGAAATTTGCCGTCTTAATTCTCCAACACACTTAATGTGCTTCTAACCAATCCTTGCCTATCCCAACTTCAACTTCAAGTGGCACAGCTATCTTTACAGCATTGATCATAATATTAGGTATCTCCTTCTTAAGAAGCTCTACTTCATCTTTATGGGCATCAAAAACCAATTCATCATGAACTTGCAAAATCATCTTGGACTTGAGTTGTTCTTTTACCATCCAATCATACACTTGAATCATGGCTACTTTAATCATGTCTGCAGCAGAGCCTTGAATCGGGGCATTGATGGCGTTGCGCTCAGCAAATCCACGCATAGTCATGTTACGACTATTGATGTCACGGAGGTATCTTCTTCTGCCTAATATTGTCTCAACATATTCTTGTTTTCTAGCCTTTTCAATGGCACCATCCATATATGATTTTACAGCTGGAAACTCCTTGAAATAAGAGTCAATGATTTCCTTGGCCTCAGACCTTGGGATACTCAAGCGCTGCGAAAGCCCAAAAACTGAGATGCCATAAATTATCCCAAAATTGGCAGTCTTTGCTTTTCTACGCATATCTGAAGTCACTTCTTCTAAGGGAACTTGAAAAATTTTAGCCGCTGTAGTGGCATGGATATCTCTGCCGTTTTTGAATGCCTCCATCATAGAATCGTCTTTGGCAAAAGCTGCCATGATTCTCAATTCGATCTGAGAATAATCCGCTGCAAGGATTACATAATCATCATTCCTAGGCACAAAAGCTTTTCTGATTTCTCTACCTCTTTCTGTCCTGATAGGAATATTCTGGAGGTTGGGATTGATAGAAGATAGTCTCCCTGTAGCTGCTACAAATTGATTGTAGGTAGTATGAACCCTTCCAGTTTTAGGATTGATCATGGTAGGGAGTGCATCTACATAAGTAGACTTCAGCTTAACTACTTGACGGTATTCCAATATCGCAGCAGCGATCTCATGCTCTCCAGCCATCTTACTCAAAATTTCCTCCCCTGTAGCATACTGACCAGTTTTAGTCTTCTTGGCTTTAGGATCTAATGCTAGCTTCACGAAAAGAATTTCGCCTAGCTGCTTTGGTGAAGCTAAATTGAACTCTTCTCCTGCTAGTTGGTAGACCCGCTTTTCTATAGTCTTACTTTCTTCATCCAAGACTTGAGACATTTCAGCTAAACTCTCGGTATCTATTTTAACACCCTCAAACTCCATTGCTGTCAATACCCTGATCAAAGGATTCTCAACTTCATGCAAAAGCTTCTCCAAGCCATTTCCCTTGATGATGGGATCAAATGTTTGCTTTAGTTTAAGGGTGATATCAGCATCTTCTGCGGCATAAGCGGTCACTTCATCGACATCGACATCACGCATATTACCCTGATTCTTCCCTTTTTTACCAATCAAAGCTTCAATAGAAACAGGCTTATAATTCAAATACTGCTGTGCAAGCCAATCCATAGAATGCTTCCCTTCTGGCTCAATCAGATAGTGTGCCAGCATAGTATCATAAAGCTTCCCTTTCACTCTTATTCCATAATTCCGCAGTACTAAGAGATCATATTTCACATTTTGGCCAATTTTGGTAATCTGCTCATTCCCAAATATCCCTTTGAATAGATCTAATTTATTTTTTGCAGCTTCTTGATCAGCTGGAAAAGGAATATAAAATGCTTCTCCAGGCACATACGCGAATGATAAGCCAACTAACTCAGCTTCATTGGGATTCAATGCTGTAGTCTCAGTATCAAAACAGAATTCTTCTTGCTTTTCCAAATAACTGATTAATTCTAGAATCCCCTCATCTCCATCGACCTTATGATAATCATGGGCAGTAGTCAGTATGTTGTCATGCAACTGAACTACTGGAAGTGGATTTTCTTCCTCTACCACTTCTATATTTTCCTCAGCCTGATCTGCTGGTCCTGTAAATAGACCCAATTGATCGGAAACATTGATTTTCGGCTTTTTAATAGCTTCTCCAAACACCCTTTGGGTCAAGGCTCTGAACTCAAGTTCAGCAAAAAGCGCTTTTAATTGATCTTCTTTTGGGCCATTGTATTTCAAAGCTGGCTCGTCAAAATCAACTGGTACTTCTAAACTGATTGTTGCTAATTCCTTCGAAAGCAACCCTTGTTGGCCAAAGTTTTCCACATTTTCTTTTTGCTTACCTTTGAGCTTGTCCGTGTTTTTGAGCAACTCTTCTATGGTCCCATATTCTTTTAGAAGTTTAACGGCTGTCTTCTCTCCTATCCCAGGGATCCCGGGAATATTATCGACTGCATCCCCCATCAACCCTAAAATATCTCTGACTTGATCCACATGCTCAATATCCCATTTGGCACATACTTCCTTGGGACCCATTATATCTACACCATTTCCCATAAAAGCAGGCTTATAAAGGAAAATATGATCCTCAACCAATTGCCCATAGTCTTTATCAGGAGTCATCATAAATACCTGAAAACTGGTGCGTTCAGCTTTCTTGGCAATCGTACCGATGATATCATCCGCTTCAAAACCATCCAATTCTAAAATAGGAATATCAAACGCCTCCACGATTTTCTTCACCCAAGGAATCCCTATCTCAATATCTTCTGGCTGCTCTTGTCTATTGGCTTTGTAAGCCTCAAATTGCACATGTCTAAACGTAGGCGCTTTGGTGTCAAAAGCCACGGCAATATGAGTGGGCTTTTCTTTTTCCAATACCTCCAAAAGTGTATTGGTAAACCCTAGCATAATACCAGTATTCAGGCCTTTGGAATTGATTCTTGGGTTTTTGCTAAAGGCAAAATGAGCTCTGTAAATCAAAGCCATTGCATCTAACAAAAAAAGTTTTTTATCTCCTTTAGAGGACATGAGGTGTGATTTTTTGAATGAGAATATCTATTAAGCGTGCAGCGAATTGGCTACTATATGAAAGGCTAAATTACAAATAATAATGTAAAGGAATCGAGCTGACTTCTAACAAATGAAGAATAAAAACACTAAATTACCAATGCTCGAAACAAACTCTGGTCTGATTCTTGGTTTATTATATTGATCGGAGTGAAAGCACTCCTGTTTTAAATTTATTTATTCACTAAAATTCAATGACATGAAAAAGATCGCGTACTTTTTATCAGTAATGTTTTTGTTTACAGCATTTGCACCTGCTGCAATGGCTAAGGATGTAAAAAAAGAAAAGTCGGAATTGACGGCTGAAGAGCAGTTGAGACTTGAAGAAATCAACAATAGAGTTGAAGAGATCAAGGCTTTGGACTTTGCCGATATGACTAAGGCAGAGAGAAGAGAAGTGAAAAGCGAGTTGAAAGAGATGAGAGCAGAAGCCAAGGCCATGGGTAATGGAGTCTACTTATCTGTAGGAGCTATCATCATCATCTTATTGATTTTGATACTTCTCACATAGTATATCTATAAGTTAAAAAAGCCTCACGAAAAACGTGAGGCTTTTTATTTTTCAAATCTTTATATGTATATCCGAATTCACACCAGTAGTTAAATGAAATCGTGTATTTTAAAGCAATTGACTCACTGACAACTAATTGACTAATAACTCTTAGCCATGGCGAAGATTACGGTTAGCCATTAGCCAGAAGAAAATTCGTGTTAAATATGTATACTGTTGTCATTTAGGATAATCATAAATCTTAATTAAGATGTCTTACCATTTAGCGCATCCACCAATTCTCTTTTCAACTTTCTTTCTCTATCGAGCGTGTTTTTTCGATGTTGCTCAAACTCTTCCACTGTTTCTGCTAAATTCTGCCTTGCAATAGAAATCACTTTGTGACTCCTGCTAAACTTATATAAAAAAAATAAGAATGCTGCCAATAGTCCCGCAACGATCGTCCACATGATGGCATTGTAGGAGCTCTTGTGAATCGGTATTCCTAAGAAGAAAAAGCTATCTCGTGCCTGCTCCGCAGTTTGCAAATCTCTTTGAATACTTTCCATTTGCGCTTCCAATTCACCGATTTTGGTTTGCTGATTGACCACAGTTTGTTGCACAGTTGCCAGTTCCTTTTCAAAGACACTAAGTGAATCAAGCACATTGGATTTTATTTTATCCAAATTGGCTTTTTTTACCACCTTATATTCTTGATAATTGTTTGAAACTCTGTTTAAATAATCAAACTGACTAGAGATCGTCCCACTATTTAATGAGCCTGTTTCTTCGGAGACATCTTGAGCGTAGCTAGCTACAACAAAAAATAGACTGGTAATCAGGGAAAGGAATGTGGTTTTGTTCATGAGGCAATAGGTATTATGTGATTAATTTAATTAATTAATTTTTAAGAATGTGAACTTTTTTGACAAAATATCAATAACTGTGCCCCAAAGGGGTGCTTTTTATATTAAAAACTCAAAAAAAGTAACCTTGAAATGAAAATCCAACAAAAAAGAACAGGCTTATTTCTAGTGAAATAAGCCTGTCTCCTAGAGAAATTGACTATTTATTGACCTACCAAAAAGATAGAATTAGCCATGATCAATTTACCTGACTCCCAAAAACTTCTAAACATCGGGTTATCTACTAAATAGACTATCTGACCTCTTCCTTGATTTTCAACTCCATAAACCATAGATTCTTTCATCTGAGGCTTAAGTTTGTTGCCAATAAATCCAAATCTGTATGCATCCAAAGAAGGTATGATCCCTGCATTAACCCCTCTATTGAGGTATGCATATCTTCGCCCATTATTTTTTAAGGTATAGTATTTATCTCCCATTCCAAAATTGAGCGAGTAAGTAGTGTCTAACTTAACTTCAAAGATTGCTCCAGCAGCTGTGGTCGATATCCCCATTCTTGAGCGGTCTTGATAAGGCTCCAATCGTTCTACCTTAACCAGCTCCGTTTCGGTTTTTTGCTGTGCTTTTTTCTCCTCATCAGTATCAAACCTACTTAGGCTAAATCCTTCCTTGTCGGCAAACATACCTACAGCCGCCTCAATCGCAATGGCTTTGCCTCCTGCTCTAACCCAATCCATTACTTTGTTGAAATTAGCACCATTGAGATAATTTCCAGATGGCAAGATCAATACATCATATTTACCTAAATCAAATCTACCAAGCATATCAGCTTCCAAGATAGAAATAGGGTAATCAAGCTCCTGCTCGAAGAAATACCAAACCTCACCAAAGTTGAGAGAAGAAGTACCTGAACCACCTATCATTGCAATTCTAGGTGCTTTTATAATAGCCACGTCAGAAGAACCAAAGTCTTTGCCCTTGTCTACATAAGATGAAGAGGAAGTAGCAAGTTTGATTTCAAATATATTGGCTAGATTCACCACTTTCTGATCGTAATCCGCTACATATTGGTTGCCATTGCGCATGATAAGCATAGTTCCAGCAGGGTATGACTCTCCATTGATCTCAAATGCTGCATCTGCTACTCTTACTCTAATACCTTCATTCAATAAAGCCGCCAAATATTTCGCATGTTTTGTGGCGTTCCAAGGCGCTAGGTAAGTTAGCGGCTTACCATTTACAGTATTCTTTTCAAAAGATGGCTTTACATAAGCTTTTGCTGCATCTAACTTTGTTTCCAAAGCATAAGCTTGTACACCATAGGCGAAAGGTAAAGCCCAACTAGTGATATCATAAGTAATACTATCTTGGAGCACTGCTTCTGGTTCAAATAAAACTTGAGTCAAGACAGATTTAGGCTGATAAGCATTCACAATGATATCCTTATCTGTGGTAGAGAAAGATGTTGACTTTCCTGTAAAATAATCCAAACCTCTCAAGCCTGACCTATTCCCTGCAAATCCATAGCTGATTTTATTCTTGTCTAACAAAGCCAAAAGGGCCTCCACTCTGGCTGGATTCTGATCCGCTTTGATAACAAAGCTTTTATATTTTGCTTTAGGACTGGTGCTATTATCCTTGAAAAACTTAGCAAATTCATCTGCAAGTCTTTCTGCATGCTGAGCAGTCACTTCTACGGCGGAAATACCAGCTGCATGCTGATGAATGATTCTCTCCTCTAATGTCACTGTATCTCCAAGTGCATTGAGCATTCCAAGACCAGCTCTTCCAGAACCTCCTTTTTCTATAGTCATCCCAATAGCGCCATTATACATAGGGTAAGTATCTCCATAAGATGGATACAGCAAATCAAATCTTTCTTTGGTGAAGTATTGCCAATTATTAGCATCAAATTTAGCAGCAGTATTTCTACCATATATATCCTGAAATTCGTGCTGAAACGGAGAAACTTGCTCGTGAATTGGCTTCGCTGCTGGAGCAAAATAAAATGGGTCGTTGATGCCTTGTTCATGATAATCAACAAACAAGTGGGGCATCCACTGATGATAAAGTTCAATTCTTTGCTTTGTCTCTGCTTGTGTCTGCCACGCCCAATCTCTATTGAGGTCCATTAAGTAATGATTTGGACGACCTCCAGGCCATGGTTCAAAATGCTCTGTAGATTGTGGGTCTGGCTGAAGCCTTGAGTTGACCTTCTGATTATACCATACAGTATAGCGATCTTTCCCATCTGGATTGGCACAAGGATCTACAATCAAAACCTGACTCTGCAACCATTCCTTACCTTGAGCATTATTTGGGTTGACCACTTCCCAGAAAGTCATCATTGCAGCTTCTGTCGCCACCGCTTCATTCCCGTGGACGTTATATTGCATCCAATTGATAGCTACTTTAGTACTTGGGTTACCTTCGACCATGCCTGTTCTCCTCAAATTATCCATGCGGATTTGGTCAAGATTCTGCATGTTTTCAGGCGAAGTAGCTATAGCCACAAACAAAGGCCTTTTCTCTACTGACTCTCCATAATAAACCAACTTTACATTGGGAAGGGTGCTCGCTAGGTGTTCGAAGTAGTCTACTACCCTATGATGCGGGGTAAACCTCTCTCCAGCTTTGTATCCCAAAAATTCATCGGGACTTTTTTGCGCTAATGCAGTCCCTACAATGAGCATTGCAAGAACAAGGGTATAGATTTTTCTCATAAACGATATTTATGCAGGTTATTAAGTTTTGACTTGTAAGTTACTCTCTTTGGCTAAAGGATTCAAACCACCCTTGGAAATTATCCTATTTCCTAATTCTGCTCCAAAGTTTGGTTGTAAATTTTGGCCTGTCTTCCATCACATTTAGATGATCATCTTCACTGACCCTTTTGACACTTTCTATGGTATAAAAGGCATTTTCATTTAACCCCTTGACACGTTGGATAAACTCCGTAAGAGCGTCTCTTTTCATCACTGTAAAAAGTAAATTGACCTTTCCGTAGCGCCCTTCTGCTCCCACATTGGTAAATCTAAAGTTCCTATCTTTCATATAATCAATCAACTCAGGCATGGCTTCAGGAGTGATTACCCTTACCAATACTCTACCTAAGGCTAATTTTTCTTCAATCGTCATCCCAACGTAAGTCCCCATGGCAAACCCTCCCGCATAGGCGAAATATGACATGGGATTATTAATATTCTGAAAGATCTGCCCTATGGCTAACAACCAAATCATCGCTTCAAAGAACCCAAGTACTGGAGCAACTTTCTTTTTCCCATTGAGCATGAACATAATTCTGAGGGTATTGATAGACACATCAGAAACTCTTGCCATAAAAATCAAGAGAGGCATAATAACATAATTGAAAACTTCTTGAGAAATGCCAAATGATTCCAGATATTCTTGCATAATGCTTGGTTTTGTTCAATGATGCTACAAAGTTAAGGAAATAAACAAGCCTCCCGAAAATAGCAGCAGGATTAAAAGTTCCATGATCAAGCTTATTAAAATTCATCCTATTTCATTAAATTAAATGCCTTAAACATTTAGCTATGAAAAATGCTACTATCATTTTACTGCTGTTTATATTTTCTTGTGGGCAAAAGGAGCCCATACCTTTCCAACAAATTGGAAAAGAGTATAAGACTTTGAGAAAAGTGTTGGCCAACAGAGAAAAATATCAAGTCCAGATCCTTTACACCCAAATAGACAGAGATGAAGAAAATAAGATTCAATTGACAAATTATGACCTTGGATTAGATGATCAGAAATATTTCTACCCCGCCAGCACAATCAAGCTTCCAGTAGCAATATTAGCCTTGGAGTGGCTAAGGGAACAAAATATAGATGGGTTGACCGCTGAATCCATTATGCTGACGGACTCAATCAGAATCTTACAATCAGCAGTAAAGTATGACAGTACAGCCCATAACTTCCTTCCAAACATAGCCCATTATATCAAAAAGATTCTTCTCGTGAGCGATAATGATGCTTACAATCGCCTTTACGAATTACTTGGGCAAGACTACATCAATACTAAGTTGCTGTCCAAAGGGCTGTCAAATACCATCATCAACCATCGGCTTAGCATTGCCATGAGTCCTGAGGAAAATCGGCACTTTAACCCAATTCATTTTCATGATATAGCAGGGAAAGTATTGTTGGATTTGCCAGCTAGGTTTACGGAGAACGTTTATTATAATCAAGACGCTCCCCACCTAGGCGGAGCCTATTACTCCAATGGTGAATTGATTATGGAAGCAATGGACTTTACCTATAAGAATCGCTTTTCTATCAGTGATTTTCATGGAGTCATTCAGAGAATCGTCTTTCCTGAGCTTTTCAAAGAAGAGCAAAGGTTTCATATATCTGAAACTGACAGAGAATTCATTCTAGCCTACATGTCTATGCTTCCTAAAGAAAGTGATTATCCCAAATATGAAATAACTGAATACTATGACAGCTTCTCCAAATTCTACAAATTCGGAACAAGCCAAGACCCTATCCCCTCCAATTTCAAAATCTTCAATAAAACAGGGCAAGCTTATGGACATCTTTTGGATGGAAGCTATTTTACAGACAAGAAAAATGGGGTGGAATTTTTTGTCTCTGCAATCATTTATGTCAACGAGAATCAGACTTTAAACGACAATCAATACGAATACGAAGAAATTGGATTCCCTTTTTATGAAGAGTTGGGAAACTATCTTTATGATCTTGAGATAAAAAGGAGAAAATAACAAAGGCCTGCAGATTGTCAGCAGGCCTTAACTTTAGATGGGATAATACTTAATTGCCGTGCTCAGCCATAAATTTATCTAAGTCTTGAAGTGAAATCTTACCTTCGTAGTAAGCCCTGCCAAATACAACCGCAGTCACACCAATATCTTTCAATTGCTTGAAATCATCGATATTGCGTACACCTCCATTGGCAGCGAGGTGGATTGTGGGGAATTTTTCGACAATTTCTTTGTATAGCTCAAAATTAGGGCCTTCCATGACTCCATCTCTGGTCACGTCAGAACATTTAAGGTATTTCAGCCCCTTACTATAAAACTCCTCTATGTGGTCAAACAAATCAACTTCAGTTTTCTTGGTCCAGCCTCTTGTTTTTATTTTATGATCTGCTGGATTGGTATCAGCTGCCAAAAATATTTTCTCTCTACCATAAGACATGATCCATTGAGCAAAACGCTCCGGATACGTTACAGAAACAGAGGCTGCCGTGATCGCTGCTGCACCATGCTCGAATGATTTGATCACATCTCCATCAGTAGAAACACCACCCGTGAAGTCCACCTTTAGATTGGTATAACCAGCGATAGCTTCTAAAATATGATAGTTTTTAGGCTCTCCTCTACGAGCACCATCCAAATCTACCAAGTGCAACCAACGAATCCCATGATCTTCAAAGGCCTGAGCTATTTCTAGAGGATTATTGGAAATCACCTCTTCTGTAGAAAAATCACCTCTTTTGAGACGAACACATTTTCCATTGATGAGATAAATAGATGGTATGATATCAAACATAACTTTTATGGCTTTAAATTAATGATTTGGTAAAATTTAGGCCCTTCCTCGGTAAAAAAGCATAGATGATTAGCCTAGATTTTGAAATTCTAAAGATAATAGAAGAACGGATTATTTAGCAATGAAAACTCAAAATGTTTACAGTAAATTACCAATTAACCCCCAGTTTTTGTGGTTTATAAACTCAATAGACCAATCGTGCGATCTTTCCATTGGCTCCTGATGCCCAAACAGAGCCTTGGGCTTTATCCATAAATACCGCATGAAACCCTTCATCAGAAAACCTATCCCATGTCAATCCTCCATCTTTTGAATAATCAGAGCCATTAGGACCAACCGCTATAACCCAATGATATCGCGGGAAATAAGCCACTCCAGACCTATAGCCACTAGGCAAACGGTCGCTCTTCATTTTCCAACTACCATTTATTTGATCAGAAAGTATGACGTTTCTATCTGCTAGGTCTGGCTTTATATAATCACCCCCAACCGCAATCAAATTTTGGTTGTCTAATTTGGAAAGAGAGAAAATGCCTTGGGATGGTTCGCCCTGTAAAATCGGCGTATCATAGATTTCCCATTGATGGCCATCGTCAGAAGAATAAAATATTCGGCTTTTCAATCCGCCACTGGAAAATAAAACATAGTCTCTATCTACTAAAATGGTGGAACCACTTGCTGCAAAAGAACCTTCTCCTACTTCTGCCTTCGGACTGGAATCAAGCCATTTCCATACTTCTCCTTGATCCAAAGTTTCTAATACCATCCATTTTCCTCCTACAGGATCTCCTATTACATAGCCTTTTTGATCCTTAAAGAATGCTATCCCATCCAGAAATGCTTCGGTCGGCCCTTCATATTTTTTTACCCATGTTTTACCTGAATCTATGGTCTTATAAATTACAGCGGGCTGTCCTGCAGAAATAGCTATCGCTGTACTTGCACTCAGTCCTTCTATATCTCTGAAGTCAACAGTATCTAAGCCATCAATCACTCCTGAACTCCACGAATTTCCTCCATCAGTGGTGAGCAGCCAAGTTCCCTTACTCCCACTAGCCCAAATGATCTCTGAGGTCAGCGGAGAAAGTCCTCTTAGCGAAGCATTACTTGGGACATTAAACAACTCCCAGCCAGCTGGAATCTCTATGGAATTAGATACCTTATTAAAATTACACCCCCAAAGCATGGTAAGTGTTAGAAAAAGAGAAATTATTTTTTGCGCATTCATCTTAAAGTCTTTTGATCACTTCTGCTCTTGGAAGCCTGATGCTCCACATTCCCCTAAGGTCACCTATTTTATGCCCCTTAGCTTTGTCTTCTGGATATAATTCATTGATAACTTTCAATGTTTCATCTGTGATATCCTTACCTGGCTCTCCATGGCAATTTAGACATAGACTGTTAGGGATTTGAATTGCTTTGGTAAAAAGTAAAACGTCACCATTATCCAGTTTCTGTATATTGGGTTCATTTTTGATTCCATTCTCGGCGTTGTAAGCATAAGCGTCTAATATCACCTCCTCGTAATCTCTAACTTGGTCTTCTGGATTTCTGTAATCACTTGAGGCTCTACGAATGGCGACGTTATATTTTTCGCTTACTTCTGATAAAATTGGAAGTGCTTCTACATGACAAAAGCGGATAGCTTCTTGCACCCCATTTTCCGCTATTGCATTTTGTAAAGCTCCTATCAATTGTGTTTGCGCTTCAGAACTGATCTCCTCACCCCAATTCATTGCTTCTTCAATAATTTGAGACTCACTTAGTTTTTTGACCTCCATACTTCTATTGACATCATCAAAGACCTCTTTGCTGATTCTTTCATTAGAATTACAAGCCCAAACTGTGGTCGAAAATAAAAGAAGATAAAATATTTTTTTCATAGTGTGATTTTCTTTTTATAAAAATAGAACGAAAAAACCGTTTCTTAAAACCTTTAATGCTGTTTGTCTAAAGGTATGAAAATAAGCAAGCTAAGCTCCATGTAATCAGAATAAAATAACTTTAATTTGTTAGCAATAATCTTAATTTTGTAGTATAATACTCCTTAATCCACGTGATATGAAGAAGCTTTTACTTTTGATTTTAATTGTTTTTTTGGCAGAAATCCAACTCAACGCCCAAACTTGGAGGAGAGTAGGGGGCTGGGGCAATGAATTCACTGGCATCTCTTGGGTCAATGATGAAGTTGGGTTTATGGCTGGTGACAGAATCATCCTAAAAACAATAGATGGGGGACTCAGCTGGACTGAACAGCAAACTCCTGATGATACCAAAATGCACGGTGTAGATTTTTTCAATCAAAACATTGGGCTTATGGTAGGAGAAAATGGAACAGTTTTCAGAACAACTAACTCTGGTGAAACTTGGCAAAGAATCAAAATCAATACGGACGTTACTTTGAGAAAGGTTCAGTTTCTCACCCAAACCAGAGTCTTTGCAATTGGTGATAATGGTTTTTTTTATAGATCAACCAACAGCGGAGAATCATGGGCAAGACAAGACATAGGAACCAATGTCAATCTGTCTGCAATCTATTTTCCTAATCTAGATACGGGCTATGTGTCTATGGCTAATGGGAGGATTCTTCGTACGGTCAATCAAGGAAATAACTGGACACAACTCAATACACAAAATACTAACCCACTCAATGATGTATATTTCACTTCTGGTATGGTTGGGTACGCTGTTGGCAATAGGGGGGTAATCCTCAAAACAACTGATGCTGGCTCTAATTGGAATCAGGTCAATTCAGGGACAGAACGAAACCTATTAGCCGTTACTTTCAATAAAAGTAATGTTAATCTTGGAGTCATCACTGGCCAAACAGCCACCTTACTAAGGACTACCAATGCAGGTACTACCTTTGATGGAATCAACGTCAACAATACCCAAGATTACTTAGATGCTAGCTTTCGAGCCACGTCTAATGTAGTTTTCGCAGTAGGTACAAGTGGATTTGTGATCTCTTCTATCAATTCTGGTGGCTCATGGACTTTGAGATTATCAGGTAATAATGTGGATTATCTCGCAACACAATTCAGAACCGAAAATCTAGGATACATCACCGGGCCTGATGGAAGGGTATTTTCCACAAGCAATGGTGGTAATAGTTTAGTCGATCGATCTAGACCGCTTTCCATAGATTTCAATAACCTCTTCTTCACCACCAATGCCTTCGGTTACATTATTGGTAATGATGGAACTGCCCTACGAACAAGTAACTCAGGTGGTAACTGGACTTCACTCAATTTAAACACTACTGCAGATTTGAAAGGGATTTATTTTTTCAACAATAATATTGGCTATGTGGTGGGTGATGGAGGATTCATTACCAAAACCGAGAATGGTGGTATCAATTGGGTCACAGTTCAAGCTAGTAATACTACTACCAACTTGAATGAAATCTTGTTTTTTGACAATGCCTTCGGGATTGTCGTTGGTGACAATGGATTCATCAGTAGAACTGAGGGCGGCCAAGTATGGAACCAAATAACAAGTCCCCCCAGCTCCAACTTGATAGATGTAACCATATTGGATGACAGTACAGCAGTCGCTGTAGGTAATGCTGGCACAATTATTAAAACCACCGATAAAGGACTTACTTGGACTAGGATTACTACGGCATTCAATGGGGATTTTACAGGTGTGGATTTTCTTGACGAGTCAGTAGGATTTATCTCAGGTGCAAAAGGACTGATCCTAAGGACAATGGATGGTGGCGAAACATGGATTCAAATGCCTACTGGAACATTTCAAAACTTCACGGACTTGAGTTTTGGTTCACTGAGTATAGGGTATGCCGTGGGTAATCAAGGTACGCTTTTCCAGTACAGCTGTGCAGTTCCTGAGACACCAACCGTGATATTCGGAGAAAGTAACATTTGTATCAGTCAGCAAATCTATAATGTACAGAGCTCTGGCGAGCCTGGGGAAGTATTTGAGTGGAGAGTGGACGGGGGAACCATCCTCGAAGGACAAGGTAGCAATAGAATCGTGGTGAGGTGGGATACACCTGGTAGAAATGCAGTACTTGTCCGTGGTCAAAACGAATGTGGAAATGGAGGAACAAGAGGACTAGAAGTTCTCGTATCTGTAGAGCCTCAGGCCATTCCTGAAATATTTGGAGATGGGGTAGTTTGCCTTGGCAATGTAGTGCCTTATGAAGTGACTGACGTACCAGGAACTGAATTCGTATGGGTGGCCACAGGTGGACTTATCCGTGAAGGTCAAGGCACCGCCCAGGTAAATGTAGAATGGACTGGGCTAGGTGAGAGAAATTTGACAGTAACACCAAGAAATCCTTGTGGTAATGGTACAACATTCACTAAACCAATTGTGGTACAAAGCCCACCAGAAAAACCTTCAGAAATAGAAGGGCCTAAGTTTGTGGGATTATTAGAAGAGGAGTACGAAATCATTCATGTAGCTAACACCAACTATATCTGGACAGTAAGTGGAAATGGTGGTAGAGTCATTGCTGGTCAAGGAACGAATCGTGTCACTGTAAGATGGGAAAGAGAGGGGGATTTTGACCTTGCAGTTACCCCAATGAATAGCTGTAATACTGGAGCTGCAAGCACAATCAAAGTGAATGTAAATCTGATCACTAGCATAGAGGAAGAAAGAATCGTAGACAAATTTATCAATGTATTCCCTAATCCATCCAGAGGAGATATCAATTTGAAAACATCAGGTCTGTCCGATATCAGGTCTATTCAAATCATCAATAGCCAAGGACAAGTACTGAATGATGTTCGTCCTTCTCAAGGTATTTTCGAGTATCAAATCAAAAACTTACCACGTGGAGTTCATACTTTGATCATCAGAACAAGGGAAAAAGAATATTATAATAAGGTAATCATTCATTAACATAAATGGGGCATGAAATTCATGCCCCATATTTTTTAGACCTCTGCATAGTCAATCAAATTCCTTTGCGAAATATTATTCTGTTTTTTGATTTAAAAATAATAATCATACTTAAATTCAGAATTATTACAATTTTTATCAGTATCAATCAAAATATTATTTTGAAATCTTTCTTGATTTTACTTGAGGATTTTTGCTGTTTTGTATTCATAAACCCACATCAATATGACGAATAGAGAATTTCATCCAGAGAGTTTGATGATGACTCATGGATATAAGCCAGAGTTATCAGAAGGCGCAATCAAATGTCCAATTTTTCAAACCTCTACTTTTGTATTCAAATCAGCAGAAGAAGGAAAAGCATTTTTTGAAGTAGCCTATGGCCAAAGAGAAAAAGAACCAAATGAAGAACTAGGCTTAATATACAGCAGGCTCAACAATCCAGATTTACAGATCTTGGAAGAAAGATTGTGTCTTTGGGATGGTGCAGATGAATGTGCTGTATTCGAAAGTGGGATGTCGGCTATCTCCACGGTGATGTTGGAATTTCTAAGGCCAGGAGATATCATGCTCTACAGCAAGCCGGTCTACGGTGGCACCGACCACTTTGTCAACAAAGTCTTACCTCAATATGGCATCAAAGGCATTGGCTTTACAAGTACTCAAGAAAAAGATGAAATTCTTAGCTTAGTAAAAGGTCAAGAGGAGAAAGTCAAAATGGTCTATGTAGAGACTCCTGCCAACCCTACCAATGCACTTTTCGATCTTGAGGTTTGCAGAGCAGTAGCGGACAAATTAAGCGAAGCCGAGAAAGAAGTCGTAGTATGTGTAGACAATACATATATGGGACCCTTATGGCAGCACCCTCTAAAACATGGGGCTGACTTAGTGGTCTATTCTGCAACCAAATATATTGGTGGACATTCTGATTTGATAGCTGGAGCTGTGTTGGGTAAGTCTAAGCATATGGTCAGAGTGAGGACTTTGAGAACATTCTTAGGAAATATGGCAGGGCCATGGACGGGTTGGTTGCTAATGAGAAGTCTTGAAACACTTAAAGTTAGAATGACTCAGCAGGCTAGCAATACCGTGGAAGTAGCCAAATATTTAGAGGCTCACCCTAAAGTAGAAAAAGTCTATTACTTGGGGAACTTGGAGGAAGGTAGTAGGCAGCATGCTATATTCAAAAAACAATTGACTTCTGCTGGAGCCATGATTTCCTTTGACATCAAAGGAGGAGAAAAAGAAGCTTTCAAGTTTCTTAACAGCCTTAAATTAATGAAACTTGCAGTATCACTTGGAAGTACAGAATCACTAGCTGAGCACCCAGCTACCATGACTCACAGTGATGTTTCCGCAGAAGATCGTGCGCTTTTAGGCATCTCCGAGAAATTAGTCCGCTTATCAATTGGGGTGGAGCATTTCAAAGATATCATTTGGGATATTGAGCAGGCATTGGAGAAGGTCTAATTACCTTCCAATAAATAAAATAAAGAGCGGCTATCTTCAATAAGTTAGCCGCTTCCTATTTTAAGGCTCTACTAATACTCTATAAGAATTATACAATATCAATATGTCATCTACATAATTGACAGCAATGTGCCCTTTAGCATAGCCACTCTTCACGACTGGATCTCTGTAGTATTCTGGATCAGTTTTCAGCTTTAAAAAATGAGATACATTTTCCCAGTATTGTGGGTTCTTTCCATATTTTAAAGTCAATCTCCAAGCATCTTCAACATGGCCATGTCCGATATTGTAAGAGGCCAAGATGAATTTAATTCTTTCATTTGACTCAGGGATTCGCTCTCTCCAGAATTTATCTAGATATCTGAGAAAGTTTACTCCCCCCATCAAACTTTGGTAAGGATCATTGGCGTTTTCTACTCCAAAACGTTCCAAAGTCACTGGCATCAACTGTAAAAGCCCACTTGCTCCAGCATAAGAAGTGGCTTCTGGATCAAAAGCTGATTCTTTGTAAACCAAAGAAGCCAATAATCTCCAGTCCCATCCCAAAGTCTCAGCTGCTTTTTTAATGATCTCGTCATATTCAGATATGAGATTACCCCCCAAAGAAGAGAAAGCACTATTGGTTCTGTAATAACTATTTTTGGAATTGAGAAAGTATTTGGAATAAAGGGTCGCCAAATATCCTGATTTGGTTCTTTTGGTTACCCAATCATTGATGGCAACTTCCAATTGAGGTGCGTTGGTTCTAATTGCCCATCCTACAGGAGATTTTTCACTGATTTCAACGCTGATATCTAAGTCGTCATAATAGGTATTATTGACCATGGCGAGATCCTTGTCTGCTACAGTGTAGTCAATCTCCTTACTGAGTACTTTGGCAATCAACTCCTCACGACCTTCTCTCATTTCGACAACATTGAAATAGAGTGTACTATCTTGATGAAGGGCACAAAGCTGGGATTTATAGATAGCACCTCTGGGAACATGTATCGTTTTACCATGAAGTTCTTGAATGTGGGTTACTTTAGGGCCTGTTTTCCGCTGAACCAAAACTGTACTCATCTCTCCTAATGGCAAAGTGAAATTAGCGTATAGGCTCCTATTCTCAGACTGCTCCAAGTTCATAGCTATGATATCAGCTTGCCCCTTGTTGAGTAAGATAAATGCATCTTCTATGTCAGACTTGACTATAAGGTGTAGGCGAACACCTAAGTGACTCGCAAGGTTTCTAAGGAGTTCAAACTCGTAGCCCATTCTCCTACCCCTATAAATGTAATAGCTGGTGGATGAATTATCTACTATTGCCCTGATATAACCTCTTTTGACAATGTCATCTAAATCTAAAGTTACAGGATTTTCCCAAAAAGGGATTTCCTTTTCCTTTTGAAAAAAAGTGCATTGCACTCCAAAAACCAAAAGGATATTTAGTAAGATGATTGTCTGGAAAATTCTTTTCATGAACAAGCATTCATTGGTGATTAGTGCAAACTTACTGGGCACCAAGCACCACAATTAGCAAATAATATACCAATATTATATTTCAAAAAATAACGAAATGATGAAATAAAACACCAAAGCCCCTTCTCAAATCAAGAAGAGGCTTTCATAATATATGGTAAAATGTCCTAGTCGAGTAAATCTAAGCTATCATCACTATTCTGAAAATATATCTTACCAGACAATCGAAGAAGCTCAATTTCACTCTCTTTGATATTATATAAAGACGTGATCAGTCGATCCTCGGCAGTCAATAAGTTGACCTGTGCATCTCTAAACTCAAGATAATTTGCTATACCCAACCTAAACCTCTCCAATGCAATGTCTGCATTTTCAACGGCCACTTCATAATTCTTACGTTCAATTTCTAAAAGTCTCCTACTAATTTGATAAGCATTGTAAGCGCGATAGATATCGGAGGTCATCTGAACCTCAAACTGCTGAAGAGCTAGGTCAGTATTATATTTTTGAACTCTGGCACTTTGAATTCTTTTATTAAGCGCAAATCCATTGAACAAATTGAAAGAAATGTTCCCTCCATAATTGAAACCTTCGCGTTGGTTTTTGAGCAAAAAGCCTGCGTCAGAATTAAAGGTATTGTTAGAATACCCTCCACTTAAATTTATAGATGGAAGACGCTGCAACTGTAACTCTCTCAATTGCAAAAACGCTACATTCTCCTGTCTTTGCGCTACCAGAAACTGCTTGTTGTTTAAGTATGCATTTTCTACTAAATCGTCCAATCTCAACTCATCTGTAATCGTGATAGTATCTTTTACATAAAATTCTTGCTGTGGCAGAATCCCAAGTAATTCATTGAGATTGATACGAGCTACCTGAATCACCTGTTCTTGATTGACTTTGAGCGATAAATCGGAGTTGTAATCAACCTGAGCAGTCAGGTAATCTCTTCTTCCGGCACCACCCAATTCATACCTTGCTTCAGCTATATCGAGCCTATTTTTTGAAAATTCAAGTGTTTTTTCTAAAACCTGCTGTCTTTGTAGCTCCAAAACTAACCTATAATACGCTGAAGAAATCGCTGCAACAGTGTTTTCAACTGATACCTTAGCATCTAGTTCACTTATCTCTGCTAACTTCCCTAACCTACGCATAGTGACAATAGCTTCAGGATTGAAGCCATAAATTGCCGTAGTAGTAAAATTTTCGGTATCTGATTCGGCACCTAAGATTTCATTAGGTTCTGGCGCATTGACAAATTGCTGTTCAACATCTTCTACACTGTAATTCCTGGTGTAAACAGCGCTAACTTGAGGCAGGAATAAAGTCCCGAAACCAATCTGCTTATCATAATTGGCTAACAACACATTATTGACTGCGATTTTTACATCAAAGTTCTTCTCCAAACCAATCATGATCGCTTTTTCAAGATTGAGCTGCTCAGCATCTTGCGCATAAGAAATAATAGCTCCTTGAATAAGAAACAGGAGAATAAATAGTCTTTTCTTCATTATACTCTAGCTAATCTGCCTTTTTTGGAAGTGAGATATGTATAAATTGCTGGGATCACAAAGAGTGTTAAGATTGTAGAAAAAGCCAATCCTCCAATCACCGCAACCCCCATAGGAACCCTCCCCTCAGAACCTGCTCCTAAGGCTAGGGCTATCGGAAGAATACCCAAAATTGTGGATAAACTCGTCATCAAAATTGGCCTAAATCGAGCACTAGCAGCACCTATGATCGACTCATCGATGGACAATCCTTGTGCTTTACGTTGATTGGCAAACTCTACGATAAGAATACCATTCTTAGTCACCAAGCCTATAAGCATGATGATCCCAATCTGACTGAATATGTTCAATGTGAAGTCAAACAACCATAAGGATACCAAGGCGCCAAACAAAGCCAAAGGTACTGTAAACATGATCGTCAAAGGATCCAAGAAGCTTTCAAATTGCGCAGAAAGCACTAGGTAAATCAATACCAATGCAAATATGAATGCGAAAATCAAACTGTTTGAACTTTCTCTATACTCCTTTGATAAACCTGCCACATCTGTACTGAAAGATTCGTCCAAGACTTCATCAGCTATTCTATCCATTTCGTCTAGTCCAGCACCAATGGTATACCCTGGTGCTAGGTTAGCGGAAACAGTAGCACTTACAAATCTATTGAAGCGATAAAGTTGAGGAGGAGTACTTCTCTCTCTAATCCTGACAAGGTTGTCCATTTGAACCAAGGTCCCATTTTCAGCCCTTACATAGAGCGTCCTCAAGTTGATCGGTTCATTTCTATCCTGAATCTGCATTTCGCCTACTACTTGATATTGCTTCCCATTCATTATAAAATATGCAAAGCGCTGACCTGAATAGGAAAGTTGAAGTGTTCGGGCTATCTCTTGGACAGATACACCAATATTTCTAGCCTTATCTCTATCGATTTCTACTTCAATTTCTGGCTTAGTAAATTTCAAATTGATATCTGAGAAGCTGAAAACCTCGCTTTCACCGACTCTATCCATGAAAGTCGGTATGACCTCTTTCAGTTTTTCTAAAGTAGGTGCCTGAAGAACATATTGAACTGGTAGACCTGCTCTTCTATCCCCTATCGATGGTGGCTGAGTAACAAAAGCCCTTACTGAGGTGAATTTCTGAAGTCTCTGATTAACCTCTTCATAGATTTCTTGTTGTGTTCTTTCTCTTTCAGAAGCATCAGTGAGTATAAATCTTAAAAATCCTGAATTTGTACTTGCAGTACCAAAACCAGGCGAAGTAACAGAAATCAATCCTGCTCTTTCAGAATCTGGAATAGCTTCCTGAAACTCTTTTGTCATTTCATCCAAAACTCTATCCATATAGTCAAAAGTAGCACCCTCTGGCCCACTTAGATTGACTCTCATTTCTCCTCTATCTTCAATAGGAGCTAATTCCGTCGGGATTATATTGAACAATGAATAGATTCCAAACCCCGTCAAAATTACAATCAAAAATGCAATCCAACGGACTTTCATAAATGCTTCCAACAAAAAATTATATTTTTCATTTAACCAGACAAAAACAGGTTCAGAAATACTGTAAAACCAATTTTGTTTTTCTCTTTTTTTCAAAAGTCTAGAACTCAACATTGGTGTCATAGTCAAAGCTACAAAGGAGGAAATAATCACAGCCCCAGCTACAACCACACCAAACTCCCTAAACAACCTTCCTGTAGTACCTGTCAAGAAAATCACTGGTAAAAACACAGCAGCCAAGGCAACTGTAGTCGCAATCACAGCAAAGAAAATCTCCTCTGCACCTTTTTCAGCGGCGGTATCTGGATTTTCTCCTTTTTCTATCCGAGTATAAATATTTTCCAAAACTACAATCGCATCATCGACCACTAAGCCAATAGAAAGCACTATTCCCAGTAGTGTCAATACATTGATTGAGAAGTCCATGACATACATCAGGAAGAAAACTCCAATCAAGGATATAGGAATTGTCAATACTGGAATAAATGTAGTCCGCCAATCCCTCAAAAAGAGGAAAATAATCAAAACTACTAGAATAAATGCTGTGATGATCGTCTGCTGTACTTCTGAGATAGAAGACCTAATGAATCGAGTAGAGTCGAATCCAATACCTAACAAAACATCTTCAGGAAGATCTTTTTTGATAAATTCTAATCTTCTATAAAATTCATCGACAATCTCTATATTATTAGATCCAGGCAACGGAACTAGGACCACGCCAACCATAGGAATACCATCACGCTTCAAAACAGTCCTTTCATTGAGCGCAGCAAGTTCTGCTTTCCCTATATCTTGAAACTGTACGATGTTATTTTGGTCTTCTTTGATGATCAATTCATTGAATTCCTGAGGAGTGCTTAGTCTACTTTTTGTTCTTACAGATAGTTCTATCGCTGAACCTTCTATTCTACCCGATGGAAGTTCTACATTTTCACTTTGCACTTTACTTAACACATCCACAGGAGTGACACCATAAGAAGCCATTCTCAACGGATCCATTCTCAGCCTAATAGCATACTGCTTCTCCCCCCAAATCTGAACAGTACTCACCCCAGGTATAGTTTGAAGTCGTTCTTTGAAAATATTATTAGCCAGATCAGAGAGTTCTAGGAGGTTTCGCTTATTGCTCTGAACATTCAAAAACACAATCGGCTGAGAATCTGCGTCAGCTTTAGAAACAACAGGTGGATCTGCATCGGGTGGTAAATTTCTTTGCGCTCCAGAAACCTTGTCTCTCACGTCATTGGCTGCAGCTTCCAAATCACCACCTACATCAAATTCTACGGTAATATTACTCGTACCATCATTGGATGTGGAAGTCAAAGATTTGATACCTGCTATTCCGTTGATAGCTTCCTCCAGTGGTTCTGTGATCTGAGCTTCGATGACATCTGCATTGGCACCAACATAGGTGGTTCTTACATTGATCACAGGAGGATCCACACTCGGAAACTCCCTTACTCCCAAAAAGCTAATTCCGATGATCCCAAATAATAAAATCGTCAGGGACATGACAATTGCCAAAACTGGCCTTCTGATACTTATGGTAGATAAACTCGCCATAATTAGTTGGTTTTAGTCACTTCAAGTGGAGAGCCTGTTCTTACTTGTAAAATCCCAGTAGACAACACCAAGTCACCTTCTTTTAGTCCATCCAATATTTGAACTCTACTTTCAGTTCTTGTGCCAATACTTACAATTCTCTCCTCTGCTTTATTTTCTAAGTTGGCAATATATACTTTATATCCACTTAGTTCCGGTATGACCGATTCTGCTGGCACCATTAGTGCATTTTCCTCTATCCCTAAAGTGTATCTAATTCGGACAAACATCCCTGGTAAGAATGCCCTATCCTTATTTTGACTTTCGGCTCTTAATCTCAGCGTTCTTGTGGCAGCATCAATTGTCGGCTCATAGGCATACACAGTTCCCTCTCGCTCTTTACTACTTCCATCATTTGAGAAAATGATCTTTGACCCCAATTTGACTTGATTTGCATATCGCTCTGGGATGGAAAACTCTATTTTAATAGGATCTATATTCACTATACTAGCGATCACGTCTGAAGTACCAATCACTGAGCCTTCAGAAATCTGTCTTAAACCCAAAACCCCGTCAAAAGGTGCTCTAATAACTGTTTTGTTCAATTGAGCCTCTACCAATCTTAAGTCAGCCAAATTGGTATTAAATTGATTTAAAGAGATGTCATATTCTTCTTGACTGATTGCCTCTCGCTCTAAGAGTTGCTTTTGTCTATTCTCCTGACTTTCATAGAGCTTTTTGGTATAATCCAACCTATCATACTGCGCTTTGAGTTCGTCATCATTCAAATACAGAAGCGGAGTTCCTCTTTTCACAAATTCACCCTCTTTGAAAGATATTCTCTCAACCAATCCAGAAATCTCCGATCTCAAGTTAACGGTTTCGTTAGGGATAATAGTGCCTGTTATGTTTAGGTTGTTTTCTAATCTTTCAGGTCTTACTTCTACCACATTGACAGGAATTGCTTTACCTGGACCTTGCGGGCCTTGTGTACCAGGAGCTTTGGAAGCTTCCTTGGTAACAAAGAGATCTAACCTTGGATAAATAAAAATTCCAGCAACCACAACTAGGATTGCTACGACTAAAATAGTTTTGGTTTGCTTTTTCATTATGGGTGATCCACAGAATTTTGAAGTGAATATTCTTGGCCTTTCAGCCACTCTAAGGATAATTGATTGAAAATTTCTGGTTGCTCCACGTTCACGACGTGTCCGCAGGCTTCTATTACTTTGAGAAATGATTGCTTATGCTCTTTTACTATATTCTTGACTGATTCCAAAAACATCACATCCTCCTCCCCCATAATATAAAGTGTAGGGATAGAAAGGTCTCTTTGCTTGAAATATCTTAAAAGCGGATTGATGTCTTTGGTGAGTTTAAACCATCTGATAAACTCTTTTTGACAGAGTCTTTTCGCTTCCCTGATAAATAGATTCCTAGACTCTGCATGATGACCCCTTGGCATGATGACAAATGCAAATAAGCTGTAAAGCCACATATAAGGAATCACACTTTTAAATGTATTTCCAAGGGTGACTAGAATCTGAGAAGTAAAATTCAACTTAGTTACTGCCCCAGCCATGATCATAGTTTTGACACGATGAGGTTCCATTTCCGCAAGTTGTCTTGCCAAAATTGTCCCCAAAGACACACCCATAATATGGGCAGGGGGAAGCTTCAAATGATCCAAAACTTCAATAATGTCTTTTGTGACACTCGGAAAAGTATAGCGTTCGTTCCACAGATTCTTAAACGACCTAGCAGACTTCCCATGCCCTCTCAAGTCTATCAAAAGAAGATTGAAATCTTCCTTGAACTCTCTGATTTGCTTGAACCAAATCGATGAAGAACCTCCAGCTCCATGGATGAAGACAACCCACTCATCACTTGTGGGATGCTCGTAAGTTTTATAATATAGTAGCACTCTTTTCGTCATGACTTTGGTATAACCCCAATCGGGAGGACAAAGTTACCAAGCACAAAACTAATTTTATTGAACCCTAATAAAAATCAATAAGATATAGGTGGCATTTTGATGCCATCAGTGGTTTGACTTTTTAGAAAATACATGAAAATCAGCTGAAACAAACTGCTGATTTTCATGTACTAATTTCCTATCTAATGAAATAACCCTTAACTATTTTGCAAAAATCTGAGTGGAATCTTGAAATGACTTAAACTCCAAAGCATTGCCCGCTGGATCAAGGAAAAACATCGTAGCCTGCTCTCCAACCTCTCCTTGAAATCTTATATAAGGTTCAATGATAAATTCAATTCCAAAAGCCTTCAACTTGTCAGCTAAATGATGCCACTCATCCCAAGGTAAAATTGCTCCAAAATGCCTTACTGGAACATTTTTCCCATCTACCTCATTGGCCTGAGCTTTGGCTAACTCCTCTGGCTTCACGTGAGCCGATAATTGATGCCCAAAGAAATTGAAATCAATCCACTTCTCAGTACTTCTTCCAATATCACAACCCAACAAATCTCCGTAAAACTTCCTAGTCTCTTCAATATCTCTAATTGGAAATGCTAGGTGAAAAGGCTTAAATTGTTCCATTATTTCTATTTGTTTTCTCAAATTTGTTGAAATAACAAATTCTTTCAAAATTCTTTTAAATCATGGGTAAGAAAACTGTTTCATTGGTCTTGTCTAGCGGAGGCGCAAGGGGAATGGCACACATTGGTGTGATAGAAGCTTTGGAAGCAGCGGGCTATGAAATTATTTCCATCTCAGGTTGCTCTGCAGGAGCATTGGTAGGAGGGATTCACGCCACAGGAAACCTACCCAAATTCAAAGACTGGATCTGTAATTTAGATAAAATAGATGTTTTTTCATTGATGGACTTTACACTTTCCAGCAAGGGTTTTATCAAAGGAGACAAGGTGTTTAACGAGCTCAAAAAACTAGTTAAAGATTGTCAAATTGAGGAGTTGAAGATTCCTTTCAACTGCACTGCTGTGGAAATTCCGTATGGAAAAGAAAAAATCTTTGAGAAGGGAATGCTATTCGATGCTATCAGAGCATCTGTTTCAATCCCGACTGTCCTTACCCCTGCTCGTATCAAAGATCGAGAATATATCGATGGTGGAATTTTGAATCCAATTCCAATAAGTCTACTCTCTAAAAAGCATCAAGGGGATATCATCATAGCTGTGGATCTAAATGGACCCAAAGAAGCATTTGTAAAAGTAGAATCTGAAAATAGTGACAAAAGAGAATCTGAGAGTTTAATTAAGATTCCAAAGTGGATGAAAGATTATAAATCGAAGTTTTCAAAATATTTTGAAGCGGCTGAAAAAGAAGAGAAACACAAAGGAATGAGCTCTGTGGAACTATTGAATTACAGCTTTGATCTTTTACAGGATAAGCTTTCCTCCATTGTCTTAGAAAAGCACCAAGTAGATGTTTTGATAGAAATCGCTAGGACACAAGCAGGAACACTGGAATTTCATCGGGCAGCAGAATTGGTTGAAATAGGGCGTAAGAAAACTGAAGAAGCACTAAAAAAACTTGAAGATGGAGATAAATGAACTCAACAAGCTTCTAGGTAATATTGACATTTATCTTTTAGATCAGATTTTAAAGGGGAGATTTAAAAAGGATATGAAAATCCTAGATGCTGGCTGTGGCGAGGGAAGAAATTGCATCTTTTTTCTCCATCAAGACTATCAAATTTTTGGCGTAGATGCCAATCCTATTGCCATCCAAATGGCTAGGATTTACGCTCAGACCATCAATCCAAAATTTGATGTTTACAGATTTCAAACATCAACTATTGAAAACATGCCTTTCCACTCAGGGGCATTTGATGTAGTCATCAGTTCAGCAGTCCTACATTTTGCAGAAAGTGAAAAAGCCTTTTTCAAAATGCTGGATAGTATGATGAATGTTTTAAAAACAGGTGGTATTTTCTTTCTAAGAATGACGACTGCTTTTGGTGGAATAATAGAAGAATCTCAGCAAATAGGAAACTGTAAATATTTACTACCAGATGGAAGCGAGCGTTTCTTATTGACTGAAGCATACCTGCAAAAAATGATAGAAAAATACAACTTAAGCTACCTCGAGCCTGCAAAAACTGTTTTGGTCAATCATCAGCGAGAAATGGGCGTCCTCGTATTTCAAAAAAACAGCTGACCCTTAAAGAATCAGCTGTTACCAATATTAATTCTAAGCATAAGCATCAACCCATACCTATTGCCATTTATTTGATTTCTATCACTTTGAATTCAGTTCTTCTATTGACTTGATGCTCTTCTTCGGTTTGAGCATTTTGAATAATCAATTGTCGCTTACCATAACCCCTAGCCACCAATCTGTCAGCATCTATACCCTTGGACACAATATATTGAACAGCCGATTCAGCCCTTCTCTGAGATAGCGCATCATTGTAAGCATCTGTAGCTCTAGCATCTGTATGTGAGCTCAACTCAATTCGAATACTTGGATTATCTTTCAGTATCTGTACCAACTTATCCAATTCAATTGCAGCATCTGGCCTAATATCGGCTTTATCCAGATCATAATAGATGTTCTCTAGTACGATGGATTTTTCCAAAACTAAAGCATCTAAGACAATTGTAGTGTCCAAAGTAATGTTGGTGACATCTTGTATCAATTCTTCTTGTCTCGGAGTCTTACCTCTAGTATCATATGTAATACTCTTGGTAAAATAGCCTGACTTAGATGCTATCAAAGAGAAAGTTTCATCAGGAGCTAGCGTCAGTCTTACACGACCATTTTGATTGGTGAAATCTCCACCTGCCATTTTGTTGGCGGCATCGTAAAGCGCAACACGGGTTTGAGGCAGAATAGCCTCGGAACCATCATCTTTTTTCTCTTTTGTAGTGACGTTCAAGAACAAATTAACGATTTTAGGCTTAGGTGTTTTGTCTTCAAAAAAGTAAATATCATCATCTCCCGCTCCCCCTTCTCTGTTGGAGGTAATAAATCCTTCTTGAGGATATCTTGTAAAGAAAATACCAAAATCATCTGCTGGGGAATTCACATTCTCCCCTAAATTTTTGATTTCATACCCCCCTCCTTCTTTTGGCTCTGCTACAAATAGATCCAACTTACCAAAACCTGGATGACCATCAGACGCAAAGAAAATTTTACCATCAGGCATCACTCTCGGAAACATTTCATTCCCAGGGGTATTGATTTGAGGCCCGAGATTGACTGCATTACCAAAGTCCCCATTAGCTAACTTGGTAGCTTTATAAAGATCAGTACCCCCTTGACCTCCTGGCCTATTGGAAGAGAAGTAGAGCGTATTACCATCAGGACTGAAAGCAGGCGTACTATTCCACCAAAACTCATCTTCATTCACAGGCATCCAAATCGGCTGTGTAAATCCTCCACCTCTAAAATAGGAGGCGAACAGATGTACATCAGGCAAGTCTTTGTTTGAAGTAGAATTTCCCCTAGCATAGATAATCGTATTTCCATCAGGGCTTATAGCTATAGCACCTTGATTGAGTCCTTCTTCATTTCTAAACTCAGGTAGCGCTTGGATATTTTGTACGTCTATTCTAGTACCTTCTGCTTTTGCTCTGAACATCTTGGTATAAGGTACACCTGTAGCTGGGTAGATTCCAGAAGCCTGTCTTGCACTAGTGAAATATATATAGCCTTCACTAAGAATGGGGGCATAATCTGGACCAGGTGTATTCAATAAGGTATAATTCTGAAGCTCTAAGTATGGCCAATAATTTTTAATCTCTCCTACTTTTGCCAATATAGAAAGCTCATGATTAACTAATCTTAGAAAATTGTCATCCAGCGTAAGGTCTTTTGCTTTCTCAAATGCTTCTTGAGCCTCTTCATTTTTGTTTTGGGCTTTGTAACTCTGGCCAAGTCTGTAATAATTCTCAAATGATGGGTCTTCCTCTACTAGCTTTTCATAATATGCTGAGGAGCGCTCAACTCGATTCGAGAGCCTATAACTTTCTGCCACATAAAAATTCGCTTCTTTATTGTCAGGATCCTTTTCCAAAACTCTCGAAAAAGTACCAATAGCATATTGGTATTCCCCTGACGAGAATTGCTTTTGGCCTTTTTTCAACAAACTCGTACAAGAACTGCCCAAGAGTGCGACTAAAAAGAATAAGAGGAGGCTTCGCTTCATTACAATGTCAATCGGATAAATATTTCGTTTTCGATAAATTTAGGATAATAATAATAATTAATTTTCAAAGTATTTGTTTAGCCAGCTTTCTTTAGCAGGAATTAACCATTTATTCCCCAAATCTGCTTTTTCCTTTACAAGTGGATTGAGAACAATTGTTTCCGACTGCAAGGCTCCTGACCGAATATTACTTTTGATGCCAAAGACGGAATTAATCGTAAGATTGTCCTCAGATTCCAAGAATCCAACTTTCCCTTGGTCCAGAAGATTCACACCAAACTTTTCTTCAATTTCCCTCAGCGTTCTTATTGAGCTATCGATAGAGCAACCGCTAGCTCCAAGCTGACTTTCATCTACAGAGAGGATGATCACCTGATCAAATTTGATGGTAAAAGATGTAGGCATCAGCGCACCATGGGCATTCCACTGTTCACAAAAAGTAGCAAGTCTATCCTTGACCCAAACCAATTCCTCTTGCTTAAATTTCCTATCAGCTTGATAAACCCAGATGCGTGCGTGAGCAGGCATGCTTTCAAATTCCAAATACATATTTAGACTATTTTATTATTCTTCAAAATAAGGACTTTCACCTTGTTTTAGTTCTTTTTCTTAACGGAGAAATTTGATATTGGGTATGTAATTTCAAACTCTAATCAAGAAATTGATCAGCATAATTACCATCATTGTCATAAAGTCAAGGCATTTTTTCCGATTTCTTGTAACAAAGTCAGGGTAATTATTTAAAATTTTGTAACAAAGTAAAGGCAAATTTGAGCAAATCTTGTAACAATGTCAGGGCAATTGGGGGTTTTGAATCCTATTTTTTTAAAACAATTGCTAATTAAAAAACCTGCCAGGTTTTGGAAACCTGGCAGGTCTTATACATTCAAAAATAATACGCTCCTTTTAATCTAATTTACCAATTAAATCTGCCGTAAAGAATCATCGTTCACATCCTCAGCCAATATCAACAAGTATCCAAATATCCATAAATATCATTCCCTCCTGTATCGATAATGGACTAAATGACAGAGGTCATCGGAAAGATTTGACAATACCAACCCACTTATATCCCCATATCCTTAGCAATCATCTCTGCCAAGTCATAGACTTTGACATCATGCTCTCGGTCTTTGTTTTTGACACCGTCCGTCATCATGGTCAAGCAAAATGGACAACCCACAGCTATAGCAGAAGCTCCTGTGGAAAGCGCCTCTTCAGTTCGCTCTATATTGATGTCCCTCTTCCCTTCTTCAGGTTCTTTGAACATCTGTGCACCACCTGCTCCACAGCAAAGGCCTTTGGTTCTACAACGCTTCATTTCTACCAGTTCCACATCTAAAGCCTTGATCACTTCTCTCGGAGCTTCATACACATCATTTGCACGACCAAGGTAACAGGAATCATGGAAGGTGATTTTCTTTCCTTTGAACTCTCCGCCGCCCTTGAGCGCTACTTTACCCTCATTGATCAGTTGCTGTAGAAATTGAGAATGATGAATCACTTCATAATCACCACCTAGCGCTGGGTATTCATTCTTGATGGTGTTGAAGCAATGTGGACAGGCTGTGACTACCTTCTTGACATTGTAGCCATTCATCACCTGAATATTGGCCACAGCTTGCATTTGGAACAAAAACTCATTACCCGCCCTTCTTGCTGGATCACCTGTGCAAGCTTCCTCTGGTCCCAGTACGGCGAAACTCACACCTACTTTGTTCAATATTTTTACAAAAGCCTGTGTTACGGCTTTGTATCGATCATCAAAAGAACCGGCACAACCCACCCAAAAAAGTATTTCTGGGCTTTCGCCGGAAGCGGCCATTTCGGCCATGGTTGGAACTTTATATGTTGACATATTTTTAGATTTGAGATATGAGACTGGAGATGTGAGACTGAAAAAAGGATTGATTTTCTTGTGTCTTACATCTTGTGTCTTGTGTCTATTTATTTCACTTCTTCATTTTTCAGCTGATCTGCCCAGTTGAATCTATCTGTTGGGGCAAATTTCCAAGGAGAGAAAGAAGTTTCCATATTTTGGAACATGGCATTCCATTGTGCTGGTGTACCTGATTCCTCCATGGCCACATATCTTCTCATTTGGATAATGATAGAAAGCGGGTCGATATTAACAGGACAAGCTTCTACGCAAGCATTACAGGAAGTACAAGCGTTGATTTCTTCTTTCGTGATATAATCACCTAGGAGAGACTTTCCGTCCTCTAAGCCTGGGCCACCAAGATCAATGCTCTTTCCTACTTCCTCGGCACGATCTCTCACATCCATCATTATTTTTCTAGGAGAAAGTTTTTTGCCTGTTAAGTTTGCAGGACATTCTGAGGTACATCTTCCACATTCTGTACAGCTGTAGGCATTCATAATATTTACCCAGCTCAAGTCATTCACGTCTTTTGCACCAAAACGACCTATTTCTGCTGGAGCTTCATCTCCTCCCTCTACTGGCATACCAAGCATCATATTGACTTCCTTAGTTACTTCTGGCATATTTTGGATCTCACCCTTTGGCTTAAGATTAGTATACCAAGTATTAGGGAATGCTAAGAAAATATGCAGATGCTTAGAGTAAGTCACATAAATGGCAAAAGCCAAAATACCTACAATATGAAACCACCAAGCAGATCGCTCAACAACTACCAATGCCGAATCACTCATGCTCAAGAACAATGGCTGAATCATATCGCTGAAGAAAAGTCCGTTAAGTAAAGTATAACCCTCTACTCCCCTAGTAGCCAAGATTTGGTCTGTAGCATTCATGGTCAGAATGGCAAACATCAATATAATCTCAATTACAAGAATCAAATTCGCATCCATCGCTGGCCAACCTTTCATCTCTGGCTTATTGAATCGCTCCACCTTCATCACATTTCTCCTAATCAGAAATGCAACACAGGATACAAGCACCGCAATAGCTAAGAACTCGAAAATATTCATCGCCACACCATAAAAGCTACCTAAGAAAGGTGCGAATATTCTATGACTTCCTGTGATTCCATCAATGATAAATTCTAACACCTCTAAGTTGATGATGACAAATGCCACATAAATTAACAAATGCAAAAATGCTGGAATGATGCGTTTAAACATTTTCTTTTGACCCAATGCTACCAAAAGCATGGTTTTCCATCGCTCTTCTGGTTGATCATTTCTAGTCTCGCCTTTGCCCAGCATAATATTCCTTTTGAGGAAACTGACTCTTTTGTACAAAAAGAAGCCTGCAAGAGCAAAAATCAAGAGAAAAGCTATCTGAGGTAAAATGCTCATATTGATTTAATTAGTGTTTTTTGGTTGAATTTACTGCAATTTTTTTATTCGAATCATTTGCAAGAATAGAACAAATATCTACCTTTGCATCACTTTAAACAACACCACGGTGATGTAGCTCAGTTGGTAGAGCATCGGACTGAAAATCCGTGAGTCGGTGGTTCGAATCCACTCATCACCACAAGTCCCGATAATATCGGGACTTTTTTTTGCCCTTTTCATTCGTGTTTACTTTGTAATTTGGGTTTATCATTATTTGCTTTTTAACCCTTGCAAAATAATAAATAGTAGGCATGCATACTATTTTTCTTCATAATTTAAATTGAATCTAATTTGAGATTTTTTTTCAAATTGCTGTAACTTTTCAAAAACTCATGCATCACCTACTCGAATGAAGTCATTTTTTGAAGCACATATCTGGCCACTGAAAAGCAAGCTTTATCGCATGGCCTACCTCTGGGTCAAAGACAAAGAGGTGGCTAGTGATGTCTTACAGCAGGTTTTTGAAAAGGCTTGGATAAGAAAAAATGAACTTCAAAAAATGGATAATCCTACTGGCTGGATGGTAAGAAGTTTGAAAAATGAAACACTGCAGCATTTTCGAGCAAACAAAAAGCTAGAACCTCTAGGAGACCAAGAGATTGAAGAGGAAACTATACCTCAAGATGATGAGACTTCAGAAAAATTAAAGCTTGTATTTAAATTTCTTGAGAAACTCCCCGACAAACAAAGAGAAGTATTTCAACTACGGGAAGTGGAAGGATTGACTTACGAAGAAATCGCAGAATACCTTGAAGTAAATCTGGATCAAGTCAAAGTCAATCTTCATCGTGCCAGAAAATCATTGAGAGATTACTTAAGCAATCAAAATGAAAGCAGATATAGAAATTCTATTAGATAAGTATTGGGAAGGGAAGACATCGCTGGAGGAGGAGAAAATACTGAGACAGCTCCTCATGGAAGCAGAAGGGTTTGAATCAGAAAAAGCTTTTTTTCAAGGTATCGAAGAAATCGTAGCACTTGAAGAAGCACCTTTTACTATTCAGAGAAAAAATCCTTTGATTACAAATTGGATGCGTATTGCAGCCGGCATCATGCTTTTCCTTGCTTCGGGAATAGTATTGAATCAATACCTACACCAACGTGCAGAAAAGAAGGCGTACCAAGAAGTCATGCAGGCCTTTGCTTTGATCAATTCAAATCTTGAAAAAGGAACTAACAGGATGTATGTGATGCAAGAATTCAAACACTTGAATACCCCACAACAATTATTCGAGACAAAAGAAGAAAAATGAATATGATGAAAAGAAGTGTATTGATGCTGCTTTTATTCTTGATCGTCTCAGGAGTAAAGGCACAAGACGATGCGATTGTCAAGTTTTTCTCCAAGTACATGGATGACGACCGCTTCTCTAGAGTATACATCAGCCCCAAGATGATGCAGATGGCAGGTGGATTTCTCAAATCCAATGAAGTGAAGTCTGACAAAGAAGCTGCAGACTTAGGTGAGCTAATAGCTAAAATCAGAGGCATCAGAATTCTTACAGCTGACAAAGTCAATGGAAAGCCACTCTACAATGAAGCCATGTCTACCTTGACCAAAAACATGTACGAAGAACTAATGGATGTGCAAGACAAAGATTCGAGTGTAAAATTCATGGTCAGAGAAGAAGGAGGGCGTGTCCGTGAGCTTTTAATGATCACTGGCTCCAAGGACAATTTCACACTGCTCAGTATGCTGGGAAACTTCACCTATCAAGACCTAAATATTCTTGCCGATAAAACGAATATTCCCGGGATGGAAAATTATAAGGGAGGGAAGTGAAGGATGAAGGTGAAAGTATGAAGGATGAAAAAAAGACGACTTGTCCGCCGCGGCGGATGAAAGACGAGAAGCAAGAAGCAAGAGACAAGGAGCTTATTGAGGAAAGTGAGGAAAGATCTATGTACCTAAAAAAGGATTAAAAATATAATTTGAAGATAAAAAATTAAAACAAATGAAAAAGTACTTATTATTAACCGCAACCTTATTGATGTTATTGGTGCAGAATAGCTTCGCGCAAAGCAAATCAGTAGAAGCTCTGTATCAAAAACACAAAAGTAATCCTGACTTCTTTCATTTAGACCTTGGGGGCAACTTTATGAATTTTGCCAAAGGATTCAATATCAACCTCAGTGAGGATCAATCTTCACTTTTGACCAAGTCTCTAGAGCGTATGAAGTTCTACAAGCTACCAAATCAAGCTTCCTCAAAAAGTGATTTCCAAGGGCTTCAAAAAAGTTTGGAAAAAGAAAAGTTTGACCTGATGATGGATGTGTCTGAGAAAAGTAACAACGTCATGATCTATACAAAAGGAAATTCCAAAATCAGCGATATCGTCATGATGATTAATGACAAGAACAGTGATTTTATCATATTAGAACTACACGGAGACTTTGATGCTAAGATGCTTTCTGATGTGGGGAAATCCGTTAATAAATAATAATATTGGCCACGGAGGCACTAAGACGCAATGTTAAGCTTAGTGCCTTCGTGTCTTCGTGGCAAAACAATTGAACCAATCTCTGACTAATATCTAAAACAGCAGAGTTCAAAAATGGTCAATTTTCTAAATTTCCTCTTTGAGCTTCCGTGCCTTCGTGGCAAAAAATCCTCCCCTAATTCAAGCCCATCTAATGCTGATTGACTTTTTCAATGGTATATTTCTAACCAAAGGGTGTATTTTTGGTTCTGAAAACAGAATAATACCGTATATACATCCAATATGAGTAAGAACAAAGCAAAAATAGGCGTCTTATTAGTCAACTTGGGAACTCCAGACAGTACTGCTACTGGAGATGTCAGAAAATATTTAAGGGAATTTTTAATGGATGGGAGGGTGATTGATTTCCCTTTTATCCCAAGATGGATGCTGGTAAATCTGATAATTGCACCATTTAGAGCTCCAAAATCTGCAAAAGAATACCGCAAACTCTGGACGGATAGAGGTTCTCCATTACTATTTCACACCGAGGATCTACGTGAAAAATTGATCCCCAAGCTAGATGCTGAAAAATATATCGTAGAGATTGCCATGCGCTACCAGTCTCCAAGCATTGAAGAGGGCTTGAAAAAATTAAACAAAGCCAATGTCAAAAAGATCATTGTCATCCCATTATTCCCTCAGTATGCTTCTGCTACTAACGGTTCAGTGGTAGATAGGGTCATGGAGATCGCCAGGACTTGGCAAATCATCCCAAACATCACTTTTGTCAATAATTTTGTTGAGCATCCATTATTCTTGGAAGCTTGGGCGGAATTAGGTAGAGAGATGATGGCCAAAGATGAATATGACATGTATCTTTTCTCGTACCATGGCCTACCCGAGCGTCAGATCAGAAAAGGGTCTGTGGATGGCTATTGCCAACTTTCTGACAAATGCTGTGGCAACTACACCAAGAAAAACCAATTTTGCTATAGAGGCCAATGCTTCCACACTACTAGACTAGTAGCAGAAAAGCTGGGTCTCCCTGAAGAAAAAGTACTAACATGCTTCCAATCTAGACTTGGAAAAGACCCTTGGATCAAACCCTACACAGAAGATATCATCAAAGAATTAGCCGAAAAAGGCATCAAGAAGGTATTAGTGTTCTCTCCTGCGTTTGTAGCGGATTGTCTTGAAACAACCGTAGAAGTAGGCGAAGAGTACAAAGAAGAGTTTGAAGAACTTGGAGGAGAAAAATGGGACTTGGTTCCAAGTTTAAACTCTGGTGATACTTGGGTGGAATGTGTAAAGGATTTAGTGGAAAGCAACAGTTAAGTAACCTTAGTATGTAGGCTTTTTGAGAATAACTTCCATCGAAGAGTATACCCTTTTAGAAAAAGGACAAAGGTTTGTGTAAAATGAAATTCATTTAGCACAAACCTTTATTTTTCTCCAAATTGCACATCAAATACCAATCATGTCAACGAAACAACCTTCACAGCCACTTTATTCACGACCTTGGTTTTTATTTTTGGGGATCATGTTAGTGGCTTTCAACCTTCGACCTTCTATTACTGCTGTCGGACCATTGATTCCTATGATCAGGGAAGATTTGAATCTTTCCAATGGCTGGGCTGGTTTTCTTACCACACTGCCTTTACTGACATTTGCTACCTTTTCGCTGTTCTCCGCAGCTATTGGAAAATGGTTAGGTAATGCGAAAGCGATTCTCCTTGCCCTTTTCATTCTATTGGCAGGTTCTATAATTAGGATTCTTGGAGGACCTGATTGGTTGTTTATTGGAACAGGTTTGACAGGAATTGGAATCGTGATATGTAATGTCTTATTGATCCCATTGATCAAAAATAGACTCCCTCATAAAATCGGGATAGTCACGGCCTCTTACACTACGGGCATGACGCTGACAGCCGCTATCGCCTCAGGCATCAGTGCCCCACTAGCGATAGACTTGAACTTAGGCTGGAGAGGCTCATTGCTCGCTTGGGCTATTTTGATTCTAGTTGGGATTATCTTATGGTTCCCTCAGGTCAATTTCCCAAAACCACAAGTCAATAAAAATGACAAAGAGCCAAAGGTGAATGTGTGGAAGTCCAGGCTGGCTTGGCAAGTAAGCATGTTTATGGGAATCCAGTCCTTGCTTTTCTTCACCTTAGTAGCTTGGCTACCAGATATGATGATCGACAGGGGACTAAGTGCTGTAGAAGCAGGCGTTTTGATCTCCTTGATGCAAATAATTGGCTTAGTAGGCACCTTCCTTGCTCCTATTATTGCAGTGAAATTCAAAGACCAAGTTGGAATAGTTCTAGCGCTAGGGGGTCTATATATTTTGGGTTTTAGCTCTTTATTTTCTCAATTTCTATGGATAAATTATATTGGGCTGACCTTTGTGGGTTTTGGCTTGGGCTCAAGTATTTCACTGGCATATACATTAATAGGTCTTAGAACTGGGACTGAAAAAGTCACTGCATCTCTCTCAGGCATGTCCCAATCTACCGGCTATTATCTGGCAGCTCTTGGACCACTACTTTTCGGTATTGCTTTTGACCTATTTGGTAACTGGAACCACTTAATTTACCTGATGTTGATATGTTCTATTTTGTTTACATTCTTTGGTGTCAAGAGTGGGAGAGCACGAGTGATTGGTCAACAGGTCGAAAAATAAAGCCAACCAATTGACTGCAATCTATTGGATGGCAAAGCTATAATCAATCCTCTTTTCCTCCAGCTCCTTTGAAGTGATCAGCCTTATCTGCAAAAAGAACATTGAAAGTTGTCAAAGAACCATATGCCCTCGTAATGTACTGTTGAAGATGAATCCTGTCTTCATCATCCAACTTTGAGTGATTATTGATATTTTGTTCCAAAACCCTCAAGCGCTCCCTTACCATCACGATTTTATGAAAGAAGGTTTCAATGGGCACCTCCTTATTACTTAATTCAGGATTATAGGGGCTGAAAGTGACCATTCCTTTGATCCATTTCTGAGCTATTTCTACCTTTGGAGATTCTGGCTTTGGTTGATTTTTTTTGATGACATTATCCACTGCTTTTTCAATATCCATGATAGTGATCGGTTGGTACTCGGCCTCTTTTTTCTCCACCAACTCAAAGTTTGAATAATCTCTGGCTATGGTCTTGACCTCGGCAGTAAAGTTGAAATAAATCTTGTAATACGAAGCATCAGTCTCTACCACTACCCCTTTCCCGAATTTGGGATGACGGATTTGACTACCGATTCCTAAATCTAATGTTGACATAATTTTGATTCTTTTTTTAAAAATTACTCTGACAATTTAACAATTACACTTCAAACAACCTCTAAGAATTTACTTATTCTAAGTTGTTTTTTGATCTATCTAAGAGATTTTACTCTAGGGGTGAAATTAAAATATTATTCCCCTTCCGTGGAATGGTATTTGTTAAAAATGGTTGAAATATGTTTTAAAATGGTTTTTTAAAATAAAATTCTGAAATTCTAAAAACCATTTCCTTAAAAATAATCTCTTCAATAAAACACAAAAAACATGCATTCTTCGAAGCTTCTCATCAAGTATGGTGGGAACGCCATGGTCAATCAAAAAATAAAAAGTCAAATTGCTACTGCCCTCCACCACCTCAGAAAAGCAGGCCATCAAATCGTACTAGTCCATGGAGGGGGCCCTTTTATCAATCAGGCCTTGAATCAGGCTGGTATCCACTCCGAATTTGTCGAAGGACAAAGGAAAACAAGCCCTGAAGCCATGGAGGTCGTCCAAAGAACATTAATTGGTGAGGTAAATGCAGATCTAGTTTCACTTTTTTCTAGACACCATCTTCAAGCAGTAGGACTTTCTGGATTTGACGCCAACTTGGTGAATGTATCAGCTAAAAAACTACAAATCACACACCCAAACGGTGAACTAGACCATCTAGATCTTGGGCGAGTTGGTGAGATTGAAACAGTTAACCCAACTCTTATTAAATCCCTGGTCAGAGATGGCTTTATGCCTGTAATCGCTTGTGTAGGTTCTGACGCAGAAGGAATATCATACAATATCAATGCCGATGACTTTGCCGGAGAAATTGCCGCAGCCATAAAGGCAGATTATTATATTTCTCTGACTGATGTGGATGGACTGTATGAAAATTATCCTGACCCCAAGTCGATTCTTTCTGAGATTGCTTTAGAGCAACTCCCCTCCTTATATGGGAGCATCATTCAAGGTGGCATGATCCCAAAAGTCCAATCTTGTGAAAACGCACTTAAAAAGGGTGTCAAAAACGCTCTCATTCTGAATGGAACCGAACCAGAACAGCTGTTAGCTTTCTTTGAAAAAAATCAAGTACTAGGCACAACCATTACGCATTAATCATGGAAAACATAGATTTACATTTAATCGATCAACAATATTATCTCCCTACTTTTAAAAGAATTCCTATTACACTTGTGAAAGGTAAAGGAAGTCAGCTTTGGGACATAGAAGGAAATGAATATATAGATCTGCTAGCAGGAATAGCTGTCACCAATGTGGGACATTGTCATCCTAAAGTGGTAAAAGCCATCCAAGATCAAGCATCAGAACTGATGCACATCAGCAATTTCTTTGTCAGCCCCATGCAGGTCGCACTTTCAGAACTTCTAGTGAAAATATCTGGAATGAATAGGGTATTCTTCACCAACAGCGGAGCTGAATCGGTAGAAGGAGCAATTAAAATCGCCAGGAGATATGCCCACAGCAAAGGGCGCGGTGGGAAAATCATCTCAATGGAGAACTCTTTTCATGGGAGAACTCTTGCCACTATCGCTACAGGGCAACCCAAATACCAAGAAGGCTTTGGACCTATGCCATCAGGCTTTGTCCAAGTACCATTCAATGATTTGGAAGCAATCAAAAAAGAACTTTCTGAAGATGTAGCGGCCATCATACTAGAACCTATCCAAGGAGAAGGAGGGATAAGGCCTGCCCGCCCTGAATACATAAAGGGTTTGGCAGAACTCTGTAATCAAGAAGATATAGTGCTAATTTTTGATGAAATTCAGTCGGGTATTGGTAGAACAGGGCATTGGTTTGCCAAAGACCATTATGAAATCACCCCAGACATCCTGACTTCAGCCAAAGGGCTAGGAAACGGCATGCCTATAGGTGCACTCCTCTGTAATGAAAAGATAGCAGGAGCTATACAGTTTGGTGATCACGGGACAACATTCGGTGGGAATCCTTTAGCAACAGCTGCATCCATAGCTACGCTTAAAGTCATCATTGATGAAAAACTTGTCAAAGTAGCCAAAGAAAAAGGAGATTGGCTGAAAGCTGAACTGATCAAGCTCCAACAAAAACACCCTGCCATCAAAGAGGTGAGGGGCTTAGGCCTGATGCTTGGAGTGGAACTCGATAGTCCTGCACTTCCTGTCATGCAGGCCTTACTTGAGGAAGGTATTATTGCAAATGCAACTGCCGTAAATGTACTTCGTCTAGTGCCTGCCATGAATGTCCCAAAAAGTGACTTGAAGAGGTTCTTGAAAACCTTTGAACAGATTTTAATCAACAAAGAAAATAGAAATGACTAAGCAGATATATAAAGTAGCAATCATAGGTGCGTCTGGTTTCACGGGGTCTGAATTAGCAAGGCTACTTAGCCAACATCCAAATGTGGAAATCAGCCATATCACATCTGAATCTCATGCAGGAAAAGCATTTTCAGCGCTGCATCCCCAGTTTTCAGGAATTATTGATCAAAAACTTGACCGCGCTTCTATCATCGATGAAGCAGAATTGGATGTGCTCTTTTTAGCATTACCGCACGGGGTTTCCATGGATTTTGTGAAAAAATGGCATCATAAGGGCTGTAAAATCATAGACTTATCTGGTGATTTTAGACTTTCTAGCCCAGAGGTGTATCAGAATTGGTACAATAAAGAACATGTATTCACCGAGGGGTTTGAAAATGCCACCTACGGACAACCAGAACTTTTTGCCGAGCAAATCAAAAAAAGTAATCTGGTCGCCAATCCCGGATGCTATCCAACAGCATCAATATTGAGTTTAGCACCCCTATTTGCTGAAAATATGATCCAAAATCACTCTGTGGTCATAGATGCCAAATCTGGATTGACTGGAGCGGGTGTAAAAGCTAGCGAGACAACTCATTTTTCTAACGTCAATGAAAACTTCAAAGCATATGGAGTTGGAACACATCGCCACACCATAGAGATTGAGGAGCAGTTTTCTTGTTTGAGTGATGGAGAAGTCCAAGTCCAATTCACACCCCACCTTTTGCCAGTAGATAGAGGAATACTAGCAACTTCTTATGCAAAAACAAAAAAACTGACCACACAGGAAGAGCTCACTAAACTCTATGAAGGTTTTTACCAAGACAAACCATTTGTCAGAATCAAAACCTCCCCTCCTAGCATCAAAGATGTTAGAGGAAGTCATTATTGTGATATTTTCCCTTTTTGGGATAAAAGAACAGAACGAGTTATCGCGATAGCAGCAATTGACAACTTACTCAAAGGTGCCGCAAGCCAAGCTGTACATAACATGAACCTGATGCTTGGCTTAGAAGAAACAACAGGGCTCAACCAAATCCCACTCAGACCTTAAGAAAAAGTTATGATCAAGAATATTACAAACGTCAAAGGAATCAAATGCTGGGGAGCCCATACGGGTGTGAAGTCCATGCGTAGAGATTTGGCTATCATTTATTCAGAAGTTCCAGCCGCTGCAGCTGCCGTTTTTACCCAAAATAAGGTAAGGGCTGAACCCGTAGAAATTTCTGAGAAAAACATCAAAAATCTCCAAGCACAAGTTATTGTCTGCAATGCAGGTAATGCAAATGCTTGTACTGGGGAACAAGGAAGAAAAGGAGCAGAAGCAATGATGAAAGTTACTGCTGAACTTCTCAATATTCCAGAGGATGATGTTATCATTGCATCTACAGGGCTGATTGGAGAACCTTTCCCTACCGATGATGTCTTATCAGGAATTAGAGATAATATACACAAGCTCAGTGACGACCCAAAAGCGGGATCATTTGTAGCCAATGCGATTTTGACGACTGACACTTTTGCTAAAGAAGGTTTCGTGGAATTTGAGCATGATGGAAAAACAATCAACATGGGGGGAGTTGCAAAGGGCTCAGGAATGATTCATCCCAATATGGCTACCATGCTGAATTTCATTGTAACTGACTTAAATATTGATAAGAAATTACTAGACAAGGCACTTCGCTACTGCGTAGACAGAACATTCAATATGATCACCGTCGATGGGGACACTTCTACCAATGACATGGTCGCTATCATGGCCAATGGTATGGCCGAAAACAAGATCATTGAGGATGAAACAGATCCAGGTTACATTATTTTCAGAGAAAAACTGATGGAGCTAATGACACACCTAGCCAAATTGATCGTATCTGATGGAGAAGGAGCTTCCAAATTCATTGAATATAAAGTAACTAAAGCTAGAACAGAAGAAATTGCAAGAAAGCTTGTGAGAGCTATTTCAGACTCAACCTTAGTCAAAACGGCCATGTTTGGTAGGGATCCAAACTGGGGTAGAATCATTGCTGCTTGTGGTAATTCTGGAGTGAATTTCAATTATAAGAAGGTAAATCTATTTATTGGAGATTCTGAACACCTGGTGCAGGTCTTGGAAAAAGGACAACCTTTGAAAATTGATAAAAATTATATTAAAAAACTACTTAGAGAATCTCAGATCAGAATCATCTTGGAAGTGAATACTGGAAAAGAGACAGGCATAGGCTGGGGCTCAGATTTGACGACTGACTATGTATTATTCAACTCTGTATATACAACTTAATAATTTGTCAGCCGACATCAGTCAAAAGCCTTAGCAATTAAAATAGAGCTTTCGATTAGTAAATCGAAAGCTAAGCACTTAGAACATACAGGGGCTTTAATAAAACAACAAAGGGAAAATCAAAAGATTTTCCCTTTGTTGTTTTTAAACTATCCAATCCAGATAATTATCCTGATGAATTACTACAAATTGTGCTTCAGGATAGGCCTTTGCCCAAGCAGCTGGCGGCTTGATTTTTTTGTGTAGCTTATACTTAAATTCATAACCTAGAAGCTTACCAGCATCTTCTTCCACCCAATCCAATTCCTGTTGATCATAGGTTCTCCAGAAGTAATTTTTACAATTCAACTGATGATAACTTTGATATTTGAGCCTTTCAGATGCTAGGTAATTTTCCCATAATTCTCCCACATCAGTCCTCATATCCAACCTATTGAAATTTTGGATAATTGCATTGCGTATGCCATTGTCATAGAAGTACCAGCGGCTACTTTTGGATACTTCCTTTCGAAGATTTTTGCTGTAACCTCCAATTTTATAAATGACGAATACCTTAGAAAGCAACTCCAAATACTTTTCAACCGTGTTTTTTGACATGGCTAGCTGTCTACCAAGCTCCTCCAGCGACACTTCTTTCCCAACCTGAAATGCGAGTAGCTTCAAGAGAGAAAATAGCTTATCCGAGTTTCTCAAACCATCATAAATCAAGATATCTTTCAATAAATAGTCATTCATCACTTCATTGAGATACGATGCTTTGTCTCTCCAGTCAGTGTACTGAACCAATTCTGGATATCCTCCAAAAATCAACCTTTCTTCTCTGCTGGCCACAGTCATTCGGAAATCCTCCACTTCTTTGAACTCCATCTGGGCTAAAGGATAAAGATGAAGCGTACTCTTTCTTCCCACTAATGGCTCTCCAACTTGATGATAAAGATCAAAAGCTGATGAACCAGAAGCAACGACTTTGATCCCTTCAATACTATCGACTATAAGCTTTAGAATCATACCAATATCAGGAATATGCTGAGCCTCATCTATGATCAAATATTCCTTTCCATCAAGCAGTCGCTTATAATTGGCAACAGATCGCTCTTTCAGCAAAGATGCATCCAAGACATCATCTCCATTGAGAACCAAATATTTTTCCTTTGGAATACCTTCCATAAAGCTTTTGATGAAAATGGTTTTCCCAACCCTTCTGGGGCCAATTAATAAGACAACCTTATTTGGCAGTAATCGCTTTAAAAAAAGGGACGCTATCGCTCTTATGTATTTCATATTTGAATACTTATTCCTACAAAAATAAAATTAAAAACTCGAGAAAAAGAATAAATTGACAGAATTTACATTAATTCCGTCAATCAACTGACGGAATTTACATTAATTCCGTCAACTAACTGACGGAATTTACATAAAACTGAATCATTTTGTGGAAGTAAACATGGCTTAGATAGCATTAATACATGATCTCCAAACCTTTAGACCCAACACAAGTTAAGATTTCATGGTAGAACACTTTTTCTTCTGTCCTTACTGCAATGCAGAAATATCAATGCTTTTGGACACTTCCATTAGTAAGCAGCAATATATAGAAGACTGCGAAGTCTGTTGCAATCCAATCGAACTTCGCTTTGAGTTTGAAGAAGGGGATTTGATTTATTTTGAAGCTATTTCAATAGAACAATAATGCTATTTGACATTTATACAAAACAAGAAGATGTGCTATTGAGTGTCAAGCACGAAATCAAAAGAGGAGCTTTAGATGCTAAGCATGCTTTTAGATTTGTTGTATTAGGCACTAGCATTCAAAATGATATTAATCAAAGATATGTGGTCCTTCGCAAAGTAGATCAAAACTTAAATTTATTCATCTACACAGATCTTAGAAGCGAAAAAGTCAAGCAAATCAAGCACAATCCTCAAGTCTCACTCCTATGCTATCACCCACAGAAACGCGTACAAGTAAGAATCAAAGGTGAGGCCGAACTCCACTACCAAAACGAATTGTCAAAGGAGCTTTGGAAGATTGTACAAGGAGATGCAAAGAAAGCTTACAACTCAAAACTTGCGCCAGGAACCATCATCCAAGCACCAGAGGAAGCCCAAAGTTGGCCAGAAGATCTGACCAATCCTGAGAACTTCTGCGTCATCAAAATCAAACCAAATAACATAGAGGCACTTCAGCTCAATGGATTACATCATATTCGTATTCAGTTTTCTAAAATTGAGGATCAATGGCAAGGCCAATGGCTCGTACCATAAAAATAAAAGCTTGCAGCGATTGCAAGCTTTTGAGTGGAGAATACCGTTCTATGTATTTGTTTTTTATTTAGCATAACTACCTGTTAATTAGAGTTTTAAAAATAAATAAAATATATTTTTTCTCTTTTTTGGTAATAATGTTATTACAAATGTTATTACAAATGTTATTATATTATTTGTTTTATATCATTATCTTTATCATTCAATATTTCAAAATGAGCAAAAGTATAACAATAAAAGTTGTTTTATATTCAAGGAAGGATAAAAGAAATCTTCATCCCGTAAAAATAAGGATAACAAAAAATAGGGTAAGTTCATTTATCAATCTTGATTTTTCTATTGAAAAGAAATATTGGTTGAAATCAACTAATAGAGTATCTCAATCCCACCCTAACCATACGGAGTATAATTACATTATTGAAAAAAAACTCAAAGATTTAGACCTCCATAATGAGTCAAATGTTAAAGTCATTACAGGTAAATTAAATGTGTTTGATGATTTGGAGGTTAAAATTGAAACAAATTACCAAAATCAATATTACTCCAAAAAGAAACATAGAACCTTATACTATCACTTAAAAAAATATTGGGGTAATTTAGAATTATATTATTATGATATTGATAAAGAGTTTTATATAGGATTTAGAAATTATCTTCAACTTAATATAAAATCACGAGACCCTCTTACCAATCTCCCATCTAATAATACAATTGTTGGTTATTTGAAGTTTTTAACCTCCTTTTTGAATGAAAAAAAACAAGAAGGGGTATTTTTAGGTAGTTTAGATTTCGTTAAAAAGGTGTCTCCCAAAAAAATCCCTACAAAAGTAGAACCTTTAACTACTGATGACATTTATGTTTTAGATAATTTACTTCCTTCACATAACTTCCTTCGTCCGTTATTATTTAATTCGTTAAACACATTTATGTTTAATTTTTGGAGTAATGGTTTGAGGATTGGAGATTGCTTAAGATTAAGGTGGGGTAATATTCAAGGTGATGTTATAGTAGTACGAATGGGTAAAACAAAAAGAATTCTTACAATCCCATTAACTGATAAAAACATTTGGAGATTATTTTGGTATATGGATAATTTCCCAAAACCCTACGATTGGGATAAACGAGAATGGTATAGTTGGGATGGAGATAATCAAATACCAAATAGTGTTAAAAACGATGAGTTTGTTGAAATAAATTTTTCCAATTATTTGGAATATGTCCTTGAATTAGAAAATCATAAGGATGAATATATGGGTGATGTAGATTATTTTTTGAAAGATGAGAACATACATATTAGAGGGGGGAGATATAGTGTTGAATACCATAAGTTTGTTAATTCCAAAATAAAGGACGATTTCCCATTTGATTTAATGTATGAAAAAAGGGAGGTTTTTAATAAGTCTCTCCTCAATTCAATTATTGAATACTCTAAAGAGGAGAGGAACAAAAACAGATACATATTTCCTTTCCTTCGTGGTTATGAGAATGTAAGTGATATTACAAAATTAAGTGATAAAGTGAGTTCAAGTGTTTCACTAATAAACAAATCATTAAAAGTTATTGGTAAAGAAGTGAATATAAATAAAAAACTCACCAACCATTTATCAAGACATTCCATCACCTCTATATCTAAAAGTTTAGGAACAGACATCTACGACCTTAAAGATATGTTAGGTCATACTAACATTAAACAGACGGAGGTTTATATCAATTCAATAAACACCATTCAAACCTCTAAAGTAAATACACAAAAAGTATCCGACACCTTAAATGATTTACTTTAATAAAACTACAGGACCATCTTGGTCCTGTAGTTGGTATACCTTACCTTAGTATAAGGAAGGAACTCTAAGTATTTCCAAGTCAGAGGGTACTATTCGTGTACCCTTCCCTGCATCACCATTTTCAACAAATTGAATCAACTCTTCCTTCTTGAATCGGAGACCTCTCCCAATCTTATAATGGGGAATGGTGCTGTTCATCGTCATTTTGTAAATGGAGCTAGTTGAGGTTCTCAAGAACTCACTTGCCTCCTGGACTTTCATATAGGTATTTTCCATCGTATTGTTGTTTTAAGCCGCTTTGTTCAAATCCTGATTGTTAAATAATTCGTCCTCTTCTTTTTGAGAAAGAAGTTGAGTCAACTGGTCTTTTCTGTAGAGTAGTTTACCCCCAAACTTGTAAGAAGGTATTTCAGATGAACTACTCATTCTGTAAAGTTCCATGATGGGAAGTCCCAAATAGGTACTCGCTTCCTTAGCATTCATATATCGATTTTCCATAGTGATGTGATTATGCCGCTTGATTAATAGTTTGACTTTCAGTTTGTAGTTTGGTGTGACCCTCCTCAAATAAATTGAGGCGAACCTTAGATTGCTCTATGTATCTTGGATTATTGTCGACGCCAATGTAATAGCGATCCTGAGAAATTGCAGCAAGTCCAGTAGTACCTAATCCATTGAATGGATCTAATACGGTATCTCCAACTTGGGTGGTAGACAAAATTCCAATATTGGGAATTTCGAATGGCATCGTGGCAGAATGGTCCATATCATACCCCATTTTTTTCATGAGATTGGCCAACTTTACATTATTTGCCACATTCGTATTTGCTACCTGATTTCTATAATCAAAGAAATTCTTCAATTGACGGCTTTTTCCAAAGTCACCGTAGGTAACTTGTCCTTCAAATTCAACATCTGACATCCAATCCGTATAGTATTTGTAGTCAAGAGTTTTTACAAAGTGGTAGATCACTTCATAACATGGTTGTGGACGTTTACCTTTGATATACAAAGGGTTTTCTTTTACCCAAACAATCTCACTCACCAACATCAATCCCTTATCCATGAGGGCTTGCTTCAACTTCCCCGGAACATTCAATAGAACACCATCCTTATAGGAATCCATGATATTGATGAACATGGAAGCGCTATTTTTCATCACTCTTGCGCACTCTATAAGAACTTTTACTAAATTTTCGATGAATTCTTCCACCGTCTTTTCATTACCCAATTGGATTTCTCCAGTTTCGTAATCTCTTAGACAATAATAAGGAGGTGAGGTAAATACCAAGTCAACAAGACCATCCTCCAAAAAGAATAGCTTCATCGCATTCGCTTGGAAAATCTTATAGAGGTTTTCTGTAACCAACTCTTTGACAATTGTAGTGTCTTTTGTCAACTTCGATTGGGTGAGACGCTTTCTTACTTCCTTTTGAATGGAGAGAACACTTTTTCTCTGATTATCCATTTTGTAGAGTTCCTTCCATACTTGTGCTTCATCACCCTTGTAAAGGTCAGACAACATCTTTTTGGAATCCTTAAGACGGTTAAACGTGCCGGTAGACCTCAATTTGATTAACTCATCTCTCTCTTTATTTCCTTGAATTACCAAAGGGTTTTTTTGGTTTCTCCCCTGCTTGAGGTCATACTTCTTTCTAATGATTTCAATCTCACGGAAAATCTGAACTGAAGATTTAACGCGTTGTTGTTGGTGGCTAATTACCACGTACTCATCAACCTGATCTTGAGAAATGAGAGAGAATATTACATCGATTTCCTGTAGTCCCAATTGTTTGGCCGCATAAAATCTACGTACTCCGGAAATGATGTAATAGTCTTTGGTAACCACAAGTGGCTCAAGAACGCCCTCTAGTTGAATACTAGTCTTTAGGGATAAAAAATTCTCGTCCTGGTTGAGATCTCCATACAAGGAGAAGGAAATTGGATTTGGTCTTAAAAGACCGATACTTACTTTTTTCATTTGGTAAACTTTTTTTAAGGGTTTACCAGAGTTATTCGTCCCCTGGTTTAACGGGGCGAAGGGTTTAGAGTCAGCTGCCTTGACTGCCACAAATGAAGCCTTGTGGGAGCAGGAGTTTGAACGACAAAAAATCCGTCATTCTCTCTCAACTATGGAGCGTATCTCCATATCGAATGCAAACATAAAAAAGAATTTAATATACTGCAACTTTTAGAGCGTATATTTTTTCAATTTTTTTTCTTAATCAATCGATGTAAAATTTTCGCAATTTTTTCAGCACTGCGGCTCTACCAATTTCAATTGCAAAAGGATCATCAATACCCTTATAAAATTTGTGGGAAGGTCCGATATACCCATTTAGCCAAACTTTCTTTCCATTCAAATCTTTGATTGACGCCCTGGCCTGATAAAAAATACTCCCATTCTTATTCTTAAACTCATTGATGTGGATTGGATGCCTTAGAAGATTTACGTATTGGATGAGCCTCTCTGCTTTTTGTACTGCTTCCATTGGAACTGCATTTACAATACCTTCCTCTCTGTATCTTTTTTTATTTGGATAAAGAAGTTGAAATATTTCATCAGCGATTTTTTCCATTTCCTTGTACTCTTCAGAATCAGTGAAACCCTCTAGTCCATTAATGTCATACAGTGGAAGACCCATAGTAATGCAATTCATTAAAATATCTGAGATTTTTTCCATGAACCAAAATTAGACTTTTTATTCATTTATCTAATTTTCTAATCCAAAATATCCCTAAGCCTTTCAAGGACAATTAAAAAGACCGAGGAGTAAATTTCTCCCCGGCCAATCTTCCATTTTTGATTATGCTATTGTAAATTTCTTCTTAATAGACTTACCCATTTAGAATAATACTGATCGACATGGCTCTCCATTTCTTCCATCTCTTCTTCGGTATAATCACCAGTTTCTAAGTAGGACTCGCTTGCAAGAGATCCATCTTCAATTATGTTATACATATCTTCTGTATCTCGATATTTAGCAGCCTTTCTTAGAATACTTACACAATCAATAAATTGGAAGAAATCTTCCTCTGATATTTGTTTCATATTTTTTCGATTTTGCCACATTAAAGTGGTTGTTTTAATTTTTCCTTCTCCAAGTACGATACCATTTCAGCCTTTTAACTGGCCAAAATAAAGTTTAACGACTCACCAAATATTAAACCCACCACACTCTCTTAGAAAGATAATCCACTCCTTGAAACTTTCTAGTGTACAACTATATGGTGATTCAACCCTTCCTCCATTCGGTGTCACGACTGGAGCCCAGAGGATTGTACCATACCCATAAAGCTCATTCAACTCAGCCTCTTCCTCTGAAGTAATTTTACGATTATTGGTTACATTCCATCTTCCCATCGCTACCTGAATTTCATTTGAATCATCCTCCATGAACTCCTTTGGATAATTATCATTCAACATCAATTCCAATGCATCTGCTAAAAGGTCACATTCTGTTTGTGTACTAAGTCCTTTACCATCGTTATAATCCCAATAACTCCTATCAATTTTGAGATTGTAATCCCGGTTTACTACATCACATAAAATTTGAATTGCCCTCCAACCATCACAATCCATTTGAAAGTACGCACCAAGATTTTCTGCTTCCCACTTCTCTAATTTATCATAATACTCATCTTTCTCATCTTCAGTTGAAGATCGATAATCAATTTTCTTAGGTCTTTTCATTACAATCTCTGGCTTTCTGCCATATATATCTACTCCCATAATATTTAGTTTTATCTGTTTTTTTATTGATTTCAAATTGAAGGATACTTCCATTTTTGATTATGCGGCCATTAGACCCATTCCCCCCATTGGATTAAGTATTCTTTCAAAATCTAGGTTTTCAATGATTTGGTTATTCTCCGCATAGACTTCAAATTTCTCCCAATTCAGGACCATTGCCGTTTTTTGTTTGTTCCATTCAAATCCTCTCTTTGAGTAGAAATTCTCTAATGTCTTCTGAGACTTCGCCAAAGATATTTTGTCATTCGGGTCCTTTTTTAGAGGATACAACGACACATAGTTTACCTTAGCCATACGGAAATTGAGCAATAGAAAATCTAACATCAATTTACCATAGCCTTGAGACAAATAATCTGGGTAAACCATTAGAGTGGTGATTTCTAATCCTGTTTTCTCAGACGTTAAAACTGCCCTTACTACGCTATTATCAAAGATTAGACCTGGAGTAAGTTTCAGTTTTTCGAAACTTTCATTAGAAATCTTAGATAAAAAAAATGGCTCAATCTGAAAATCAAAAGCACTGAGTTTCTCTTCCATGCTGGAAAAACAGGGATTAATATCCACAAAACACCTCTTACCCTTTTGTTTTACTTGTCTTTTTAATTGCCTTCTTTGTTGTCTGTTCATTTTTTGTTTTTGTTTAATTGGTTATAAATTGATTTTGTAATTCCTTCCCCTTGGACATGGGAATTCCCCGATGACCTTAGTAATCTTTTTTTGTTGGAAAATTTTTGGGGGTAGCCTCGGAATTGACCTATGAAAAAGTTGAAGTTGGAACGGGAATAATCATTTTTCCCTACCCATCAAACTTGGAGGAGTTGCTCCTCAAATTCGGTGTCAATTCGGCTAGTTTCTGCTTTCCTAAGCCTCAAAAGGCATTTATTACCCTTTGATAAATCAAATCTAAAGCTAAATTCTTGGTGTGCCTAGGCCTTAAAAAAGTAATTTTCAACAACTTTTCCACGTCCCATTTTTGGCCTAAATGAAGAGGATTTGCCTAAAAAATGTATCCAAACTAAGGGTACTGACCCCTACCTCCCCCTACCTCCCATATTCTCTTTATGGGGTATCCCCCGACCTTCCGGGGGGGGTGTATTTGAGTTTTGGGGGAATAGTCCAGTCTATAAAACATGACCCCCCCAAAAAAAAAGTGGTGGGTAATCTGAAAAAAAAATTTTGGCTAAAATTTCATCAAAAACAGGCCTTCTCTATTCCTCTGTACTATTTATAGAGAAACCAACTTACTATGGATGAGCTCAAATATGTAATAGAACAATTCATCGATGATTTCGAAGAAACTTACCATTTCCCACTTAAAGAAAGTGCCCTGCTTACAGCTGACCTACAAAACCTCTACTTTGCTCAAAAACTAGCCATTTCCACCAAATTACCCCTGCCCTTTATTAAGGTCAATGTTTCGGTCGATTTAATCCCTGAACAAGCCCACCTATTCTGCCTAAATGGAATTAAGTCAATCCTCACAGAATTACTCCGAGACATTACCCAACCCGAACTTCTTGACGAAACTTCCATTTACCTGAAAGTGCTCTTTGAGAAAACCAAGAAAAAAACACTCCTCTTAAAAATGAATCTCCACATCTACCTGATTGGACCTGACATATTGGAAATAGAAAAATGGTTGCAGTCGAATCTACATGGAAGAGTCAAGCACATTACGGGAACCAAAGGGAAAATTGAGAACGGGACTTATTTAAGGTGGGTGGATCTATTTCAAGAATTCAGAGTCCCTCTCGGTAGTTTTTCTCCCATCTCCTACTTTGAAGAAAAGAAAGTTGAGGTAGACTTTTCCATAAAAGAGTTTGAACAGGTGGCACTTCTCCTGTACAATCCCATTCTATTGGGGCAAGTATTCACTCCTAATCATGGATTATATGATAAAACCTATCGATTCAATCCAGTACTCCAAAAAGCAGAACTTCAAAATGAAATCTTCCTTTGGTTTTATGGATTACCTATTGAAGATATAGAATAGATAAAACAGTTTCTTAAATCTCCCTTTACCTCCCTTTTTTGCTAGGCTTTGAAAAAGTAAAAACTATTCAATTGAGGATTTTTTCCAAAGAAGGAGGCAAGGGGATTACCCCCTAAATCAAACGCAAATGAAATATCATAAATTACCACTCCCACATACGCAGCGGATTGAAAATTACTTGGTTAACAATAGTCAATCCGATGCCATCTATTTGAAAATCCCCAACTCACGAATTCAGAAACTATTTGGAGGCAATCCTTCTCACTTTTTTAGAATGCTCAAGAATGGTCTTCATTCGTTGGGAGGGGTGAGTAACAGAACCTTTTTCAAGGGTTTCACAGGCATCTATTTCTACATGTCTAATTTGGATACTATGGAGATGATTATCCTTTATGAGGGAACCTATCCCTACCAAGAGACCAAGCACCGAATCAAAAAACTATTAGGGATAGATGTGGAACTGGAATTTGGTAAAGCCGAGACCTTCAAATCCAAAATTGAAGAAATCGTACAACTCAAGACCCATTCCCAATTCTTTGGGGATGCCTTCTTTGAAAAAGCAACGAGTTAGTCTGACCGATTACTTCATGCTTATTGAACTTCCCGCTATACCTTAGCCAAACAACGATCAATCTGATGGATGAGGCAACCTTAATTCGACTATTCAAATCCTTTGAGAAGAAGATGCTCCATTTCCATCCCATCTTCTCTACTGTGGACTTACTTATCCATTACCATATTGGGTGGACATGTATAGATTTGAGAAAAATCCCTGCTAAAGTCATCATCCATATCTTCACCCAGAACTCTTCAAATCCTGCTGGTATAGATTTGTACTACGAACTACACGATCACCTTACCAGTTACCTCTATTTCTATTCTATTGATAATGTAGAGTTTGTTTACTCCACCAATCCAGTTCCTACTGATGGAATTTCCCCTGTGGAGCAGCGAATTTTCCGAGTGATTGAAAAACCGTTGTTTCCTGAACTTCGACTGCACGAGGATTTGAATTTTTAAATTAGCCAGAAATGGAGGTAAAAAAATAATAGTAGAATCAACAATTTTATAGAAATAAAAAAGGAAGCCATAATGACCTCCAATTATTATTTTTCAAAAATCTTACAGTTTAATCTAGTTTAAGTTTAATATCTAAAAGATTGTAGTTTGATGAATAATTTGGCCAGAACCCCAAGGCTTCTGTTCCTACAAAATGTAGGTAATTACCAACTTTATATGGTAGTAAATAATGTACATAAACGTTAGGTACCACTAATTCAGATTTATTATATGCTTCAAATGTTCCATCACCATTATTCAACCAAATAAGGTGGTTTAATTTTACCCCTTCACAAGTATCTGGACCACAAGGAGCATTATTTCTGAAAAGTGAACCAAAATGAAATGGAATCAAGATAATATCATTCAGGCCATCATTGTTTGCATCAAGTATTTGAAACTCCCTGAACTGCATTTCATTTGATGTCCAAGTTGGAGATGAAAAAGAGAACTGAAAAGTTCCATCCGGCTTACCTAACCAAATTTCAAAACCATGAGCTTCTAAATCTTCTCTGGCTACCGAAATATCTTTTATCCCATCATTATTTGCATCAAATACCTTAATTGAAGTTGCACCAAGCCCAACTGAATATGCATTTGGGTAATTGTCTTTAAATTTCAATTCATATTTTTGAGTTGAGGAATCAAATGAATAAACTGATATTTCATGATCATCAGAATCAGGAGGAGATGTTCCACCCCCATAATCCGCAATAATAATTTCATCTCTTTCATCACCAAAAAGATCAGCAAATTCAATAGTAAATGGAGGTGCATTGAACCTGTTAATATTTATTAATTCATCTCTTTTTCTAAAAACTCCTTCCGATTCTTGAACAAAAACATTAAGGCGCATATTGTTTATACCGGGAGTACCTGCAAAATCCATTAATCCATCTTTATTAATGTCACCCATCGTAATACCATGAAAATATCCCATTTCATCTGGTTTATTTACGGTCTTCCAATCTATATTTCCATCAGAAAGAATTTTCCCATATAAAATATTTCCTTTCCATTCTTGCGAATTGGAGCCTAGTTCATTCCCGTCTCCGATGACTACTTTATCCCCAATAATTTTGAAGTTCCTTGCTCCCCAAAACAGCGCCTTATCATCCTCTTTGAAATGTTCCCACTGCCCATTAACTTTTTTTAATATTTGAGAACTAACAGGCGGAACAGTTTCTGTTGAAAGAGGGCCCGCTATTTGATTTAATGAAGGAGTTCCTGGATGGAATGAAAAAATATTACCATCATTATCATTATAAATAAATGCACTACTAACGGTTCTCATAGTTTGTTGAACTTCTCCAGTGGAAAATTTTGAAGAGGTTATGACTATAGCTTGTTCTGTGTACGATATTACTGCCTCTTTAAACTTCACCGTCACGTTCTTCTCCTTGTCCACCATGATATTTTTTGGAGATTCATTACCAACCAAGTCTCCTCCCCAACTTTCAAATTCCCATCCTTCTTTTGGTTTAGGTGTAAGTTCCACAGTGGTTCCATGAGGGTATTCTCTACCCGACGGATTAGTGATGATTTTTTCTTCAACAGTTCCCTCCCCTTCAATCACTATATTTAATGGATAGTCTCGTTTTACAAATACACCAGTAATAGACTTATTCGAAGTCATCGTGATCTGAAGCGGGGTAGTACTACCCGCACCATCCCCTTCCCATTGATTAAATACCCAATTCTCATTTGGCTCAGGAGTAAGTGTTACTTGTACACCTTCTTGATAATTTGCAGCCTGCGGAGAAACCATAATTTTTCCACCTTCAATTGGAGAAACAGCAGTAATCAAGGTGTAGGTAGGGATAGGCTCCTCAACCTCACAAGCAAAAACTGTAACTAAAGCCACTAGAACAGTGAAAATGCTTTCTTTAAAAAACTTTCTTTTGGGTGACTTATGGGTTAGTGATTCCATCATAAAATGCGTTTTTTCCTGTAATTGAGAACTTTATAAATGTAAGAGAAACGATTAACACTTTCAAGCACGCACCAATCCATGCTTAGACCAAATATCACTCTTACTAAATCAATTGACCCTAATAATCTAACCATTTTCTTCTAATAGTTTAATATTAAGTATTTGTTTAAATTCATTTACCAAGGCAATTACTTATCTTAGATCTAAACAAATCTCAATAATATCAACATCATAAAATCCGTCTTTTTGATAATCATTTAAATGTGGCTGGGTTCCAAGAAAACATAATTTCCCATCGCGCAAAAAAGGATTTATTTTCATAGGTACAGAACCATATCCTTCACTTAGTTTGTATGTAAATTGTCTTTTCGAATATGCCGAAAATGTGCCATCACCTTTATTTATCAAAATACTATTGTTAAGATTAATACCGTCTGGCCACGGGTCTCCAGCAGGATTTATTTCACCTGTCCAGTAATTTTTGCCTCCATTGGCCCTTAATAAAATATCTGGATATCCATCTTGGTCTGCATCTAATACATCGAACTCTCTAAATTGTAGTTCACTTGTTTTCCACATTTTTGAAAAAGAAGAATAAAAGGTTCCATCACCTTTCCCTAACCAAACTTCAATTGAATTAACTTTATCTATCATAGTGTCCTCTCTGGCTACTGCAATATCCATTATATTATCTTTATTGAAATCAGCGACAAGTATACTTGTTGCACCCAAACCAAAGGGTAATATATTGGGTTCCGATGATCTGAAATGCAATTCATATCTCCCTGTCAATTCATTAATTTTATATACCCCAATATGGTTTATATATGGATTACTATCGCTTAAATAACCTCCCCCATAATCAGCAGTGATAATTTCATCACGAGAATCTCCAAAAACATTTTCAAAATTTATTGTAAATGGGGGACCAACAATTAAATCTAATTTCCATAGGTCATTATTTTTCTTAAAAGAGCCGTCTTGCTCCTGAATAAATATTTTGTATTCTGGATCGGATGGTACACCTCCAAAATCCCAAAGCCCATCATTATTCAAATCTCCTCCAGTGACCCCGTGATAAAAAGCTTTATCGGCTTCAGAATTAATTTTTTTCCAATTAACATCCCCATCACTTTTTATTTTCCCATACCACATATTCCCCCTCCATGGGCCACTTCCATGCTCATTGGAATCCCCAATTACAAATTCACTAGAATTAAGAAGTTTAAAATTTCTGGGTTGATTCATAAGAGCATCGTGATGGATCTTGTGTAATTCCCATTTGCCATTTACCTTTTTTAATGTAATTGAGGGTGTAGGCGGTCCTGCAGTCGGTGTTGTTCCCGGTAACATAAAATACTCAGCCTCACCTGCGCTATAATGAAAATTGGCACATGGATTAAAAAAAGTACAGTCTAAATTTTTAAATGAAGACGAATATTCTTGGCCAAACCTAAGTCTATTTATTTTGTAGGAACTAAATTCTTTAAACTTCACCGTCACGTTCTTCGCCTTGTCCACCATGATATTTTTTGGAGATTCATTACCAACCAAGTCTCCTCCCCAACTTTCAAATTCCCATCCTTCTTTTGGTTTAGGTGTAAGTTCCACAGTGGTTCCATGAGGGTATTCTCTACCCGACGGATTAGTGATGATTTTTTCTTCAACAGTTCCCTCCCCTTCAATCACTATATTTAATGGATAGTCTCGTTTTACAAATACACCAGTAATAGACTTATTCGAAGTCATCGTGATCTGAAGCGGGGTAGTACTACCCGCACCATCCCCTTCCCATTGATTAAATACCCAATTCTCATTTGGCTCAGGAGTAAGTGTTACTTGTACACCTTCTTGATAATTTGCAGCCTGCGGAGAAACCATAATTTTTCCACCTTCAATTGGAGAAACAGCAGTAATCAAGGTGTAGGTAGGGATAGGCTCCTCAACCTCACAAGCAAAAACTGTAATCAAAACCAATAAAATTACAATAACACTTTTTGGAAAAGATAATCTTTTCCTTGTCTTTAGATTTATTAATTTCATAGTAAAATAAGTTTTTCTTGTAATTGAGAACTTTTCAAATGTAATAAAAACGATTAATACTGTCAACTCTGCATTTACCATTGCTAAGACCAAATAGCGATATTATTGCTTCAAATTTTAATCTTTTTGAAAACTTAATTCAAATGAAATTTTTGTAATTCACTTTAATTTTTCTCGAATTGCTTCTCGAATAAACTGCGATATTGATTTATCTTCTTCAAGAATACCCTCTGCCAATTTCTTAAACTGGGTTTCTGTAACCCTGATTACAATCTTTTTGTCTTTTAATTCCCTTTTCATAAGTCTTTTCTTATAAATAGATAAATAAACAGCAAAAGGTATGACAAAAGCTTTACAAACAGGTATTTATAGTTTAGAATAACACTAACTCAAGTGTCCATCATAGGGTAAAGCACTTATCACCCAAGCAGGTTTCTAATGAATGCGAAACAGAACGGGTCAGAAGTCGGGTAGTAAACTGAGGGATTGAAATAATATCTAAAAATATCGGTTGAGGTGTCCCCGATAGAGTTGAAAAGGGGTCGGTTATAAGGAGGATATGGGTGCAAACGAACTGGTCCTTTGAAATTCCTATCTAATCCACGAAGGATAAAACCCTTCCATAAATTGAAATGAAAATTTTTACAAGGGGATTTCTATGCTTATTTGAAAGAAAAAACTATTTTTTTTTACGTGATTATTTTTCAAATAGAAATTTACAGTGCGTGCTCTTGTTAATACTTCTGTAAATGATAATTGAAATCAAATTGGCAATAAAGATTTCTTGAATTTTAATTTTCCTGCTAAATCATCCATATCATCATTATACATAGCATCAATAATTTTCTCATACTGTTCAATGAATATTTCAGTGAATCTATATCCATCAATTAATTGAATTTGCTCTCTTTCCTTATCTCCTGCACTTTCAATAGCTTTTTTATTGAATGTAGATAGCGTAATGAAGCAACCCTGAAAATCCTTCTTCAACGCTCCTCTGAATCCCCTTATCTCTTTCTCTCCAATAACACCTTTATCATAGCGCTTCACTTGAACCTGTAAATTGATTGAAGCAATACCTGAGACATCCAAAATCCCTTCAAAATCAATACCTCCGTCTCCAACTTTCCCTATTTCTTGCGTTGGATCAAACCCGAGTGTTCTCAATAAATAAGAAACCAAATATTCAAATTCAGTTGCTTCCAGTTCAAGGAATTTCTTTCGAATCAATTCAAAGTTAGATTCTGGCAATAGTAATTTATCTGCCACATTCATTTTTTGCCCATTTGATAAGCCAAGAAGCACCAAAATCTCATGTGATGCATTGACTCTAAAACAGGTTAAAGATGACCTAAGCGTGTTTTGTAAAGGAACAGATAGGGTGTGTCTGTCAATTCTTTCCTTAAACCATTTAACTTTTTTGCGCCATGGATAAGGTGAAGTAGAATCAGATTTGAAAAACAATTCACTCTCTATTCTCCCTACCAATAAACTAGCATCCATGAATGGTGAAATCACCAAGTCCCCAACCTTTAATTCATTTACGAATCGATGGATTTGACCCACATTCTGATTTATCCTCATATTTGGGTCATTAGGGAATAATTCCCTGTATTTAACCTTCAAAAAATCCTTATTAATTAAATCCCATCCAATGGGGTCTTCTGTAAACCAACCTATACCGATGTAACCCTCTTTTTCAAAAGTGTCTGTATACCGACCAAAATCAGCCCTAAGGACAAAAACAGATGGATTCATTTCTTTCATTCAATCTCTATATTATTTATCTCCTTCATCAATCTATCCGTTTCTGAAAGCGCAACAATGATTTTCTGATAGTGTAGGATATCTTCATACTCGAGTTTTCTTTCCTTTCTGTCTTTGAGCCATTTTTGTGCTGGTTGATAACCACCAATGTAAAACTCCCAAGCGATTTGCGGAACATTGTCGAAATACTGTGTGTCGTTGATGTACACTTTTCCGTTTTCGTAATTTGGTTTTACAACTACATTGTTTCCGTCTATTAGATATTGCGTTATGTATTTATCAACTGTTTGACTTTCCAATAAATGTATTTCTCTGATTTGTCCGCCCAGTTTTACCAATTGCCAAAATATGTCTTTGTCTTTTGGATAAGGCACTCTAGGGAAATCAATTTTTAAAAATTCCTTGTATTTCTCTCTGTATGAGGGCGAATGTAAAACTGCATAGATGTAATCTAAAATGTCTATTGGTGCAAATGTTCCATCTGTTTTTTCTTTTTCGTTGGTGAAAGTTAAATCTAATTTCTCCGCTATTTCCTTTACAATTTCTGCGTTTAGGTTTGGAGTTCTTTCTGTTGATTGCCCGATTGTTTGTTGACCGCTGGTTTCGGGATAAATGTAAAGTGGGAAAATGGCTGATTGGGTAGTTCTTTCACCACATTTGGTTTCCATCAAAAATTTTGAAATGTAGAAATGGTCACAAGTTTCAGATTTATTGCTCCTTGCTGTTACTAAACCTAAATTTTCACGTTGGATAAACTGCTTCATTACCTTAGGTTGAGGGCTAGAATATAATCCCCTTGAATTACCTGTATAAAGAGTCCATCTAGTATCGAATGGGCGATATGAAACACGAGTATAATTATTCACTTGATTGTTATCTGTTGCATCTTTTTTTGCAGTTTGATACGTCCAATCTCTTGAGTCTTTTTTACGATTATACTTTATACGCCAATCTCCTTCGTGCATTTCAAGTAAATCTTCAATTTTAGATGTCTGTTCTTGTTTTGTAAATGAAATATTTAAACCATCATTGGCAGTAACGCAACCAACAGAATTATTAGTAAATAAATTGGTTATGTAAAAGCTCTTATTATAAACTTCAAACAAATCGTTATTCGAATTTTTAAAAAAGAAATATGGTGCTTCAGGTTTTAATTTATTGAAGTTTACTGTTTTCAACGAATTATCTATCAGAAAGTCATATTTAACTTCTCTTTTTCCGTATAAATCAAAATGAAATACTTCCCCTAAATGATTGTTTTTCTTTTTTCCTGTCTTTATAAAAATGTTAATTGAAACTCCTTGCTGAATGTCAAATACATTTATATCAGGACTTCCATCAGGTGATATTTCTTTAATATTACTGTTACCGTGTAAATCTATGGTATAAATTTTATCGAAAGTTTTTAGCAAGTGCCATCGCATACCTTTAAAAGTAGGATTCCCTAGAAAGCCGTGAGGGTTTATGAATGCTAAAACTCCACTACCATTTTTCTCAATGAAATGTTGACCGTATCGTAAGAACTTTACATAATCATCATTTAACCAATGTTTGCGTTCATTAAAATGAACACCATCAACATATTTGTAATCCTCAATCAGTTTGCTTATCCATTCGCCATTGTTTGAAGATATTCCACTGTATGGTGGATTTCCAATAACACACATTACTGGCGTATCTCTTTTGATGTGATTGGCTTCATTGGCTTCTGTGCTTAACCAATTTGCAAACAGAGTTCCTGTATCGGGGTGGCTTTCTTCTAAACTATTAGTAAGATATACTCTAAACCTTTGGTTGGTTGTTGGTTTGAAGCCTGTTTCAGTTAAAAGCAAATCTAATTTAAGGTGTGCCATTGCATAACTTGCCATTAGCAACTCAAAGCCATTAAGACGAGGCAATAAATGCGTTTCTACGTAATTGCTCCAAATGCCTTGTTGTCCTTCAAACTTTTTATGAATGTGTTTTATAGTTTCGGCAAGGAAGGTTCCTGTTCCTGTTGCTGGGTCAAGTATTTGCACTTTGTGAACTTCCTGTTCTGTCTTTTTGCCTTGTAAATCTACTTTTATTTTTGTTTTGCTACTGTCGGCAAGTCCTTGCGGTAAATCAAATTCGGTTTTTAAAATGTCGTCAACTGCTCGAACAATAAAATTTACAACTGGAGCAGGAGTGTACCAAACGCCACGAGCCTTTCGTAATTTTGGGTCGTACTCACTCAAAAATGTTTCATAAAAATGGATGATTGGGTCTTCCATTTTTGTTGACTTTCCGTAGTTTTTTAAAATCTCTTCAACATTGCAAGCCAAAAATATATCTACCAAACTATCTACTATCCATTTAATACGGTCGTCAATGTCGGGACCAGCAATGTAGCCAAACAGTTTGCGTAAAAACGGATTTGATTTTGGAATGAGTTCAGCGGCTTCTTGACGGCTAAATGTTGGCAAAGTTGCATCGTGTAAACGAGCTGCAAACATTCCGTAAGCAATGGTTTGTGCATAAACGTCTGCAAATCCTTTGGGAGTAATGTCGTGAATAAGGATTTGTTTAAAAGCGTTCATCTGGTCTTTAAGTGTGCTATTCTCATTATGAGTTTCGTCACTTGTCAACGCCTTTTCAATAACATCAGAAAGAAGGCGGGCTTTGCCCGCCATCATTTCTGCCAGTTTTTTTGAACTTTTTATTGTCTGTCCAACGTGGGAAGCAAAGTCTTTGATGAGATTTATAAAAGTCGCAAAGTTGTTAGGCAACGGAACGATAGTTCCGTTTTGTATTTCAGCAATTGCAATTTTTGTAATAAAAATTCCGTCAATGTATAAATGGAAGTCTAAATAGTCGGTAAAAATTAAATTGTTCAGCGAAGCCTTGTAACGGTCGAACTGTTCTTTGTTGCCCGTTTTCTTTGCTCCTTCAAGGTCTTTGTCGCCAATGTCCTTAGCTTCAATAAAACCAACTGGAATTTCTTTTTTGGTCAGAATGTAGTCGGGTGCCCCACAACTTTGTCTTTTAGGCTCATTGGTCGCCCTTATTGTCGGAACTAAACTTTCAATTAGTTGCTGTAAATCCCCACGAAAAGTATGTTCCGTGGCATTACCGAGCCTAAATCGTTTATTGATATTATCTACGTATTGGTCTAACGTCATTTATTCTTTTGCTGAAATTTCAATCAAGATTGGTTTTTAGTTCAATCAAGTGCATTTAGTCGGTTGACTTGGTCATTTGTTTTCTGAAACTCAAGTTAAGGTAATTTTCCTATAAAACCCAGAATACAGATTCTCCGCTGAAATGACTCATCCAAAATCCTTGATAACTAAGGATTTTGAGATTTGAAGTTCATAATTAAGGTAGACCTTTTTTTGCTACACTTTTAGGTAAAGTTTTTTGGTGAAAAATGCAGCATTAGACAGAATATAGGCATATTTTAGCCTCATCACCTACCCACTTTAATATTGTGAGCATTTCTATCCTTTACGTACGAACTTCTACCGTCGACCAAAAGACCGACCGACAACGAGTGAACGAATCTTCTTATGACAGAGTCATAGAAGACAAATGTTCTGGTTCCATCCCCATGTTTGAACGACCTGGTGGAATCGAGTTAAAAAAATTGATTGATGCCCAAGTGGTCTCCTCCCTAGCCGTATGGCAGATTGATAGATGCGGTAGAGACCTCCGAGATATCATCAATTTCATACATTACTGTACTGAACGAAAAGTCCCAATCCACTTTGTAAGCCAAGGCCTTTACACTTTAGATGATAAAGGGGAAGAAAACCCAATTTCAAAAATGATCATCTCCATCTTGGGTGTTGTCGCTGAAATGGAGCGAAAGTTGATTAAAGAGAGACAACTTGAAGGAATCGCTATCGCCAAACTTCAAAAAAAATATTTGGGTAGAAAGGAAGGAACAAAAGAAGACCCCATCACCTTTTTATCCAAAGTAAAAAACAAAAAGGCGATGGGGTTATTGAAAAAAGGATACCGTATGAGAGAAGTGGCTTCCATTTCTGGAGTGTCTATCAATACAGTGACTAAAATAAAAAAGTTGATGTTGAATTAAGTGGAGGGCTTACTCCTGATTCAGTTCCTCCGAGTCAAAGATTCCAAAGAATTGTTTTTCTTCTTTTGGTCTTGACATAGATACATAAGAGGGATAATTCTTTCCATCCTTTACCCTAAACCCAAACTTTCGGAAGAAGTTGGTTTGCTTGGAGATGGTGGTTACTTGGGCATTATCCCCTAATCCAACAGACCCAGTACATTCCAAGAATAGTGGAGGGATGTACCCAATCGAATCCATCACAAACTGAAAGAACATATCCATCATCGCAGAACCAAGCCCTCCATTGAGATGCTGAGGATTTACCCAAATACGACTTATTTCAAGTCCATCAGGTCCATAAGGGGAAAATCTAAAGTGGGATCCATCGGGTAGCTCGAAAAAGAGGTAGTTATGAACCTTTAGTTTGTAACCACCTTTCATCTCTACGGCAGTGAAGATTTTATCCATTAGGATAAGCAATGGAAATCGGTTCTCACTGATTTTAGAAAAATAGGATTCAAACGAATCCTTCAGCCTTAGAAAAACCTCGTTGTCATTTATCTCTTCGACTGATACAACCTTTATCCCATTGGATGCTTTGAGAGAACTTATAATCTCCGCGTACTTATTCAATAATTGATTTGACATGTGAACCTCCTTTTTCATAAGTATAAAGGCAGATTCAAAAAAGTAAAGGGGGAGGTCAAAGGGAAAAACTATTCAATTGAGGATTTTTTCAACCATGAGCTAATCATTTAATAACCAAAGTCCTATTAACTATCTAAAAGCAAATACCTATCTTCAACTTATAAGTGGTTCGAAAAACGGGTTACATACAACCAACTACGAAGACGAGGTTTAATTTGGAATAGGGATAGATTGCAGTAAACCTTGCAGTTGGAGGGTTAAATTGGACTTATTTTACTACAATAAAAATTTACAATTTACTCATTATCCATTTTTTAATTTTGATTCTATGAACTTGTCTTCTTCTTTAAGTTCTGTTCCATAGACCTCATTTATCTTTTTGATAATTTGTGATAATAGTTCTTTTTCTTCTTCTGTTTGAGATTTTGAACCTGGATGATATAATGGTTCTAATTCACCTACTTTATCTTCCAATGATAATTTATCCCTTCCGATATACTGAATTCTTAATGAACCCAAGTCAATCGCATCAGTGATTGATAGTTGTTCTCCTTCTATTTTAGGAAGTTTTTTGTTTAGAAACCTTAAAAAGACATAAAGTTTCTCCCATCTGATTTCTGTGAATGATGTAATCTGTGAGATAAAAGAATATAAACGAATAAATGATTGAATTGTGGATTTGAATTCCTCTTTTTAAAAAAAATATTAGTTTGGTTGTTTTTAGACAATTTTTTTCTGAATTTTTTTTCAGAAATCCCCACTTCTAAATAAAATCGGGTTAGGTTTATACAGGAGTTAGAAGGGTCAAATTCAACTATGTCCTTGAAAAGAGGAGAGTATACCCCAAAAAAAGGAATGAGTCCCGTTGGGTGGGAGGGGGAAAGGACTCGTGTTTGTTTGAAAAAAGAAGTTAGGGATGTTATTACAAATGTTATAACAAAAAAACCTAACTAATTGATAATCAATAGTTAGGTTTAATTTTTAGTGGAGAATACCGGATTCGAACCGGTGGCCTCTACACTGCCAGTGTAGCGCTCTAGCCAACTGAGCTAATCCCCCTTTTCTTTAATTAATAACTTTAATAGTCAGGTGGCCTTCCCGATGCCTGTCGGGACCCTCTAGCCATCCCGATAACTATCGGGGTAATCCCCCAAATCGGATTGCAAATATAGAAAGGGTTTCTTTTAAGACAAACCTTTTTTGTTAATCAGCAGAATAATTTACACGTGTTAGAATACTTCTTCCAAGCGTAACTTCATCTGTATATTCCAATTCACCTCCAATCGGGATTCCTCTAGCTATGGTGCTTACTTTGACCCCGTATTCTTTCAATTTTCGGGTAATATAAAAACAAGTAGTATCACCCTCCATCGTCGCTGGCAAAGCCAAAATAACTTCTTCGACTTTATCATTTTCGGTAGCATTTGAAATCCTGCTGAAAAGAGATTCTATTCTTAACTCATCAGGTCCAATTCCTTGGATAGGTGAAATGACCCCACCCAGCACATGATAGAGACCTGTATACTGAGAAGTATTTTCTATAGCCAATACATCGGGGATTTCTTCAACTACACAGATGGTACGCCGATCCCTTCTTGCACTTGTACAAATACTACAAACCTCTGAATCAGAAATATTGTGGCAGACATTACAATACTTAATCTCTGTTCTCATCTTTAAAAGAGTTTGAGACAGAGCTTCAGTTACATTTTCTTTTTGCTTAAGTAGATGAAGTGCTAGTCTTAGAGCCGTCTTCTTACCAATTCCAGGCAATCTGCTGATCTCATTGACCGCATCTTCTATCAATTTAGAGGGGAAATTCACTTTTCGATTGATTTAAACGATAGCAGCTTGAATACCTGCGTCTAGGATAGCCTGACACATCGGCTTGAGCTTTTCTGCACTCCCTTTTTTTACAGCACACTTCCCTCTGTAATGAATGATCAGTGTACATTGTTCCGCTTGCTCTTGTGTATGTTTACAGACTTTAATTAAGATTTTTGACACATGATCAAAAGTATTCACATCATCATTGAAAACAACAAGATCGTGCTCTTCCTTATCTATCAACTCTTCCAGTAAAACTTCAACCTCGTCTAATTCTGGTAGCGCTTGTGTTTCTCGATTCATTTTGCAAATTTAATTATTATGAACAATTTAGCATGCCAATTGCCAAACCTTCTATGGATTCAAATTTAGTTCTTATCGTCATAACATCATACTTTGCGCTGTTGTTTTTGATATCTTGGCTAACCTCTCGTAAAATTTCTCAAGACACATTTTTCACTGGAGATAGGCAATCCCCTTGGTTCTTGGTCGCTTTCGGGATGATCGGAGCATCGCTTTCAGGTGTTACTTTCATATCCGTACCTGGCGAAGTAGGCAACACCAACTTCAATTATTTCCAAGTTGTAATGGGCTATACCTTGGGCTATTTTGTCATCGCCAAAGTTCTATTGCCACTTTATTACAGATTGAACTTAGTTTCAATTTATAGCTACTTGAATGACCGGTTTGGCTTTTGGTCTTACAAAACTGGAGCTTTTTTCTTTATCCTTTCACGTACTTTAGGCTCCTCCATCAGAGTGTTCCTTGTAGCAGGTGTATTACAGCTTATTCTATTTGACCAGTGGGGTATCCCCTTTTGGGTTTCTGTATTGATTACTGTTGGATTGATTTGGCTTTACACCCACCGAGGAGGTATCAAGACTGTAGTGTGGACAGATACGCTACAGACATTTTTCATGCTTTTAGCAGTAGTTAGTAGCATTTATTTGATTGGTAAAGATTTGGGCTTGGTGAGAATATCAGACTATGTAGGTTCAGTAGTTTCCGATCAGCGATCAGAGATTTTCAACTGGGATTGGAGATCTGGCCAAAATTTCTTCAAGCAATTTATCTCAGGAGCATTTATCACTATCGTCATGACTGGCTTGGATCAAGACATGATGCAAAAAAACCTAACATGTAAGAACATAGGTGATGCCCAAAAAAACATGTTTTGGTTTACCATCATTTTGGTGATAGTGAATCTCCTTTTTCTGTCCTTAGGTATCCTACTATACCTATATGCTGAGACAAAGGGGATATCCATACCGAGCAGAACAGATGATCTTTACCCACTTTTAGCAACTACAGAGTTTGCAGCGATAGCTGGAGTAATCTTCGTTTTGGGAATCACTGCAGCTGCCTACTCAAGTGCCGATTCAACATTAACAGCCTTGACTACTTCCTTCTGTTATGACTTTCTAGAAATAGAAAAAAATATTCCAAAAGACAGACAAACCAGAGTTCGGAAAATAGTTCACTTGGCTTTTACCGCCTTAATGTTTGTAGTAATTCTGATGTTCAGATGGATCAATGACCAAAGTGTCATCAATGCTGTTTTTATCATAGCTGGTTATACCTATGGACCTCTACTAGGACTTTATGCCTTTGGCTTGTTCACCAAATTTAAAGTCAAGGATCAATTTGTACCATATCTGGCTATTGCTGCACCGATTCTAACTTACCTGATCAGTAAGAATTCTGAAAAACTTTTAGGCGGATATAAGTTTGGCTTTGAGGCCTTAATTTTAAATGGATTGCTGATGTTTATCGGGCTCTACTTACTCAGAAGACGCTGATCAGAGCTCCTGCCTTGCCAATAAATCATTGATTCTCTTCAACCGATGAATATTGGACTCCAATGTATTGCTAGAACCATCTAAGTCTACCAATATAGAAATCATTCCATTGCTTTTCTTCCCATTATCGGAATAAGCCGATACAGAAGGCGTCACAGAAATCAATTCTTGGACATCAACCTCATACAGATTTGCCAACTTGATAGCATCTTCCATTTTAAGGTTAGACCTTCCTTGTTCATATCTGGAATACGCTGTATAATCTCTTTTACCCAAATACTCAGCAATATACTCTTGAGTATATCCTCTCAAAACTCTGTGCTTTCTAAGGTTCTCTGCGATGTGACTTTTTAGTTCTGTTTCCATACTCTTTTTCATTTGAATACAGAGATTACAAAAAGCATACACATTTCTTAAAATTTGTTAATTTTTGTTGAAAAAAACTTTATTTAGTCTGTAAAACGGATAAAAACAGGCCTAAATTACCTATAATAGGTGATCACTTGGATCCCAAAAATATTTCTCAAAATCCATAATCTGGTCTTTCTTAATGATCAAACCTTCTTTTTCAAGTAATTTTTGCATGAGATCTGCTGCCCCAAAGTGATGTTTACCTGTCAAAACCCCATTTCGATTAACAACCCTATGCGCCGGCACATCTGAATGACCATGTGAAGCATTCATAGCATAGCCTACCATCCTAGCTCCACTTTTCATTCCAAGATAATTTGCAATTGCACCATAAGAAGTCACCCTACCTGGAGGTATTAATTTCACAACTTCAAAGACCAAATCGAAATAATTTTCACCGTTTTGCTTCATACTCTTAAATTGATTTTTTGCTAATTGTAAGGCTTTGGTCAAATTAAGCCTTAATTTTAAAGAAGAAAAATAAAATAACTATATGGACAGAAATATAATCGTAACCGGTGCAGCAGGAAACTTAGGAAAATCAGTTGTAGAAAAATTCAAAAGGGAGGGCTACAAAATCATCGCCACTGTAGAACCTAACTCAGGTGATGAAATAGAAGATGCTGATGACTTATACGAAGTAGACGTAACAGACGAATCTTCTGCACAGGCATTTGCGAAAGAATATCAGCTCCAATATGGTGAAGTAGATTCTATTATCCTATTAGTAGGGGGATATGCAGGAGGTGATATTGAAGCCACTTCTACGGAGGACATTCAAAAAATGATGAAACTTAATTTTTTCTCAGCATTCAATATGGTGAAATATTTCCTCCCAATGATGAAAAAAGCCAATCAAGGCAGTTTTTTATTCGTAGGAGCTAGGCCAGCTTTACAGCCAGAAGATGGCAAAAATGTTGTGGCATACGCTTTGAGTAAAAATATGGTGGTCAATCTAGCAGACTATGTGGCTGAAGAATCAAAAGGTACAAAAATAAGATCTCATATTTTTGTACCGAGCATCATTGACACTCCTCAAAACAGAGAGGGAATGCCTGAAGCAGACTTTTCACAGTGGGTTCACCCTGATGAAATAGCTGAAGCCATGCACTATGCGATCAACAACCCAGATCTGCGAAATATGACCTTCAAACTATACGGAGGAGTCTAAATCAAAACAAAATGAAAAATCTAACCAGCTTACTCGCAATTTTATTCTTAGTCTTGACCCAGCAAAGCATTGCTCAAACTCAAAAAGAAACCCGAGATCTCAGGAGTTTCTCCAGCATCAAAGTTGGAAATGCCATCGAAGCAGAATTAGTCAAAGGAGATAAAAATTCCATCTCTATCGTCGCCTCTGGCGTTGATTTGGATAAAGTAGAAACCAACGTGTCAGATAATTCCCTTGAGCTAAAACTTGGAAGAGGAAACTTCCGCTCTAGTTCTGTAAAAGTGACCATCACTTACGTGGACATAGATGAAATCCAAGCGAGTAGCAATGCTAAGATTTTCGCGGCAGACCAATTATCCAGTGATAATGTTTATCTTTTTGCAACATCAAATGCTTATATTGAAGCAGATGTGAATGCAACAAACCTATTCATTGAAGCATCCACAAATGCCAAAATCGCTGTCAACGGGAAAGCTGAAAACCTAGACCTGAAGATCTTTACGAAAGCAGATATAGATGGTAGAAAACTTACTGTCGATGCTGCAGAAGTGACTGCAAATACTGCTGCAAAAGCAGAGTTTACCGTAGTAGAGTCCATCAAAGGCTCCGCAGCAACGGCAGCTATTGTCACCTACAAAGGAGATCCGAGAATGGTCGATGTGAAAACCAACACTGGAGGAGATATCAAAAGAAAATGAAACTGAAAAAAAGCCTATTAATCACCTTGTGCATTACACTATTTACAATAGTATCTGTCCAAGCACAAACTAACGAGGAAGAAGTTAAAAAAGTCATCGCCACGCTTTTTGAAGGGATGAAAAATAAAGACCAAAGCTTGGTACAAAAGGTTTTTCATCCAGATGCAATGATGCACACGACCATAGCTACGGAAAATGGCGCTACACTAGGAAGTAATAGCGTGAAGGATTTCATCAATAGGATAGCAACCACACCCGCTAATACAGTTTTAGATGAACGCATCCTCGACTACCAAATCAAAATAGATGGTGCCATGGCCTCAGCTTGGACACCATATGAATTCTATGTCAATGATAATTTCAGCCACTGTGGTGTTAATTCATTTTCACTCATCAAAACCCCAGAAGGCTGGAAAATCACCTATGTCATAGACACCCGAAACAAAGAAGGATGTATATAGAAAAAGGAGCTTTTAGCTCCTTTTTCTATTTATTGATGATGTGAATCCGCTTTCTTGCACCTTGCCAAAAAATAGATTGTTGGATGTAAGATTTCAAGTTTGGTTGACCGTGGGCTGTCCAAAGTTGACGAGTTTCCGCAAATTGATATGTCTCTTCTTACCCAACATGGAACATTGCGGATACTCATAATTAACGATTCCCAATTAAACGATATAAAAATACTTTTTCTAATAGGATAGAATTATACACACCCAAACTGACAGCTGATCAAAATATCATGTTTTAAACCAATTGATGCATTGCCAACTAAACACCCAAAACCAACAACAATTATTTATGACAATCTCACAATTTAATTTCATTACGGATGATCATTTCGCTTGAGGAATGAAACTCATGAGTTCTTTAGCTCCATCGAGCAAAGTGAGCTTATCCTTGGCTACTTTGAAATTTTTCGCCTGAATGAGTAAAGAAATAAATTGATCTTCTCCTCCACCTTCACAAGCTTTCTTTGTCATCGCTCCGGGATCTAAATTTAAAGATGTTCCATCAATCTGAAAACTTCCTGAGAAATTATTACAACCTGTAAAACCAGCCAGCTTACCTCCATCCATAAAGTTTAGAAAAGGAAGTCCTGATGTAAACTTACTTGCATCCAAACCACCACCAAGGAGTGATGATAAGACCCAATTATTCCCTGTAAGCAAGCTCAATGGATTGAGATTACTGATAGAGCTACAAGATGAAAAGCTCAAAAACACGATCAAGAGCAATAGATTACTTAATTTTTTCATAATGTTAGAATTAAAATGGTTAAAACAAGTAGGAATATAACATATAATTCTGATAAAAATTATAATACGCTATATTTTTAATATTTTTACAAAGCTTTTTAAAATTTAAAACTTAAAATAATTTCAAAATCAAATTTCTCTATTGAATCTACCCCTATTTGAAATTAATTCAAGGTATAAATTAAAAATTCCAAATTTTGATTTGAATACCCCTTGTGTTTTATTCAAAAAAACAATTAATTAATTTCCATTTAATCAAATAAAACGTATGTAAATTAAATATTCAGCAAAAATTTATTTTGACTTTTGAATAATTGTAATTACAATTGTATTGTATTTAAAGCATCATGCAATTCGCTATCACACATATCGGCTACCATTTATTCCCTAAAAAGGGCATGGCTATGCTTTCTTTTTCTGGCATGACGACGATTTTTGCTACCACCATCACGGGGTAATCCCGTAGTATTCTTACATATTGACCTATCTATTATCGGTCCAGCAATGGCACCTATCATCATCATATCAAATCCAGTCTTATAAACCCGATTTTTATGAAAATCTTAAAATTTGGAGGCTCCTCAATAGCCAATCAAGAAAACATTAAAAAAGTCTTTGAAATCATCAAAGAAAGCAAAAAGAAGGATCAAATCGCAGTTGTTTTCTCTGCTTTTGGTGGCGTAACTGAGATTTTATTACGCAGCGCCTCCAATGCAAAGCATGGAGATAAGTCATTTATCGAAGCAGTCAAAAAATTAGAAGATCGACATATTGAGTTAGTGAGACAATTGATCCCCATCCATCTCCAATCACCAGTACTAACCTATGTCAAAGTCAGATTCAATGAACTGGAAGACCTCTTTCATGGCATCTATTTGATCAAAGAATGCACTCCAAGAACTCTGGACTATGTAGCTAGCTTTGGAGAGAGACTTTCCACATTCATATTGGCAGAAGCCCTTAAAGTTGAAAGACTCGATTCCCATTACCTCGATGCTCGAGAGATCATCCGAACCAACGATAGGTTTGGAAATGCTAAAGTGGATTTCCCCACAACCAATGACCTCATCCAAGATTATTTTCACCAACATGATGGTATACAAATCATTACTGGCTTTGTAGCGGCCACAGCTAAAAAAGAAACTACCACGCTGGGAAGAAGTGGCTCTGATTATACTGCAGCAATCATTGCATCAGCACTTCATGCTGATAGTTTAGAAATCTGGACAGACGTCTCTGGTGTTTTGACTTCAGATCCTAGATTGGTTTATACAGCCTTCACCATTCCACAACTGAGCTATCATGAAGCCATGGAGTTGTCTCATTTTGGAGCCAAAGTGATCTTCCCTTCCACCATGCAACCTGCCATGAAAAAAGGGATCCCAATCTACATCAAAAATACTTTCGAACCCTCTAACCCTGGCACCCTAATCAATGGTGATGCACCAGCTGGAAAACTAATTAAAGGTATTTCCTCAATGTCAGACATTGCACTATTGAATATCCAAGGTGCGGGAATCTTAGATGTGATAGATGTCAATAGAAGAATCTTTGGATCATTGTCAAGTGCCAATGTCAATGTGATCCTAATATCACAAGCATCATCTGAGCAAATCACATGTTTAGCAATCAAGGCTTCAGAGGTAAGTGTGGCAAAAGAAGCTATAGAAAAGGAGTTTTTCCATGAAATTAGAAATGGAGAAATAGATGTGGTTCATGTGATTTCTGAATTGGCAGTAGTAGCCGTAGTAGGAGAAAACATGAAGCAAAACCCAGGAGCCAGCGGGAGAATGTTCCAAGCGCTAGGGCAAAATAATGTCAATGTCTATGCCATTGCTCAAGGTAGCTCAGAGCTAAATATTTCAGCAGTAGTCTCTAAAGCTGACTTACAAAAAGCACTGAATGCCCTCCATGAAGCATTTTTCCTCTCCGATAATAAAGTGCTTCACGTGTTCCTTGTCGGGGTGGGATTGATCGGTCAGGCTTTGATCAAGATGATTGCCAACCAACAGCAAAAACTTCAAAAAGAAAATCTATTAGACATACAAATTCACGGCATTGCCAATTCTAGGTACATGGGCTTTCATGAAGATGGATTTGACTTGAAAAATTGCCCTTTACCAGAAGAAGCCTCTGACGCAAAAGTTATGGACTTAGATCAGTTTATTGCTCAAATGGAGTCCATGAACTTCTCCAACTCGGTATTTGTGGATTGTACGGCAAGTCAGGATGTCGCTGATTTTTATGAAAGAATCCTAGAAGCGAAAGTAGGCATCGTCACTCCAAACAAAAAGGCAAATTCAAGCTCCTTGGAAAAGTATAAAAACCTCAAAAGATTAGCAGGTAAACGAAGTGTGAAGTTCCTATACGAAACTAATGTGGCAGCTGGTCTTCCAGTGATCAATACCCTTCAAGATTTGATGCTCAGCGGTGATAAAGTCTTGAAAATTGAAGCAGTATTAAGTGGCTCGATGAATTATATATTCAGCGAATTGGAAAACGGGGCACCTTTTTCAAATGTAGTAAGAAAAGCTAAAGACTTAGGCTACACAGAGCCTGACCCAAGAGATGATCTCAGTGGAATGGATGTAGCCAGAAAGATCCTGATTCTTGGTAGAGAAGCAGAGCAAGATTTGCATTTTGAAGATATCAGCATACAGAGTATGGTGCCTGAAGACTGTGTGCTTGCCGCTTCGGTTGAAGAGTTTTTCGACAAGCTTAAAGGGCATGATGAAGAATTTGCAAGACTCCTTGAACAAGCCAAAGAAAAGGGACAAAAATTACGCTTCATGGCTACACTAGAAAATGGTAAAGCCAAGGTTGGCTTACAATCACTTGATGCTACACATCCATTTTCCACGCTTAAAGGCAGTGACAACATGATTCTATTTACAACAGAGCGCTACCATGATTTCCCAATGATCATCAGAGGACCAGGAGCGGGTGCAGATGTCACAGCTGCTGGTGTATTTGCAGATGTAATCCGAATCGGAAACTATACCAGGTCATAAATTCGAGCTCAGTGTAGAAAAAGAAAAGAATCTAATTAAGAGGTTCTTTTTGACCACTAAAAAACAATGTTGAACAAATGAAAAAATCGATAAGAGCCTTTGCCCCTGCTACTGTTGCCAATGTTTCTTGTGGCTTTGATATTTTGGGTTTTGCTATTGACGAGCTGGGAGATCAGGTGGAAGTGAGCCTGAGAGAGACACCTGGATTGGAAGTGATTCAAATCGCTGGAGATGGTGGCAAGCTACCTTACGAATCAGAAAAGAACACTTGTACTGTCGCCATACAAGCCATGCTCCAAAAACTGGACTATAAGGGCGGAATGGAAATATCCCTCTACAAAGGACTTCCGCTGGGTTCAGGGATGGGCTCTTCCGCCGCAAGTGCAGCAGCAGCATTGGTGGCTGCAAATGCCTTATTAGGTTATCCTTTTGATAAAAAAAGCTTGGTCAACTTCGCTATAGAGGCAGAAAGAATCGCTTGTGGTGCTGCCCATGCAGATAATGTGGCACCTTCCCTCTTGGGAGGGTTTGTCTTGATCAGAGACTATCATCCGCTTGATGTGATCAAGCTTCCAGTACCAAAAGGCCTATGCTGTACATTGCTGCATCCACACCTAGAATTGAATACAGCTGACTCAAGGGCTGTACTCCGGAAACAGATTTCTCTGAAAGACGCTACCATCCAATCAGGGAATATTGCAGGTCTGATATCAGGGCTTTATCAAGCTGATTTTGGCTTGATCAGTAGATCATTGAAAGATGTCATCGCTGAGCCAACCCGAGCTTTATTAATTCCAGGATTCTATGAACTCAGGGATGCAATCCAATCGATTGGCGCTTTGGGTTCAGGTATTTCGGGTTCTGGACCTACTATATTTGTACTTTCTCCATCAAGAAAAATTGCGGAAGAAGTAGAAAAAGTAGGGCAAACAGTTTACCAAAAAGTGGGCCTTGATGTAGATATTTATATTTCCGAAATCAATGACAAAGGCGCTTATGTCATCTAATCAAACAACAGACATGAATTTTTATAGCACCAATAATCCCAATCATCAAGTAAACCTGAAAGAGGCTGTCATCAAAGGTTTAGCGCCTGATCAAGGGCTGTATATGCCTATTAAAATCCCCAAGTTATCCACAGAATTTATTCAAAAACTGTCTGACTTGAGTTTCAAGGAAATTGGGTATGAAGTTATTGGGACTTTGTTTGAAGACCAATTAGCCCCATCACAAATCAAAGCTTTGGTTGACCATACCTTGATTTTTGATGCTCCTTTAGTTGAGATTGAAGAAGGTACTTACAGCCTAGAGCTTTTTCATGGACCTACTTTGGCATTCAAAGATTTTGGAGCTAGATTTTGCTCCAAACTGATGTCTTTATTGATGGAAGGAACACCTCAGAAGGTGAAAGTATTGGTCGCTACCTCTGGGGACACTGGTTCGGCAGTGGCCAACGGTTTTTATAAAACTCCAGGAGTGGAAGTCATCATTCTCTATCCCAAAGGAAAAGTCAGCGAATTACAAGAAAAACAATTCACCACATTAGGAGAAAATATTACAGCCTTGGAAGTTGATGGGGTTTTCGATGATTGTCAACGCATGGTCAAAGAAGCCTTCTTGGATAAGGAAATCAATGAAAAACTACTTCTAACATCCGCAAACTCGATCAATGTAGCCAGGTGGATTCCCCAATGCCTGTATTATTTCTATGCTTATTCTAGATTGCCAAAGACCAGCAAAAAACTCGCGATATCTGTACCAAGTGGTAACTTTGGTAACTTAGGTGCAGGCATCCTAGCCGAAAGGATGGGGCTTCCCATTGATACCTTCATTGCCTCCACCAATGTAAACAGGGTTGTTCCTGATTTTCTTCATGGCGATCAATTTCAGTCCAGGTCATCTATCCCTACTATCAGCAACAGTATGGATGTGGGTAATCCGAGTAACTTCTACAGGTTACTAGCCCTTTATGACAATGACGAGAGGCTTTTCAGAGAAAAAGTAAAAGGCTTCTACTTTGATGATGCGGACACCGCAAAAGCAATGATCCAAACCTATCAACAAAGCGGCTATATCTTAGACCCTCATGGTGCAATAGGGTACCTAGGATTAAGAAACTTCAAAAAACAGCACCCAGATGAATACGTAGGTGTATTTTTGGAAACTGCCCATCCAGGGAAATTTAAAAATGTGGTAGAAGAAGTTTTAAACCTTAAACTTGAACTTCCAGAAAGACTTGAGCAATTTATGAAAGGCGAGAAAAAAACCACCGCTTTAAAAAATGATTATGCTGAATTTAGAAGATTTTTGGAAAGTGAATAAATCTAGAAAAAAAGGAATTAAAGGCTAATATGGTCTTTTCAATAAACTCTTCTACTCTGAAAGAAAACAAAAACCCTTCAATTTCGAAGGGTTTTTTAATTTCATTCTCTATATCGGCAAAGTTTTTAGAACATGTTGAAGAAGTATATTTTTTCTCCAGCATCCTCTGCACCTTTGCTGCCTTTGCTAGATTTATACATTAAATATGCAGAGCTCTATTATCAGTAGCTGCCAAACAAGCTTCTTTGAAAGCTTCAGTGTAAGTTGGATGTGCATGCGACATTCTTGCGATATCCTCTGCTGACGCTCTGAACTCCATGGCAACAACGGCCTCAGCAATCATATCAGCTGTTCTTGGACCGATCATGTGTACGCCTAGGATTTCGTCAGTCTCTGCATCAGCAAGTACTTTGACCAAGCCATCGGTATCCATAGAAGCCCGAGCTCGACCAGATGCCATGAATGGGAACTTCCCTGCTTTGTATTTGATACCCTTTTCTTTCAACTGCTCCTCGGTATAGCCAACAGCAGCCACTTCTGGCCAAGTATACACTACTCCAGGAATCAATAGGTAATTGATATGTGGCTTTTGGCCTGCAATTACTTCTGCTACAAAAGTACCTTCTTCCTCAGCCTTGTGTGCAAGCATGACACCCTTGACCACATCACCGATTGCATAGATATTCGGAACATTGGTTCTCAAATGTTCATCAACTTCCACTTGACCTCGATCAGTGATTTTCACTCCCGCAGCTTCTGCATTGAGCCCGTCTGTATAAGGTCTTCTACCGATAGATACGAGCACATAGTCTCCTTTCAATTCTATGGTCTCACCTTTGGCATTCTCAGCTTTGACGATGACTTCTTTGCCTTTGTTCTCCACCTCCACAACTTTGTGTTTCAAGTAGAATTCAAAGCCAAGTTTCTTCAAAGACTTCTGTAATTCCTTGCCCATGGTCTTGTCCATCGTTGGGATTAGAGAATCCATGTATTCTACAACGGATACTTTTGCACCCATCCTTCCGTAGACAGAACCTAACTCCATTCCGATCACACCACCGCCGATGACGATCATGTGTTTAGGGATTTCTTTCAAGTTCAAAGCTTCGGTAGAAGTGATGACTCTTTTCTTGTCCAACTTGATAAAAGGAAGTGTAGATGGCTTAGATCCTGTAGCGATGATGATATTTTTGCCTTCGATATTTTCAGAAGAGCCATCTTCCTTGGTCACTTTCACGGTGTTTTTATCCACAAATGATCCCAAACCATGATGTACATCGATTTTATTCTTTTTCATTAGGTATTGGATACCATCGACATTCTGCTTGACCACATCGTCTTTTCTACCGATCATCTGCTTCAAGTCTACCTTCAAGCTGCTGAGGTTGATACCGTGGGTTTTAAAAGTATGTGCCGCATTGTGATAGTGCTCAGAAGAGTCCAGCAATGCTTTGGAAGGAATACAACCTACATTGAGGCAAGTACCCCCCAATGTTGAATATTTCTCAACGATGGCTGTTTTCATTCCCAGTTGTGCCGCTCTGATGGCCGCAACATATCCTCCAGGTCCGGAGCCGATTACGATTACGTCGTACATGATTTTTTCTTTGTACCAAGTACCATGTACAATGTACAAAGCACCTAGTTGGTTATTGAAGATTCAAACTCATCTTCAGCTTGGTTATCATATTCTGAAGATGTTCTAATTCATTTTCTAAATACTCAAAATCTTGCTGTTTAATGTACTTTGTACTAAGGACATTAGACTCCAAACAACAACCTCGTCGGGTCTTCGAGAAGCTGCTTCACTCTTACCAGGAAGCTTACGGATTCTCTACCGTCGATGATTCTGTGGTCATAAGAAAGTGCCAGATACATCATTGGGAGGATTTTGACTTCTCCGTTGACTGCCATCGGTCTCTCTACGATATTGTGCATACCCAAGATGGCGGATTGTGGCGCATTGATGATCGGTGTAGACATCATAGAACCAAAGATACCTCCATTGGTCAATGTGAAGGTTCCTCCTGTCATTTCCTCAATGGACAATTTATTATCTCTGGCCTTGGTAGCCAATCTTACTACTTCTTTTTCAATCTCTTCAAAAGACATGGATTCTGCATTTCTGATTACAGGTACCACAAGTCCTTTAGGTGCAGATACAGCAATTGAGATATCACAGAAATCATTATAGACGATTTCATTGCCATCGATTTGGGCATTCACTGCAGGCCATTCTTGTAGGGCTACACATACAGCCTTGGTGAAGAAAGACATAAAGCCAAGGTTCACCCCATGTTTCTCCTTGAACTGATCTTTGAATTTCTTTCTCATCTCCATGATCGGCCCCATGTTCACTTCATTGAACGTGGTCAACATGGCTGTTTCGTTTTTCACAGCAACCAATCTTCTAGAAACAGTTTTTCTCAGGGAGGTCATTTTCTCTCTTCTGCTATCTCTAGATCCTGATACTTTAGGTGCTGGAGCAACACTAGCCTCAGACTTGCTTGCAGCAGGCTTAGAATCTGTTTTAGGCGCTTCTGGAGCTTTTTTCTGAGCGTTTTCAGCATCTTCTTTGGTGATTCTGCCATCTTTACCAGTTCCTTTGATGTCTTTGGCGTCTATGCCTTTTTCTGCCAAAATCTTCGCAGCAGCCGGTGAAGCATGGCCTGTAGCATAAGTTTCTTTGTCAGAAGTAGAAGCACTGCTTGGAGCAGAAGATGAAGATTCAGTAGCGGACGCTTCCTCAGCTGGTGCACCACCTTCGGTCACTTCGATCTTGCAGATCAAGCCACCGATTTCCAAAGTATCACCTTCTTGAGCAACATGTCTCAAGATACCATTGGCTTCGGCTGGCAATTCAAAAGTTGCCTTATCAGAGTCCACTTCTGCGATGATCTCGTCCAATTCTACATAGTCACCATCAGCTTTGAGCCAAGTGGCCAATGTCACCTCAGTGATGGACTCACCTACCGTAGGGACGATCATATCTTTTACCTCTCCAGTCTTTCCTCCTGTCGATCCTGAAGATTTCTCAGAAGGTTTCTCTGATTTTTCGATTGTAGCACCTGCTTGACCATCGGTATTGATCTCACAGATCACAGCGCCGATTTCTAGGGTATCACCCTCTCCCGCTTTGGTTTTTAATACACCCGCTGCCTCAGCAGTTAATTCAAAAGTTGCTTTATCAGATTCAAGTTCACAGATGACTTCGTCCATTTCTACATAGTCACCGTCTTTTTTGAACCACTGTCCAATAGTCACTTCCGTGATAGATTCCCCGACAGCAGGGACTTTAATTTCTAGGCTCATTGTTTTGCTTTTTTTACCCCCAAGCGAATGATTTGCTTAAGGTTAATTTAACATGAATAAATTTAAATTAAACCTAAATCCCAGATCAACTGGAACTAGGGGTTTTATGAAAGTTTTAATGCTTTTTTTACAATATTATTTTGTTCCTCTACGTGTACCTTGTTGTAACCAGTAGCTGGGGATGCACTCATCTTACGAGCAATCACATCCATAGGAAGATCTTTCCACATCATTCTTAAAATGTAGTTCCAATAACCCATGTTCTCAGGCTCTTCTTGCACCCATACTACTTCTGCTCCTTTGTAAGCTTTCAAAGCATCTATGATTTGCTTCTTAGGAAGTGGATGCAGCTGCTCTACTCTGATGATAGCTACATTTTTTACTTTTTCTTTTTCTCTAGCTTCTTCTAGGTCATAGAAAATCTTCCCCGAACACAAGACAACTCGCTTTACATCTTTGGCCTTTACCGTCTCGTCTAAGATAATCTCCTTGAATCTACCAGAAGTAAACTCTTCTATTGGAGACACTACCTTTGGATGACGAAGCAAAGACTTTGGAGACATCACTACACAAGGCTTTCTAAATTCCCAAGCTACTTGTCTTCTAAGCAAGTGGAAAAAGTTAGATGGCTCGGTGATGTTCGCAACCACCATATTGTACTCAGCAGAAAGTTGCAAGAATCGCTCTGGTCTTGCATTGGAGTGCTCTGGCCCTTGACCTTCATAGCCATGAGGGAGAAGCATTACTAGCCCATTCATTTTCTGCCACTTAGACTCTCCAGAAGAGATGAATTGATCAATCATGGTCTGTGCTCCATTGGCAAAATCACCAAACTGTGCCTCCCATATTGTCAGAGATTGTGGATTGGCCATGGCATAACCATATTCAAATCCTAAAACAGCATATTCTGATAGAAGTGAATTGTAGATGGAGAAAAGTCCTTTGCTATCCTTCATTTCCTTGAGGAAATTGTAAGGCTTATTAGTAGTGGAATCATGCACCACTGCATGCCTATGTGAGAAAGTTCCTCTCTGTACATCTTGACCTGTAAGCCTAACAGTCTTTCCTTCCAAAAGCAATGATCCATATGCCAAAAGCTCCGCAGAGGCCCAATTCAATGACTTGGCATTAAAGAACATATCCTTTCTCTGCTTCAACTGTATATCAATTTGTTTGATAGGTTTGAAACCCTTAGGAACTTGGGTAATAGCTTCCGCTACTTTATCAATTTGGTCTTGCGTGATCGCCGTTTCAGGAGATTGATCAAAATCCTCAGGTTTAGACCTTCTCATCGATTGCCATTCTTGCTCAAATTTGGTGAACTGATATGGCAAAGGTTTTTCTTTGACCATATTCAATCTATCCTGAAGCAATTGCCTGAACTCAGCATCCATTTGCTTGGCAATCTTCGCATCCAAATCTCCTCTTTCTGTCAATCTCTTGACATAGATTTCTCTAGGATTAGGGTGCTTAGAGATGATGTTGTATAATTCTGGTTGTGTGAACTTTGGTTCGTCAGACTCATTGTGACCATGACGTCTGTAGCATACCATATCCACAAAAATATCTTTCTTGAACTTCTGACGGAATTCTGCCGCAAGCTTAGCTGCAAATACGACTGCCTCAGCATTGTCTCCATTCACGTGAATCACAGGTGCATCGATGATCTTCGCGACATCTGTACAATAGATGGATGTTCTCGCATCATCGAAATCGGTAGTAAAACCTACTTGATTATTGATCACAAAGTGGATGGTTCCTCCGGTATTGTAGCCTTTCAAGCCTGCCATTTGTGTCACTTCGTACACGATGCCCTGTCCCGCTACGGCTGCATCTCCATGAATCAAGATAGGAAGTGCTTTGTTAGAATCTCCTTTGTGCTGAGCATCGATCTTTGCTCTGATAAAACCCTCCACTACCGGGTTTACCGCTTCTAAGTGAGAAGGATTTGGAGCAAGTTTTAAGTTTACTTTCTTTTCATCTTTGGTGGTAATATCACTGGAATAACCCATATGGTACTTCACATCACCATCACCCATGGTTAGATCTGGCTTAGCTGTACCTTCAAATTCAGAAAAAATCTGCTCATATGTCTTCCCCATGATATTGGCAAGCACATTGAGTCTACCCCTGTGCGCCATGCCGATCATCACTTCTTCTACACCTAGTTCAGCTCCTTTGTTGATTACTGCATCTAGAAAAGGGATGGTACTCTCTCCACCTTCCAATGAAAAACGCTTCTGACCAAGATATTTGGTATGTAGGAAGTTTTCAAAAACTACTGCTTCATTTAACTTGGAGAGGATCCTCTTTTTCTCCTCTGTCGGAGGATTGAATGCCAGCGCTTCTTTTTCAATTTTGGTTTTCAACCAATCCAACATCTCAGGGTCTCTGATGTAGAGATACTCAAAACCCATCGGGCCTTCGTAGATGGTCTTCAACGCTTCAACTATTTTTGAAAGCTTAGCAGCTCCAATGCCAATTTCATTTCCTGCTTGGAACTCTGTGTTGAGGTCATTTTGATCCAACCCAAAATCTTCTAGGTCGATCAGTGCCTTCCTGTCTCTTCTTTCTCTGACAGGGTTGGTCTTAGATCTTAAGTGCGCTCTTGATCTATGTGCATGAATCAAGGCCCTTACTTTGATTTCCTTAGGCAGTTGCTCCATGTCCATGATGGTACCGCGTGTAGCGAGTGAGCCATTGGCTGCAGGCTGGCTGCTCAAGATATTGGTAACTTGCGCTCCACCGTTTTCATCTTCTCCATATTGAGTGATGGCAAATTCAAAACCATCAAAAAATGTCTTCCAACTTGGGTCAACGGATTCAGGATTATTTTTGTATTCAGCATATAGCTCATCGATGTAAGCTACATGTGCATTGGCGATATAGGAATATTTATCCATGATTGAGTTTTTGCTAACAACACAAAGGTACCTAGTTATGTTTGCTATTGAAAACCGTATATTCGTTTACACAAATATATTTGATTATCTTATCAATAGCTATTCAAAAAATGATTCAGAATTTTCTCTAGAATCAAATAAACAGTATGCCGCTAAGTAAAATTTTCTATGGATTGGTAGGATAAAACAAATTAAAATTAGGAAAAGGAGTAACTATAATGATTAGCGAGATACAGCTCTTTGTGTGAATGAAAAATAAAAAAGGCGCCGATTGGCGCCTTTTTAAAGTGTAAAATCAAAGATTAGTATCCATCATTTTGGATAAGGTTATCATTCACCTCAATCTCTTGAAGTGGTATTGGCCAAATCACTCTAAATTGTTCATTGGCAGGGAAAAGATTCCCTATGATGCCAAATCTTTGCATATCAGTGTATCTATGACCTTCAAAAGCAAACTCAAGTCTTCTCTGCTGAAGAATCTCAGTCAAAGCTGCTTCATTTGTCAATAAATCAGTAAGTAATAGACTGGATAGACCTGCTCTATTTCTGATGACATTAATATCGTCTATGATCTGCGTGTTGGTCAACAAGCCAGTACCAGCAGCTCTAGCATTTGCTTCCGCTCTGATCATAAACATCTCTGCAAGTCTGATCAAAGGAACATTGTCATCATTGGTAGCCGATCTGAAGTATTTTACAACTCTCAATCTGTTGCTAGCTGATAATACAGAAGCTGCAAATCTCACATCTCCATTATTACCTGAAGCTTGGAAAAGGCTGAAGAAATCAGGTCTTAGATAAAACTTCTGTCCACCAGTAGCCGGATCCGAAGAAATAGCTAAAGTATTTTGATCTCCTGATACATTGGTGAAGTTCAATTCAAGGATCATTTCATTATTTCCTTTGATTCTGAAGATATCTGCGTAGGAAGACTGTAGCGTGTATACACCAGAATTGATAACCTCAGAAGCCTTCTGAGCTGCCAAAGCATTGTTGCCTTGCTGTAAATATACTCTTGCTAGCAAAGCTGTAGCTGCGAATCTTCTTGCTCTAAATGGAGCACTAGGTGTATTACCTATATTCTGCTCTGCAAATGTCAAATCATCAATAATAAACTGATACATTTCTTGAGAAGAAGCTCTTGGAGCAAAATTCAAGCTTTCTGTATCTGCTATGAAATCCTCAACGATAGGAACACCACCGAATACTCTAAGCATATCAAAGTAAACAAAAGCTCTTAAGAATCTTGCTTCAGCGATAATTGCTAACCTTTGTGCATCAGTGATATTTTCAATATTCGGTGCAGAGAAGATTACAAAATTTGCATTTCTTATCGCACCATACATGGTTTGCCAAGTACTTCTCATTTGTAAGTTTGAAGGGTTAATTCTCCTATTACTTACTTCTTGATCGGTGGTGAATGTACCTGCATGTGCAAGATTATCTGTGTATACATCCTGATAATACAAGTATCTTAAACCATAGTAGTTTCCACTTTGCATGGCATTGTAAATACCTGCTAAAGCCAATTGCGCATTTCTATTGGTGGTGATTGCACCATCAACATCAATTTGGTTTACAGGCTCCTGTTCTAGTGTATCACAAGACACACCGACTAACAGCAGCAGGACAACCAAGTAGTTATATATATTAAATCTTTTCATATTGATTAAAATCCTATGTTAACACCAAATGTATAAGTTCTAGGCTGCGGGAAAGTGTAGAAATCTACACCAATTGTGGTATTAGAAGTTCCTGCAAAGTTCACCTCAGGATCAAAACCAGAATAGTTTGTGAATGTCAATAAGTTCTGTGCTTGCGCGTAGAATCTTACACTTCTCAATTTCAACCTTTCGAGTGTTTGCTGTGGCAATCTATATCCAATAACCAAGTTCTTCACTCTTAAGTAAGATCCATCTTCGATAAATCTAGTGGTGTTTGATTGGTTATTTCTATTAGCAGATACATCCCAAGCAGCTCTTGGCACTAGGCCATTACCTGGATTGTCTTCTGATCTCCATCTATTTTCTACTGTAGCTCTATTGTTGTCATCGAAGAAGTTAGCAAACATCCCTTCCTGGAAAGAACCAGCTGCATTCCAGATTTCATTTCCATAAGAGAATTGCATGAAGATCTGAGCGTCGAAACCTTTGTAGCTAAAGGTGTTGGTAAAACCACCAAAGAACTTTGGCTGAGCATTACCAATTACAGTGAAATCATCATCTGTGATAATTCCATCTCCATTGATATCTCTATAGTTCATATCACCAGCTCTAATTCCAAAAGCTTGTCTAGAATCAGGTACATCTGCTTGAGTTGCAAATACACCGTCTGCAATTAGACCATAGAAAGTTCCTATTGGGAATCCTTCTCTCAATACCAGAGAGTTTCCACCAAAACCATAGAATACATCTTCTCCTTCATACAATTCAAGGATTTTGTTTCTATTGAAGGTCAAGTTCAAGTCAGTTCTCCAATTAAGTCCATTAGGTCTGTCAATGTTTACAGTAGACACTGTAAATTCCCAACCCTTATTTTCAACTGATCCAATATTTGATTGATAAGAACCATATCCATTTTGTGTAGGAATTGGTCTAGCAAAAAGTAAGTCAGTAGTCTTCTTGTAATAATAATCCACAACTAATGTGAGACGACCATTGAACAAGCCCATGTCAAGTCCAATATCAGTTTGAGCTGTATTTTCCCATTTCAAATCAGGATTACCTAATTGAACTGGAACGATGGATGGAGAACCCAAATAATTTCCAGCGCCCACTAAACCTCTCCAAGAGAAATTACCAATCTCCTGATTACCCGTAAGACCAAATGACCCTCGCACTTTTAAATCAGAAAATATATCTAAATCGCTCATGAAAGCTTCTTCATTGATTCTCCAACCAGCTGAAACTGACGGGAAGTAACCCCATCTATTATTTGGGCCAAATCTTGAAGACGCATCTGCTCTAAATGACGAGCTAAACAAATATCTCTCTTTGAAACTGTAATTCACTCTACCAAAGTAAGACTCTAAGCCCCATCCAACGAAGTTGTTAGACCCTTCATTTACCAAAGCGGCTGCTCCGATGTATCTGAATCTATCACCTGGGAATTGGATACCTCTTACAAAAGAAGATGAAATCAAGTTTTCTTCTCTATTGTGACCTGCTACAAGATTTAAGCTATGACCACCTTCAAATACTTTTGAATAGTCAATAAATGCTTCAGCAACCCATTTGATAGGGTTATTGGTAGAGAAAGAACCCGAACCTCTCTCTGCTGTAGAAGAAGATCCAGGATAGTTGTCAGGTGTATACCTTCTTTCAGAGAAGTTCAAAACATCAGCTCCTACTCTAACATTGAAGTTCAAACCTTCGGTAACTTTATATTTTGCCAAAGCGTTGGTGAAAATTCTGATGGATTGGTTTTCATCATCATTTTCTGTCCCCTCAGCTACTGGGTTTGAATAGAAGAATTGTGGTCTTGTATATGAACCATCTTCTTCAAATACCGGCCACAATGGTGAAGCCGCAAGTGAGTTTGCAAAAGGTCCATTCAAAGTGTTGTCAGAAACGATCCTGTTTTGAACCGCTCTACTGATACCAGAATTGAATGAAATTTCAAATCTATCATTGATCTTGTGATCTAGATTGAATCTAGTCGACATTCTCGAGTAACTAGAGTTGATTACTGTACCCTGCTGATCAAAATAATTTCCTGATATGTAGTATTTAGTCTTTTCGTTACCTCCGCTGATGCTCAATTCATAATTTTGGATAGGAGCAGACCGCGTCACCTCTCTTACCCAATTCGTGTTGACATCATCACCATAAGGCAAGCCTCCATAATAGAAATCTAGGATCTCTTCATCAGAAATTTCAGAAGAAGGAACACCAAAGAAGTCTTCTGCAAAGGCATCTTTGAACAAGTCTAAGTAACCATCTCTATCCAAGAATCTTGGCTCATTCCATAATTGTTGCGTACCACCGTAAACATTCAAATTCACCTGTGTTTTTTGATCAGCTCCTCTTTTAGTTGTAATCAACACGACACCATTAGCAGCTCTGGAACCATAAATAGCCGCAGCTGCAGCATCTTTTAACACTTCCATTGACTCGATGTCATTTGGATTCAAATCTGCCAATGCATTAGAAGACTGTCCACCAAAACCTAATTGAGAAGGATCACCTGTAGTCATTGGTACGCCATCTATTACAAATAAAGGCTGATTGGAAGCAGAAATAGAAGATGAGCCTCTCACTCTCACGGAAATACCAGCACCTGGAGTACCAGCATTTTGGGTAATCTGTACACCTGCAATACGACCTTGCAAAGCTTGATCAACACCGAGTGCTGGCACGTCCTTGATGATAGCAGCGTTTAACTGCCCAACAGAACCAGTCAATTCCTTTTTCTCTACACTACCATAGCCTACTACAACTACTTCACTCAAAGTCTTGGAGTCCAATTGTAGCGTAATATCTATAGAAGACCTATTTCCTACAGCTGCTTCTTGGGATAGAAAACCTACAAATGAATAGACCAATGTCTCGTTCTCAGAAGCCTGAATGGAATACCTTCCATCAATATCCGTAATCGCACCTCTAGTGGTGCCTTTGATACGAATATTCACTCCCGGCAAGGGAAGGTTATCTTCTGCCGAGATTACTGTACCTGTTACTTGTCGCTGCTGCGCCCAGACCTCCCCATGGAAGGAAAAAGCGAAAAGCGACAAAATGATTAGTAATACTTTTCTCATACAATAGTTGATTTATTTTTTTAGCCTTCAAATATTGGAAAAATAGTTTACAATTCAAAAAAAAATAATAATCGTTATATTATTGTAGTGAATAGGCTAAATTATAAAATTTAATTATGCAAATTTTGCTTATAATAAAATAAAAAAATATACCCGTTATAAACAAGCCTCTTTTTTTACTATTATATTATTGTTTTTCACTTTCCATATCCCTGATTTTGAAATAGATGAGTTTTTAAAAATACATCACCACAGTCAATTTCTACAATGATAAAAGTAGGGTCATCCAGACCAAACAAATCAACCCATTCAATGGAGGCACATCTTACACTACAAACAGTTATGATTTTGACTATACCACGCCGCAATTTGCAGGAAATATAGCAGGACAAAGATCATCTTGGCAATATCCGTCAAGTAGTCAGAGATGCTCAATCTACCATGCTGATGGCTACCATGGAAATGAATGCTGCCGAAGAAGAAGAAACCAACTTCGAAATCCTCCGAGAAAGCCGTCAATCAGACCATCGTCACAATACCACTGACGGAGGTGACCGTGTAGTTTGGCTCAATGCCGACCTTCACAGAATCCTAGGACCGACCAATAATCCTCAAAGTTAAGATAACGCGTTTAATGCGGGAGGGAATGTTGGGGAACCGGGTTTACCTCACTTTTAGGGGAGGCCAGCGGTGGCCTTGTGGATAGAGCCTGTCCCGATCTTTCTATCGGGAATTCAAAATTCTTGCCCCGATGCCTCGGGGTTGTTACTTTTCTCCAAAGTCCGCAAAGGCGGATGTGTCAATGCCTGTCCCTGTCTCGTCCTGAAAATGGTTGACACTTTTATTATTCAAATATAGTTAGTATTTCAATTTCTAAGAAGTTTGGGATAACTTACAATACCACGATG
>NZ_FZOK01000017.1:7596-57273 GCF_900188245.1 Belliella buryatensis | reverse complement strand
AAAGACCTCTATCAACTACTACCTTCAAACTGGGAAGAATACCGACTTAAATAAAATATCCCTACAATTCAAGATGGGGTTGGTCGGGCGGATACGTTGATAAAGTGAATTTGGACTTAAATATCATCTATCTTTAACTAATAGATTTTAATTTATCTTCATGAAATCAAGCTCTTCAAATATTCTCTTCAAATATCCTATTGTTACTGGAATACTGGTTTTTTTATTGATAACAGGACTTCAATATTTTACTGTAAAGGATTATGATTTAAAAAAGAAATCGGAGGAGCAACGTGTCATTGAGCAGGCCAATCTTCTGGAGAAGCAAATCTCTGGTGCTTTGGCTAATAGCATCTCTACCACGCGGGTCTTGGAATATATCGAGCGCAATTATGGGATCGGTAATGACTTTGACAGTATAGCTGCGGGATTATTAAGAACAAATAAATTCATCGATGCTATACAATTAGTAGAGGGAGGAGAAATCAAATACACCTATCCACTTAAAGGAAATGAAGAAGCCATTGGTTACAATATCCTCGAAAACCCTAAAACTAAATATGAAGCCTTAAGAGCCATTGAAAAACGTCAACTGTATTTTGCCGGCCCTTTCGAGCTAAAACAAGGTGGAATTGGAATTGTCGGAAGAAACCCAATTTTTAAAAATGATGAATTTTGGGGATTTGCTGCTGTAATTATCAAATTTGATTCTTTCATAAAAGTAGCAAACATTGATATTTCAGATGAAAGTCCATTTTACATACAACTTTCTAAAATCAATCCTGAAACAGGTGAGGAAGAGTTTTTTCTACCAAAAAATGATGCTGAATTTGATGGTTTTAAAAAAAATCTCCTGTTACGTGAGGGAGATTGGAGTATCACAGTACAGCTAAAAAAATCTACAGCTTTTAAAGAAGTATATCCATTCATGGTGCTTCGCGTTGTCCTATCAATGATCCTAGGTTATCTCTCGTTCTATGTCACTAGCTTGCCTGCTATTTTATCCAGAAAAGTAGAAGAACAATCACACGAAATCAAGCTGAGTAATGAGAGATTTACCCTTGCGACAAGAGCAACTTCAGATGCTATTTGGGATTGGAATCTATTGAATGGAGAAGTATATAGAACGGATAATTTCGAGAAACTATTCGGCCATCCTATTGATAGCTATTCTGGCACAGGAGAATTTTGGATCAGTCAGATTCATCCAGATGACTATCAAAGAATAGAAAAAGACATGAAGGACTTTTTGAATAGCAATAGAGAATACTGGGAAGCAGAGTTCAGGTTCAAAAAAGCTGATAGGACTTATGCTTATGTATTGGATAAAGGTATTGCTATTCGAGACGAAAATGGAAAGCCACTTAGGATGATAGGTGCAGTAGAAGACATCACCGTAAGGAAAGTTACTGAATTAGAATTGGAAAATGAAAGAGAGTTTCTCAAATCTATGATGGAAAGCTTATCCGAAGCAATAATTGCTTGTGATAAAGAAGGTAAACTTATATTATCAAACAGAGCTGCTCGAGAACTCCATGGTGAGAATATTTTAAATACACCTCCAGACCAATGGAGTGATACTTTTGGTTTGTTTTGTTCAGATGGAAAAACCAAACTTCCCTTAGAGGAAATACCACTTAATAAGGCTTGGAAAGGAGAAACAGTCCTTAATCAGGAAATTGTAATTAAAAGAAAAGATGGCACTTTCAGCGTAGTTTTCGCCTCAGGCACTCCCATCATTACTCAATCAGGAAGAAAAATCGGTGCTGTAATAGCCATGAAAGATATTACTGCTATGCGATCAAATGAAAAGAAGTTGTTGAATTTAAGTAATGAATTAGCTTTAAGAGCAAAGAAATTAGAAATCTCAAATTCAGAATTGGAACAATTTGCATATGTTGCTTCTCATGATTTGCAAGAACCACTTAGAATGATCACTGGATTCTTGAATAGATTAGAAGTGAAATATGCACAAGTTCTCGACGATAAAGCCAAGCAGTATATCTTCTTTGCTTCTGATGGAGCCAAACGGATGAAGCAAATTATTCTGGATCTTTTAGAGTACTCCAAAGTGGGGAATTATGAAGATAAAAAACAGCTTATCCAAGTAGATCAAGTTTTGAAAAACGTCACTATTCTCAATCGGCGCATCATCAAAGAGAAAATGGCTGATATTACATGGTCAGAGATGCCTCAGATCTACTTTCAGGAAACACCACTTCAGCAAATTTTTCAAAATCTGATCGGTAATGCCATCAAATACCATCATCCAGATCGAAATCCAGAGATTAGAATAAATTTCGAAGACACACCAGATTCATGGGTGTTTTCTATTAAAGACAATGGGATTGGTATAGAAAAATCTTATTTGGAGAAAATATTTATTATCTTCCAAAAACTTCATACAAAAGATCTCTACGAGGGTTCCGGGATAGGATTAGCCATTTGCAAAAAGATCATCGACAAATATAATGGCAAAATCTGGGTAGAATCTACTCCTCAAGAGGGAAGCATCTTCTTTTTTTCTTTACCAAAATCTAAATTATGAAACCAAGTTTTAAGATTGCATTGATTTATTTGTTGGTCGGTGTCTTATGGATACTATTAAGTGATAGAATTCTTGAACTAATACTTGAGCCGCTTGATATTTTTGAATACAAATATTATCAATCTATTAAAGGTGTCACGTACGTCACTCTTACAGCTATATTACTTTATATTTTAGTCAAGAAATACCATATAAATCTTTCCAACAAAATCAATGAACTAGAGAAACTTAACGAAGAGCTCAATTCTCAATCTAAAAAACTAGAAAATTCAAATAGAGAATTAGAACAAATTGTATTTGTAGCATCACATGATTTACAAGAACCCTTAAGGATGATTTCCAGTTTCATGACGCAACTGGAGAGAAAGTATATCTCAGAAGTAAATGACAAGGGTAAAAAATACATTCGATTTGCCATAGACGGAGCAGAAAGGATGAAAAGAATCATTCTAGATCTACTTGACTTCTCAGAAGCCACCAAAATCAACGAAGACGACGTAGAACTCAATATGAATCAACTGATGGAAAAACTGGTTGCCTCCCATCAGAAAACTATTTTTGAAAAAGAAGCTAAAGTCACTTGGGATCCAATGCCTAGTATCATAGGAAAAAGAGTGCAGTTAATACAGGTTTTTCAGAACCTACTTAGGAATGCCTTGTCTTATCATAAAGAAGAAACCTCACCTGAAATTCATATTACTTTCAAAGAGGATAAAAGAGAATATCTATTTGCAATAAAAGATAATGGCATAGGAATCAAGCCAAGATACCAAGAGAGAATTTTCAATATCTTCCAAAGACTTCATACCCACGATGAAGTAGCTGGAACTGGTATGGGATTAGCTATTTCCAAAAAGCTAGTTTCCAATATGGGTGGGAAAATATGGGTGGAATCAGAAGAGGGAAAAGGAAGTACTTTTTACTTCACGATTCCAAAAAATCAATTGTGATGATACAACATCCATCAATATTCTCTTGAAGATCTCCCAACCTAGTGATGTTTAATTTGCCATTTCGAAATAGATATTAGTAACTATGAAAACTCCAAATCTACAAACTGAAGATTTGATCAATACAATCAACGGCATCATATGGGAAGTACATATGACACCATTGAGATTTACTTTTGTTAGTCCTCAGACAGTAGACATACTTGGGTTTGAACAAGAAGATTGGCTTCAAGAAGGTTTTTGGGAATCCAAAATTCATCCAGCTGATAGGGATTTTACGCTTAGGTATTTTTTAAATCAAATAGAGCATAGGCTAAATCATTCTTTTGAATTCAGAATTTTTGATCAATGGGGTAATATCAAATGGCTAAATAATATAGTCAGTGTGATACAGTTCGAAAATCAAGTTATCGCTAGAGGTGTGATGACGGATATAACTGAGAAAAAGAATATTCAAACTGAAAGAGACCGAAACAGGTACAAGCTTTCCAAAATTATGGATGGTTCTTTGGATGTCATTTGTACCATTGATAAAGAAGGTAGATTTGAAGACATGAGTGCTGCAGCTATAGATCTTTGGGGGTATAAACCAGAGGAGATGATAGGAAAGCTTTTTATGAATTTTGTATATCCAGAAGACCATACCAAAACAGCCCAAGCTGCTAAAGACATCATGGAAGGTCGTAATATGACAATGTTCCAAAATAGGTATATCAAAAAAGATGGAACTCCTGTTCCTCTGATTTGGTCTGTCAAATGGGATTTCTTGGACGAACTGATGTATTGTGTAGCACGTGATGGAACAGAAAAAGAAAACAACGAGGCTCAAACTGCACTTCGATTAAAAGTGGCTGATATTTTTTCAGAAAAAAAACTACTCAAAGATGCGTTTGAAGAAACATTGAAAATATTTCTTTCATTTACTGGCTTAGACTATGCAGAAATCTGGACTAGTAGTATGGATGAGCAATCTATTATCCTTACTGCTTTTAAAGGTCCTGATCATATAATCCCAGAAAGAGAGTTTCGCCCCATCAATGGTGAAAAGGGACTAATAGCAGAAGTATTTAGTAAAAGAAAGCCAATCTATATCCCTGACCTTAAATCTGGAGAAAATCTGCTTCGAACAGGGTTTTCAAAAAAATTCGGGTTCGAAGGAGCAATCGCGTATCCTGTGGATTTTGAAGAATCAGTAAGTGCTGTAGTAGTTTTAGCTGCAATAGGTAGGCAAGTTAACCTTAAATCTCTACCTAAATTAGAAAAAGATCTCCTCAATCAGCTAGGAGCCATGATCAAACGAAAGCAAGCTGAAGACGAGCTCAATCAGTTTTTTGAACTTTCATCTGATTTACTTTGCATTGCTGGATATGATGGTTATTTCAAAAAAATCAACCCAGCATTCGAAACAACTTTAGAGTATTCAGTAACCGAAATTCTCAAAAAGCCATATTTGGACTTCACCCCTGAAGAAGATCGCTCAGACTTGATTGAAGTGCTCACTGAAATCTATTCAGGATCAAGTATAGCTAAATATGAAACTCGCTTCATCACCAAGACTGGTAGAACTATATGGTTAGCATGGACAGCTACTCCTATTCCTGAAGAAGGGTTGATCTATGCTACAGGTAAAGACATCACAGAGAATAAGGCGGCAGAACAACAGCTACTTGCACTTAATGAATCGATTTTAGATAAAGCCAAGCAACTTGAAGACTCCAATGCTGAGCTTGAGCAGTTTGCTTATATCGCTTCGCATGATTTGCAAGAGCCACTCAGAATGGTGACTGGATTTTTACATCAACTAGAAAAAAAATATCAAAACCAGTTGGATGAAAAAGCATTGAAGTACATTAGCTTCGCTACAGATGGAGCTAAAAGAATGCGACAAATCATTCAAGATCTGTTAGAATACTCTAGAATAGGCAGATCAAATGTGGCCAAAGAACCAATCAATCTCAATGAAATGATGATGGAATTGAGTAAAATTTTCCAACCTACTTTGGAAGAGAAACAAGCCCTATTGACTTGGGATAGGCTTCCGGAAATTCATGCTACTAGAAGCGGTATGTTTCAACTTTTGCAAAATCTAATATCAAATGGCTTCAAATATCAAAAGGCCAACAATCATCCCAAAGTTCATGTCAGTTGTGAAGACTTGAATTCTCACTGGCAGTTTACTGTTCGTGACAATGGCATTGGAATAGCGAAAGAGCATCAAAAAAAGGTTTTTGAAATTTTTCAACGCTTGCATTCCAAGGAGGAATTCAAGGGCAATGGAATTGGGTTGGCTATTTGCAAAAAAATAGTAGAATCAAATGGGGGGATAATTTACGTAGAATCAGAAAGTGACTTCGGTAGCACTTTTGCATTTACCATTAAGAAATAATGTAAAATTCTGCTGGGCAATCATTTTAGATAATCATCATATTTATTTTTGAAATTTATTTTCTTTTTTATTTAAATTACAGTTCGCTAAATCATCCACCCATGGTTTTCAAATTCAGGAGCTTTATTATTAGCTTCTCCTTCTTGATCATTTGCATAATAGCAATAGTGTTCCTTTTCAAAACACCAGGAATGCTGAGGGATATTTTTGCACTAATCTTTATAATTTCCTTAGTTTCCTTGTTTTATTTTAATCTAACTACCCTAAAACAAAAAATTCAAAAATCTCAAACCAACCTTGACGAATTCAACACTGCTTTTGAATTTGCGGCTATAGGAATGGCGCTAGTCAATGAAAAAGGAAGATTCACCAAAGTAAATAAGAGTTTTTGTAAACTTTTAGGGTATACTCCCGAAGAATTAACATCCCTAACTTTTCAAGAAATAACCCATCCTAATGACCTTAATGCTGATTTGGAATATGTAAACAAACTAAACCGTGGAAATATAGAAAGCTATCAAATTGAAAAAAGATACTTCAACAAAAATGGGGAGACTATATGGATCAATTTAAGTGGTTCAAAAGTCCTCAATCCAGATGGAAGCTTTAAGCACTACATTGCACAAATACAAAATATCACTGAAAAAAAACTAGCTCTAGACGAGCTAGAGAAACAAAAAACTAGAATTGAAAATATCCTTAAAGGAACCAACGTAGGGACTTGAGAATGGAATGTCCAGTCAGGTGAGACTATATTCAATGTACGATGGGCAGAGATGATAGGATATACTTTAGACGAACTTCAACCCATTTCAATCCAAACTTGGGAAAGATTTGCTCATCCTGAAGACTTGAAAATTTCCTCTCAAAAACTCAAAGATTGTTTTGAGAAAAAATCTGACTATTATGATTGTGAGTGTAGAATGAAGCATAAAGAAGGGCATTGGATATGGGTTTTGGACAAGGGAAAGGTGATTTCATGGACTAAAGAAGGTCTTCCGCTAATGATGTTTGGAACCCATACCGATATCACCGAGACCAAAACATCAGAATTGAAATTAGAAGAAATGGCTAAAAAATTTCAAGGGATTTTTGATTCTACATTTCAATTCATTGGTTTTTTAAACCCAGATGGGATTCTACTTGAAGCCAATCAAACAGCAATGGACTTTGCTGGGCTTTCCAAGGAAGATTTGATTGGAAAGCCATTCTGGGAATGCTATTGGTAGACAATCAGTGAAGAAACTCAAAACACGCTCAAAGAAAACATCAAAAAAGCATCCCAGGGAGAGTTTATTCAATACGAAGTAGAGGTTTTAGGAAAAGACTCAACAGTCACCATTCATTTCAACCTTAAACCATTGTTTGATGATGCTGGTAATGTCATTGCCATCATTCCAGAAGGCAGACCAATTCAAGAAATAGTAAATGCGAGAAAAGCACTTGAATTGAAAAATGTAGAATTGGAGCGATTCGCCTATATTGCATCTCATGACTTGAAAGAACCATTAAGAATGGTTCATAATTTCATGGGTTTGATGGAAAAAAACTATGCTACACAGCTTGACGAAAAGGCTAAGAAATATATTCATTTTGCGTTAGACGCAACAAGTAGAATGACTGGCTTAATCAATGATTTGTTGGAATATGCTAAGATAGGCGCAGAGGACACACCTTTTGAAGAAATAGACTGTAATGTTCTAATCCAAGAGTTCATCCCTTTATTCAAAGCTGAACTAGAAGAAAAAAATGGTGAAATTCACTTTCAGTACCTTCCGACAATAAAGGCGCAGCGAACTCCTCTCAAATTACTTTTCCAGAACCTCATCAACAATGCTCTCAAATATCAAAACTCTAATAAACCACCAAGAATTCAAATTTCGGCAATAGAGTCCACGCAGTTTTGGCAGTTTTGTGTAGCAGACAACGGAATTGGAATTAATGGAAATATCTTCCCTTCATCTGTCAAAATGCCAGATGGTAAACTTTGGTTTCCTACTATCAAGGGGGTTGCTATAATGGATCCAAAAAATGATCTTTATGATAGCCAAGAAGTAGCAATTCAAATAGAAGGACTTAGAATCGGTGATCTATTCATTAATGAAAATGAAAAAATAATTATCCCACCAGGGACATTCAAGTTTGATATTAGTTTCACCTCAGTAGATTTTGATGATCCAGAGAATACTCAATTTTTTTACAGGTTTACCAAGAAGGACATGGAATACATTCCCATAGGAAATGACCGAATCATTAGCCTCACTTCAATTGAAAATGGCAATTACACAATCGAGATAGTCGGTTATAAGTCAGGCAGATGGACTGAACCTGCCACTATTAGTTTTAGAGTGGATGGTTTCTTTTTCGAAAGCAATGCTTTCAAACTTATGATTGCCTTCCTAATTTTTTTGGCCGGTGCTTTGAGTATTTACATTGTAAAAAAAATAAGCAGAGGAAAAAAACTAGAAGAAATGGTTTTAGAAAGAACCAAAGAGCTGGAAGCCTCGACTACCGAACTTCAGACTGCACTCATCAATATTGAACAGCAAAATTTCAAACTCAAAGAAATCACTTGGCAGCAATCACATATTGTAAGAGCTCCATTAACTAGAATCATGGGAATCTTACATGTTTTAAAACATTCAAATAACTTCAAGCACTTGAACAAAAGCAAAGAAGATCTCATACAGGAATTAGAAGATGGATTGATGGAAATGGATGACATCATCCGCACAATTCATAAGAGTTCTGAAAAAGAAAATAATCCCCATGATGAAAACTGAAGTATTGATTATAGATGATGACCCTGGAGTACTATTTTATCATGAACTCATGGTCATAGAAAGTGGGCTATCTGAAAATCCAATGACCTTCAATAGTGCTGAAAATGCTCTGTATTATATCAATTCAAAAAGATTTGAAGAAACTCAATTCTTGATATTTTTAGATTTGAATATGCCAAGGGTAAGTGGCTGGGATCTCTTGGATACTTTGACTAGAGGCAACTTCAAAAATATAGCACAAGTAATCATCGTGACTTCTTCACTTAGTCAATCTGATAAAGTCAAAGCCAAAGATTACAAGGTAGTAAAAAGCTTTTGGGAAAAACCAATGACAGAAAAAGACTGTAAGTCACTTTTGGGTCCTTTTTAATATAGGTTTTTCAATCTATTATTGATATTTTTAGGTACTTAGCCCTAAGTACTATGAAAACATTCCATGACCTATCTATAAAGGCGAAATTGTTTTTCCTCTTATGCCTTTTATCCATTCCATTGGTCTATTTCACAACAAGGCTCCTTTGGCAAGAATACCAAGCTACACAGGTACTATCACGATCTAGGCAAAACCTAGAAGAGGTACAATTGATCACTGATTTGTTGCAGGAAATGGAGTCAGAATGGATATCAGGCTTTGATCATTTCCTGTCTTCCAACCCTACTTTACTACAAAAACTCAATTCAGAGATAACAAAGACAAACACCACTTTTCAAAAACTAGTCAAATTTGGCCGATTGACCAACAACCAAGTGTCAGAAACACTTATAATAAATAATCTTGAGCTCATCAGAGGCGACTTTAGATCCAATGACTCAGGTAAAAATATCTTGCAAATCAGGGAGTCTTTCAATCAAATTACCAATTTGTTGATTAACGAAATAGATGATTCTGGTAAACAAGCCGAAAACAAAGTAGTCAAACAGAGGATCAATGAAATATTTCACATATCCAGTGCAAAGGAACAACATGCCTCTATTCGCTTTTTAATAAAATCACTCCTACTTTCAGAAACAAATCAAACTTCCAAATTAGCTAAACTCCAAGCAGCTAGTGACCTTTTTGATTACCACATTTCAAAATTCAAATCAAGTATAAGTAGTGACGAACTTGAAATATTTCACAATGTTTTTTCAGGAATTGCTGTAGATCAATTTATTGGAACAAAGAATGAAATCCTATCCAAATCTAGTCTAAATACTGTTCTCTATTCAACTGAAGAATGGACTGACATATCCATCAATGGTTTTGACAAACTTTTTGAATTTGAGACGACTTTTATTGATGAAGTGATTCTGGAGGTAGAATCAATGATTAGCAAATCCAAAACGCGTTTCAATTTGATCTTAGTGACATCCATTTTGGTGTTTGGCCTTACGCTTTTATTTGCATTTTACCTGACTAGATACATCGCTAACAACCTCATAAAACTCACCAAATCTGCCGAGCGAATTAGTCGTGGGGAGATAGAAATCTCACCTTTAAGAACGAGTAATGATGAATTAGGTAGACTTTCCCTTTCATTCAATGCTCTCATTCAAAATGCTCAAAATTTAAGTAATGCGGCTTTAGCAATCGGTAATGGTGATTACGAAACAACTATACAAGTCAGAGGAGATCAAGATAGATTAGGGAAAGCGCTTGTACAAATGAGAGAAAATCTCCTCAAGCTATCATTAGAAAACCGGAAAAGGACTTGGCTTCTTTCTGGAAATTCTGAGCTGAATGATACCATCCGAGGTGACAAAGAACCTAAACAACTAGCTGAAGATGTAATTACTCAAATCTGCAATTACCTTCAGGCTAATATAGGAGCTATCTACCTCTATGAAGCAGGTAACTTCAGTCTCTTTGGCAGCTTTGCATACATACCAAAATCGAGCGAAAACAATCAATTTGAATTAGGAGAAGGACTCTTGGGCCAAGTAGCGCTAGAGAAAAAGCCTATTATCATCAATGATATCCCTTCCAACTATATCAAAATCAAGAGTGGATTAGGTAATGCTATTCCAAATAACCTCCTACTCTACCCAATTATATTTGACGAGCAAGTACTTGGAGTTGTTGAATTGGGTACATTAAAATCTTTTGGTGAAGAAGAGCTTCAATTGATGCTTATGATTGGAGAAAATCTAGGCATTGCTTTCAATTCAGCATTTTCTAGGGAAAAAATGCGCGATCTATTAGAAGAAACACAAAGGCAAGCTGAAGAACTGGAGACCCAGCAAGAAGAGCTCAGACAAACCAATGAAGAGCTGACAGAGAAAACAGAAATGCTCCTCCGGTCCGAAGCAGAACTCAAGACCCAACAAGAAGAACTTCAGCAAACTAACGAAGAGCTAGAAGAAAAAGCCAATCTCCTCCAAGAACAAAAAGAAAGACTTGAAAATGCAACCAACGAGCTAGAAACCAAAGCTCGGGAATTGGAGATTACAAGCAAGTACAAGTCTGAATTTTTGGCTAACATGTCTCATGAATTGCGGACACCACTCAATAGCATCTTGATTCTTTCTCAGCTGATGGCTGAAAACAAGAATAATCAACTAGCAGAGAAAGAAGTTGAGTTTGCCAAAAACATATACAGTTCAGGAACTGACCTATTGTCCTTGATCAATGAAATTCTGGATCTCTCAAAAGTTGAAGCAGGCAAAATGGAATTGGATATTGAGCAAATTGATATATCAGAAATTTCTAGAGACCTGAAGACTATGTTTGTAGAAGTAGCGCAAAGCAAAAATATAAACTTTGAGATCAAGGAATCATTAATTGATATTCATTCAGTTCAAACTGACCGGTTACGCCTGAATCAAATATTAAGAAACCTGCTATCAAATGCTTTTAAATTTACCCCAAAAGGTGGGAATGTGGCAATCGAAATATCACAAACTAGAGGGGCCCAAAAATTCAGGAACAAAAAACTTCAAAAATGTAAAAATGCATTCGTCTTCAAAATAAAAGACAATGGTATTGGGATACCTGCTGAAAAGCTAGGAATTATTTTCGAAGCATTTCAACAAGCTGATGGCAGCACCAAAAGACAATATGGAGGAACTGGATTAGGGCTATCTATCAGCAGAGAATTGGCCTCAGCGCTTGGAGGTGAAATTGAAGTCGAAAGCATTTCTGGAACAGGAAGTATTTTCACCCTATACCTTCCAGAAAATTTCATGCAAACCGAAGATCTCCAAAACGTAGATTCTCCAAGCTTTGAAAAGTCAAATCGAACTCAGGATTCTCAAAATCAACTTGCCTCTCTACCTACCTTGGATGAAAAAGAACACAATATTGAAGATGATAGAGAAACTATAAAAAAAGAAGATCGGGTAATCTTGATTATGGAAGATGATCCAATTTTTGCAGAGACCCTTTTGGAATTTGTTCGCAGTAGAGGATTTAAGGGCATCATAGCCACCCAAGCAAACAAAGGGGTAAGCTATGCCTTAAAGTTCATGCCTATGGCAATTCTGTTAGATCTCAAGCTCCCGGATATCAGTGGAGAGGAAGTCTTGAAAATGCTTAAAAATAGTCCTGAACTACGTCATATCCCAGTACAGATTATCTCAGGACAAGACAAAAAGATTGAGACGCTAACAGCTGGTGCCTTTGATTTTCTCAAAAAACCAGTTGATCTTCCTTCATTACAAAAGGCATTTGACAAGATTGAGGATTTCTATAAGCGGAAAGTAAAAAAACTTCTCATTGTAGAAGACAATAGCAACCAAAACTCAGCGATCCAATCTCTTATGGAGGATCATGATATTGAGATACATACAGCATTTACAGGAGCAGAAGCCTTACAACATTTCGACAACCATCGTTTTGATTGTATGATCATTGATCTTGGTTTACCTGATATAAGTGGGATTGAATTGATAGAGCAAATCAGGAAAAAACATACCATTAACCAAACCCCTATTATTGTCTACACTGGAAAGGAACTTAACAAAGAGGAGCATCAAACATTGCTCAAATTGGCAAATAAAATAGTCATCAAAACAGTTGAAAGCAATGAAAGGCTACTAGATGAAACCAAGCTCTTTTTGCATCGTGTAGAATCCAAGCTTCCTAAAGAAAAGCAAGTTGCCTTCAGGACACTTCATAAAAATGATGAAATACTGAAAGGTAAGCATGTGTTGGTCGTAGATGATGATATTCGAAACATATACTCGCTTACCAACTTGCTTGAAGAGGAAGGAGTCATATGCCATACTGCCGAAAACGGAAAAGTTGCGGTAGACATGTTAGCTCAGCTAAAAGATGTAGACTTGATCCTAATGGATATCATGATGCCAGAGATGGACGGCTATGAAGCCACCAAAGCCATCAAAAGCCTTCCCAAGTATTCGAAAATACCAATCATTGCTTTGACAGCCAAAGCTATGAAAGGTGATCGAGAAAAATGCCTCAATGCGGGCATGTCTGATTATATTTCAAAACCTATAGATATAGATCAATTGCTTTCCTTAATGCGGGTTTGGCTATACAAGTAAGATGATATGGAAGTAGAAGAACATCAACTTTGGGGTTTTTTAGAAAAATTGTATTTGAATTTTGGTTATGACTTTAGAGATTATGCACGGGCTTCATTAAAAAGAAGAATCTGCCATTATCTACAACTCAAAAAAATCAATTCTCTTCATGAACTCTGGGAAACTATAGAATCCAATGAATTGGCTTTAGAGCAAATGATTCAAGAGATCTCTGTTACTGTTACTGAGATGTTTCGAGACCCTACCTTTTTCAAAAGTCTCAATAAGCATGTGATTCCGAGACTCAAAACTTACCCCTTTTTCAAAGTTTGGGTGGCAGGATGTGCCACTGGAGAAGAGGTCTACACCATTGCCATCATTCTGAAAGAAGCTGGCTTGCTTGAAAGGAGCATTATCTATGCGACTGATATCAATCAACATTCGTTAAAAAGAGCTTCGGATGGAATTTTCCCAATAGATTCCATGAAAAACTACATAGCTAACTATCAGCAATATGGGGGCTTAGGAGAATTTAGCCAATATTATTCTGCCAAATACAATGCGGTAATGATGAATAAAGATCTCAGCAAAAACATCGTATTTGCACCTCATAACCTTGCCGTGGATCATGTTTTCAATGAATTTGAACTGATCATTTGTAGAAACGTCTTGATCTACTTTAATCAAAATTTACAAAACAAGGTCATCAACCTATTTTACCAAAGTCTATGTGATTTTGGATACCTGGGATTAGGTAGTAAAGAGTCGCTGCTGTTCACTGACAAAAGAAAAAACTTCGTTGAAATAGATCGAAAAGAGAAATTATTTATGAAATCATAAAATTAATGAAATCATTCAGGATCATATTGATTGGATCATCTGCAGGCGGCTTACAAGCCATCATGCAGATCCTTCCGGAACTTTCAAAGGAATATCCAATCCCTATTATCCTAGTACAACACCGTGCAAAAGAGCCTAAGGACTTGTTAGAAGAAGTTTTACAGCATAAAACCAAACTTAAAGTAAAACAAGCTGATGAAAAAGAAAAAATTCTTCCTGGTCATATTTATGTCGCTCCACCTGATTACCATCTTCTAATAGAGCAGAATGAAACCTTTTCTTTGAGTAGCGATGAGCCCGTACAATATAGTCGACCATCAATAGATGTGCTATTTGAATCAGCCGCTTCAGTCTATGGAGCAAGTCTATTGGCTATCATACTTACAGGAGCCAATCAGGATGGGACTCAAGGACTGAAAGCAATAAAATCAAAAAATGGATATACAATAAGTCAAAATCCAAAAGAGGCCACATTCCAATTGATGCCAGAAAGTGCCATTGCATCAAATACCATAGACAAAGTCCTAAATCTCAATGAGATCAAGCAATTTTTAATCAACTTATCTAATCATGTATAAACCTGTCAAAGAAACCATTTTAATAGTGGATGATAAGCCAGGGAATATCCTTGCCTTAGAATCACTTCTAAACACCACAGATAGGAGGATTCTACATGCTCTCACTGGCAATGAAGGATTGAAGCTCGCATTAGACCAAGAAATTGATTTGATTCTATTAGATATTCAAATGCCAGAAATGGACGGCTTTGAGGTAGCTCAAATCTTGAAAACGAATAAAAGAACAAGAGAAATACCCATCATTTTTATTACTGCTGAGATCATTGATTCAAAAAATATTCTGAAGGGTTATGAAGAAGGGGCTGTAGATTATTTGACCAAGCCACTAGACCCACAGCTTGTCAAAGCAAAAGTCAATGTACTTCTCCGGCTTCAGGCTCAAAAAAAAGAACTGATAGAAAAAAATTTAATTCTTGAAAAATACAATCTCCTAATTAACAATTCAGCGGATATGATTGGAGTGATTGATCGAAAATCCTTAAAATTCGAACAAGTCAACCAGGCTGTGGAAGAAATACTTTACTACAGCGAAAAGGAGTTATTAAAATATGACCTCTTCTATCTTCATGATAAAAACAATCACCAGCATTTAAAAAAACTTAGCCAGCAGGAAGGAGAACTAATTAATTTTGAAACTTGGATTTTCACAAAAAAAAGAGAACAAAAATGGTTGCATTGGAAAATCAGAATCAAAGGTGAAAAGTGGTTTTTCAATGCCAGAGACATCACCGAAATCAAAAAGAACCAAAGAATTAGAAGCTACCTTGCCACTGTAGTAAAGCAGTCTAATAATGCTATATATATATCTGATTCTGATGGCAATATCATCTCTTGGAATATCGGTGCAGAAAAGATCTACGGGTACTCCGAGCGAGAGGCTTTAAAAATGAAAATCTGGAACATCATTCCTGATATCATCAAACCTGAGGCTAGTCTTTTGATGCAAAAAATTCTCAAAGGCGAAAGAATCCTTGACCTGGAAACTAAAAGGATTAATAAGTTTGGCAAATTGATTGATGTATTGTACTCGGCAACACTTTTGGACGAGGAGAAAAAAAGTACCGAATCCTCTATTGCAATCACCGAAAGAGATATTACACAGCAAAATATAGCAGAAGAAAGGATCAAAAAACTAAATCAAGACCTTCAAAATAATGTAGCACAATTGGAGTTTTCTAATCAAGAACTCGAATCATTTTCCTATTCAGTATCTCATGACTTAAGGGCGCCCCTCAGGGCACTTTATGGATACGCACAGATCATAGAAGAAGACTTTGGTATGGAGCTCAGTAATGAAGCTCAGAAGTATCTAAACAATATCAAAAGAAATGCCCAACGAATGGGAGTATTGATTGATGATTTATTAAATTTATCTCGGCTAGGAAGAAAAGAAGTTGATAAAAATAGAGTTGATATGCTCCGAATTGTAAATGAAGTGATTGATTCAGTAGATATAAAAATTAGAGAAAAATCAAATATTCTAGTAGATCAACTCCCTTCTGCACTTGTGGATTACACACTTTTCAGACAAGTCTGGGAAAATTTAATTTCTAATGCTATCAAATATTCTAGCAAAAAAAATCAACCTGCAATTCATATTTATGCGGAAGAATCAACTGATGAAATCACCTATCATATAGAAGATAATGGCGTGGGGTTTAAAATGGATTATGCTGACAAGCTTTTTGGTGTTTTCCAGCGTTTACACAGTGATCAAGAATTTGAAGGAACAGGAGTAGGTCTTGCCATAGTTAAGCGGATCATCAACAAGCATCATGGGAAAATCTGGGTTGATTCTCAAGAAGGTATTGGGACAACATTTTCATTCACCTTACCAAAAAACTAAGATGGAAGCGATAGATATATTATTGGTCGAGGACAATTCCAGTGATGCAGAATTGAGTCTGAGAGCTATTAAAAAATATGATCAAGATCTCGCTGTACTTCATTTGGAGGATGGAGAAAAAGTACTTGATTTTATAAAAAATAGTAAAGAGCAATCTGTCATTAACTCACTCAAATTGATTATCTTGGATCTAAAGATACCAAAGATCAATGGTATAGAGGTTTTAAATCATTTTAAAGAGTCGAGTAGGTTCAAAAACATCCCAATTGTCATGTTGACCTCCTCAATGGAAGAAAAAGACATTGAAGCTGCTTTCAATAAAGGTGTCAGTAGCTATCTAGTCAAGCCTATGATCTATGAAGAATACATCAAGATGATTCATGAAATGCTACAATATTGGATAGATTATTATCACAATTCCAAATAGGATGAATAAGTTAAGAATTTTATACCTCGAAGATTCACAAGATGATATCAATTTGGTCAACCGAGTTTTAGGAAACTCTGATTTAGATTATGAATTAATCACCGTAGACACAAAAGCAGAATTTGAGAATTTTTTAAACTCTGAAAAAGTAGATACAATTCTTTCTGATCACACCTTGTTTCAATTTAATTCTAAAGATGCACTTCGGATTTTTAAAGAAAAAAATCTGGATTGTCCATTTATATTAGTTACAGGCACTGTTTCGGAAGAATTTGCAGTAGAGATATTGAAAGATGGAGCTGATGATTATGTCCTGAAAGATAGACTTCAAAGGCTTCCAACGGCAATCGATAATGCGCTAAGAAAGAAAGGAGGCGAAAAATCCAAGAATAGAGTCAATTCTGAAAATCAGCTCATTTTAGAGCTGCTGAATAATGTATCTGATGAAATTTATGTAATGAATTCAGAGACTTTGATCTTTACTTATGTCAACCAGGGTGCCTGTAATAACCTTGGTTATTCTAAAGAAGAGCTTCTTGAAATGACTCCATTTGAACTCAAGCCAGACATCAGTAGAGAGAAATTCTCAGATCTCACCTTACCCATGCTTCTGGGTGAGGTAGAAACGGTAAACTTTCAAACAGTACATAAAAGAAAAAACGATACTATTTACCCAATTGAGGTAGTTCTTAAATATCAACAAATCAATGGTCATTCTTATTTTGTAGCTACTGCAAGGGATATTACTGAACACTTAGCTACTGAAGAAAGACTCAAAAGACTCAATATTGAGCTCAAAAACTCTAATGAAGAATTAGCAAAGTTTGCTTCAGTAGCATCACACGATATGCGTGAACCGCTCAGGATGATCAAAAGCTTCTTGGACTTGCTAGAACGAAAATACGGTCAAGAATTAGATGAAAAAGCAAAAACTTACATCCATTATGCCGTAGATGGAGCAGAAAGGATGACAGCCTTGATCAATGATTTACTGACTTATGCGCGCATAGATGGAAATGAAAGCCAAATCAAAAATGTAGATTGTAACGAAGTTCTCAATGAAGTAGTAGAACTTTACTCCTCAGTAATTAAAGAAAAAAACGCAAATGTCCAATCAGGAATGCTTCCAACCATTCGTGGAAAAAAAATTCCTATCAAGCTAGTTTTTCAGAATTTAATCAACAATGCATTGAAATACCATGCACCTGAAGTAAAGCCCGAAATTAAAATTAAGGCCGAAGCTTTGCCAGATCATTGGTTATTTTCCATAAGTGATAATGGAATTGGCATAGAGAAAGCCTTTCATGATCAAATATTTCAAGTTTTCCGAAGACTACATCCTAAAAATGAATATGGTGGCTCTGGCATGGGACTTGCTATAGCTAAGAAAATAGTGGAGCAACACCTAGGTGAAATCTGGGTAGAGTCGGATAAAGGTAAAAACAGTACCTTCTTCTTTACAATTTTCAGAAACCTCTAATTCCTTGTATCAGGCGCATTTTAACATATCGCCAATTCCCTCACTAATCATCAGATATGAATCAGATGAGATGAAAATAATGGCTTGCAACGAGGCTTTTTGCGAATGGGCTGATTGTAATGAAAAAATATCAAATCTACGGACAATCGCTCAAGCTTTTGCGCATCATGTTTCAAGCAAACAACTTATAGAATTAGAACACCTATTAGAAGTGGTGTTAGAAAGAGGTAAAACCAGATTTTTCAACTTTATCAAGAATACAGCTCAGCTTGAAGAGTTTAGGATTGAAATAAGAAAATTAATAAATGGTAAAAATGAATTAGCCCTTTTCCTCCAAGCTGTTCACCCTAGTGGTAATAAATTGAAATCAATCCTCAACCATATTCCAACAGCAATTATCGATGTGAATTTGGATGGAAAAATTTTAGGCTGTAATCCTATCACTTTAAACACATTAGGATCTGATAATTACGCGGATATATTAGGTGTCAATATTCTCAAATTCTTCCATGAAAGTGATAGACCTGTCGCAAGTGAAATCATCAAGCAGATAGGACAATTTGAGAGGCTAGAAAGAGAGCTAAGAATCATAGACCTCAAAGGGAAAAAGAAATGGCTTTCTATTACAGTGGCACCACTGAGTAATAAAGAACAAAAAATCATCTCCATCCTAAGTATAGCTAAGGATATTACAGAGGAAAAAAAGGCTTTGAGAGCCCTTAAAAGAGAAAAAGAACTTACACAAACTTTGATTAACAATGTCCCTTCCCTCTTTTTTCTTTTTGATCAAAACGGAAAGCTACTCAAATGGAATGGCTACACAGAATTAGCTACTGGGTATTCTAATGATGAATTTTCTCAAATTCCCAATGTCATAGATCTTATTGTAGATGAAGATAAAACTAAAGTTAAAGAGGCTATATTAAAAGCATATGAATTGGGCAGCTACCAAGTTGACGCCTACCTACAACATAAAACAACTGCTTCAAGTCCTTACCTTTTCAAAGCCAAACCAATAATCTATCATGGACAGCCATGTATCATTGGAACCGGTGTAAATATCAGTACAAGGAAGGAATTTGAAGATGCACTATCCGCAAAAAATCAAGCTTTGGAAAGGGCTAATCAAGAACTTAATGCATTTGCTTCAATGGTCTCACATGACCTGAAAGAACCCCTCAGAATGGTGAAAGGCTTTATGGAGTTGCTTGATAAAAAATACAGCGATGATCTTCCACCAAAAGCCAAGCAATACATACAGATATCCAAAGACAGCGCCATCAAAATGCAGGATTTGATTAGTGAAATGTTAAATCATGCTAGATTAGGTTATGCTGATCAAGCCATGGAGACTTTCAATCCAGAAATCTTAATCAGTGAAATCAAAGAACTACACAAGGCTCAAATTGATGAAAAAAATGCCAAGTTTCTTGTCTACCCACTGCCGATGATAGAAGCCTCTAGGACAGCTATCAAAATTGTATTTCAAAATTTGATCGGCAATGCCTTGAAATACTGTAATGACAATCAATATCCTTTGATTAAGATTGCAGGCAATGACCTAGAAGATTATTGGGAATTTACTGTGACTGACAATGGCCCTGGAATTGCAAAAAAAGATCAGGAACTGATATTTCTCTTGTTTACAAGAACAAAAGCCTCAGTTAAATATGAGGGAATAGGTATGGGACTTGCTACATGCAAAAAAATCATCCAACAACATGGTGGGAGCATTTCTGTAGACTCAGACCTTGGTAAAGGGGCTAAATTCACCTTTACCATCAAAAAGTCACCTGAAATGTTCAAGTAGGTTTACGATAAGACAAACTTTTTAGTATATTCGGATAATACAATAATTATTTAGCATTTGGGTAAATCACCTAGGAAAGCTATTAATAAATCTATGAAAAATGTCCATATTCTGTTGGTGGAAGATAATGATGGTGACATCCTATTAACTTTGGAAGCACTAGAGGAAGCCAAAATGAAAAACTCAATCAGCGTAGTCAAGGATGGTGAAAAAGCCATACAATATGTAGAGAAATTTGGTGAATATAAGGATGTGATCAGCCCCGACTTGATTATCTTAGATGTCAATCTTCCAAAACTTAATGGACATGAAGTGTTGCAATATTTTAAGAAAAGTGAAAAGCATAGACATATTCCGATCATCATGTTGACTACCTCTTCTTCTCCTAGAGATATCAATGAATCTTACAAAAATCACGTCAACTGCTATATCACCAAACCTATTGAAGTTGATGACTTTATCAAAGCAGTAGTAAGCATTGAGAATTTCTGGCTGTCCATCGTCACTTTACCTTCAAAAACCAACTAAAATGAATGAAAAGGAAGAATTGATGCGCATATTAGTCATAGAAGATAATATGGGGGACTTCCTACTCATTTCCGAATATTTGGAAGAAGAGTTCAATTACTTGGAAATCGAGTGTACCAGTACCTGCAAAGAAGCCCTTACTAAAGATACTTCTATATATGACGTCATTCTACTAGATCTAAGTTTACCTGATAAAAGTGGAGAGGAGTTAGTAACAGAAATCCTGAAATTTGCGGAAAACAAGCCTGTAATTGTTCTCACTGGCTATTCTGATAGAAATTTCGCGATTAAGTCTATTGGTATGGGTACAGCTGATTACCTTCTAAAAGATGAACTTAAGTCAGATATTCTCCAAAAAAGCATTGCATATTCCATAGAGCGTAAAAAAGTATTCAACCAACTAGAGGATTCCGAAAAAAGATATCGAGAGCTTTTCCACCTAAGTCCGCTTCCTATGTATGTATTTGACAAGGAAACATTCAAATTCCTCGATGTCAATAAAGCGGCAATTTCACATTATGGATTCAGTAAAGAGGAGTTTTTGAATATGACTGTATTCGACTTTCGACCTGATTCTGAAAAGAAAAGGGTACAAGAAACTATAGCACAGAATGAAGACTTAGAAGGAAAGAAAAATCCTGGTGTTTTCAAACATTTGAAAAAAAATGGGGAGTTGATCGATGTAGAAATCAGTTACAATGACCTTGATTTTGAAGGAAAGAAAGCCCTATTGGTCTTGGCCAATGACGTAACACTCAAATACCAGTACATAGATGCTATTGAAAAGCAAAATGAAAAGTTGAAAGAAATAGCTTGGATTCAATCACATGTTGTAAGAGCTCCTTTGGCAAGACTGATGGGCTTGGTCAACTTGATTAAAATGACTGATGACAACGATCCTGATATAGACAAAAACGAAATGATGCAACATATCCTCAATTCTACAGAAGAATTGGATAAAATCATCAGAGATATCACAAATAAAACTGAGCAAATAAATATAGATTCCTTGAAATGAAATACGATATTTTAATAGTGGATGATGAAGACATCATCATCAAACTCGTCAGGCATCTTTTGGTAAAAAGTGGGCTTCACCAAGACCCTAAAGGGTTCCTGTCAGGTCAGGATGCCTTGAGCTTTTTGAGTGATCAAAAAGATAGTAAAGAACCCCAAATAATTTTATTGGATATCAACATGCCTGAGTTTGATGGTTGGGACTTTTTGGAAACTATCCCAACTATGGATTTAAAATTCCCCATTTACGTAGTCATAATTACTTCTTCCATTAACAAATCTGACCGACTTAAAGCAAGTCAATATGATTTGGTAGCAGGATATATAGAAAAACCTGTAAGTATGAAAAACATGGAAGAGATCAAGGCCTTGGATCGTTTAGCTTCTCTATTTGATGTTTGACAATAACTTGAGATAGATTTCAGGAGATTGACCTAGATGATTTTTGAAGTCATTTAAAAATGCAACTCTTGAACTATATCCAACCAAAGCTGCATATTTCTGAACTCGATAAACATCCTTGTGTCTCTGTATAAACTCTATTGCTTTTTTGATTCTAAATTGATTTAAAAATTGCCTGAAACCTATTTTCACAGAGTCATGAATGATTTTAGAAAGTGCTCGGGGACTTAGCCCGAGCATTTTTGCAAAAGTGTATAAATTCAAATCAAAATTCTTGTAATTACTGTTTTCCTCTAGCATTACATTTAAATCATGCTCTTGGATATTTTAGGTTTCTGAAATCATTGCTTTTTAAACTTCAATCCTAACCTTATTTATATAACTTTCATTCACCTCTATATTTTCCCAAAAAATGCTATGTTTCAACAAATATTTGTGTTTTTACGGGACTTTTCTAAAACCTGGTAGGTATCTATATCAAATGCTACCTCTCTAAAACCTGCCAGATTTCAAACGATTACTTTTATCATTCCGATCTTTTTTTTAAATCTGGCAGGTTTCTAATACTACCTCTCTTTCTAAAACCTGTCAGGTTTTAAACAGTAACATTTATTTTGACTAATCTTATCTAAAACCTGTCAGGTTTCTTACCAAATCAACACTTCTCTCCTATCTGATCTGATATTCTTCCTGAACAATGGAATTACTGCCAAAAACTCGTGGGTGGTATTTGGAAGCAAGTAGGATTTATTCATCGGTAACTCATAAACATAGCCAATGCGCATCATTGGAAGCAATACACCTAATTGAAAATTATTGGCGTAGTCGACTCTATGACCTGCTCCAAGCCAAAGCTTATCCATCATCAAAACCTTGAAATTCAATTCAATGTTATCTGGTAAATCTGACTGACTCCTGTACATAAAATTGGTCGCGATAGCGAGGTTTTCAGAAATTGCATTTCTGTAGCCTGCTTGAACAATGCCCACTCTTGGCTTTCTTTCCATAAATACATCACCTGAATTGATCGCTCCTTGATTGACATGATGCATGGCATAGGAAATGTAATAATTCGGATGGGTCAGTGCTAAACCAATGTTGAAGTCCATTACCTGCATATTGGCAAAACCATTCAAATATTGATTGATCTTTGGGTCATTGGATTGTTCTGTAGTCAGGTTGTTTCCATCCAGTCTTACATTATTGTAATTCACACCCATTCCTAGCCTTAAGGATGTCTTTTCCGCTATCTGAATTCTGGATGCATAAGAAGCGATTAGCTCCGTCTCGGTAAATGCTCCATATTCGTCATGAAGGATATTGAAGCCCAAGGCATTTTTATTTGGATCAGTACCTTTAGCAAAATCTGCAATATCAAATTCCAAAGATCCCACGTAAGTCATCGGGGCACCTTCGAACCCTGCCCATTGATTACGGATCAGTCCTCTGAAGTTAGAGCCCTCATAGCCTGTTAAAGCTGGATTGAAATAGCTCTGCATGTGGCTGAATTGAGATACATATTTTCTAGATTGAGCAAAAACTGAGGAACTCAAAGCCAATGCTAATAAGAATGTTAATAATTTTTTCATAGCTTATGTTTTTAAAGAGGTGAAAGGTTCGAGATTAAAGGACAAAGGAGCCCCCCTTTTTCCTTTAACCTTTTCCCTAATTCCTGTTATTTATTTCCTAAATAGATTCAACATTCCTTTTCTTACCTCTCCTGTTTCTTTCACTTCTACTGTCCAGTAGTAAGTACCAGTAGGCAACTCTATGTTTTCAAAGGTTCCATCCCATCTAATGTCTGGGTTTTGGGTATAGAATAATCGCTTACCACTTCGTTCAAAGATTTGGATCACCACACCTGAGTAGAATCTTAATTCAGCAACTCCCCAAGTATCATTTACATTGTCTCCATCAGGAGTGAAGGAATTGAAGATTTCAATATTGCTAACCGATGTCCTATTTCTGATAATGGTAAATTCCTTTTCAAGAATATTTCCGTCTCGGTCCTGTACGCGAATCAAAATCTTAAATTCTGTTCTACCATCTGCCCTTTCTGCTGAGTTCCAGAATAAGGTTCCGCTGTTGATCTGGAAAAACACATTGTCAAATGCCATATCCGCTAGTGAAATATCATGCTGATTATCGATTGGGTCGATTACGGTCAGGTTACCCACTGCGATAAAGTTCTGTCCAGCATCCGCCTCAAAACTGTTGTTGTCAAGTAGAATATCCTCTGGTGCTGGCTTAGGAAGAACAGTCACCACGATCTCAACTGTCAACGCTTCCGTATTCAGAATTCCTGAAGGTAAATTAATCGTTGCCGTTAGCTGATATTCTCCATTCCTGAAGACATACAAGGTTTGTAAATCCCATATGATCGGTAATGCTAGGAATTGACCATCAGTTGTAATTACTGTGACTGTGGAAGGTAAACCTGGATAAACTCCCCAAACTGTCTCGATTGGAGCAGGCTGCATGACCGCTTCAATCACCGCAGGGATAATCTCAAAATCTGCACTTTTATATACAATCTGATAGTTCCCTCCAGCTACTAAGCTTCCAAGATTGATTGGGTAAATGCCAACAGCTTCACCCACATCCCTTATCAAAGTACCAGTCAATACTTGTTCATCATCACCAGCTGCAAAACCTGTTGCAGAATAGCTCAATACCGGATCAGCCGTTCCAAAGATTTTAGACTGCCCTTCATTGGCTGTGATCGTCAGAGTAGCTTGGATTACTTCCAGTTCTCCCTCAACTAAGGTGATATTATAATTAGCATCTGCACCACCGCTCAAAGTGATAGGATAAGTTCCAACATTAGAATCTGTATTAGCTATGGTGCTAATACTAGGTTCAGTAGTTACTTGTGTATCTCCATTTACTAAACCTAAATATGTAATGGTTAGAGAAGGATTCGCTTGGCCATAGACCTTTTTCTTATCCGCTGCGGTAATTATAACTGAAGCCGGAGTCACTTTTAACTCTGCACTCAGGGAAAGCGTCATATAATTTAAGCCGCTTATGCTAGCTATTACGACTTTGCTCCCAACATTTGTTAAGCTATTGTTGCTGTAAGCAACTGAAGTCCCTGATGGAAGTTTTCCTTTAATAGCAAGTGACATGGAGGTTCCGTCATATACGAATATGCCATCCTTTAATTCAACTCCTGTTACTACTGCTGGGGTAATCGCTAAAGTCGCTGTCAATTCCAATGTAATGTAGTTAGCACCTGTGATTGTTGCAGTCACCGTCTTGCTTCCAACATTCACTAAGCTATTGTTGCTGTATGTTATCGAAGTTCCTTCAGGAAGTTCTCCTGTAATAGTAAGTGACTTGGAAATTCCGTCATATATATAGCTATTCTCCATCAAATCAACTCCAGTTACTGTTGCAGGTACGATGGTAAATTCAGCTCCTTTGAAGGAAATTTTATAATTATCATTTGAATTAAGATCTCCTTGGTTGATGGTATAAGCACCTACAACTTCTCCAGCTACTCTTACCAAAGATCCTGTGAGTACAGATTCATAATCATTGCCTTCGAAACCTGTTGCCTTGAAAGTCAATGCAGGATCGTTGGCACCATAGACTTTGCTTTGTTCTGGGTTGGCCATCACAGTCAAAGTTTTGGTAGTGATACTGAAATTATCACCTATAAAATCAATGCTGTAGTTTTTCCCAGCCGAAATTGTCCCTTTATTGATGGCATAAGTGCCTACATCTTCTCCAGCTGCTCTTGCTAAAGTTCCTGTGAATATGGACTCATCGTCACTGCTTTCGAAACCTATTGCCTTAAAGGTCAATGCAGGATCATTGGCACCGTAAACTTTGCTCTGGTCTGGGTTGGCCATCACAGTCAAAGTTTTGGTAGTGATATTGAAATCAGCCCCTGTGAATTCGATACTGTAGTTGTCGCCAGCTGAAAGTGTTCCCTGATTGATGGCGTAAACACCAACATCTTCTCCGGCTGCCCTGGTCAAGGTTCCCGAAATGATAGATTCATCATCTTCGTTTACAAAACCAGTTGCCTTAAAGGTCAATTCAGGATCATTGGCACCGTAGACTTTAGCTTGTTCTGGGTTGGCCATCACAGTCAAAGTTTTGGTAGTGATATTGAAATCAGTCTCTGTGAATTCGATGCTGTAGTTATCGCCAGCTGAAAGTGTTCCCTGATTGATGGCATAAGCGCCAACATCTTCTCCGGATGCTCTTGCTAAATTTCCTGTGAATACAGACTCATTGTCACTGCTTTCGAAACCTGTTGCATTAAAAGTCAATGCAGGTTCTGCGGTACCATACGCTTTTCCCTGGTTTAAGTCCGCAGTGACAATAAGGGCAGCCTTATTCACTATTAAAGTTCTTTCAATAGGTTCGGCAGCAAAATATTGTGATGTACCACTTTGTGAAGCTATAATTGTTGTCGTTCCAACTTTCAAGATCGTTGCTTGATTACCTGATATACTGACTATTGATGGATCTTCAGCCGTATAAGTCACAGCCAATCCCTGATCAGTTTCTGTATCTCCCAAAGTAAAAGTGGCATCTCCATAAGTCTTAGGGTCAATTTCAGAGAATGTAATCGTTTGATTCAATTTGTTGATGGTGGTAAATTTCCAGGTATTGGACTCTGGGATAAAACCTTCAAATACATTTCCTGCCTGATCTTCAACAAACCCAGTAGAAATACCTACCGTAATATCGGTATTAAAAGGAAGGCTGATATCAAGGTCAATTGAAAGACTTAAATGATCACCTGAAATGCCTATTTCATTACGATCCGCTGGTACGGAAAGGTCATATTGCCTTAGGATTGTAGAACCATTATTAACAGTAAGCATGCCTGTATTTCCCAATACTACCTCCTCATCAAAAGTAATAAACAAGCTTGGTTGGAACTCCACATCAGTTGCGTTGTGAGTAGGTGCAAATGTGGAAACAAGAGGGGCTGTTTCATCAGTGACTGTAATGGTAAACTCCTGATCAGTAAAGCCTGCATCATTTGTAGCTCGGAGAGTAACCGTATGGTTACCAACGTCTGATTTAGCTGGAGTACCTGTCAATACATTCCTTGTCTGAAGACGGTAAACTTCATTGGTGTTGACTTTTGCATATACCAAAAGACCACTAGAACTTAGCGATAAACTCCAAATATTATCTGAAGCACCCATAGACACTACTTCAAAAGAAGAAAAATCAGAGCTGTATTTTCTTATACCTCCATTATCCATTGATATGTAAAAATTACCGCTATCGTCTGTTTTGATGGAGGTTGGTCCCGTCGGTAAGTCTGATAAAACTGTAATTAACTCAATTCCATCATATTTCAGGATTGAATTAATTTCGAAAGCTGCAAAAAATAAATTATTGTCATTATCAATTGTCAATCCAAATGGACTATTTGAAAACAGATCACTCAATACAACTGAAACTTCTTTGGTAGTCTCATTGATTTTTAAAATCTCACTTGAAGGATAATTTGCAGCATAGATAAAGCCATCTTTATCTATCAAGGAGATTACTCCACCTGGTCTTGTCAAGAAAACCTCTTCGACAGCTGACGGATTATTCAACGGCACTCGAGTGATAGAATTTGTAAAATTATTATTTCTTGAAATATAGAGGTACCCATTAGCAATATGCAGTGAGAAGACATTTCCAGGAATTCCTGACCTCCAAGAAGTGCTAGTACCATCTGGGGTGATTTTAAAGATCTGAGTACCATCTGTTAGAATGGTATTGATATTTCCATCATTGTCCGCAGCTGTACCTCTAAGTCGAAATCCATTAGGTACCGTCCCCGCTAGAGACGCAACACCGGACTCACCTGCGCTGAAACTTAACCATGCTGGCATAGTAGGTGAACTGATTGTTGTTTCTAAATCACTCTCTACCGACCCTTCAATAATATAATTGTAAAATTCGCCATAGGGAATGGTCGTGATCGGAGAACTTGTGAAGATAGGCGCTAAAGGGGCAGTTTGAGTATCAAAAGACAAGTCCTCACCATAAGCTGTTCCGATTGAATTGGTAGCATATGCTCTCACATAAATCGTAGAACCAGCCGGCAGTCCAGTCACAGTGCCTGAGAAAGTGCCAGTACCAGATTCCATTTCAACTTTAGTGTCTGAAATGGTCGGATTGCTAGATTGGGACCATACTATCCCTCGATCAGTCACTGCTGCTCCACCGTCTGAAGTAATTTCCCCACCAAGTTTAGTAGAAACTGTAGTCACATCAAGAGGTGTAGCTGTCGTCAATTCAGGTAAAGTGATTTGAACCAAACCGGGAATAGGGTTGACTTCAGGTTCAGATTCAGGCTCATCATAGTTTAAATTTTGCAGGTATGGATAAGAGATGTAATCACCAGCTTCGATTTTCCAGATTCCGGTAGTAGCATTGAAGTCCCAATTTGCATCTGTAAAAGTCGTCAGAGTTTTCATTTCGGCTGTAGACTTTCCAGTTCCGCCAGCACTGGATAACAGACCTGAGGTTTCGGTGTCCCAGAAGCAATTTTGCGCACGTCCGCCATTATCCATAAAACCTGTAAAACCCCCTATATCTGAACCAGAACCTGTTACTTTTCCTACAGAGTAGCTAGTATTGATCGTTCCTCCATCGTTGTTTAATCCAACAAACCCACCAAGATGAATTCCGGAGGAGAAGACTTCAACGTCTGTGTAGGAATTATTTAGAGAACCTCCACTATGTTGTCGCCCGGCAAGTCCCCCAACTTGGTTTACCCCTGAAACACTCCCTTTCACATATAACTTGGAAAAATTTCCGGCTATTTTTGAACCGATTAAACCTCCTACGAAATCTTTCCCAACAATGGAGACATCAATAAGTCCTAAATTATTTACATGGCCTCCTTCTGTTTCAGAAAATAGTCCCACATAATCTGTTTGGGGTCTATTGATTATTAGCCCCTTTATGAAGTGATTTTTCCCATCAAAGCGACCTGTAAATTTTCCAAATGGAATCCAGCCTTGATTGTCATTTGCTGTGGCTGAGGCATAGGTCTCGTAGCCTGATGAAGTTTCGTTTATATTATTATTAAGGATATAATAACCCACTAAATTCTCTCTGATGTTGTGTAGATGTCTCCAGTCTTCAATCTGGTAAGGATCTTCTATAGTTCCTGCTCCTCCTGCAAAAAGTGCAGGTATAGCAACTGAACTGCTCGCCGTTCCCGCTCCTGCGGCATTGACTGCACGAAGCTGAATAGTATAGGAAACAGTATTGTCAATACCGGTGATGGTAAGGGGTGAGATGGTTTGGACTGGATCCAGTGGCACCCATGTGTCTCCTTCGTTAAGTGAATATTCGTAGTTTATAATAGCACTTCCCCCATCCGAACCAGCGGTGAAGGTTATCTCTATCTCGCCATTTCTTTGAATAGCGGCGAGATCAATTGGGGCAGATGGGGTCGGTGGTGGATCATTTGAATTTTTCAAGACCACAAACCTAGCCGTTGGTATACCATTGATTGAGGTAAAGGAACCCCCTGCATAAAGGTAATTAGCGGAAATTAGAACAATATTCACTGAAACGGAAGCGACGGTGGAACTGATATTTTCTGCATCCGCAATCCACAGGGGATCGACAGCCCCATCCGTATTATTAAGTTTGGCCAAATTAACACGGGATACCCCTCCAATGGTGGGAAAAGATCCACCCACATAAATATCACTCTCAGAAATAGCAATTGAATTAACAACATTGACAGTGTTGGCAGCATTTGGATTCCAAATGGGATCCGCAACCCCTGTCGTATTGTTTAATTTAGCAATTCGGCTACGGGCCAGTCCTCCCAAAGAATTGAAAATTCCACCCACATAAATATCATCTCCCGATACAGCAATTGAAAAGACCTCATTGCCAAAAGTACTACCTGCATTGGGATTCCAATCAGGATCTAAAACTCCTGTTACTTTATTTATTTTGGCGATTCTGTTTCGGATTTGGTCACCTATAGTAGTAAATACTCCTCCTAAATAAATATCGCTTCCCGATATCGCTATAGTACGGACAGTACCGTTAGCAATAGGATTCCAGTCAGGGTCCAATGTCCCTGTTGTTTTGTTTATTTTGGCAATTCTGTTTCGGGTTTGCCCCCCTATGGTAGTAAATGCTCCTCCCAAATAAATATCGCTATCGGCTATTTCTATCGTGTTGACATCACCATTAGCATTGGGATTCCAATCAGCATCAGCATCTCCTGTGGTATTGTTTACCTTTGCCAATCGGTTGAGGGACTGACCTCCCACATTTGTAAATCTTCCCCCCAAATAAATTTCGCTTCCCGATACTACAATCGTATTGACAAAATTGTTAGCATTTGGATTCCAATCAGGATCTATCTCATTGGTTATTTTGGAAATTCGAGCGACTCGATTCCTAGCTATATCTTTCAAAACATCAAATCTCCCACCAAAAAAGACATCGCTTCCAGATATCGCTATGGAATTTACAGTATTGTTAGCTTTTGGGTCCCAATCAGCATCTGAAGTTCCAGTGGTATTGTTTAACTTCGCAATTCGGTCCCGACTTAGCCCACCGACCGTTGTAAAGGTTCCACCTACAAAGATATCACTTCCAGATATTGCTATCGAATTGATAACCCCTCCAGAATCTGGATTCCAAGTAGGATCAACTTCTCCCGTTATCTTGTTTAATTTGGCTAAACGATTGCGTGTTTCACCTCCGACTGAGGTAAAATTTCCTCCCACATAAATAGCATCACTAGCTATAGCCATATCAAAGACCGTATTATTTGGATTTGGGTTCCATGTGGCATCTGCAGTACCCGTAGTCTTGTTTAATTTGGCTAATCTATTATAGGATACTCCTCCGATTGAGGTAAAAACACCACCCAGGTAAATATCATCACCGGAAATAGTAATTTTTTGAACTGTATTATTTGGGTTTGGATCCCAAGAAGCATCTACTGCTCCGATAGTATTATTCAATTTGACTAATCTGTTACGGGTTAATCCTCCTACCGAGGTAAAAGATCCACCCACATAAATATCACCATCGGAGACAACAATAGTATTGACGGCACCACCTGTAATGTTTGGATCCCAATCGAGATCAACCTCTCCTGTTGTCTTGTTTAATTTGACTAAATTATTACGGGTTTGTCCGCCGACCATGGAAAACGATCCACCCACATATATATCACTTCCTAATACTACAATAGAATTGACTACAGCGCCGCTTGACATTTTTGGATCCCATTCGAGGTCTAATGTTCCATCGCTGAAGATATGAGCTATCCCCAGCCTTGGTAATCCGTCAACTACCCTAATCAACCCTCCAATAAACCAACCGCCTGAACCGTCAGGAACCACTACGTTTACATTTCGATCAGCTAAAGGCTGATCAACTGTAACTTGATCATTTGTTGTAGAGATTTTTGCAAATCTTCCGGGTCTAGCACCACCAACTGATGTAAATGTTCCCCCGATATAAAAATAATTGTTATCCTCAGCAATGGCTGAAACAATACCATTATTCACCCCAGGCTGCGGGACAAGGGTTTGTCCTACAAGAGGTGAGTGTAAACCTATCAAAATAGAAAGAAAACATCCAAATAGGACATATATTTTTGAAGGAATAAAAATAGGGACTATTAAACTGGATCGTAGATTCAATGTCCGTATCAACTGTTCGGATTGTTTTGCTTTTGTCATTTTATAATTTTTCGTAAACCGTGATTTCATAATGAAAAAATTTAGAGAGTGTAAATGTTGGGTTTTGATTATTAGTATCTCAAAGGAGCCCAATTCACCTCTGTTTTTCAACTTTTATATGTTTCAGTTACCGTTTTTGAAACGTGAAGGCGAGGAGATTCAATTAAGTAATTGTGAAATACAAAAAATAACATCAGAAAAATCCACGAAAAAATGGAACATAAATTCTTAAATTAAACATTGTTCTTTTTCTCAAGTTTTTAAGTGCAACTATCCTAAAAAATCTAATCGCATTTACCCAAAACTAAAAGATATTCTCTTGACACTATTTTTAGCTTCATCCATTTTTATTTCAAGGAGAATAAAAGTATTGGTTAGAAAAATAAAATCTGGACCTAAGAGATGTTAGAAATTGATTTTAATGTTATTCCAAATTAATTTGTATTAACTTGAGAAGTTTCATCAAAACCTTTTAAATAAGTTATGAGTTTCAGTCTTTTAAAAAAATAAATGCTAGTTAATCCACTCATTCTCTTCCTACACCCTCTTGGAACCTTTTCCAATATTCATTTGGACTGTATCCCTTCTCTTTTTTGAAAGCATTGAAAAAAGTAATTCTTGAATTATATCCACAGGCATCACTGAGTGCTTCAATAGTTTGAAGATCAAGAAAATTTTCTTCAATTTTCAGCACTGCATAATCTATTCGAAACCTATTGACCAACTCTTTAAAATTACAACCATAAACATCGTTTAAAAGTGTAGGTAGTGCTCTAGAGTTGACCCCAATCAATCCGGCAAGAGATATAGTTGTAATATCCTTAAGAAGGAAAATTTGATCACTCTCAAAAAGCACTTTGAGTTTCTCATTCAAGTCGCTATTTGAATTATGATTAGTTGCCCTAACTTTATTTTCGATACCCATCAATTTGGAGATAACAGGAAATGACCTTTTCTTTTGAGGAGTTTTCTGAGCAGTACGAGCCAAATCGAGCTTTAAATAATTCTTTAACACATAAGTAGAAACAACTACTAGAAACAATCCAAACAATACGCCCTGCACTTTTGGGATTTCCTGATTATAAACTCTAACAAAGAGTGTTGAAATTGAAAAAATGATTACTAAGGATTTTAAAGTAAATAGAAATATCAAGGAAGACTTAAGCCAATACTTGTATTCTATATTTTTTAATTCTCTAATGCTATCTGATTTGAGTATAAGGTTGAGGGCTATGGTAAAATAAACAATGATCAAAACCAGCCTAATTAGGTGAATGTAAAAGCTAGGTATAAATCCGACAATGTGTACATATACATCACTGTAAGATACCATGATCTTGTCTAAAACATCTTGCTTCTCAATGGAGGGCATCAAATAAAAAGGTATTAAATCGATAGCAGAAATCAATGCAGGTAAAAAATGTAAAAGATCTTTTTTTCTAAATACATCTACTCCAAAACTTATATTTCTGACTGCAAGATAAAAAAGCGGAGCAGGAAGAAACATTATAGGACTAAATACACCTAAAAGGTCTTGATTGGTAGCAATAAAACCAAAATTAAACCAAAGTACCCTTGTCAAAAAAAAGGTTGAATAAATTAATAATGTCAAACAAATAAATTTATCCTGAAATCGAAATTTTAAAGATCTAACTAAATAAATTAAAGATAATAAGGTATAAAAAGAAGTTACGACAAGGAATATTAAATTAAAGTTAGACATTTATAGGAAATTCAGTTTTTTTGAGTCTGAAGGGGTGCTTAATACAGCTTACTCTTTGACGAAAGTATTCATATTCCTTCATATTCCAACTCAATATTTGGATTAAACATAAAGCATTTGATACCTGAAAACTGATTTCCAAAAAGAAAATTAAAAATTATGTTATTTACATAGCCTCTTTTGACAGATGACAAAAATCAGTAACATTTATACTTTTTGATTCAACTTATGCCGGAATTCTAGATAATCATTTGATTTATAAATTCCACTTTTAAAGTGTTGCTTCATAATTTTCCCTAATTTGAGATATATTAACCTCTTGATGTTTTCGTCAAGAGTAATTTTAATATGATTATCCGCTTGTATACAAGTAGGGGCAAATGCTTGCAATAACTAATCTGTCAAATAGTTTTTCACCAAAGTATCTTCGGTTTAGTTTGTAACAGAATTCATTGAGATAGTTTTGAAGCATCTTTTCTGAAACCATATGGTACTTCTGCAGATCTCTTTTAAGGTTACTTATTGCTATATGTGCCCATTTGAGGTTGAACTTACCCTCTTTTGTGGAGGATAGTTCGCTTACATGGACATCGATACAATCTTCTAGGTTAGAATAAGTCGTACTTTCATCAGTCTGAACCACAGCTTTCTTGTCAATCAGTCCTTTTATCAGTTTTTCGGCTGTTTTTGCCTTCAAGTTATCTATTTTGACCATCTTGAAATATCTGCAGCTTTTTGTCCTTTTCTCCGGTAATTAAGTCTTCAAGAATAGATGATTCAGCCATGACAGCAACGGAAGCTTGTTTTTGACTTCCGCGTCCTTTCTTCAGCTTCATCCTTTCCGAAAGTTTTGTTGCCTTGCTTACAAAAGCCTCATCATATTCAACCATATCCTCTAGTTTATATTGGCTGTCACGTTTACCCATTGCTTCCCGGAGCTTGTGGTACAGTCTGAAAACAGTCTCGTATCTGCTATGCCCCATCTGCCTCTGGAGTTCCAGGCAGCTAAACCCCTTCTTGGTTGCACTTACAAGTGTCATTGCAAGCAACCAAATCCTTAATGGCAACTTGCTGTTTTCCATAACGGTACCATTCTTCAGGCCTGTCCTAAATTCACAATATTTACATTGAAACATATTGAGAGAATTAAGCCAGTAGTGTTCTCTGGACTTACATTTCTTGCAAATAATGCCTTCTCTTTCTCTTTGTTCCTTAAAGAAATGGATGCAACTTGCCTCATCTGGATATCTTTCATTGAATTGTAGGATAGTCATGGCTTTTTTCTTTATTTCAAGCCAATTAAACACTTAAAATACAGTCCTGAAAGTTATTGACACGTATTGTCAAAGTATAAAATTTGCCTACTTGTATGTAGACGGATATTCATAAAAGCTTATATGATTATTCCAAATTTCACCAATAATTTAATTAACAATATTAAGGTTCCTGAAGAAAATCAACGACATTTTTAGCTTAAAAGTATATTTAGAATCAACCGTAAATTATAACGTTCAACCACTTTTCTAGCAGTCTCCATATTATTGAAGTTGATCATTATGATAACCTAAAGTCCAACTTTTTTGATTTCCCACTTTTTCAAATTAAGTTGGAACAACTTTCACCCCCACGCTATGAAAAATCTTAAACTTGAATTCAAATGGGCCATCATCTTTACGGTAATGACCTTAGCTTGGATGGTCCTTGAAAAGGCAACAGGCTTACATGGAAAGTACATTGATTACCATCTTTACCTGACCAACCTCTACGCCATTCCTGCGATAATTGTGATGGTCATGGCATTGAAGGACAAAAAGAAAAACTTTTATGATGGCAGGATGACCTACAAGGAAGGTTTAATTTCCGGAGTTATCATTTCTGTGATCATTGCCATTCTCAGCCCCGGAACACAATGGATCATCTCTTATGTAATTACACCTGAATACTTTCCAAATGTCATCAAACGCTCCGTTGAGATCGGCTATTTCAACACAACGGAAGAAGCAGAAGCCCAATTTAATTTTGCGAACTATGCCAAACAATCTACCATCGCCGCCTTGGTCATGGGTGTGATCACTACGGCAATTGCGATGATCTTCATCAGAACAAAAGAGAAATAGTTATTAGTGGATTAGTTGATTGGTTATTTGCTTAACTGTTTAATTGATTAAGAACCACCCTAAAATTAATAAAATCACAAAGAGCCATCCCCCGTAATACTGCGGGGCAGGCTATGTGGGAGGGAATATCAAATTGGTAAATGAACATGAAGAAGGTTAATAATTATTTTGTGGGCTTTGTGGATCTTTGAGAATTTTGTGACGTTTTTTTTTCAGGACATTAAGAGTACTAAATTATTAAGCGTTTTTAACTGAATCTATAATCAAATGAATAAAGAAAACTTACTTGAAACTTTAAAAGAAAGGTTTGAGAATAATATGCAAAGACATCCTGACTACAAATGGCAGCATGTGCTTTCTAAATTTTCAAAAAATCCTCAAGCATATAAAACAATCCAGCAAATGGAATCTACAGGCGGTGAGCCAGATGTGATTGGAATTGATCATGAAAGTGGAAAATTTATCTATTGTGATTGCAGTATTGAAAGTCCTCTTGGCCGAAGAAGTCTTTGCTATGACCAAGAAGCTTGGGAAAAAAGAAAAGCCAATAAACCCTCTGGAACAGCAAAAGGAATGGCTAAAGATTTCGGTATACAGCTCTTAACTGAAGAAATGTATTTTCACTTGCAAACTCTTGGTGATTTTGACCTCAAAACCTCCTCATGGCTAGAAACCCCCGATTCTATCCGTAAAAAAGGCGGAGCAATTTTCGGTGACAAACGCTTCGGAAGAACCTTTATCTACCACAATGGCGCAGATTCCTATTATGGCGCAAGGGGATTTAGAGGATATTTTTTGTTGTGATATATGAAAACATCATTACACCAACTTTTTCATAAATCGCTAAATAATTGTTAAATTAAAGATCATTTGATACACTGATAACTTTTTCCCTAATTCTGACTAACGTATTTTTAAATGCTTGATAACAAGTTAAATACAATAATCATTTTTCTCAATTTCCTCGTGTTCTTCCTCCCATCCGTTAGCTTACGAAATCAACTTTTAAAGAGTAGGGGGAATAACTGATAACGATTATCCGCATAGTTACAAATCTTCAATGTGCATGATGATGTCTTTGCAGATAATCACATGTCTTTTTCACATTAATAAGAAGTTCGCTTACTTTCATTTAGCCCTTCATAATATTTACATATCTTTGCACCTTCAAAAATAGATAATTCATGATTTCAGTAGATAACCTCTCCCTTAAGTTTGGGAAAAGAACACTCTTTGAAGACGTTAACTTAAAGTTTACACCTGGCAACTGCTATGGTGTCATTGGTGCCAATGGTGCTGGTAAATCCACTTTCTTAAAGATTCTCTCTGGAGAAATTGATAGTACTACTGGCCAAATCAACATCACTCCAGGTCAGAGAATGGCCGTATTGAAACAAAATCACTTTGAGTTTGACGAGGTAGAGGTTCTCAAAACAGTCATCATGGGGCACAAGAAGCTCTATTCGATCATGGCTGAAAAGGATGCTATCTACATGAAAGAGGACTTTTCAGAAGCGGATGGTATTAGAGCCTCAGAGTTGGAAGCCGAATTTGCAGAAATGGACGGCTGGAATGCGGAATCAGATGCTGCTTCCATGCTTTCTGGGCTTGGAATATCTGAGGACATGCATTACATGCAAATGAAAGAATTAGCTGGTAATCAAAAAGTAAGGGTATTGCTTGCTCAGGCACTTTTCGGTAACCCAGACATTCTGATCCTCGATGAGCCTACCAATGACTTGGATGCTGAAACCATCAATTGGCTGGAAGATTTCTTGGTCAATTTTAAGAATCTTGTGATTGTAGTATCTCACGATAGACATTTCTTAGATGCAGTCTCTACACATATTGTGGATATAGATTTTAGCAAGATCAAAATATATTCTGGTAACTATACTTTCTGGTATGAGTCTTCTCAGCTTGCTGCTAAACAAAAATCTGATCAGAACAAGAAGACAGAAGAGAAGAGAAAAGAATTGCAGGAATTTATCATGCGATTCTCTGCCAACGTCGCCAAATCTAAGCAGGCTACGGCTAGAAAGAAAATGTTGGAAAAACTCAATGTAGATGATATTCAACCTTCAACAAGAAAATACCCTGGCATCATCTTCAAACCTGAAAGAGAAGCTGGAGATCAAGTCTTTATGACCGAGAGCTTGGAATTGAAGGATGAAAATGCCATTTACTTCACAGACGTCAATCTAATGGTAGACAAAGGGGATAAGATCGCTTTTATCTCTAAAACCAAGCAGGCGGTAACGAAATTTTTCCAAACCATCATGGAAGAAATCCCTACTCAAAAAGGAACTTTCAAATGGGGTGTGACGATCAACAAAGCCTATTTACCAAATGACAACTCCAAATTCTTCCAATCTGAACTGAGCTTGATTGATTGGTTGAGACAATATTCTGCTAATCAAGAAGAAGCACATGTCAGGACATTCTTGGGTAGAATGCTATTTACTGGAGAAGAGTCTTTGAAGAAATGCTCAGTACTTTCTGGAGGTGAAAAGGTTCGTTGTGTGGTATCTAAGATGATGCTTCAGAACCCTAACCTTTTGGTGATGGACGAACCAACCAACCACTTAGATTTGGAATCAATTACTGCATTCAACAACGCCATCATAGATTTCAATGGGACGGTATTGATGACTTCCTATGATCATGCCTTCGTGCAATCATCAGCCAATAGAATCATCGAGTTCACTCCAAAAGGTACTATTGATAGAAGAATGCCTTATGATGATTACCTAGAGAGTCCAGAAATAAAGGCTTTGAGAGCAGAGATGTACTCTTAGGATTTAGGATTTCAAATTGCAGATTTAAGATTTAAAAATTGATGGTAATAGCTATTCCAGTTATCTTGGCACTTTGTACTTCTTACATGGTACAAACAAATCTAAAATCTACCTTCTAATATCTAGAATCCCTCTTGCTTCTCACAGCAATCATCATATATCTAATCATCACTGTAGCGGTGGGTGCTTGGTCCTCGAAACTGGTCAAAAATTCCAATGACTTTGTTTTAGCAGGCAGGCAGCTACCGCTTTTTTTGTCTGCCTCTGCCCTATTTGCAACCTGGTTTGGTTCAGAGACGATCTTTGGGGCTTCTTCTGAGTACTTGGAATCAGGACTTCAGGGAGTAATAGAGGATCCTTTTGGTGGCGCACTCTGTTTGATTTTATTCGGGATATTTTATTTGAGGCCGATGTACCGCATGAATGTCTTGACTATAGGAGATGTGTACAAACGTATCTTTGGAAAGCGTGTAGAGTTCTTCGCTGCGGTATTCATGATTCCAGCTTATTTCGGCTACGTCGCTGCTCAATTGGTCGCATTGGCTTTGATATTCAATAGCATTTCAGACATTTCCATTTCAAATGCCATCATAGTCAGCGCTGGAATTGTGGTATTTTACACCTTTCTCGGAGGGATGTGGGCGATTTCTATTACGGATTTTATACAGACCACTTTGATTGTAGTAGGTTTGATTTGGGTGGCTGTCTTAGTTGCTCAAAAAGCTGGTGGTGTGATGCCTATTTTGGAATCTGCTCCTGAGGGAAGTTTCCAGTTTTTCCCTGAGGCAAAAGCCAGCGCATGGATCAATTACTTAGGTGCCTGGATGATCTTGGGTTTAGGGAGTATTCCTAGTCAAGATATCTATCAGCGGGTGATGGCTTCAAAATCTGAAAAAGTTGCTATCCGATCAACTTATTTGGCTGGAGGATTCTATGTGAGCATTGGACTTTTACCCTTATTTATTGCCTTAGGAGCAAAGTTTCTCTATCCAGAGATCTATTTGGACAATAGGCAACTGCTATTGCCAGAAATGGTACTTCGACATAGTGGCTTACATGTACAAATTCTTTTCTTTGGTGCTTTGATTTCAGCAATCATGAGTACGACGAGTTCTGGACTTTTGGCACCTTCTGCCATTATTTCAGAGAATTTGATTCGCCCATATTTCGGAAAGAAAATCCAAGACAAATACTTCCTGTGGATCTTACGTTTTAACATTATTTTTGTGGCCATCATCGCTACAGTCATGGCACAATGGAAGACAAACATTTATGAATTGGTGGCTGAGGCTTCTATCCTGATGTTGGTGAGTTTATTTGTACCTTTGACCGCTGGGTTATATTGGAAAAAATCCTCAGAAATGGGCGCACTGATGTCTATGGTTTTTGGTATGATAGCCTATATCGCCTTACTGAATCTTGAATTACCTATCTACCCCCATGTACCTGCTTTATTGGTAAGTATGGTATCCATGTGGCTAGGCACTATGATTTTCCCTAAAAAACAAAAAAAACATGCTTGATTATCCTAAAATCTTCTTAGCAAAGAATAAAGAAATCTCCATTCTCAGAAAACATCATTGGATCTTTTCTGGTGCGATTGCCAAGAGAGACAAGGACCTCGAAAATGGTCAATTGGTCCAAGTCTATAGTGCAAAGGATCATTTCCTAGGTATTGGTCACTTTCAAAATGGCTCCATCATGGCGCGTATGATTTCATTTGAAGAGCAGCCTATTGATGGTATATTTTGGGAGAAAAAAATCAAAAGCGCATTTAAAGTAAGGCAGAGTATTGGTTTGACAGACAGTGAAGAGACCAATGTTTATAGACTTATACACGGAGAAGGTGATGGCTTACCTGGATTGATCATTGATTTCTACAACGGAACGGCTGTTATTCAGGCGCATTCTATTGGTATGCATCAGCATATTGAGGAGATTTCTCAAGCGCTGCAGGCTGTTTATGGAAAGAGACTCACTGCTGTCTATGACAAATCCGCTGAGACCTTGCCAAAAAATATTTCAGGAATTGAAAACAAATTGATCTTTGGAGAGCCGAAGACAAATTTGGTAAAAGAATACGGCTGCATCTATGAAATCGACTGGGAAAAAGGACAGAAAACAGGCTTCTTTGTAGATCAGCGAGAAAACAGGCATCTATTCGGGAAATACAGTGCAGGGAAGAAAGTCTTGAACACCTTTTGTTACAGCGGTGGTTTCTCTGTTTCTGCTTTGAAAGCTGGCGCAAAAGAAGTGCATTCCATAGATATTTCGGCCAAAGCAATTGAGTTGACCGATAAGAATGTAGCGCTCAATGCTGCTGAATTTAAAGGAAAACATCAGTCTATTGTCGCAGATGTGGTGAAATATATTAAAGAGATCGAGCAGGATTATGATGTGATCGTCTTGGATCCACCGGCATTTGCCAAAAACATAAAATCAAGACATAATGCTGTTCAAGGCTACAAACGTCTCAATGCAGAAGCTTTCAAACACATCAAAAGTGGTGGAATTTTATTTACATTTTCTTGTTCGCAGGTAGTTGATAAACAACTTTTTGCAAACACAATCACCGCCGCGGCGCTGGAAAGTGGTAGAAATATCAGAATCCTTCACTATCTTTCCCAACCATCCGACCACCCGATCAATATCTTCCACCAAGAAACGGAGTACTTGAAAGGATTGGTGGTGTATGTAGAATGAGATATAAGACATAAGACGTGAGATATGAGACAAACCTTTGGGGTTTTCAAAACCCCGAAGGTTTAAAATCAAATTAATCAAATATTATGCGTTTGGCAACCTTAAAACATTCCAGCATTCAAACCTTATAATTTTCTAACAATCTTACAATTCTAAAATCTTCCCGATAGCTATCGGGACTAAAATCTAAAATTATAATGTACATAGGACTACAACACGCGCATTCGGGACTTGCCTATTTGGTATTGGCAGCATTGGCGATTATCATGATCATTGCTCTAATTGGAGCATTGAGCGGAAAAGCTTTCACTGAGAAACACAGAAAAATCGCTTTGATTGGTTTTATCCTTTCACACGTTCAACTTTTGGTTGGCTTGATTCTTTACTTTGTCAGCCCAATCGGTTTCTCTTTGTTGACAGGTGGTGGTGCCATGGGAGACAAAGTAGCTAGATTGACTGCCTTAGAACACCCAGTGATCAATATCATTGCTATTGTGGTGATTACCATTGGCTATTCCAAAGCCAAGAAAATGACAGACAGCAAGGCTAGATTCAGGGCTATCTATATGGCTTATGGTATCGGATTGATCTTGATTCTGAGCAGAATTCCTTGGACAAGTTGGTTGGGTTAATATCAACCAAACAATATTGTAAAGCACTCAAGCAAATTTGTTTGAGTGCTTTTTTATTTCATGAACTTTTTATTGTGGTTTATTTTTAGGGTTTCTCCATGTATTAAAAACTGAATATATTACTATATTCTCCTTTTCAATTTCAAATATCACTATAAATGGAAATTTCGAGACTAAAGCTTCGCGGAAGGGATCTCTTTTTTTAGGGAAAAGTAAGGGGCTTGACTTAACACGTTTAAAACATTTATCTAATTGAGTTAAAAAAAATTCACCAAGATTAGTTTGTTGCTTTTCATAATACTGATAAGCTTCAATAATTTCGAATCTAGCTTCCTCTTTTAAAAGCAAATTCATTTTATGGAACTTCTAGCTGAATCTTTAACTTCTTCCCAAGAAAAAGATTTGGATTGATCCGACAGGTGTCTTTCTCTTCTTTGATCCATAACTTTATAATCTTCTTCAGATAATCCATCAATTATATTTGAAGAATCTTCTAATAAAACTTTAACATTTTGCAAAACACTTTCCTCATTTATATTTATAAGCATCTCAATTAATTCTAACTTTTCAGAATCAAAATATATGGATTTCAATTTTTTACGTGAAGGACTCTGCTTGTACTCTGCTTGTCCTTCCGCCAAAATGTCAATCCAATCAGCAACAGGCATTTCATCTAAAGTTTTGTAATCTCCTGAAGTTATTTGTGCATATAAAAATTCAGTCAACCTTGAAAGGCTGATGTTTTGCTTAGCTGCAAACTCCTTTGCTTTTTCAATGACTTTTTGGTCAAAAGAGAGAGTGATTTTTGAGTTCATAAATCCTAAATCTTGATAAGACAAATTATGAAAAAATTATACGTAAAATCAAAAAATAGACTGATAAAGAATTAATTATGAAAAAAAATCGCTCCAAGTCTAAAAACTTGTATCGATCTATCATAAACGATACTTTTATTCAAACTTAAAGACAAACCTCTCAAAGGCAAGTTGATCTTCTCTCAACTCTTGATTTAAGGTGTGTGCGTAATAAAATATGGTTACTGGTGCGAAAGCGGATATACATAATATCTTTTTTTATGAATTCATCAGGGATATTAAAATCGGTGAAATCTGTGTAATCTGCGAGCGCCTCTATTTCCCCCAGTTCTTCTCCCCTGCCTCTATCGCAAGCTCCAAAATATTCTGACGTGGTGGCAAGGGGCAAGTCGCAAAAGGTGTAAAAACACATGGCGGATTAAACGCTTTATTGAAGTCCAAAATTACGATCCCATTTTCATCGGCCTTCTGGGTATAGAGATAACGTCCACCTCCATACGTCTCAGCACCGCTAGTGCCATCAGCAAAGATCAAAAAGAGTTGATCTCCTTCTTCTAAAGCGTCTAAGGAGTAAACTCTACCTTGATAACCAAAACTCACTTTACCAAGCGCTTGTGCGGGATAGGTTTGACCCAAAACATTGGAAATTGGTATTTCTTTGGCAGGTTCATAAGGGATCAATCGTGCTTCAAATCTCCATTCCATATTCACTGGAAACCTATCAATTCCCTGAAAATCCTTAATAAGACCTGATTCCACATTTCTCAATCGCAAGCCCACTAAATCTGACCTCTGCAATACAGACATTCTATAAGTGCCATATGTAATTGTTGGAGAAAAATCATTTTCGGGATCGAAAACAAGTACTTTTTCTGTAATCAATTCATCACCAATCTTGATTCCATCGATTTCAGGATTGAAATAAACTTGCTTTCCAACCTTTTCAAAGGTTCCAAAAAATTCAGGAAAAGATTCATCATCAACTAGCAATTCAAATTCTTCATTTCTCCCCAATCTATTGCTATCCTGCTCAAACCAATACAAGCCAACAAGGTTGAGCCAACCATTTTCGGATTTGAGAGAAGAGATTCGATTGTTGTACCAGTTTTCAATATCTGTTTCGTGATTCTCCTTTGTGATGAAAAAATTTTCTACCTCAGGTTCTTTACAGGCGGTTGTTAATAATAACAAACAGAAAATAATTATAAAATAAGTTAATCTCATCGAAACTAGTATTTGATACAAGTATGATGAAGATAAGGACAAATATTAAATTTTCACCTTACTGAATTTTGAAGAATCATAAATTTTTGAAATTTTAGCAATATGAAGAAAACTATTATCAATCCTCTATTCAAAGATCAAGTAACTTTTACAAACACAAGTGAAGAAACCAATGGTGAATTGACAGAATTAGACTTGATTTTGAGTCCTAAAGGTGGAAATCCTATACATCATCATACCAGTTTTGAAGAAAAGTTTACTGCTGTAGCAGGTGAGCTTGGACTTAAATTGAAAGGTAAAACATTGCTATTAAAACCAGGAGAAAGTTATACTGTCAAACGGTTTGAAGCGCATGGATTTTTTAATCCAAGTGAAGATCATGAAATCAAATTCAATATCAAGATTACGCCTGGTCATACAGGTTTTGAAAACTCTCTGAGGATCATGTATGGATTGGCACAAGATGGTTTGACTGACAAAAATGGGATTCCAAAAAACTTAGGTGTGGCATTTTGGTTAGGAGAACTTAACGATTCCAAAGTTCATGGGATTGTGTTTAAAATTCTTCAACCTCTTGGAAATATGTTAGCAAAAAAAGTAAAAAATAAAGGACTTGATAAGGAATTGATCAATAAATACTGTAGGTAGTAGGTAGAACGTGGATGATGCTGGTTAGGTGGATGGGTGCGGATTGTTTATTGGTTTATTTTGCTTTTGAGATAAATTTCAAAATTAATGAGTTTGGAGTCATCAAGCATGCCTTTGGAGATTTTAATCTGATCATTTTCTGATTTGATTAGTAACTTATTTTCAACTTTTTCAATTGATTTGACATCAGCTATTTTCATTCTTTTTTTCTTAAAGATACCAGCCTTGATGATTAGATCATCTTTGATTTCTAAAAATGGGTTCTGGTAAGTAATCACCAGATAAATACAACCCAAAAAACCCATAAAAAAATATCCTATTGAGAAGGCATCAATGGAAATAAAATAACCCTTCAAAACACCCAAAAGCATGTAAATCCCAGTCAAGATAAACATCATGGTATATGAATGTCTGTCATATATTTTCATAGGTACTATTATTACATTATCGATACACGATTAAAATCCAGCTCTAATCTGGTCTGCTATTGCTTTTAGTTCTTCTGGAGTAAGTTTGAGTTTGGGGCGGGTGAAGTTGATGTCATCCATGGTGCGAAGAGGTACCAAGTGCACATGTACGTGAGGGACTTCTAAGCCTATGACAGCCACTCCTACTCTGGTACATTTGATGGTTTTATCAATGGCCTTGGCCACTTTCTTGGCAAATACATGCAATCCTGCTAAGACATCATCTTCTAAGTTGAAAATGTAATCAACCTCCTGCTTGGGGACTACAAGGACGTGCCCTTTGACTAAGGGCATGATATCTAAAAATGCGATGTAATTTTCATCCTCAGCGATAATTTCTGCTGGAATTTCTCTATTGATAATTTTAGTAAATATTGAAGCCATAGTCCAAAAATAAAAAATCCCGAGGGATTACCATCGGGAGAAGAAATATTTAATAAGAGATTTCCAATACTTCGAATTCCAATACGCCTGCTGGAGCATTGATTTGTGCGATTTCACCTACGGCTTTTCCGTTGAGGCCTTTGCCAAATGGAGAAGCTAGGGAAATCTTACCAGCTTTGAGGTCTGCTTCTTCTTCGGAAACCAAGGTATAAGAAACGGTCATGCCATTTTTTACATTTTTGATTTTCACAGTAGATAGGATTCCCACTTTGGAAGTATCCATTTTGGAGCTATCCATCACTCGGGCATTTCCTACTACAGCTTCAAGTTTGGCAATTTTGAGTTCAAGTAAGCCCTGAGCATCTTTAGCAGCATCATATTCTGCATTTTCACTCAAATCTCCCTTGTCTCTTGCTTCAGCAATCTGCTTGGCGATGTCTTGTCTGCCTTTGGTTTTGAGTTCATGAAGCTCATCCTTCAACTTCTTCAATCCTTCTTCTGTGTAATACTGAATGTTTCCCATGTTTTTTAAATTTTACTATGGCTATGAAAAATAAAAGAACGGTCTCAGATATGAAACCGTTTCTCCTATGCATTTGCGTTATGTTGAAGACAAAGATATGAAGATTGCTGAATGAAAGCAATTTTATTGTTGAGGATTATTTGTATTGGACAGGGGTCGACGGAGGACAGTGAACAGTTTAGGATTACGTAATTCGCAAAAATGAATATTCATTAGATTAGTTAAGAACAGCTATGGGTTTTGATTTTATTGACTAGGACTTGGTTGATTTTTTCGTAAGATTGGAATGTCCAGCCAGCGATGTGTGGGCTGAAGAGCACATTTTCCCTGTCTGCTAATCTTTGAAATTCTTGCTTTTGTACTTCTGAGAAGGTCTTGAACTTCTCATTTTCCAAAACATCTAAGACAGCTCCCTTAATAATACCTTGATCTAGGGCTTGATTTAGGGTCTCAAAAGTGATCACTTCTCCCCTTGCTGTGTTGATCAGGTAGATAGGTTTGCTGAATGATTTTAATAAGTCTAAGGTGAAAAAATTGCGTGTTTCTGATGTGAGCGGAACGTGGATGCTGAGAATATCTACCGTCTGCTGTATTTGTTCAAGAGTACACTCTTCAACTTCTTCAGAGCCAAAGCCATTCTTATATTTATCGTAGGCCAAAATTCTTACATCAAAACCAGCTAACTTTTTCGCAAAAGCCTGACCCATATTACCGAAACCGAAAATCCCCACTGTTTTCCCTGCCAACTCTTCTCCCCTGTTTCCTTCCCTATCCCAAATCCCTTTTCTTACCTCTAAGTCAGCTTTCTTGATGTGGTTAAAAAGTGATAGTAATGCACCAATAGCGTGTTCTCCGACTGCATCCCTATTTCCCTCTGGCGCATTGTGTAATTGAATCCCCCTCTGTTCCAAATAACCAAGGTCAATTTGATCCAGTCCAGCTCCTGCTCTGCCGATAAATTCTAAGTTGATGGCCCTTTCCAAAAGTGCCCGATCCATTGGTGTCTTAGACCTAATGATCAGTCCATGATATTGAGAGACTAATTCCATGATTTCAGCTCTTTGGATCTTCGGCTCGTAATCAACATGGAAACCTGCATCTTCTAACAATGAAATGATGGAAGGGTGCATTTCATCGATAATTAGGACTTGCTTTTTGGTGGACATGGGGAGAGGTAAATTTTAGATTTTAGCCCCGAGGGGTCGGGGAGATTGTAGATTGAGGCGTGAGGGTTTTGGTTGATTGGGGTTAGATATTAGGGTCGATGGACGACGGACGACAGAAAGGGGACAACTGTGGGCTTTGGACCGTGGACATTATCGTTTTCATCGGGATTAGTTGATTGAGTTATTGGGTTATTGGGAAGGATAGGCAGATTATGGTGCCTTGGTTGACTTTGCTTTGTATTTCCATTTCCCCGTTGTTCTTTTCTACGTAACGTTTGCAAAGTGCAATACCTAATCCTGTTCCCTTTTCTTGATTGGTTCCAAAGCTAGAGACTAGGTTGTTTTCCTCTAGCTTTGCAAGATTGATTTCGCTTATCCCTATTCCATTATCTTCTATACAAATCATCATTTTATCGTGAGTTACATTTGCTGAGCAAGAAATCAAGCCCCCCTTGTTGGTAAATTTGATAGCGTTAGATAGGATGTTGCGCAGCGCTATTTGGATCATTTGTTTGTCTGCATAAAGCATTAAGCTATCATCGACCTCAATTTTGATCTGATGTTGTTTGTGATCTATGGCATATTGCAGGGAATTGGTGATTTCATTGAATAGGAGTTTCAGATTGAAATGTTCAGGGTTGATGTTTTCTCCCTCTTTTTGACTTATTGACCAATGGAGCAAATTTTCCAAAGTAATTCCAGCTCTTTTTATCTCCATGCTGAGGTGAGGCATTATTTCACTCAAATCTTCCGAATCCAGTTGCTTTTCATTGATCAGCTCTGCTACTGCGACGAGTGATTTCACAGGTCCTGTAAGATCATGTCCAATTATGCTAAAGATCTGATTTTGATGTTCATTCATACGCTTCAAGTTCATAGCGAGCATTCTGATTTCCTCATTTTTGGTCTTCAAAAGCTGGTATTGCTTTTTTGACTTATTGAGATTTCTGTTTACCATAATGAAGAGTATGATTGAGATAAGAAAAAGGATAAAAAGTAGCCCAATGATCAAAAGTTTTTGCTGGTTACTTTTCTCTTTCGTTTTCAGTTCCAGATCAAAAATTGCCTTTTCTCGTTCCAGTAATTTATTTCCTTCTATTCTGGCAATTTCCAAAGTTTGTTCCTTTTGTCTGAGAGAATCTTTGTAAGTATAATGATTCTTTAGGTTATCAAGTGCACCTTGGACATTTCCCAAACTTTCTTGAAGTTGGGAAATGGTATTATAAGCATCTGAAATATTCGATATGACTCCAGATTTCAAAGCATTGGACAAGGACTTTTCAGCAAAGTCTAAAGCTTCATCAGGGTTGTCTGTAGCTACATAATATTTGATTTGGCTGGTATATGCGTATGAAAGTGCTTCGAAATCATCCGTTTTTTGAGCCATCATCAAGCCCTTGTCAAAGTACTTTTTTACTGAATCCAGTTTCCCATTTGCTCCGAATCGATTTCCTAAATTTAAATAGGCATTGGATAGGTATCCATAGTCGTTGGTTTGTTCGAGGTCTCTAATTGCTTCATAATATATCGGTAGGGCTTGATCAAATGAATCCACAAAATTGACTGCTAAGGCTTTATTGAGTTTATAATTGGCACGGTTCAAAAAATTATCTTCCTTTTCAGTCAAGTCGATTGCCTCTTGGTGATATTCTAGGGCTTTTTTATAGTCTTTTTCTCTAAAATAGATCAATCCAATATTATTGCTAGTACTAGCGGACTTGGATGTAAGCTTTAATTGATCATAAATTTCCTTTGCTTTGAGGTAGTAATCTATGGCTGTTCCGTTATTGGATTTTTGGTAGTGGTAAACTCCAAAGTTGGTGTAGCTCTGTGCAATACCTAGTTGGTAGTTGAGGTTTTGGCTTGCTTCTAAAGTTTTGGCAGCATAAATCAGCAAGGAATCTGGGTAGCTTCCTCTCAAATTAAAAGCACGATTATTCAATTCATCAATCGCCTCTTCAGTTTTCAGGTTTTGAAGGTCTTGCATCAAGTATGTTCTATCCGCTGGTTCACTAGGAGTATTGAATAAGAACAATCCAAAAATGGAAAATAAAAGCAATGGCATTTGGAGTAAGGTTTTTCTTTTAGGTTTCTAAATCTTAAAATTAGGTAATTGGATTGGAAATCAATTTAAAAGGTTGTTGAAAGGTAATTAAATATTTGGAATGAGGTAAAATGTAAATTTAGGGGCGATGGCCGATAGTCTACGGAGGGTTTTAAAAAACCATTCAAGCTTTTCAGAATATAGTATATAGACAAAGGTCTTCATGACTATAAAAATAGAAAAAGCCGAGGAAAAATCCTCGGCTTGTGGGCCCAGCTGGGCTCTCCCGAAGCCTCGGGACAGCGACCTCCTGCCCCGAAGCCTCGGGGGAGTCAGAAGCTCTTGAATTTGTTTAGAATACTTTCATATTTTTCATTATCCTCTTTTAGACTTTTAATAAACTTGGAGGATTTCAAAGTGGTGAGACCTATATAAAACCTTTCAAGCTTCTCAGAATATAGTATATAGACAAAGGTCTTCATGACTATAAAAATAGAAAAAGCCGAGGAAAAATCCTCGGCTTTTGGGCCCAGCTGGGCTCTCCCGAAGCCTCGGGACAGCGACCTCCTGCCCCGAAGCCTCGGGGGAGTCAGAAGCTCTTGAATTTGTTTAGAATACTTTCATATTTTTCATTATCCTCTTTTAGACTTTTAATAAACTTGGAGGATTTCAT
>NZ_FZOK01000017.1:0-7354 GCF_900188245.1 Belliella buryatensis | reverse complement strand
CAAAGTGGTGAGACCTATATAAAACCTTTCAAGCTTCTCAGAATATAGTATATAGACAAAGGTCTTCATGACTATAAAAATAGAAAAAGCCGAGGAAAAATCCTCGGCTTGTGGGCCCAGCTGGGCTCGAACCAGCGACCTCCTGATTATGAGTCAGAAGCTCTAACCAACTGAGCTATAGGCCCATTATTTTTATTATCATCTTAGACCTCCTGCCCCGATGCTTCGGGGGAGTCAGAAGCTCTATCAAGAAAATTAGAGTCCCTACAGATCGTATATTTCATGTTTCCTTTTAGCTTTTTAAAAGGAATGTCCTTTTTTCAATCAATTCAAACTTGAATCACCTTGCAAATCGGAGTGCAATGTTACATATTTGAACTTAAATTTACAACTTGGTTCTGCATGAAAAACCTTAAAAATATAGATTTTTTACTCTTTGATTTGGGGAATGTGATTATCAATATTGATTACTCCTTTACTATCAATGAATTAAAAAATAGGCTTCCGAAAGATAAGCATGGATTGACCGAAACATTTTACCCTGCAAAATTTCATAAAGACTATGAAAAAGGACTTATCGATACTTCCGAATTTAGAAGTGAAGTTAGAAATCATTTTGAGGTAGATTGGTCAGACCTTGAAATCGATTTCCTTTGGAATAGTCTATTGAAGGATATACCCTCTGAACGGATTAATTTGATTCAGAATTTAAGCGGAAGATTTCAGTTGGGTGTATTGAGTAATACCAATGAATTACACATTCAAGCACTAGATCAAATTCTTGAAAGGGATTTCCAAATTCCTTCTTTGAACCCATTGTTCGATCATGTTTTTTATAGCCACGATCTCAAGCTTGCAAAACCTGATCCAGCTATCTATGAAAAGGTGGTTGAGCTGATTGGGGTAAGTCCTGAAAAGATTTTATTTTTTGATGACTTAAAAGAGAACCTTCTAGGCGCTGAGCAAGTTGGTTATCAAACATATCATATAGATCACCCAAAAGCTTTAATACACTTTTTTGAAGATGTACAGTAAAAAAGAATACCTACAACATAGCTTACTATTGATCCTCACGCTGATAGCAACCACGCTAGCTGGTGGAGAATGGCTATTTGGTAGGAGCATTCTAGGAAAAGATGAACAATTTCTCACATGGGAGTACTTTCTCAAGTCTTTGCATTTTTCCATTCCATTTATCGGAATTCTTTTTGTGCATGAAATGGGGCATTTACTGACCTCTATTCATTACAAAGTCAAATCATCCTTGCCTTATTTCATCCCTGCTTGGCTGGGCTTTTTGGGATCACCTTCTATCGGCACTTTCGGTGCGGTAATCAGGTTAAAAAGCTTTATCAATAGTAGAAAGAAATACTTTGATATTGGGGTAGCGGGTCCTTTGGCTGGTTTTATTGTTGCCTCTGGAGTTTTGGTTTATGGTTTCACCAATTTACCTGATGCTGATTATATCTATGAAATTCACCCAGAATATCTAGATCCAGATTTTCAAGGACACAGTATGGAAGATGGGTATTTAAATATTGACATAGGTTATAATTTATTGTTCTATGCCATGGAAAAAACCCTAGCTGATCCAGAAAAGATGCCTGTGATGTCTGAAATCATTCATTACCCATATCTTTTTGCAGGGTATTTAGCGCTTTTCTTCACAGCATTAAATTTGCTACCTATTGGACAATTAGATGGGGGGCATGTAATTTTTGGTCTTTTTCCCAAACATCATCTTTATATCTCCATAGGTGCTTATATAGCATTCATTACCTATGCAGGCCTTGGTGTGATCAGCCCATATGAAGATATCAATACTTTGATGTGGTCTATACCTCTGTATATTGGCTTTCTATATATCTGCTTTCGGAGAGCGCCCATTACAACTCAAAGTAAATGGACCATTGTCCTCAGTATTGCCGCCTTTCAATACATTTTAGTAACCCTCTACCCTGGACTTCAAGGTTATTCTGGTTGGTTATTCTTTGCTCTACTTTTGGGTAGGTTTATGGGTTTGCAGCATCCAGAAGTTTCTGGTCTTAAGCCTTTGGACAATAACAGGAAAGTCATCGCTTGGATAGCCATATTGATATTCTTCCTTTGTTTCACTCCACAGCCTTTTCAGATTTCGGGCTAAATTTCAACATCTTTTTACTCCATTGAAGTTCAAGGGATATAGATTAGGAGCTAATTCCTAGTTGATTGTGTTAATGATGTTAAAAAGTTAAAAGTCTGAGAGTTGAAATAATAAGAGTTTTGCGAATAGAAAGACATGAAAGCGTAGCAGCAATCTATAGTAGAAGATATATAAGATGATTTTGTGGGGTAATTTGGGGTGCAGTTATAAAATTAGGTTTTTGAAAGGAGAGTTCACGCAACGAGCGCGACGAGAGACGCAACGAGGCGCAGCGAAAAGATATTAGCTATTTGTATTGGTTGATTGAGGGATTGGGGTTGAAAGGTTGGAAGGTTGGAGTGGCTAATCGAGTAGAAGGATTTTAAGGGTTAGATATAATTTAGGCTTGAGGAGAAGAATGGGTAATTTGTCTATTTTTGTTTATTAATTCTATGATTTAAATAATTGAATATGAATGTGAGTGCTTTGATTCCAGCACGGTATGCCTCGACTAGGTTTCCTTCTAAGCTTGTTCAGGCTCTGGGGGGCTATTCAGTAATTCAGCGGACTTATCAATCTACTTTAGCTTCGGGGCTTTTTGATCAGGTGATTGTAGTAACTGATCATCAGGATATTGCTGATCAAATATTAGCCATTGATGGTCAGGTGATTTTTAGTCAGAAAGCGCATGAAAGTGGATCGGATAGGATTGCTGAAGCAGCTCATGAGATTGATACGGATATTATTGTGAATGTACAGGGGGATGAACCTTTTCAGGATAAGTCTTCTCTATCCGCTTTGATAGCTGCATTTAATGACCCCCATGTTGATGTGGCATCGATGATGTTTGAAATTGATGAAAAAGAGGCAGGGAATCCTAACGCGGTCAAGGTGGTCATAGATAAGATGTCAAATGCCCTTTATTTTAGTAGATCTCCCATTCCCTTCAATAGGGAAAAGCGGGATGGGTTGAAGTATTGGAAGCATATTGGGATTTATGCTTACAGGAAGGAGTTGCTTATGGCTTTCACTAGTTGGGAAAAGTCATTTTTAGAGGAAACTGAGATGTTGGAGCAGTTGCGCTTACTTGAGGCAGGTGTTAAGATAAAAATGGTTCCTACAAAACATCAGGCTATTGCTATAGATACTGCGGAGGATTTGGAGCAAGCGAGGGTGTTTTTGAAGAAGTCTAGACGTGACGGGGAATGATAGAGGATTTAGGTCAGTCTTGGGAGCTGGTAGTGGAAGCCACAAAAGTTTGAGGGATTGAAATTTTTATTTGAAGTCTAAAGACTTATGGGGAGTTTGAAAACTTCGTAGTATAAAGGTCCAAGTCAGGAGACTTGAACTATGTGTCCGTTAAGTGTTAAATCGTTAAGCGTGGTAGGTGAACACTCTGAAGGTATGTATAGGGGCTTGAAAATTAACAGGGGATCGTTGAAAAGTCTGAGGGTTGATCGGTAAGTAGACGAATGGGTAATTGATTAATTGTGTAGAAGGATTAGGGAGGGGGCGTTAAGTGTTAAATCGTTAAACGTAGGGAGATTGTAGCCCTGAGGGATCGGGGAGATTATAGATTGGTGATTAAAGGGATTAGGGATTGAGGCGTGTTTAAATTCAACCCTTTCAGGGTTGGGAATTGTTTTGTTTGTTAGACTCGGAACCAGGAGAGGAATTTATCTAGCCATTGGCTTGGGCGCTTGGGGTCGCTGTCGTCTTCGTAGTAATTGCCGGTGTACTTGCTTTTGCGCATGTAGGAATAGTTATAGCCGTAGCCATAGTTGTAGCCTCCAAAATCATAAATATCTCCACCTGCTTTGAGTCCGTTGAATACTGCATAGAAGTTTCTGATTTGATCATTTGCATAGAGGTCATTGATCATTAACAAATACTTTTTGTGGGTATAGTCTTGGCGAATGATGTAAAGATTGACATCTGAGAAGCGTAAGAGGTCCATGGTTTCTGATACCAAGCCTAGTGGTGGTGTATCCATTACGACCACTTCAAATTCATCATTCAAACTATCCAAAAAATCCTTCATTTTGTCTTTGAGCAGGAGTTCGGCGGGATTAGGTGGGACAGGGCCAGAAGGAACGATATACATGTTATCATACTTGGTAGGGATAATGATTTCTTCTCGAGTCGCTTTGTCTACCAAGTAACTTGAAAGTCCCACTTTATTTTTCACTCCTACATATTCTGAGATTTTTGGTCTTCTGAGATCAAGTCCTATGAGGACAGTTTTTTTACCACTGAGTGCCAGGGCAGCTGCTAGATTGAGGCTGATGAATGTTTTTCCTTCACCTGAGACGGAAGAAGTCACTAGAATGCGTTTAGATTTCTTTTCTGAGGCTAGGTAGAACAAGGCAGACCTTAAAGACCTAAAGGATTCTGAAACCATTGATTTCGGGTGTTCTGCCACGATCATATTGGTCTCTTTGGTACTGAGTCCAATGGTACCTAGGAGGGGTATTCTGATTGAGTTTTTCAACTGAATCTGATCCATGATTCGGTTGTTGAGGTAATGGAAACCAAGCAAGAATGCGAGAGGTATAAAAAACCCTAATCCTACAGCCATTCCGTAGTTTTGGGATTTTTTAGGAAAGATGAGACTTCCTCTTCTGGCATAATCTACAATTGAATTGTCAGAAACATTGGATGCTTTGGCGATACCTGCTTCGGCTCTTTTTTCTAGCAGGTAATTATAGAGGTTTTCTCTAAGTCGGTATTCTCTGAATATATTGGTGTAATTGGATTCTGCTTGGGGAAGTTTGGAGAATTCGGCGGTATAATCTTGTAGTTTTTGGGATACTTGAGCTTTTCTATTCTCGGTATTAGAGACCAAATTATTGATGTTTTCGAAGATGTTTTCTCTGATTTTATCGATTTGGGAATCGATCTCAGTGACATTGGGGTGTCTTTCTTCTACAACTGTGAGCAGTTTTCTTCTATCTAGCGAGAGGGTGATCAGCTGGGCAATGAGTCCATTGAGGAAGGAGTCCCCAACCCCTACAAGTGAGGGAGCTACCACATCACTGTAATCTTTGCCTTTTTCTAGTAAGTATGCTTGTAGTGTTTTGTAGTACCCGAGTTCAAATTCTATGTTTTGGATGGTTTCTTCAAGGTTTTGGATATTACCTAATACCCCTCCGAATTCAGAATTGACATCGAGGAGTTTGTTTTCCACCTTGAAGTTGAGCATTCGACGTTCTACTTCTCTAAGGGAGTCTTCGACGATGTACATTTGTTCATCGATGAATTTGAGTGTATTTTCTGAGATTCTGTTTTTTTCTTTGAGGTCATAATCTAAGTATGAGTCCATCAGAGCATTGACATAGTCTCTGCCTTTTTCTACCACTGTAGAGACCATAGAAACTTGCAGTACGGTACCATAGCTATTGAGTGGTCTAACTGATATGGATCTTGCGTATTCATCGATGATGGTAGCGGGATTGTGGATCATGAAGGAGAGCTTCTCCCCTGCCTTCATGGGGCGGAGCTTCGTGACTTTGAACTTGGTTCTGGTGGTATAGATTTCTTCGTCAAAGCCATAGATTTTATCGAGTATATCTTCATCGAGTGGTCCATTAGCTTTGGCGGCAATAAGGTCGAAGAAGCTTTTTTCTTCTCGGGAAAGTCGAAATTGTTCTTCATTGATCATGGTGAGCATGATCATGCCTGTTTCCATTTGAGGGAAATCCCAGTCGACCTCTACTTTGATGGGGGATTTGTCGTAGAGTTCAATTTCTTTGATATTTGTAGCTGCAAAGTAGCTGACATCGAAATGCAGTTTTTTGAGTGCCTCGGCGGCGAGATTTTTTGAGGTAAATAGGAGGATGTCATTTTCTAGGTTATTGCCGCCAGAGAAGATATTTGATCTATCTAGTATGCGAACTTCTGGGGAGGCATTTCTTTTGATGAGGATGCTGCCCCTTACTTCGTATTCTTCGACAGTGTATCTATGGAATAGGAATACTATGATCAATCCTAGGAAAATGCAGACTGCATAGAGCGGCCAATACCTGAAATATTTGATCAGGTAGTATTTGATGTCAATGGGTTTGACATCTTCTTCAAATTTTGAAATATCTATTTTGCCATCAATCATTATAATCCTCCACTCAATAGGGCAAATAAAACTAAAACAGACGAGGAAATCGACAAGATCAATCCTAAAGATGAAGATAAATTATCTGCGGAGCCTACTTGTCTGATACGCATTGGTTCGAGGTAAAGGATATCGTTAGGTTGGATAAAGAAATAAGGGGAAGCTAGGAGTTGTCGGTCATTGAGGTTGATTTGGTGGATTTTTGTTCCTCCATCATAATGTCTGATGATGAAGAGTTTATTTTTTTTAGCTAGTATATTGCTTTCCCCTGACATGGCTAGTGCATCGAAGATGGTAGCTCTATTTTTCATGATTACTTTGGTGCCAGAGCTTCCGAATTCTCCTAGTGTAGTGAATCTTATTCCTCCGAGTCGTAATTTGACAAATACGGATTCTTTGAAGTAATCATCGATTGCAGTTTGTACTACTTCCTTAGCTTCATCTTCAGTCAGACCGGCGATTTTTATTTTCCCGAGTTTGGGTAATTCTACAAATCCTTGTTGGTCGATGGAGTAACCTGTAAAGTAGAAGATATCACCTCCACCACCACCCATGCCCATGCCACCACGCATGCCACGAGCTCCTTGAAATTCAAATGCTTTTGTCAATTCTTCATTAGAGGAGGCGAAGTCAATGTCTACGATATCAAAGGGTTGTAGGACATATCTGTATTCCATTTCTGCAAATGGAATGAGTTCATCAAGGCCAATGGGTTCATTACCTGGGAGGTTTTGCAGGTATGTCAGTCGCTTATTGGAAATGCAAGAAGAAGTGCATATAGCGAGTAGTAAAATATATGTTATTTGCCTCATAAAATGGATTCTTCATATACTTTTCAAATATAGTGAAAGTATGTTTATAAAAAAGGGCTCGCAAAGAACGGCTAAGGTGCGAAGTGCGGAAGGGGTAGGAAGTACGAAGTACGAAGTACAAAGTACCAAGTACTAAGTACAATCTGCCATGGCGGACAAGTCGAACTAAGTATAGGAGGAGAGTAGAAGGAGGAAAGGATAAAGGTTGAAGGAGGACTGTACTTCCCTAAATAACGTTGACCGTTTGGTTCAACATTCATTAAGTATTTTCATCGGGCAATCATGAGCCAGAGGTTCTTCTCTTGGGCAAAC
>NZ_FZOK01000007.1 GCF_900188245.1 Belliella buryatensis | reverse complement strand
GCGTCTTCAGAGAATTTTTCTTTTTCTTGCATTTTGTCCGATTATAGGTTTACAATTTCTAGTAAAATTGTGTCAACCTATTTCAGTACACGACCCCCGATCGCTATCGGAGCCTGTCCCGATCACTATCGGGAGCCTGTCCCGTCCCGAGACTTCGGGATACGGGAACAAAAAGTAAGAGAGAATTAGATTTCTATCAAAACCACTCCTCTCAATAAAAAAAACAATCCATCCTTATTGTTGGTTATTTCGATCTTGCCTAAACTGACACAGTTTGAACTGAAATGCTTGGCATAAGTAGACTGAAAAGGGTAGAGCAATTCGAACTATCATATCCAATTTTGACTATTTTTTAATACTCTAGATACATTCGCGCCAATCCCTGCGCTTCAGCGCTCCAAATTCAAAAACTTAGCAAACCCACTTATTCATATTCCAAACTTCCCATAAAAAAATCAAGGGAACCCCACTGGGATTCCCTTGATCTATTACCTGTTTTAATTTAAAGCTATTGATTAATTTCCATACCCTTGGTTCTGTACCAAATTCGGATTGGCATCCATCTCCCTCTGTGGAATCGGGAATACCATCCTAGGGTCGTTAAATTGATAAGTGGTATTTCCTTCTGTCACCGAACCACGAGTCCTTTTCACATCATGAATCGCATGACCTTCGTGCGCCAATTCAAGCTTTCTTTCTCTTAAAATCTGCTCCAATGTCACCGTCGTCAAAGCTGGAAGGCCTACACGTGCCCTCACTCTATTGATATCTTCTAGCGGTGTGGCTCCTGTTGTAGCGCTGGCTCTTAAGTTTGCTTCAGCTCTTGTCAGATATAATTCCGCCAAGCGCATCACTTTTACATTCTTAAATTGATCCCTCCACTTGGCTGTTCTTTCCTCACCTGCATCAAAGAAGAATTGATCCAATCTATCATCGTCAGCCTCGTATTGTGCAATATGCTGAGAAAGTATCGCCACATCTCCACCTCTAGCACCAAACTGAGGCAAGGAGTAGAACAAGAACATGTCATTAGCAGTATCCTGGGTATTGACTTGAATGGTAAACAAATCCTCTTGAGAGTCATTGTCCGTGTTGAAAGCATTCATAAATACTGGCACCAAGCTTTTCCCATTTGTAGTAGCGGTATTGATCGCTCGGTTAGCTGCATCCCTAGCATCCCCAAATCTTTCCATTTGTAGGTATACACGAGATAGCTGAGCCGATACTACATAGTTTCTAGCCAAGAAGGAGTTTACCGCAGGTAATAGTGATTCTGCTCTATTCAAATCATTTAGAATCTGCTGATATACTTCTTCTACCGTATTTCTACTAACAAAGCTCTCATCATCTATCTGACGAGTAGGCTGCAAAACCAATGGGACACCAAGATTGGCGCTTACATTGCCCGAAGTGTAAGGCTGAGCATAAAGCTTGATCAATTCGAAGTACATAGAACCTCTAATAAACAAAGCCTCTCCTTCTACTCTTCCTCTGTCAGATTCATTCACTACATCCAAGGCAGAAAGGACATTATTCGCTACGTTAATAGCCCTATAAGCAGCAGCCCATGTTCCTTCTACAAAGGAATTGTTCACAAAAATCTGCTTGTTAAACATCTCCCTTGGTTGGTTGAAAGTACCTTCCCACCTTACTTCATTGTTTGCTCCTAGCATTTCTGAATAAAGCTGTAATCTACCTCCGTAAAGGGACGTACTTCTCATTTCTGCATATGCCCCCAACAAAACACTCTTTACATTAGCATCAGAATTCAATGCCAAGCTTTGATCGATACTTTGTTGTGGAGAGATGAACAATTGATCGTCACAGCTACTAAAAACCGCTGTCAATCCTATTAATCCCGTGATTATATATTTTTTCATCTTCGTATCTTATTTAAAATCCTACATTAATACCCAAAGAGAAAGTCTTAGTCTGTGGTGCGGAGTAAAAGTTATTCCCAGATAAAATATTGCTAATTATATAGTCTGTATTCACCTCAGGGTCCCATCCTTTGTAATTGGTCAATGTCAACAGGTTCTGTCCTGTGAAGAACACACGCATGGAGTTTACCTTGAATCTTTCTAGCTGTGCTTTTGGAATATTGTATCCAAAAGTCAAGGTTCTCAATCTCAAATAACTACCATCTGATATAAATCTACTCGATGGTCTACATCCATTACACAAACCCAGTCTTGATTGTGGAACATCTGTAATGTCCCCCGGATTTTGCCATCTTCTCAACTGATCTCTAGTAGAGTTGTCAAATCTAAACCCTACAGAAGAATGAAATTCATTGCCTGCATCAAAAATATCATTGCCATATACACCTTGGAAAAGGATGCTCAAATCAAAGTTTTTATAGGTCAAGTTATTAGTAATACCTCCAAAGAATTTCGGATTTGGATCACCTACAAATTGTCTTTCAGCCTCGTTGTAGTTATTAGTAGTCTCAGTTCTTTCTGCATTGGTATAGTAAAGTGCATCGCCATTAGCTGGGTCTACACCTGCATAAGCTGGACCATAAAACACTCCGATTGACTGACCTATAAATACGCCATTCAAGAACCTCGAAGAAGCTGGAGGAATGGAAGTCTGACCTGGAGCAAGCTCTCTCACCCTATTGATGTTTCTAGCAAAGTTGAATGATGTATTCCAGGTGAAGTCCTGTCTGGCAACATTGACTGAGTTGAGGACAATTTCCATCCCGTAATTTTGCATTCTACCCACATTCTGTCTCTGAATATTGAATCCAGAAGTAGTAGGTACTGGGACATTCAGCAATAAACCTGATGTGTTTTTGTCATAAAGATCGACTTCCCCTGTGATTCTATCATTGAATAAAGAGAATTCAAGTCCTAAATTTAATTGAGTTGTATTCTCCCATGTAAGATTTGGATTGGGTGCTATTGTAGGAACTATACCTGATGCTGTTCCATAATTAGTCGCTCCAAAAATTCCTAAATGATTAAAATCACCAATTTCGGAATTTCCAGTCAGACCATAAGAAGCTCTCAACTTTAACAAGCTCAGTTTTTCATTGCCTTTCAAGAAGCCCTCTTCTGACAAAATCCAACCCACGGAAGCCGCTGGGAAGAAACCATACTTGTTGTTTTCCCCAAATCTAGACGACCCGTCTATCCTTGCACTCAAAGTTGCCAAATATTTACCTGCATACTTGTAATTTACTCTTGTGAAGTAAGACAAGAAAGAGAAGTTGGTCACAGAAGAAGAACCACCTATGATTTCTGCGGCAGAAGCTAGTGTTCTCAACTCATCAAAAGGGAACTCCTGTCCTTCCACGAAGGTGAAATACTGATCAGACTTCTGGAAAGACATCCCAGCAATCGCTTCTAAATCATGCTTGTCAGCAAAATTTTTGGTGTAAGTGAAGTAATTATTGGTGTTGTAATTGAAAATCCTAGTCCATCTAGATCTAGCATTACCATTGGTAGAAAGACCAACATTAGTTCTAGATCCAAAGAACTGCTCTTCATTTTGATTCATGATATCTACACCAAACTCAGAACGGAACCTCAAATCATCTCTTAATCTGTACTCCCCATATATATTGGTGATATTTCTAAAAGAAGTATTCAACCATTCTGCATTTTCAGAATCGATCAAGTTATTATAATAGGTAGTTGTAGGTCTGTCATACAATTGTCCATTCAAATCTCGAATAGGAGTAATAGGTGCTAGTGCAACCAATTGCATTGGATTATTGAATGCCAAATCATTTGAAACCTTATTATTTTGTACTCTAGCCAAATAAAAAGACCCTCCAATTAAAAATCTATTATTCAAATTATGGTCAAGTCTCAACCTACTAGACACCCTTTCAAAATCATTTCTGATCAAAATCCCATCCTGCTTGTCGTAAGCTCCTGAAAAGAAAAATCTGGTCTTCTCGTCCCCTCCAGAAGCAGAGAAATTTACATTCAAAGTTCCTGCATTAGGGTTGAAAGCTTGCTTTTGCCAATCTGTATCTGTTTCTCCTGTTCTCCATTCTGACCAACCAGAAAGGATATCAAATTCTCGATCCACAAATTGTAATTCAGATCCAGGATAATCTGCAGGGTTATTCAGAGGGTCAGTCCCAAAAACTCTACGGTCATAGTTATTCCCTGCTTCACGCATTAATTCAATATATTCGGAAGTATTCAAAAACTCTCTCAGCCTAGTAGGAGAAGATACCCCTCTTTGAATACCCACATTGAACTTGGTTTTACCTTTGGCTCCAGATCTAGTTGTGATCAAAACTACGCCGTTTGCAGCACGAGCACCATAAATTGCAGCAGCAGAAGCATCTTTCAAAACTTCAAAAGACTCAATATCATTGAAGTTAATGTCAGAAAGTGGATTGTAAAGTCCAATCGCACCAGTTGTGGTCATAGGTATACCATCGATCACATAAAGAGGATCATTACCCCCAGAAATAGATGTGGTACCACGAACACGGATCTTTACACCTTCACCCAATTTTCCGTTAGAAGATTCTACAAATACACCAGCCAATCTACCATGAAGAGCTTCTTGGAAGTTGGGAACTGGTACAGTTGCCAAGGCATCTCCTTTGACAGAAGCAATGTTCACTGTCAAATCTCCTTTAGTAGTGCTACCATATCCCACTTCCACTACTTCTCCAATGGTTTTGGCGTCTGAGTTTAAAGTCACATTGATTGTAGAAGCGCTTCCCACTGCAAATTCTTGGGAAACAAATCCAATAAATGAAAACACCAGGGTTTCATTTGCACTGGCCTGAATGGTATACCGACCATCCATGTCTGAAACCGTACGGCGAGTAGTGCCTTTCACTAAAACATCAACCCCAGATAATGGGCCTCCCATTTCATCCGATAAAATCTGTCCAGATATCAAAACATTTTGGGAATATGATGCTTGACCGAAAAACGATAATGTAAAAAAGATAAGAAGTAAAACTTTTTTCATAAGATCATTTTGAGTAGTTATGATGTAAATATTACTTAAATTCAGAACTTTACAAAAGAACAATCTCTCAACAACACTTAAAGCAAAAGGTGGTTTTTATCAGTATTACATGTTTTTAACATAAATTTTAATTTGTATCTCATTTTTTTTTATTCAAAAAAATTACCGTTTTTTTTAAAATATTTTCTAAAAACTCACAAAAAAAGCCATGAAATAAATCCATGGCTTTCAAAAAGATCTAATTAGATAACTTAGAATGTAAATCGAATCGACAGTGCGACCTCATCACCCCACCATCCTGTATAGCCAGAAATATTGAATGCTGGCTTATAATCTAACGATAAGTTGATTGGTGCATCGGTGAATTTATAATCTAAACCAATGATACCATCCAAACCGATCACAGTATAGCTTCTGTTGGGCTCTCCCCAAGGAGTATTTCCCCTGTTGGCATTCCAAGTACCAATATGTGCACCACCACCATAAAACCAACGCAATCCTCTTACTTCTCTGATGTCATTATGTACTTCATAAAGTCCTGTAATGACCAAACCCCTCCATCTAGAATGCAAAATCCCCTCTATAGCTCCTTTTTCAGTTAGAAAATGTTTTACAGTCAGACCATTGCCAACACCAGCTCTCAGACCGATCCCTGTGTTGTAACCTTGTGCCAAAGTTTCATTACCTACAGCCATAAAGGCGAGGATTACAAGCGTGTAAATTACCTTTTTCATGTTTTTGTAGTTTAGAATAAATATATCAAATAATTAAAAGAAAAACACCTCCTGAGGAGTGATGCACAAATCTAAGGGAATATCGTGCCATTCTTGATCGATTTTTACTACAGGTTCAAAAAAACTTACACCCACCTTCATTACTTCCTGATCCAATTTACTCAAAAACCCATCGTAATATCCTTTCCCATAGCCAAGTCTATTCCCCTTTTGGTCATAAGCTAAAAGCGGAACCAAAACCAATTGTATTTGATCAAGAGCTGCAACATCTGCCAAACTAGGCACAGGAATCCCCCAACTGTCGATTGTCAAATCTTCCAAATTCTTCAAATACACAGTCTTCAATTCACCCGACTCAGTATCCAAAATCGACGTATAAAGTTGATAACCTTGATCAAGTAAAATTGCAATCAATGGGAAACTGTCTATTTCTTTGAGTCGTTCGATAGACAAAAAAACATGCAAATGCTTGATATCTGGATATTTCACCAAAAAATCAAGAAAGCGCTGATGGATCATTTCTGACTTTTCCTGAATCTCAAGCGAAGTCAACTCAGCCCTCTTTTTCCTGTGTTCAGCCCTAATTTGTCCCTTATTCATTTTCCAACTTCAATATCAAATAATTGAAATCCAACGGATCAAAACTAGCCAAAAGTTTACCTATAAAGCCCTCATCAGCGAGATAGAACTTCATCATGTTTTCAACCCTTTCCTGTGGACTTCCACCAGGATACATCATTTGCTTCAAAGTCTGCATCCTATTCAAATCAGTGGCTAACCTGCGTTCCTCGGCTTTTCTAACCTTTCCAGCTAGGTGATCTAATATTTTTATTGACCTCACCTTGGCCGCCTCAAAAGCTGACCCCAAAGTAGCATCCACTTTCACTGCTCGCTGCGAAGCCGCTGTCATAAGCAAAGCAAGTTGCTGCTTCTCTTCAGATAAGCTAATATCCAATATGGCATTTTGAGCAACATGCGCTTTTTTCCATCCTTCAAAATCTACGAACAATTCTTCATCTGATAAACCCAACTGCTCTTGCTTCTTCTGCACCAAAGGATCTAAGACGACCGCAAAATTACGAGGCATCACAGCTGGAAATGGAACTTGATAGTATTCAAAAACGCCCTTCAACTGAAACCAATAGGCAACCTCAGCAGGGCCTCCCAAATAAGCAATATTAGGAAGAATCATCTCCTGATAAAGTGGCCTCAGCACCACATTGGGACTGAATCGCTCCGGATGAGATTGGATCAAATCCTTGATTTCTGATTCACTATAGGCCAAGGAAGTATTCAGTACCTGGTACTGACCACCAACCTTTTCAATTCGCTCCCTGACACCCTTATCCATGTAGAAAAAATTGATCTCGCGAGGGAAAATCTGACTTTTATACCCTAATTGCTCTAAAGCAGACGATTTTTCATTCGCCTTCTGAAAGGGAACATGATCTGTAAGGTCACTTTCCACCACTGGAATCAAAAGCTTCTTCAATGCTACATCATTCCCATCAATGATGACCAAGCCTTCATCTGCAAATAAAGCATGAACATACCTTCTTGCAGCTTCTGCTACCGTCTTGGAATTGAGATAGGCATCTTTAAAAACTTGATGTGCAAAAGGAACTGTTTTTAGAAACTCCTTGAATGAATCATCAATTTGAAACTCCCCAACTGCGCCTTGTTGGTTGGTATTCCACTGATACTTCTTCCCATCCAATTTGAAATAATTGACTTCATCAAAATCATGGTCCTCCGCCCCCATCCAATAGACAGGTACAAAATGATGCTTAGGATATTTCGACTTCAGTTGCCTCGCAAGGTTGATCGTGGATACGATCTTATAGATAAAGTAAAGTGGCCCTGTAAACAAATTTAGCTGGTGCCCAGTCGTCACTGTAAAAGTATGAGCATCTCCTAAGCTTTTGATTTGAGACAAGGATTCTTCAGACAAGGATATACCAGCATACTGACGCTTCAATGCCTCCACCAAGATCTCTCTATTGCTTTGGCTAAATTCCTTTGCTGCTATCAATTTCTCGAAATTCTCAATCTTAGGAAAGTGACTGTAAAACGCCTTCAATTCTTTTTTCTCTGCTAGGTAGTCTAAAAATAATTGCGAGAATTGGCCGGTACACGCGGGATCTACTGTAGCTTTAATCATGGAATTATCGGGTTGTATGCTAAGATATTGGGTACAAGTTCAACTAACTTGCTTACAAACCATAAAGTTCGAAAATTTTCTGGTATTACAAGAGCGGTCATTTCTTGTTGAATATCTTCAAAAATTATATAAAAGATGTTGAACTAATTGCGTGTAATTTTGGGGTATGTTGATGTCTTTCAGATAGAATTAAAAACTGAAACCAAACGGAAATGAAAAAGAAAGAAATCCCTGTGGATGGCATGAGCTGCGCCGCTTGTGCCGTCTCAATAGAAAATACATTGAAAAACAGTCCTGGCGTAAAGTCAGCCACAGTAAACTATGCCAATCATGCCGCTATCATAGAATGGGAAGATTTGGAAATAAGCATAGAGGATTTAAAAAAAGCCGTTCAGTCCAGCGGATATGATTTGCTGATAGGTGACATTACCCAAGAGGAATTGGATAACAAACAGCAAGAAGCTTATCAAAAACTCAAACAGAAGACGCTTTATGCTGGCATACTGGCCTTCCCTGTTTTTATGATCGGGATGTTTTGGATGCACATGCCATATGGAAATTATATCATGTGGGCGCTGACTACTCCTATTCTTCTTGTATTTGGCAATCAGTTTTTCAAAAATGCCTGGAATCAGACCAAAAACCTGTCTGCCAATATGGACTCCTTAGTGGCCATCAGTACCGGAATCGCCTATATTTACAGTACCTTCAATACATTCTTTCCTGACTTCTTGATCAGCAAGGGCTTGGAACCACATGTCTATTTCGAAGCTGCTGCGGTGATCTTATTTTTTATCCTACTTGGAAAAATGCTCGAAGCAGGAGCCAAAGCAGGAACAGGTGAGGCCTTGAAAAAATTAATGAGTCTTCAACCAAAGGAATTGATTGTTCTGGAAAATGGTCAAGAAATCCTAAAGGAAACTGATGAAGTGAAAAAAGGAGAGATGATCCTTATCAAACCAGGCCAAAAAATTCCACTTGATGGAAAAATCATTGAAGGTGAATCTTATGTAGATGAAAGCATGCTTACTGGCGAGCCCATTCCCATTGCCAAAACTGCTAATTCTGAAGTATATGCAGGCACTATCAATCAAGCTGGTAGTATTGTCTTTGAGGTCACTTCTGAAAGTCACCAAACACTCCTCTCACAGATTATTCAAAGGGTAAAAACCGCACAAGGATCAAAAGCTCCCGTACAAAAACTTGTAGATAAAATCGCCTCTATATTTGTCCCAACGGTTTTGGTGATTGGAATTGTCACTTTACTAGTTTGGGGACTAAGCGGAACAACCGACGCTTGGCTCAGAGGGATGTTAGCTATGATAACTGTTTACGTTATTGCCTGTCCCTGTGCTCTGGGATTGGCTACACCTACAGCCATCATGGCAGCCATGGGGCATGGGGCAGAACTAGGAGTCCTGATCAAAGATGCAGAAAGTCTTGAAAGAGGTACCCAAATTGACACTTTAGTCCTAGACAAAACAGGGACGATTACAGAAGGAATGCCTCAAGTAGAAACTTTTGTGGCAAGTGAGTTTTTCCAAGAAAAAGATAAGGTTGCACTATATAGTTTAGAGAAAAAAAGCGAACATCCATTGGCTAATGCCATTTCAGAGTACCTAGAAGGTAATCATACTCCAATTCAAAATTTCCAAAGCATTACTGGAAAAGGCGTGGAGGGGGTTTTCGAAGAAACCACTTTTCGCATAGGAAATCTCAAGTGGCTGAAAGAAGAAAAAGTAAATCTAGATGATTCAATGCTGAAAAAAGCTGAACAGCTGCTTGCAGAGGGAGCAATCATCGTTTACGCTGCAAAGGGAAAAAATTTACTAGGATATTTCAAAATCACCGATCCCATCAAAAATTCATCTCCTAAAGCGATTCAACAACTTCAAGCCTTAGGCATCGAAGTGCACATGCTCACAGGAGATCAAAAAAATACAGCAGCTTTTATCGCCAATGCCGTAGGCATAAGCCAATTTGAAGCGGAAATGCTTCCAGAAGCCAAGGCTAACTACATCAAAAACCTCCAAGCTAAAGGCAAAAAAGTCGCTATGGTGGGAGACGGCATCAATGACAGTGAAGCTCTGAGTATCGCTGATCTGAGTATTGCCATGGGGCAAGGGGCAGATATTGCGATGGAGGTAGCAGAGATCACACTGGTACATTCTGACTTGATCAAAATACCTCAAGCACTACAGCTCACTAAGAAAACGGTGAAAATTATCAAACAAAACCTATTTTGGGCTTTTATATACAATGTGATTGGAATTCCTTTGGCAGCTGGTGTGTTATACCCAGCATTCGGCTTCCTGCTCAATCCCATGATCGCTGGAGCAGCCATGGCACTTTCATCAGTCTCAGTGGTAAGTAATAGCTTAAGACTTAGACGAGCTATTAAGGATTAGTTATTGGGGGATTAGCTACTAGGGATTAGTTATTAGGTCTATTTTGTCATGTTATAAAGTGACAAGAAAAATCCTGCCAGGTTTTGAAATGATAAATTTTAAACCTGTATGGTTCATCAACCTGGCGGGTTTGACCCAATCTCCTAATTTAATAAAGTAGGATTAGGGAAATTAGGATTAACAACTGGTATCTTGGCGCAAGTTGCATTGACTTACGCCTTGGTAAACATAGAGTCAAATCCCAGAGGGGTTAAACATTTAATTGCCCTGTATGAAATGCAGGGATAAAAATATGAACAATATGAAAACACAACAATTCAAAACCAACGTGAAATGTGGTGCATGCGTAGCGGCCATCACACCGGAAATGTCAAAATTAGAAGATACTGAGTGGAAGGTGGACTTGAGCCATCCTGATAGAATTCTGACTGTATCAGGAGAGCAAAATCCAGAGGCAATCATCTCTACCTTAGAAAAAGCTGGATACAAAGCTGAGGCAATCTAATCAAACAATTATTACAAATTTAAACTTAACCTGAGTAGGTCAATCTAATACGACTGCCTATTTCAGGTTTATTTTATTAGCTTTGCCCAAAACAATATTATGATCAATTACCAACAATTTGTATTGGATAACGGCCTTCAGGTACTGGTTCATGAGGACCACAGTACCAAAATAGCTGTCGTCAACATCCTCTATAAAGTTGGCTCTCGCAATGAAATAATAGGCAAAACTGGGTTGGCACATTACTTCGAACACCTGATGTTTGGAAGTACGAAGCACATCCCTGTTTTTGATACTGCATTGGAGAAAGTAGGAGGTTCTTGCAATGCTTTTACCAATACTGACATCACTAATTATTACATCACGCTCCCAGCTGTGAATCTGGAAACGGCTTTTTGGCTAGAATCAGACAGAATGATGAACCTAGCCCTAACCGATAAAACCATAGAGACGCAACGCAAAGTAGTCATTGAAGAATTCAAGCAACGCTACCTCAATCAGCCTTATGGAGATATCTTTCACCACATCAGAGAACTAGCATATGATCGGCATCCTTATCAGTGGCCTACGATTGGCAAAGAGATAGAAGACATTGTCAATTATAAAAAAGAAGATGTAGAGGAATTCTACTTCACTCATTATCGCCCAGACAATGCCATCATGGTAGTAGCTGGCGATGTCACATTGGAAGAGGTCAAGCGATTGAGTGAAAAATGGTTTGCAGAGATTCCTTCTGCATCTATTCCTAAAAAAACTATTACCGCCGAACTCCCTCAAGTCAAAAAGAAAACAAAAATTGTAGCAGCCAAAGTCCCTACGGATGCCCTTTACAAAGTCTATCACATGCCGGGCAAAATGCAGGAAGGCTACTTAGAAGCTGATCTTATAACAGACATCATTGGCTTTGGCCGCTCTTCGATTTTGGAACAGGAGCTAGTCAAAAATGGACAAACATTCGCGTCTATTGGAGCTTACATCTTTGGGACTGTAGACCCTGGACTGATGGTTTTCTCTGGCAAAATGGAGAAAGGACAGTCCGCAGAAGAGGCTGAGAAAGCTTTAGACCAAGTGGTAAAAGCTTTTAAAAGTAGCAAGATTTCAGACACTATTCTCCAGAAAGTGAAAAATCAAGCTGAAGCCATGAAAACCTACGAATCGATCCAATTGTTGAATAGAGCTATGAGCTTGGCCTATTACGCCCATTTGGGCAACCCTAACTATTACCAAGAGGAGTACGAAATCAAAACCCGCATTCCTTCGGATAAAATCATCCATTGGGCCAATACAATATTGCAAGAAGAGAATGCTTCGGTGATATACTATAAAAGTGTAAATAATTAATTTATTCATCTTGAGCGATTATGATGTAGATATTCATTGGTATTTATGCCGCTAAAGCGGACATAATATTGGTAGATATCACACTAAATGGACACTGAAAATCAAGAATGAAGCACAAGTTAAAAGTAGCGAATAATAAAATTGACATAAAGATTTCTTACAAGAAAGATGAAAAAGATAAGAGTTGGATTTGGGTATGATGTACATCAGCTGCAAGTAGGCTATGATTTTTGGTTGGGTGGGATCAAACTTGCTCATGAAAAAGGCGCCGTAGGACATTCTGATGCTGATGTACTCATTCATGTCATTTGCGACGCCTTACTAGGTGCAGCCAACATGAGGGACATAGGCTATCATTTTTCGGACAAAGACCCAAAATACAAAGGCATAGATTCAAAAATCCTACTCAGAGATGTGATGAAACTAATTCGGGAAAAAGGCTATGAAGTGGGGAATATTGATTCTACCATCTGTCTACAAATCCCAAAAGTAAACCCTCACATTCCTGAAATGAAAAAGTGCTTGGCAGAGGTCATGGGAATTGATGAAGAAGATATTTCCATCAAAGCTACTACTACTGAGCAGCTGGGCTTCGTTGGTAGAGAAGAGGGGGTTTCTGCCTATTGTGCTGTATTGATAGAAAAAGCTTAAGTATGTCTGACGAAATTAAAATCATCACGACCGAGGACGGCTCACATTCCTTGTATCATCCTGGGCTGAATGAAACCTATCACTCCTTTCATGGCGCATACCGTGAGTCTGTTCATGTGTTTATGCTATATGGTTTGGAAACTTGGTTCGTAAGAAATCCAGGAGTTCAACCGATTCGGATTTTTGAAGTCGGATTTGGTACAGGGTTAAATGCCTGGCTCACCTTAGTGTGGGCTGAGCAAAACAAAGTTCCCGTTTTGTATCACAGCATTGAGCCATTCCCTTTGGACAAGGAAATCTACAGCCAGCTGAACTATACCGAGGTAGATGAGACCATCATGCACTACAAACCTTATTTTGAAAGGCTGCATCAAGCTCCATGGAATGAAGGTGTAATTGTTTCAGAATATTTCAATATGAAAAAGGACATCATCACGCTAGAGGATGTTCAACTTTACCCTACTGATGTAGTGTTTTTCGATGCATTTGCACCTAGCAAGCAGCCAGAACTTTGGAACAAAGACATGCTGAAAAAGGTGACGGAAAGTATGAATCCAGAAGGAATTTTCACAACTTACTGTGCCATGGGCCAGCTCAAGCGAGACCTAAAAGACTTGGGCCTTAAAGTAGAAACATTACCTGGCCCTCCGGGAAAAAAAGAAATGACGAGAGCGGTGAAATAAAACTACTCCTCTTCTTTCCTTTTTAAAACAGGAAGTTTTTTGGGTGGACGCGACTGACCAAAACCAAAGGTTCCCTTCAAGCCCGAGAATGTTGTTTTCCACCAGTAATTGAATATAAATTTCTCAGTATCTCTAGGTTCATAGATAGAGCCCTTAACCGTGTTCCTAGGGAACTTTCGAGGGTTATGACTCTTCAAAGCAAAAGTATTCAATACGAAAGTAAGGATTCGCTTTCTTCCTTTTCCTAGCTCCAAAGTCCTCTCGTCTAGCAAGTCTACCCTGAGGTCATTGTACATGAGCACCATACTACCTCGGGCATCTTTATTATCAGCTGTAAACGACCAATCGCCTCCATGTACACGCCCCTCACGAACTTGCGCATGCGCATTTGGCACCAAGATAGAATTGATCAAATCGAAATCAAATGCTCCTAACTGCGCATTGATCTGCATAGGATAGGGAGACTGATAGCGCATCTGCCCTTGGAGGCTGATATCAGCTGCTCCATTGAGCTTTCCCATTGCTAGGATAAAACTCTTATCCAAAGAGAAATCTTCTGGATTCGCCCCCAAATGAAATGGATATAGTGCTGCATACAGTTCAGAAAAATAGATCTCTCCTGGAACAAGTCCCTTCTCTGGGAACTCAGTATAGCGTACCATCCCATTAATCAACTGTAGCGTATCCACCTCGGCTACAAAACCTACTTGCTGCATCAGTTCTTGTGGCATCATTTTGTATTGATCCTCGGCAAGCGGGTAGCGCTTGTCTCTGAATATTGAAGCTTCCAAGTCTATCACTTCGATCAATGATGCTTGGAGTTCCTGTTTTTCTGCAAGTCGCTCAAGATTTGGGAAGTGAATCAGCACCTCAGGGATAGAGAACTCCATGACATCAATCTCTTGATTCATTTTTCTGGTATAGGCAAATCTACCATAGCGAGGTTTCATGCTGACATTCTGAAGCTGAATCTGATCTTGACTGACTAAGGCATAACCAATAGTGAGCACATTCATGCTGTCTTTGGTATAAAACTTATAATCTGGTAAGCTGACTTTGAATTCTTTTTTCAACAAAACCGCCTGATCAAATCCAGACATATCCTCCAAATCAATATCTAAATCCTTCAAAGTAATGTTAAGTTTCTTGAAATGCTGAGGTTCCTTGGATGAGTTTTTGTCAAAAAAAGCCAAGTTCCCATCGACAATCTCAAATTCTTCAACTTTGATGGTTTCAAGTACTGTCTTTGCTTCTTGTCCTTCTTCTAAGGCTTCTTGCTCTTTTTCAGGTTTCGCAACATCGTCTAAGAATATCTCTATATCAGGCCTAAAAAGCCTCAACTCACTGATCAAAAGATCTTTGTTGAATTGCACATCAGATACTGCCTCGGTCTTGATCAAGGCAGTAGGTATGTGACCAGATATGACAGGAATTCCAGGTTTTCCTGATAGTGTGTAAGGTATAATCCTTAAGTTATTGAGGAAAATACCCTCGTAGCGCGTATCCAATTCTACTTTGGTAAAAGTCACTCGGTGAACACTATCTGGTAAAGTCAACCAAAACTCATCAATGGCCAATGATAGTCCTCCAAAAAAACCTGAAATATCTCCTTTGCTTAAAGTCGCAGAGTCGAGCATGAAGTCATAAATTGACAAATTGATCCCTGTATCGACCAGCTCACTCCTAATCCCATTTTCTCTAAATGACAGATTGAAATTTGCGTTTTCAGCGGTGACAGTATCTATATTGATCAAGTTGATCGTCTTAGGAAGTGCCCGGTCTCTTCTTCGGCTAGACTCCACTTCATCAGCATCATCAAAATCCTTGTTGATCAATAAATTCACCGAAGAACCCGAAAACTTCACTTTGCTTAAGCTCAGTTCATTGTCGAACAGGAAGCGCTCAAGGTCCACACCTGTAAATGAAAGGCTGGGGATATTAGCTGAAATTCTGGTCTTATCTATGACATTGTTACTCGGGCGAAGCTGCACATTGCTGGTAATGATTTCTTCCCTAGCTGTATTGAAGCTGATGCGGTCTGCCACGATATTGTATTTGCCATCGGCAATACTGAAAACATAATTATTCAAGCCCAAATCTACTTCCTCGGAAAAAAGCAAGCGGAAGTCTTCTGGCCTAGTGTTTTGGTCTATTCTGAAATTTTTGACAGCGATAGAAACGTTGTCTTCTGAAAATGTACGGATATTCTCTCTCACATAGTTTTCATAGTTCAAACTCCCTCGCTGTAAAATTAAAGAGTCAACTGTCACAGCAGTAAAGTAATTCTGAAGCAATTCTAGCACATCTTGCTTTTCTACTTTTTCATCCTCTGACCTCTCACGCTGCCTGTAGCTATACACGTTGATTTTGGGAGAAGGAACCCTAATCTGCTTGATATTGAGCACACCTCCAAAATAGGCTTTATTCAAATCAACTCCTGTTGCGAGGAAGCGAGGCACATAAATATCAATTACTGTGTTTTTATCATAGCGGTCTAACACATTCTGAATCTGATCTCTGTCAAATGGTTGAATGGAGAAGCCCTCGATTCTCACAATTGATGCTTTGGTATCAAGAAAGACATTGGAGGCTTTGAAAACATGTAGATTATCAGAAAGTTTGAGTGCATAGTCTTTCAGCTCAATCTGTAATGCCTCAGCTAAAAATATACTCTTGCTATTTTTGCCAGCTTGATCATCCAAAGCAAAATGTTCAAGGACTAAATTTACAGTACCAAAAGAAAGACTATCCTGCCGAACCCTCAAGTTATTATCCACCACGAGCGATCCTTCTTTGATTTCCAATCGACCGACATAGATCGCTTGTAGGAAATCCTGAGTTAGCGCTTGAAGATCAAATGATTTTTGATTTCCATTGCCAGTTTTGACATCACGAAGGATGATTTCTGGGCTATTGATCATCACTTCTGCGATATCTACAATCCCTTGATTATAGATTTTTTTGAGATTGGAGTCTTGAATGTCTAATGCTGGAACATGTATCTCAAAAATGGTCAAATCTTCATCTTCCTCCGCCTCTGCTGTAGGTAAGATCCTGACATCCTTCACTTGAATAGCATCATCGAAAGAAGATAGTGAAACAAAATCCCCTGTAACTCTGTGTATCTCATCTCCAAGAGCAATTTCTACTTGATGCAATTTCACAGCAGCATCTTGAGCATAGAAGAATTGATTTTTCTTCAGGGACTCGTTTGGTCCGACGTACACATCTTTCATCTCAAAATCTATCCGATCGGCTTTGATGCGGTGATTTTCAGGATCATCGATATTTCTTTGAGTAAACTTCCCCTTCTCAATTACCAAATCTGCAATCTGAATTGAAGTGAGTATCCCCGCTATCAATTCATAAAGATCAAAGATCCCCACATCAGATTTAACCTCCCTAGGTGTAGAATAAAGGTTAAATTCTGGTTTCACTAATTTCAGAGATCCAACCTCAACTTCAGAGGTATAAAAAACCTTGTTGACATCAGCATCTGTAAGCCTGAGATTAGCCAATTCAACTTGAAAATAGCTCAATGATTTTTTTGACAAATCAGGAGAAATACTGATTTTCTTCGCTTCGATGAATTGCTCCAACGAGGAAATATGCACTTCTGAGGCCTGAATCGTATGAACACTATCGGCAAGTAAGATTTCGAAATTATCTAAATCTATAGCAAAACCTGCGGCATTAAAAGGTGTCTGTGGACTTCTTTCCTGAAGAAGCTGAATGTCTTTTACCCGGATATCAGCATGATCGACCTTGATGGACTTTTGAGAAATGAAGTTCTTTAACAAAAGATCTGCTTCGTCTACCAACAATTCTTTGATCCTAATTTCACGAAGCCCCAAGTCACCAAAGGTCTTTTTGATCTCTTCTTCAAGCATCATCAGCGGGGAAGTTTCTCCTTCTTCCAAAAGTTCTTCCAAGTCCTCTTGAAGCTTAAATTCTATGGAAGGATCACTCAATTTGACCAAACCGATCTGAAACTCGCGCTTACCAAAAAGATAAAAAAGTCTGGTAAGAGATACTTTTGGGACAGTAATTTTGTAATATGGAATATCTGATAGCTCCTCAAAAGCCTCTTCCACGGGATTGAGGCTCAGGCCTTCGAAAATCACTCCCCTTGCAAAAAGAGAAATGTAGAAGCGGTCAAAATCAATCTCATATTTTTCCTCTGATGCTTGAGCAACTTTCTTTTTGAGGTAATTTCTTAGGAAAAAATCTGAAGAAAAATAAGTCACCACTTGAAGCACCAACAAGATAGCAAGGACGATTCCTGCAGGCTTAAGATATCTTAAAGCCCTTAATTTCCAAGTTTTGTACCGTGCTGTTGGTTCAGTCATACCTATTTCTACTAAAGTAAAAGTAATACAAAACCTTCGTAAATAAACAATATAGGTCTAGGCAATATTCAAGATGCCCAGTCTTTACCGAGATGGATTGTAACTAACACTATGGGATTTCAGCTATTCTACCCTCTTTTTCAAGCTTCCTGGATGCTGGCTTGTAATCAACACCGATAGTACATCAATATCATTCCCATTGACAATATATAAAACCAAATTCGGAAAATGGTCTACGACATAAGCTCTAACTTTCTGTATTCAGCCATAGAACTGAGACTTAATCAAAAGTGAGGTACTACGGTAATCTAAGTGCAGGCATTGTTTGAAGCTTATTGAATTTATAGATAGATACCGAAAATTATGGGGGTTATTAATGGTAAATATTCAGTCTATTCACATTTTATTTACAAAAACTAGAACATAAAAAAAGCTATGAAATATAATTTCATAGCTTAGTCAATTAACAATAAACCCAAAATAACCTGATGATTGATAAGGATTCGAACCTCTTTTCTTTTCAGAATTACGACCGACTCGTTTCAAACATTTCAAAAGCACTTTTTACTTCTGATTTCTTTTACAAATGTACGCACCAAATTTTATTCTTGAAAATATTATAAGAAAATAGCTGAATATTTACATTATTTTTAAAATAACGGCCTATTATTTTCTTGATCAAAAATTATAACGATTGCGAAAATTCAAATTTTGAAAACTTGATAATGATATTTTGGTTTCCTGTTAAAGAATTGTCAATTAATCTACTAATTATTAACAATCATCAATAATTATGACTTAATTTTTTATAATATTTAAAATGCGACCTATTAGAAAGCCATCAAACTATTAAATAGATAAAAGTTTGGTCATACTCTATTTTTCAAAAACAACATATTGCTCCCACTTTTCGAGCACACCTGAGAAATCCTCAGGAAGTGGTACCTCAAAGTACTCACGCTTCTTGGTAATTGGGTGGACAAAGCCTAGGGATTTGGCGTGAAGCGCCTGTCTTGGCATAAGTTCAAAACAGTTTTGAACAAAGGATTTATACTTTGAGAACTGGGTTCCTTTCCTGATTTTATCCCCACCATACATAGAGTCATTGAACAATGGATGTCCTATATGCTTCATATGCGCCCTGATTTGATGCGTACGACCCGTCTCCAAGTTGCACTGAATCAATGACACATACCTGAGTCTCTTGAGGACTTTGTAATGTGTGATGGCATGCTTTCCTTGACTTCCATCTGGGAAAGCCATCATAACCTTCCGATCCTTGGCACTTCTACCCACATGGGCATTGATGGTGCCTTCATCAGCTTCAGGCTCACCCCATACCAATGCTATGTAAGTTCTATCTATCGTGTGGTGAAAAAACTGATTAGCCAAATCGGTCATGGCAGCCTCTGACTTAGCAATCACTAGCAAGCCAGAAGTGTCCTTGTCTATTCTATGCACCAATCCTGGCCGACCACTATTGCCCGGTAGCTCAGGCAGCTGATTGAAATAATGCACTAGTCCATTAACCAAAGTACCTGTCCAATTGCCATGCGCAGGGTGTACGACCATACCTGGAGGCTTATTGATGATCAACAAATAGTCATCTTCATAAATGATGTCTAAAGACAATTCTTCGGGAATCACCTCAGTATGCATCACAGGTTTTTCTAAAAATACCTTGATTTCATCGTCCGGTTTGATTTTATAATTAGACTTGACAGTCTTTCCATTAACCGTTATGTGTCCATTATCGATGGCAGTTTGAACTTTGTTTCTTGTAGCATTAGCTAATTTGTCCGTCAGGTACTTATCGATTCGTACCATAGACTGCTTCTTGTCTATCACCATGTGATGATGTTCAAAAAGTGCTACCTCTTCATCCTCAAACTGATCAATATCTAAATCCTCTGCCATGGGACAAAAGTAAGGCTACTTTCATAATATTTCGGATATTTGAAAAGATATTGTGATTATTTGCTATTGTACAAGTATGTGAATATTTCAAATCTTATCATGCTGATAACCGTCAACGGTCGAAAGTCATCAGATCAAACAGCTGATTTCAAAAAGCTTTATACAGAATAGCCAAAGCTGTGAATGTTTATAGCTATGAAAATAATACAAAGGTTTTGGAATTAGCTTATAAATAAATAAACCAAGTTTCATGCTTATTCCACAAGAAATATCTACAGATACCCTCCACCACCCGTTATGGGAGAGACTTGGTATAAGTGTGGCTATCAAAAGACTGGATCAAGTGCATCCACTTGCATCTGGTAATAAATTTTTCAAGCTTAAATTTAATTTAGAGCAAGCTAAGCTGGAAGGCAAAAAGAAAATTTTAACTTTTGGCGGAGCCTATTCTAATCACATCTATGCCACAGCCTCCGCCTGTCAGGCAGCTGGATTCGAATCAATAGGGATGATTAGGGGTGAGGAAACACTTCCACTCAACCCTACTTTAGCTGCTGCTCGGGAAAAAGGAATGATGCTGCATTATGTGTCTAGGGTAGATTATAGAAACAAAAAAGAGGAGGAATTTCTAAACGGACTTCGGAAAACACATGGGGCCTTCTATCACGTACCTGAGGGGGGAACCAATAGCCTAGCCATCAAGGGAACTTCTGAAATTTTGTCTGATCAGGACAATGAATATAGTCATATCTGTACTTCAATCGGAACAGGAGGCACCTTTGCAGGCTTGGCAGCTAGCATAGGCCCACATCAAGTACTCCAAGGATTCTCCTCGCTCAAAGGAGATTTTATTCATCAAGAGATGGCTGATCTACTCGGCAAACATCAGATTTCTCCAAAAGGTAAACTTGAAATAGAGGATCAATATCATTTTGGTGGCTATGGCAAAACCAATGGTGATTTGCTAGCCTTTATTCGCTGGTTTTACGGAGAATTTCAAATCGCCTTAGAGCCTATATATACAGGAAAAATGTGCTATGGCGTATTAGAAAAAATCAAAAATGGAGACTTCCCCAAAGGTTCCAAAATCCTACTCCTCCACACTGGAGGGCTTCAAGGCCTAGCCGGCTTCAACCAAAGATTCGGTACTTCTCTCCCTCTCTGACAGCACATCCCTATATCTGTCTATACGTTTCCTTGCCAGTCTTTTGAATTCGCCGATATGATCAATCAATATCTATTGATATCTCTGCTAAGCTATATGATTTACTTGCAAAGTTCCGTATAGCCACATCCCTATATTTCAATTTATAATTATCCGCAATGACACCAGTAATTCAATAAAACGAAAGGATCAAGCGGATAATCGTCAACGGACGACGGTCGACAGTCGACAACATCTGAATTTAAGGTGTGTGCGTAATAAAATATGGTTACTGGTGCGAAAGCGGGTATACATATTTCAATTGTATTTCAACCATATTTCAAAGTATTTCTACTCTAATTCATCTAAAAGGCTTCCAAATCAAATAAACCTTTAATACCTATTAGAGAGGTCTTCAATTAATTTACTCCTTCAACCTATACTGATCCTCGATTTCCTGTGGGATGATTTCCAATACATTGGCCAATACCAAACGCACAAGAGTTTTAGAGGCTAAAAATCTAGGCAGCTTTGCCCTTGTTGCGTATTCCTTAAGTGTCAACACGCCCTTTTCAGCAAGGGCTTGCATCAATATGGTTTCTTTGTCTCCATAAGTAAAAACCATGTCTTTAGGATGCTTTCCCCTTCGGAGGATTTCCCATACTTCTTTACTGGCCTTTACCGTCTTATCCTGCACTCTAATAAATGCACGTCTTTGCTTTTCCTCCTTGATATAATGTGGGCGATTTGCTGACTTGGGTATAGAGAATACAGCGACGCCTTTCTTGGGATTTAATTTGAAAACCTCCACTTCATACTGCAAAGCAGGAAAAATGTAGTCTTTGATGGCTTTTCCCATCACAAAAACTTCTTCTTCAATAAATCGCTGCCCAGAAACTGTTCCATCATCATCTACACCGATCAACAACACCCCCCCTTCAGTATTGGCCAAAGCTATCATCTCCCTCACGATTTTGTCAGGATAGGCCGCCTTTTTCTTGAACTCTACAGTCAGGCCCTCGCCTTGTTGTGCATACTTATGGATATCCTGAAGTGTCATGGTTAAACGCCTCTATTCAATTCTGCAAGTCTATTTTTCATGCCTTGCCACTCATCTCTCAATTTAGCTGCTTCCATGAAGTTGAGTTCTTTGGCAGCTTTTTCCATTTGCTTTTGGGTAGAAGCAATCAATTTTTCTAGTTTGTCCTTGCTCAGATACTGAACAATCGGATCAGCAGCCACCAATGCCTCTTGGTCTTGTTGCTCAGCATAGGTTTTTGCATTTTTCTTACTATCAGCCACCTTGGTTTGCCCCATGATTTTTTCCCTTGACTTGATGACCGTTCTCGGAGTGATGCCATGCTCTTCATTATATGCTATTTGTAGGGCTCTTCTTCTCAAGGTTTCATCAATTGCCATTTGCATCGAATGGGTGGTAGTATCTGCATACATGATCACACGACCCTCCGAGTTACGAGCTGCACGACCAATAGTTTGCACCAAGCTCCTTTCATTTCTCAAGAAGCCTTCCTTGTCAGCATCCAAGATGGCAACAAGAGAAACCTCAGGCAAATCCAACCCCTCTCTCAACAGATTCACACCAACCAACACATCAAATACACCCAATCTCAGCTCTCTGAGTATTTCAACCCTATCCAATGGCTTGACTTCAGAATGTATGTAGCGGCTTTTGACACCAGCTCGCTCCAGGTATTTCTGTAACTCTTCGGCCATTCTTTTGGTCAGCGTAGTCACCAAAACTCTTGCGTCAGACTTGATGGTTTGATCTATTTCCTCCAATAAATCATCGATTTGATTGGCACTTGGTCTCACGTCGATCAATGGGTCCAAAAGCCCTGTTGGTCTGATGATCTGTTCTACTACAACACCTTCTGTCTGAGCTAACTCATAATCTGCTGGTGTAGCACTGACGTAGATCACCTGGTTGGTAAGATCCTCAAATTCTTCAAACTTCAATGGTCGATTATCAAGGGCAGAAGGTAATCTAAAACCATAATCCACCAAATTCACCTTACGAGATCTGTCACCTCCCCACATCGCTCTCACTTGAGGTACTGTCACATGACTCTCGTCAATCACCAATAAATAATCATCAGGGAAATAATCCAAAAGACAGAATGGCCTTGTCCCTGGATTTCTTCTATCAAAATACCGTGAGTAATTCTCCACTCCAGAACAATAACCAAGCTCTCTGATCATCTCCAAATCAAACTCCGTCCGCTCTCTCAGTCTCTTGGCCTCGATTAGCTTCATGTCCTTTTCAAAAAAAGAAACCTGCGCCATCAAATCATCTTGAATCTCATGAATCGCTGTATCAATCACATCTCTGCCAGTTACAAAGAGGTTTGCAGGAAAGATAGAAATGAGCTTCTCATCAGAAATCTTCTTCCCTGTAGTAGGATCTACCCGCTGTATCGCCTCGATCTCATCTCCCCAGAAGAAAATGCGATAAGCAAAATCCGCATAAGCCACAAAAATATCGACTGTATCACCCTTCACTCTAAAAGTGCCATGACTTAAATCTTGATTAGTCCGAGAATATAAGATATCTACCAATTTGAAAAGCAATTGATTTCTTGGGATTCGGTCACCTTCCTGAAGCCGGATGACATTTTTCCCAAACTCCTCTGGGTTACCTATACCATAGATACAGGAAACTGAAGCTACTACAATGACATCTCTTCTTCCTGATAGCAATGCCGAGGTAGCACTAAGGCGGAGCTTTTCGATTTCCTCGTTGATAGAAAGGTCCTTCTCTATATAAGTCCCACTAGTAGGAATAAAGGCCTCCGGCTGGTAGTAGTCATAGTAAGAGATAAAGTACTCCACGGCATTGTCAGGAAAAAACTGCTTGAACTCACCATAAAGCTGTGCAGCAAGGGTCTTATTATGACTCAAAACCAAGGTGGGTTTTTGAACCTGCTGAATCACGTTGGCGATGGTAAATGTCTTTCCTGAGCCCGTCACCCCCAAAAGCACTTGTGCAGGATCTCCTTCATTGAGTCCATGAACAAGCTGTTTGATTGCTTCTGGCTGATCTCCAGTAGGTTTGTATTCTGATTGTAGATTGAAATCCATTTTTTTCTTGACTAGCTTTAGATAACACCCTCAGACTGCATAATAGTTTATCAAATCACTTATTTCCTATTTGTCTAGCCTGCTTAAATGTCTCAAAATTATAGTAAAGAAAATTAGTTCGTAGAATCACCACCAGTAAAATCGGAATCAAACTAGGGTGAAATGACTGCCAACCCAATATCCAAAAGATAACTGCGGCGTCAGCCATGATCAAAGCAAACATCAAATACTTCCTCACCCAAGGTAGAATCTTTTCCTTTAAAAGACCATAAACCAAAACCAAATGCATCGGGAAAGCCCAAAGTAAATTCCAATTCCACTTAGTTTGAGAATGAAAAGTCAAAAACCAAAGCACAAATACCAATAAACCAACCAACCCAAGTACAGAAAACAGCGCTATATCATAACCCACATACAAGCGCTTTCGCTTATAACCTAGGTAAGTGATTACCATAAATAAAATCGCCACCAGCCACATCACCGCATAAGGGTTGAAAAGGCTCCCTTCGGATGGCCTATCTGGAAACTGCAAGACAGTTCTAGCATCTTTGACTAAAGGTCTTGTAGGCCCGTCACCTTCTATCTCTGCTCGAGCAAAAGCTGCTTCCATATAATCTGGTAAAAACTGCTTATCCCACTCCGATGCCTTGGCATCAATAACAGACCCCAAAGCCAAGTCAATACCCAAATCATACCAGGGAAGTGGATAGACATATTCGTCTATCAACTCTCTGAAGGTTTGTTCCCGAGGTTCGGCAGGGTCATACCAAACTAGCTGTTTTCCGAGAATATCTTCAAACAAATCCCTAATTCTTGTGGCACAATTGTCATAGAAAAAATCATATCGATAAAATCTATTTTCAGGCAAAAGGTTGATTTTCAAAAAGCGGATCACCTCTTCTGTTTGTTTTGGATTCAAATCCAAAATCTGTTCTCTAACATTTCTTTGGAAGTACTGATACTCGTAGAGGAATCTATCAAAGGTGGTAACGGTCAACATGTAATCTAAAGTCCGCTGGGTAAACTTGACCACAAAAAATGGCGCGTCAAAATCAAATGTACCATAATTATAGACCAAGTCTTCTCCAGTTTCTTGATTGAGAACTCGAATGGCGCTATGTCCGAAGACAGAATAGATCTGATCTCCCGGATCACAGGTAAGAAGACTGATTTGATACTGCTCTGCATTGGCAAATAAAATAGTCGAATAAATAAACGAATAACTGAGCAGAACTTTTTTCAAAAGGTTTTTCATATAACGAACTTTATGAGTCTGACTATTTTTTAAAACATGGACTTTTTGAAAAGAAAATATGGCACGCAGTTGACCTTAAATTCAGCACGAATTTACAGGATTATCTTGTTTATTTTTTTAGAGATGGGATATTCCTACGTTAGCTTTTCTCAGATAGCCTTAGAAATAGGAGATTACAGAACAATCAGTTCTGGGGACTTTGATAATCCTGCTATTTGGGAAAGGTGGGACGGGTTAGCATGGCTACCCGCTGCTACTAAGCCTGAAATTGGGAATAATGTGTTTTTTCAGCAAGGCAATGAAATCAGAATTAGAGCAAATGAATCAGTCAATAACCTTTATCTTTTTAGTGCCGCTAGCCCAGGAAGGCTTTTGAACTTGCAAACTTTTGAACTTAGAGTTAATGGAGCGCTGAGAGCTTTTAGATTGGAATTAGGGCAGTTCACGATCAATAATGTCTCCAATGCCACTACGGATTGGATTTATCCACAAACAGGAAGTATTGTTTTCATTGGAAACAGTAGAAATGTAGTAGATAGATCTTCTTGGAGTGCGAATACACTTAACAGTAGATTCCAAGTTCGATTCAGAGCAAATCCTGGACAATCACTCACCGTCAATTCAGGCTTCAAAGCAAATGCTTTCATTATTGAATCGGGAACAGTAGTTCAAACACTTAACACAGATGGTATTCCAGCTTGCTCTACTTTTTCTTATAATGTACAAGCGATGTTCAATGGTACAGGCCCTTATGGAGACTTTATCATAGAACCCGGCGCTACCTTTATCTCTCAATGCCCTGGACCTCCTCAAGAGCAGATTATCAGACGAACGAATACGATCCCTGCAGCACTTTTTCACCTGAAGCCAGGAGCTAATCTCGTACTGCTTGGCAATAACCCGCAAATGGATGTGGCTGAATTTCGCTTTGAAGGCAATACCTACTACCGCTCCAATGCAGGTACACAACGCTTAATCAGCACTACTTTTGCCAGTTCTGGCAATCCAAAAACCTATCATAACCTTTTTTTTGAAAATACTGCCGTAAAACTTCTTCCCGATTCAGTTTTTCTCACCGGGGATATTGGCAGACTAACAGGGCCAGCCCCAAGTGATGGCCCAACCTTGCTAAGATTTCAAGGTATGGGAGAGCAGCAAATTGTCAATTGGGAACTTGACTTAAGCCAAATACATGTAAACAAACCAAGCGGCAGAATTGTAACTTTCAACGATCTCCGCAGTCTAGGTAATTGGATCATGGAAAGTGGGCAAATTGACTTCAACGGCTACGACCTGTATGTCAATACAGATGGGGCTGGTGTATTTAGATACCTAGGTGGTACTTGGAGAAATATCCACAGACTTTTTTATAATAATTTCCCTTCGATATTGACCAATGAAAATGCACATTTTCCTTTTGAAGATATCTATCAGGGTGGAGTGAGGAGGCTACGACTATCTGGGACATCTCCTGGTGGTGACTTTCAAGTGCGGTACATTGAGATTCCTGGCTCAAATTGGGAGCCAGACTTCGATGATACGGACGGTACACCCATTCTCTATCAACTCAACTCTTACTTCGAAATCGAAGGTCTGTCAGCCGGGTCAGACCCCATCGAAATGGAATTGGCTGCAGAAAATCTCATAGTCGATGCAGTAGACGATTTGAGGATTGTCAGCAATGGCATCCCCGCACCTGGTCTACATTTGCCCGGAGTGGATGCAGATACACTTTGGGCTAGAAGAAATCTAACTTATGACGAGCTCAATAATCAAACTTTCACCATTGGTAGTTACCGATATCTTTCTATCCTACCAATTAATTTTATTAATCATAAAGCAATCTGGAAATCAGGTGAGGTAAATATCTCTTGGAAAATAGCAGCCAGTGAAGAGCAAGGAGTCTTTGAAATCGAAAAGGCCATAGACCAAGTAGAGCATTTCAAAAGCGTTGCAAAGCTACCTTCTGAAAAAGATATTTTAGTCCACCACTTCCTATACTCCTGGGAAAAACCAAAAGGAAGAATATTCTTTAGAATCAAATTCACCAACCTTGAAGGTAAGAGCGTTTACAGCCGAGTCTTTCGGCTAGAGGGACTAAACGAATTCAGTCCCAAAGCGAGTATCTATCCCAATCCAGTCAAAACCGAACAATTACACCTGACCCTGCCTAACTATTTTGATCCAGCATCTTCCACCATCCAAATCTATGACTCTAATGGAATCCTGATAAACATATGTGGTTACGAGGATTTTAATAATAATTTCAATGGAGATTCACTGCAAACTGGGATGTATCTGATACATGCTTATGATGGTAAGCATCTTGAGGTATTGAAATTGATCAAAAATTAAGTGCTCTTTAATTTTTTGACTATCTTTTGCTCAATTTAAAAAACAAAATGATGAACAGCCCTGAATCAAATTTTGAAGCTTTAGGATTAGTCCTACCTCCACCACCCAAACCAATTGGCGTCTACCGTCCTTGTCTTGTAGATGGTAAATACCTTTACCTATCAGGTCATGGTTCTTTCAAGGAAGATGGGAGTTTGATCATTGGCAAAGTAGGCAAAGACTTAGATTTACTAAGTGGCAAAATGGCTGCCCGACAAGTTGGTCTGGCCATGCTAGCCACCATCAAAGCCAATCTAGGCTCTTTAAATAGAGTTAAGTGTGTCATCAAAGTACTTGGTATGGTCAATTGTGTTGATGGATTTGAAAAACATCCTTATGTTATCAATGGCTGTAGTGAACTTTTTGCAGCAGTATGGGGAGAGGAAAATGGTATAGGAACTCGAAGTGCAGTAGGCTTCAATTCACTTCCAGATAATATCCCGGTAGAAATTGAGGCTATGTTTGAGCTGGTCTGAAAATACCTAAAAATTAAAAAATAAAGCCCAAAGATTCAGGATTAGTGATCGGTCAGATTCTTAAAATCTGCTTTTCATCATTATAATTCAATCAATCATCATCCATTCAAAGCATTTTAGCTATCCTTTATAATAAAAATCATTGTTCTTAACAGTTAGACAATTTTTTTTTGGAAATAATTTTTAATTTTAATCTGGCAATCGATTTTTGTGTAAAACAATGAAATGAAAGGAGGTAGTGATAAAAAGAAAAGTCAAAGATAATTGAGTAAAAAAGAGGTGCTGTAGTAACCTCAAAAAATTTCCGTAAATAATATTTAAATTTATTAATCGATTAAGTTATGACAAACAAATACCAATCTTGTGATAAAACCTTTATTGGTTTTAAACCAAAAATCAGGGCATTTGTTGCATTGACAGGGACATTACTTTTCTTATCAGGAGAAAATTTTGCGACTGTTCGCAACAACAAAAATGTGACCCCAGAAAACCACTTATACTCAAGTACTGAGTTGACATGGGCAGATATTCAAAACAGAAATATACGTGGAGTGGTCAAAGGTGAAGACGGTGAGCCTATTCCAGGTGTTAGCATATTGGTAAAAGGAACTACTAGAGGAACATCAAGTGATTTAGATGGTAACTTTTCATTACAAGTGAACGATAATGATGTATTGGTATTTACCTTTATTGGCTTTAAAAGACAAGAACTCAATGTTGGTAATAGAAGCGTATTAGACGTCATTCTCCAAGAAGATTTATCTGATTTAAGCGAGTTCGTGGTGACAGGTTATGGAGTTCAAGAAAAGAGAGCTATTACTGGTGCGATGTCTTCTGTGAAAGGAGAAGTAATTCAAAATTTTCCAGTAGTATCCATGGATAGAGCGCTACAAGGTCAGATATCTGGGGTGAATGTAATGGCAAACAATGGCGTGCCAGGTGGTCCAGTCACATTCCAAATCAGAGGAGTTGGTTCCATCACAGCAGGTTCTCAGCCTTTGATCATTGTAGATGGCGTTCAATTGAATATGTCTTCTTCAGCTACCAATACAGCAAGTAACCCCTTGGCATTCTTAAATACTAATGATATTGAGTCTATTGAAGTTCTTAAAGATGGTGCTGCAGCATCTATATATGGAGCTCAGGCGGCAAACGGTGTAATCTTGGTAACTACCAAGTCTGGTAAAGCAGGTAAGACGCAATATAATCTAAATGTGTTTACTGGTATCACTGAGCCAATGCCAGTAGTACAGATGATGAATAGCCAAGAGTTTTTTGATGCAAGGCTGACTGCTTTCAATAATCAGTTTCCAAATAGAACTGCGGCTGCGAACAGAGCTATTTTATTGCCTCAATTAGGTTTTCCTGCTGATTTCTCAGATGCTGATATTGCAGCATTACCTACATACGATTGGCAGAGAGAAGCGTTTAGAACAGGTACTACTAAAAATATTGAATTGAGCGCGAGTGGAGGTAATGATAAGACTACATTCTTGATCTCAGGTTCTCACAATTATACAGAAGGTAACGTAGTCGGTATTGATTTTCAGCGCTCCACTGCTAAATTCCGATTGAATCACCAAGAAAACAAGCGTTTAAGTTTTGGTTTCGATGTGAACTTGGCAAGCATTCTTCAGAATGGTTCTACGGGAAGTTCGGGTTCTACTGGAGCTTTTGCAGCACCTCAATATTCTTCTCCTATGATGTTGCCTTGGATTCCGATATTCTTGGAAGATGGGTCTTATAATGCTCCTGTTGCTGGTTTTCCTGGAAATATGGATAGAAATGCTATTTCTGAGACTTTGTTGAATGATTTAGAAAGTAGAACAAAATCCATTGTAGGTAACTTTAATGTCACTTACAAAATATTAGACAACTTGACCTTCAGAAGTTTCTATGGACTAGATTACAGAGTTGTTGACCAAAATACTTACACTGACCCAAGAACCCGTTCAGGTTTTGCGGTACAAGGTTCATTAGGTATTGCCAACAGACAAAATGTAAACTTTATCACTAATCAGACATTAAACTATAACAAAAAGTTTGATGGAGGTCATAATATGACTGTGTTGCTTGGTGCTGAATATAGAAGTGATTCTCAAGAGTTATCATCAGCCAACGCTCAAGGATTTCCTACTTTCCAGTTTAGAACAATGCAAGCTGCTGCTGTGATTACTTCAGCTTCTGCTAACTGGACTGGTTTTAGAAGAGTCGGTGTGTTCTCCCAAGTGAATTACGATTTTAACAAAAAATACTTGGTGAGTGGTGTATTAAGATACGATGGATCTTCTCGATTTGGAGCAGATAATTTATTCGGTTGGTTCCCTGCGATTTCTGCTGGTTGGAACCTTCATGAAGAAGGCTGGTTGACTGATAAATCATGGATTGATCAGATCAAGTTGAGAGCTGGTTACGGAGAGACAGGAAATGATGCTATAGGTAACTTTGACTCGAGAGGTTTGTATCAAGGTTTGGGTGCAGCTAACTACAATCAAGAGCCAGGTATCAGACCATCTGCAATAGCAAACACGTTCTTGAGATGGGAAAGAAATGTTACTACTAACATAGGTATAGACTATGCGTTTTTTGGAGGAAGAGTAAGTGGAGCTTTGGAAGTCTACAGAAGATTGAGTAAAGACTTATTATTGGATACTCCTCTTCCTTGGACTTCGGGGTTCAGCAACGTAACTCAAAACGTTGGTTTATTGAAAAATGAAGGTGTTGAAATTGAAATCCAAACAAGAAACATTGTTAAAAGAGATTTCTCTTGGACTACTAATTTCAACATTACATTTATCAATAATGAAGTACTTGATTTGGGTGGTGATGATGTCCTTCCAGGTAATCAATCTGTAAGAGTTGGTTATTCAATAGGAACTAACTTTACTGCAAAATATGCAGGTGTAAACTCCGCTACAGGCAAGCCAATGTGGTTTGATGCTAATGGTGATGTGACTTACAACCCAGTTTCTCCAGGTGATTTTTATACTTTTGGAAATTCACTGAGTAGTTTTTTTGGTGGGTTGACAAATACATTCACATACAAGGGGTTATCTGTAAGTGCATTGTTTATCTATGACTATGGTAGAGAGTTAAGCAACGCTGGTCAAATGCAGTTCTGGTCTAGAAATGGACAGGATAACAGGAACAGTTTGCAGAGTGTTTATGCTAATCGCTGGACCGAGCCTGGTCAAGTTACTAATGTTCCAAGACCTATTGGTGGTGGTGCCGAAACTGGCGCTAGAAATAAAAATGCAGGAAGTTCACGTTTCTTGGAAGATGCTTCCTTCATTCGTTTGAGACAGTTGGCAATAAATTATGATATCCCTAGACAATTCCTTTCTAGAATGAAATTGAGATCTGCTCAGGTTTATGCCCAAGGTGCTAACCTTTTGACTTGGACTGCATGGAAAGGATATGATCCTGAATTGGTAATTGGAGAAGGCAGCTTTACTTCTACCCAAGGTGCATTGCCTCAAACGAGGGCGTATACGTTAGGTGTTCAAATTGGTTTTTAATTAATCGTCATGAAAAAGAATATATTAAAATGTTTTGCAATAGGGCTTATCTTAACCATAAGCTCATGTGCTGAGTGGTTGAATGTAGAACCAAGACAATCGATTGACTCAGCGACAGCTTTGAGCAGCGAAGAAGCTATTACTGCTGCAACTAATGGAATTTATGCCAGGTTTAGAGCTGTAGCTCTTTATGGTAGGGATTTCATTGCCATCCCAGAACTTCTTGCAGATAATGCGTTCAATACAGGGGCTGGTAACCGCTTGGTAGGTCAATTCAATAATCAGCCAGGATCTCATATGAGTAACTGGGGCACTGCATATTTTACAATTAACCAAATCAATTTAGTTCTGAAAGCGTTAGGTGAAGTTGAATTGCCTACTACATTTAGAAATAGAATAAGAGGAGAGGTGCTTTTCCTTCGAGCATTGCTTTACCATGATTTGGCAAGAGTGTATGCTTATGATCCTACGGCAGATATTCCACAATTCAATAATGGTGGTGTTCCTATTCTCGAAAATGGTTCATTGGCAGTTGCTGATGTAATTTATCCTGCTAGAGCAAGTGTTACAGAAGTTTATGATTTTATTTATAGCGATTTGGAGGAATCTTACTCTTTGCTACAAAACTTAGGAAATCAAAGAAGTCCTCATTTTGTGACTGCTGGAGCTGTTGCTGCTCTTTTCTCTAGGGTGGCTCTTTACAGAGGAGATTATCAACGTTCAATCGTGCAGGCTGACTTAGCTATGGCAAGCGGTGGAGCTACGTTCCCAAGTGATCCTGTTAGTGGTTGGAGAACACCAATTCATCCGGAGTCATTCTTTGAGATTGTATTTACTACTCCTGATAACATCGGAGTAAATGAATCGTTGAGAGCGACATTTATGACTAGAAACTTCTTGAATGATCCGAACCCCGCATCTCATGGTAACGTTGTGTTCTCTGATGGGCTCGTAGCAGCGTTCCCAGAAGAAGACTTGAGAAGACAATTGCAGCAAAGAGGACTTGCAGTCAACTCCGCTTTGACTGAGATTAATAAATTTGCAGGTAAGAATGGTGTAGCTAACCTTGATAACGTACCAGTAATCCGTTATTCAGAAGCAATTACCAACAAAGCTGAAGCTCATTATCATTTGGGTCAGTTTGGATCTGCTTTGACAGAAATTAATAAACTTAGAGTTAGAGCAGGTTTAGTGGCTTTGGCGGACATTACCGGTCCTCAAGTCCTTGAAGAAATCTTGGCAGAAAAGAGAAGGGAATTTGCATTTGAAGGTCACAGGTTCTTTGACCTAAAGAGATTAGGTAGAGATATCACAAAAATGAACGGTGTTTTAGAATTTACAGATTTTAGAGTTCTTGGAAATCTTCCAAACCGTGAAATTGATGTCAACACAAATCTAGTTCAAAATAGAGGCTATTAATTAAGACTAATGCTATGAAAAGAATATATGTAATTTTAGTTGCACTAATGGTGTCATTTGTAGCAACGAGTTGCTTTGAGGATTACTCTGAACAACATTTCTTCAGAACATTAACTGTTGAATTCGAGGACGCTGTGGCTAGAAATAACGCTCCTGGCGTAAACTATCCTTTGCTGCCACAATTAAGAAACAATGCAGGAAACAGAACTTTCAGAATCAATCTTTTTGGCGGTTTACATGGACAGGATTTGACTATTCCTGTGAGAGTAGTGGCAGAAAGCACTACAGCAGTTGAAGGAGTTCATTACTCTTTACCTGAAGGTTTGAATGTTAGAATTCCTGCTAACGAAGCATTTGGATTTCTAACTATAAATATTCCTGAATTGACAAATACTCAGGCCGTAAGATTAGTTTTCGAACTTGAGTCTACTGATATTGTTGCTGCTAGCAATAATAAAAAGAGAATTGGTATGAATATCGTGAGGTAATTACTTATTGCCACAAGTTTTTAATATTGATTCAATAATAAAAAAGAGGCTGTCTCAAAATGTAAATTCTGACAGCTAATTTTAAGCAATGGAGGCCGATTTCTTAGATTTCGGCCTTTATTTTTTTGACTTTAGGTCGAAAAATTCTTCTTTTCTTTTTTTAAAATTTTGTCTCCGTTAAAGGTTAGTAAATAGTCTTAAAGTGTTCCAAATAAGCATTTTGAGTTAAACAAGAAAGGCTAGCCGAGAAATCAACTAGCCTTAAATTTTAAGAGATGTATGAGACCGCCTCTCTTTTATTCTCCATGTGAGCATATATAATAGCTATTAGCCTATATTATGCCTTAGAGTACTTGAGAGGTGGACTAATACTTTGCGTTTTGAAGAAATTCCTTCATTACAAGACTTTTTTTGATCTGGAAGAAAGGCTTTCAGACATGGATTTGAAAAGCATCCCTATGTCATCAATGGCTGTAGTGAACTTTTTGCAGCAGTATGGGGTGAGGAAAATGGTATCGGAACTCGAAGTGCAGTGAGTTTCAATTCACTTCCAGATAATATTCCCGTAGAAATTGAGGCTATGTTTGAGCTGGTTTGATTGGCTTGAATTGAAATAAAAACCTCTGCTGTAAAAGTTTGGGTTAATTGTTAATAATTGACTTTTTTTACGTTCAGATAATTTTCCCGAAAATCATAAACTCAAATATAAATATGTACCAAATCAAAAAAACTTGGGCACTGTTTGCATTGCTTATGCTGTGCTTTTCGGCTCTTGCCCAACAAAAGAAAAAAGTAAGCTTAGAGGACGTATTCAAGTCCAATTCATTCTCTGCGAAGGGAGTCTATGGTATCAATTGGATGAAAGATGGGCAGTACTATAGTTCACTAGTAAGGTCTGCATCAGGTCCATCTGTAGTTAAAATCAATGTCGCTACTGGAAAGCAAGAAGCTACCCTTATAGATGGTACAAAAATCGGCGTCAACTTCTCCAGCTATAGTTTCAATGCAGATGAAACCAAAGCGCTACTATCCTCTAACATTGAACGTATTTACAGAAGATCTAGCAAGGCAGTCAACCATGTGGTAGACCTTCAGACAGGCGATGCACAACTGCTCGTGAATGGTGAAAAAATCATGTACGCTACCTTATCTCCAGATAATGACAAAGTCGCTTATGTGAGGGACAACAACCTTTTTATTGTAAGGCTTGATAATAACCAGATCACTCAAGTAACCGAGGATGGTAAATGGAACCACATCCTCAATGGGGCTGCTGATTGGGTTTATGAAGAGGAGTTTTCCATGTCCAAAGCATTTGAGTGGTCTCCAGATGGGAAGAAACTTGCCTTTATCCGATTTGATGAAACCGATGTTCCTGAATTCAATATGCAAACATGGGGCGAGCTATACCCGCAAGATTATAGGTTCAAATATCCTAAAGCAGGGGAAAAAAATGCTGAGGTGAGTATCCACGTCTATGATTTGGCTTCTCAAAACACCATCAAAGTAGACACTGGTACAGAAAAAGACATCTACTTACCTAGAATCTACTGGACTGCTACTTCAAATACCCTAGCGTATATCAGACTCAACCGACTTCAAAACCAGCTTGATTTTTTTGCTGCCAATACTGCTACTGGAGAAAGCAATTTGATCCTACAGGAAAAATCAAAAACCTACGTTGATCTCAACTACAATGACAACTTCTACTTCTTGGCAGGAGATAAAGGTTTCATTCGAACCTCCGAGCAGGATGGATTTAAGCATATCTACCACCATGACATGTCTGGTAAGCTGATCAAGCAAATCACAAGCGGCAGCTGGGAAGTAAGTAGCTTAATCGGTGTAGATGAAAAAGGCAAAAAAATCTATTTCATTTCTACGGAAGCTTCCCCACTTGAAAGAAACCTCTATGTCATCAACATGGATGGCAAAAATAAAAAGATCCTAACCCCTGCTAGCGGTACGCATAGCATCAACATGAGTAAGGATTTCAAATACTACATCGCTACCCATACACAAGCAAATAGTCCTGCAAGAATTACTTTGAATACTGCAGCAGGGAAAGAATTGCAAGTATTGGAAGATAACCAAGAGCTGAGAGATAAATTGAAGAATTTTGCCTTGGCTGAAAAGGAATTCTTCGATTTCAAAACTATAGATGGCACTTCGCTCAATGCTTATATGATCAAACCTGCGGATTTCGATCCAGCAAAAAAATATCCTGTATTGATGTACGTATATGGCGGTCCCGGCTCCCAGAATGTTACCAACAGCTGGGGAGGAACTAGGGACTTTTGGCATCACCACCTGGCCGCAGAAGGCTATATTGTGGTTTGTGTAGACAATAGAGGAACAGGCGCTAGAGGCAGAGACTTCAAGCATAGCACCTATGCCAACTTAGGAAAAATCGAAACTGAAGACCAGATTGCTGGTGCAAGACATTTGGGCACGCTCCCTTTTGTAGATAAATCCCGAATTGGTATATGGGGTTGGTCCTATGGTGGCTACATGTCATCATTGGCATTGATGATCGGCAATGATGTGTTCAAGGCTGCTATTTCTGTGGCACCAGTGACGACTTGGAGATACTATGACACGATCTACACTGAGCGCTATTTACAAACTCCACAACTAAACCCATCAGGTTATGACGACAATTCCCCCATCACCCATGTCGACAAATTGAAGGGCAACTTGTTGTTGATCCATGGTACAGGAGATGACAATGTACATTTTCAAAATGCTGTCGACCTTGTAGATGCATTAATCAAGGCAGATAAGCAATTTGAATCTTTCTATTATCCCAATAGAAATCATGGGATCTCAGGTGGAAATACCAGCTGGCATCTATACAATATGATGACAGATTTCATCAAGAGAAAGCTTTAAAAACTCATGTAGCCCCATTTGAATTTCAAATGGGGCTTTTCTTTTCAACGAAGCATGTTTTTTTATTTGGGGTTTTATGTATAACTTATTTGGCATAACCCCGAAATTAAAACCTATGAAAGAAAGATTAAACACATCGATTCAATCCCTCAGCTTGATATTGGTAGCTGCTGGACTTGCTTGGGTGGTATGGTCAGCTGATACCACTATGGCTCAGATGCTTTTCTACCTCATCATCTTAGTCGCTTTTATAGAATCACTTAGCCTTTATTTGGTAGGCAAAGTTTATCCAGAGAGTCACACTTCATTTAAGATGGGCATCATCGCCTCGCTTTTGATTCTATTGGGCATCAAGACCATGGCAGCAGGATTTTTCATTCCTTTAACCATAGCTGTATTTGCGGTAAATTTCTTGTACAACTTTTATACAAACAACAAGAGAAGGCAAGGATCATTTAAAAGAAGGACTGGAAAGAAAATGAAGATGCGATAATCTACTCCATCATTGATTCAATTCAGATACTCGGCACATTATTTGTTTTTCAGAGGAATAAAATCTTTAATTTATGAAAAAGACTTTATTCCTTCTTTTCTTTTTTGCACCCCTACTTGTTTTTTCACAAGCCAAATTGGAAAAACTTATGGAGGAAAGACAAGCCCTTCATCAGCAATGGCAAAATTCTGAAAGTAAAAAGTCGGGGATTTTTGGAAATAGGACAAAAAAAGACATGGTCGAAACTAACAATTGGATGGAAAGGATCATCAATAAGGATAATCAGATCATGGATGAGCTCAAGATGCTCAGCGAAATTGAAAAGACAGAAATTACCTACGAAAAAAACGATTACAAATTCATCTCTAGAAAACAGGAACGAGAGATCGCTACACTCAAAAGAGCCCTCCAAGAAAAAGAACAAAACATAGAGGAAAGAAAAAGCAACAATAGAACTTACGAGTGGACTTCCTTTATTTTCTTTTTATCCACAGTGGGACTGGGATATATGTATTGGAAAAAAGTCATAAAAAAACCTAAAATCTCGATTAACTCTCGACTTTAGGCTTCTTTTAATTATGCTATCGAAATCTTTTAATGACTTTCAATACCATTTTTTATTCTAATCCTTTATCCCTCATTTTGGAAAATTCATCATATCTTCTGTAAATAGCCACACAGAATCCGATCAACATGATGATGGTTCCAGCCCAAAGGATATTGATTTGTGGCTTGACCATGGCCTTGAGTACCACATAATCTTTCTGATTTCTATTCACAGTAAATACGAATTTATTCTCCTCAGGTAGGATATTAGTCAATTCCACCTTCAGACCCAATTCATTTTCTATTACAGGAACACGCCCTACTTGATTATTACGGATGATGAATATCGGTTCCAGTACCTTCTCCACATCATAATCCTGTATTGTCAATTTTGCTTTGACGGCGACATCCCCATCAAACAATTGCATTCCGTCCAACTCTCTGACCACATCAGCACTTTCAAACTTAGTCACCATATCAGCGAGGTAAAAAGTATCTCCAGGTGCCACTTCGAATAGCTCATCTTCTCTCCACTCAGGATCATCGAAATCATTGATGACAGAGACAAAGGTGTACAGATCCCTATTGAGAAACCTCCTCGAATCAGGAGAAGAAATCAAGCCCATAGAAGTATTATACTGTGCCATTGGGCTGAGTGAAAATTTGAGATCGTCTTCTTGGTAGTAGTCTATTTTGAAGTAGTCATTTTCCTCCAATACAATATTGACAAATTCTCCTTCCCTATGATATGTTTTGCCATTGACAACAATATCAGCTAAAGCAATAGCTTGGTTGACCTCTCCAGTAGACTTGAGCAACTTAGCATCAACAAGTCCTGGCACTCCCACTACTTTTTTCTGCCTACCTCTGTAGATGGCAGTATAATCTTTGATCTGCGTTGGCTTGTTGATCCAAAGTAAGACGTGTTCTTTGTTGATCTCGTCTTCGAAGCTATTGCTATAAGTCAGGCCAGAAAGGTTATAAGAAATCACTTCTGAATAACCTGATGAGAACATCACCCCGATCAAAATCATCCCAAGACCAATATGTGCCAAAGATCCTCCTGCAAGTTTGAACGTAGATTTTCTTATCAACTTAGTCAGAATAGTAGCATTTGCAACGATGGTAAACGTCCCTGCAAGAACTACCACGATATAGCTAATATCATAGACTTTGCCTATAACAATGATCGCTGCAGAAATTAAAACAGAAACCACATATGGAACCGTCAAGGTGTCTTTCAGCGTCTTAGAATCCATCTTATTCCACCAAAAAAACTGCCCTACAGCTGTCAATAGTGCTAGCGCTACTGCAAACCAAAGCTGAAACTTGGTATAAAACCCGACTTGATCAGCTGGAGGAGCCATATTGGATATCCCACCGAAACTCTCAACAATCGCATTCCATACCGGAATAGAGGTAGGTAAGATCACCTGAAATGCCATCAGACCCAAGGTAGTCGCCCCTATAAAAATCCAAAACTCTCTTGAATATACAGAAGCTTCCCTTTCCGAGCTTGGGATATGCTTCCATGCTCGAACTGACAGGAAAATAGCTGCAAACAAAAAGAATAGCATGTAAATCAATAGCTGACCTGATAGCCCCAAGTCGGTAAAGGAGTGAACTGATGAGTCACCCAATACCCCACTTCTTACTAGAAATGTAGCATATAGCACGAGGATAAATGAAGCAATGATCAATACGATGGAGGTCTTGAGCGCTGTGGCACTTTTCTTATAGGTAATCATCGTGTGAATACCTGCTACTAAAATCAACCAAGGAACGTATACCGCATTTTCAACAGGATCCCAGTTCCAATAGCCTCCAAAGTTCAAGGTCACATAGGCCCAATAAGCACCCATGATAATCCCCATACCCAATACCATAGCAGAGAATATCGCCCACGGTAGCGCAGGACGAATCCATTCAGAATATCTTTTTGAAGCAAGCCCTGCCATTAAAAAGGCAAAAGGCACCAGTGTACTAGCATATCCCAAAAACAAAGTAGGAGGGTGAATCACCATCCAAATATTTTGTAGAAGTGGATTCAAACCCGTCCCATCTTCTGGAACAAAATCAGGATTGATCTGGAAAATAGGAGCTGTCACAGCATCTCTAAGAAGAATAAATGGTGAACTGCCAATTTTCAAATCTCCAATCACCACACCAAGGATCATGGAAACCAAGAAGGCTTGAACCAATGCAAATACCACCATCACGGGTGCTTCCCATGTTTTATTGGTATGTATAATCACTAGACCGAGCACAACATTCCAGACTATCCACAAGATAAAAGCCCCTTCTTGTCCTTCCCAGAAACTCGACACCATGTAATGCACAGGTAGTGCCATAGAGGAGTGAGAATAGGCATAGAAATACTCAAATCGATGATTGTAGATGATTTCAAAAAGAGTCGCCGCGATGACTACCGAGGCTACAGCATGAATATAGAAAAGTATTCTACTAAAATTCTTCCAATTGGACTTCTCAAGCTCGTTGGCTTGGTGATATTTGTAATAGGAAAAGGCCGTCAGCACTGCACTTACAAAAGCAAGAATAGTGGCAAAATGGCCAAGATTACCCACAAAGGTATTGATCATATCTTAATTGAATTCAGGTTTACATTCCGGCAGTATTGACTTCGTTCTCCTGATACTTGGATGGACACTTCATCAGGATCTTATCCGCCATAAATAGCTCATCACTTTTGTAGCCACCAATCACTACAACCTGCTCTGATCTATGAAAATCGGCAGGAACAGGCTCGTTGTAAAATACCCGCTGCTCCGTACCATCATTATCTACCATCATAAAATAAAAAGAGGTCTTATCTTCATTGACTTCTATGCCCACCACTTGGCCTGAATCTGTCTTTTTCAACTGACCTACTACGTGAATAGCCTTGTCCTCTCCTCTTTCCTTCATCGCTTTGGCTGTAGCAAAGCTTTCATACGTACTCGCATCTCCCAACATGGAAACGATGATGACGATCGCAATGGCGATGATCCCCAAGCCTAGAATATGTCCTTTTTTCATTTTCTATTTATTTATTACTAGCATTTGCTTACGCAAATTTCAAGTTATTGGATACTATTTTTCTTTGATCAATTGCTCCAATCGAGCAGCTTTGCGATCTGTACTGATTACATAAACCAAGATTCCTGCAAAAACAATCCCGATCACACCTACCAACACATAAATTTTACCTTCAGACCGCATCAAGTCGGCCATCTCTATTTTTGAATTTTGATAATCCTCTTTCGTAATGGCAATTTTCTCTTGTGCGATTCCTTGTAAACTCACAAGAAGAAATAAAATGACAAACCACTTTTTCATAATATTTTCAGTTGATGATGACGCGCCTATCACCGCCAGGCTTGATGCGCTATGATATTATTTGTAATGCTAGTTAAGAGATCTGATTGATCAATTTGTCTTCGATTTTTCGTTCTACTCGTTTCAATCTTACCCTGACTACACTGAGCCAAGTCCCAAGTAGGGTCCAAGCGATGATTGCCGGATAAAATACTTTTCTCAGATTACTATCCAAATCGTAAGCATTGAACCCAGGGTTTCCACCATTACCTGGATGTAAGCTGTCTGTAAGTCTAGGCAATACAAATATCAAAGGGATAAATGCAGCAAAAGCAAAGATGTTGTAAACAGCGCCAATTCGCGCTCTTTGATGCACGTCTGTGAGTGAGTTTCTTAAAATCAAATATGCAAAATACATCAATAGGCCAATGGCAGAGGCATTTTGCTTGGGATCTCCAGACCAATAATCCCCCCAAGTATATCTCGCCCACAGCATCCCTGTTACAATTCCTAATACACCAAAGAGAATAGCAGCATTGGTGAACTCTATGGCGATGTCATCATGTCGAAGGTCGTTGCTCTTGAGGTACTTGATGCTGTAGATCACTGCTACTATCAGCATGATGATCATCCCAAACCACATAGTGACATGAAAATATAATGCCCTGATCGTCTCGTTAAGGATGGGAAGTCTTGGTACGTCTAGCAGGAGACCTGCGATGATGGTATAAGCCAGCAATGCAATAGTGAGAATTTTCCACCAGCTTGATTTCATCTTGATTTCGTTTGTGTTGATGATGGTTAATTACCGAATCCCAAACATGCTACGGCTTCTTACTACCGTAGTTTTAGGAGAATGCTTAGATTGACTGTATGCGATATTTATGATACAATTGACTTGGGCAGTTCATCGGTAAGAATTTTACATTTCAGGGGCAAAAATAAGGCATAAGTTCCTGATTCCTGTGCTTTTTGTTACTTATTTGAACAGTGCCAAAGGAATGTGGATGAAAAGATAATTTCACGATATCAACTCCTCCACAAATAAGGAAACAGAATATAAGCTGTGGCAGAAATAATGGCATTGATAGCCAATAAGGTGATGATTTTGTCTACGCTGACACTCCAATCCAATCCATCTATGGCGTTCTTGGATACCCGAATGGCCATCAGTAAAATCGGGATGATCACTGGGAAGCTTAATATAGCCATCAAAGTGGCATTGTTGCTGGCTTTGGAAGCGATACCAGACACCATGGTCAGACAAGCTGAAAAACCCAAACCACCTAGCACCAAGTTCAATACAAACAGCCCTTGATTCTGTACAGGATTCCCCAAGATGACACTAAATACCAAGTATCCCAAAAGTGCCAAAACCAATGTCAAAATCGAATTATATATGATCTTGGAAACAATGATGGCTTCAGGAGAAGCAATCATATAATAGTACAACTGCCGACCCTGATGCTCTTGTACGAAGCTTTTGGCCACTGCATTCACAGCTGAAAAAAGGATAATAATCCAATACAAAGCATTCCAAGTGGGCACTCCAATATTACCCTGCTTAGCACCTACGCTCAGATAAGTGATAAATACTGCCGAAACCACATACAACAAAATCCCATTGAGGGCATACTTCTGCCTCCACTCTAGTGTGAGTTCTTTGAGGATAAGGGTACGGATTTGTTGGAGCATATTCTTACTTTTCAAGGTCAAAGTTATGAAAATGATAGATACAAGGTGGATTTAGATAGGAAATAAGTTGGATATAAAGTTGAAATATGATGGAAATAAAGTAGACACAGCTCCAAAACTTGTTTCTTGATAAGCAATACATAATTTTCCGTACAATCATATCACCATGTAAATATCTATTTCAAGAGTTTTCTCAAAGCATATTTCACGAACCTGCCTGCTTTTTTGGAGGTTATATTTCCACTTTATTTCAAAGAATCATAAATTTAAACTTCGTGAAAAACAATGTAGATTATGATCCCTACCCCAGAACACAACGAAAGAATGGCAAAAATGACCTTCGCTTCGGTCTATCCACACTATGTCACTAAAGTAGAACGCAAAGGAAGAACGAAAGAAGAACTGCATGAAGTGATCAAATGGCTCACTGGTTTTGACGATGTAAAGATTCAGGCTTTGATAGATGAAAAAGTAACTTTCGAAGTGTTTTTTGCGCAGGCAAAGCTCCATCCCAAGGCCGAATTGATCACCGGTACCATCTGTGGTTACAAAATCCAAGAAATCGATAATCCACTCACCAAGCAAGTTAGATATCTGGATAAATTGGTCGATGAATTAGCGAAAGGAAAGAAAATGGAGAAGATATTGAGGTAATAATTAATTGATATTGATGGCTATTGGGATATTTTTCAAGAATATGATATTCATAGAGATATGGTGGAAACAAATAGAAATAAGATAGATATATAATTGAAATATATTGGGGATATTATTGGATATAAGTGGATATTGGGATATTTCTTCGGTGGTTTGAAATAAATAGAAATAGGTTGAAAATACTTTGAAATATTTGAGGCAGTCAATTCTTTTGAATTTAGTTTAAATCTATTACCTTAAAGGCTTTATTTAGTTGATCCACGAAAAGTATATTTATGGATTTCTTTAAAAAACACATTATACAAATTTACAGAGTAGTGTTATTTTTAGTTTTAGTGGCTATAGTTCTTGGCTATTTCATTGATTTTGGAGATGAAATAGATGCATTGATCAGAACCATCATGTTTTGCTTGATTGGGATTGCCTATTTGACTTTTGCTTGGGCTTATGATAATCCTGTGCTGAAACTCACCTTTCTAAGCTGTGGGGTTTACGTGATCATCATGAACTTTCTTCCTAGTTTTGAAATCAAAACCATCATAGGCATCATCTGTATTGTAATACCATTTATTCTTTTAAGGATTCTACCTAAAGAAGCTGATTCTGAACATGCAGAATAAAAGTTCATTCAAAAAAATAATCCTGATCAATTCGATGATCAGGATTTATAAAGGAAACTGTTAGTGTTTTGCAAAAAATTTAGGCTGCATCAATGCATTTGAAATAGACTTTGAAAGTCGATCCTTTACCCAATTCGCTTTCTACTTCAATATCGCCACCAGCCAGATTGATTATTTTCTTAATCAGAAATAAACCCACCCCACTGCCTTCTACATGGTCGTGAGCTCTTTTGAATCTAGCGAAAATCTCCTGTTTTTTACTTTCAGGGATTCCGAGACCGTTATCTTTGACTGACAAGACAATACATCCATCTACCAACTGTGTACTAAAACTTACCTCAGGTGCTCTGTTAGGAGAGCAATATTTTATAGCATTACTCAGGATATTTGTCAGAATACTCCTTAAATTTTTCTTGGAAAAGGGAATTTCAGAAACCTTCAAATCTAAATTAATTTTTGCATTTGAAATCACAAGCTTATCTTTCATGCTAGCCTCTATTTCCTTAAGCATAGCCTCTACATCAATATTTTCAAGAATATCTATCTCGTTCTCAATGTTGACGATATCAGTCAACTCATGGATAATAGCACCAAGATTAGTGGTAGATAGCATGATCATGTCAAGCACTTCTTTGTCCTCTTCGCAGGTGATGACTATAGACTCTTCTAGGATGGTGATCAAAGATCTCAGATTATTCAGTGGTCCTTTTAGATCATGAGAAACGGAATAAATGAAAGTATCATGATCCTGATTGATTCTTGATAATTTATCTTGTACCTTTTTCAATTCAGTGATATCATTGAAAGTGATGATCGCACCATCTTTTTGATTGTCTTGTTGCTTGATATAGGGAACTCCAGCCATTTGGTACCATTTGCCATCCAAGGTTTGAACCTCTTTTTTGATTGTCTCAGATGTAGATACCACCTTTGCTATGTCATCCATCAATGTGGAAAACCTAATATTGGTAGATATATCACTGATAAGCCTACCCAAATCGGATTCTTTGAGATTGATTTGTAAGATTGCCGAAGGAGTGAATTTGCGAAGAATAAGATCTTTGTCTACATAAAGTTGAGCATTGATGGTAGACTTAAAATAATTATTTAAGTCATCATTCAATTCGGCCAGCTCTTTGATTTTCAATTGATATTCATTGTTAACTGTTTGTAATTCCTCATTCACAGACTGAAGTTCTTCATTAGTACTTTGCATCTCTTCATTTCCAGAGATCAACTCTTCATTGTAGGACGAAATATTATCATTTGATACTTCTAACTCCTCAAATGCATCCTTTAACCTTGATTTTGTATCTGCCAACTCTAGTTTCATATCCTCAAAAAACTGAGCTGTATGCCGCTCTAATTGAAATGATTCAATATCTATGGTTCTGCCCTGATCCTCTTCATTGTCAAGATACATGACCAAGAATACATCTTGAATAGACTCCTTCCCCGAAAGAAATGGCTTAACAAGTATATTCACGAAATGAACCGAATTATTTTTAGAGAAATGTACCTGTTCCAAAATTACTTTTTGCTGGGATTTAAATGCCTTTTTTAGAGAGGTTGAGGTGGCTATTGCCAACTCTTCAGGCAACATTTCAAGTAAATTGAAATTGAATATCTTAGGTAATAGAAATTTTTCATAGTCTCCTGAGGTTTGAATTATTTCAAAATCTATGTCCACCCAAATACCAGCTTGATAGCCTGTTTCTTCCAAAAGCGCATTATTAGTGAGTTCTGTCAAATTACTTTTCGCCATACTTTTTTGAGGTGTCACACTCGGATTAGGATTTATCATATGCCTCTCTAAGCCTGGAGTGCTGTAGGTGGTGTTTCGCAGGTTTCTTACCACTTCAATACTTTTGTAAATTTTCCATTTCTTATCTATTTCAACAAAGGATTTCTTTAATTCTCCCAAACTTTCACTGGGACCTAAAAATAAATAGCCCCCGAGATTTAGGCAGAAATGAAGTGAAGTAAGTATCCTTCTTTGCAATATTGGATTAATGTAAATCAGTAAATTCCTACAGCTGATCAAGTCAATTTTTCCATAAGGTGGTTGTTTAACTATATCATGCTCAGCAAAAATGATCATCTTCCTGACATTCTCCCTGATTTTATATGTTTTCCCTTGTTTGATAAAATACTTGTCTAGTCGCTCTTGAGATACATCCCTTTCTATATATTCGGAATAGACCCCCTTTGAGGCATGCTGTAAGGCTGTTTTATCAATATCACTGGCAAATATCTTTACCTCAAGATTTTTCTTCAATTCTGTCAACTCCTCTATAATAAGAATAGCCATAGAATATGCTTCTTCTCCTGTTGCACAGCCTACAACCCAAATCTTTAAAGTATCTACTTGAAGTTTTTTCTGAATTATTTCTCTCAATGAAGACTCTTTGATGACATCAAAAGCATCCTTATCCCTGAAAAATTTGGTGACACTAATCAAAAATTCCTTCGCCAGAATATTGATTTCTTCAGGATTATTATCCAAAAATTGGCCATAATCTTTCAAAAATGAAATATTATTCTTAGTCATGCGCTTCGCAATCCTTCTAATAATTGTAGGACGCTTGTATTCCGAAAAATCAAACGGCGTGTGAGCTTGAATTTGATTCAATATTTTTAGTAATTCCACATCGTCACTTTGGGTAATTTGACGGTTGAAGCTATTTTCCAAAACTCCTTGTGATAGGTGAGCGATAATCTCTCCAGGTATCAACTCAGGAGGGCGAATAACATCCACATTTCCAGACTCAATGGCACTATTTGGCATCCCTTGAAATTTGGCACTTTCAGGATCCTGAACAATAACAAAACCTCCACTTTTCTTTATTGAATTGATACCCTTGGTTCCGTCGGCACCAGTGCCAGACAAGATGATCGCGATACTTCTATCTCCTAAATCTTGAGCCAGAGAATCAAAAAATATATCAACTGCTCGATTGGGCTCCCTAGGTTCTATATCTGTTAGATACAACCTCTTATCGTTGATAGTCATGTTTTTCCCCTTGGGTAGTAAATAAACACGGTTTGCCTTGACAAGCATATTACTTTCAGCAACTAAAATTTCCAATTTGCTGTGCTTCGATAATAGCTCAGCCATGAAGCTTTTATGATCTGGGGAAAGATGTTGAATGATTACATAGGCTACGTCATCTTCAGGAGTGTGATCAAATAGCAAATGGATAGCCTCCATTCCTCCAGCAGAGGCTCCTATAGCTATTATAAACAAATCATTTTCAGGGTACTGGGTTTTCTGAATCATTTTGTTGTCGTTAAAATTATAAAAACATTGGCTTTACGCTTTTGAAAGTCAAATCATCTTGTATTCAAAGCAGCTAACCCTAACTTTAAAAGTATTTTTGAAGTGCTGTATTGAAAAATATATAAATCTAAAATTTTTCTGATTGATAATTGAAAGTTACAATAATCCAACCAATTCCTAGACTTTTATATTTTATTTATATAATTGATTTTCATAATGTTAATTTAAAACCCGAAATATGCTTAAAAAGTTAGTAAAAAGGATTAGCCGATACATTCACTGATTTCACAATGTGTCTCAGCATACCCTTCAAATAGTTCCAAAGTATAATCTTCTGCCAAAATGACATTTTTTACCCTTTGGAACAGGCATTGATAAGGCTGTATTGTCAAAATTGTTTATCAATAATTAAAATTCAATATAGCTATGCAGGAAAAAGGAACCATCTCGATACATACCGAGAATATTTTCCCGATCATCAAAAAGTTCTTATACTCCGACAATGAGATTTTTCTCCGCGAATTGGTTTCCAATGCGGTAGATGCCACCCAAAAAATCAAAAGATTGGCCACCCTCGGCCAATATACTGGAGAACTTGGTGATACCACCGTCGAAGTGTCTTTCGACAAGGACAAAAAGACCATCACCATCTCCGATAGAGGTCTTGGGATGACTGCTGAAGAAATCAAAAAGTACATCAATCAGATCGCCTTCTCTGGTGCTACAGAATTCGTAGAGAAATTCAAAGACGCCAAAGATGCAAATGAAATCATTGGTAAGTTTGGTCTGGGTTTCTACTCTGCATTTATGGTGGCGCACACTGTAGAGATCAATTCCCTTTCTTATCAAGAAGGTGCTGAAGCTGCAAAATGGACATGCGATGGAAGTACTTCATTTGAGATTTCCGAAGGAAGTAGAACAGAAAGAGGTACAGATATTATCCTTCACATCAATGAAGAATCCGAAGAGTTTTTGGACAAGTGGAAGCTTCAGGGAATCTTGGACAAATACTGCAAATTCCTACCTGTTACGATCAAGTTCGGAACAAAGACCGAAAGTGTAGAAGATGGTGAAGATGAAGAAGGAAAGAAAAAGTGGAAATCTATCGAAGTTGACAACATCATCAATACTACTTCACCGATCTGGACCAAGTCGCCAAATGATCTGAAAGATGAAGATTACCTTGCTTTCTACAAGGAGCTTTATCCAATGAGTGAAGATCCGCTTTTCTGGATTCACCTGAATGTGGATTATCCATTCAACTTGACCGGAGTCTTGTATTTCCCAAAAGTGAAAAATGACTTCGATTTCCAGAAAAACAAGATCAAGCTTTACAGCAGACAGGTATTTATCACGGACGAAGTGAAGGACATTGTCCCTGAATTCTTGATGTTGCTACATGGGGTGATCGATTCTCCTGATATCCCATTGAACGTATCGAGAAGTTTCTTGCAGGCTGATGGAAATGTGAAAAAGATCAACAACTACATCACCAAGAAAGTTGCTGATAAGTTGGCGGAGCTTTACAAGAAGGATAGAAAAGTCTATGAAGAGAAATGGAACGATATCGGTCTATTTGTAAAGTACGGAATGATCTCTGAGGAGAAATTTGCCGAAAAAGGAAAGGATTTCGTCTTGTTGAAAAACACCAAAGGGGAATTCTACACTCTTCCTGAGTATAAAGAGAAAGTAAAAGCTATCCAAACGGACAAAAACGAGCAGACGATCTATCTATATGCTACGGATGTCAACAAGCAAGATGCTTTCATTCAGTCAGCAAACAAAAAGGATTATGATGTCTTGGTGATGGATTCTCCGATCGATAGCCACTTTATCCAACATTTGGAAGGCAAGGAAGAGAAAACGCAACTCAAGCGTGTAGATGCTGATGTGGTAGAAAAGTTGATTCAAAAGGACGATGCTTATGCGAACTTGCTTTCTGAGGAGCAATCGACAAAAGTGAAGGAAATCTTCGAAAAAGCGATCGACAACAAATCTTACAGTGTAGAAGTGGAGGGCTTAAATCCTGAGGAACTTCCGGTGACTGTGACGATGGATGAGTTTATGCGCAGAATGAAAGACATGGCTGCAACAGGCGGCGGTATGGGCTTCTACGGTTCACTACCTGATAGCTACAAAGTAGCGATCAACGGAAATCATAGCGTCATCGACAAAATCCTCAAAGCAGAAAGCGAAGAAGAACAAACCAAGCTTGCCAAGCAATCTTTCGACTTGGCACTCCTTGCCCAAGGCTTGCTAACAGGTAAGGACTTGACTGAATTTGTGAAGCGATCTGTAGGGATGATATAAGTCTGACTCTCGCGAAGTTAGGCTGAGGTGCAAAGTGCGCGGAAGTTTTTTGCACTCAGAGACACAGAGAAAATATGAGTTTTAAAAAAACCCCGGGAATATCTATTGGAGATGTTTCTGGGGTTTTTTGTCTTAATAGGGAGACTTAAAATAATGAGGTAAACTCCTAATGTTCGTGTTTTGCAAAGAGCACTTTTATAAAAATTATTGTCACAACCTTCCCCAAATTCATTCCATAACCAAATATAATATCGGGTCACTAATTGATAACAAGTCAATCTTATCTAAAAAATTAGACTTAGAGGTAGATAACTAAAGCTTTTTGCAGATTATTTCTTAATACAGTCATCCTATTTACAATAAAATAACACTTATCATCATAATATTCATTTTTAATCTATTTTGGGGATAATTTTATAACGATTTATTACTATTCCTATGTGAAAATTTTTCTAGCTGAAAATCAACTACTTATCTAAAATATTGAAATATTTTTTTAATTAAAACTTGACTTTTAATTAGAGGGGGGGGTATGTTTAGTGCAAGTTTTTGGCGCTAAAAGCTTTTTAATCAATTTGTTAATGTTTTAAATTTAAAAATTATATGAAAAAATTTCTAAGTATTTTGATCATGTCTATGCTATTTTCTTCTTTATCAAGTTATGGAGATGCGTATAGGTATAAGATGGAGAGAGAACCATGCAATAAGAATGATTCGTCTTTTTATGTTTGTAGACCCTATGACGGATATACAACTTGTAGTGTCTCTGCGCAAACCCTGTGTCCTGGGTATGGAATGGCAGAGGCAAGTATTTATTAATTTCACATAATTAGGGTTGTAAATTTACAACCCTAATTATCTCTTAGAATTATGAAAAAAACACTAATTCCTTTACTAATTGGGTTAAATTCATGTAATCTTAATACAGAGCCAGAAATCCACAAAAGCATTTATATAGATGTAAACCAAGCTTCATCAGGGGTATTATCGGAGGTTTATGAGGATATTGATTATGTGTTTTTAGACGGTTCTGGTGATTTTCCATTAGTTCGTCCTGTTAGAATAAAAGTGGATGAAGGCCTTATTGGTGTAGAAGATCGAGGAATCGAAAAATATATATTTTATTCTTTGGATGGGACACCACAGTTTCAAATTGAGGCATCAGGAGATGGCCCTGGGAGTTTTGTTCGCACAGAAGATTTCCAAATTTTAGAAGAATCGATAGTTGTAAAGGATTCATATTTGGGTAAAATGCTAACCTATAATCATAGAGGAGGGTTTGTTTCAGAGCAGAAATCTGTAGTTAAGAATAGCGACTTTTTTATAGGTGAAGACTTTATACTTCATTATTCGAAAAACGTCTTTGATCATGGTCTTTTTAATTTTTATCTGGAAAGAAGCAATGAACTTGAGAAAATGATGCCAGTAGAACCTACGGGAGAAGATGTTGCGTTCGCTGATAAAGATGGTTTTAGAAAGCATGTTTGGACCAACCAAGTTTTATTCAAAATACCATTTAGTTATCATTTTGCTATGTTTGAACCTGATGGGAAGGTTAAAGATATCTATGAGATTGATTTCGGGGAATTCTCTCTTTCGGTAAAGGATAGAAACACGATGACTCAAGAGCAAGTGAATCAATTGCTTTTGGATGGAAAAATCGTAGAGCATATATCATCTTTTTATGCCTTTAAAAATTGTTATTTTCTTTCGTTTGGAAGAGGAATCAGAGAGTCTCATCAGGTATTTCTGGATAAGGATTTCAATGTAATAAAGCACTTTAAATCTTATAAGAATGACATTGATGAATTACCAATAGCAACTATTCCATGGTTTGCTACTGTAGATCAAATAGGTTATCTTGCAAGTTCAAGAGATTTTTTGAACCAGTATTTGAAAAAGTTTGGCGGAGGGAAAGAACCTGTAAAAGGCAGCAATCTATACAATTTCATGGTCAGAAATGGAGGTAAGCTTAATGAAGATAGTTATGTATTGATTTTGCTTACGGTTAAAGATGATATTGGATCGTAAAAATTAATTATATCTAATTTTTTTTACAGATTCTTAATATCTTTTCACTTGTACATTGGTGAAGCGATCTGTTGGGATGATTTAAACATTCAACCTTTGTGGTCTTTTTCAGACCCCGAAGGTTTTTTTCTATTGATCTTTGATATTTTTCCGACCCCGAAGGTTTTTTCCATTGAACTTTGATGTCTTTATGATACCAAAGGCTTCTAACCTAAATTTCAAAACCCCGAGAATTCCAAGAATGGATATTTTCGGGGTTTTTATTTGATAAGGAGTTAAGACAAAAATTACATTCTAATTTTTTCATTGGGTACTTCTGCAGGTTGGGGTTATAAATTTGTAGAAAGCTTGGATCGTATGGAAGGCTATCCTTATATTGTTTTCAATTGTAAAGATAAAATAGGTGATGATTGTATGCATCTTACCATGAATATGAAAAACTTCAAAAACCCCGTTAATTCCATAGTTGGAGATTTTCGAGGTTTTTTCTCGTGTATGCAATAAATACGCTCAAGATGATAGTTTAATTTTCAGCAAGTTTGATGAATTGAGCTTTTCTTTGTAAAATTCGATTCATGGTCAAAAATATTCTTTTCATCTTAACCCTCTTTTCCTGCTCCGCTTCTCAAAAGGAAGACCCGCACTTTTCTTACAAGCTTTCTGAAAAGAAGTCGATTGTTCTGGATTAACTCTCATTGGTGCCAGGATATCCCTTTCCTCCTTATCAAGTATTTCAAAAAAGTGATTCCATCGTTTTTTATAATTCATTTACATTAGGGTTAGCTAGTCTTAAACTGGTGAAAGACGACTTCAGGTATGATGAAATTGGAGCCTTTGAGGAGTTTGGCGAAAGTGTAAATGGGACACCTTTTTTCTTGACTATTTCCAAAAATAATATTGGCATCTGGAATTCACAAAAAGTAAATTTCTATAACAATAAGCTGGCATTATTGAAGAAAGTAAACCTTAATGAATTGGACATCATCAAAGAATATGACTCTCCATACTTCAAAGGACCAAATAGCTTCCAAATTGGTTTGGCTTTTAATGGCATTGATAACTCTAGTGATAGGCTATATCTGTTTGCTACTGATATCCTAGATGACTCGATAGGTTTATTTTCCTATGATGTAGCGAATGAAAGACTAGAAGTTTTGCCTACTTTTTATGATAAGGCGCTTATAAAAAGTCAAAAAATCCAATATCAAGGCTTTAGCTTAGATCATCTTCCTTTTATTTTACATGAAAACAATAAACTCATAATCTCTTATTATTATCACTCTAAGATTGAAGTCTTTGATTTAAACACGCAAAGTTCACTAACTCGTGAAATCAAAACTGAAGCTTACCCTGATCGAAAAGTAATCAAACCCATATTTCCTCAAGGAATAACGATTATGGAGGCATGGGATTTAACTGATGATAGGGAAGGAGAAGTTGCTTTTGGAGAATTGCAATATTGGGAATCTTGTGGCTGTTTTTACAGAACCGTAAAAGGACCAATCAAAAGCGAAAAATTGCAGGACTTTGATGTCTATTTAGAAATATTCGATGAAAACTTCAATAAAAAAGACGAAGTAAACTTGTCAGCAATCAATCCGAATGTCAGCAATTTTACGATTCCGCTCACTGGGAAACTCTTGATCAAAGCCAAATCACAAAGCAGTGAAGATTTGATGGATTATTATTTTTTGGAAGTTGTGACACTTAAAAAGGATTCATAGTATCAAATGATACTATCAAAAAGATGAAACTGAGAGACTCAATTTATTTTTAGAAACTTTGTAAGGGGACTCTACGAGTAAACAATATCCCAAACATTACCAAGACTTGTCACCTGCGAATGCCAATAGAGATTTGAAAAATGGCGTTAGATTGAGTTGGAATGAAAAATTTGAAAATTTTACTTTACATTGGTTCGATAGTGATGTAAATTAGCATCAAATATTTTAGATATGAATAGACAAAGTATCAGTTTAACAGAACCGAATGATGAGTGGTTGAAATCACAAGTGGAAAGCAAGGAGTACAGCAGCAAAAGTGAATTGGTAAATGATTTGATCAGACAGGCAAGAAATCAACAAGCACAAATAGATTGGATTAGAAAAAAATTGGATTTGGCTGAAAAAAGCGGATTTACTGAAGATAGTATAGGTAAGATTCTTGAAGAGTCAAAATCAAGGCTAAATGGCTAGATATAGACTTAGTCAAGCGGCTAAAGAAGATTTGATCAGGATTCATCACTATGGAGTTAGAAATTTTGGGATGGTTCAAGCTGATAAGTATTTTAATTCCTTCTTTATTTGTTTTGAGGCAATAGCTGAAAGACCCTATTCATTTGAAGCGATGGATTATATAAAAGAAGGATATAGACGTTGTCTGTGTGGCTCAGATAATATTTATTTTAGAATAAATGGTGAGTTCGCAGACATAATGACCATTGTAGGAAGACAAGATATTAGTCAAATCTTAAAATAAAACATACATGAAAAAATCAAAACATTAAAAACATAATGAAAAAAGCCCTTCAAACTTACTCTGTATGAAGGGCTTTATTAATTCTTACTTTTCAAAATCAAAATTTGATCCTTCTTTCAACTTGAATATTACAACTCCATTTGAGGCCTTCTCGCCATAAAGCTTAATAGCACTATCATCTTTTAAAACAGTAATGCCCATTATATCACTTGGGTTCAATCCCTCTAATTCCTTAATTAAAGTTTCTTTTCCATTCTTAGAAATAACATATAATGGGGGCTGAGTTTTGCCTGAAAAGGAACTCTTCCCATTTAGAACAACGCTAGCCTTTCTATCTCCTTCCGCTGGTACAGTTGAGAAAATAGAAAAAGCCTCATTTAAAGCAGAGCTGCCTTTCACCGAAGTAGCACCAACACCCTGAACTCTTCCGCTATTATGCATCACCCAAGTCGATGTTGTCTTTTTGCTTATAGAAGCTAACTCTGCTGCCTGCTTTTCATTCAATTCCCCTCTTATTGCCAACAAATTACTGAATTGCTTCTTTTTGAGTTGGTTTTCCAAATTGAGGATTTTGTCCATTTGCTTTTGCGCAGCTTCTGAATTGATCTTTGGCTCTTGTAGCATTTTTTTCAGCTTTTCATTCTCTGCATCCAAATCCCACCTGAGGGTACTGAATTCGCCAGCATTCTTGCTATGAATAGCCTTGATCTTATCTGCTTGTTGATCAGAAAGCGAAATTTTGTCTCTGTTCTTCATGACCAGATCAGCGGGGAACAAAGTTCCCTGAAATAAGTCCTGACCTTGCACCATGCCAGCCAAAAGTAATAAATAAACTGTGAATAATTTTTTCATCATCGTATAATTGGTTTAGTAAGTATCTAATAAAGACGCCGTAGGCGATTCCCAAACATCCATGGAGGCTGCTTGTTCAATGACAAATTTTTGTTCCTGATTTTCCCCTTCCTCCAAGGAAATGATAATCAAATCTTGGTACAATGGCTCTTCTTTTTCCTCATGATTCCATATCCAAAATCCTAACAATACAGAAGCAGCGATCCCTAATGGAAGCAGTTTCCAAATCCTAGATGGAGTTCTTTTTTTATAAGGAGGAATAGCGATTTCACTATCTTGATGCTTGAGCTCTGCAAAAAACATTTCAAGCTCCTGATCTGCACTTTCATCTTGTCGCTTCATAGCTTTGTTTTTTTAGAATTAGTTCTTTGAGTTTTTTCTTTCCCCTATCGTAGTGTGTCCGCGCTGTCCCCAAACTCACTTCCATGACTGTAGCAGCTTTTTCCAAAGTCATTTGGTGGTAAAACACCAAAAGCAAAATCTCCTTTTGTCTGTCAGGAAGCCTTTGAATCAATTCCTCGTGAGTTGCTGCCTCAGGAATATGCTCTGCCTCCTCCAAATCAAAATCAGACCTCAGTGGGATTTCCTTGTGATTCTTTCTGAGCCACTCCAAAGCTGTAAACCTGATAACAGAAAATAGCCATGTTTTTGGGCTAGACTGTTCATGAAACTTAGCTTTTCCTTCCAACACTTTGAGATAAGATTGCTGAAGCACATCTTCTGCCAGTTGACTATCAAAATTACAGCACTGCCGAGCCCAAAGAAAGGACTCCCGATGATGTGATTTGATAAACTCTTCCAGTAGCGCTGCTGTCATATCTAAAGGTTAGTGTCTAAAAATACAAAATATATGACAGGGTGAGGAAAATAGATTTGAGATGGGAGACATGAGATTTGAGACACAAGAAGCGAGAAGCAAGAGGCAAGACAGGGTAAAAAAGTAACATCAAAGAGTCAATCCTAACCTCAAAATTGAAAATTCTGCAAAATATTTCAATCTTTCAATTTTAAAATTTTCAAATCTAAAACCTTCTAACCCTCTACTTACTCCACTGGATATCCCTTCGCAGCCCACCAGATGCCTCCAAGGATGTGTTTCATAAAGTTGTCATCTTGAAAAGCCCAATCTGTATGGCCAAGAGCAGTGTAAAACATGCGGCCTCCGTCATATTTATTGGTCCAAGAAATGGGATGAAAATCTCCCATGCCGTCTTTGGCATCATACGTTCTTTCATCAGCAGTGATTAGGACATTGACGTCTTTGTTGAAGTTTTTGAAGGCGTAGATTTCATCCGACCAAACCCAACTTTCAGGAAGATGGTAAGTCGCAGGGTGATTCCTATCGACTACATTGAGCTTTAATGTTTGCTGATGGGGATGGTTGAGAAAGTGTGCTCCAATTAGCTTGGTATACCACTCCCATTCATATTCTGTATCTGTGGCACTGTGAATTCCCACGATTCCTTTTCCGCTTTGGACAAACTTCTCTATGCTTCTTTTCTGCTCCGAGTTGAAAATCGTCCCAGTTGTACTCATCAAAATGATCACATCAAAACTTGCTAGATTTTTGTCAGAAATAAAATCTTCATCTTCCGTCGTCTAAATCTGGAAAACATTGTCCCTAGCCAATTTCTTCAAAGCTACTACCCCATCAGGAATGGATTGATGCCTGAAACCCTTTGTCTTGCTAAACACCAAAGCTTTGAATTGATTCTGAGAAAAGCTTTCCGCACTTGAAATTACGGTCAGAAATAAGGCTAGAAAGGGGATGATAGCATTTTTCAATTTCATAATAGGTTTGGTTAAAATTTCAGATTGTAGATTTTAGATTTAGACTCTCGCAAAGGTTGCCAAGGTGCTAAGGGCGCAAAGTTTTAGAAACATCTCTGGGTAGAATATATTTAATTTTCATTAAACAGTGTTCATCCGTGTTTATCTGTGGTAAATTAAAATCCGCGTATTTACCTGACTTTAGGGAGGATCCGCGGAATCTGCGTGAGACCTACTTTACCATTCCGAATTTCTCCGCAGCTTCTTTTCTCGAAAAAGCATTGAAATGCCACCACTCAGATCCGATGCCAGTGAAACCGCCATGCTTCATCACTTTCCTGAGAATTTCTCTATTTGTAATATGTTCTATTGTGATTTTTCCTTCCTTGAGCATTTGACTTTCTCTGTCGGGATATGCAGGATAGCCGAAATAATCATAACCCGTTCCCATATCTAAAGTCTCTCCTGAATCCTGATAAGCCAATGTCAAGTCCACGGCAACACCAAAATTATGCAATCCCCCAACTTTCGGATCAGCAACATAAAGTGGCTTGATGCTGTCAGGCTTATCCAAATTATCCCACAAAATCTGCTGAACAGACTGAGGACGTACGCCATCATACACTAGAAAAGTCAATTCAGGATGCTCTTCTTTGAGTTTTTCGAAAGATTTGAGAAGCATTTCAGCTACTACAGGTTGGATATAACAGCGGGTCAACTCTCCATAAACATCTTGACCAAAAAAATTATCTGAGGTAGAATATTTCAAATCCACATAAACCTCAGGAATGATTGTCTCGATATCCACCAAACCAGCATCAATCAAGCTTTGCTCTAGCTCACCAACATGTCCTTCATCCTCCTTTTCAAGCTCGACTTCTACTTGCTGGCCTAAATCCTCCAATTCTAAGTCATAGTTAGCTTCATACTTCTTCACGCAGGAACTCATAAGTAAAAAGCTAAAAACAAAGGTAGATAACTGGAACAGACTTTTCATAGGAGATTCTTTTTGACTAGCGTTGCGGAAGCTTGGGCAGTAGGTAGAATAACTATATCGGCAAGGACCACATGCTTGGGTCTACTTACAGCAAAGGCAATGGTATCTGCAATATCATCAGCCAAAAGTGGCTCGTAACCTTGGTAAACCGTCTCTGACCTTTCGGCATCACCCTTGAATCTCACCAAAGAAAATTCAGTAGCCACTAGGCCTGGATGTATCCCAATCACTCTGATGCCATGTGGATTCAAGTCCATCCTCATACCCTTGGTGATCGCATCCACGGCATGCTTGGAGCCGCAATAGACATTTCCATTGGGATATACTTCTTTGCCTGCTATGGAGCCTATGTTGACAATCGTTCCTGAATTTCGAGCGACCATCCCTGGGATGATTTCATGGGAGACGTACAGGAGACCTTTGACATTGATGTCCATCATGGCATCCCAGTCTTCAAGAGAACCACGCTGTATAGGATCTAAGCCATGGGCATTCCCGGCATTATTAACAAGAATAGCAATGTTTTTCCAATCATTAGGAAGGGAAGAAAGGTTGGATTTCACGGCATCTTTGTCTCTGACGTCAAAAGTCAAAGTAAGCAATTCTATATCAGATGGCAGTTCTGATCTCAAAGCCTCTAGCCTATCCGCCCTTCTCCCAGTAGCGATGATGTGATAACCCAAATTAGACAAGGCGATAGCTGTAGCCTTGCCAATCCCAGAAGTAGCCCCAGTGATTAGCGCAATTTTTCTTTCCATGCCCTAAGCTAAAAATATTTCTTCAGGATCGAAAAGTAAATTGCCCTTGCTTATTGTTGAAGTGGGTTTTCGGGGAAGCTATCGATGATATTACCCTCTGAGTCTATAGAGATTAGACTGAATTGCCTTCCCTCAATGGTCAATAGTGTAAAGGCATTGATAGACTGAGCTTTTTTGAGGTACCAAGTGCTCGGTACATCATGGATAGGTCTGGGTTCTGTACCCCAAGAGCCATCTCCAACATAAACTACCCCAGACTGATCTACTTGGCCAGCTCTGATCGGAAAGGTTCTCTTATACGCATGATCATGATTCTCGAAAGCAATCTTGATGTCATACTTTTCAAAAATCGGTACCCAGTTATTTCTTACCAATGATTGGGTTTTTCCATCATATTCCCTTACCGATGGATAAGCAGGCACATGGTAGATAGGAATCGTATGTAGAAAATCTTTTTTAGCTTCCAAGGTTTTTTCTAACCACTCTGTCTGTACTCCCGCAATGGGGTTGGAATGCTCGGTATCCAAAATAACCAAGCTGAGGTATGTTCCAAAATCCAATGCTTGATACCCTGGCTGTCCTGGAAATGGAAACAAGGCATAAAAATAGGGAGCGATTCTTCTTCTAAACTCATCCGTCTGTTCATAACCTTCATTTCTGCCATAATAGCCACCGACCACCTCGTGGTTCCCTATGGCTACTATACCAGGAAGAATCCTGCAGTCAGCGGTCACTAAAGTGTTCTTATAACTGTCAAAAAAATCATAAATTCTATTGATGTTTTCAGCCAGCCCATTTTCATAGGCCATATCTCCGCCTATGATGATGAAATCAGGATCGTAAGAGGCGACTACCTTATTGGTCTTTTCCAGCCATTCTTTTTTGTGCATGGAGTCACCACCAATAGCGATTTTGATCGGCTGCTCATTGATGTTTTCAGGCATAGTTCTGAAATAATAAATCTTATCTGAACCTGGAAATTTGATTTCATAAGCCGTATTTGATCGGAGCATTTGAAGGCTGACACGGTGTACTGTACGATCAGAAAATGGAAAAGGCAACACATCACTTTCCATGGCAGCCCAGTTGCTCGTACCTTTTCTCCGGATTTCCAGTGCTGATGGGGCTGCATCATCGCTATGCCAATCTACGGTCATCGTACTCGTCGGATCCTCCACCCATGTCAAATAAAAAGCGTGGGGGGCTGATTGGGATACACCCCATAAGCTAATCAGGAGAAAAGCAAAAGTTAAAACTAATTTGAGATTATTATTTTTCATGTCAGTGCAAATTTTATAGGTATCCTAAAGCGTACATTTACAGGTTTTCCTTTTACCACAGCAGGATACCATTTGTCTAATGTTTTTATAACTCGAAGTGCTTCATTATCGGTGTTTCTAGAAACCGACTTCAGAACCTCAACACCCGATAAACTCCCATCTTCATTAACGATAAAGCTAACTAAAACTGTACCTTAAATCCCCAACAACCGTTCTGTTCTAGGATACTGGATTTCTTCACTAATTTCTTTAAATATTTGTTCCATGCCTCCAATGTACATCACTTGCCTGAGTGGTTTATCCTTCCTCGTAGGGTTAGTAATGAAAGAGCCTTCGAGCTCCACATATCCTAATTTTTTCAATTCTCTATTGCTCAATAAATCTTTAGAGGTAACACAAGCACCAAAGGTAAGTAAGATCAGAATTATAAATATTTTTTTCATTCAAATCTCTAATTGTTCTTCAACCACGCTTTCATAGCTAAATATACACCATTGCTCCATCCAAAACCATCTTGAACTGGATATTCACCGCCGCCAGCATCTAGGCTAAGGTCTTCTACGTTGTACTTCTCCATCATTTTGCCGGTACGGGCAAATACATCCTCGTTCAGTTTGGTCCATCGCTCTGCCAAAGATCTGGCCAAGTCTTCCCTACCATAATTTAGCATAGCTTGAAATCCAATCCACTGTAATGGAGCCCAGCCATTGGGAGCATCCCATTGCTGACCGGAATTGATCAAAGTAGTGACTAATCCACCTGGCTTGAGAAAGTTTTTCTCTACAAAATCCAGTACTCGCTCAGCCTGCTGCTTTGTTGCAGTTTTGGCATAAAGTGGATAAAGCATGGCCAGTGATGGTCTGTCATTCTTGGTTTTGAACTTGATGTGATAATCCAGAAAAATCCCTCTTTCCTCTTCCCAACAATAGCGTTCAATACCTTCAATTCTATTTTTTCGGAAGTTTTTCATCCGATTGATGATAAATTCATCCTCTCCAAATTTCTCCATTGACTCAATGATGATACGCTCAGTTTCCGAAATCAAAACATTCAAGTCCACAGGAATCAAAGCAATGGTTTGGATAGTTTTGAGTTCTGTTGGTTCGTACAACCACCTTGAGCTGAAATCCCAACCAGATTCGCAGGCTGCTCGGATATTTCTGAAGATCTTTTCTGGATACCTACGGCTTTTTTCGGAGACTTCCACATCTTCTATGTAGGATTCTGCACGTGGTTCGTTTTCATCATCCCAATACCTATTCAGAGAAGTATCATCATCCATTCGCACTACTCTATTGTAATATTTCCCAGGTAGAGGGATTTCTTGCTCTCCTTCTATCCAATAAAGGTATTCTACCCAGAGTTCTGGCAGATAGGTTTCATAAACATTCTCATCTCCCTTAGCTTCTGCTAGCAACTCAACCATTTTACCAAAAAAAGGAGGTTGAGAACGAGAAATAAAGTAGGTACGGTTTCCATTGGGAATATGCCCCAATGTCCTAATCAAATAGGCAAAATTCTCCACCATAGATTCAATCAAATCTACCTTCCCAGATTCCTTAAGCCCTAGCATGGTGAAATAACTGTCCCAATAATATATTTCGCGGAACCTACCTCCTGGTACTACATAAGGATTTGGCAAGGGAATTAGACTGGAGCCTTCCAATTCTTCATCAGCATCTCTTTTTAGCACATCCCATTGCAGTTTCAAACGTTCCTCCAAAGTGATGTCAGCTGGATAAGCAATTTTTACAGGATCCTCTTCCTTAGGGATAATAAAGTTTTGAGCCAAAAAGCCTTTGAGATTGAGCCTTCCCGATCTTACAGACCTATAGAAATCTGTAATGATATCCTTTGGGTCTCTCTTGGGAATAGCATCTACAAAAGTCTTAGAGTCGGGAAAAAGCCCACTGCCCTGAACCAATTCAAAAAGTCCTGGATATATATATTCTGGTTGTTCGTAATATTTCATGCTATTTGCATTTTGACTTGTCTATTTAATAATATCAACACCAAACATAGGGCTAATATGGGAATCAATGAAAAATAAAAAGCATTGGTTCCACCATATGACTCAAAGATATGACCAGTCACAATCGAGCCAGTAGTACCCCCCAAGGCAGAAAACACAACTATGAGTCCCGACATGGAGCTTTGCATATACCGAGGTAGTGCGCTGAGGACTACCGAGTTGATTGTAGGATAAATAGGCGCTAGAAAAACTCCTAAGATGGGAAAAAGGTAAACCACAAAGGGTGCATTGAACCATGTGATGGCTTCTGTAAGTTCAGGCTGATTTGCTGTCAGTGGTAAGGTCAGCGTAACACATACACCCACCAAAACTGTACATGCTAGTGTAAATGTCAACCAATGAATCTTCCTTAAGACAAACCCAGCAAGAAGTCTCCCAATCGCTAAAGCCCCCGCCAATATTGCTCCTGCTTGGATACCCATACTAGCCGGTACTTGTAGTACATCTTGATAGAAGGTTGGAGTCCATGTCATGAAACTCTGTTCTATCAAAACAAATAAAAACGCAGATGCTGCAAATACCAAAACCAATGGCTTAATCACCAAGCGCAACATGTCAAGAAACTCCTCTTTGGCATTTGTATCCTCTCTTTTGGATTCAGATTCATTAATCTGGGCGAAGAATAATAAGGCAGCTGCCAATAATGTCATCGCACCCAAATACCAATAAATGTTCAACCAAGTTCTTGAGCTTGGGTCTGCATCATTGACAAAGAGACTGAAAAACACATTTCCTAACAAAACCCCCACCATAAAAAAACCCTCTATAGTACTCATCAAGCTACTATGTTCCTTCGTGTTTTCAGTCACCAAGCCAATGGTGGCAAACACCGATACTTTGATCACCGCAAAGGAAATTCCCACTACAGCAAATAACATCTTAAAATACCAAAATTCATCAGCCACTACAGGCATCATAAAACACAATCCCGCTACTGCAAACAAAGCAATTAGCATTCCTTTTCTAATGCCGACTTTTGGCAAAAAAGAAGCTACGATGAAAGAAAATATAGCAATAGGCAAGTCCTTGAAGCCTTCTAAGACAGAGGCTTCCGCCTTTGTCACATCAAAAGTGCGTTGTACCTGAAGAATCACTGCACCTACTGAGTTGAGCAGGACAGCGAAGACCATATAATTGAAAATTAGTGAAAGTCTTACCAGTAATTTTGAATTCATACAATAGGGTTAATTGAGATGCTAAGTTTCAATTTGAGAAAATAATTGGGATTTTGAAATCATTTGAAAAAATAAGATAAAAAGGTGTCCATGATTTCAAGTAGCTTGATTATATTTCGCTTGATGAATAAGGATCAAAAATTCTACGAGGCATTTAAAAAACACCTCCCTGAAGGAGCTGTCAACTATTGCTTTGACCTTTGGAAAGCTGATCCTTTTAATTTTTATATTACAAGAGAGAGGCAGACCAAATTGGGAGATTTCAGATATCGAAATAATCAAAAAGTCCAAACCATCACCATCAATCACAATCTCAATCCCTATCAATTTCTGATCACTTATGTGCATGAAGTCGCCCACTATAGGGCCTTCAATAAGTATGGAACTAAAATCAAGCCGCATGGCATAGAATGGAAGCGTGCATTTCAAGAGCTACTGGATCCACTACTAGACCCGCATATTTTTCCCAGAGATATTCTTATCCCTCTCAAGAGATACATCATCAACCCTAAGGCTAGTACGGGAGCCGACCCTTGGCTGATGATGGAATTGAGGAAATTTGATGAAGAAATCAAGAATATGGATCTACAATTTCTTCAACAAATCAAAGTCGGATCTCAATTTGAGATTAGTGGAAGGGTTTTTGAAAAACTGGAAGTTAAACGAACAAGAGTACTTTGCCTAGAAATAAATTCTGGTAGAAAGTTTTTGATCTCAGGCCATGCCGAGGTGAAGTTGAAAAAAGATTAATCTTTGGCCTCACCAATTTGGTTTTCTTCAGCAGTGAAGTCTTTTGGTTGTGGTAAGTCAGAAATAGAATTAATACCAAAATATTCCATGAACTTTTCACTTGTTCCATAAAGAATTGGTCTACCAATGCTATCTGATTTTCCTTTGATAGTAATCAATTCCTTTTCTAGCAATTTTTGAATAGAATAATCACAACTCACTCCTCTGATTTGCTCAACTTCAGTCTTTGTGACTGGTTGCTTATAAGCGATGATGGAAAGAGTTTCAAGCTGTGCTGTAGAAAGTCTTTTTTGTGATTGGTGTTTGAGCAGGATTGAAATGCTGCTTTGATAAGCTGGCTTGGTCAAGAATTGATAGCCTCCGGCAATTTGTTCTATTGCAAACGAAAAATCATCAGCTTCATATTTTGACTGCAATTCAGTGATTGCAGTCAAAATATGTTCTGTTGGAACTTCTGTTTCAAACATTTCAGTTAAGCATTTTTGAATCTCCTCTACAGCAATGGGCGAAGGAGAACAAAATACCAAAGCTTCAATATGTCTGTGTAAAAAGTCCAAATTATTTTTTAGCCAATTTAGCCTCTATAGAATGCATGGTGTGAGGGACAGCTTTCAATCTTTCTTTGGAAATCAATTTTCCCGTATCAATGCAAACACCATAAGTTCCATTCTTGATTCTTACCAAAGCATTTTCAAGGTTGATGATAAATTTCTGCTGTCTTCCTGCCAACTGACTGAGACTTTCTCTTTCTAAAGTATCTGCTCCATCTTCCAATAGCTTGGACGTAGAAGCTGTATTATCCGTACCACTATCGTTACTCTTGCTTAGTGTCTGCTTTAATGAATTCAACTCTTCTTTAGCAACACTTAGTTTTTGTAGGATGATCTCTTCAAACTCCTTCAATTCATCAGGAGAATAAGCTGTTTTTTCTTCTATGCTCATAGCTTTCTAATTTATTAGTGGTATACTAGATTAACCCACCCCGGGTTTTAAAAGCCCCTAAAATACAGCTAGGTTTTGGATTTCCAAAAATAAAAAAACCGCCAATTTGGCGGTTCTTAATTCACTGACAGATTCTGTAATCTCTTTTCCAATAACTTCTCATCCATAATCAGATGATACTTCATCCGTAAGTATCTCTGTATCAATTTGATGGTCTTTCCTTTTTCGAGAAAATAGGTTCTCAGGGTTTGGGCGATTAGGTCGTGGTTCATTTTAGGTAGGTTTTTACGGTTAGAGCAATGAAAATAAGGATAATATTCCATTGATAAAAATTTTCACCTGATTTTTGTGCCGACAATAACAGTTTTCTTTGTTTGAGATACATTTCCATCTAGATCAAATACATCCGCAATTAAGATGTAATAGCCTGTCCTTACTTTCCTCCCAGAGGAATCTGTTCCATCCCAAATATAAAATCCTGAAGTCCCCCAAATCTCATTTTGACAGATCTCTCTGACTAGTGAGCCATTTGTAGCAAAAATCCTCAGCGTAGCTAACAATCCAGGCTGATCCACTTGATAGCTGATGGTGGTAATATTCTGCTCTCCAGCTGCATCTGGGACAAATACCTTTGGATTAATTTCAATTCCAAACCTATCTGAACCTTCAAAGGTATTCGAGTTTTTGAACCCCGGGCTGGCATATCCTACCGCCGCTGAGGCTGATTGCCAATTGTCCGCCTGATCTACTGGAGCAGTTGCGCTCAAACGCTCTAAAGAAACTCCTCTCGGTTCGCGTAGTAAGCGGTGATGCATTCGCTCGTTGTAGGAGAATATCTCAGGAAATTGCTCCTCAGGATCTAACCAAACCACATTCCCTTGCGACTGCGGGTAGCTTGGAAGTGTGCTGAGCTCAATGAATTTTGCCTTATCTCCTTTTGGATATTCACTCTTAAGCCTTTCTGAGTCAGTTGTAAAAACCAAAAAACTAAAGGGCTCTATGATTAAATCAACTGTAGACACAACACGTCGGTTGGCGATTTCACCATCACTATTAAGATTAGCTAGCTTCCAGTCTTTGAGATTGATAAATTTATTGGATTGGTTATACATCTCAACAAATTTCGGGCCTCCAGTCCTGGCATTGAATAACACCTCATTGATTACAATATCCCCAGCTTCCGGATCTGATGGAATGGTAAAGAAGAAAGTTTCCTGATCTGCTTTGATTTCATTTCCAACACAATCTCTTAGCCCAGTGATTTTCCCTTCATACTTGATGCCTTCTTTTAGCTCAGCATCAAAAGATAAAAGTATTGTCAATTGATCTGGGCTCAATTCAACACTTCTTAAATCAAGATTTGGCGAAAATTCAATATTCAAAACTTGTAGAATTGGACTCAGTATTTTAGAAAAAGTAACTGTTACCTGGTTATAATCAATTACTCTTGCGTTGATTATCTCTGGTGCTGTAAGATCAGGGGATTCATCAAATACCGCATTCACTAGACCAGGGGTACCTCTTGCTGGACTTGTAGATGATTTAAGATTACTACTGATATTACAATCTATAAAGGGATTAACTATTTCTAAGCTGTAGCCGCCAGAAGCAAACGCACTCCCTCCAAAACTAGCTGTGGTATAATTCAAACTGTCAATGATTTGATCAGTAGCATCCCAAAGCTTTAATTGGTCGGCACTATTAAGTAAAGTAGGCCAATTGGTTAAACCTATGACTCTACCATAAGGAGCATATTCAGCTACTCTAGTCCTCGGGCAAAGAATCACATACTCATTTGGAAGCAGGATTTCATTTGGAATAGTAGTAGTCCTTCTTGAATTAGCCAGTTGAAACCCTCCCAGATTGACAGCTATGCCACTTCTGTTGTACAGTTCTACATACTCTACATTGGGAAGAGTGTTTCCTGCTCTTGGAGCTGGCATGATTTCATTGATTATGATGGACTTAAAACCAACCTGAGGAGGTAATTCAAAAGTAAAATCAAAACTGAGTAGCCCTGAAAAATTGCCTGCAAGATCTGCTATTTGGTTGGCAGTGACACGATAAGTTTGACCTTCAATGAAATTAAATCCCCACTTAAGTAATACAGCTGCCCCACTTTCCTGCAATTGGGCTTGAATAGGCTGTTGATTCTCGATGGTGTAATTACTCAATATACCAGCATAAATAGGGTCTAGGGGCTCTGATAATAGAAGCATAATCTCTTGACTGCTTACTATCAGAACTTGGGTCAACTCAGGAGCGGTAGCGTCCCATACAAAGTCCCTGTAACTGCCATGCAATAGTTTCCCCCTTACTGTCCAACGCGGTGGAATAGCCAATGTATAATTGATATTTTCTTCAAATACTTCTCCTGGAATTAATACTATTTGATTATTGTCTTGATCTTGTTCGGTCGAAAAAGTAATCTCAGATTCAAGTAGCTTAAAATCAGAAATCGAAAAGGAATTTTGATTTAAGGACTCTTGATGATTCATCACGAGTCTTGATTCGGATATGGCGAAAAATTCTGATACCCCATCTTCGTAGACTAATAGAATTTCTGAAGGCTCTCCCATCAGTTGATTTTTGTTTTGAACGGCCTCTGCTTCTACTTTGATTTCTTCCTCTAGGCGAAGAACTTGAGACAATTCTAAGGTCAATGAAAAGCCATCTTCCGAAAGGGTTAAGCCAGAAGGCACAGCTCCATTGATACGGAATTTGTTAGCTTGACTGACGGATGATGCCTCGTAAAATTGAGAAAAGCTGAGCTCAATCAATTCAGGACTTCTGATCAAAATATCCCCCATCCTGATCAATCGATGATCCAGTTCAATCCCAATTTCTGCTGTCAATTGTCCATCCTGAGCTTCTAAGTCAACCAATTGTAAATTTAATATTCCAGATAGAACCTCCGATTCAAATTCAATAACTGCTTCATAATCCACAGGAAAATAAAGCCCACTTACCTTTGGACTAGAAAAGCTAATTTGAGTTTGTTCAAAAGGTATAATTGGTCGATCAAATGACAAGTACAGTTCGAATGGATTGAGTAATCTAGCTTCTACGACTTTGATGGGGTCTACCTGCTCTTCAACTTCATAAAAACCAAAATCATCCAAAAAAAATCTAGCGGCAGAGCCTACTCCAGGCCCATATTTGACTTCAATCTTAATAAAGACCCTATTGTTCCAATATTCTACGGGTACACCCAGTTCATAGAGTTTATAGTCCGTATGCTGATTAGGAAAAGTGTTGTTGTCCCCAATTTGTACTGCTTGTCCATAATTCCCAATTTCCTTACCAAAAGAAATAAAAACAGTAGCAGGTCTATTTCCAGAACCATTTTGACGAGTTTTTGCAAAAAGAGCGATTTTGGGGGCATCAAATCCACTAAGGTCATAGCTAGTATGAATTTCTCCATCAAAAGTAGAAATAGGTTGTACACCTAACGCTCTTGAGCCATTTCTCCCTTCCCCATTAGCTTGAAAAACACGTGCAGCGGTACTTCTAACCTCGTTAGCAGACCAAAATGGCAAAAACTCTTCAGGATGGTTTACAATCTCAAAATTGCTTTCAAAGTCCTGAACCTGGGCAAAAATCTCAGCTGAAAGCAAACAGCCGAAACCTAGTATGGAAAAAGCAAAGAAACTCCATACATTTTGGAATATCCTCATGCCTTTAAATTAAAAATCAACCAATAAATAAACGGTAATTGAAACGGCTAATTGTGAAATGTTTTAAAAACGGCAAAACTCTGGACATTTATTTGATGTTTAGCTAATTGTCAAGGCAAAAACCCTTCATTTTGAAAATTCTTGCCTTACATTTGCCATTCATTTCATAAAAATCAATTCAAAAACTTTAAAAATGAAACTAGCCGTTGTAGGAGCTACCGGATTGGTAGGCTCAGAAATCCTAGAAGTGCTGGCAGAGCACGATTTCCAATTTGATGAATTACTCTTGGTCGCAAGTGAAAGATCCGCAGGGAAAAAGATGACTTTTAAGGGTAAGGAATACTCGATAATTGGACTTAAACAGGCAGTTTCTGAGAAGCCTGACATCGCTATTTTTTCGGCAGGAGGAGACACTTCCAAAGAATGGGCACCACAATTTGCAGCAGCTGGCTCTATTGTCATTGACAATTCCTCGGCCTGGAGAATGGACCCAAGTAAAAAATTGGTTGTACCAGAAATCAATGCTAAAGATCTTCGAATCGACGATAGAATCATAGCAAATCCAAACTGTTCCACCATCCAAATGGTCTTGGCACTTGAGCCATTGAGAGCAAAATATGGCATCAAAAGAATCGTGGTGTCTACTTATCAGTCTGTAACAGGAACTGGTAAAGCAGCCGTGGACCAAATGATGTCCGAGCGCGCTGGAGAAAAAGCCGAAATGGTCTATCCACATAAAATTGACTTGAATGTACTTCCTCACATTGATGTATTCCAGCCAAACGGATACACCAAAGAGGAAATGAAGATGATCAACGAGACCAAAAAAATCTTCAACGATAACAGTATCCAAGTCACGGCAACGACAGTAAGAATCCCGACAATGGGAGGTCACTCGGAAGCTGTCAATGTGGAATTCCACAAAGATTTTGACCTTGATGAAGTTAGAAATTTATTAGCATCTGCTCCTGGAATAATCGTACAAGATGATCCAGCTAACAATGTATATCCAATGCCATTGACAGCGCATAAAAAAGATGAAGTGTTTGTTGGTAGATTGAGAAGAGATGAATCTCAAGCAAACACTTTGAATATGTGGATTGTAGCAGATAACTTGAGAAAAGGCGCTGCTACCAATGCGGTGCAGATTGCAGAATATTTAGTAGAACACAACTTGGTATAATTTGGATTTAAGCCAATTCGATACTGAAACCTTTAAACAATTTGTGCAGGATCATCTTCATGAAGATCCTGCACAATTGCTTTTAAAATACGCTGGAAAGACCGAATTTGATCTCAAATTTGCAATACAACAAATCCATGCAAGGCAAAAAGCCAAAAACAAAATCCCCTCTTGGGCTGTAAACCCAAATTTACTTTTTCCTCCATCCATATCCATGGAACAGGCTTCCTCAGAAGATACAGCTCTTTTTAAGGCTGAATTGGTAAAAGGAAAATCCATGATCGACTTAACCGGAGGTCTGGGAATTGACACTTATTATTTGGCGCAGAATTTCGAAAAAGCAATCTACTGCGAAAGACAGGAAGATCTAGCTAAACTTTCTGAACATAACTTCAAGCAACTCTCTGACAATAAATTCACAGTCATCCATGGCGATAGCTTGGATTTCCTTTCCAAAAGTCAAGAAAATTTCGACCTGATTTATGCAGACCCTGCGCGTCGTGGCGGACAAAACCAAAAGCTTTACAAATTGGCGGATTGTGAACCTGATGTCGTACAGCATTGGGGTTTGTTAACATCTAAAGCTAAAACCATTCTGATCAAAGCCTCTCCAATGCTTGACATCAAGCAAGCACTGATTGAGATTCCAGAAATCCAACAAGTGTGGGTCATCTCTGTCCGCAATGAAGTCAAGGAAGTGCTCCTCAAATGGCAGCAAGAATCCAAAGTAGACGACCGAAAAATCATTGCTGTCGATCTACACCCCGATGGAAAAAGAGAATTCTCTTTCACTTTTGAAGCGGAAGAAGAAGCAGAAAGTGTTTTTGGCGCGGCGGGGAGCTATCTTATCGAACCCACGTCAAGTATCCTCAAAGCGGGTGCTTTTAAGCTATTTGGACAGCAATTTGGATTGAAAAAACTACACCCTAATAGTCATATTTTTACTTGTGATGCATTGCCAGCCAAACAGATTCCTGGACGAATTTTTAAAATTTTACAAGAAGTCCAAAACCCCAAAAAGGAATTGAAACAGCTAGTTCCATCTGGAAAAATCAATATCATCACGAGAAATTATATACTCTCTCCAGACGATTTTAAGAAAAAATATAAACTCAAAGACGGTGGTACACAATTCTTGATTGGGACCAAATCCGGGGAAAAGTATGCATTGTATTTGGCGGAATTAGCTAGATAAATCATCGAAAATAATTTGAGACTTTAGCACAAAAATATTTTATATTCCCGCTAAATTAAGTTTATGATATTGCCTTTTTTCTCTTAAAAACACGTATTTTAGAGTTTAGTAAGCTTTTTTATTGATGGAAATTAGTGCCATTTTAATCAAAATCTACAATGACAGACCTCGCTTCAGAAAATAATTTCATTCTTTACACAGCTCCGAGTGGAGAGGTGTCGCTTAAAGTTTTGATACAAAATGACACCATTTGGCTTACACAAAAATCAATGGGATTGATTTTTGAAACGTCTCCACAAAATATCACTATTCACCTCAAAAATATATTTCAAAGCAGGGAATTAGATGAAGAATCAACTTGTAAAGAATTTTTACAGGTTCAAATAGAGGGTGGCAGAGAAGTATCAAGAAAATACAAAATGTATAATCTTGATGCAATTATTTCTGTAGGCTACCGGGTAAATTCTGCTAAAGCTACCCAATTCAGAATCTGGGCGACTAAAACATTGCGAGAATATATCATCAAGGGATTTGTGCTTGATGATAACCGATTGAAGCAAGGGGAAACACTTTTTCGACAAAGAAATCAAAAGACTGAAAAAATAAGAGCTTGGATTTAATAAAACCCAAGCTCTCGAATTATTTATACTTTTTATTCAATAACAAATTACAGCATCGGCCTAAACTGCTTCAAAAATCTGACATCATTCTCAGTGAAGAGTCTTAAATCTTTGATTTGATACTTGAGCATCGCGATTCGCTCGATTCCCATACCAAAAGCAAATCCTGTGTATTTTTTGGAATCAATACCGCAGTTTTCAAGGACGTTTGGATCTACCATCCCAGAGCCACCGATTTCTACCCATCCTGTACCTTTGCAGACATTGCAGCCAGAACCACCACAGAGTTGGCAGGAGATGTCAATCTCCGCACTTGGCTCGGTAAATGGGAAATAAGAAGGTCTGAATCGTACTTTGGTCTCTTTGCCAAACATTTCCTTCGCAAAATGATATAGTGTATTCTTCAAATCAGCAAATCCCACATTTTCATCCACATAAAGCCCTTCCACTTGATGGAAGATACAGTGTGCTCTTGCTGAGATCGCTTCATTTCTGTAAACCCTTCCTGGCGAAAGTGTCCGAATAGGTGGTTTTTGATTTTCCATCACCCTCACCTGCACAGAGGAAGTATGTGTTCTCAAAGCGATGTCTGGATTTTTCTCAATGAAAAAAGTGTCCTGCATTTCTCTTGCAGGGTGATTTTCAGGAAAATTCAGAGCTGTGAAATTATGCCAATCATCTTCGATTTCAGGTCCTTCGGAAAGGTTGAAGCCAATTCTTTCAAAAATCTCGATGATCCGCTGACGTGTAGCTGTCAAAGGATGAATCCCTCCAACGCCCACATTTGTTGGCGGAAGTGTCAGGTCAATATCTTGAGATTTAGATTGCTTTTGGCTGTTGTTTACCTTATCGATCAATTCTTGGAATTTCTCTTCAGCAAGAACTTTCACCTCATTGATCAACTGACCGTAAGCTTTCTTTTCTTCATTAGGGATATTTCTCATTTCAGCAAAAAGCTCCCCAACGACACTTTTTTTACTGATATATTTCATTCTGTAAGCCTCCAGCTCATCTGCGTTTTGAGCATCTGTGGCGGCTATTTCAGATTTTATTGCGTCTATTTTCTCTTGTTGCATCGGATCAAGAATTTTGGAAATCACAAATCTAAAAGATTCTGATTGAAAGGCAGATTAATTATGGAATAAAAAGGTGCTTAAGCTTTCTTTTTGAGTTTGGCAATATAAAATCCATCAAAACCACTTTCTTGAGCCAGCACTTTTTGATCTTCAATCAATTCAAAAGGCTTTCCCTTTTCTGAAGCAAGGAATTTGGCTACTTGATCTTGATTTTCGCTTGGCAAGATACTACAAGTCGCATAAACCATAATTCCACCGGGCTTCAGCATTGCAGAATAGTTTTGAAGGATCTCTTGTTGTATTTGTTGTACTTTAGCTACTGATTCTGGAGAGATTTTCCATTTGGTATCTGGATTTCTTCTCAACACACCTAGACCTGTACAAGGCACATCTAAAAGTAGTCTATCTGCTGATTCCTTTAGTCTTTTGATGGTTTTATTTCCTTCTATTGGTCTAGGCTCGATGATGCTTACGCCATTTCTTCTTGCCCTTAGTTTTGTATTCTGCAACTTCCAGCCTTCCACATCCATAGAGATGATTCGGCCTTTGTTTTCCATCAGTGCTGCCAGATGTAGGGATTTACCACCTGCCCCAGCACAAGCATCAATCACTCGCATTCCAGGCTCTACTTCTAATGCCTGCGCTACAAGTTGGGAAGAAGCATCTTGTACTTCAAAAAGCCCCTCTTTGAATGCTACATTTTTGAATATATTCTGCCTTCTCCCAAGGACAAGCGCATCCTTGTACCCTTTAGGCGCATAGGTTTCTATATCATCTTGTGCTAATCTATTCATCAAATCCTCTCGGCTGATTTTAAGAGTATTTACCCGCAAAACGACGTCAGCTTGAGTATTGAGGGTTGTGAGCTCTTCCTCCCATTTTTCTCCAAGAAGCTCCTCACCCATTTTATCCAACCATTCTGGAATCGATTGCAAAGTAGCCCTGTCTGTGATTCTTTTGTACTTTCGCTCGACTACCTCAGCATTGATTCCTTTAAATTCTCTCCACTCTGGAAGCTCTTTTCCTTGCAATAACCAATAAGTTCCAAAAAGATGATAAGTGTCCGAAGATGGACTGACAGCATTGATCAATTTCCACCAGCGAACCATGTCATAGACAGACTCTGCGATAAAACCGCGATCTCTTGCTCCCCATTTCGGGTTAGATTTCAAAGTACGCTCGATAACTTTGTCAGCATATTTATTATTTTTGAATATTTCGTCAATCGCAGTGACTACACCATTGACTGTACTGGTATGGAGTTTCATAATTCTGATTTTGAACTTGCAAAGATAGGAAGAATTGAAAGGAATAGGGTTAAATTCAATAATTCCAAAAAACTGCGGGGATCTGGATTGATCTTTGTGACCATTCTGATGGATTAGATCAGTACTTTTAAATCAAAAAACTTAATTTTGAATCATGGGAGAGAAAAAATGCCCTCACTGTGGGGAATGGTCCAAATGGACTACTGATGTCAACGATACCTGTGAACATTGCGGAAAGCCTTTAGGCGGTCGTGATTTAGAATATAAGGAAAGACGAGAAAGAGACACCAAAGCTAATGAAGAGCAGTGGATTTTCTATATCAAAGAAACGGATTCTGATTTTGTCAAAGGAATGAAAAAAGTCGGAAACTTTTTTTACACCATCTACATGGCCATTATTACCTTTTTGGCTTGGGTCGTGGCTGCACTTCCGGGATAAATGTCAGTCATTCGTAACCCGCTTTTCCTTTTATGTTGTCTATTGTTTTGGGTCAATCAAGCCATAGAGCGCCTCTGGGGTATATTTATCCCTTGGATTCATGCTTATTTGGATGATCTGCTGGCTATGCCTGTCATCTTTGGAATTACCCTTCAAATCTTCCGATGGATTCATCCATTGAAAAGTAGATTTGTATTTTCCAAAGTACAATTGCTTATCGGTTGGGCATATTTTTCTGTAATATTTGAAGTATTCCTACCTAGAAGATCTGATATTTACACAGCAGATCCATGGGATGTCTTGTGCTATGCAATTGGCACCCTTTTATTTTACAAATTGATCAATTATCCAATTTCAGATCCTAAATGAAAACTTTGAGACAATTATATCAGCGCTGTGTGGAGCAGCTTGGAAGCTTCTATGATAATCAAGAAGCAGAAAGTCTCAGTATGTGGCTGCTAGAGGAATTGTTGTCAGTGAAGCGATTTGATATACTGAAGGATATTGAAATAAAACACCTCCCCGATAATTTCGATGAAGTCTTACAACAATTACAACAAAAAAAACCAATCCAATATATTTTTCAAAAGGCTCCATTCTATAGGAGAGATTTTTTTGTCAATGAACATGTCTTGATTCCAAGAAATGAAACCGAAGAACTGGTTCATTTGATCATTCAAGAAAACAAACAACTCAATCTACGAATTTTAGATATCGGAACTGGCTCGGGTTGTATTCCTATAAGTTTGGCTTTGGAGATTCATTCCTCCAAGGTCATTGCCCTAGACATCAGTGAGCTTGCTCTTGAAGTAGCTCAAAGCAATGCCAATACACTTGAAGCTAATATTGAATTCTACAAAATAGATATACTAACTGAAGATATACCTGTAAGGGATTTGGATATCATCGTCAGTAATCCTCCTTATGTATGTGAATCAGAGAAAAAACTGATGCATGACAATGTGCTCCAATACGAGCCACATTTGGCTTTGTTCGTTACTGATCAGGATCCACTTCAATTTTACAGAGTAATTGCTGACAAGGCCAAATCAAACCTAAAATCTGGTGGCAAGCTATATTTTGAAATCAACGAAGCCCATGGAAAAGCTACCAAGGAATTATTAGAAAGCTTAGGCTATCATAATGTAGTAGTACATCAAGACCTCAACGGGAAAGAACGAATTGTGAAAGCGATAGTGAAAAATTAAAACTTTTGAGAAAAAACACTTATCTTCATTTTCACTTCATTTACAGTGATTTACTTTGAAGTGTAAATTAAAAGTATTAGTCATGAAAACGACAGCAATCATCCTATCTTTCTTTTTCATTATAGGATTGGCAAACGCCCAATCTGAAAAGAAAGTAGAAACTAAACCAACCAAGACCGAACTTCCTGAAAAAGCAGAAAAAGGTTCTGAAATAAGCGAAATGGCTACTACTATCGAAGGTGGTAAAGAAAAAGGACTTAGCATCTCAAGTGCTGCAAGAAGAAGTACTTTGATGCGTGAAAGAGCTACGAAAGGGGCTGAGAATGCAGAGACTGGAAGAGAAAGAGCCGAAATGGGAGCTACAAATTCCGAAAAGGGTAAAGAAATCTCCAATCAAGCAAGAGCAGGTCAAATGAGACCAGACAAGCCAGTCAATGGTGCAAGACCTAATATCACTGTACCACAAGCTAGGCCAAATCTCCCTATAGTACGACCAGGGAAACCAGAAAAACCTAGTGGTAGACCAGCGACACCTCCTGGTAGGCCAGGTGGGGTTCCTGGTGGAATTTAAAGTAAAATTAATTGACCATCCTTATATTAATTCTAACAGGTGCCTTTTTATAATTGGCACCTGTTTTTATATTTAAAAAATTATATTGACTAGCATATCAATCCCTTTTTATGAAAACCCACTTGTTAGTATTCTTACTCGTTGTCTTTTCTTATAGCGTACCTTCATTGGCACAAGAAAGAGATTCCTCTGAGCAAGAAACTAAAAAAGAGGTATATGATTTTATTCTTTTAAGCTCAAGGTATCAAAATGCTTTCAATTTTTTGGGTCGGGACTTTGGAGTAGATATTGGCCTGATTTCAACAGATTTAATGTATTATTTTAATTCTGGAATTTACTTTAATGTTTCAGCAATCAAGTTTCTACAAGAGGGGCTGCCTTGGCAATATGGTGGCACATTAGGTTACAATAAAGAATTGGGTACTAAAACTGATATCAATTTGAGTTATTCACAATTTTTGATTGACGGACAAAGCGAAATTACAGGCATACAGGACTTAGGTTTTGCACAAGCTACTTTTGGATGGGAGTGGGGTCTCCTATACAGCAACATTCAATTTCAGACTCTTTTCAATGAAAGAACTGATTTTTTTATCAATTCAAGCCATTCTAGGTATTTCGAATTTGATCAAAAACTATTTAAAAAAATCACCCTATCCTTTGAGCCTAAATTCACTTTGATGGCAGGTACATCTGAGTTTTATAGAATGGGAGGGTTTGATCTGACTAATGATAACATTTCTGATTTTCAAAAATTCCAGTTACTAAATTGGGAAGCTATGATCCCCATTACTTTTGGAATCGGCTACTGGGACTTAGAGTTTCAGGCGAAGTATATCAACCCACTTAATCTTCCAAGTTTTGATGAGTCAAACAACAGATTCATTTTTGGTTTTCAATTATCCTATGCTATTCCAATCAAAAAAACCAAATCAAAATGAGAGTATTACTGGTAGAAGACGAAAACTCCCTAGGAAAAGAAATTAAAAAATTCTTGGAAGGGGAAAGCTTCCTATGTGATTGGGCTACATCTTTTGCTGAAGCCTCAGAAGACATTGCTATCAATCCTTATGACTTCATCTTATTGGATCTTGGACTTCCAGATGGTGATGGATTAGATTTGATGGAGGAGATTCAAGAGAATCAGAAAGAAAGCTCTATAATCATCCTTACAGCAAGATCAGAAATCAATGATAAAGTTGAAGGCTTGGAACGTGGTGCTGATGATTACCTTTCCAAGCCTTTTTCTCTTCTTGAATTAAAAGCTAGAATGCAGGCTATTTCTAGAAGAAAAGGGGGATGGAATTCCAACTCCTTAGAAATTGGCAACTTTCATCTTGACCTAAATGCAAAGACGATCCAATTTGAAAATCAGGACATTCCACTAACAGCAAAAGAATATAAACTCCTCCATTTTATGTCGATCAACAAAGGAAGAGTACTCAACCGCTTCCAGCTTGCTGAACATTTATGGGGGGACCATTTGGATGATGACCACCAATCCAACTATATTGATGTGCATATCAAAAACATCAGAAAGAAATTAGGAGAATTTGCTCCTACAGACTGGCTACAAACTGTAAGGGGTTTGGGCTACAAAATTCAAAAATAAAGCTATGCGGCTGTCAGCAAAACTGCTTATTTATAACTTATTAGCAAAAGGACTTATCCTTTTGATTTTTATTTCAGCCGCACCTTTTGTTCTCAAATATTTCGCTGTCAAAAACACCGACAACCAACTTCGTGAAAAAAGAGATGAGGTAATCTCCATCATTGTTGAAGATGGGATGGAGAAATTTATTTCTTCTGAAAATCCAGAAATTGGATTTGGGTCTTATAACATCCTGAAAGAAGAATATATCCTACTAGAGCTTTGGGAACAAGGCTTGAAAGTGGATACAATTTTTGTAGAAGATAGAATCCTAGAACGAGAAACAGTCACTTATCGCGTATATTCTAATACTTTCGAATACGGAGGAGATACCTATATCCTAGAAATTGGCCGAAGTTTAGAGACTATCAAAGCTATAGAAAGAATTATCTATAATATCTTGATAGGAACTTTAGTAATTTTCTTAGCCTTGACATTTTTCTTGGATACGGCCTTCACTGAAAAAATTTTACAGCCCTTCAAGAAAATCATCAATCAAAAAATCTCTCAAATCAACGAGCCACAACAATTCTCCTATCAGCTAATCAAAACGAATACTGAGGAATTCAAACTTTTGGACAACGCGATTTCTGATATGATGCGAAGAATACAAAAAGCTTTCAACCAAGAACGGATTTTTATTTCTCATGCATCTCATGAATTAAAAACTCCTATTTCTGTCCTTCAAAGTAAGGTAGAAGCGCTTTTTTCTCGAGAAGAAATTGGCGATTTGGAAATGGAAAAATTGCTGGATATGCAGATGACCATTCAGCAAATGAAAAAAACAGTTAATGCATTACTTTTAATTTCCAAAGTTAACAATGCCCAATATATCAAAACCGAGACGGTTCAAATCAACCTTCTGATTGAAGAGCTCCTAGAGGAATGGGAGGATTATGCTGATGATAAAGAAATTGTCTTGGCTTTGGAAAAAAATGATCCTTTCTCCTTTGAATCATCCAATGAATCATTGTGCCGAATGATGATCCAAAATGCCTTCATCAATGCACTTAAATACACTCCAAAAGGAGGCAAGATTAGCGTCATTAGTACTTCAACAAATTCACATCATCAGGTAATCATCAAAGATACTGGACCTGGAATCAGCGATGACTTACTGGAACAAGTGAAAGATGGCATTGTATTCTTAAAAGATGCTGAAAAAGATAAGTCTGGATTTGGGCTGCAAATCATGTTCAAGGTTGCACTCTATCTGGACGTCATGGTAGATATCAAGAGTAGTACAGATGGCACAGCGATTACTTTTACTTGTCCGATTCAGCAAGACTAGTCTTCCGCAACAAACTCACCAATCCAGAAAACCTGATTTGATTTTAAAGTCAACAACCCTTCTTCGACTTCGATAAAGGTGGCATAAGAAATTTGATGGATTTGGTTTTGATCTTCTGCAATAACTTCCACAAAAGTCCCCTCAGGCGCATGAATTTGGATTGAACAAGTAGTAAACCACTTTTTGAACTGGCCATTTTTCACAGGAAAGTACCGAAGCGGAGCATCCCAAACCACCAAATCAATAAACTCCAGTTTTTGCTCTAATGTGAATACTTTCTGGTGCGGAAAACCAATAATATTGACCGCTTCATGCTTGGTAGCAACCAAATATTGAAGTGCCTCTTCTAAATAAGCTTCCTCTGTGACTCCAATAAATTTGACTGGATACTGTGCTTCCAGTAGCTTGTAATTCTCTTGCTGAAAATTCAAATCAGCTAAAATAAGATCGATCTTAATCCCCCAAGAAATCACTTTATTAACTTCCTCCTGAGCAACCACCACCGTAGGTGACCATTCCAAAAGAGGCGCTAAATTTTCATATTCCAAGCCCTTAGTGCTCAATATCAATAGCGCTGGTTCCTGTTGTTCTTTGACAAAATGATGTGAAGACATACTAAAATAATTTAGAAACGATCAAACCCATGTTTTTAGAAAAAATGATTGAGCATTTTGATATGCAAGCTTTTGTAATTGTCCAGAAGTAAGGTTGTCAGCCAACTTCTCCAATAAAGCTGGATACCTGCTGGCATCTTCTACAATAGGAAAATAAAATGGATGCCTACTCTTATCTGGGAAATCCTTGGTGTAAAAAAAATCAGCCCCAAAGCAGATTTGATCTTCAAAACCGCTTTCAAATGCATAGAGAATATGATCCAAAATCCGAGTAGGCTCGTCATTATCCAAAAATGCTCTTAAAAAATTCACTCCTATAATTCCCCCTCTCATCATAACTTCCTGAGCAAATTCATCACTTAAATTACGCTTATGTTCCCAAATCCCCCTGAAGTTAGAATGACTAGCAATTACAGGAATCTCTAAACCTCCTTTGTCGATGTGATTTAAGATTCCTTCAGCCAAAGAATCGGAAGTATGTGAAAGATCAATCGCTATCTTCTTGCCATCAATATAGTCCAAAAGCTTCTTCCCATCTGCTTTTAGTCCAATGCCCTCTGTGTAATTGCCGCCACCAAATCTATTTTCCGTATGATGGGTCAAACTGATGTAAGCAATCCTTCCAGTTTCCTTTATCAAAGCATCAAGATTGTCGAAAGCAGCTTGAATCGGAGCCTTTTCTGAAGCCAATCCGGCAGCATTTTCTATGGCCGCAACGACTGATAATCTGTCTTGCTCAGTTATACGCTGAAGGAACTCAACATTTGCAAGACATAGATCTTCCTTAAAATCTTCTAGCAATTGTTTGAATTTTTGTCCTTGTAATTTAGCCATCTCCATACTTCCAGAATATACATCAGTATAAATCGCAAGTATCTGCATTTTCACATTCCCTTGTTTCAAGAATGGTAAAGCACAAGCAATATCATCAGTGCGATCAGCCCTAGCATCAGGGACTTTTGCTAGGTAAGAAAGTAAATCACAGTGAGTATCAATGATGGGAAGCTTCATGGGAATATATCGTTTGACAATTCAAAGAAACTCAAAAAATGAGAGTTTTTTTATACTTTTAGACTTCTTTTGAGTTAGTAAGATAGAATTATAGCAAATCACAAACCACGACATCATGTCAATAACTAAACCTATTAATTTCACCAAGTGGATCGAAGACAATAGACACCTTCTTAAACCACCCATCGGTAATCAGCAAATATTCAAAGACAATGAAGATTTTATCGTCATGGTGGTAGGTGGGCCAAATGCTAGGAAAGATTACCATTACAACGAAGGGGAGGAGTTTTTCTATCAAATTGAAGGTGACATCACTCTAAAGGTCATTGAGGATGGCAAGCCTATTGATGTATCAATCAAAGAGGGAGAGATTTTTCTGTTACCTCCTCGCACTCCCCATAGTCCAAGAAGACCTGCAAATACCATTGGACTGGTATTTGAGCGATATAGAAGAAAAGGAGAAAAAGATGGTTTCATTTGGCATTGTGAAAACTGTGGCGAAAAACTCTACGAAGAATATGCCGAAGTGACTGACATTGTCAATCAACTCCCTCCTATCATGGAGCGCTTTTGGTCCAATCCTGCCAATACAACTTGTAAAAGCTGTGGCACTGTTATGACCAAATAAAATCTCAATTAAAATTAATCCTTTTCTCTTTATGAGTACTCCTTTAAAATTTGAATTTAGTCAATCCTTTGCTGCTAGTATGGATAAGGCAGACCCTATCAGATCATTTCGCGATAAATTCATCTTTCCAAAAGTTGATGGAAAAGAGGCAATTTACTTTTGTGGCAACTCCTTAGGACTTCAGCCTAAATCAACACAAAACTATATCCAAAAAGAATTAGAAAACTGGGCAGAAAAGGCTGTAGATGGTCACTTTCATGGTGAAGATGCTTGGTATCATATCCGCAAAAAATCAAAACCAGCACTCGCTACTTTAGTAGGAGCACATGAACATGAGGTAGTGGCTATGAATAACCTCACGTCGAACCTGCACTTCTTGATGGTCTCTTTTTATCAACCAACAGATAATAGGTTTAAGATCATCACAGAAGCTGGGGCATTTCCTTCGGATATGTACATGCTAGAGACACAAGTCAAATTTAGAGGCTTAAACCCTGATGAAGTTATTATAGAACTTTCACCTAGAGCAGGTGAGCATACGCTTAGAACCGAAGATATAGTAGCAGCCATTCAGGAGGCAGGAGATAGCCTTGCGCTAGTTATGATGGCTGGCTTGCAATATTACACTGGTCAGGTATTCGATATGAAGACCATCACCTCAGCGGCCCACCAAGTTGGAGCAAAAGCAGGTTTTGATTTGGCACATGCTGCTGGCAATGTAAAATTAAACCTTCATGATTGGGGTGTGGACTTTGCTACTTGGTGCAGCTACAAATATATGAACTCAGGTCCAGGAAATATTTCAGGCATATTCGTCCACGAGAGACACGCAGAAAAACCAGACTTGGTTCGTTTTGCTGGTTGGTGGGGACATGATGAAGAGGAGCGGTTCAAAATGGAAAAAGGGTTCAAACCCATGTTTGGAGCCGATGGTTGGCAGCTTGCCAATTCCAATGTCCTTGCTTTGGCAGCACATCAGGCAAGCTTGGATATTTTTCAAGAAGCTGGAATAGATCGGCTAAGAGCTAAAAGTGAAAAACTAACCGCTTACTTAGAATTTTTGATTCAAGAAATCAGCGGAGATAGTGGTGTATTAGAAATAATTACGCCCAATCATAAGGATGAAAGAGGCTGTCAGTTATCTTTGCTGGTTCATAAAGGAGGAAAAGCTGTCTTTGATGAATTTTATCGCAATGGAATCGTTGGAGATTGGAGGCATCCCAATGTCATTCGCATAGCTCCAACACCTTTGTACAATAGCTTCATGGATATCTACCAATTTGCGGAGATCCTGAAACAATCCCTTCAAAAATTCGCTTAAACTTTAAGTGGGATCTGAATAAGATACAATGAAAAAAAATGAAATAAGCATCCTTGGTGCTGGGCTGATAGGTTCACTTTTGAGTATTTATCTCAAGAAACGTGGGTTGGATGTAACCATATATGAAAAAAGAGCTGACAATAGAAAATCCTTGTACAAAGAAGAAGGACGATCGATCAATATGGCTCTTAGCGACCGCGGATGGAAAGCGCTTGAAAAAATCGGTTTGAAAGAAAAAGTCATGCCATTGGCCATTCCCATGTACGGCAGAAAGGTTCATGACGAGCATGGTAATACTACTTTTATTCCTTATGGAAAAGATAATCAGGCCATTTACTCAATTTCAAGAGGGAATTTCAATAGAATATTGATAGACGAAGCGGAAAAAGTCGGCGTAAAGCTAGAGTTTTCTCATAAGTGCGAAGACGTCAATCTTCAAAAACATAGCATCAAATTCCTCAACGGCGAATCAAAGCAGGAAGTAGAATCTGAGGTAATTATCGGTGCGGATGGAGCATACAGTTCTTTGCGCATGGCTATGCAAAAACAAGTTAGATTCAATTACCGTCAGGAATACATTTCGCATGGATATAAGGAGTTAACGATTCCTGCTTCTGAAACCGGGGAGTTTGCCATGGACCCTAACGCACTCCACATATGGCCTAGGGGAAAATTTATGCTCATTGCCTTACCCAACCCTGATAAATCGTTTACTTGCACACTCTTTTTACCCTTTGAAGGAACCAAAGTTTGTTTTGATAAAATCAATGATAAAAAAGACATAGAAGGAGTCTTCAAGACTTATTTTGATGACGCCTTCCAATTGATGCCAAATTTGGTGGATGAATTCCAAAATAATCCTACATCAGCTCTCATAAATATTGAATGCTATCCTTGGGTACAAAACAAAGCCTTATTAATTGGTGATGCGTCTCATGCCATGGTTCCTTTCTATGGACAAGGTATGAATTGTGGATTCGAAGATGTCTTTATCTTAGACGGCTTAATAGACAAACTTGGGACCAATGTTTGGGATTTGGTTTTCGCTAAGTTCCAAAAAATCAGGAAACCTGATACAGATGCTATCTGTCAGCTAGCCTTGGAGAATTTTGTGGAAATGAGAGACTCTGTAGCCGACCCAAAGTTTATGCTCAGAAAAAAAATTGAAGCCAAACTTCACGACCTTTATCCAAAAGATTGGATCCCGCTATACACCATGGTTACTTTCTCTAACATACCTTACTCCGAAGCTTATGCGCAAGGTAAACTTCAAGAGAAAATCATGGATCGCGTGATGGCTAATCCATTGATTACTCAAAACTGGGATAAACTAGACTACGAGGATATCATAGATCAATTAGATGCTGCAAAAACTGTATAATAAAAGGGCTGATTCGAATTCAAATCAGCCCTTTTATTAATAGAGTATTTGGTTTTTTACTCAGCTTTGGTCCATTTAATTGTACATCCAATAGCTTTTGTTGTTTCTACTGCTATTTTATTTCCTGATAATAAGGCATCCATCGCATCCTCTACATACCTTTCGGTAACAGCAGAAGCATCTTGGTAATTATTGTCAATAGCACCTATGTATTTTACTATAAAATCATCACCTTCTTTGTTGAGCAAATAAACGTGAGGCGTTCTAGAACCGCCATAGGCTTTGATCACGTCTTGAGATTTATCATATACATAAGGGAATGGAAAAGCTTTGTCCTTTGCTCTTTCCTGCATTTTTTCAAAGCTATCACCTGGACTTACCTTGTCATCGTTAGAGTTGATAGCGATCACTGGATATCCTTTAGCGGCGTATTTATTATGCAAATCTATCATTCTGTCTTCATAAGCAACTACGTAAGGACATGTGTTGCAAGAGAAAATAACTATAGCTCCTTTGGCTCCATTGATTCCTGATAAAGATACCCAAGAATCGTCCACGCTTTTAAGATTAAAATCTGTGGCTTTATCTCCGATTTGATATCCCTCAGTTTGCGCTTTGACCAATGGTGATAGGGCAAATATGAGCATTAGTGCAAATAATGTTTTTGTTATCTTTTTCATGATTTAAGTGTTTATGGTTTATAGTTATTTTATGCCTGCTATTAGCGCTCTAAGCTCTGATTCATTGACTTCTCCTTCATGGAAAAGCTTACTACCATCAGCCTTGATAAAGAGTGTAGCTGGGATTGCACCAGACCAATCTTCGCTGACTTTATCGATCCATTTATTATAATCAATATCATTTAGCAAATATACCGGTGACTTTACTTTCCTTGTTTCTATGAAGTTTGTCACTCTTTCTGGTTTACGGCCATCATCCATAGAAATAAAAATAAGCTCGATTTCAGGGTATTCAGCGGCCACTTTTTCAAAATATGGCATTTCCTTCACGCAAGGTGCACACCAAGTAGCCCAGAAATTGAAAACACGCAGCTTTTCAGAATCTTTATTCATCATAAGTTCAAATTCCTCAAACGTAATGATTTTGAAAGTCTCGGTAATTGGCTTTTCCCTTTGAACGAACGAGGATAAATTTGCTATTAAGAATAGGGTGAAAGCAGTTTTTAATGAAGTTGAAAATTTAATTTTGAATTGCATATTTGTATTATTTCAACTATGATATAGATATTTTAAATCCATAATTCTTGATTTTGATTACGGGTATCACTAATCCTGTTTTAGAAGAATTAGCAAACAAAATTTTCTTCTATTTGAAATGCTAATTTTTGCCTATTATTAAGCTACGTTTGAGCAATAAAATTGTTTGACCACTCATCAAAAACCCGTATTCCGAACCGTATTTAATGATGGAAAAAAGCAAGCTTTTTTTATCCACATTTATCCACAGTTATCCACACAAGCATAAAAAATTGGCTTTAGTCACTGTATATCAATTACTTATGTAAAGTTTTGATTTATGGATTTTGTGGATAATATACTGTAAATGAGCTTTTTTACTTTTTATAAAAAATTTGTAGAAGTGGATAAAGGAGAGAAACAAAATTTTATTCCAATCAGGTATTTCTTGGATTTGTCTAATTTCAATAGGGTCACTTCCTTAAGCGATATAGACCTTCTTCCTCTATTTGATATAAATCAGACAACAATGGAATCCTTACCAATAAATCTGCAAATAACCCCTCTTGATCGATGATCAACTCGGGTTGTTCAATCAAAAACTGTTGATAGACTGAAGCCATATCTGCAAAATCATCAAAGTCATTTAAGATCCTTTTAGAAAGCTTTTGATTGAGGTAAGGTGTTGCTAAAGTTGCATGCTTGTAATAAGCTATGTCATCTCCTAAAACTACAATTGATTTACCTTTTGAAATTTCGTGCTTGTTTTCTATTTCAATAATATAAGACGTAAATTGTCCAGACTGCATACCAAAAACTAACCATAAATATCCAGAGGCTGGCACTCCAAGAAAAAGAATAAAAGAGAATATAGCCAAGGCCTTCTTATTACTCAAATAGATAAAAATCTGTGTAATAAAATAGGTCAATGCAGGTAAAATAATAATAAACTGATATGGAGTCTGTCTATTTGTAAGTAAGATGGAGAGTATGGCAAAAATCAAATAAAGAAATATTAGTTGTCTTTGCTTTTGCTGATTGACTGTAATCATTTTAAAGAGGAGTCCAACTAAATATCCTACCATCGCCAATATCAGAGGCAGTGCAAAAGCAAGGAGAATATACAAAAGACTTACATGGGTATATACGTCAATAATTCTACTAGCAAACAAGTATTCAAGGACAAACTCAGGTAAGGAGTCTATCCAAAAATAATAAAGTGCACATAGAAATATTGGTAAAAAATATCCGAATAAGGAGAGAATAAACTGCCTGAAAGTAAATCCACTGATAGCAATCCCCGCAACTACCAAGAATGGCAGAAATACAATCAAGGGAAAATGAAAAAGTACTGCAACTCCTCCAAACATGCCTGCCAATAAAACAGAATCCGATCCTTCTTTCTGAAGTACAGTTTGCGCATAAAGCTGTCCCAACGCCATTATCAAAAAAGTACCCCCCATCAAAGACGGAGACAAGGTCAACAAATCAAAAGAAAGATGAAATAGAACCACCATCACTGCTGCGGGTATGTAGGTGTTTTCTTCAAATGACTTATACCGAATAAATAGCGCATTGATATAGGCTATTTGGAAAATAATCAATAGAGCAGCTAGCAACTTATACATAACTAGACTTCTTCCAAAAATCAAATGAATCACCCAATACGCTCCCACTGATAGAGGTCCTGTATCATCTACTACATCTTTGTACATATGTAGACCTTCACTTAATCTTTCCCCAGCAAGCATCCAAATCAATTCTGGCTGGATCATTGGGGCCTTCAAAAGAAAATAATAAATACTGCTATATACCATCAAAAGGATGAGGATGCCAATCAGTCTGAAAGGGTCATTGATCTTAAAAAAACGTAGCAAAATATATTAATATTGAGAGGTGGGACAATCGTAACTCACGAAATTAAAGGTAACTCATTTAATTCACTAAATTTGTACCAACAATTATTGATATGGAAAGTAAAAGACAACAGAAATACTCCAAACTCATACAAAAGGAATTAGGAGAGATTTTTCAAAAAGAAGCCAAACACTTGGTAGGCAATGCTATGGTCACTGTAGTGAGGGTATTGATGAGCCCAGACTTGAGTGTGGCCAAAATCAACCTCAGCTTTTTATTAGCCAACAATGAAGTTCTTTTTGAAAAAGTTAATGAAAATAAAAAGGAGATTAGAAAGCATCTTGGCTTGAGAATTGGCAAAAGTGTGAGAATAGTGCCAGAACTAGCATTTTTCATGGATGAATCTGCATCTTATGCACAGCATATGGATAAAATCATCTCATCTTTGGACATCCCAGAAGCCTCTGATGAAGAGGAGGAAGAAGAAGATTAATTGCTTTACTTTTGAACCTCTCATTTTTCATAGCGTCCAGGTACTTCCGAAGTAAGAAAAAACGGAATTTCATCACCATTCTGTCTCGGATTTCGATGATCGGTGTAGCAGTAGGTACTATGGCTTTGGTGATTGTATTGTCAGTATTCAATGGTCTGGAAGATTTGGTCAGAAGTCTCTATGCCTCTTTTGATGCTGAACTAAAAATCGAAGCTTCACAAGGTAAATCTTTCCAAGTGAATGAAGCTTGGCTCGATCAAATAAGAAATATGGAAGGAGTCGCTGTATTGACAGAGGTGATAGAGGACAACGCGCTTTTCAAGTACAGGGACTACCAACACTTAGCTAAAATCAAAGGTGTCAGTGAAAATTACCTAGATCAAGGTAGATTCCAAGAGGGTTATGTATGGGGGGATTTGAGCCTTGGAACTAGTAATCAACCACAAGCTATTATTGGGCGAGGAGTAGGTTTTTTTCTATCCATTGATTTAGATAATGAATTCGAACTCTTACAAGTTTTCTACCCTAAGGCACCTAGAAATGCTGGAACCTTAGATCCAAGACAACTTTATTCCAGAGAAGTCATCAAACCAACTGCATTTTTCAGCATTGAGAAAGAGTTTGATGACAATTACATCATTGCCCCAATTAGTTTTGTCCAAGGCCTTTTGAATTATGGAAATAAACGGACTTCTTTAGAAGTAAAAGTCCAAGATGGAACCAAAATATCCACAGTAAAAAAGCGACTCAAAACGCTCCTAGGAGAAGAATTCACAGTAAAGGACACAGACGAACAGCACGCCAGTTTGCTCAGAACGATCAAGATAGAAAAGCTTTTTGTATTCATTACACTAAGCTTTATCCTAGCCGTAGCTTCATTCAATATATTCTTTTCACTTTCTATGATGGCTATTGAAAAGAAAAAAGATACCGCAGTTCTCTTTGCTATGGGTGCAACAGAGAAACTTATCCGACAGATCTACATCAAGCAAGGTGCAATAATAGCTTTTTCTGGCGCCATTATCGGTTTAGTGTTAGGCTATATGGTTTGTTGGATTCAGGACAGCTATGGTTTGGTTACCTTAGGCATTAGCTCTTCAGTGATAGATAGCTACCCAGTCAAAATGATTTGGACTGATTTTTTATGGACGAGCATTGCAGTAATCACAATTACATTTTTGGCCTCCTACAGACCTGCTGTGATTGCCGCCAAGGTCAAGCTGACAGAATTTTAAATAATCATCAAATCAATTTTAAAACTTCGTCCAAATACTCTCTGGTATTTGAAAGCCTAGGAACTTTATTTTGACCACCCAGCTTCCCGCGAGAACGCATCCAAGACTCAAAAATCCCTTCTGATACAAGATGTACTTTAGGCTTTGTTAACGCCAAGTCTTTGTATCTCTTGGCATCATAATCAGAATTAATCCTGCGAAGTGTGTCGTCTAAATGTTGAGCAAATAGCTCCTTGTCGTTGGGCATTTTTTTAAATTCCACAACCCATTCATGTGCTCCCTTAGACTTAGAGTCTCCAAAGTAAACTGGCGCAGCCGTGAAGTTAGTTATCGTTGCGCCTGTAGCATCAGCTGCTTCCTGGACTGCTTTCTCAGCATTCTCTACGATCACCTCTTCTCCAAATGCATTGATAAAATGTTTGGTCCTACCCGAAATCTTGATTCTGTATGGTTCTATGCTAGTAAACTTAACTGTGTCACCAATTTTATATCGCCACAAACCCGCATTTGTTGTAATCAATATGGCATAGTTTCTACCTAATTCTACTTCATTGAGAGGAATAACTCTGGGTTTTTCACTTTCCCATTCATCCATAGGGATGAATTCATAAAAGATACCGTAGTCTAGCATAAGAAGCATTTCATCAGAATTTTTTTGATCTTGAATACCAAAGAATCCCTCCGAAGCATTGTAGGTCTCCATATAGCGCATTTTGTCAGAAGGGATCATCTCTTTGAAAAGACTTCTATATGGACCAAACGCAACTGCTCCATGAAAAAACACCTCAAGGTTTGGCCAAACTTCTAGAATATTATTTGCGTTTTTTAATTCCATGATGCGTTGAAGCAGGACAATAGTCCAAGTCGGAACACCTGAAATACTGGTGACGTTTTCATCCATTACCTCACGTGCCATTTTATCAATTTTGGCCTCCCATTCATCCATCAAGGCCGTTTCCAAACTTGGAGTGCGAGCCATCTGAACCCAAATCGGCAAGTTGTGGGTAATCACCGCTGAAATATCACCGACCTTACTTTTGGATCTTGAAGCAAGGGGATTTTCTGACAAACTTCCTCCGATCGTCAGCGCCTTTCCTGAAAATAACTTGCTGTCTGGGTAATTATTGACGTAGAGGGATATCATATCTTTCCCTCCTTTGAAGTGGCATTCTTCTAAAGCTTCTTGAGACACAGGAATATACTTACTCCTACTAGAAGTCGTTCCGGAAGATTTGGAAAACCACTCAATCTCCGTTGGCCAGATGATATTCTGCCTCCCTTTCATAGTCTCTTCAATGTAGGGCTTCATCTGTTCGTAATCATGAATAGGAACTTGCCTAGCAAAATCAGTATATGTTGCTATATCAGCAAATCCATACTTCTTCCCAAACTCCGTTCTTCTTGCTTCTTGGATGAGTTCAAAAAGTATCTCATTTTGTATGGCTATAGGGTTTTCCTTAAAATTTTCGATTTGACCTATACGGTTTTTGAAAATCCAGGTCATAAAAGTGTTGACTACCTCCATCAGTTAAAGATTTTTCGTTTGAGTTCAAAATGCTGACCTAGATATACTCTTCTCACTTGTTCATCTGCTGCCAAATCTTCTGCTGTACCTGCCTTGAGCAGCTTTCCTTCAAACATCAAATAGGCCCTATCAGTGATTGAAAGTGTCTCGTTCACGTTGTGGTCAGTGATCAAGATACCTATGTTTTTGTTTTTGAGCTTGGCTACAATCGTTTGGATTTCCTCTACCGCGATGGGGTCAACTCCAGCGAATGGCTCATCCAATAACACAAATTTTGGATCAACAGCAAGTGCTCTAGCAATCTCAGTTCTTCTACGCTCACCACCGGAAAGAACCATGCCAAGATTCTTTCGCACATGAGTCAATGAAAATTCCTCCAGCAGACTTTCTACTTTTTCCTTGCGCTCAGCCTTTGGCATTTTCTTCATCTCTAAGACTGCCATGATATTTTCCTCGACAGAAAGCTTCCTGAATACACTTGCCTCTTGTGCCAAATAGCCTATTCCCAATTGTGCACGCTTGTACATTGGTAGGGCGGTGATATTCTGATCATCCAAGAAAATCTGACCTTCATTGGGCTGAATCAACCCAACTATCATGTAAAAAGAAGTGGTTTTACCAGCACCATTGGGTCCGAGCAAACCAACGATTTCTCCCTGTTTGACCTCCACAGATATATTATTTACTACCCTACGGCCTTTGTAAATTTTGACAAGATTATCTGCTTTTAAAATCTTCATATCAATCGAATTTGATGTCTTTGATGTACAGTTGCAAGCTACTATTATTGCGGAAGGTATTTTCTCTTATTTCAAAAGCTAAATCAAACCGCATTTTTCTTTTTAGCATTTTATAAACGATCTCATCTTCATATTTAGTCCGATCAGCCATCCCAAAAGCTATACATACTGGCCTTGTTACCTGACCATCCTGTACTACATTGAAACGAAGGTGCTTGTCTTTGAGTATCCTCACATCTTCTGCATAAACTTGATTCGCATAAAAGATCGGCTCAGGGTTCCCAGGGCCAAATGGCGCCATCTGTTTTAGAATATTGTAAAACTTGTAATTGATCTGATCCAAAAGAATCTCATCGTCCACTTCCAAGACAGGCATCATGTGGACATCTTGGATCCTCGAACTTACGACTGCCTCAAACTTTTCTTGAAAAGCTACCACTTTATCCACTGACATGGTCAAGCCAGCGGCATACTTATGACCACCAAACTGCTCCAGCAGATCACTACATTCACTAATGGCCTCATAAATATCAAAATCATACACTGATCTAGCGGAACCTGTAGCTTTATTATTTGACTCAGTGAGGATGATAGTGGGTCGATAATATTTTTCTATACATCTTGAGGCTACAATACCAATAACCCCTTTATGCCAGTCTTCTTTAAATAAGACTGTGGATTTCATCTCTCTTATGGCATTCCGCTCTTCAATCATCAGCAAGGCTTCCTTGGTAATGTTTTCATCGAAGTTTTTCCTAGCAGCATTGACAGTATCTACAGCTTCTGCTTGTCTCAAAGCATCATCGAGATCTTTGGCTATCAACAATTCTACGGACGCCTTTGCATGCTCTAGACGTCCAGAAGCATTGATTCTAGGGCCAATTTTGAAAACTATATCAGAAATCTCTATTTCTTTCTCAATCTTACTTTTCAAAATCAAAGCCTTGATTCCTGGTCTTGGATTATTATTGAGTCTTTCGATTCCATAAAATGCTAGAATCCTATTCTCTCCAGTGATTGGTACAATATCCGCTGCAATACTGATAGCTAATAAGTCCAAATAGGACATCACTATAGCCGCATCTCTGCCTGTGTGCTGCGCATAGGCTTGAACCAGCTTGAACCCCACACCACAACCACTTAACTCTTTGTAGGGATAGTTACAGTCTTTCCTTTTAGGATCCAGAATAGCTACTGCTGGTGGTAGCTCCTCACCTGGTGTATGATGATCACAGATGATAAAATCCACACCGAGTTCTTTCCCCAATTTTACTTTTTCTATGGCCTTGATACCACAATCCAGAGAAATCACCAATTTGAAATTATTGCTTGCAGCATAGCGAACACCCTTTTCAGAAATACCATAACCTTCCTTGTATCTATCAGGAATATAAAATTCCAAATGTTGATAAAATTGGCTCAAGTAGCCATAGACCAAGGCCACCGAGGTAGTCCCATCCACATCATAATCCCCATAGATAAGAATCTTTTCTTCTCCCTGAATAGCTTGGATTAGTCTATCGATGGCTTTATCCATATCCTGCATCAAAAATGGGTCATGCAACTTATCCAAATCAGGTCTAAAGTAATCCTTAGCCTTTTGAAAAGTATTGATAGCTCGGTTGACCAACATATTGGCTAAGGTTGTGTTGACATTGATCTCTTTACTAAGAGTTGTCACACTCCCCTCTTCTGCTTTCTCTCTGATCTTCCAGTTGTACTCCATGTGGCTAAATTACTAAACTGCTTGGCTATTTTGGTAAGCCTTCTGAATAATTTTGATTTCCGATCTATTTGAATCAAAAAGAAAAGCATCGATCAATACAAAATAAAAAAAGAAGCTCTAACAAGCTTCCTTTCTAAGAATCAAAAAACCATACATTATAAGATGACTGATAGCATTGTTTGATTACCCTATTTTGACAATTTAAAACTTGGATGTACCATTTGACTGAAGTACATACTGGAAAGTGTAGTATCCACTAGGGGTTGTTCTTGGATCGATTTGCTCTACAGGTGGATTTCCTCGGTAGTAACTCAGAATTTCAATCTTAACATAATTGTCAGCTGCTGTCTTTACCAAAATCACCCTTCCAGGAATTGGGGTAACGGTGAAAGTTGCAGAATTGTAATTGTACCAACCATTCCCACTTCCTGTAGGGATCGCAAAACTGTTTGCAGAATCTGTATTGAATGTGGCAGAAGCAGGAACTTCGGTAATTTCTTCAAATACTCCATTTACAACCGCCGCTGTTACATTTTTAGAGTTATTGACCCGAATCGTGGTTCCTTTGAAAGCAATATCCCAGTCCTCGTTTTCTTCCACTAATTCATTGAGCTCTAAACTGAAATACTGGAATGAGCGTGCCTGTATTACTTCACCTGTATTTCTGTCAATTTCGTCATTTGGTGCAGCTAGGTCTTCTACCAGCGTCACCTCCAAGGGGGTCAATGGTGCTAATTCTTCAGCATTGTCACAAGAGATCAAGAATGCTGCAATAAAGCTTGCAAAGATTAGTTTTTGGATAGTGTTCATTTGAATTATCTGTTTATAAGTTTAAGTATTGGTATTTTCATTCCTATGAAAAGCACTCTCCCTGGGTTATTTGGTTGTGCTGGAGTAGCTGTATTGAGTAGATTAGTTCCACCAACTTCCAAGAAAAGACCTTTTTCAAAAGTCTTGGACGCTGTCAAGTTATAGCTTACCCAAGCAGGAGCATACTCTCGATCATCATCCAAAATCAAATTCCCATTAATATCCCCGAAGCCAAATCGACCTCGGTAGATAGCTCTAAATGCTAAGTCTACACCGCTGTAGTTTTCTCGGTAATTCACCTTGAAATTCCCGCTATGACGACTTCTATTGAAAAGCCCACCATAGTCCGCTCGTGTGACTCTTCGCGTTTGGTTCTGCGCATTTCTCTTGAATATTTCCCCGTTGTCAATTCGATCTATTACATCCAAGTCCCTGGCATCTAAAAATGCGTAACCTGCACTCAAGGATAGGTTTTCGAGTAGCTTCACTTGAACATCCATCTCTACCCCTTGTGTAATCACACTTCTGATGTTGAAATAGGAAAAGGCATTTTGGCCTGTGACCAATTGTGCGATTGGTGCTGTTTCTATCAGGTTGTTGATGGCGTTTCGGTAAGCATTGACGTGAATTTGGGTTTTGCTAGTAGGCTTCCATCGAAAACCTGTATTGATTGCTCTAGAGGTTTCAGCATTCAATTGCCCAATGGTCTCGGGATTGATCAATACTTGCGCAATAAGTCCTTGCTCTTGAAGCCTAGCAATTCCATCGGCAGCTAGGTTTGCCCCAAACACATAGTATCCAGCAGCTGCATTATTGAAGTTCAATAGCAATTGTCTGAAATCAGGAGCCTTGAAGCCAGCTCCAATGGAAGCTTGCCAACTCAATTTTTCAGAAATTTGATATTGGCCAGATATTTTTGGGCTTAACCTATTGCCAAATTGACTATGAAAATCAGCTCTAAGTCCTGTGACAATATTGGTCTTTGGTGTAGGATCCCAGAGATGCTGTAGGAAAAAATATCCGGCATCAAATCTATTGAGCGCATCATATCTAGTAGCCTCTACGGTTTCAATCACCTGTCCGAGTCCTAATGTGATCAGGTTTTTAGAATTGGCCATGAAATCTGTCTGCAATTCAGTTCTATGAAAAAACTGATTGAACTCCTGAAAATCAAAGGCTTCTCCATTGCTTCTAAAGTTTGTCTCTGATCGGGTACCAAACCACGAACTCATGCCTCTCAAGGTGATCGTCCAATCAGCATTAGGTTTGAATCTCAAAGTAGGATTGAAATTGATATCTCTCCTCTGATTACCTAGATCCAGAAGTTGTGCACCCGCTGCGCTACCTGTCTCTAGTATGCCATCTGATACTTCCTGATATGCCCTCCCAAAAAGGCTAACTTTGAATTTTTCAGAAAGCTCACCAGATACTTTCAATTGAGCAGTGGAGGCTCGATATGGATTTTGTGTTTGGCCTACTACCTCTGGTCTAAGGTCAAAACCATCAGTCTGAAAATGATCTAAGAATAGCTGTGTATTCCATTTTCTATTTCCCAGTCCCATTTCTAAATATGGATTCCAAGAATTGAAAGACCTATGCCTCAATCCAAGATTCAAATTTGATTGATTTTGGTATGACTTGGTGATGATATTGATCACTCCTCCCATGGCTTCACTTCCATAGATGGCGCTGGATGGGCCTCGCAGAATCTCAATGCGATCTATATTAGAAACAGAAATTCTATCCAAATCAAAGGTCCCTGCCGTTCTCCCAATCAAAGGTTCACCGTCTAATAGGATCAAAATGTAATCCGAATCCATACCTTGCATTTGAAGACCAGAACCATGATTAGATGTGATCTGAAGCCCTGTTTGCTCCCTAAGAATTTCAGACAATCGAATACCTCCCGTCTCTTGAACCTGCTTACTACTCAATACTGTCACGGGCATTGGCAGTTGCTCTACACTTCGCTCTGTTCTCGTCGCAGATACCACTACCTCTTGAAGATTCCCTGATTTCTCTTGCAAGATGATTTCTTCTCTACTGACCCACTCCTCCCAACTCAATTGCAAACTTTCGAAACCCATCGCAAAGACAGTCACTTTTTCTGTCTTATTGCCTTGAGGTATTTTACCTAGTTCATCAACAAGCATTGCCTTTTGCCCCTCAAGTTTGACAAGGGCATGAGGTATTATATTCCCATTGGTGTCCAATATCCTTTTTTCAGCATCGAAGGGAGCTGCCAAGGAAATTTCTGAGAGTAATAATAAAAAGATCAGTTTAATTTTATTTAGATTAAATCTAATCATACTGGAAAATTTTTTTGCCGGGAATTATGCTCCCGGCTTTTATTGATTTAAAGGCTATCTATTAGATTTTTCCATGCTGTGAGTTGAGGAATTCCGGGCTTTCTCAACCCAAAAAACTGAGCGATCATTTCACCACCTTGATCAAATAATTCAAGTGAAGAAACCAAGCCATCGGTTGTTTGCTTATGAACTACAAAAGCATGGGCAATCTGGTCTTCATTGAGGTGCATATTGAATTGCGGATCTAGCACATTGAGCCAATTCCCCATTTGCCTTATAGTCCTTATTTTTCCTTGATGGATCTGTATGTTGCCTTTGTTACCAGCAAAAATCATAATCGGCATTTGCTCAGCAGAGGCTGTTTCTACTATTTTCCTTGCAGACAAACGATCTACTTCGTAGGCCCACTTATTATCAATCCACTTGACAGCGTCCAGTCTATGAACTTTATATTTTCTCAACATTCCAAAGAAATCGTGCGTATCCTCCATGTTTTCCCAATCTTTGGTAAATGCGTCCATATCGATATGCTCAGCATAGATAGGCTTTACAAAGTTTTCAATGTCCAAGTTAGCATCTTGATCAGCTGATTTATATTGATCGATTAGCTCCTGGAAAACATCAACTTTAGACTCCTCTTGAAGGTACACTTTCAAAATGGCCATTCCTTCTTTATCAAAAAACTGAAAACTTCTCATCGTTCCCCTTGGAGTCTCATTGACTACAGCAAATCCAAATTTCCATGCAGAGAAGAAAATACGCTGTTCTATTGGTCCAATTACCGTTGCAATTAGATGCGGAGCATTTCCTTCAATATTGATTTTTTGAAAATTCCCCTTATGCTCCAATACACAGCCATTACTTCTGCAAAGCGACATGACTTTACCTAGTTTTTTGAATTCTACAAGGAGTGAAGTCCACTCAGGATTCAAGCGTATGACTGAATCTCCAACTTGAGTAGCAAGCAATTCTGCTTCTGATACACCCAATACTTCCGCTGCATCTCTTATTCTAAGATTTGGCTGCTCAGTCTTCAATTTTTCCCAAGCGCTTTTAAGCGCAGTTTCCTGATTCAAAGTTGTCGTTTCCATAATTTATTATTGTGCTTGTATTAATCTGTGATTGATATGATGAAGAGGTAGGCTGTGAACCAACAAACCCAAACCATCATCATATTTCTTTACTTTTATCGGATAGTCAAACAAGTATTCAAGGTTTGGACTGGTAAAGACCATTGAAACTTCTCCTTGAAAAGCTACATCACCATCTTTCATCATGATCACTTGATCTGCATAATTGCCCACCAAACTCAAGTCATGTAGCACAGAGAGCACGCCAATGTTTCTTTTCTTGAGGTCATTGAGTAAGTCCAACACCAAATGTTGTAAAGAGACGTCCATGCTAGAAATTGGCTCATCTAAAAGGAGAAATCTTGGAAATGCCTGCTTTTTCCAAATTTGTATCAAAACTCTCCCCAATTGTACTCGTTGCTTTTCTCCACCTGAAAGTAAATTGTAAGATCGGTCTCGAAGATGCCATATTTGAAGTTTTTGCATGACCTCAGTGATTTCCTCTTGTCCAATTTCACTCGGGGCATTGAGCGTGCCTAATTCTAATACCTCCCAAGCTGAAAAAGGGAATGAAACAGAACTATGCTGTGGCATTACTGCACGAATTCTAGCGAGCTGTTGACTCGAATAGGTCTTTATAGACTTGCCGTTATATAAAACCTCGCCTCTACTACAGCCTACATCTCCTGAGAGTATTTTAAATAGTGTGGATTTCCCTGCTCCATTCGGGCCTATGATCGCCGTGAATTTTCCCGGCTCCAACTTGATATCTATATCGCCGATGATAGGCTTATCACTGATGCAGAAGTGTATGTTTTTCCCTTGTAGCATGTTAGTATTTTACTTTCTTGAAATTGACAATCAAATAAATAAAAAATGGTGCCCCCAAAAGTGCTGTGATGATTCCAATTGGGAGTTCAGCAGGCCGGACAAGATTTCTAGCCAACAAATCTGCTGCTGACAATAAGATAGCCCCAAGCAAAAATGAACCAGGCAAAACCAATCTATGATCCGCACCAAAACCCAATCTAATCAAGTGTGGAACTACCAATCCGACAAACCCAATTGTACCACTCATAGAAACAGCAGTACCCACTATCAAAGCAGAAGACAAAAACAGCACATACTTGACATATTGGATATTGACACCCATGTGGTAGGCTTCACGCTCACCCAATGCCATGGCATTGAGCTGGGGATACAATCTTAAGATCATGGCCAATGCTGGCAAAATCAATACACTAGCAATTCCCAACTTGGACCAATTACTCCCTCCTAAATCTCCTAAACTCCAGAAAGTAAAATTTCGCAATGCGGCATCATCTGCATAAAAGAGAACTAGACCTATTAATGCTCCCATAAGAGCATTGATTGCAACACCTGCTAAGATCAAGACTGAGATATCTGTCTTCCCAGAATAACTCGAAATATTATAAACCAATAAAGTGACTAAAAGCCCTCCCAAAAAAGCAAATAAGGGTAAACCTATCAAAGACAATAATGGAGATATACTTAATAGACCTGAACCAAACACTATAAACACTACAGCGAAAAAAGCGCCTCCAGAACTAACTCCTATCAATCCAGGCTCTACCAATGGATTTCTAAAAAGCCCTTGTAACGCTGCTCCAGCCAAGCCTAATCCTCCTCCAATAAATATCCCCATTAAGATTCTTGGAAGTCGAATTCCCATCAACACATTCGCTTCAGCACCTGTAAAATTCCCAATGTTCAATCCAACACTATTGAATAAAATAGGCAATACTGACTTGAGTGGAATTTGGTATGCTCCAATCGATGCAGATAGCAAGACTAGGATAATCAGCATCAACCCTAGAAAAATAAGGACTGTATTCTGAACCCTATGCTTGGTGTGTGGAATACTGGCTTGTAAAGTCTTAATCATGGTAAGCATTTTTGGCCAATTCCATTGCAACTTCAGCCACTCTCGGTCCAAACCCAGACAGTAATAAACCATCAAATGCTAAAATCTGATCTTGTTGAAAAGCTAAGGTCTGTTCCATCCCTCTAATTTTGTTTAGTCCAGTCTTTCCACCCAAAGAAGCCAAACCTGAGTCAAATAGAAGTATATAATCGGGATTGAATTTTGCTAGTGCCTCTGGAGTCAGTGGGATAAAATCTTTGAATCCTGTAGCGATAGACCTTAATCCAGCTAATTCAATAATAGAAGATGCGAATGTGTCATCACCTCCCACGAAAATCATGTCCTCTCCTCTAGCCATTATGAATAGTGCTGTTGGTTTCTTCTCCTGATTTTTATTTGCTAAAAATTGATCCAGCTCAGCTAAATCTCCTTGGATATATTGCTTGATCTGTTCCCCTTTTTCAGGTACTTCTAAAAATTCAGCTAACTCTACAATCAACTTAAAGGTACCTTCAATCGACTTAGGCTTTTCAAAAAAATGAACCTCTAATCCAGTTGCCTTCAACTGGGCTACCACATCAGGAGAAAGGTAGCCAGATTCTGCTAAAATTATGTCAGGAGATAAGGATAACAATCCTTCTGCTTTGATTTGGTTGCGATAACCTATTGACGGGAGATCTTGCATCTCAGAAGGATATGTAGAAGTGATATCCGTCGCAATGATAAAATCGCCAAAGCCCAATTCATGGACAATTTCTGTAATTGTTCCACCGGCTGTGATGATGCGTTTGGCCTTCTTTTCTTCTGCTTGTTGAGGAGCACTACAAGCACTCAGAAGGAATAAGAATAAAATCAGCTTTGCTTTCATTTATTTAGATTGATTTAAAATAACATGACAAATGTCACATTATTTAGATTAAATCCAAATAAATATTGATTGATTTTTTCTATGATATCTATAAGTGAATTAAATTTTTACACATAACTGAACGGATCTAATAAGTAGCCAACAATTGGCTAAATCTTCAATTTCAAATGTTATCAATAAATGGCCAGCCAAAAAAAAGAGGCGTTGAGAACCCTAATCGTGAAAAAATCTAAATCCACCCTGCCCCCAAAGCAAGAGAGATCAAAATCAACATGATGGCAACAGTCACCTGCAAAAACTTCAAGGTCACTTTTTTCAAAAGCTTATTCCCCAAATAAGCTCCTGCTATTGCAGACAAGGTAGCAATCGCTACAAGCTGAGTATTGTTACCGAGATCCGTTTGGGCAAAGCGTGTCGCGTAAACACTCAATCTGGTAAAATCCACAAAAGTCGACACCACTACAGCAGTTCCGATAAAGGCCTCCTTAGAAAGCCCCGCTTTGATCAGAAAGGCAGAACGCAAAGCTCCTTGATTGCCTGAAAGCCCTCCAAAAAATCCGCTCAATGCCCCTCCGATTGGGAGTTTTTCTTTTCCGAATTTCAGATTTTGGAAATAGGGTATCAGATCCATCATAGCAAAAATGATCAGTAATATGGAGATGATAAACTTCACTGGCTCGACGATAAAGGTCCGTCCAAACATTTCATAACTGAATAGCGGTTCCAGATCGGTTATATTCAATAAGACCCATGAACCCGCAAATGCAGCAATCACCGCAGGGATTCCAAACCGGATCAAAACTTGTTTGTCGGCATTGCTTCCTACCAAAAAAAGTTTGAAGATATTGTTGAAAAAATGTACCACGCCAGTCAAGGCAATGGCCAAGTCATCTGGAAAGAAAACCATAAACACCGGAGTCAATATCGTTCCCAAGCCAAAACCTGAAAAGAAGGTCAGGATGGCTACCAGGAATGCCGTAAGAGAGATGATGATTATTTCCATTTGTTTTGGTCTAACCTTTGACGTTTTTTTTTCTCTAAGATTAATTTTTCACGCAACGAGCGCAAAGAGAATCGCAACGATCGCAATGTGGGTTTTACTTTTAATTTATGTTTTTCTTCGCTGCGATCGTTGTGTTACCCTTGCAGCCGCCGCGAGAAACTATTATTTCCTATGAAACTTATACCCAACACCGACAGACCAAAGCCATTCTTCAGTAGTATCAAAATGATAGAATGGGACAAAGAAAGCCCAGTTTTTGATGTCCAATCTAGGTGCGACTCCTAATTTGGCTCCAGTTTTACCATCCCTTATATAAAGAAGGCAAGGCACCAAAGCCAACCTTGACTTTCTGATTGATATTAAGCATCAAGCTAGGACCGCCTACATTAAAAGAAGTAAAGTTTTTTCCAAATGCTACGCCAGCCATGCCTTCTAGTGCAAAGTCTACCTTCTTTGTAGGTTTTTCTTCCTGCGCATTTACATGGATAACAAACACAATAGTAAATAGAGTTAATAATGACTTTTTCATAAGATTTGATTTTTAAACCGAAAAGAATCATTTTTGATCTCGGTGATTTTATTTTTTTTTCAATTTCCCACCATCAAGAGAAATATTTTATTCCCCCAATTATGATTATCCGCAATTACACCAGTATGTGATTTGATTACAAATTATCTCGCGGATGGTCGTTATTTACGCCACTGCGCAGGAGAGTTATCAGTGCCTCTATTGATCTAAATAACAATATTTTATGGCTACTGATGTAAATGCAGATATGTATAAACCCAATATTAAGACCTCCAATAACCTAATTTAATTTTTCTCCAAAATGCTTTTGGATGACTTTAACAAAACAAAAAGAATCGTTGAATGGAATAAGGTTAACAATTTGAGAAATTTCTTTTGATATCAAAAACTATGATTTCAGAAGTGGCTCATTAGGAGGATAAACTAGAAAATTATTTTTGAAATCATAGTTACGCTTAATCAGAAACTAGATTTACTACGGAATGAATAAATTTTAGAAGATTGAACTACTTTAGATACATGAAATTGATTAGATTGACATAAATCAAAAAATTAAAATATGTCCCTTTTCCCCTCCAAATCTCGTCTTGCTCATATCGTTTTTGAGCATGATGATAAGTCTTCCAAAACCTTTGACGTAGTCTTGTTGATCGCTATTTTATTAAGTGTCATCATTGTAATTCTAGATTCTGTGGCTGAGCTTCGTTATAATTATGGGCACATTTTCTATGCTTTGGAGTGGGCTTTCACAATTGTCTTTACAGTAGAGTATGCCTTGAGGCTTTGGCTATCTAAAAGAAAAATAGGCTATGTATTGAGTTTTTATGGTCTTGTGGATTTGTTAGCAATTGTTCCAACATACTTAAGCTTAGTGGTTTTAAACACCCAATTTCTAGTGGTCATCCGTTCTCTCAGATTACTAAGAGTTATAAGGGTTTTGAAATTAGGGAGATTTCTTAAAGATGCGGAGTTTTTATCAGAGGCACTGAGAGCTAGCCGGGCAAAAATTCAAATTTTCATAGGCTCAATGGTCACAATCGTGTTGATAGCTGGTACTGTGATGTATATCGTAGAAGGGCCGGAAAGTGGTTTTACAAGTATTCCTATGTCTATGTATTGGGCCATAGTTACCTTGACGACAGTTGGCTTTGGAGACATTACGCCTGTAACATCCATTGGAAAATTTATCGCGTCTTTAATTATGCTGATGGGGTATGGAATCATTGCTGTTCCCACTGGAATTGTCACATCAGAAATGACGCAAGCTAATAATCGTAGAAAATTAGCCAAAGCCAGAATGTGTCATAATTGTGACAAATTGACTTTCGAAATTGACGCAGCCTATTGCAAGTATTGTGGGGATAAATTTCCAGAAAAGAAGTAAGTCTAATCTTCTAATTTTAAAATGGTCTGTATATCTTTAATATGACCAAATAACAAAAGAATATCTTCCTCCTCTACAACTGTATCAGCTGTGACTACGCCTGTAACTTTCTTCTTTTTAGATTTTACTCCAAAAATGTTTGGCCTTTCTTCCATTTTGATCAAGGTCAAGATATTGATGTTATAATCTTGGCGAATCTTGGTTTCTGCTATAGACAAGCCAACATACCGTTTTGGCGCTTTTACTTCGATGATATTGTAGTCATCAGATACATCTAGAGAGTCAATTACACCTTTCATTTGCAAGCTTTTGGCCATTCTTTCGGCAGAGTCTTCCTCAGGGTGAAGAATTTCATCTACTCCGATAGCTTGTATGACTGTCTCATGTACTTTATTGATAGACCGACTGATTAGCCTTTTGATCTGCATTTGTTTGAAGATAGCCGTGACCATAATAGAAGCTCCAAAATCCTCCCCAATTGCAATAATTACAGCATCTGCTTCTTTACAAGGTAAATTCTTGACAGCATGAGCATCAGTAGCGTCCATTACTACAGCGTGAGTGATCTTTTCCTTGACTGCATCTACCTTGTCTTCACTACTATCCACACCTAAGACTTCATGCCCATATGCTGTAAGTCGCACCGCTAGATGTCCTCCGAAGTTTCCTAATCCTACTATAATGAATTTCATATGTTTAATTTTTTCAATTTTCAAAACCTTTTCCACAGCCTAGAGTGGCATGCCTGATATATATTGTAACAACGCTCGGGTAGTCCATAATCCCTCGTATAAATCAATAATTATGAATTCCAAAGCTATGTTTTACTTCATTTAACTTTCCTTACGTAATGAAAACACCCTCTTCAGGATATTTATATCGCTGATCTCTAACTTTCTGTATGAATGCCACCAAAACAGTTAAAGTCCCTACTCTTCCCAAAAACATGATAATGGAAACGACTATTTTGCTTCCTGTCGAAAGATCTCCAGTAATTCCAAGACTTAATCCTACTGTCGAAAACGCTGAGAATACCTCAAATGCAACACTGATCAAAGGTAACTCTGGATCAAAAAGCAAAACAAAAAATACCCCTAAACCAATTACCAAAAATGAAAGCAAAATTACCGCAAATGCTTTTCTGATAGTTTCATTACTAATTTGTCTTTTAAATATTTCTACTCGGTTTTTCCCTTTGGCTATACTTACTGTATTGAGTACTGCAACTGCTATCGTACTGGTCTTCAATCCACCACCTGTGGAACCAGGAGAAGCCCCTATCCACATTAGCAACAAATATATCAGGATAGTTGGCATAGCTAAGGCTGACATATCTACTGTATTGAAACCCGCAGTCCTTGGAGTAACTGACCCAAAAAAAGCAGTGACAAACTTTCCATAACCCGAGAGCCCTTTTAACGTGTGATTTGCTTCAAAAAACCAAAAAGTCACAAAACCCAAAACCAAAAGTATTGAAGTCGTATAGACTATCAATCTGATATTAACATTGACCACTCTGGGAGCATGTTTATATTCTTCTTCACCTGTAATCACCCTTTTGGTGCCAATTACCACATGCTTGAAATAATTATAATATCCTAATACAACTGGGAACCCTATACCTCCTAAAATAATTACAAAGGCAATTATCAAATGTACTGTGTACTCCTCTCTAAATCCAGCTTCATATAAGCCATCACCCAAAGTGGAAAACCCAGCATTACAAAATCCTGAAATTGCATGGAATACAGAGAAAAAAAGTTGATCTCCTCTAGTCTCGAAAAGACTACTATCTATTATTGATGATATCATTAATGCTGCAACACCCTCTGTAATCAATGTAAACAAAATGATTTTCAACAAAGTCGAATTGATAGCTCCTATATTTTCTTCATTGATATAATCCTTTAAGAAAAGTTGATTTTGTAAGGAATAGGAACCTTTAAAAAAAAACCCAAAAAATGATGTAAATGTCATCATTCCAAGTCCGCCTATTTGAAATAAAATCATAACGATAAACTGACCTAAAAATGTGAAATCCGATGAAGTGTCTAGTACTATTAATCCTGTCACACAAACAGCAGATGTAGATGTAAAAAACGCATCTATCAAATCAATCCCATTCACTGTAGCATTTGGTAATAGTAATAAACCTGTTCCCGCTAAAATCACTATCAGAAAACTGAGCAGAAAAACCATCGCTGGATGAAGTTTAAGCTGATTCGCTGCCAAACTTAATTTACTAAGTTCAATTAAGAACAAAATCAAAACCAGAAAATTGACAAGAAAAGCCTTGATCTCAAGATTTCCTATTATCAAAGAACTGTCTATTTCTAAGACTTGAAAATTGACAAGAAAGGCCAAAAATAATATTAGAATGATTGTAATTTCTACAAGGTACCTTGACTTGCTGAATTTTTCTGACTTTGAAAATAGTCTAATTGAATAACCTACAGACATAAGGGCCAAAATGGAAAAATATATTTCACCAATAAACCCTGCTTGTATCTCCTCGCTAAATCCTAAATCGTAGATCAAAAAACAAAAAGCCAAAAAACTCAAAGCCTGAATAACTTTACTATTCAAGTCAAATAATTTTCTAATAAACCGAATTCTATCGTCTGGATTGTTAAAAGTATTGAACACTATTGTTTTTTGTTTTCGAAAGGTAAGTAAAAGATATGCAAATCCGCTTTCTTACCAATATTGATACACGGCACTGAAACTTTATCAATTGGAGTCATCGTCGACAGTCTAAAGATTATCTGATGTAAATCAAGCCTTCAATTTAGTCACTGGTATAATTAGGGATAATTGTAATAATTGATTTCTTAACTGAAAGAAACTAAACATTTTTTGAAATTTATCATGATTTAAATTTTAATACTTATCTCGGTAATAGCTCCATCTTAGTCATAAAGGCCCAAAGTCCAATCCCCATAGTCACTGAAATATTGAGAGAGTGCTTGGTTCCCAATTGTGGGATTTCAATTATATGGTCTGAAGCCTCAATCACTTCTTCCTCCACCCCAAACACTTCGTTTCCAAATACCAGGGCATACTTTCTATCGCTAGATGCTACAAACTCATGTAGCTTTATACTTCGATCAACCTGCTCAAAGCTACAAATTTCAAAACCTTTCTCTTTCAGCTCTTCTAAAGCCTCCAAGGTAGTTTGTTTATATTCCCAGTCAACCGATTCCGTTGCTCCAAGTGCGGTTTTTTGTATATCGCGATGCGGTGGAGTGCCGGTGATCCCACAGAGGTAAATTTTCTCGATCAAGAATGCATCTGAAGTTCTAAAAGCTGAACCTACATTATTGAGGCTACGCACATTATCCAAGACGATTACTATTGGACTTTTTTCAACATTCTTGAACTCCTCTACCGAGAGCCTGCTGAGCTCTTCCATGCTTAATTTTTTCATCGGGCTTTGTTTACCTTTCTTTATATTATAATTTCAAGCTTTCAAGCAATTCAAAATTAGCACAAAGATTTAATTAAGAGAGCATATGGCCAAGGCGAAGGCGAAAGAAGTAAAGGAAACTCCATTGATGAAGCAGTACAATGCCATCAAGGCAAAACATCCTGGAGCTTTATTACTTTTCAGGGTTGGGGATTTTTATGAGACATTTGGTGAAGACGCGGTCACTGCCAGCCGGGTATTGGACATTGTTTTGACCAAAAGAGCCAATGGAGCAGCCTCCCATATAGAACTAGCAGGATTTCCACATCACTCTTTGGATAGCTATCTCCCCAAGCTTGTGCGTGCTGGAAATAGGGTGGCTATCTGCGATCAACTTGAAGACCCTAAAGAAGTCAAAGGAATCGTCAAACGAGGTGTGACAGAATTGGTCACACCAGGGCTTTCTTTTAATGATAATGTCCTTGACAAAAGAAGAAACAACTACCTCGCTTCAATTTATTTCGGTAAAGATACATTGGGAATCGCTTTTCTAGATCTTTCTACCGGTGAGTTCATGTGTGCTGAGGGTTCACAATCCTATATAGAAAAACTTCTGCAAAGCTTCAGCCCTTCTGAGGTAATCTACTCCAAAGCAGCAAAAGCAAGAGCAGCAGAAATGCTCAAGGACAATTATTCCACATTTCATTGTGAGGATTGGGTTTTTCAATATGACTATACTTACGAAAAACTCACTAATCACTTTGCTACCAAAAACCTTAAGGGATTTGGAATTGAAAACTTAGATCATGGAATCATATCAGCTGGAGCGATACTCTACTATCTAGAAGAAACCGAACATAAAGACGTCAAACACATCTCTCAAATTTCTCGCATTGCTGAGGAGAAGTATGTTTGGCTTGATAAGTTTACCATCCGCAACCTAGAACTTGTCTATCCACAGCAGGAAGGTGGTATTCCTTTGATAGCAATCTTGGATCATACTGTCACTCCGATGGGATCGAGAATGATGAAAAAATGGATGGTACTTCCTCTCAAAGAAACAGAACCAATCGAAGAAAGACTGAAGATAGTAGAGCACTTTTTCACAGACCAAGAAAAAACAGAAGAGATCTTATCCCACCTCAAGCATATAGGTGATTTGGAAAGGTTGATTTCCAAAGTCGCAGTGGGACGAATCAACCCACGGGAAATGAATCAGCTGAAAAAGGCGCTGAAAAACACCCTTCCCATCAAAGAACAATTGAGAAACTCTTCCAATGATTCTTTGAAAAAAATAGCTGATCAAATCAATTCTTGCGAATTTTTACTGGAAAAAATCGAAAGAGAGCTCCAAGAGGATGCTCCTATGTTAACCCACCAAGGTAATATCATCAAAGATGGTGTAGACCCTGAATTGGATGAATATCGTGGCCTGGCCAATACAGGAAAAGATTACTTAGTCCAACTCCAACAAAGGGAAGTTCAACGCACTGGGATAAGTTCTTTAAAAATAGCCTTCAACAAGGTCTTTGGATACTACCTAGAGGTGACCAATGCACACAAAGATAAGGTGCCAAATGATTGGATCAGAAAACAGACGCTGGTCAATGCAGAAAGATACATCACCCCAGAGCTCAAGGAATACGAAGAAAAAATCCTGAACGCAGAAGAAAGAATGATAGCAATTGAGCAAAAGTATTTTTCAGCTCTCGTACAAGACGCTTCTGAATATGTCACTCAAATCCAGCAAAACGCCAGAGTTTTAGCCACTGTTGACAGTTTGCTTTCATTTGCGACAGTAGCGAGAGTTAATAAATATGCTCGACCAAAAATATCCGATACAGATGCTCTTGAGATCAAAGATGGACGCCATCCTGTAATAGAAAAACAACTTCCTGTAGGTGAAGAATACGTGCCCAACGATATCTACTTGGATAATGAAACACAGCAAATCATCATCATTACTGGACCCAATATGGCAGGAAAATCTGCACTTTTAAGGCAAACTGCCTTGATTGTGCTTATGGCTCAAATGGGAAGCTTTGTTCCTGCATCTTATGCAAGAATTGGAATTATTGATAAAGTTTTTACCCGTGTAGGGGCTTCAGACAACCTTTCTAAAGGAGAGTCGACTTTTATGGTAGAAATGACTGAAACAGCGAGTATTTTGAATAACCTTTCCAATAGGAGCCTAGTCTTGATGGACGAAATCGGTCGAGGAACCTCCACTTATGATGGAATCTCAATAGCTTGGTCTATCGTAGAATTTCTACATAATCACCCCAAAAGCAAGGCAAAAACACTCTTTGCTACCCATTACCACGAGCTCAACCAACTAGCAGAAGAATTTCCAAAGATCAAAAACTTCAATGTCTCTGTTAAAGAAGTCGGAAATAAGGTAATCTTTATGCGCAAACTCAAAGAAGGAGGTAGTGAGCATAGTTTTGGTATTCATGTAGCTCAAATGGCAGGAATGCCAAACCCTGTAGTATTACGCGCTTCAGAAATTATGTTGCATTTGGAGAAAGAAAAATCTTTAAATGAACAGAAGGAAAAGATGAAAGAAATGCCTAAAAACAATTATCAATTGAGCTTATTTGAAATCGACCCTAAATTCAAAGAAGCCCAAGAAATGTTAGACTCTATTGATATTAATACAATTTCTCCAGTAGAGGCTTTGATCAAACTCAATGAAATCAAGAAAAAACTTGAGAATTAATTGTATTTAGTCCATTTTGGTCATAGTTTGGAGGGTAAATTTATAAGGAGTATCAATCATATGGACAGTTTTTTACGTGATCGCTTAAGGAAGCAAGGTAAATTTTCCGACTTTTTTATTGAATGGAAGGAAAGGGAGTTTACCGAAACGGACATAGATGAAGATAAGCTTCTCAAAGATTTGGAGGTACTCAGCCAAAATATGGGCATGAAAGAAGGCATTATCATCGGATGCATTGATTACAGAGATCTCAGTTTGGCATTTTTTACCGATAATGTGGAAGAAATCATGGGGTATCCAAGCTCCTTTTTTAGAAAAAAAGGCATGGAGGCAGTACTCACCATGTTGCACCCTGAGGATGTTCCAGAATTAGCCAAATTCCAAAAAATAGTTTTCGATCTTCTTCAGGAATTGAGTAGGGAAGAAATGGATACTTTCGAATTTACCTACATGGTCAGATGGATTCATCGAGATACGAAAGAAATCAAGTGGTTTGCATGTAAAGTGAGGCCATATTTAATTGATAGAAACAAAAATGTGGTGTTTGATCTTCATGTTCTATTGCTTTTAACTACTCCTCCACAAGTTAGCAATTTTGACTGGAGCTATTCATACACGTCCAAAGAGGGCAATAAAATCCATGCAAGTAAGCGTGAGCCAAAAACAATCAATTTTAAATTAACCAGGAAAGAAAGCTTAATATCAGACATGATCTTAGAAGGCAAAAGCTCAATAGAAATTGCAACAGAGCTGAATATTTCGAAAAACACAGTCAATACCCACAGGAAAAACATCCTCAAAAAATTAAATGCCAAAACTACTGCTGAAATGGTAAAAATATTGCTCAACACGAGAATGAATTAATCAGCTGAAAATCAATCTTACAGCTAATAGATATAAAAATATTTGATTTTTTTTGATTAGGCCTTTTGCAAATTTAGAAAACTGCTATACCTTTGCACACACAAAAGACGGAGATACAAGGTCGAAGTCGAAAATAACAAAAGCGAAAGTAGCTCAGCTGGTAGAGCACGACCTTGCCAAGGTCGGGGTCGCGAGTTCGAATCTCGTCTTTCGCTCAAGAAGCCCTTGAAGAAGGGCTTTGTTGTTTACAAGTAACTCCGACGTAAGTCGCAGTGAAGCCGGGATGGTGGAATTGGTAGACACGCAAGACTTAAAATCTTGTGGCTTCACGGCCGTGCGGGTTCGATTCCCGCTCCTGGTACATAAACCTCGTAGAAATACGAGGTTTTTTGTTTTTTAATAGATTTCTAATATCAGAAAGACACATCTTTGGTATCTTTATTTGATGAAAAACTCCAAAATCCTAGTCATAGAAGATGATGCCCGACTCGCTTCTCTTTTGCAAAGAGGCTTAGAAGAATCTGGCATGGATGTTTTACTGGCCTATGATGGTGAGTTAGGTTTAAAATTGTTTGAAAACTCCATGCCTGACTTGGTAATTACCGACCTCATTTTACCAAAAATCAATGGGCTAGAAGTCTCCAAACAGCTTCGGACAAAAAATCCACAAATACCCATCATCATGCTCACGGCCTTAGGTACGACGGATGACAAAGTGGAAGGATTTGATGCTGGCGCTGACGACTATTTAGTCAAGCCTTTTGATTTTAGAGAGCTTTTAGCTAGAATAAAAACCCTTTTGAAAAGAACTCAAGGACTGAATAGTCTTTCTCATCATGATGAAATAACCTATACAGACCTCAAAGTTGACCTTCTACAGAAAAAAGTCTTCAGGTCAGGTCAAGAAATCATGGTCACCCCCAAAGAATTTAATCTTTTGAAATACTTGATTCAAAATCCAGAGCGGGTTTTGTCTAGAGAAGAGATCGCTAAAGAGGTATGGGGTGTCAATTTTGATACTGGCACCAATTTCATCGATGTGTACATCAACTATATTAGAAAAAAAGTAGATAAGCCATTTGAGATAAAATTGATTCATACCCGTCCAGGCATGGGGTTTATCCTCCAAAAATCATGAATATTCAGCAACGAATCACCTTTCTTTTTACAGGCGTCAGTGCAGGGATTTTAGCGCTTTTTATGGTGGTGGTGTACATTTCTGCTGCGCAGAATAGAGCAAGTGAGTTTTACAATATCCTAGAAAAGGAAGCGATCACAAAAGTCAATCTTTTGCTTGAAACACAGCTCGATGCAGAAACCCTGCAAACAATCTACAAAAACAATAGAGAAATCCTCTACGAGGTAGAAACTGCCATCTATGATGACAGCTACAACCTAATCTATCATGATGCTGTAGACATTGATTTTGTCAAAGAAACCCCAAAAATGCTCCAACAGATACTGCAAGCAAAACAAATTCAATTTGTGCAAGAGGAATGGCAAGTAATCGGGTTAGTGTATCCTTATCATGGTAAAAATTACATTATTACTGCTGCGGCTTTTGATGGGTATGGCTTTAGTAAACTGAATAATCTTAGTTCGACCATGCTTATTGCATTTTTTGCAGGTTTACTACTGATCTTTTTGACAGGGAAATACTTTTCCAGAAAATCGCTCATGCCACTTTCTAAAATGGCTGATGACGCTAGAAAAATCTCTGCGAGTAACTTGGATTTGAGACTCAAAGAAGGTGAAGATGAAATCGGTCAACTTGCCAAAACCTTCAATGCTATGCTGATGAGACTAGAGAAATCATTTGATTCACAAAAACAATTTGTATCCTATCTCGCTCACGAATTCCGCACCCCCTTAGCAGTAATCATAGGAGAAATTGAATTGAGTCTATCTAAAAATAGAACTGCCAAGGAATACCAAAGCACCCTTGAGGCAATCCTCAAAGATTCTAAGAAAATCGCTCAGCTTTCAGAGGCTTTCCTTGACTTAGCAAAAGCCAGTTATGATAAGGCAGAGATTAAATTCCACCCAATCCGAGTAGATGAATGCCTAATTGAGGCAAGCTTGAAACTTCAAAAAAATCACCCAAATTTTAAAATTGAACTTGATCTCCCAGAAGATTTAGAAGAAGATGCTATAACAGTACTCGGAAATGAATACTTACTCAGTACAGCATTTAGAAACCTCATTGAAAATGCCTGCAAATATTCCCAAAATAAGGCTTGCAAGGTAGAAATTGGTTCAAATGGAAAAAAGCCTTTCATCCTATTCACAGATCAAGGAATAGGTATATCAAACTCAGAAATCAGTGAAATATTCAAGCCGTTTTTTAGGGGAAAAAATAAAAATTATTCAGAAGGGTCAGGAATTGGCTTATACTTAGTCGAAAAAATCATCAGCCTTCATGGAGGAAAAATCAGCGTAGACTCCCAACTTGACAAGGGCAGTATTTTCATTGTCAATTTATAAATTCTAATCATATTCTAATTTTTTTCTAATAACCTTCCAATTAGGGTTACCCTCAGCCCGAACTACTTTTGTGGTCTCAAATCAAAAACACTCTTACTTGAGAATCTTTCTTTTTTTAGTCCCAAAGACCAACTACACATGAAAAAATTAATATTGATAAACTTGCTCCTATTTGCAGGAATTGCAACTGCCCAAGAAGCCATAATCGGTGTAAAAGACCCAGAAGCTCACAAAAACACTGACCGACTTGCTATTCTGGACACCATCAGTTTACCTTTTGAGTTGTCTAATGACAAAAAACTCTCCCGTGAGGACATCCTCAACAAAAAGGAAGGGTTCTTTGTGACAGGTTTGCCAAGGTTTGAGTTTGATCCTATCCGTGGATTTGGAGTAGGTGGCAATGTGTTTTTTTTCCAGAATAAGACTAAAGAAGATCCTTTCTTTTATTACACCCCTTATCGTTATAGCATCAACACAGAATTCTTTGTATTTGAAAATGGTAGGATCAAGGCGGCTATAAATTTGGATGTTCCATATATCTTCAATTCAAAGTGGAGATTAAGAGCTGATGCAGTTGTATGGGAAGATCCCAATGCCCAGTATTGGGGGATAGGCAGAGAGTCGCTCAATAACCTGAGTTTCCAGGATAAATCAGCAGGAGCTGAAGGAGGAGTCCGACAGTTCAACAGAGTAAACGACTACGAAGAAAATCTGAAAATCGCTGTTCCTGGCAATGGTGGAAGACTTCAGACAGATACCCACTACAATCAATTTATCCAAAGAGAATTACTCTTCAATGCGCTTGGTGAAAGGGTAGAAATGGGAGGAAAGCTCCGCTTGATGTTTGGCTATGAGGCTTTATTTACAGCATTTGAAGATTATACCGGGCGAGTGGCTGAGGAAGCCTTTTTAGCTGACGGAACAGCCGTAGAAGCTGTGCAACGTCAGACTTTAGTGAACCAGCAAATCAATGACGGTACTTGGGATAGATTTAACCTTTCAGGATTTTCTGATGGGTTAAAGTTTACTTCCATGCTTGCAGCAGCCTTGATTTATGATACCCGTGATTTGGAGCCAGATCCTTCCAAAGGGATATTCTTGCAATATTCTCACGAATACTCGGCTCCTTGGTTAGGCTCTGACTTTAATTTCAACAAGTTTATGGTGCAGGGGCAGTTCATCCATACTTTCCACCGATGGAAAAACAACCGAAACAGGTTGACCTTTGCGGGCTTGGCGGCCGTTGGGCATATCTTTGGGCCTAACATCAACTTTATCGAAATGTGGGATTTGTCTTCCCAAGCTGAGGCAGGAGGGATTTTGATTCTTGGAGGTGGTCGATCACTGAGAGGTTATAGAGAAGCCAGATTTATGGCTCCTACAGTAGGTTTGGTCAATTTGGAGATGCGAGCTAGGTTACACGACTTCAATGCCTTCAATCAACATTTTGCTTTAGGACTTACTCCATTTTATGATTTTGGAACCGTTTGGGAAGGATTGAATGATGTCCAATTGAACAATTTCAGAGGTGCTCCGGGTTTAGGTGGCAGAATAGCATGGAATCAATCTACCATATTAAGATTAGACTATGCTCAGAGTAGAGAGGGAGGTCAGTTCTTCTTTGGGTTTGGCCATATTTTCTAAATCTTATAATAATTTAAAAAGAGGGAAGGCTACGGCAGTCCTCCCTCTTTTATTCTTCTAGTATAGATACTTTCCCTGTCTCCACATCATATACAGCGCCGACTATTTTCAATTTTCTAGCTTCAATCAAATGATTGACCATGGGGACTTTATTTTTGAGTTCGTGAATGCCATGCATTACATTCGCCTCTATGGCTTTTTCATAAAAATCTGGAATATCTCTAGGTAAAGCTTTTTCCTCTTCCTCAGCATCTATAAAATCGATGATTTTTTGAATGTATTCAGAGTAATGGTGCGTATGATCATGATCATGGTCTACAAAAGCACCGATTGCACCACATTTGGTGTGCCCCAAAATGATGACCAGAGGCACCTCCAAATGCTCAATGGCATATTCCAAGCTTCCTATTTCATAATCCCCAACAATATTACCAGCATTACGGATGACAAATAGATCTCCCAATCCTTGATCAAAAACCAACTCAGGTGGAACCCTAGAATCCGAACAACTGACTATAGCTGCCAAAGGGTGTTGACCTACAGATAGATCCCTTAAGCGATTCAATGTTTGATCTGGATGAAGGGGGTGATCTTCAGAAAATCTTTCGTTTCCTTCAAGAAGTATATCAAGCAGATTTTCTGTTGGGACTTCTTCTAGGTGTTGGTCTATTTTCTCTGGATTACAGGAAAAAGAAATAATTATCGGGAAAATGACATATATAAAGCTTCGCATATTCATCTTTTTTGAATTAGCAAATCTCTACTTATTGATAAAAATGAATCGTGATATTAATCACTCAAGTGGGTTTTGATTGAAGATATTAAAAGCCTATTTCCCATACTTAAGTACAATCGCCAATTGCCCTGCATGATATGCAGTGTGGGTTGTGATCCTGCCAAATGCTTCAGCTAAACTCTTTTTCCCAAACTCTTTAGTTTCAATAACTTTTTCCCAATCTGTTTGCCTTCTGATCGCATCCTCCAATTGCTCATAAGCATATCTTTCAATCTTTAAGAGGGTATCTAAATCTGTCCATTCCCCAGTGTCTTTACCGGCCTTAAGGGTTTTGGCATCTACTTTCACCTCCATATTACCAAATACATTTTTAGCAAAGAGCAATTCCACTTCAGCGATATGCCTAATCAGAAATCCTGCAGAGTTAGGTGAATTACCTATTTTTTTTGTTAAGTCTTCGGGCTTTAAATTTTCGAGTTGATTGGTCAATCTTGTACGGCCTTCTTTCCAGAGTTCGATCAAAGTTTTCATAGTGAAGACAAGTTATGAATTCCTTTTTTTGCCTTGACAAGAGTCAGGAAAAAATAATCGGCAAAAATTAAACTTGATAATAATTATTATCGTAATATTGCGATGTAATTAAATTCATACTTCATCCTTCTAAATTCTATCTTCCACCATGGGCGTCACCAAAACAGATCTCTTCACCGACCAACAAAACGAACTGGCCAAAGTAGCCAAGGTCTTTGCGCATCCGGCACGAATAGCTATCCTTGAGTACCTGATCCAAGCCAACTCCTGCATCAATGGAGATTTGGTTCAAGAATTGGGTTTGGCGCAGGCCACTATTTCCCAACACCTCCGTGAACTCAAAGAAATCGGGCTGATCAAAGGAAGTATAGAAGGTGTTTCTGTGAATTATTGTATTGACCCTATTCGATGGGCAGAAGTGCAAAACTTATTTCAAAACTTATTCATTGGCTTTCCGAAGATATCGGGATGCTGCTAAACCTTTGAGGTTTTTAAAACCTCGAAGGTTTAAAAAAGAAATAAATGTTATTAACTCAACCTTGAAACCTTCGAGGTCAAAAAAAGACCTCAAAGGTTTAAACTTGGCGCCTTTGCGTGCAACACTATGAAAACAACCGAATTCACCAAAATCCTACAAGAAAACCCTGAAAAGGCACTTTTCTTCGAATATCAAAGTGGTCAGTATGTAAGAACTGACTATCACATCACCGAAATCAAAAATGTCAATTATGACACAGTAGACTGTGGGGGTATCCGCAATCAATGGTCAGAGGTACATATTCAGCTTTGGGAAAATGAAATACCTGAACCTGATCATGCTGTCGACAGCACAAAGGCATTGAAAATCTTTGAAGTAGTGAACAAAGTAAGAGAGACCTATCCTGACACTGAAATCAAATTCGAGTACGGAAACTCCCTTTTCCCAACAGCGGTACTTCCTGTTCATAATATCAAGGACACCGGCAATGCTTTGATCGTGCAATTAACACCCGATCAAACGACCTGCAAAGCCAAAGACAGGGCTACTACTCCTGAAGAAAAAGCTGCTGCCTGCTGCGGACCTGTATCCGAAAAACCAAAAGTAAGAGTTTCCCTTGCCTCTATTCAGACCGTCAATAGTTGCGAACCTGGATCTGGATGCTGTTAAGTAACCTTTAAGGTCTTAAAGACCTCGAAGGTTTAAAGAAACCAAAATATTATTTAAAAAGCTTCAAAACCATAAAAACCTCGGAGGTTTGAAAGTATCACCACGATTTTAACTAAAAAACCTTCGGGGTTTTGGAAACCCCAAAGGTTATAACAGTACACCATGAACCTATACCCAACCCTCCAATCCCACATCGAGCAGGCACAGGCACTGCCGATAAGCGAAGAACGCAAAGCCGTACTTCAAGTTCTGATTGACTACATTCAGCAGAAAGTCGATCAAAATCAGGAGATCAACATGAATTTTATCTGTACGCATAATTCGCGAAGAAGCCAGTTTTCGCAAATCTGGGGGAAAGTAGCTGCGGCCTTTCATGGCATAGCTATCAACTCCTATTCAGGAGGCGTGGAAGTGACTGCTTTCAATGAAAGAGCGGTCGCTTCGATCAAAAGGTTTGGATTCAAAGTCAATAAAAAAGGTGAAGGCAATCCCAAATATTTTGTTTTTTATTCTGACGATGAAGATCCAATTGTGACTTTTAGTAAAGTATACAATGATGCCGCCAATGCACCTATTGATTTTGCCGCAGTGATGACCTGTTCGCATGCAGATGAAAACTGCCCCTTTATCCCTGGTGCCGAAGCCCGAATTCCCGTTCGTTACGAAGATCCAAAATCATTTGACGACACCGATCAGGAAACAGAAATGTATGATAAAAGATCATTGCAGATTGCTTCGGAGCTGCTGTACGTTTTCTCCAAAATTTATAGGAAATAAAGTAGAAATATACTTCGTGAAATATGTTTTCGGAGAAATAAATAGAAACCGAAGCTTGAGGGAAGGTCTCGAGAGCATATAGATTCGGGATATGCTCTTCGGAATATGGTTAAATCCTACTTCTAATGTATTTCCACAATATTTCAACTTTATATCTACTGTATTTCAACCTTATTTCTAAAATATTTCAATTAGAATAAAATGTCTGAAACTAAGAAAATCGCCTTCTTCGAAAAATACCTGACCCTATGGGTTGCTTTGTGTATAGGCGCTGGTATTCTGATCGGTCATTTGGCGGGAGATGATATCTCAGTCTTGTCGGATTTGGAAATCTACAATGTCAACCTTCCGATTGCTATTTTGATCTGGCTAATGATTTACCCGATGATGTTGCAGATTGACTTTGGCAGTATCAAAGGAGTCGGCAAAGCGCCAAAAGGATTGATCTGGACATTAGTGATCAATTGGCTGATCAAGCCTTTTACCATGGCATTTTTTGCGTGGATATTCTTTGACCAATTGTACTCGGCCTATATTGAGCCTGATATGGCTGGAGAATATATTGCTGGAGCAATCCTTTTGGGGGTAGCTCCATGCACGGCTATGGTTTTTGTGTGGTCTTATTTGACAGATGGAGATCCGAATTACACCTTGGTGCAGGTTTCTGTCAATGACCTGATCATTTTGGTGGCCTTTGTGCCATTGGTAGGATTTCTATTGGGCATTACCAATGTGACAGTACCTTATGGTACATTGGTTGCTTCTGTAGTCATTTTTGTTGTAGTTCCCTTGCTCGCTGGAGTAATTACATCCAAGATCATGATTCAAAAGAAAGGAGAAGACTGGTTCAAAAAAGAGTTTCTTCCTAAGTTTAAGCCCGTAAGCATCATCGCTTTATTGCTGACCTTGATTTTGCTTTTTGCCTTTCAAGGACCCAATATCCTAAATAACCCACTGATCATCTTGCTAATTGCAGTTCCATTGATCATTCAGACTTATTTTATCTTCTTCTTGGCTTGGTTTGGAGGAAGAAAATTGAAACTTAGACATGCTGTCTGCGCACCTGCATCCATGATTGGAGCCAGTAATTTCTTTGAATTGGCAGTAGCTGTGGCCATTGCATTATTCGGACTTGACAGCCCAGCTGCATTGGTAACAGTAGTCGGAGTATTGGTGGAAGTACCGGTAATGCTACACTTGGTGAGTTTGGCGAATAAATGGAAGTATTAAAAATTGAAATATGCCATCGGCGAAATATACTTTGTGAAATATCGTAGAAATATGCCTACGGCGACATAAAGTAGAAATATATTTCGTGAAATATGTTTTATGAGAAATAAATAGAAACCTAATTTTGAGGAAACGTCCCAAGAGCATATAGATTCTGGATATGCTATTTGGAATATGGTTAAATCCTATTTCTAATATATTCCCACAATATATCAACTGTATTTCATTCTTATTTCAACCACATTTCTATTCTATACCGACTTTATTTTTTCCCTAGCTGAAATCTAACTTTGTATGTAGCGTTGATGAACCATGGAAAGTAATAATCCGCCCCATAAGCTGAGACACCTACTGCATTTCGAATATTTGGATTTTTAGATTTCCACGCTGCTTCCAATTCAAGCAATAATCCCACTCTTTGATATTTGTTAATTATAGTAAATGGAACTGGATCATCGGGATTAAAGAAACTTCGAACCCTAACAGATTCGCCTCCTAATTGTAAAGATGGACCAGCTCCAAACGCTAATTTAAAGCCAGAATCTCTTTGAATGATATCATATCTTAAGGTTGGACTAATAAAAATTCCTGAAGACTGATCAATATCAGACAATTCATTTTTTTCTAAATTCCCTAAAGACTGATAAAATGACAGTCCTGTATTTAAAGAAAAACGCTTAGCAAATCGATAGTTCAATTCAGTCCCCAAATTCAGCCCCCAGAGTAGGTTATTGTTATCTGTAGTTATTCCTCCTCCAAAGGAATACTGAAATTTAGATTCTTTCTCCTGAGAAAAAGCTATCATTGGTAGCAGGCATATGATACAGATGAGCAAAATGTGTGGATGTTTTTTCATGATTAAAGAATTTTTACGTTTGAAATCTAAAAGTACCTAACCTTTATTTAATTAAAAAGTTGGTTAAGAATACTTAACAAAACCTCTATAATTCGTAAGGATTTTTAACAAAAGAAGAGCAATTAATTGCAATAGAGATTAGTACATCAAATTTTATGATTAACCTCAATGACATCAGAATGTGATTTTATCGCAAATAATCTTACGGATAATCGACATCTAATCCAGATCTATGCGCCTAAGCGTAGCATGCGAGATTTATCAGTCAATTAGTAATCAGTGCATATATGCCCTAAATTTTTACACTTCAGTCACGATATTCTACACTTCAGTAACCTTTAATTTTTTCTGGATGACTTTTCCTTGAGTTTTGAATCATAGTTCAAAGTTATGAAGGCAACAATTTATATAATTCTAATTCTAGTAGCCCAACCTATTTTCGGACAAACCAGCATCCAAGGTGTGTTAAAAAACCAAAGTGGTGAAACCATCCCGGGTGTGAATATCTTTCTCAAAGGAACATATGAAGGGGTTTCTTCAGAAATAGATGGAAGTTATGAATTCGAAACAACGCTTTCTGGAAATTATACACTCGTCTTCCAAGCGATGGGTTATAAAGTCTTTGAAAAGGAAGTTTCTCTGGATGGAGAGGTCATCTCTTTGAATATAATACTCCGCGAAGCGATCAATGAAATGACTGCCGTCACCATCAGTGCCGGTGCAATGGAGGCTTCAGATGAAAAAAAAGCTGTGGTACTCAAACCTATTGATATCGTCACTGTCCCATCAGCTATGGGAGATATCATCGGGGCATTTCAGACTTTACCTGGTACCGCTAATGTGGGCAACGATGGGAGGCTTTTTGTACGGGGTGGTGATGCTTCGGAAACATCCATCTTCATTGATGGGCTAAAAGTCGGGAATGCATTTGGTACTACCGCTACCAATGTACCCACAAGAACTCGCTTCAATCCAAACCTATTCAAAGGTTCTTTTTTCAGTACTGGAGGCTATTCGGCAGAATATGGTCAGGCACTCTCCTCTGCTTTGGCCTTGAATACGGTAGATTTTCCAGTAAGAAATCAGGGAGATATCAACCTTATGTCTGTTGGAGGTGGCTATACACAGACCTTGGCAAGAGAAAAAAGTAGCCTTACTGCTTCAGCCAATTACTTTGATCTTTCCCCCTATCAATCCTTAATCAAGCAAAATTTTGACTGGGAAAGAGCTCCATATGGATGGGATGCGGAAGTATCTGCAAGACAGAGATGGGGAAAAAACGGAATTGTAAAAGCTTATCTTCATACCGAGTCCAGTGGAATGAAAATTTGGCAACCCATGTATGGTTCAGAAGGAAGAGGCCAATTGGTGGGCTTACAAAATCACTATTCTTTTGGCCAGGCATCATTCAAGCAACTAAGTAAAAATGATTGGAGCTATTATGGTGGGGTTTCTTATTCAAACAATGTAGATGAATTCGAATTGGATCAGTTAAATATTCGAAACCAAAACCAGGTCTTACATAGTAAGGCGGTTGCTATAAAAGGGTTTTCAGATAAACTCTCTATCAAAACAGGGTTGGAGTCCTATTTCTATATCTATGAGGAACAACTGAAATCTGAGGGTTTAAAGAGGGATTTCCAAGACCATCATACTGTTCTTTTCACCGAAGCTGATTATTACGTGAACAACAAGCTGATTTTGCGAGGTGGATTAAGGACTGGAAACAGCAGCCTTGCTAAACAAACATGGTTGGACCCTAGAATTTCAATAGCCTTTAAATTCAAACATGAGGGGCAACTTTCCTTTGCTGCTGGACAATTCAGTCAGATGCCTGTAGAGCAATTACGCATTTTAGATCAAAGTTTAAAGAATACCCGTGCTGATCATTTGATATTGAATTATTTTTTAAGCAGAAATGGGCGAACTGTTCGTGCTGAGGCATTCTACAAAGACTATAAAGAGCTCATTACTTATGAAGTAGCCCAATTATTTCCCATGCCCATTGGATTGGAGAATATCCAGCAAAACGGTGAGGGATATGCACGGGGAATGGATATTTTTTATAGAGATCAGACGACTTTCAAAAACACGGATTTTTGGGTGACATATAGCTATGTGGACAGCAAGAGGCTGTTTGTCCACTTTACCGAAATGGTACAACCAGGATTTGCTCCAAGGCATAACGGTTCAGTAGTGGTCAAGCATTTCATTCAACCTTTAAAGTCACAGTTGGGTGTATCCTTAAGCTTTAATGATGGCTACACTTATGATAACCCCAACCTGCCTGGACAGATGAATGCCAAGACCAAAAGCTTCCAAGACCTGAGTTTGGGCTGGAGTTACCTGCCAAGACCAAATTTGATCATCCACCTAGCCTGCTCCAATGTGTTGGGGAGAGACAATATTTTCGGATATCAATACACCAATGAAATCAATGAAAGTGGAATTTTTGAGGGGAACCCAATCAGGCTTCAGGCTCCCCGATTTCTCTTCTTAGGAATCTTCTTGACACTCTCAAAAGACAAAAACGCAAATAATTTGAACAATCTATAAATAACAAAAACATGAAAAAGTACAGTATTTTCATTATTGCCATGATGCTGATTTCTTTGATGACACAAGCATCCAATGAAGCCTATGAAAAAGCAATGCGCAAGGAATTGCAACAAATGAAAGTTGCTAAAAGTCCGGACGACTTCAAAAAAGTAGCCAATGGGTTTTCAAGAATCTCAGAAATGGTACCTGAAGAATGGTTACCTGATTACTATGCTGGTTTGGCCTTGGTAAATGCAGGATTCAGAAGTCAGGGAAGATTGGAAGAAAAAGATGCTTTTTTTACCCAAGCCAAAAAACTTACAGATAAAGCAGCCGAGAAATCCCCAAACAATTCTGAAATTGTAGCCCTACAAGGATATATCACTATGGGCGAATTATCAGCAGACCCTAACTCCCGTGGGCAGCATTTGTCTGGGGTAGCCATGCAATTTTTTGGAAAAGCGGTAGATTTGAACAGACAAAATCCAAGAGCCATCATGATGCTTGGGCAGATGGAATTGGGTATGGCTCAGTTTTTTGGACAGGAACCTGGTAAAGCCTGTGGCTTGATTAGTGCCAGTTTGAAGTTATTTGAAAAAGAAGAAAATACAAAGGAAGAGGATACGCTTTTACCTACCTGGGGTAAGGAGATGGCCCTTCAAATAAAGGAAAGCTGTCAGTAGTTTTGGGAAGACCTATCAGGTTTTCAAAATCTGGTAGGTCTAAAAACTTTGGAAACAAATATCTAATTCAATAGCTTTAAAAAAATCTCTTGACATGAAACAAGAACATCCTTTCAATTCTGATAATATCTTCAGGTCATTCTGGAAGTTTATCCTGTTGAATATGGGGATTGTTTTCATTTTATTATTGGTTCAATGTCCTTCTTGTATATTTTCTTGGCAAGAAATAGTTTCCAGAAAGAGTGATATTATATTTTCTTTTTTGATGTCTTCTTCACTCAGTTTTGGCGGGTATTACGTTGATCTGTTTTTTGAAAATCGGATTTCATGGATCAAAGAACCTTTGAAAAGGCTTACTGCAACCCTTTTCACCTATATGGTTTATTCTTTTATTGTAAGCTTTATCTTGATTACAGGAATAGTATTGATTTTTGTTGATGAAGTTACAATACACAATATTTCATGGGTGAAGATTTTAGAAAATACGATCCCGCCGACCATTATCGCATTTACTATCATTTCCATATTTATTGCCAGAGGTTGGCTTTTTGAATGGAGAAACACAGCCCTCGAGGCAGAAAAGCTTAAATCTGAGAATATTGCAAGTCAATATCAATCGCTTAAAGATCAGCTCAATCCACATTTTCTCTTCAACTCCTTGAATGTATTAAGCAATCTGGTCTATGAAAGTGCTGATAAATCCGCAGAATTCATTCAGCAACTATCAAGAATCTATCGACATGTATTAGATGTTCAAAATGAAGAATTGGTGACTTTAAATTTGGAACTTGATTTTGCAATCAACTTCTTAAGCCTTCAAAAAATTCGATTTGAGGAGAGCTTGGAGTTCCATCTTGATAACATCAACCCCAAAGATTGGATGATTCCACCACTTTCGCTTCAACTATTATTAGAAAATGCCATCAAACACAACATCATAAGCCAAGCAAAACCATTGAAAATCTGGATTGGTATGCAGGGTGAATCTTTGGTGGTGAAAAATAATTATCAACCAAAACAAAGCAAGGAAACGAATTCAGGAATTGGACTGAATAATATCACCAAACGCTACAATTTACTCAGTGAGACATTTCCTGAAATCATTCAAACAGAGCGGGAGTTTATTGTCAAATTACCATTACTCAAAATAACAAAGTGATGAATATACTGATCATTGAGGATGAAAAACCTGCCGCTAAAAGACTGATGCAACTGATCAAAAATGAGCTGCCTGATTCATCTATATTTGGATGTATCGACAGTATTCAAGCAGCGATTGAATGGTTTAAATCAAATCCTACTCCTGATTTGATATTCTGTGACATTCAGTTAGCCGATGGTTTGAGCTTTTCGATTTTTGAAAAAATAGATGTTAAATCGCCTATTATATTTACTACAGCTTTTGACCAATATGCCATCAAAGCCTTCAAGCTAAACTCGATTGACTACATCCTCAAACCAATCGATCCAATTGAATTTAAGCAAGCCATTGATAAATTTCTAGGACAAAAACAGAAGCCACATCTGGACATTGACAAAATCAGGGATATTTTTCAGGCAGAAAGCAAAAGCTTCAAAAGTAGGTTTTTGGTCAAGATTGGCGAAAAAATATTGTCTGTGCAGGCTTCAGAAGCAGCATATTTCTACAGTGAAGAGCGCATCACTTTTTTAAAAACCAATGAAAGCAAAAAATTTATCTTAGACTACACACTTGACCAACTTGAAAACCAGCTTGACCCCAAACAATTTTTCAGGCTCAACAGAAAGTATATCGCATCCTTTTCTTCCATTTCGGAAATCCATACCTATTCCAACAGCCGCCTAAAAATCATCCTCAAAAACTGTTCACAATCAGATATTTTGGTCAGTCGGGAGAAAGTTGGTGCATTTAAAGATTGGCTGGATGGGTGATAAATCAATTCATATAGAAAGAGGGAAAAATTAAATACTAGCTCAATACTTATTCACAAGTCCTGAGAATTAAACTTCAATTAAAAGCAAAAGCAGTTTTAAAGAATTTTCTTTAAATAAACACGTCTAAAATTTCGAACGTAATCGAAAAATTAGGCGTGTTTTTTAGATTAAAATCGGAATATTAAGCCTAAATAGACTACATCAACCTCAGCTTCACCCCTCCATTGATCACAAATCCATCCAATGGCGCGTAGATTTCTCGAAAACTAGGATTATCTATACTTCCTGTGAAAATGGTGTCAAACCGAGTCTGTCGGGCATCAAGAAAGTTCTCAAAGTTGATAAACACGGAGAACTTATCCCAAATCTTCTCCGCCATAAAACCCATGATCCAGTAGGACTGACCCACTGCTCCATCACTGAGTTGCTGTTCGCTAAAATAATAAGACTCCCAGCCGATTTTCCACTGATCATGCACTTCGTAAAACAACACCGAATTGATCCTATGCCGCGGAGTCAAGGGATTTTCTCTGATATTTCCATTACTCACAATTCTGGCATGCGTATAGGTATATCCCATAAACCACTTGAAATCTCCCAACTCCCATTTGACGTTCGTTTCTGTACCCTTGGTATCACTATAGCCATCTATATTCACAAACCTGAATTCATTTCCACCAACTGTCTCTAAGAAAAGAGGATTGCTCAAATAAGTGTAGAAAAACAAGTGGTTTAAGCTAAAGAACAGTCGATCATCGAAAAGAGAAGTTTTGTAATTCAGGTCCCAGTTCAATCCATAACTCCGCTCCAAGCTGTTCAATTCTGAGTCTATAGGCTTGATATTTTGGTATTGCAAGCGCTCACTTTCCTCCGTGAAAATCGTAGGTGCCTTATAGCCCAGTCCTCCACCCAGTCTAGAGCTAAAGTTGATATTGGCTCGGTATAGCATGGCGATTCTTGGCAATACTGCCCAGCCATAATCCAGCACATAGTCCATGCGCAATCCAGACTCCAACACCCATTTTTCACTGAGATTGGTGTTGTTCTGAGCAAAGGCACCGAGCGTATTCATGGTGTAATCACGTAGAGGAAAATTACCGCTAGGCTGCTCTACAAATGCCTCTGTCCATAGATTCCCTCCAAACACCCAATCCGATTGCGTTCCATCCAGTTGATAATTGACCTCGGTGAAGGTGGAGTGCTGCACCGCATTGAAATCATAGCCTCTTGTACTGAGTCTTCTGTCGAAGTAGTTGTAACTGTTTTTGACCTGTAGTCTTTTGCCTTCTTCGAGCCTATGATTGAGCACAAACTGTGAGCTGATCCGCTCACTTTGATTACTTTCAAAAAATGCAAGAGGATTTTCCCTGTTTCCTCTCAAGAAATCCATGTTTCCACCGATGCGGTCTTCTACCGAGAGGTTGACACCCAACTCAAGGTCAGTACGCGAGGATGGGTAAAGAAAAAGCTTTGGGTTGAAGGTAAAGCGGTCAACCTTTGGAATGGCGCTTAGCCCAATATCTGATGGGTCAAAGGGCGAATTGGTGTTGTAGGCCGCAAATAGCGTGGTACCCACTTTGCTATTCCGTTTGCCATAAAATCCAGAAGCGTCAAATCCTCCAGCATTAGTTCCGTTAAAGACAAAGTCCAAATTACCCTTTTCAGTTGGTCTTTTTGAAATCAAATTCACCAATCCGGCTATTGCTCCACCTCCGTAGAGAGTGGAAGCCGAGCCTTTGATCAGTTCCACTTGCTGAAGATCAAGCGGTGGAATCTGTAATAGCCCCAAACCACTTGCTGCTCCTGAATACAAGGGAAACCCATCTTTCAAAATCTGGGTATACCTTCCATCCAGTCCTTGGATACGGATAGAAGCATTGGCAGAGGTAGGAGAGGTGACCTGCACCTGAATACCGGTACTCTCGCTCAGGAGCACCCGAATATCACCAGGTTTCATGTTCACTTTTTCATCTAATTCTTCTCCTGCTATGAATTCTACCCTTGTAGGAATGTCCTCAATCGTCCTTGAACTCCTAGTGGAAGTGATTGTGACCGTTTCCATGTGGTCGTGTTCCTCGTGTAGCAGCACTTCCATAGGCATCTTCTCGAGGTCTTCTGGTAGGTTGATCACGAGCTGCTTGCGCTCGTATCCTATCAACTGAAACCTGATGGTATATTTTCCATCAGGTAGTACTGATAAAGCTAAATGGCCATTTTCATCGGAAACAGCCCCTTTTTTATTTTCCAATATCAAGGCAGTCGCCCCCATCAGCGCTGTGCCTTCATGCTCGTCTATGATGACGAACTTCATTTCCTGTGCAAAAGCAGAGGTGTATAGCCCCAAGCCCAAAAGGCAGGACATAAATATTTTTTTCATTGAAATACTTGATCTGATTTAACATAGTACTGGCTATTTGGGGCTTTTGAACCCAAAAGCATGGTCCTTAAAATGACTCTTGAAAAAAATCAGATCAGCTGAGGGGGTTGCCAAATGGAAAAACTGGCCTCTAGAAAATGTGGAGACAATATCGCAAATCCACTTGAGATAAATATGCCTGCCTCGATGGTTTCCAATTGAAAATGCACTTGGTAGATAAAAAGAGAGCAGACTTTACAGAAAGAAAAAGGTGGGCAACATTGATTCTCAGCATGGTCGGATTCATGCTGCTCCATATGCTCGACATGATCGCATTCATGCGCCGCATAAAGAGGGCTTAGCATCGACAAAGCCATGTAAAAAATCAGAAACACAGAAATCACACATTTCATGAAATAAAAATAAGCAAAAATAACGGTGAAAGTAAAGCCTTGTAAAAAAGTAAAAAGTTGCTGTACAATCTACTTCTAGCTACAAGACTTTTACATTTCACCGAGTATTTAAAATATTTCTATTTAAAATTTAACTTATCATAAGTCCATTCATTTTTTGTCTTATCATATCTTGCTCTTTCATCAGGAAATTCAATAAATTCTTTATTTAAAAAATAGCGATCTAAATTTTTATAGTACATTAGGTCTTGCCAGAGGAACTTACCTTTTTCTCTAATTTCCTCCTCAGGTAGCATAGGAGTATTGGATATTTCTTCAAAGTCTAAAAGTTGAAAATTGTCAGAAAGCTTAAATTTTCCCAGAACTCCTCTTTTATAACCTTTTTCATTTCTTGCTGGTCTGATGAGTTGAAAATAATGAGTACTATCTTCATCAATGAAATAATTCAAAAACTCAAAGTTCTTAATCTGACCAACATAAAGTTTTCTAAACTCCAATTCAAATTTTCTTTTTGGATCTACACCCCTAGGAACTTTATAGATGTAAGTAACAATATTCGTAAGTAAGGTATCTTGATCACTTTTACTGTAGTAATTTGATATTTGGTATTTATCATTGCTTCTATCACTACAGCTGACAAACGAAATAGAACAAACAAGAAATAATATTATAAAACAGCTCTTCATGGGTAATATATTTTATTGAAAAAGCCAAGTCAGAATTACTGACTTGGCCATAGTCTAAAGTATTAATAGGTTAATCTCTATAAACTGTATTTCTATTAAAGTTAGCCCAACCTTGAGTCCAGTCACCAGAAGTACCAAAAGCACCAACGTGAGGAACTTGCTCAAATTGACCAAACCATTCGCTCTTTGTACTTGATTGAACAAAAGGTACATTATCCCACTTTGCGCCAGTAGCAACAGGGCTTTCAGCTTGTACAGTAAATGTCGGAACACCTAAATCAAATACAGATGGGCTTATGCCTATTTCATCCCATGCTCCAAAAAATTTATTCCCAAAAGCAGCTGTGTTGAACCAAGCCAATGCATCAAAAGATTCTACATTCCATCTGATTGAATGACCTCTTGGTTCGGAACCTGGGTGATTGCCTCTAGCAACACCATTAGCATCTGTAAATGGCAAACTTGAAGCTGTTAGATCTGGATATGATGCTGAATTGAGCGCACCTTGATGATTGTAACTTCTATTTGGATCAAAAGCTTTACCAAATCCATTTCCACCCCAATTCCTTACACCTGCCAATATTATATTTCTCAACTGTAATTCATTGTTTTGAGCAAACTGAACTGTGCTATTTCCGTCAATAAATATCCCCATTGGGTATCCAGTAATGATGGAATTATAAATTTTCAATTTGCTACTTCTTCTTAATTGTGCTCCATGTTGGAACTCAGCAGAGATAGAAGTTTCCCTTATTTTTTTTGGCCCAATTATAGTAATATTCGAGAATACTGAGGATGTAAATGGTTCTCTCAATTCCCCACTTCCATTATTGTCAACTTCGAACCCGTTTGAACCAGACTGATCAGCATCCTTGGCATCTCTAATACCAATTGCAAACTGAATGTTTCCACTATGTCCTAAATCAACATCAAAATCATCATCCAATCCTCTGTAAGCGATCAAATATCTTCCATCTACTGACCCGCCGAACCATTCGAACTGATCATCAAGACCCCATGAAGCTTGTACATATTCAATTACAGTTCCTCTTCCTACACTTCCTAATGTTAGCGTATTCACCTCTTCGTTTGGATTGATAGGAATACCTGCCCACTCTATTCTTACATACTTAAGTATTCCACTGTTATCATTGTCATCAGTACCTCCATGCCATGCAGCATAGCCACCTTCAAGTTGTACGTCAGAACCTTCATTATTCCTAGCTCTACCGGCGATGACAACGCCACCCCAATCACCTGGAGTACGTTCTCCTGGGGCCTTAATTGAAGTGAAAACAATTGGTTCTTCTCTTGTACCTTCAGCTATAATTTTTCCCCCTCTTTGAACAACCAAAGTACCCTTAGTATTTTGGTCACCAAAAACTACAGTACCTGGTTCTATAGTAAGAACACCCTCAGTGCGACCATCGTCATTCTGAGGTGTTTGTCCAGCCGCTGGGATTGGACCAACTCTCACAAAACCAATTAGATAATAATCCTTATCGGATGTTAAAGTAATATTGCGATCTTCAAGATATGTGCCTTCAATACCAGTAACGGCTACACCCTTTATGTGCTCATCATAACCGGGCAATAGAGCAGTGCCTCCAACTTGTACTCTAGGCTTAGGAGGAGTCTCGGTTACAAGAATTGCCAATGGGGCTGAAGTAGTCGCTCTATCAAGCATATCTACTGCCACAAATGTGAAGTTTACCGTTTGACCTGGATTAAAGGAGTTCTCGATTGTGTATTTAAACTCGTAAGAACCTGATGTACCAGACAAGGCTACATCTGGGAAATTGCTATCAGGAGCTCCATTTTTTAAAATCCTTAAAGACTTTATACCTTCAGGTGCACTTACGCTAATCAATGCAGAAACCTCAGCACCTTGAATTCCACTTAATGAATTTGGATCAGAACTAACTGAAGGAACTGCACCTATTGGCTGTTCATCTTCGCCACATGATACCATCACAAGGGAAGATGTAATTAGGAATGCCATCATAAACATACCTAAGATTGAATTTTGACTTCTTCTGCCGAAGAAATTAACTGGATTTTTCATTTTTAATTTAATAAAGTTTAGTGTTTAAAATGTATATGTCAGACCTAATGAATATTGGGTTCCTGGTTTAAATCTTCTGAAAACTTGATCTTGCGTTCTGCTAAAAACACCATCCTCATTACCATCTTGGAGCAAAAGAAATTCTTGATTAAAAATATCCTTTACACCAAATTTCATAGCGAGTTTTTCTGAAAGAGCCTTTCTTACAGAAATATCTAACACATTTCTTGGCATTTCATATGTATCTGGAATTGCACCAGCTCCAACCAATAAGATTCGCTTTCCAATGACGTTGTAATTGACGTTTACTTGCACTCCTTTTGTCTCGTCGTCATAGAACAAGCCTGTGTTGACAATGAAATTAGACTGTCCTTGTAGGGGTCTATTGGTGGCCCTTAATAGATCAGCTAGGTCTTCACCCAAAGTCACTTCACTGTCTATGACAGAAAAATTTCCAAGTACACTCAACCTATTCATGAATCTGGATCTAAAAATATTTGCTAACGACTTCCTAATATCGATTTCAATCCCTCTAGCAAAAGCTCTTTCAGTATTTCTAAATAGGAAGGTTGATTGCTCGCTTCCAAAGTTACCATACAAGGATTCGATCGGATTTCTGAAATCCTTGTAAAACAAAGCAAATGAAACAGTTTCAGTCAAACTTGGGTACCATTCCCATCTAAGGTCGTAGTTATTGATTGATGCATTTTGAAGGAACGAAAAGCCTGTAACTGTAGCATCAAAAATAAAGTCATAGAATCCAAATGGCGCGATTTCTCTAAACTCCGGTCTATTCAAAGTCTTTCCATAGACACTTTTAACTACCATTTTATCATTGATATTATATGAAAGTGTAACCGATGGTAAGAAATCGATTTGATCAATAATAACTGGCTCTATTGGAGGGGTTGAGGTACCCTCTTGAAACCTTGAAGGACTTCTTAAAATTTGAATATTGTCCTCTATCCTTAACCCTCCAGACAAATTAAATTTATTAAGAGGTAAATTCAAGGATATATAATATGCTCTAAGCTCATTAGTAGCAATAAAAAAGTTACTTGTTGAAAAATTTTCTCCTAATCTAATTCCAGTGGTACTATTAATATTCTCAGGCTGAAATAAAACATCTATATCTGATTGAATTAATCCTTCATTAAAATTTGGCGATCTACTAAATCCTAAATTTCGAGCAGAAAACTCCCTTGTTCTATCTTCAAAGTATGCTCCTAGTTTCAGGATTGGTTTAAATGAAGTTTTCGACTCTAAATTGAACTTGTGCTCATAATTGATTGCTGCTGTGTAGATGTCCTCGTTCATATCCGAATAAAACCTACCTAAAAAGTCAGGCGTTTGTCCGCGAGGAATAAACAACACAGATTCTCCAGATTCCTCATCAACTACATTTTTCCTATACCTCTTGTAATCTGGAAGCTGATTAAATGTATTCCCAAAACCTCCAATCCATTCAAGTTTTGCAGCTTCTTTGAATAACTTATGACTACCTATCAATTGTCCCGAATAGATGCCTCTGTATTCATTAAAAAACGCGAAATTATTTTGCTTGAAACCTTGGGCAATTTGATCTCCAAACCTATCAATAAAATCGTGGGTTGTTAATCTTTGATACAGGTTTTTAAGTTCGATTACATTGTTATCATTGATTTTCCAAGCCCAATTAAATACTAGACCATTAGTGATTTCTTGGCCATATTCAATATCTTGAAACGAGTACCTTAGTTTTGGTTGATTAGTTTGAAAATCAAAAGCTTCAAAAGCATTATTTTCAACATTAAATATTGTCTTGGTGTTTGAATACTGAATACTAGTGGTATTTCCAATTTGCATACCTTTTTTCCCAATATCCTTTCTGAAGTTGTATGTAAAGCCAAGTTTATAATCTAAACCAGAATTATAATTTTGTTCTTTCCAGTTATTAGGTAAAGATCTACCTGCTTGTTCAATCTCAGCGTTTGGGAGCCCTGTTAGACGATCAGGAAATCCCATAGGCAAATCATTAGCTCCATCATTCCACCCAGTCCAATGACTATTTCTTCTTTCTTCAGCTCTGAAGTCTCTCAAAGAAGTCCCTTGTCTGAAACCAGTTGAAATATCTAGGGTAGTGCTAGTTTCATCAGGAATACTTTTAGTAAAGATCTTTACCATTCCCCCAGAAAAATCACCCGGAAGCTCAGGTGAAGGGCTTTTGTAAATCAAAATTTGATCAATAATATTACTAGGAACTACATCTAAAGAAAATGACCTTACGTCAGGCTCCATACTAGGCGTATTGATATTATGTAATTGAGTAGTATTATATCTCTCGTTCAAGCCTCTGACAACTATAAATCTATCTTGAATAACTGTAACACCAGGAATTCTTTTTACAACTTGTGAAACATCACTATCAAGTGTTCTACTAATCGATTCTGCTGAAAGTCCACTGACTACTTGAACACTCTCTCTAATATTTCTCAATAGAGAAATATCAGATGATGTCTCTCTTACGGCTGTTACTGTCACCGTTGATAATTCAGAAATATCTTCTTCCATTTCTACGGTTAAAAAAGTTTGCTTGCTTGCAATAATATCTACGTTGATTCTTTGAGAAGCATAGGTGATAAAAGATACGATAACCGTATAATTCCCCGGCTCAACTCTAGAGATCTCAAAATCCCCATCTAAGCCTGTAGCTACCCCATAACCTGTATTTTCGAGCCGAACATTGGCCCCAATAATAGTCTCTCCAGTCTTGGAGTCTTTGACCACACCTCTGATAGATCCAGATTGAGCGACAGCATACCCAATTGTGATCAGTGTGATAAGTAATGTAAATGTGTACTTTTTCATACGATAGAAAACACTTGTAAACGAACGCCACAAATGTCACTATCCAATATGAATTGATAGAGTAGAGAAAATTATCAATTAGTGAATTTCATACATAAAAAAGAATAGCCGACATCACAATTTTTTCATATTGCAATATCGGCTTAGCATTGATCAACTGTTTATAATTGTAAATTAATACAACTTCAGCTATTTGAATGTTACGCTTTTGTTAATCGGGATTTTATCCAAAATGATGCGGATCAGATCACGAGTGTTGATATTATCTGCTTCTGCCTCATAATTCAAAATAATCCTGTGATTCAATACATCTTCAGCGACTTCTTTGATATCCTCTGGAAGCACATAATCTCTACCATCCATAAAAGCTGCGGCTCTGGCAGCAAGGTTGAGATTGATACTCGCCCTAGGTGATACACCAAACTGAATGTATTTCGCTTCTTCCTTCAACCCATATTTCTCTGGGAACCTAGTCGCAAATACCAATTCTATAATATAGTTTTCCAAAGGTTCTGCAATTTGCACTTCATTGATTTTGGCACGAATTGCAAAAATATCTTCCTTGGAAAGAATCGCATTTACTTCTGATGCAAAAGACATATTGGCCATACGGCGCATTACTTCAAGTTCATCAGACTTGGATGGATAGTCTATATGCACCTTCATCATAAACCTATCCACCTGTGCTTCTGGAAGCGGGTAAGTCCCTTCTTGATCCACTGGGTTTTGTGTAGCTAGCACCAAAAAAGGTCTGTCCAATTGGTAAGTGGTCTCACCTATGGTAACTTGCTTTTCCTGCATGGCTTCTAATAGTGCTGACTGAACCTTGGCAGGGGAACGGTTCACTTCATCCGCTAAAATGATATTTGAAAAAATCGGTCCTTTCTTTACTTCAAAGTTTGATTCTTGCTGGTTGTAAATCATCGTACCAATCAAATCTGATGGTAACAAATCAGGCGTAAACTGAATTCTTTTGAAATCCAAGTGCAAAACTTTTGCGAGCGTGTTTACCGTCAAGGTTTTCGCCAAACCCGGCACACCTTCCAATAAAATATGACCATTGGTAAATAAGCCGATCAAAAGTCTGTTGACCATTCTATCCTGACCAACGACTATCTTTTTGACTTCATCTATGACCTGCTTGATTTTTTCCTGATGCATGGAATATGTTTGTTTAAATTCTTTCCTATCAATTAACTCCCTAAAGCAACGAAAAGTCCCCATTGATCTTGTCTATAGAAGGACAGAAAGTGTTAATTTATGCTTTTTGGGAAAAGTGTTGGCTAAATTAGAACAAATTCAGCTTTCTGCAAAAATGTAAGTGATAAGTGGAGCAAGATCACTCTGATAAGCGCTGAATGCGAAAATAAAGATCATTATCTGAATCATAATCCCAGCCTTCCAAGCGCATCATCTTGGTAACCAAATCTTCCACCTCGTCTTCGTTAAGCTTTGGAAATAGGATTTTCACAGAATCAAATCGGAGCTGAAACTCCAAATCAAAAAGCGCTACTGAACGGTACTCATCAGGACTTGGCTTTTGATTGATCAATTGTTTCTTTGGTGGATTATGCTCTAAAGAATACATACTAGGGCCTATCTTTAAGGTATTGATTAGCAGCATTGGCTATCGCCATTTTAGCTTTATTGATTTGTCTAGCCGCTAGAGCCAGATCTATATTAAGTGTATTTTCTAGGGCTAGATTCTTCACCCAAGTATCAGGGTCTTGGTCTCGAAGTGACACTAGCACTGCTGTTTGTGTCACGATGACATTAGAGGGGCAATTGATCACTTGTGCCATTTGGCCCTCATTGAGCATGGCTTGGTAAGTTTCATAAATGATTTTAGGACTGTAGATGTACCCAAACTCAAATGAATCATCCGCCCAAAGGAGTTTGCCTGTAAAAGCATCTTGATAGATCGCTCTTCCTTTGCCTTGATTGATGGCTTGAGAAAGCATCTTCGATTTGACCAAGGAAAAATGCTTAGTCACTTCTTTGCAAATGGCAATATGGGATTGGCTATTACTCAATTAAGCTTCTCTATTTTGATTGAGTTTGCTGAAAAAAATGGCTTCCGTCAGCGCAATCGCCTTATCAGCTATCGTATTCACAAAACTGAAATAAGGCTGTGGCTTATCCTCTCCAGAAATGTGATTCTCTGAGCTTTGGATATTTTCTTCTTGTTGTAAAGTTTGATTCATAATTAAAATGTTTCTTAAAAGTAACCTTGATCTATTTAAGATTTTCTTTCAATTCAAATCCGTAGGGTTTTAGTTAAAATCCGTAGGTTATTTGACAAAATCCGCAATTTGGCTAAGGGCTCTCGCAAAGGGAAACAAAGGTGCAATGCTCGCTGACGAGAGTAGAAGTGGTTGAAGAAAACTACTCGAAAACACCTCCTTAATAAAAGGCATGAGTCACTAAAACCCAAATCGCTTAGATATTGTAAATATTGAAACGTCTCAGCGATTGATAGGTCATTACAGAAATTGTCAATTAAAATAAGGGGCAAAAAAACCTCCAAGAATTTGATCTTGGAGGTTTGAAAGTTAAAATATTTTTGTCTTTGAAATATTAACTCCCGCAGCCAATACAGTCAATATGGCTATCCATGGGCTTGACACCCTTAAGTTGCATTTCTAAATTATGAATCTGATCGCGGGTTTCCATATCCTGAAACATGTCCCCAGTCAAAGATCCTTTCAATTCTTCGATTCTCTTCTCCAATGAAGTTTGCTGTTCTGTAGTCATGATTTATTTGGTTTAAGTGGTAAGCACCTTCCAATATAAAAAAGTTCTCTAAAATTTTCAGCTTCTTGACATTCAGAATTATAAAAAAACCCAATTCATTTCAACATGCTGGAACAATCCCCGCATAATTTTTGTCAACTAATAGGTATTCTACAATTTTGATTTTTAACACCAGTTATTTTCTCATGGATCAAAAAACCTTCATCAAACTCAAAAATCTCCGTCAAACACTCCACCAATACCCTGAAGTATCAGGTGAAGAAAAGGAAACCGCAAAGCGAATTTTAGAATTCTTTGAGCAATTACAACCTGATCAAGTCATCAAAAACCTCGGAGGACAAGGTTTGGCATTTGTATACGAAGGTAAAGAAAAGGGTCCGACTTCATTATATCGATGCGAATTGGACGCATTACCGATTGTAGAAAGAAATGACATCAATCACAAATCAACTCTATTAGGCAAAGCTCATCTCTGTGGACATGATGGGCATATGGCGATTATTTCAGGCTTGGGTCTATCATTAGATCAGCAGAGACCTCAAAAGGGTCGTGTCATCTTGCTTTTCCAACCTGCTGAAGAAACTGGTGAAGGAGCCGCTGCAATTGTAAATGATCCCAAATTCAAACAAATTACTCCTGACTATGCTTTTGCATTGCATAATTTACCTGGATACGACAAGCATCAAATCATCATCAAAAAAAATGCATTTGCCGCAGCCTCAACAGGGATGATCCTTCGGCTCAAAGGCAGAAATGCACATTCTGCACATCCAGAGGCTGGAAATAGCCCTGCCATAGCCATGTCCAAAATCATCGTAGCCTTGGAAAGGCTACCAGATGCCATGAAAAGATTCACCTTAGTTACTGTCATTTACGCCAAACTAGGTGAAATAGCCTTTGGTACCACCCCTGGGGAAGCTACGATTATGGCAACTCTGAGGGCTTTTGAAAATGAAACCAGAGACCTTTTGGTTACTTATGCAAAAAAGCTATGTGTCCAAATTGCTGAGGAATATGACTTAGAAATAAGTTTTGAGTTTACTGAGGAATTTGCCGCCACTCACAACGACCCCGATGCTTGGGAATATGGTAATGAGGCCGCCAAAAAACTTAAACTTAGAACAAAACACATTCGACTTCCTTTCAGATGGTCTGAGGATTTTGGGTTATTTTCTTCTCATACCAAAACATTACTTTTTGGATTGGGATCAGGCAGAAATCAACCGCAATTACATGAAAACAACTATGACTTCCCTGATGAAATTATTCCATCTGGTGTGAGCATGTTTAGAGAAATCATAAATCAAATCCACAATTAAAGAACTTTCAATTTAATCCTTCCCTACCGCATACCAAGATTACATGAACCACACCTCTTACATAGAAATTTGCAAATCTGCTTATAAAAAAAATATCCAATTTATTCGAAAAGAAGTGGGCGCTGACACTGTCATTTCGGCTGTAGTCAAAGGGAATGCCTATGGACATGGTATTGAAAACATCACTCCCATAGCTGAAGAAGTTGGGATCAGACACTTTAGTACCTTTTCCGCAGATGAAGCGATCAGGGTTTTTCGAAGCAGCAAAAAAAAATCTGAAATTATGATCATGGGTATGCTTGCCAATGAAGATCTGGAAGAAATCATTCAAAAAGGAATCAGCTTTTTTGTGTTTGAATTTGATCGGTTGGAGCATGCTGTCGCAGTCGCAAAGCGATTAGGAATCAAGGCTAAAGTTCATATTGAAGTAGAGACAGGTTTTCACAGGACAGGTTTCGAATGGGCAGAACGAGAGAAATTGATGCTCTTTCTTAAGGAAAATCAAACACTCCTTTCATGCTGTGGGCTTTGTACACATTTTGCTGGAGCTGAGAGTGTAAGCAACTATGTCCGCGTAAGGGAACAAATCAAAATATACCATCAATTCAAGGACTGGTTTACTGAGAAGGGTGTGTCATTCGATAGGTACCATACTGCATGCTCTGCAGCGACCTTTAGCTATCCAGAAACAATCATGGATATGGTCAGGATTGGCATTGCCTCTTATGGCTTTTGGCCAACAATGGAAACATACATGTACAAATTCAAAAGTCTCCCCGAAAACAACAAAAACCCACTAAAAAGATTGATTTCTTGGAAAAGTAGCATCATGAGTTTGAAAAAAGTCAAGATGGGAGATTTTATAGGCTATGGCTCTAGCTACATGGCACCAAGAGATATGACCATTGCTCTGGTTCCTATTGGCTATTCCCACGGCTATAGCCGGTTGCTGAGCAACCAAGGTAAGGTGCTGATCGCAGGGAAAATCGTCTCTGTTGTTGGCACTGTCACCATGAATAGTATAGCCGTAGACATCACAGACCTGAAGGGTGTCAAAAAAGGAGATGAAGTAGTCTTGATCGGTAAGCAAAAGAAAAACGAAATCACAGTTGCCTCCTTCGGTGAGTCTACCCAGCAAGTGAATTATGAATTACTCACCAGACTACCCATGGATATTCCAAGAAAAATTGTCAAGTAAGTAAAGATGAAAGAGCTGCTTATTGGGCAGCTCTTTTTAAGAATTTGTAATGTGAATGCAAGGCCATAGACAAAGTCTCATGCTCATGATAAGGAAGGCCGTGTTCCAATGCAGTGGTCTTGACTATTTCAGACATGGCTGGATAATGTATATGGCAAATTTTTGGAAAAAGATGATGCTCTACCTGGAAGTTTAGCCCTCCACAGAGAAACGCCGCCAATTTACTTTTTCTGGCAAAGTTAGAGGTAGTTCTCATCTGATGCTCAGCCCAAGATTCTTCAATATTTTCAGATTCTTTAGGATGAGGAATAGTCGTTTCTTCCACCAAATGAGCGAGTTGGAAAACTAAACCCAATACCAAGCCCATGGTAAAGTTCATTGCTAAATAGCCTATCAAAAACTGCCACCAAGTAATATCCATAACTATCAAAGGGAGGATAATATACATACCGTAGTAAAGAAGTTTGTAAAAGAAAAGGTTGAAATATTCTCGCTTTGGATGGTCATTGGTGTGACTACCAATTTTTTCCTGAAAGAACTTCACATAATCTTTTCTAAAGAACCAAGAAATAGAAGCAAGCGCGTAAAGAAAGAACGCATAGATATGCTGATATCGGTGGATGAATTTCTTCTTTTCATCTTTTGAGATTCTGATCAATCCTGGGGCAACATCCAAATCTCCATCATGCCCCATGATATTGGTATAAGTATGATGGACTTTGTTATGAGTGATTTTCCATATATAGACATTGGCTCCAATAAAGTTGAAAATATAACCGAGCGAAGCATTAATCCACTTCTTGTTGGAATAAGACCCGTGTAAAGCATCATGACAGATATTGAAACCAATAAAGGACATAGTTGCCCCTAGTCCGATTGCTAAAAACAAACTTCCCCATAGCGGGAAAACTTCAAGTAAAATCAAAAGGTAAAAACAGACAAAAAGCGTTACATAGAAAATTGTCTTAAAGACCATCGCGCTATTCGCCGTTTTGGAGATCTGATTGTTTTGGAAGTATTCTTCAACTCTAGCTCTTACTGTTGGATAAAACGCTGATTTTTGTGTGTCTATAAACTTTAAGGATTGATTCATGTAATTTTTGGGGGTAATCTGAACTTTTATTTGGGTAATTTTGATCAGCGTGTATCTTTATAAGGAATCATTAACGATTTTAGTTCATTATTCGGATTTAATGCCAAAAAAGAAATTTTTTATAAATTTAGTTTTAATAAATAATCTGACTTTACTTCAGAATGCTTTTTAAATCTGCTGGAGAATAGTTGATAGATTTAAGCGTCTTCCGGTCACCTTTACGATAGACTAAGTACATATCACCTTCCTTCTCATAAAAACAGTCTACTCCTAGATTTTGATAATGAGATACGGTAGCCTCTGCTTCTGTTAAATCTTTACATACCTTACTCATGTTGGAGCGTTGTACTTCCTCAAAAAGGTCCTTAAACTTGTCTGCAAGTCCGAACTCCAATATTGCACCCGAAAGAACATACTGTATATCACAGAGCGCATCAGCAATCTCCACAATATTCTGATCTGCAATTGCCTCTTCCAATTCCTTGAGCTCCTCAGCTATTAATGACACCCTAAGCTCACATCTTTTAGTATCGGGAATCTGTGGCTTAGATAGAATCGGGTGTTTGAATGTTTTGTGAAAAGCAGCTACTGAAGTAAGTGATTTGGGGTCTTGCATAGGTTAGGCTCTATTTAAAATTTGATTTATTTATGATTTAAATATCCACTGAATAAAGAAACAAAACTTTACGCAAATCAGAAAATGAAATATTCAAAACAACAAGAAAAATCCCCCAAGGCAAAAAACCAAGGGGGATCATATTTCTCATTAAAAAATCGGTGAGAAAATAATTATTTCTTCTTAAGCACGACAGCCGACTCTAAATTACTTTCAATTCTAGTAAGGATTGCTGCATTTCCGTCAGCGCTATTAGGCCCAATATCGATTCTACCATCGCCATTGGCGTCTATAGCCGTATTAAAATCTACACCTGCAAATAGCTTATCCATATCAAAAGCTAAAACCATCTCAGTATCTCCATCTACCTCTACACCTGCGGCATTCTCAGACCTTGCTTTGATCATCTTTTCAGCAGTCAGCCAAATAGTAGTGACTTTCCCATCAATCTCTCCAGCCATCCATAGTGATTTATCATACATTGGATCATTGGCACTTCCTTCAGTCTTTTTGAACAACCTGAAGTTGACTTCAGTATAATTCCCTTGTGGACTTCTACCTTCAGCAATTGCCGAGACCCTTACATTACCGTCATTGATCAAGATAACATTTCTTGACTTGGAAGCTTCATTATGGAAAGCAGTATTCAGATTAGTTCTAAGGGTAATATTACCAATACTAATCCCAGCCAAAAGATCTGCTTTAGCAGCATAACGCATTTCCACATCCTTTGTACCCACAGCAAATTGACTAGCTGCAAAACCGTTTACAATGACCCGTTCATTCATTCTTGCATCTGGGGAACTACTTTCAGCAGTAGCACTTAGGGCAACATTACTTTGAGGTTCGTCTAAATTGGAATCATCATCCTTGGAACAAGAGAGTGCCAAGAATCCAAACGCCAATACGAAAGCTAATTTTTGAAAGTGTTTGATTGAATTTTTCATTGTCATAAAATAGTTGGTTTATTGAATAGCATATACGCAATGCCTGTGCCAACGAGTCGAGTAAAAAATGACAGAATATTTGAATCTGAAACAATTTAAGGTCTATAAAACCTAAAATTGGATTTTAATTGAGAATGTTGTTTAGTTTCAATAATACACTGTTCATTTATCAAATAAAACATTTCATTTATATTTAGAAAACCTAATATGATTATCTGCAATGATGCTAATACACTATTTGATACTAGATGCGTAATTGGTCAAGTATACCACTGTCAAGTGAATACTTTCTTACAATCCACTGCACAAAAAAATCAAAAACCTCAATAAATAAAATATGTTCATTATTCAAAGAATATATTGGTTAGGAAAGAAAAAACGCAAAGTAAATCTGACTTACTTTGCGTTTATATAAATGATTATTAAAACTATATTTATTTCAAAGCATCGTAGCGCTCTGCTACGGCGTCCCAATTGACCAAATTCCACCAGTTGCCTATGTAACCTGCTCGATCACTGGTATACTTCAAATAGTACGCGTGCTCCCATACATCTATCCCCATCAAAGGAATGCCTTGGAAATCTGACACATCCATCAATGGATTATCTTGATTGGGTGTTGAGCCTACCGCTAGTTTTTTATTTGCATCTATGACCAACCATGCCCAGCCCGAACCAAATCGAGTTTTACCTGCATTTTCAAATTCTGAAGCGAAATCTGCAAAACTTCCAAAGGATGCATTGATAGCATCTGCAAGATCTCCTGTAGGTTCACCACCTCCAGTTGGAGACATTGTCTTCCAGAATAACTCGTGGTTGTAATGACCTCCTCCATTATTCCTCATTTTAGTAGAATACTTAGAAATGTTCATCATTACCTCCTCTAATGGAGCACTCACATCTACACCCTCTTCCGCAGCTGCTTCTCCTAGATTTTTTGCGTAAGCTGCTGCATGCTTGGTATAATGAATCTCCATGGTCATGGCGTCAATATGTGGCTCAAGTGCAGTATAATCGTAAGGTAATGGAGTCTGTTCAAATCCGGTACGCAAGATCACTTCGCCTTCCTCTGTAGATTCTTCACCACAAGCCGCCAAGAAAGCAGAGCCTATCAAAGATGAACCTATCCCAAGGGCCAGTGTCGCCTTTGAAGTTCTTGAAATAAAGTATCTCCTAGAAACTTTAAAATTTGAGTTTTTCATTTTTATAGGGTTTTATCCTTTGGTTTTTTTGTTCAAAATTTTGCGACAGCTTCGTTTCTTCCTTTTACCTCGTACCAGTACCCATAGACTTTAAAACTTATTTGAAGTCAATTAATCATACTAATTTGAATAAAATCTAAAGAACATCGTCGCATCTAATTGCCTAAGTTAAAGATTTCAGGGCGATAATAAAACCATAAATCGGACAATAAGTCTGATTTTATGACAAGATGTTTATGTTTGCAAAACCACAAATCAATGGTTTGGTTTTTGAAATAATGTTTTCTTGAAACAGGTACCTTACAAATGGAATTTTCTTTTTACAAATATCAAGGCACGGGCAATGACTTCATCATGATTGATGACAGGACAAAAAATTTTCCCGAGCAAGACCTTCAGCTTGTACAAAATCTTTGCGACCGAAAGTTTGGAATCGGAGCAGATGGATTGATTTTGATCAGAAATAAAGAAGGATATGATTTCGAAATGATTTATTTCAATGCTGATGGTTCTCAAAGCATGTGCGGCAATGGAGCCCGTTGTGCAGTTGCCTTCTCTAAGTTTTTGGGAATCATTTCAGACAAGGCTAGCTTTATGGCCATTGACGGTCCCCATACTGCCAAAGTAATGGGAGAATTAATAAGCCTTGGGATGAGCCATGTAAATAGTCTATCGAATGCAGGACAGGACTTTTTTGTGAATACAGGTTCCCCACATCATGTGAGGTTTGTTGACAACGTGACCACTTATCCTGTTGTAGAAATAGGAAAATCGATACGCTACGGTGATGCCTATCAACCCAAGGGAACCAATGTGAATTTTGTCACGCCGATCAGTGAAAATGAAATTCACGTGCGTACTTATGAAAGAGGTGTTGAGGATGAAACACTCTCTTGTGGTACGGGTGTGACGGCATGTGCCTTGGTCTATGGATACCAAAATGAACTCAACGAAGTAAAAATCAAAACTCTAGGTGGTAATCTAGTCGTCAAATTCACGGCGGCTACTGATGGTAGTTTTCAAAATATTACTTTGACAGGTCCAGCCCAGCAAGTCTTTCAAGGAAAGTGGAAATCCAACTAACTTAAATATTAGAGTGATATACACAATCTAATAAGACAAATGAATCCTTGATCAATGCAGTACTAATTTCCTATTGTAATAAAAACGAAGTAATTTTATAGCCCAATTATAGAAATCGAATATGTTAGAAATTATAGCCAAAGGACTGGCAAAAGTTTTTGGAACGAAGTCAGATAGAGATATAAAAGAATTGACTCCAAAGGTCGGCTTAATCAATCAAGAATATACCAAGCTTCAAGGTCTTAGTGACGAAGAGCTAAGAGCCAAAACAATTGAAATCAAAGGTATCATCAATGCTGATTTGAAATCATTTGATGATAAAATCGCGGACTTCAGAGCCCAGATAGAAGCACTAGCGCCAGAAAAGGTTCACGAAAAGGATGCGCTTTACAATGAAATAGACAAAACTGAGAAGGAAAGAGATGAAGCCTTGGAGGTAGTGTTGGAAAAAGTGATGCCGTTAGCATTTGCTGTGGTCAAAGAAACCGCTAGAAGATTCAAAGAAGTCGGAAGCTTGAAGGTCAAAGCTAATGCATACGATAAAGAATTGGCTGCAAAGAAATCTAATGTGGAGATCACTGGAGATGAAGCCATCTGGCACAACAAATGGATGGCCGCTGGAACGGAAGTCGTTTGGGATATGGTTCACTATGATGTTCAGCTCATCGGTGGCATGGTCCTTCACAAGGGGAAAATTGCCGAAATGGCCACAGGTGAAGGAAAAACACTGGTTTCAACTTTGCCTGCCTACCTGAATGCCTTAGCCGGCAGAGGCGTGCATTTAGTAACTGTCAATGATTATTTGGCCAAAAGGGATTCTGAATGGAATGCTCCACTTTTTGAGTTCCATGGATTGACGGTAGATTGTATAGATAAATATCAGCCCAACTCAGAAGGAAGAAAGAAAGCCTACCAGTCAGATATCGTCTATGGTACAAATAATGAATTTGGTTTCGATTATTTGAGAGACAACATGGCCCGTGATGCTGGAGATTTGGTTCAAGGCAAGCATCATTTTGCTATGATTGATGAGGTTGATTCTGTCTTGATTGATGATGCTAGAACACCTTTGATCATTTCTGGACCTGTACCAAGAGGCGATCAGCACGAATTCATGGAGATGAAGCCAAGGGTTTCTACTTTGGTAGAAGAGCAGCGAAAGTTGATCCAAGGTTATCTTGGAGATGCTAAAAAATTGATCGCTGAGAAAAATGAAAAAGATGGAGGTCTTGCTCTTTTTAGAGCATTCCGAGGAATGCCAAAATACAAGCCTTTGATCAAATACCTCTCTGAACCGGGTATCAGAGTGATTCTGCAGAAAACAGAAAACTACTATCTGCAGGACAACAAAAGAAACATGCCTGAGGCAGACGAGCCTTTATTGTTCACCATAGACGAAAAAACAAATTCTGTGGAGTTGACAGACAATGGAATAGAGGTAATCACCAAAAAGAATGAAAATCCTAACTTTTTTATCCTTCCAGATATCGGTGTAGAAATCGCCGAGATGGAAAAAAATCCTGATCTAGATGATAAAGAAAAACTTATTCGCAAGGAAGAGATCATCAAAGATTACGGTGTAAAGGCACAAAGGATTCATACAGTCAACCAGCTTTTGAAAGCTTACTGTATGTTTGAAAAAGATACAGAATATATCCTCGTTGATGGTAAGGTGAAAATCGTCGACGAACAAACTGGTCGTGTGATGGAAGGCAGGCGATATTCTGATGGTCTACACCAAGCGATTGAAGCCAAAGAAAATGTAAAAGTAGAGGATGCGACGCAGACCTATGCGACCATCACTTTGCAGAATTACTTCAGAATGTACCACAAGCTTTCGGGCATGACTGGTACTGCCGAGACAGAGGCTGGCGAATTCTGGGAAATCTACAAATTAGACGTGGTGGTAATCCCTACCAACAAGCTTATTGTAAGACAGGATAGAGACGATAAAGTCTATAAGACTGTAAGAGAGAAATTCAATGCAGTAGCGGAAGAAATAGTAGAGTTGACAAAAGAAGGACGTCCTGTTCTTGTAGGTACCACTTCTGTAGAGATTTCTGAATTGCTCAGCAGAATGTTGACCATCAGAAAGATCAACCACCAAGTATTGAATGCCAAGCAACACGCCAAAGAAGCAGATGTAGTCGCTGAAGCGGGAAAGCCAGGTACAGTGACCATTGCCACCAACATGGCAGGTAGGGGTACAGATATCAAATTGACTCCCGAATCAAGGGCTGCGGGTGGTTTGGCCATCATAGGTACAGAGCGACATGAATCTAGGAGAGTTGACCGTCAGCTGAGGGGTAGATCTGGACGTCAAGGAGATGTGGGTTCTTCTCAGTTTTTTGTCTCTTTGGAAGATAACCTAATGCGTCTATTTGGCTCAGAGCGAATCGCAAAGCTCATGGATAGAATGGGTCTGGAAGAGGGAGAGGTGATTCAGCATTCTATGATTTCCAAATCCATAGAGCGAGCACAACGCAAAGTTGAAGAGAACAACTTTGGAACTCGTAAGCGTCTCTTGGAATATGATGATGTGATGAATTCTCAGAGAGAGGTTGTCTACAAGAGAAGAAGAAATGCATTGATGGGAGAGCGTCTTGAGTTAGACATCTTGAATATCATGTATGATGTTTGTTTTGACATCATTCAGATGGCTAAGTCTACGGAAGATGTAGAAAATATGAGATTGAATATCTACAGCTCCTTGGGTGTTGATCATCCGTTCACACTAGAAGAGGTTCAATCCAAAGACACCGCAGTTCTGACTCAAGAGCTTTTTGACGCTGCATATCAAAGCTATGTAAGTAAGAACAATAGAATTCTGGAACGAGCTCTGCCTATTCTCAGCGATGTCTATGCACAAAGAGGTGCTACAGTAAAAGAAATCATGGTACCAATCACCGATAGCTTGAAGCAAATAGGTGTAGTAGTCAATCTGGAGTCTACTGTCAATAATAAAGGTAGAGACCTGATTAGGGCAATTGAAAAGAACGTAACACTAGCCATCATCGATCAAAACTGGAAAGAGCACTTGAGAGATATGGATGACTTGAAGCAGTCTGTACAGAATGCTGTTTATGAACAAAAAGATCCATTATTGATTTACAAGTTTGAGGCTTTTGAGATGTTCAAGAGATTTGTGGGCAAGTTGAATGAAGATGTGATCTCTTTCCTAGCTAAAGCTGAGCTTCCTACTCAGGATCCAAGTCAGGTGAAAGCTGCTCAAGCTCCACGTCACCAAGAAAATATACAAGCGTCAAAAGCAGAAGTTGGTAGCAGCCTCAACCCTGGTGCTGCGAGACAAGCTGCTGCAGCGACGGCCAATCGATCAGCAGAAACTCAAGTAGTAGCTCCAAGAAAGACCGATAAGGTCTATGGCAGAAATGACCGCGTGACGGCGCAATATGCCGATGGAACAGTAAAAAAAGATGTTAAATATAAAAGCGTAGAGCAGGATGTAGCATCAGGCAAATGCGTAATCATAGAAGGATAAAAATAATATCATGGGAAGATTAATATTGACAGGGGTCGTGCTTTTATTTTTGATGGGTTCATGCAACCTGATCAAAAAAACAGGCGGAGATGCTGAAAAATATGATTCTTTTACTGAGGATTTAACTCTAACCAGAATAACTTTCCCTGATTTGGCAGAACAAGCGGCTCCGAAAGCAACTAGCAATGAATATGCAGGTGATCTGACCATTGACAATGACCTTACTTTTGCTATGGAAAGCTTTGTAAGTGGCAATAAGTCCGAGCGTTATTACTCAGGGTTTACAGTTTTGGTATATAGTGGTGTAGATAGAGAGGCAGCCTTCAAAACTAGAAACGACTTATATACTGAGTTTCCCGATTTCAAAGCAGATATGCAATATCAGCAACCACGATACCTTGTCAAAGTAGGGAAATTTATCAATAGAATAGAGGCACAAGCCTATTACCATAAGCTCAAGGAAACATTCCCGATGGCTAGAATCATTCAAGATAGATTCCAGAGAGAAGGTTATGTCAACCCTGACGAATTCAAAGACAATGATCAAGGACAAAATTAAATCCCTAGCAAGCCAGTACAAACCTGAAATCATAGCCAACAGGAGACACCTTCACGCCAATCCTGAGCTCTCTTTTCATGAACATGAGACGGCAGCATTTGTCCTGAATCAACTCGAAAATATTGGAATCACTGAGTTCGAAACTAAGGCAAATACGGGAATAGTAGCGTTGATCAAAGGAAAAAATCCTGATAAGAAGATCATCGCTCTTCGTGGTGACATGGATGCATTACCGATTTTTGAACAAAATGAAGTTCCTTACAAATCTACCAAACCAGGAGTTATGCATGCCTGCGGACATGATGTACATACAGCTTCCCTACTTGGTGCTGCCAAAATTCTGAATGAGGTCAAAAGTGATTTTGAAGGCACAATTAAACTGATTTTTCAACCTGGAGAAGAGTTGATCCCAGGTGGAGCATCTTTGATGATCAAAGACAAGGCCCTAGAAAACCCAAAACCACAAGCCATCATCGGTCAGCATGTCATGCCTTTGATTCCAGTGGGAAAAGTTGGATTTCGTAAAGGCATGTATATGGCCAGTGCAGACGAACTTTATATTACAGTAAAAGGGAAAGGTGGTCATGGTGCCATGCCAGAAACTTTGGTAGACCCAGTTCTTATTGCTGCACATATGATCGTAGCGCTACAGCAAGTGGTCAGTAGAAATGCTTCCCCAAAAATCCCGTCAGTACTTTCTTTCGGAAGAGTAGAGGCCTTAGGTGCAACTAATATCATCCCCAATGAAGTAAAAATTCAAGGTACTTTCCGTACTCTAAATGAAGCCTGGAGAGCCAAAGCGCATCAACATATGATAAGCATTGCCAAAGGCATCGCTGAGGGAATGGGAGGAGAGGTGGACTTTGAAGTGAGAAAAGGCTATCCATTCCTCAAAAATGCAGAAGAGCTTACCGAGCGTGCTCAAAATGCAGCTAAAGAATACCTAGGTAATGAAAATGTCGAAGACTTGGATATCTGGATGGCTGCTGAGGATTTCTCCTATTATACACAAGAAATGGACGGCTGTTTTTACAGATTAGGAACCAGAAATGAGGCTAAAGGCATCACTTCTGGCGTACATACTCCTACTTTCGATATTGATGAGGATGCGCTAGAGATAGGAGCTGGATTGATGGCTTACCTAGCGGTAAAGGAGCTGGAGGCATAATTTAGGTGTTAAAATAAACTGTGCGAAATGCTTCAAAACTTCTCACGTTTCTATTTATTTCAAGCTTAAGGCAAAGATATATTCAATTTATATCTATTGTATATCTACCATATTTCAATTAAAATATATGAAACAAATCAAATCACTTTCTCTAGCCCTTGTTTTGGTGATGGGATTGCAGACTCAAACTTTTGCTTGGGGAGCCATTGGGCATTATGTCATCGGTAAACTTGCCGAGTGGCAGATGAAGTCCTCCACTGTTGAAAAAGTCGAAGAAATCTTGCAAAAAGAATCTATCTCTGGTGTGGGCGTTTGGATGGACAACATTCGCTCAGACAAAAACTACAACTACACCAATACTTGGCACTGGGTCACTACTGTCAATGGAGAATATGATAAATCTATCCAGGAAGAAGCCGGGGATGCATATGAAGCATTTTTAAGAATCAAGGAGAATCTAAAAAGTGGAAAATTGACTCAGGAAGAAGAAAGAGATCAACTTCGTATGTTGATTCATATTGTAGGAGATTTACACCAACCATTTCATGTGGGTAAGCCTGGAGATCGAGGAGGCAATGATGTGAAAGTGAGTTTCTTCAATAAAGAAACCAATATCCACGCTGTATGGGATTCAGACTTAATCGCTAGCAAAAACATGAGCTATACTGAAATTGCTACTGAACTTCAAAAAAGAATCAATCCGAGCTTAATTGACAAATATACTAAGACAAATCCCGCTGATTGGTTGAAAGAGGCAGTAGCCATCAGACCAGCTATGTATGATATCCCAGAAAACGGAAGAATTGGATATGAATACATATACAAGCACTATCATCATACAGAGGAGCGTTTGATTGCAGCAGGAATCAGGTTAGCGCAGGCTCTGGAGGAAATTTATGGATGATTGGCTGAACTATATGTATTATTAAAAGAATCATGGTTAATGTAAGCCATGATTTTCTTTTTCCAAATACTATATCATTTAGCTTTTTAGAATCTGATAGTTTAATTTGTGCTTTTTAAACCTAAAGTGATTAGCATTGTCCGGATTCTTTGATACCAAGATAGAATTTCTAAAAGGAATGGGGCCGCAAAAAGCTGCTTTATTCAATAAAGAACTGAATATTTTCACTTTTGGTGAACTCATACAGCATTATCCATTTCGCTATGAAGACAGGACTAAATTTTTTAAAATCCGGGATCTTAATGAAGACCTAGATCATGTTCAAGTTATAGCTAGAATCAGAAGCGTAGAGACTATTGGAGAAGGGAGAAGGAAAAGACTGGTAGCCCATATTTTTGATGAGACAGGTGAGATGGAACTCACGTGGTTCAAGGGAATCCAGTGGGTAGTCAAAAAGCTTGTGCCGGGAGCTGCTTTTGTATTTTTCGGCAAACCAGCAAAATATGGCCGGAAATTCAGCATTGCTCATCCTGAAATGGATGTGCTCACCAAGGCTCAGGAAGAGCGCAATTTCTTTCAACCTGTGTATCCAACTACCGAGAAACTCCGAGCCAGATTTCTTGATTCTAAAGGCATTTCTAGAATTATGGAAGGACTCGTGGCAACAGCCTATCCACAGATTCAGGAAACCATGCCCGAGAATGTCTTGCAACGTTTCAACCTGATTCCCAAAAAGGAAGCGCTTAAGCAAATCCATTTTCCGGAAAACCCTGAAATTCTCAAAAGAGCTAGGTATAGACTGAAATTTGAGGAATTCTTCTACGTTCAGCTAAGGTTACTTAAGCTTAAGCTTACCAGAACAGAAAAATCCCAAGGACAAGTTCTCAATCAAACGGAGTTGCTCACCAAATTCTATAAAGAGCATCTGCCTTTTGAGCTCACTGAGGCGCAGAAGCGGGTAGTGAGGGAATCCTTTGCAGATATGAAGTCTGGTAAGCAAATGAACCGACTTATCCAAGGAGATGTAGGAAGTGGCAAGACCATGGTGGCTTTTATCTGTATATTAATAGCAATCAGTTCGGGCGCGCAAGCTTGCTTGATGGCACCGACGGAGATTTTGGCCAATCAGCATTATGAAGGGCTGAAAGAATATGCGGATTTGATGGGCTTGAATATTGCCTTGCTGACGGGATCTGTTAAGAAATCTGCCCGTAAAGTAATCCACGAAACGTTGCTTTCAGGAGACCTACATATCCTCATCGGAACCCATGCCTTATTAGAAGATATCGTCCAATTCAAAAACCTAGGATTGGCCATAGTTGATGAGCAGCATCGCTTTGGAGTTGCGCAGCGGGCGAAACTTTGGGCTAAGAATGAAAGGTTTGTTCCTCACGTTTTGGTGATGACAGCTACGCCGATTCCACGAACTTTGGCGATGACCTTATACGGAGACTTGGATATCTCAGTGATCGATGAAATGCCTTTGGGAAGGAAACCGATTCAAACTGTGCATAGATATGACAAAGACAGGCTGAAGGTTTTTGGTTTTATGCGAAAGCAAATCGAGTTGGGAAGACAGGTTTACCTCGTCTATCCCTTGATTGAGGAATCTGAAACACTGGATCTAAAGAATCTGATGGATGGCTATGAAAGTATCTGTCGGGCATTTCCTGAATATCCGATTAGCATCGTGCATGGCAATATGAAAGCCGCTGACAAAGACTTCGAAATGCAGCGCTTTGTCAAAGGAGAAACAAAAATCATGGTAGCCACTACGGTGATCGAAGTGGGTGTGAATGTGCCCAATGCTTCGGTGATGGTCGTAGAAAATGCGGAACGATTCGGGCTTTCGCAGCTGCATCAGTTGAGAGGTAGAGTGGGAAGAGGCGCGGATCAGTCTTATTGTATCCTGATGAGTAAATACGAACTCTCAAAAGACAGCCGGGTTCGTCTAGATACCATGGTTAGAACAAACAATGGCTTCGAAATCGCTGATGTGGACTTAAAGCTTCGAGGCCCAGGTGATTTGATGGGCACACAGCAAAGTGGTGTTGCTGATTTATTGATCGCTGACTTGAGTAAGGATGCACCAATATTGACCTTGGCTAGAGATGCGGCCCAAGAGCTCCTACAATCTGACCCCGATCTCTCCCAACCTGAAAACGCGCTAGTTCTAAGACAAATTCGTGCTCAAAAGAAGCATGAGATTAATTGGAGTAGGATTAGTTAGGTTTTTTACCACGGATGAACTCGGGTGAACACTATTTATAACCAATTAACCTTCACCAATCTTCATCTCAAAGTTTTCCTTAAAAACCCCATGCAACGATTAACAACACTATTCAATGCAAAATATGCGGTGATTAATTTTAGTATGCGACGATTCTTTTTTATATTCGTTGCAAAATAAGCAACGAATAATGATTTACAACCATCAAAATCCTAATTGGCCATCTTTTCACTGGAAAAATGAAGAGATCATCAATCTATTGAGTCAAGCCAGAAATCTGCAGGGAAGGCTAACGGGAAAAATGGAATCCCTAGGTTTTGATTTAAGAAATGAAGCGATGTTGGACACCTTGACGCTTGATGTACTGAAATCATCTGAAATAGAAGGGGAATATCTAAACCCAGATCAGGTTCGTTCTTCAATTGCTAGAAAGTTGGGTTTAGAAATAGCAGGATCTGTAGAATCGGATAGGCATGTCGATGGTTTGGTTGAAATGATGGTAGATGCTACTCGCAATTGCTTTCAGGCTTTGACCAAGGATAGACTTTTTGATTGGCATGCTGCATTATTTCCTACAGGTAGGAGCGGAATGTACAAGATCACTGTAGCTGATTGGAGAAAAGACTCTACTGGACCCATGCAGGTAGTTTCAGGAGCTTTGGGAAAAGAAAAGATACATTTTCAAGCTCCTGATGCTGCGCTGGTTGAGAATGAGATGCGTCAGTTTTTAGATTGGTTCAGCAGCAATAATGATATCGACTTGGTCTTAAAAGCAGCGATAGCGCATTTATGGTTTGTTACGATCCATCCTTTTGAAGATGGAAATGGTAGGATCACACGAGCTTTGACAGATATGTTATTAGCCCAATCCGATAAAAGCAATCAACGCTTCTATAGCATGTCAGCCCAAATCCGGATTGAAAGAAAAGCGTATTATGAAATTTTAGAAAAGACACAAAAAGGAAATCTTGATATCACAGCATGGATCCATTGGTTTTTAAACTGTCTGATCAATGCATTGCAGGCCACAGAAGCTACCTTGGTTAAGGTGTTGTTCAAAGCAGATTTTTGGGCAAAACATTCAAAAACGTTGCTCAATGAAAGGCAAAGTAAAATATTGAATATGTTGATGGACGGATTTGAGGGGAAGTTGACTTCTTCCAAGTGGGCAAAAATTGCAAAATGCTCCAAAGACACTGCTATCCGAGATATCAATGACCTGATAGATAAAGACATTCTCCAAAAAGAACCAGCAGGTGGTAGAAGTACGAATTATGAGTTGAGAAGGGGATGAGATGTAAGAAGCGAGAGGGAAAGAGATGAAAAGCAAGAAGCGAGCGTCAAGATACACGAAGTAAATTATGAAAGAAGGAAAAAAAATCCACCTGCTTAAAAAGTCTATTCTAGAGGGTATTGAAAGTGGAATTGTTGCTGATTTTGATCCTCAAAAGCATCCGGATCAATTAAAACCCAAGGGATAAATACTTTTACTCTTGAATTATATACGATTATCTTAAATTTGAATTCTAATCATCAATCCATGCCACAAAACAGATATTTTATCATCTATAAACCATTTGGGATTTTAAGCCAATTCAGTGGAGACGCGAATACCTTAAAAGAGGTAGGGGATTTTCCATCGGATGTTTATCCTGTTGGGCGCTTGGACAAGGATAGTGAGGGCTTGCTGCTGATCACTAATGACAAATCCCTCAATCATCATTTGCTTAATCCTAGATTTGCCCATCAAAGAACATATCTAGCACAAGTAGAAGGTATTCCTACCGCAGAGGCGATCGCACAACTGGAAAATGGTGTGGATATCAATGTAGATGGGAAAATGTACCATACTAAAAAAGCCAAAGCCCAATTACTTAATGAAGCACCAACTCTCCCTCCAAGAAATCCGCCCATTCGCTATCGCAAAAATGTGCCCGACTCTTGGGTCCAACTCAGCCTGATAGAAGGCAAAAACAGACAAGTCAGGAAAATGACTGCTGCTGTGGGCTATCCTACTCTGAGGTTGGTTAGGTATTCCATGGAAAATCTGAACATTGAGGGATTTGATGTAGGAGAGGTGAGAGAGTTGGACAGAAACACGATTTACAGCGCTTTGAAGCTCTCTTAGGGGTGAGTAAGGAGATTTTTATTGATACGCATCGTTTTGATTATAGCAGTGTCTTCGCTATCGTCTGTCCAAGCCAAAATCACATGATTTTCTTCATCGGTCATTTGTGGAAAACCACTTGACCTAGTGCCTGATACATTACCGACAAGAAATGGAGCAGATTTCTGACCTGACCTTTCAACCGTCCTAAGGTAAATCCCTCCTTCTTCCATCCATGATACCAAGGCCAAGTTATCATCCAGCATCAGCATATCCACCCTTCCAGTTGGTTTTCCAAGGTCTATCAAGGTCGCCTCTCCATAAAGATTTTGCTCCTCTTCAAAAAAGGCTGTTTTGACCGTTGATTTCCCTTTGGCTCCACTAAACCAAGTCACTGCTGACTGCCCATTCAGACTTGCTGATCGGGGGCCATTGACAGGGCATCCAGGTATCTCCCAGAAGTCATTGTAAACTGGCATTGGGCTAGACCAGTCTGTGCCTTCATAAGCAACCCAATAAATATCCCTAACCTCCTCAGCTGAGCGATCTCGATAAAAAACTACAGGCCCATCTACTCCCATTGAGGAAGTGGTCTGACAGCAATCACATACCCGATCATCCAATTCCCACTCTACCAGTTTCGCTCCTTCAGTATTGAGCACTGCCGCACGTAGAGTCATTGCCCCGCCATGACCATGGTCATGATTATGATGTCCACCACCAGAAGTATGGCGTCCATCTAGCCAAGTAAAAAACATATTTTCTCCCCAAGGAAGCATCGATACAAATCCGTGTTCGGTATGCGTACCATCATCATGTAGGGCAAATGGATCAGTCCAATTTTCGCCATCCGATGAAAAAGTCAACATGATATCGTAAGAAAAAGTACTTGGACTACTCTTCTGAAGATAGAAAGCGACCAAAGTCCCATCTTCAAAAGCGGCTAGTTGTGGATAATCAGCCCAATTTACAAACCAATCATTTCCAAATGCAATCGTTCTAGGTGGACTCCAGTTACTGTCTGAGAGTTCGGAGTACATCATTTTATTGACTTCATTCACACGCTCTACCCATGACAGGTATACAACACCTGATGGAGCGGTAAAAAGGTAGGGCTGGCCAAAAACCACACCCGGCTCCGAAAATGTATAAAGTCCTTGTACAATTTGAGTCGAAGAAACTTCTTCCTTCTTTGAATTACAAGACAGTATCAGGAGTAAAATAGTGAGAAAATATATTTGTTTCATGAAGGTTAGGCTTTTAATCTGCTGGAAGTGATTTTAAATAAGCTTTTACTTTAATTGTTCGCAAGTAAATTGTAACCAAAGGTATTAGCCAAAGTAACTCTGTAAATACTACATGAAAAATGGTCCGCTTGTTCCATCCCAATTCAGGGATAAAAAGTAATACAAACCATAGAGCCAAAGTGAGTTTACCCACTATGCCCACCACAACCAGGTAATTCCAAGAGATCGGATAAAAAGCACTCAAAAAAACCAAAAACCCAATCAACATCCCAAAACTCCCCAGTGCCGTAGCACTCAAATCAACTGCACTTTCTATATTCATAGCCTGCCATTTCAATAAGTCTTCTCCAAAATATCGAAAGAAAGCTGACCAAGCAAACGTGTACATTCCTGTCAGTAACAGCAGCCCTCGCATTGGCATTGGGAAGTTTGGTGTAAGTGTATTTTTCTCCATTCTATGAAATGATTATATTCCAGACGATTTTAACAAATGATCTCAAAAGAGGTTTTCACCCTATACAAAACTACATGAAGGATTTTACAAACAACCGAAAATGGGGAATTATTCTATTAATTCCCACGCTGCTGCTACTAGGCTTTGTAGTCGGCAAGAAAGTGGGAGAAATCAATGCCCCAGCCATTGAAGCAGCTGAGGCGCTTATTGGATTGGAATTTACCCCAGCTGAGCGTGATAGTATGATTCAAAACCTGAAAAATTATCGAAACGGTTATGACAATATGCGCAAGCAAATCATCGATAATTCAGTTAGCCCATCCATGCCATTTAATCCACTTCCGCATGGATTCTTCCCAAACCAAAACCAATCAGATCCAAAGTGGGGACTACCTACCAATGTGGCTTTACCTCAAAATGAAAATGACATTGCATACCTCAGTGTGGCAGAGTTATCCACATTAATTAGGACTGGCAAATTGAGCTCCGAACGGTTGACAACAATATATCTCAATAGAATCAAAACCTATGGAGATACACTCCAAGCAGTCATCACAGTAATGGAGGAAGAAGCATTGATGCAAGCCAGAGCGATGGATGCTGAGATCAAAGCAGGTAAATACCGAGGCCCTCTTCATGGCATACCTTATGGCGTCAAAGACCTCCTTGCTGTCAAAGGAACCAAGACTACTTGGGGAGCCATGCCGTACAAGGATCAAGTCATCAATGAAACTGCGACAGTTGTTGAAAAACTCAATGAAGCTGGAGGGGTACTTTTAGTGAAATTTACTTTGGGTGCCTTGGCTATGGGAGATGTATGGTATGGAGGTGTAACTAAAAATCCCTGGAATCTCAATCAAGGAGCTAGCGGATCTTCAGCGGGATCAGCTTCTGGAGTGAGTGCTGGCTTGGTTCCGTACGCTATTGGTACGGAAACTCTTGGAAGCATAGTCTCTCCTTCCACAAGAAACGGCGTGACAGGTTTAAGACCAACTTTTGGAAGAGTTAGCAAGCATGGAGCAATGGCATTGAGCTGGAGCATGGATAAGATAGGCCCGATTTCTAGATCAGCTTTAGACAATGGAATCATTCTACATGCGATCAATGGACTCGATAAAAAAGATAAGTCAACCATCGCTGCTGCGCTAAACTACAATGTGGATAAGTCAATAAAATCATTGAAAATAGGCTATTTCGAAGACTTTTTCCAAGGGAATAGGCCTAGTAATGATTTTGATAGGAAAGTTTTGGAAGACTTGAAGAATATGGGCCTTGAGCTCCATCCGGTCAAATTGAGTACATCTGTTGACGTCAGTAGTATGTTGATAACTTTGTATGCCGAAGGAGCAGCGGCATTTGACGACCTCACTAGAATGGACTTGGATGATTTGCTAGTCGCTCAGGGTAGAAATGCCTGGCCAAACCTTTTCCGTTCAGCAAGATTTATCCCAGCTGTGGAATACATTCAAGCGAATAGGTTTAGATCCATCTTGATCGAGGAAATGCATCAGCTTTTTCAAGAATTTGATGTCATCGTGACACCATCATATGGTGGAAATCAATTGCAAATCACCAATCTTACAGGACACCCAGCTTTGTGTATGCCAAATGGCTTCTTGGAAAATGGAAGCCCAATTTCTATCACTTTCTTAGCCAATCTTTTTGATGAAGAAAAATTGATTATGCTAGGAAGAGCCTATCAAGAGCATACTGATTGGCAAAAGAAAAGGCCTCCATTATTTGATAGATAAAATGGTTATAATCAAATAAACTTTTCCAAAGTTTGGTTAAATGTAAAAGTAAACACAAAGCACAAGACTGAACTTTGGAAAAGCTACCCTATAATAAAGTGATATTTGACAAAAATTGTGAAAAGCTTTAATAGACAGATTCTTAGCAAAGGTATCTTATTGCTTATTGAAACCAAGCTGCTGCAATGATTTTAGTAAGTACATCTGATTTTTTGCACGGTCATAGTTTTGATTTTCGTACTTGATTTGATAATAGATATTTCCATTCAAATAATCTGTCAAAAAACGCAGCCCCATGATATAGATCATCATTCCTCCACCAAAGTGTAGTGAGGCGATTTCGTCTTTGGTCAATGTGTCTCTGCTTCCTTCAAGAAATCCTTCGTACAAAGCTTGGTATTTATCCACATTGACTTTAAGAGAATCAAAATCCAGGGAATTTTCATCCAAATTACAGGAAACAGTTCTCACCAAATCCCCAAAATCATTGAAAGCATATCCAGGCATCATGGTGTCAAGGTCTATGATTGCCTCTACTTTTGTCAAATCAGCTGAGAAAATCAGGTTATTGATTTTGGTATCATTGTGAGTAATTCTTTTAGGTAATAGACTTATCCACATTTGATATTCCTTCACTATTCCACTTTGTTGTAAGTAAAATTCGCAGATAGCTGCAAGCTCTCCAGATATTTTTAGCCGAGTGTATTCCCGTGCTTCTATAAATTGACTAAATCGCAGCTCCAAATCATGAAAACCCGGAATCACTTCTTGAAACAAATTCACGTCCAAAGGCACTGCTACTTGGATCAATGATGCAAAAGCGCTAGCTGCCAAAAATGCCTGCTTTGGTTGTTCAATCTCTTGTAGACAAACTCCTTCAATAAAGGGTAAAACCCTGAAATATTCATCCCCAACCAAACAAAGAGTCCTTCCCTTAACATTTGGAATAGGAAGAGGAAAATCAAAATCCAATGCTTCAAAATCAAGATGATCAATCAACAGCTGATGATTATGGGCAATTAAGCCAGGGTTTTTAAATACATTTTTATTGAATTTCTGAATGATATAGGATTGAGTTTCTCTATTAGCTAACCATGTTTGATGAATATGTCCAGCACCAAACAAGGAAATATTAAAAGTAGAAAAGTCGAGGTTATACAACGTGCTTAGCCTAGAAATATAAGATTGCTCAATCATAGTTTTCTATTTGAAGTGCAATAATAAACCAAAAGCGTCAAATCACAGAATCAATCACCTTTGCAAATCCTAGAAAAGCCATTAGCTTTATTACACAAAATCATCTTTATGACAATTTCCCTTCTGGACTGGGCCATTATCGGAGCCTTCTTTATAATTTCTTTATTGATTGGTGTTTTGACTGCAAGGAAAGCTGGTTCTTCTTCCAAAGAATTTTTCCTTTCAGGAAGAAATATGCCATGGTGGCTTTTAGGTGTATCTATGGTTGCCACTACATTTTCTGCCGACACTCCAAATCTCGTAACAGACATTGTCCGTACCAATGGTGTGTCGGGAAACTGGGTTTGGTGGGCGTTCTTATTGACAGGTATGCTTACTGTATTTGTCTATGCCAAACTTTGGAGAAGATCAGAATCCACGACAGATTTAGAATTTTACGAAATCCGCTATGGCGGCAAGCCCGCAGCATTCCTGAGGGCATTTAGAGCGATCTACTTGGGTGTGTTTTTTAATGTAGTCATCATGGCCACGGTAGCCCTTGCAGCGATCAAGATCGGAGGAGTAATGTTGGGCTTGAGTCCAATTGAAACACTTTTGATTGCTTCTATAGTCACAGTGATTTACAGTTCACTGGGAGGGCTTAAGGGGGTATTGTTGACAGATTTTTTTCAATTTTTCATTGCCATGGCAGGGGCGATCTGGGCAGCAGTATATGTGATAAGTCTACCGGAAATTGGTTCCTTGGATAATTTACTCGCTCACCCAAATGTATCTGATAAACTGAGTTTTATTCCTGATTTAAGTGATGCTAACTTATTTATCCCCTTACTATTGATGCCTTTAGCCATACAATGGTGGGCTACTTGGTATCCAGGAGCAGAGCCAGGAGGGGGTGGTTATATCGCACAGCGCATGCTTTCAGCCAAAGATGAAAAAAATGCGATTGGAGCAACGCTATTTTTCAATATTGCCCATTACGGTATGCGACCTTGGCCATGGATCATCATTGCTTTGGCATCTTTGGTGATTTTTCCAAATATCTCGGACATGCAGGAAGCTTTTCCACATATCCCTGCAGATAAACTTGGGCATGATCTGGCCTACTCCGCCATGCTGACTTATCTTCCTGGGGGATTGATTGGCTTGGTCTTGGCCTCACTGATTGCGGCGGTGATGTCTACTTTATCCACACATCTCAATTGGGGCTCTTCTTATGTGGTCAATGACGTCTATCAGCGCTTTATCAAACCACAAGCTTCTGAGAAAGAATTGGTCTTAGTAGGAAGGTTATCCACAATAGGCTTGATGTTCTTGGCTGCATTATTGGCTTTGGAGCTGAATAATGCCCTCGAGGCTTTCAATATCCTATTGCAAATTGGTGCTGGAACTGGAGCTATTTTTATTCTTCGCTGGTTTTGGTGGAGAATCAATGCCTACACTGAAATTGCTGGTATGGCCATTTCTTTTCTGGTGGCTATTTTCTTCGAAAAAATCAATCCAGCTTACGAACTTATCCACATTGAAGAAAGTCAAGCCTATCTTAAAATTCTCTATGGGGTGGGTATTACGACAGTAGGCTGGGTTTTGATCACCCTCTTTACCCAACCAGAGCAAGATCAAGTGCTCCTAAATTTCTATCGTAAGATCAATCCAGCTGCTATAGGCTGGAAATCTCTTCTAAAAAGATATCCACAGGAAGAAACAGAACAAGGAAGATTATCAAAAGAAATTTCTTTGATGCTAGTCGGGTCAGTAATGGTCTATGCTGTCTTATTCAGCGTAGGCTTTTGGATTTATGGAGATACGTATGAGGCTATAATTGCCGCTATGATCGCGCTTATTGGTGGAGGGATCATTTTAAAAAGTTGGAAGGGATTGAAATAATACTTTGTATATTTTTGATTGCCTAAATCGGATATTTATGGTTTTCAATTTGGTTATCCCTGACTGAAAATTTGATAATTAGGTAATTGGTTAAGAAACTAAAGATAAATAAAATCGACATTATCAATACTAAAATCTAATCTTTAAACTTTTGAAAATAAGCCATATCCACATCAAAAACCTTTCTTTCTTTAACGCCTAGCTGAACTTTTTCAAACATTTTTACCAATTTTTGACCATCTACTAGCTCGATTTGTGGTGCTCCATCTCTTGATGCTTCTTTTTCAGCTTCACGAGTAAATGTTCCAGTGGTTAAAATAATTCCCTTTTCTGCTCTTCCGATCATCGCGTTTCTAAAATCTCCAACTTGGGATCTAGACACTGAGCCTTTATATCTTTTACATTGAAAAATCACTTTAAAACTAACGAATGGATTTACTTCTAGAACACCATATCCATCTATCCCTCCATCATGAGACCTACCTACAACTTCAACATTTTCAAAATCATGCTCTCTTAAAAGCTCTTTACATACATTCTCAAAACCACTTGGAGAAAGGCTCTGCAAAATTTCCAGTAAACTACTCTCAGCCTTCAATTCCACAGAATCAGGATCATTTTCTTCCTGTTCTTCTATAACCTCTAATTTTGATTTGTTAATTCTAGCTTTTTGGTTAATAGCTACCCATTTCAAAAATATTTCTCGAGATTGTTCATCGTTCAAATAGGTATTTTTTCCCTTTTCAGTAAGTTTCCAGGTTCCTCTTACAGAGGAATCTAACAACCCTTCCCAAGTTAAATACTGTCTTGCCCAAGCTACTTGATTATGAAATTTATTGGTGCCAGATTTCAATGTTTGATCTAAGAACTCCTCTTTTAAATTTAAGTTTTCAGCTATTTTATCGGATACTTCCTTTGGCTTTCCAGAAAACCCAAGTTCCCTTAAAGCATCTAAAAGCGGGCCAAACCAATTGATAAATTCAGATTTCGATTTTCTTTTTACCATGAATTCAAAACATTTAAATCTATAAATTCTTAAACTCCAAAGTATTGATCAAATGCATCATGTCAATCTTGATGTGCTCAATCACTGGAGCTAATGAGTCATTTTTCATGGCTGTATCGAAATAAAGCGCACCACGGAGAAAGTGCTTGGTCGAATCCGTCACAAAGAACTGAAACTGCGTGGGAACTTCTCCAGACAATTCAGCTACCACACCCGTATAGCCTTTGGGTGTCAATAACACAGACTCTTCAATGCCATAAGCTTTGATTTGATGCTTTGCTGTCAAATTGATCGCATCATTGAGTACCAATTTGACATCACCGGCTTGACTACCGAGAGACAGATAAGTTAGGTGGACTTTGGCCCCCATCTCAATGTAATGTAAATTGATCCAAGCATCTTCCTTCAAGTTGAAAGAATCCTGTTCCACCGTGGCAGCTTGAGGCTTTTCAAATAGGTAAGGAAAAGAGTCAGGAAGTGACTCAAAAGAGTGTTCAGGCAAATCGATTCTATTGTAACCCATTGGGCGTGGTAGGTAATCTCCACCACATCCCGACAAAAACATCATCACCAAAATACTGTTTAAAAACCTACTAGACATAATTCAAAGTTATCATTTTGCTTTGATTTGGATCAGAGATAATTGAAATTTATATAAAAAAGGAAACGTAGCCATGAAAAGATTAAAAACAATCATAATGCTAGCCCTATGCTATGCAGCATTTGTGCTCAATCCATTGCAGGCACAAACCAACTTGGAAGAATTCATACTCAAGTGGGACAATGGTAAAGCTTTCACATTAGAAGTAGTGGACAAAATGCCTGATGAATTGCTCAACTACAAGCCGCATGACACCGCCATGAGCTTTACAGAGCAAGTGACACATTTATCTTCGGCAATTGTAGGCATCAGTCAAGGATACCTCAATGGGGGTAATCCTGGCTTTCAAGTTTCTGTCAAACCAGCCAATAAAGCAGAACTAAAGGCTTTTGTAGACCAGTGTTTTGACTATGGAAAAGAGACTTTCTCAAACCTTACAGAACTGGAATTGGGAGAAAAGATCGACATTTTTGGCATGAACGGTAGCAGAAGGCAGGTTATTAGCCTGATAGATGATCATGTCACCCATCACAGAGGAGCTGCTATCTCTTACATCAGAGCCAATGGCATTGAGCCACCAAGGTTCAGAGGTATGTAACCAAAAAAGCCAAGTGATAAACTTGGCTTTTTTTATTAAATATTATAGATCCTAACCTCTTACCCACTCAACCTTCTCTTCTATTGGTCTGCGTTTTCCCTGTGGATATCTGTCAGTAGCTGGTTTTGCCACATAGAAGAATCCCATCAACATATCCTCTTCTTCCAATCCAAACCATTCCTTGGCTTCAGGCCAAAAAGTCGGCCCTCCAGTTCCCCAATAAGCAGCAAGTCCGTGAGCGGTAGCAGTAAGGTACATGTTCTGAACAGCCATCGCTACTGCTGCAATTTCCTCCATAACAGGAAGGTTTGCTCGCAAGTCACGCTTCATTTTGATAGCGATCACATGAGAAGCTTTGAGTGGATTCTCTTTGAATTTTTGGTAAGTAGCTTCTATAAAGTTCCCATTCTTTTCCGCCCTTTGCTTGTATAATTCAGCCTGAAAATCCGCAAACTTCTTCAAGCCTTCTCCTGTGAAAACAGTAAAATTCCAAGGCTCTGTCAATTTGTGAGTAGGTGCCCAGTTTGCATTTTCTAACATCTCTTGAATGATGGCATCATCTACTGGGTCATTTTCCTTGAACTGGGCTATAAACATAGACCTACGGCCACGTATGATTTTGGTTACTTCTTCGATATTGAATTCAGGTCTTTCCATATATTTCTTTGGGTTGATTTTTTTTTCTACACAATGTAAAAAGTGTAAAATTGGTTTCAATAAATGGATGATTCTACGCAGGAGTTGATCAAAATGCACTAAAAAGAATACCCAAGCTTAACCCCTCCATAATAATTCCTTAGCGGGGCCGGCTGGAAAAATCTATTTGCAAATGCATTCAGGTCATTTCCTAAGCTATATACTTCATTGAGTAAGTTATCCACACCCGTGTAAATTTCTGCATCCCAACCTTTTCCAAGACTTTTTCTCCAACCCAATCTGGAATTGACAAGATGATAGGACTCTTGAAATACTGTATTGGCATCATTCAATGGTAACTTATCCACAAATTGATGTGTGAAGTTTAAGTAAAAGCCTGGCATGAATCGCAGGTCAAACTGATTGACCAAAGTATTGGGTGCTACACCAGTGAGTTGATTTCCAGAAAAATCATTACCACCACTGACAAAATCTGCAAACTCAAAATAATGGCCTGTAAATGCATGGGCGAATTTGACCTCTTGGATCCAAGCTTGCTGATTTCTCCAAGGAGCATAGTCCACACTTGCCTCTATTCCTCTCTGATTGGTACTTCCTGCATTTCTGAATAAAACCACTCCTTGTTCATTGGTAAAAGAAGTAATGGTCTGACTCAATTTGAAATAAAAAGCAGTGATATCCACATTGAAAATCCCATAACTTGCTCGGTACCCAACCTCATAATTGATTCCTCGTTCTGCCTCTAAGTCTAGATTGATGCTTCCTTCGTTGGTGCGGACTTCAGCAATACTCGGAGGAGAAAAGCCAGAGCTTATACTTCCATGGATACCTGAGCGTGGATTGAGTTGATAAGCCATGGCCAATCTAGGAATGACAATGGGGTCAAACCTTCGGCTATTGCGTGATGGTTCATTGGCACTAGCGTCTACACTTCTATTGATGTCATATTTAGAAAAATTCTCACTAAATGCCAACGTCATCAGGAGTTTATTTGTCCACTCTATTTCTATTTGTTGAAAAAGAAATGCTTGAGTAGTAATCAGGTCATCGCTAAATCGAACGGTATCTGCTTGTCCATTTCTATTTCCAAAGTTTTGAGCGGCAGTATAACCATATTGATATTCGCCTCCAGCTATGAATCTAATCGGGAACATCCCAAGGTGATCATCACGCGTAAACTTCGTTCTACCCCCATAACTAAAGGCAGTTTCCCTTTTATAATCTAGAATAAAGGGATTCTCAAATTCGGCAGTGTTGATATAAAGAGCTGTCTCATTTGTAACCTTATCCGTGAAATCATACTGATGGGAAATGGTGCCATATACAGATTTTTGAGCAATGGAGCTGTTTTGATCTTTAGACCCAGGCCGAGCTTGTCTTGGATTTTCTTCTAATTGGGTTCCATTCAATGCACCCGGAATCTGATAATGGAGGTCACTGAACAGAATTTGAGTAGATAAGGATTGTCTATCGGAAGGATTGAAGTGGGCTGCCAATTGAAATACCTTCCTATCTACTGCGGAATGCTCTCTGAAACCATCAGACTTTTGATGCACGTAAGATGCACTGATTCCACCATTACCTATTTGCTGATCTATACCGAATCGATATCTCATCAAACCAAAATCTCCCACATTTAAATCAGTGGCAATTCTATTTTCATCAATGGTTCTCCTACTTTCAAAACTGATCACTCCACCATTACCAGCACCATAAATACTTCCTGCTGGCCCCTTGATAATTTCTGTATTTTGTACATTACTTAGGTCTAAAATATTCAATGGAGTAGTGCCATCTGGCGCAGTAAATGGAATTCCATTCCAATAAACCTTCACGTTCCTCACTCCAAAAGGCGACCTTAAAGAACTCCCTCGGATAGATATTCTATAGCTAGCTGGCGCCCGCTCTTCTACTCTTACACCCGCTTTGGTATTGAAAGCATTGACGATAGATGTTTCATTGAAACGATATAATTCACTTTCCAAAACCCTACTTACAGCACCTGCTTGCTGAAGCAAAGGCCTGTCTGATTCAAAAGCAGCAACTGTAATGGCCGAAAGGTCATTTGTTGTCGGTTTCAGCATTATGGTTTGATCTTGAACAGAAAGAATCTCTACTGTTAATTTCTGAAAGCCTATATGCGAAAAATTCAGCTTTTTAGATTTTGTCAAATCTATTTGTGCAATTCCAAGATTGTCTGTAATGGTGTTTTTAATTCCCGCTCCAGAGATGAAAACTCCCGGAACCGGTTCTAGATTACTTGAATTTACAACTTTGATGGAGGTTTGAGCAAATAGACTGAGCGACAGGAAAAAGAATAAAGGTATTATCGTTGCTTTCATTCGATTAAGATTTTTGACTGTCCTCATTTTTGTGCTATAGATTTATTCCTTTTTAACAGCCCTTAGCTATAAATGATTAAAAAAACCTGATAAATATCTTTACCAGGTTTTTTTAATTGTAATTCCCAATCAAAATAGATTTAGAAAATCTAGGGTAGAAAGTTATTTTTTCTGAGCCCTCTTCATCGGGTTATCACCGTTCGAAACACCTCTTGCTCCGCCTGCACTTTTGAATAGTTCAAATCTACTAGGGGCGAAAGTTCTTGGCCAATAGTTGTTGGACTCATCAATATCTGCTGTTTCTCTGTATGGGTCAAGTACGATATTTTTGACTTCTTTCTTCTTGGCAAACACTTTAGTGACTTCTTTTTCATTGAGTCTCCAGATTTCAGCAGGAATTCTATCCACTTCAGATGTACCATCAGTATAATTGAACTGAATGATCAAAGGCATAACTAATCCACCTTCATTTTTGAACTTCATCTCATAGAAGTTTAAGCCACTGTTCAACAGGTCTTTTTCTTGTTGGCTTAACCTTGCCATGAAATCTTTGTATGCTTTCTCATCATCTGGAGTGACAGAGAATGGGTTGTAGCTATTGTAGAAGTCTCTAGTCGCGGGGTCAGCTTCTACCACTGTCTGCTCGATATCTTTGGCATTATAGGTTTTAGAAACATAAGATTCTTCTTTATCAAATGCCTTTTTTGCATCGGCTTTTTTCTCAGCAGGAGTTCTATTGTCTAATTTATACCAACTCACTTGCTCGATAGAGATATCCACAGGGTCTGTCCCAAAGAACCAACCTCTCCAGAACCAATCCAAATCTACACCTGAGGCATCTTCCATGGTTCTAAAGAAATCTTCAGGAGTAGGATGCTTAAACATCCATCTTTTGGAATATTCTTTAAAAGCAAAGTCAAACAACTCTCTGCCCATGACAGTCTCTCTCAGAATATTCAAAGCTGTCGCAGGTTTTGCATAAGCATTTGGGCCAAACTGGATGATATTCTCAGAATTGGTCATGATCGGCTCAAGCAAGCTCTGATCACTTCTCATGTAAGGCGCAATCTTGTGAGCAGGTCCCCTTCTAGATGGATAGTCTCTGTCCCATTCTTGTTCTGCCATGAACTGCATAAAGGTATTGAGACCTTCATCCATCCATGACCACTGTCTCTCATCAGAATTTACGATCATAGGGAAAAAATTATGTCCCACTTCATGAATAATCACTGAGATCATTCCGTATTTCACTGCATCGGTGTAAGTACCGTCAGCATCTGGTCTTCCGTAGTTAAAACAAATCATCGGATATTCCATACCGTTGCTAGCTTCTACAGAAATCGCTACTGGATATGGATAATCAAAGGTCTTCTCTGAGTAAGACTTGATCGTGTGAGCTACAACTCTTGTGGAATATTGCTCCCAAAGTGGATTACCTTCTTTACCATAGTAAGACATGGCCATGACATCTTTACCACCTTGCTTCACTGCCATTGCATCCCAGATGAACTTTCTTGAAGAAGTCCATGCAAAGTCTCTCACATTTTCTGCATGGAAAATCCAAGTTTTTTTATCTTTTGATTTTCCTTTTTCCAGTTTCTCTGCCTCCGGTTGAGTCCTAATCACCACTGGTTTGTCAAAAGACCTCTTAGCTTGCTCCCATCTCTGAAGCTCTGTTGCTGAAAGTACTTCTTCTGGGTTTTGCAACACTCCTGTTGATCCTACCATATGGTCTGCAGGCACGGTGATTTTCACTTTATAATCTCCAAAGGTCAAGGCAAATTCACCTCTGCCAACAAATTCTTTGTTTTGCCAGCCTTCGAAATCAGAATAAACGGCCATTCTCGGGAACCACTCTGCCATGGTGTAGAGGTAATTGCCGTCCTTCTCAAAGTATTCATATCCTGGACGACCACCGATAAAGCTCATTCTATCGTGAATATTGAAACTCCAGTCCACGGTAAACTCGAAAGTTTCGCCATTTTTCAAAGGCTGGGGAAGATCCACACGCATCATGGTATTGTTGATGGTAATCTTGAGGTCATCACCTCCCATGGTTTTCACACTGTTGATCTTGTAGCCTAAGTCTTGGTCATGCCACACAATGTTTTCGATTTGTCGCATATTCATTCTAGCATTGATGCTATTTTGAGCCATCTTAGGAGTTCTAGAATCAGCCGCTCTCTCGTTTTGATCCAACTGAATCCAAAGGTAGGTAAGTGGATCTGGAGAGTTGTTGTAATAAGTCACCTTCTGCCAGCCTTTGATCGCTTGCTTTTCATCATCAAGCTCTACCTCGATCTCGTGATCAGCTTTTTGTTGCCAATACATATGACCTGGGGCTCCAGAGGCAGTTCTGTATACATTTGGCGAACGTAACATCGTTCCCAACTGCTCAAATCTCTCAGCATGGTTTCTCTGTGCATCTACGCTAAAAGTCACCATTAAGCCAAGGATTACTAGTGTAAATATTCTATTCATAGGTTATTTTATTTTACTAGACAATATGCTTACAAGTTAATTAATATTTTACCAAAACTTGGTATCAATCATCATCATGATTGACATCCCTAGTACCACTGCGGAAATCACTAAAGTCCATTCTTTACGATTCACCCCTATCAGGCCTACTAAGAGTGATGAAGCCAACAGGAACAAGGCAACGATCAGCAGCTGTCCCACCTCAAGACCTATATTGAAAGCGAGGAGTGGCTGAAAAATAGAAGCCTCTCTTCCAAGCAATGACCTGAGGTAATTGGAGAAACCCATGCCATGGATCAAACCAAAGAAAATTGCGAAGATATAATTCAATTGTATGCCCCTGCTGTTGCTAGGCTTTGGTTTGAAAATATTTGCTAGCGCAGTAATTGCGATGGTCACTGGAATCAAAAACTCAATCAAATCAGAATTTACTTTGATCACATTGAGCGTAGCGAGTGCTAGGGTAATGGAGTGTCCAATGGTAAATGCAGTCACTAGTATGATGATTTTCTTCCAATCTCTAGCTAAATAAATAGCACAAAGAGCGATCACAAATAGAATATGATCAAAGCCCTTTAAATCTAAAATGTGTTTGTATCCTAATTCAAAATACAACTGAAATTGGCTCATAATTGCCTTATGGAATTAAATTAATTTATACTGCTTTTTCGGGAATGTAAGTATAATGCATAATTTGCACAAAAAGTAGAAAACAGGGTTTCAAATGGTCTATAATTATATTTTCATATTAATTCTGGGATGGAAGGTTTTAGCTCACCCCTTTTACATCAGCCTGACTGACATCCGTTATAACAAGACTGAAAAATCGATTGAGATTGCCCAAAAGATTTTCTGGGATGACCTTGAAGTGGGACTTTCAAGGACTTTTGACACCAAAGTAGATTTTATCAATCCTAACTCTCCAAGTAGATTAGAAGATATGATCAAAAAATACCTTCTGACCCACAATCAAATTACCATCAATGGTAAACGTGTCAAGTTAGACTATTTGGGTTATGAAATAGAAGAAGATGCGGCTTGGTTTTACCTGGAGGGAAAAGAAGTTGAAATCCCAATGACAGTAGAAATCAACAATTCGTTATTAGTCAAAGAATTTGCTGAGCAACAAAACCTGATTAATTTTTACATTGATAGAAAACCTAAAAGCCTGATTCTATACAAGGATAGGACTTCAGGTTTATTGAAGTTTTAAAACATAAAATCGATTCTATTTATAACTCCCCATTTCCCCTCTTTACGTTTCAATAATGAAATACTTCCAAAATCTTCTTTTGCTTGAATAGGAGAAGTCGAAATAACCTTCCAATACAAATCAAATTCATTCTCCTTGATATCTTTAAATGCTATGGTCATATGTGGGTGATAATTTCGGTCACTCAACTCAGACACTAGCTTCAATTCTTTTTTACAAAAAGTTGTCAAATTGCTTTGTAAAGCTATCAAGTCTTTATTTTCATTTACCTTCACAAATATGACCCGCTTTCCAAATCGACCAAATCCATCAAATTGAATAGAGAACGCCTTCAGGTTTTTAGCATATCCCTTTAATTTTTCAAGCAATATATCCTCCTTGGCTTCATTCCAATTGAAAGGCATTTTTAGCGTGATATGGGGAGGAGATTTTAGGGCATATTTCAACCCAAAAGTATCTTTAAGGTTTAATTTTAGTTGATGAACTTGATCACATAGTTTTTCAGAGGGAACCCATGCAATAAAATATTTACTGATAATTTTTGCCATTTGCCACAAATATATTGGAAATCGGGCTGACAAGACCGAAATTGGTATTATAATCAAATACTTTTGAATTTGAGACTTAAATTTCAGAAGGAAATACAGACAAACTAAGACAGAAAAGCAGACTATGAGCAAATTTCAAAAAGCAATGATAGGATTGGACCTTTCCGAAATGGATGCAATCCTCCTAAAAAAAATTGCCTATATCTCTGAGACCATTGGGTTTGAAAAACTCTACTTTGTGCACGTTGCCAAAGACCTCTCACTTCCAGAGGACATTAGAAAAAATTACCCTGATCTTTTAGCTCCATTAGACGAGTCTCTCAAGTCTGAAATAAAAAACTTGATTTCTACATCTGGTCTTGACCCAAAAATAGAAGCTGAAATTATTGTCCTCGAAGGAAGCCCTTTTGAGACATTTATTCGACAAGCGAAAATCAAAGATGTAGACCTGATCATAATGGGCAGAAAAGACGAGTTGCCAGGTAGTGGCTCCCTAGCCAAAACCATGGCTCAAAAAGCGCCTTGCTCAGTACTGTTCTTGACAGAAAAAGGGCCAATTCAAAAGCCCCAAAATATCATGGTTCCATTGGATTTTTCAGGTCATTCTCTGATGTGCTTCAAGTTTGCAGAAGCATTGAAGGCCAAAATAGATGTAAACATCCTTGGTTTTCATATCTATGAAGTTCCAATAGGATACTACAAAACAGGTAAATCCTACGAGGAATTTGCTAAGATTTTGGAAGATAATGCTCGGAAGGATTGTGAGACATTTAAAAAGAAGAATAGCTTAAAGCATTTCGAATGTAAGTTTGTACTCAAGCAAAATGGAAATGATGGCCGTCATATTCTACAAGCAGCCAAAAGTGAAAACATCGACCTTATCCTGATGGGGAGTAGAGGTCGTACCAATTCTGCTGCTATTCTCTTAGGAAGCACAGCCGAAAAACTCGTTCATGTCAATAATGAAATCCCGATGATCATCTTCAAACAGAAAGGAGAGACCATGGACTTCTTAGATGCACTTAGAAAAATATAAAGTTAGAAGTAATCAATAGAAAAGGCTTTCCTTCGAGAGGAAAGCCTTTTCTATTTCTCTTTTAGCTTAACAAGAGTCTATGTCTAAAGAATTAAAATCAATAGGCATTTTCTCTATTGTACAACAATTCTCCGATAGTTTTGTAGCAAATACTCAAATCCATCCAAATGGACCAATTTTGAATATAAAAGGAGTCTAGTCTCACTCTAGAGCGAATTTGTCTAAGGTTTTCAATCTCTCCTCTATAACCTCTTACTTGAGCAAGTCCAGTGATACCTGGTTTGATTTTATGTCTAGAATTGTATTTCTCTACTTGCAATTGAAAATTTTGATTCATAGGAATGGTATGTGGTCTAGGCCCAACAATAGACATATTTCCAAACAATACATTCAAAAACTGTGGCATTTCATCCAAGGATGACCTTCTAAGAAATGACCCTATTCTAGTTACTCTAGGATCATTTTTGGTTGCTTGCTGTGTGTCTGCATAATCGTTTGGAGTCATAGAGCGAAATTTCAAGCACTTGAATACTTCATTATTCACTCCATTTCTTTCTTGAATAAAGAATATTGGCCCCTTAGATTCCCATTTGATCAAAATGCCCACCAATGGAATCATCCAACTTAGTATAAATACAGTAACGAATAAAGAAAAAACAATATCAAAAGACCTTTTAAGAATTCTATTCGGAATACTGTCCAAAGGAATATCGTTGACATTGATGACAAAAAACTCTCCATACTTTGAAAAAGACAAATTCTTTTCAAGTTGAAGGTTGCCATTAGGTATGATTTTTACTTTGAAATACCTTTCATCCGCATAATCCATCACTTGCCTCATAGTTAGAGCATCTAAATCTTCGCTCAGATAAACAAGATCCAAATCGAGCGATTCAGCTTCTTCAAAGAAGGCTTCTAATGCTCCACGTGAATTAACATGATTGGTGGAAAGCTGATCATAAAACCCTAAAAAGTTGATCCCAAAATCTCTTCTTTGTTTGAATACCTGAGCAAGTTTATTGCTAGCGCTACTTCTTCCTAAGATAACTGCGTTTCTGTAATTCTTCCCTTGTATCCTATACTGCTTAAGTAATAAGTGCACGCTCACTCTGTAAATACTTAAGAAAACTACCAGAGTAACAGCTACCCCTACCAGGAAAAATATGCCTAAGGGATGCTCTTGCGTTGGAATCCAGAAAATAGCCATCAATCCCACCAGCCAAATTAATGACTCAGGGATTTGTTTTAGAGTATAACCTAATTCAGTCGTCCTTCCAATTTTGTAATCTCTTCTTCCGACCGAGATGAGCAACCAGAAAAAGATAAAATAAGCAAACAATTTTACAGTAACTTCAGGATAGCCAATGAAGTACCTAAATAAAGCCACTGATAGTGTAAGTCCCAATATTAGAACTAATAAATCCCCTATAACAAAAAGCCATGGGAAATATTTGTGAAAACGTCTTTTCATAAAAATCTTTTAATTCCTTTGTCCAAATACGTGGAAACTAGTACTGAGAGTTTTCAATCTTATTTGGATTATCTGAATTTTAAACTTCAAATAGTTAAATTTGGTCGTAAAATTAAAAAAGATTTACAAAGCAGTATTACTTTTGAGGTAATTAATTTGTTAATTAAAAATATATTTTGAGCCAATAAATCAGGCTGATCGGAACATGAAGAAATTGAAAAACTTATTGGACGCCTCACACAATCCAGAATCTATTGGGAATAAGTTCAGACATAGACGCTTTTTTGTATTTGAAACCTTGATAGAAAAAAATTTTCCCATCGGTTCTGAGCTAAAAATACTAGATGTTGGAGGAACAGCTTATTTTTGGAAAGACAAAAATTTTTAAAAAAAGTACCAGATAGAAATCATTTTACTCAACTTAGATGCCTCAGAAACAGGACATCCACAGCTTAGAGCAGTCAAAGGTGATGCTACCGACTTGTCAGAATATGAGGATGACTCTTTTGATTTGGTTTTTTCAAATTCTGTGATAGAGCACCTTTACACTTTCGAGAATCAAGAGAAAATGGCAAAAGAATGCATGCGAGTGGGAAAGAAGTTCTTCATCCAAACACCCAATAGGCATTTTCCTGTAGAGGCTCACTATGCACTACCCTTTGCCCAGTATCTTCCAGACAAATTGGTGTACACTATTCTGACCAAAACCAAGCTCAGTCGACTTCACCGTTGGAGGACAGAGAAAGCCAAGCAATATTTAAAAGAAATCAGATTACTATCTAAAAAGGAAATGTTGAAACTCTTTCCAGGAGCAACATTATTCAAAGAAAAATTCTTGGGAATGAACAAGTCCTTTGTTGCTCACAACCTTTAGGATTTTTCCCTCAATTCATAGATGTAATAACATTGATAGTCTTTTTCAAAATCATGTAGTTCGGCTTGATCGCCATATTGAAGATAGCGATTTGGGCCAACATTAAGCTGGATTTTCCCTGGTAAATTCCATTCAATAGGTTTCCCAACTTGCTTTCCATCTTTGATATAGAAATAGTATTTTTTTCTAGATTCTGTTTCTAACCTCTGCTGCTCCTCACTTGGATTCTCAAAAACCATATTTGGATCAGAACCTGTTCTATAGCCAATTAATATTTCATCACCATAACCTGTAATCTCAAAGAAAGCTCCACCAAATTTGACGTTGTTTCCTCTATGCTCTTGAACAGCGGCTCTTGTAGCTTCTTCTAGAGGAACAGTTATCAACCTATTAGGCGTGATTCTTTCCAAGTTGATCTTATTGACAATCTTGAAATTGTCATTAGGATCCATTTGATACAAAATGGAATCGCCCCAAATCATACTAGAAACTGAAGTAGAATTTAAATCAGAAAAGTAGATAGGATTATCCATAAAAGGAATAAAAACTCCTTGCTTGAAAGCACTGCTTTCATCAATTTTTCCACCCTTTTTAATCTCGCCTGTCTTGACATTCTGCAAATGAACCATATTCAGGGTATCAAAATAATCCACTGGATAAGTTTGTAAAAATTCATCATTCATATTCACGACGGCAGAAATATTCCCATCTTTGGTTTTGAAAGTGCTTAAATTATCTCGAGTGAAATTGATCAACCTAAACCGAATCCCTTGCTCAAATGGAAAGCTCCTTTGAACTTTCAGATTGAGATCATATACATAAGTCTTCCCTTCTGTAACCACCATGATCTCGTCACCTACAAAACCAACCCTAGCAGTTATCAACCCAAAAGCATCAGGCCCCTCTGCTAGTGTATTCTCTGCCACAATTTGTCCTTCTTTGTCAATGATCATGAACCTTCCCTCCATACTCATCTGAGGAATAATTAAATACAATTCTTTTTCATGATGATAGTCCAGAATATGGACAGTCTTCAAAATATCAATGACTAAGGAATCAACTTTTACAAATTCGAATTCTTTATTTAAATCAGAGTTTGAAGAACTTCCTCCACAGGAGTAAATACCGATGATGAAAGGAGAAATCAAAAGAAGCAAAAGGAGTTTTTTCATAATCAAACCTATTTCTTATTTAGTTAAAAATCAACTAAAGTGGTCTTTATTTCATAAATAGAAATTAATTCTGAAATTGAATTCTAATTATCAAACCCTCTACATCATGAAGAATATTTTCACTACACTTTTACTCGGTCTTTCATTATTTACTTTGGTCCAAGCACAGACCCAGCCCTATCTCAATCTGGAAAATGCCAACAAAATTGCTGATGCAGCTCAGGAGAAAGCCATGGCTGAAAACTGGAATGTGGTCATTTCTATTCTTGATCAAGGCGGAAATTTGATTTTGCTGCGAAGAATGGATGGCACACAAACCGGAAGTATAGAAGTCGCTCAATTGAAAGCCAAGACTGCATTTGAATTCAAGCGTCCTACAAAAGTCTTCGAAGATATGATCAAAGGTGGAGCTGTTCATTTGACCACCATGCCTATCACAGCCGTGGAAGGAGGCCTTCCAATCTTCAAGGATGGAAGCATCATTGGATCTATTGGCATCTCAGGAGTGACTTCTGCCCAAGATGGCATCATCGCCGAAGCAGCATTGAAGGCAGCGGGATTTATGTGATCTAGGTCAATTGCTCGATGATTTCAGCATGCTCGGGAAATCTCTTCAAAAGCTCTTCTCTTTCAAACAACTTGAAATCCTGAAAATCAAATCCTGGAGCGACTACACAAGAAACTAGTGCATAGGAATCAGTTTCATCAACTGTAGACCCAAAAATCACTCCTGCAGGAACCATCTGTTGGGGCTTATTTTCTTCACCTACTGGACCAACTTTTATCTTTTCATATCGCCCACTTTCATCAATCATGTGCACCGTCAATGGTGATCCTTCATGATAAAACCACATTTCATCACTCTTGATCTGGTGAAATTTGGAAATATTCTCAGAGGTCAGCAAAAAGTAAATTGAAGTCATGATACTTCGTTCTCCAGAAGCAGTGTTAACTCCTAAATCAGATCTGTATATCTCTTTGTAAAATCCTCCTTCTGGATGTGGGTTTAAATCCAATTGAGCAACAAGCTCCTCTATTCTTTTTTTACTCATCCGTAAATTTCTAAAATTTTACCTACTATTCTCTCAGCTGTCTTTCCATCCCAAAGAGGGATTCCTTGATAGGATTTCCATTTCCCTTTCATTAATTTTCCCATAAAAGGTGCTAAGTTTTGAGGATTTGTACCTACCAATTCATTTGTCCCTAAATGAATTGTTTCAGCTCTTTCTGTATTGTCTCTCAAAGTCAAACAAGGCACATTCATCACGCTTGCTTCCTCGGTAATTCCTCCAGAATCAGTAATCACTGCAAAGGCATTTTCTACCAAATAATTGAACTCTAAATAGCCTAAAGGGTCTACCATATGTAAGTTAGAATAGGTTATCCCAAGATTTTCCAAGCTCTTGGCTGTTCGAGGATGAACAGGAAAAAAAATCGGCATATTCTGACTTCCCTCAATAATTGCATCAATCATTGCTTTGAGTTGCCCTTCCTGATCTACATTGGCAGGTCTGTGCATCGTGAGTACGAAGTATTTTTTAGCTTCCAAAGCGTCAAACAATTCTCCTTCTGGCTTTGTGAATTTTGACCTATTTGCCAAGAGGGTATCAATCATGGTGTTTCCCACATAATGGATTCTTTCCTGGGCAACTCCTGAGTTGAGCAGGTTTTGATTAGCTATCTCTGAGGTGGTGAAAAAATGATCAGAAATACTGTCGGTTACCATTCTATTGATTTCTTCTGGCATGGTCAAATCACCAGATCGAATACCTCCTTCCACGTGCGCCACGTCAATGCAAAGCTTCTTGGCTGTGATCGAGCAAGCCAAAGTTGAAGTCACATCACCAACTACAATCACTAGATCTGGCTTATTTGCCAGCAATTCCTTTTCAAAAGCAATCATTACTGCGGCTGTTTGTTCCGCTTGAGAACCGCCACCCGCTCCGAGATTAGCATCAGGTTCAGGGATATTCAATTGATCAAAAAAATCACCTGACATTTTTTTATCATAATGCTGACCAGTGTGTACCAACCTAAAATTCAGCTTGGCGCCTTTAGTGATATGACGCTGCAGGCTGTGGATAATCGGGGCAATTTTCATGAAATTCGGTCTAGCACCAGCTACCAAAGTAATCTTCACCATAGATTTTCGTTTATACAAAAAGCTAAATTAGAGATAATCCAGAGTCTTTACAAAGGCATAAACTAGTGAATAAACTTTCCCAATAAGATATTTTGCAGATTTATTTCGTTTATTTGTAGGTCAATAATTAAAAAAAGTGAATTTCACTTTTATTTAGAAATTACATTTAATGCAATGCTAGAAGTCAGGAGACTATTTAATATTTTGATTACTTTCATTTTTTTGACAGTTACTTCAAGTTCCTGTGTCGATGAGCTTTTAAGCGAGACACTTATTTATTCAAATAATTTCAACACCCTAGATCTTAGGAACTTTACCAATGCAAGGCTGTTTGTGTTTCAAGGTGATACTGTAGCTGGGTTTTATCATAATGAAGAACTAAAAGTACGAGTTCTAGATCTTCCACCACATAATGCACTTAGAGTAACCATAGATGTATTAGCGCATGATAGCTGGGATGGTAATGTGGATGATGGTGTTTCAGGACCAGACTTTTGGTATTTTAAGATTGATGATAAAGAGGTTTATAGAACAACTTTTTCTAATACACCATGTGTCAATAGCTTTTGTTTGAGACAATCATTTCCACAAGAATATTTTAGACAAAATCTACCAAAAACAGGTTCAGTCCGAATATATCCTGTAGGAAGATGTAATACAGGGCCTAATAATTCCGGTACAACAAAATATCGAGTCACAAAAATTATCCCACATGTTGGCAAAGATGTAAAGCTTACCATGGGGGACGAATTGTTACAATTGAATGCACGCAATCCTTTATGTGATGAAAGTTGGTCAATATCAAAAATTGAAATTAGTGCAATGGAAGTTAGTTGATCATGAGAAGATTTATTAAAACACTATTTAGTATATTGGCTTTGCAGGGCTTCGGAACTTTTGCCTTTACACAGACACTTCCGCTAAATACCCCAGGCTTTGATGAGTATTTGAGAAGAAAACAATTGATTGGAGAGATTTCCGGAAATAATTCTTTTTCAATTCGTCCTCTATATCCATTAGATGCTTTCGATCGCTATTCAGGTATCGACTTGGACAGTACTTTTCAAGACTATGACACATCGGTGGTAAATAGAAAATTTGGTAAAAAGAATCAAGGCACTTTTCTTTTGATGCCATTCTCGATTCAGAGTCAGTACAATTCTGAATTGAGCTTTGGTATCAATGATGGTGCGATGATACCAAATAAAGGCTGGCAGTCATTGTATAGGATGGGTTTTTTTGCTAGTTATGGTAAGTTTAGTATTCAGGTTCAACCAGAGCTAATTGTTGCCCAAAACCAAGAGTTCGTAGGCATGCCAAGGGATTATGGTCGAGTTTTGTTTTTTTATTATGAACACCTCAATAGGATCGATTTACCCGAAAGAATGGGAGACAGACCATATAGGAGATTTCTTCCTGGTCAATCAAGTTTCCGATTTAATCCAGGTGATTTTTCTATTGGAATATCTACCGAGAATCTTTGGTGGGGACCTGCTAGGAGGTCTTCTCTTCTCTTGAGTAATAATGCGCCAGGATTTACTCACTTGACATTTAACACCCGCAATCCAGTAGAAACCCCATTAGGCCATTTTGAAGGACAAATCATAGCAGGTCATTTAAATGGCTCTGATTTTCCCCTACCTCACCAAGATCACCGCTTACAACAGACACATGCATTTGTACCCAAAAGAGAAAATGGTGATCGATACCTTTCGGGTATGATATTGACCTATCAACCAAAATGGGTTCCTGGTCTTTCTATCGGGTATGCTTCAACCAACCATATGTACAGAGTAGATATGGATCGGTTCAGTGATTATCTGCCAATTTTCAATGGGGAAAAGGCAAATGCCAATGTATTCAATCCCAAAAGAGAACAAAGACAGCAGTTCAGTTCAGGGTTCTTCCGCTGGGTAAGTCAGGAGGGGCATTTTGAGTTCTATGGGGAATATGGAACCAATGGCAATTCTAGAAGATTCAATGATTTTATCATTACCCCCGAGCGCAATAGAGGTTTTACTTTTGGGTTCAGTAATCTATTTACCCTGAAGAAGCCTCAACAATACATCCAACTTAGCGCAGAAATGACCCAAACTGGCCAGACAATTAGGGAAAGCATTCGGAACCTTGATACTTGGTATATCCATGATCATGTGAGACATGGGTATACCCATGAAGGTCAAGTATTAGGCATGGGCTATGGGCCAGCTGCTAATGTCAACTGGATGGAAGTAGCTTGGGTGAAAAATTTCAATAGGATAGGCTTTCAGTTTGAAAGGATTGTCTATAACAATGATTTTTATTATTACATGTTCGAGGAAGTTAGAGATTGGAGAAGAAAGTACATTGATCTAGTTCCTGGATTGTTCTCAGATTGGAAAATAGGAAACATCCTACTTTCTGGAAGTGTCCAGTATGTCAATACTTGGAATTACAAGTGGTTCCTTGAAAATGATCCTAATCAATACTTTGTCCCAGGAGATGATAGGCAGCATTTTATGGCAAGATTCGGAATTTCGTATATTTTAAAATAATAAAAGTTTAAAGCACTTCATTCAATCCAAAATAAAAGGCTCTTTGATCACCAAAAGCAATGTCAATTCTGATATTTAGCCCATCAGGATTGAGTCGGTAGCGAAAACCAAAGCCAGCGCCATATCGGGTTCTATTTAAGCCAAAATTGCTGAAGCGATCCGCTACCTGACCAGCACTTCCAAAAAACACTAATCCAAAATTGCGATAAACAGGAAGTCTATACTCTAACTGCTGAACGATTGCGTGATTATCCCTATATCTTCCTTCAAAATACCCACGCATCAAATCACTCCCTCCAATCAGAGAAATGTGCTGAAATGGAGGGTGTCCTGTAGTGAAACTTAAATAACTTTGTATTGCCAAAACTTGATTCTTATAGGTATTAATGTATTTTCTAATATCTATAACATATTGGTCAAAAGTAAAATTGCTGCCAAACACAGACCGAAAACTCATCCAAGAAAGACTATTATTCCAACCCATTTTTGGTTGAAATATATTGTCTCTTGTGTCGTAATTTAGCACCAATCCCAATCCTGATAATCTTTGCCCATTGGCTCCTGCTACAAGGTTATTGTCGAGAATACCACCCTCTTCTTTTTTATAAATGTCATCTGCTCTAAATTCATATCTTGGCCCCAAATAGAGCCCCTTTAAAAATTGACGCTCATAATTAATGTGGAAATAAATATATCGTGTAGAGTAAAATTCTTCATTCGAGGCATCTAAATTATTCCCAATCCCATAAAATTTGAATGGGAAATCGGTCAATTCTAAGCGCGCGTTTACATATTCTCTATTTTGATTGGACCAAAGCTCCAATTCTGTGGTGAAAATGGCTTGGTTGTTCAGTGTATACAAAAAAGTAATTGGCAATGAAGATGGTCGAAGGAATGGATCTACGTCACCTTTATATCTAAATATTCTAATAGCCCTAGCGCCCAAGCCTAGGCTTGTCTCAGGGGAATAAACCACGGCTGGAATGAAGGACCATTTTTCTCCCGAGATAAGGTCTACAGTATTGTCTGCAAAATCAAAAAGTTTTTCAATAATCCCTGACTTTTGCTTATTGGTATCCAAAGAATCAATCTCTTGAGCAAATAGAGGACAACAAAAAAGCCATAAAAAAGCTGCTGATAGGTATTTCATTGGCAGCAAAGTTACGGCTTCAACTTATTCATACAAGCATTAAAATTCAATGATAATTCCAATGGTGGGCAATACTGTCCCAGCTGTGCTTCTAACCGATCTAATCAAGTATCTGTTGGAATCATTAGGGTCAATATTAATACCACCCTCTGGATTTCTATTGGGAATAAGTTCGGATGGTTGTTGCGCTTTGAAATTGTATGCATTTTGTACATCAAAGTACCAATTGAGGTTCCATTTATCAAAGAAATATTTCTTGTCTATACGCAAATCTAACTGATGAAATGACTGTAATCGCTGACCATTGATGTTATTGAAATCGAGAATACCTGCACCTCTCAGGTCCCAGTTATTTCTCAAAGTAGATGCTTCTAGGTCAAATGGTGTATAAGGCGCTCCTCCCAAAAACCTCCATCTTCCACCAAGCTCCCAGTTTTTACCAAATCGCTTCCCAGCAGTCATGGTGATAATGAATCTATTGTCCCACGAGGAAGGAATAAAGCCGTCTGTATTTGGATTGGTAAATTCACTTCTCACCAAGGTCACTGCTGCAATGCCATAAAAATTATTGAATAGACGCTGCTGAGCTAGAAATTCTATTCCATAAGCTCTGCCTTCAGCATTGGAAGCTACTGGTTCATTACCAATTACACCAAAATCAGCTCCTAAATTGGCTAATGCTATTCCATTTCGGACGGAGGTTGGATAGTTATTGTAGTGCTTATAAAATGCTTCAATCGTAAATCTCCTGTTTTTCTCAGGTAGAACTCTTTCAATTCCAGTGATCAGTTGACTTGACCTGATGAATCTGATATCATTTAGCTGATTGACCAATTCCCCTTCATTATTTCTAAAGCCTAAGGCTGTGTAAGGTGGTTTTTGATAATAGATTCCTCCATTGGCCGTCCAAAAGAAGTTCGGCTTAAATTGATAAGAAATTGACAGCCTTGGACTGATTTGGTTGAGGGGATTTTGAGCTGTCACACCAAAATCACTCCCGTCCATTCTAATACCACCTGATAGCAGGAGTCTTTCGTCTTGAAAGGTCCGTGTTCCAGAAATGAAAGCACCATAGCTATTAAAAAAAGCTGTGTTATTAATATTGATAATACCTCCATCTTGCGAAAGCGAAGCCCTATCAAAATTATTGATCAAGTATCTCGCAAATTCATAATTGACTCCATATTTCAAGCTATATCCTTTACCAAAAATGCTGTTCTCTGCTCTAAATTTATTCTCACTCTCTTGAGAAGTATAGTCAAAAAGTAAGTTTGCAGCATCAGTTTCATCGTTATTAAGGTATTTGTATGCTTCATTATTGAGCATATTTCTGCTCAATATGAAAGTCCAAAAGCCATTTTGTCTGAATCTTTTCAGCTTAGCTCCAGTAGCATAGTTCCATTGTGAAGAAATAGGAAGATTGTCTAATCTAAAAAGGCGCTCCTCTCTTTCTTCTTCAGTTTCATTATTTGGAACATCGAAATTTAAGGCAAATTGATCAATAGCACCAACACCGATCAAGGTCAGCTCGGTCTTATCGTTAAATTTCGTCGTGGTCTTAAATTGAAAATCATTGAAGGTTGGTAAAAATGGCAAGCCTAAAAGTCTGAACAAACCTTGTAAGTAAGATCGTCGAGCAGAGATCAAATAGGTGGTTTTTTCACCCAGAGGACCTTCATTTGATAGGGTCAATTCACTTGCACCTACTGTCAACTGGGTGAACATCTTGTCTCTCCGACCTTCTTTAAGCTCAAACTCAAAAAATGAACTCAAGGAATTCATTCGATTGGCTGGAAATCCACCAGTTATTACTTCTACATTTTTGATCAGGTTCACATTGAGGATTCCTACAGGGCCTCCAGAAGAGCCCTGTGTGGCAAAGTGATTGATCACTGGGACTTCTATCTCGTCTATGTAGAATTTGTTTTCATTGGGAGCCCCTCCTCGTATAATGATATCATTTCTGAAACTTGCTGTACTGGCGACACCAGGAAGAGATTGAATCACCCTGCTGATATCTCTATTCCCTCCAGGATACCTTTCTATTTCGTTGGCATTTAACCTACGGACAGAAAGTGGTGTTTCATCAGACCTTGAAAACTCTGAATTTACTACCACTTCATTCAAATCTGAAGCTTCTTCCTCCAATTCAAAGTCTAACTGGACGGCACGTGCACGGGTTACTTGTACTTCAAAGACAGTCTTAGATTTGAACCCTATGAAGCTGGCTCTTATATTATAGAGACCTGGTTTTATTCCCTCTATTTTATAATTACCATTTTCGTCAGATACTGTTCCAATATCAGTTCCTGTGATGACGATATTTGCAAAGGGAATTGACTCGTTATTGACTGGATTTTTGACTTTTCCTTGGATGACTCCATCTTGAGCAAGAGTATTGAAAGAAATAAATAAAAAGCAGATAATCGAGTATATAAGTTTCATAGGCTGAGATTAACAGAAATCTAATCTATTTTTAAAGCAAAAGGTTTTAAAAGATTTCATTTTCTTGTTCAGTCATTCATATTTTGATAACTATTACCTCATTTTAATATGCAAGAATAAGTAAAACAACATAAAATAATTTTTAACTATTTTCCTCTTTTCCTTCTAAATACCTTCTTTGAAACTTATTTGCATTTTTTTTGAAATAACTAAGCTATATATTTACAGATTAAACAAATCTGTCTGTCTTGTACTACAAATACAAAAATTTAGGAATTAAGATTATCCTCCTATCAATAATAATAGTTGCTACATTCCAACTACTGAAATTTTTTACAATTGAATATACAATTTATTCTAAAGGCTTGATTATTCCGGCTAAAGAGTGGACTCTCTCAAGAACAACTGACGGGAATTTCATTACAACCTTTAAAGATAATATTAAGGGATTGAACACATCATTCAACGTCACAGAGTTTTCACGAGGTGATGTTGTTCAGTTTACACTATCTTCAAAATTTATAGACAATAATAAGGTATCCTTTGGAGATACAATTGGATTTGTCAATTCAAATGAAGAGCAACGTAGATTAAAAGAATTAGAAGATAATCTTGAAGTATTAAAAGCAGAATTGATATTTTTTACCACTGGTCAGAAACCAGAAGATCGAGATATTTCTCAAGAAAAATTAAGATTGGCAAAAATTGATCTAGATACAGAGAAATTACTATTTGAAAGGAGTTTAAGATTATTTAAAGATTCTGTGATTACAAAGCAGGAAATTGAGGTTTTAGAAAATTCATTGAGATTGAAGGAGATAGAGGTTTTGATCAGAGATGCAGAATATAGATCAGCAATCACAGGTGACAAACCTGAGCAAGAAAAATTAATAGCTTCTAAAATAATTCAATCTGAAAATCAAATAAAAAAAATTCAAGAAAGATTAGCTAATTTTATAGTATTAGCTCCATTTGATGGTTACTTGATCCAAAACTCTTTCGATATTCCCGATATGATGAAAATTATTGTTTACGAAAAAGATCAAATGGTTTCATTGGTACCAATAGATATTTTTGATAAAAAGTACCTTTCTTTCTACAATCCTGTAAATATCTATTTGAGATCAATAGGTAAAAATCTGGATGCAGAAATATTAAAGATTGATAACGTCATCCATAGAATAAATCAAAAACAAGTTTTTTTCATTACAGCTATTTTTAACACCAATGAAATCAATCATGTAGGAGAAATTTCTGAAGTGAAAATTTCAACTGAAAAAATTTCAATTCTAGAATATCTGCAAAGGCTACTATATAAAACAATTTCAAGATGATAAAATACAGGCATGAGAAAAAGTATCTAGTTCCTGTGAGTCAACTAAATGCTCTAAGAGCTAGATTTGAGCCTTTTTTAATCCCTGATGCATATACTTCAAATATTGGAGGATATCCAGAATACATAGTTAGAAGTATTTACTTTGATTCTTACCAAACAAACTCATATTTTGAAAAAATCGAAGGATTGCGAGATAGAAAAAAGTTTAGACTTAGAGGATATGGAGATAATAATTCAAAAGTTGTATTAGAAATTAAAAGGAAAGTCGAGGATAGAGTTACTAAAAACAGGGCTTTTCTTGATTTTTCAAAAGCAAAAGAATTACTTAAAAATGGGATAATTTCAGATGTATTTTCAGAAACTGATTACATCAATATTGAAAATGCCACAAGATTTTTATTTAACGTTGAAAAATTTAACTTAAAGCCTAAGACATTAATTGTTTATCAAAGAGAAGCATATCATGGAAAATTTGACTCAGGTGTAAGAATCACATTTGATAAAAATATTAAACATTACCCATCACCTAAGATTGGAAATTTGTTTAGAGTTGTTGGACTTAGACGTATATGGCGAGGAAGCTTTATTTTAGAAATAAAATACTTTGAAAATGAAATGCCAAGCTGGGCTAGAGCGATTGTACAAGAGTTTGGATTAAGAAACGAGGCTCTTTCAAAATATGCATTAGGAATAGAAAGCTCAATTTAACCTTTCAGCATCTAACAAAATGGAACAAAACTTACAAGAAATATTTTCCTTTTCTCTAACGGTAAGAGAAGCAATTACAAATATTTTTGTGTCATTTATATCAGGGATTTTTATAGCAATACTTTATAGAGTTACCTACAGAGGAGTAAGTTACTCCACTACATTTTCTAACGCAATTATTATGCTCACTATGATTACTGCATTAGTAATTATGGTTATTGGTAATAATTTAGCTCGTGCATTTGGACTTGTTGGGGCGATGTCCATCATAAGGTTTAGAACTGCTGTAAAAGATAGCCAAGACATCATGTTTATCTTTTTCGCTCTCGGAATTGGCCTTTCTGCGGGAGTTGGATTATATGCAGTAACTTTTTCTAGCACAGTATTAATTGGTCTTGCAATTTTCATAACAAGTAAACTTAATGCAAGTAATCCACCTCAGAAGGAGTTTTTATTGCAGATTTATTGTTCTGAAAAAGGTATAAATGAAAACCCTTTCCAAGCTACTTTAAATAAATATTGTTATAAATCAAAATTAATTAATATTAAAGGTGAAGAAGAAGAGTATGGTACTCAACTTGAATTTTCTTATTACATTAAGCTTAAAAATGAAAAGCTGGGCTCAACTTTCGTTAAGGATTTGAAAACAATGCCTGGAGTAAATAATGTGAATTTGTTTTTTGATGAGATATAAATTAAAGCTATGAAAAAATATATACAATTATTATTTCTAAGTCTCTTGATTTTCTTAACAATAGTACCTGACGGATATGGTCAAAACATCAAGATAAACGAAGTCATGTCATCAAATAGCACTACTATTAAAGATATTGACGAGGAATTTAGTGATTGGATTGAATTATATAACGGTGCCTCTTCTTCAATAAATTTAGAAGGATATTATTTATCCGATAGTAGGAATAACCTTACTAAATGGAGAATACCGTCGGCAACAATAGAAGCTAATGGGTTTTTACTTATCTGGGCTTCTGGGAAGGATTTTGTCAAAAATGGAGAAATCCACACTAATTTCAGTATTTCATCTTCTGGTGAAGAAATTTTCTTATCAGATGCAAATGGCTTATTGATTGATGAAATTCCTGCATTAGAAATTCCTAGGGACTTCTCTTATGGTAGGATTGAAGATGGATTAGAAGAAATTGTTATATTTTCGAAATCAACTCCAGGATTTTCAAATACCGAAGGAAATATTTCTTCTTTATTAAATCCACCAATAATAGACCTAGAATCAGGTTGGTACAATGGAACTATAAATGTGGTCTTAGAAAACCCAAATTCCAATGGTTCAATAATATACACATTAGATGGGTCAGAGCCAATTCACGAAAACATTTCTGATCCCAAAGCGTATAATTTTAATTACTTTTTTCGAAATGAGAATAAGCCCAATTATTTAACTGAAAGGCATAACAGAACATTTCAACTAGAAAACAATCTAGTGTTCGATGAAAAGTCGAGTCAGGATAATGACATCTCAAATGTTATTACAACATATTTTAACCAATTTGGCATTAATTGGAAAAAACCCACAAAAAAAATTAACAAGGCTCATATCTTAAAAGCTAGAGTATATTATAATGGAGAATATAGCCCAACAATTACAAAAACATATTTTGTAGAAGGACTATCGTCTATTAACCATCTTTTGCCCGTAATATCTATAACTGGAGACAATTATGACTTCCTAAGTTATGAAGAGGGTATTTTTGTCCCAGGCAGAAGATTTTTTGAAAACGGGGGAACAGAAACTAGCTATGTCAATAAAGGAAATTATCAACAATCTGGAGAGTTATTCGAAAGACCTATCAATCTTGAATTTTTTGAAGATAAGAAATCAGTTTTTAATCAAAACTTAGGGGTTAGAATACATGGAGGAGGCGCAAGAAGAGCTCCCAATAAAGGAATTCGTGTTTACGCAAGAAGAGATTATGACAACTCAAATACAATCAATTATCCAATTTTCCCAAATAACAAAAATAAGTTAGGAGAAGAAATCAATGGATATAGGCGACTTCTATTAAGAAACGGTGGTGACTTAATGGATTATCTCACAGATGATGTAATTCATCATGTAATGAAGGAAATGCATATCGGAACTCAAAATAGTAGACCTGCAGTAAAGTACTTCAATGGAGAATATTGGGGGATCGCTAATATTAGAGATCGTATTGATAATAATTATTTAGCCAGTTATTATGGAGTTGATCCAGATCAAGTAATCATGATAAATGCTCCATGGGGTCAAAGTGGCAGCCGATTTGTTGAATATGGAGAGCCCAGAGACATAGATGAGTACAGAGCACTTTACAACTTAGTGACCAAGGAAGATATTACTTCGGATGAAGTTTATGAAAATGTTTCTTCCAAATTGGATTTATTGAGTTACATCGATTATGTCATAGCCTTTGTTTATTTCAATAATGTAGATTGGTATGGTTATAAGCATTATCGCTTTTGGAAATCAAAAAACATTTCTACAAACCCGTTTGAAGATGGGAAGTTTAGGTTAATAGTATGGGATTTTGATGCTAGTTTAAGGTTTGGTGCTGGTTTCGATACTTTTGTGAATTGGATTGATCCAGAGGGAAAGGGAAATCAATTTGCCACTAACGATCCAGAAAAAACTCTTTTCCTAAGGTCTTTATTGAAAAATGACTCTTTTAAGAATTTATTCGTCAATAGATTCTATGATTTGATAAACACCTCTTTTAACCCCGAAAGGATTCATAGCATAGCAGAGTCACATTTTTCAAAAATCCAACCTGAATTAGAAAATCATTTTGACCGCTGGGGATATTACCCAAGTTCACGAGAGAATATTAATTCTAATGGAAGCTCCTTGAATCAATTGAAAAGTTATGCAACAGCAAGACCTAATCTTCAAAGAGGATTCCTAAGGTCAGGACTAAAGCTTGGCTCAGATATTAAACTGCTATTGGATGTTTCAGATGTTGAGATGGGTGAAGTTGAATTAAATACTTTAAGATTAGATGAAAACCTTCATAGGCCAGGGAACAAAATATTTCCATTTGAAGGTATTTATAGCTCTAGTACACCAATTACCCTTAAAGCAACTCCATTGCCAGGGTTCAAGTTTGATTATTGGATTATCAATGATCAAACTTTATACCAAGATAATTTAGAAGTTCACTTAGAACAAAACACAAATGTAAAAGCGGTGTTCTCAAAGCTTCTTCAAGATGATAAATCAACACTTCACTATTGGTTTTTTAATAATGAAATTGAGAATGATACTCCTTTGAAAATTGTTCCAGTTACTTATTCCTTAAAAGATAAGACGTTTAATTTAGAGTTTTTCCCTGCAATTTCACCTTATCCTTTTGAAAATACTTTAGGAATAATGGATAGAGTGAACGACCCTACTGTTATAAATTTTAAATCAGAGATTACAGACGGGTTAGGTTATGACTTTCAAGATATGAGAGGCATTCGAATTAGAAATCCATTGCTAGTTGATAATCGAACTGGTTACCTGATATTAGATTCTCCATTAGGAGGATATAAAAACCCATCCATCGCAATGGCAGCTTCTAGAACTAATAATGGACCTGAAAAAATCCTGATCTCATATAGAACTTCATTTGATAGTGAATGGACAATTGAAGGGTTAACAAAACATGAATTCAAACTATCTAATGATTATAAATTAATCTTTATCCCTTTTGAGGGGATAGAAAATTTAGAGGACAATGATGAGTTTCAAATTAGGATTGATTTCGATGGCAATACTACATCTAACTCAGGAAATGTAAGATTAAATAATATTTCAATTGAAGCGGAAGTTAGCAGTCTGGATATTATAACAAATATCAACCCAGAAAAACCCATATCTAAGATTAAAGTATTTCCCACTCTAATAGAAAACAAAGTTAACATTGAGTTTAATGATGATTCATTTACAAAAGTTAAATACATTCAAATCATAGATTCAAAAGGTTTGCTTGTTAAAGACATTGCCACCATTTCTGAAAGGAAAGTTGAGATTGATATGGAAAACACTGCAACAGGACTCTATATTGTCAATATTGTCTATTTAAACTCTTTAGAATCATTCAAAGTATTAAAGAAATATTGATCCCATTAAATCATATATAAGATATATTCGGACTGAGTTGAAGATATGGATTTATAATTCTTTTTTGTTATCTAAATTCAGATTCTCCTCTTTGACTTGCCATAATCTCCACCATGGTGTACCAGGAGAATCATGATGTTCAAAATGATAACCGAAAAAATAACAAGTTAAAAATGCCCATACATGGTTTTTTTCTTGCGTATTTGAATGATGCTCATTGTCAGAGTCACCCATGTGTGGTCTGTAAGTTCCAAAATAAAATAGCTGAAGGGTGGCTAAAATTGCCGGAAGCATCCAAAATACAATTAGATTTTCAGTAGGTAGAAAGAGCTTGAAAATATTGAACGTCACAGCCATAAGCAAAATTTGCCAAATCGTAACATATTGCCTTATAAAACTCAAATACCAAATAAAGAAATTGCCAGAAGCATGATAATCAGGGTCTTTGTCGGTAGCAACGTATCGATGATGTTCGTGGTGCTTTGGAAATAGCTTCCAGTAAAAGTTGTATGAAAATAATATGGCACTAAACCAGCCAAATGCATGATTGACCTTCTTGTTTTTTGAAACCAAACCATGCATAGCATCATGGGCTGTGATGAAAAGGCCAGTGTATAAATGGGCCTGAATCAAAATACCTAAATAGACGAGTGGGTTTGCCCAGTTCAATTCAATAGATAGCAAAATAACAAGAGAAATAGCCCACAAAATGATTATTGTAGCAGCTATGATAATTCCCTTAGGATCGATTTCAGAAGTATGGTTGATAATTTTTGACACAAATAAAGGTAAGCAGAATCTTGATTAGAAAGTATCCAATTTTGCTTTTACTTGTTCCATTAACCACATAGGTGTAGAAGTGGCGCCACAGATACCCACCGTGTCATTGGTAGAAAACCAAGTTGGACACACTTGATCTTGATTGGACACAAAGTATGTGTTTGGATTTTTTTCTTTGCACACATTGTAGAGGACCTTCCCATTGGATGATTTGGTACCGCTTACAAAGACAATTTTATCGAACTTTTCAGCAAATGCCCTTAATTCCTTATCCCTATTAGAAACTTGTCTACAGATCGTATCATTGGTATTGACTGTGATTCCGTTTGATTTCAGGATTTCATTGATTTCATAAAACTTGTCTGTACTTTTTGTGGTCTGGCTGTACAAAGTCAGGTTTTTAGGAAGGGATGAGATGTCTAATTCAGAAATGTCTTGGAAGACCACTGCTTTGTTGTTGGTCTGTCCCAAAAGTCCTACTACTTCAGCGTGTCCATGCTTTCCATAGATGTAGATTGTTTCTTCTTTATCAAAGGAGTTCTTGATTCTGTTCTGAAGTTTCAATACTACAGGGCAACTTGCATCAATAAGCGTTAAATTATTCTTGATAGAAAGCTCGTATGTCGAAGGTGGCTCACCATGTGCTCTGATCAGTACTTTTTCATTGACCAAGTTTTGTAATTCATCGTGGTTGATGATTTTGAGACCTTTAGCAGTAAGTCTATTTACCTCTTCATCATTGTGAACAATATCTCCAAGGCAATATAAATAACCCTGCTCATCGAGGATTTCTTCTGCCATCTCTATGGCATAGACCACCCCAAAACAAAATCCTGAGTGTTGATCTATATGTACTTGAAGATTCATCATAGGCTATTAACTTAAAGCTTGTTCAAATGTTTCGATATCTTAAATCACTATATATGGAAGAAAATATGACATTTAAGCCCACCCTAGCTTCATACCGAAGTACGTTCCAAGGAGCAATGACAGTTTTCTTGCATTGGGAATCCTAATTCTTTCTTGGGTGATAGTTTCGGGGGGCAAAGATTTGATTTTATCGAAGAGCTTCTGGTAATATAAATAAGCCACTTTTACACCCATTTTTGCTCCCATTGGCAATTGATTAATCCCTACCAAAGCCTCATCAAAATCTTTTTGAATATCCTCCTCAATCATTTCTTTGGCAGTCTTATCAAAAGTCATGAAATCAACCCCTGGAAAATAAACCCTCCCACGTTCCTCATAATCGCTTTTGATATCTCTGAGAAAGTTTACTTTTTGAAATGCAGCTCCCAATTTACAAGCAGGATCTTTTAACCTTTGATACTCTGTCTCATTACCTTCGCAGAAAACTTTTAGGCACATCAACCCTACAACCTCAGCAGAACCGTAGATGTATTCGTGATATTTAGAATCGTTGTAGGTCTTAAAATCTAAGTCCATTTCCATGCTATGCAAAAAAGCTTCTATCAAATCTTTGTCAATGTTATACTGATTGACAATGATTTGAAAAGCATGTAAAACTGGATTAAGGCTAATTTTTTCTTCAATTGCTTTGTAAGTGTCCTGTTTAAATAGTTCCAGCAAAGATTTTTTATCTTGATCATGAAACGTGTCAACAATCTCATCTGCATATCTAACAAAACCATAAATAGCATATATGGGCATATGATATTGTTTATGGAGTGTTTTGATACCCAAAGTAAAGCTAGTGCTGTACCTTTGTGTAATCAATCGGCTACATTCAAAGGTGGTTTGGTCAAAGAGAGCTTTTGCATCCATCATGGATAATATACAACTTTATTTACAAATTGTTTTCTTTCATCACCTCTTTAGCCACTACATGACCTGAGATCAAGGAAGGTGGAACACCCGGCCCGGGCACAGTCAATTGACCCGTGTAATATAGGTTCTTCACCTTTTTGTTTTTCAATGAAGGCTTCAATATAGCAGTTTGGAGTAAGGTATTTGCAAGACCATACGCATTTCCTTTGAATGCGTGATAATCAGTCTTGAAATCTTTGTGCGCATAAGAGCGCTTATAGATCACATGACTCCTCACTTCTTGTCCTGTCAAGCGCTCTAAGCGCTCCATGATGATATCGTAATACTTCTCCCTCATCTCTTCAGTATCTTCTAAATCTGGTGCTAAAGGTACCAATAGGAAAAGATTTTCCATTCCTTCTGGTGCTACTGTTGTGTCAGTCTTAGAGGGAACTGATGCATAAAATAAAGGTTTTTCAGGCCATCTTGGGTTAGTGTAGATGGCGTCAGCATGAGGTCCAAGTGGTTCATCAAAAAATAGGTTATGATGTCGTAGATTCTCTAGCTTCTTGTCTACTCCCAGATAGAAAAGTAAGCTTCCTGGAGCCATCACACGCTTATCCCAGTATTTTTCATCATAATTTCTAAATGCTGGCTCCAATACTTTTTGATCGATATGGTTGTAATCTGCTCCAGCAACAACTACATCTGCATCAAACTTTCTTCCATCTTTGGTGAGTACAGCTTTTGCAATTCCATTTTGAATGTCAATGGAAGTAACCTCGGCATCATAAAAGAATTTCACGCCTTTTTCCTCAGCCAACTTCACCATGCCTTCTATGATCTTGTGCATACCACCATCCGGATACCAAGTGCCTAAAGCGATATCTGCATAGTTCATCAAAGAGTACAGCGCGGGAATATTTTGAGCTGTCTCTCCTAAAAATAGAACTGGGAATTCCATCAAGCGTATAATTTTGTCTTCTTTGAAAAACTTGCGGACATGCTTAGACATGGATTGAAAAATATCCATTCTAATCATATCTAGTAGAAGTCCAGGACTACTAAACTCAAAAATTGAGCGGCTGGGTCTATAGACCAAATCCTTGATCCCCACTTCATACTTATAAGCAGCCTGCTTCAAAAACTCATCTAGCTTAGGACCAACACCTGGTTCGATTGTCTCTAGCAGCCCTCTGAATTCCCCGAGGTTTGCAGGGATGTCCATGAAATCATTGTCTCCAAATATGACCGAATATGAAGGATCCAATCTAATCAGATCATAATAATCTGAAGGTTTTTTGCCAAAGTATCCAAAATAAGTCTCAAAGACATCTGGCATCCAGTACCAGCTTGGCCCCATATCAAAAACAAAACCCTCGGCTTCGAACTTTCTGGCTCGACCACCGGGGGTACTGTTTTTTTCAAGAATTGATACATTGTAACCTTGATTCGCAAGGTGTGTGGCGGCGGAGAGTCCAGCAAAACCAGACCCTATGACCACTACATTTTTTATTGACATATGCTTAATTTTTGTGTCTGTACACGTGAAGATCGTCTTTTAAAATCTTTCTGGCAATATGTATTCTATTTTTTACTGTCCCGATTGGAATCTCAAGCTTTTCAGCTATTTCGTGGTATTTAAAACCCCTATAATGCATCATGAAAGGAGTCTTGTAGACATCATCTAGATTTTCAATGGCTTCGTAGATGTCATCCATTGCGAAATCTCCGTATGCTCCATTTTCCACAAGAACATCTCCTGAATTGATGTAGTGTAAGTTATCAGTAGTATCAACAAAAGTACCTCTTCTTACCATTCTTTGATAATTGGTAATGAAGGTGTTTTTCATAATCGTATACAACCAAGCTTTCAAGTTAGTACCCTCAGTAAATTTATCTCTATTGGTGAAGGCTTTAACCATTGTGTCTTGCATCAAGTCATTTGCATCATCCATGTCTCTGGTCAATTTCAAAGCAAATGGCTTTAAAGAACTAGAGAGCTTGTTTAGTGAGTAACTGAATTCTAGAGTTGTCATGGCTTTTTGTTTTTGTTGAATCAAATATATAAATGATTAAACAAACCGCAAAACATTTTGTGGAATATTTTTTATTTTTTATTAAACAAAAAGTCTAGTGTTATTAACATTGAGTTAATATAATGACCAAAATAGCCATTTTCAGTGTATATACATGCTTTTTAATAAAAAAACAGACCATAAGGTCTGTTTAACTTTTTTGCCTAATTATTAATTATTTTTCTTGAGCTATCATTTCCATTTCCTCTATATACTCTTTGATCTCTCGGATATAATTCATGGTTTTTACATTTTTAGGGAATCTCAGATCTTGACCGATGATCTGATAGCCTGACAATATGATTTCTGCCTCATTATATGCAGATGCAAGGTTGTCAATGTAATCTTGTACTTGGTCAGAACCTGGAGCAGTTGTAATTACTGTCATGAGGTAATCTGGCTTATGCATCTTATACACTAACTCCAAATCAGCTCTTGGGGTACTTTGACCCAAGTAAATCACTTTATGCCCTTTTAATTTGATTAAATAGGCTGCAAATAAGAGAGAAATTTCATGTAGCTCGCCTTCAGGGAGGAAAAGCAAAAATTTCTTGCCTCCACCTTTATATACTTGACCATCTATTGCTACTATCAATTTTTGCCTTACTAAATTACTGATAAAATGCTCTTGTGCAGGATTGATCGCACCTGTTTGCCAGAGCACTCCTATTTTTGACATGAAAGGATAGACTATATTCAACATTGTCTGCTCGAAACCAATCTTAAGGATGTTGGTTGAAAGGACTTTATCAAAGCGCTCCTCTTCCATTTCTATCATAGAAATAGTAAGTGCATGGATCTGATCATCGTGGGTGAGGGTGCGTTCCGTTAGTTTTACTACTTCCTGCCTGATTTCAGTAATATCCATTTTGGCAATCTTGCTGATTTTGTAGCCATTGTCATTGAGCAGTGCTACATTGAGAATCAACTTCAAATCATCATCATCATAATACCTGATATTCGTATCTGTCCGCTTTGGAGAAAGCAGACTGTAGCGCTGCTCCCAAATCCGAAGCGTATGAGCCTTGATACCAGATAATTGCTCAAGGTCCTTGATAGAATAGGTACTTACATTCATCTTATTTGAAATATTTTTTTGGTACTATAAACAAACCGAATGATACTGCATCATTTTTCTTATTCGTAGCATGATGCGCTTGATGGGCTTTGAATATACCCCTTAGAAATGAATTTTTTGGCCTGTCAAACCATTTCAACCTACGGTGAATCAGCACATCATGAAGAAAGAAATAACTGATTCCGTATAAACTAATTCCGACCCCCATCCAAAATCTATAATCTAAATCTGATAGACCTAAGATAATCAATACAATAGCTATGCTTCCAAACAGCAACGAAAACAAGTCATTGAGCTCGAAATAGGACTTTGAGGGCTGATGATGTGTCTTATGAATATTCCACAAAGGTCCATGCATGATGTACTTGTGAATAAACCAACCAGAAAATTCCATTACAGCAAAACCCAGTATAGTAAATAAGATCGCATTCATCATAGGGGTAACTAGTTAGGGGGTGTTTTGTTTAACCATGTTTTTTTACAACAAAATATTCAGCAAGATAAAGAATATGGTGAGATTGATCAAAAGATAGAATGAGAGTGGGTTATGTTTCTCAAAGTCCAATTTTCTATAAATCAAATGAATAATGAAAGCCACCCCAAACCATCCGATAAAATTACTTAGTGGGATGACATCATTTTCCCAGGTCCAAAAGTCGAGCTTTACAGCTACTGGTTCTATCAGGTAATCCAAGACTACCATGATCAGGGAGGCGACTATTGCAGCTAGGTAATCATTCTTTATTTTATTTTTTAAAATCCCACCTGTCAAGTATACCAAGAGAAGCCAATTCACTCCTATTAATAAAGGGACTTCAAATAATTGGAACCCAAGCACAGTGCCATAGCTGTAATTACCAAATGGAAACCCAGTATGTACGCCCATCACTTCCGAGCCATACCCTATTGTGAAAGAGATGATCATAAAGCCAATAAAGGCCTTATTCCATTCTTTGTGGAATACAAATAAAAGCATGGTACTCAAAAGCAAATGAAAAGGAGTCAGAAGTTGAAAGTAAGGTCTCAACACTGGTAAACTCATTCCCATCACACCTACCAAATGAAATATGGTAATGGCAATTTTAAAAAGTAAAACCTTGTCGCTGAAGATAGCAGTCAATCTATCTCGAAGTGTATTGTTTTTCATGTGATGCTGAGAATCTGTACTTGCTCTTGGGAGGATTGTGCAGGAATAAACAGGTCAAACCAATAAATGTTGGTAAATTTGTGCCGTAAAAATAAAGATTAAAACGGATGATACTATATAATATAACTGTCAATGTGGAAAAGGATGTGGAACAAGACTGGGTCACTTGGATGAAAAAAATCCACATACCGGAAGTTATGTCTACAGAAAAGTTTGTAGAAAATAAGCTTTTTAGAATCATGCATGACTCAGAGGATGGTGGAGTGAATTATTCCGTACAATACTTTGCCAAAAACATGGAACAGGTCATGGCCTATCAGCACCAATATTTTGATCAGCATAATGCCATAGTGCAAAAGAAATTTCCGAAAAAATTAGCGATCTTCATGACCTTACTGGAAATGGTCTGATATGAAAAATTGGCAAAAACTCGTCATCTCAATCTTGATTCCCCAAGTCTCCGGGGTTTTGGGAGCATTGGTCACTGTGTCCTCAGTGGGAAGTTGGTATCAGACGATCAATAAGCCAAGTTTCAATCCACCTTCTTGGGTTTTTGGGCCTGTATGGACCACCTTATATATTATGATTGGAATTTCACTCTACCTGATTTGGAAATCCAACCATCCTTTCAAGCAAAGAGCACTTTGGCTGTTCGGAATTCAGATGGTCTTGAATGCACTTTGGTCTCCTGCTTTTTTTGGTTTAGAATCACCACTGCTAGGGTTAATTGTTATCATCCCTCTTTGGATTTCTATTCTAGCATGTATCAAGCTATTCAAACCCATCAGCAACACCGCGGCTTATTTATTTATCCCATACTTTTTATGGGTAAGTTTCGCGAGTTTGCTCAATGCTAGTATTTGGTATTTGAACTGACAGTTATGCCTAACCTACCTCAAGATCCTTCCAAATACAGGTGTCCATGGTGCATGGGCTTCGAAGAATATATAACCTATCATGATAAGGAGTGGGGCGTACCTGTCTATGATGATCGTATTCATTTTGAGTTTTTGATATTGGAGAGCGCACAGGCGGGATTAAGCTGGTCGACCATCTTGAAAAAGAGAGAAGGTTATAGAAAGGCTTTTGCTGAATTTGATTACAAAGTTGTCGCCGATATGCCTGAAGGCTATATTCAAGAATTACTCAGCAACCCTGGAATCATCCGCAATGAACTCAAGATTCGAGCGGCAGTGAATAATGCACGTCGATTTATGGAAGTTCAGAGTGAGTTTGGGAATTTTAGCAATTATATCTGGGACTTTGTCAATGGTAAAGTAATCAATCGAGCAGCAAAGAGCATGAAAGAGGTCCCTGCTATTACTTCCGAGTCTGATCGCTTGGCCAAAGATCTCAAAAAACGAGGATTTAAATTTCTTGGAAGTACGACAATATATGCCCATATGCAAGCTACTGGCTTGGTCAATGATCACCTTACTTCGTGCTTTCGATATGAAGAAGTCAAATTATTAGCTGAATAAAAAACTAGTATTAAGGAGTCTAATAAGCTTTTTCCAAGTTTACTTTCTTTTAAATAATCTTACGAGTGTTTTTCCTATCTCGTCTAGCTTTTCAAGTGGCTCAATGAAAGTTGGGTTTTTCAAATCAATATGAGAATCATCTGTAACTCCAGCCTGCATGGGGTAAATCAGAATATAGCTAGTTTCCTTAAAATACTTATTAAGATACAAAGGAATCTTATTCATATTACTGTGATAAGAAGCTTTATCCTTTCTACTCATGACAATGATCAGGTTATCATCCTTATGAAAATCTCTCGATAAAATTAAAAAGTCATCCCATTCATCAAACTCGTGAAACTCAGCCTCAATTGGATGCTTTGATTGAATCTCATTAATTATGTATAGGCTTTCCTCTGTAGCATAAAAAACTAATTTTGCACCAGAATTTCTAGCAATATTCCAAACTTTGATAATCCAAAAAGGAAATCCTATTTCCTTTTCGGCATGTTTCGGTACTATAATGATATGCCTTTTGACCGTACCAAAAGGCTGAGCAGGTTTATATATTAATGTAGTGGTATTACATTTGGTTAAAATACCCTCTGTCAAATGCCCTAAGAAAGAGTCTGATATTCCTTTTTTGACATGTAATCCTAAAATTAAGTCTGTGATTTTATGCTCTTTTACGACACTGGTAATCCCATTTACAATATTTAAATCATAACGAAGCAATTGATTGAGGTGATTATCTGTTGCAGAAGCAGTCACTGCTGCTTGATTAAGTATTTTTTTAGCGTTTTTGTCGGCTGTTCCCTCAGTGGAATTGTTGTCAATAATACTAAGCCCATAAAGACCACTTTTATTGATTTTTGATTTGATAGTGACCCCAAGATTTACAAGCTCATCTGTGGTATCAATATTACTAATTGGGATCAAAATTTTCTCCTGACCTTCTTGATCATCTAATTCATTCTCGGATGCTTCTGATAAGGCAATATTCTTAGCTCCTTTTTGAGCTACAAAAGAAGCAATAGTACAAGTAAACAAGATCATCAAGATTGTTCCATTTAAGATACTTTCGCTGAGCAATCTTACAGGTTGGCCTGAGGCGCTTTCACCTAACACAATATTATAACCAACCAATACAGCTGCTAAAGTTGCTGCTGCTTGAGCATTGCTCAACCCAAAAATCAAACGCCTTTGATCTAGTGTGAAATTATAGGTTTTTTGAGTTAACCAAGCCGCTACAAATTTGGCTATTGTCGCTACTACAATCATAACTGATGCAACCTTGATCGTTTCTAGATCTTTAAAAAAAGCACGGTAATCGATTAGCATTCCAACACCAATTAGGAAAAACGGAATAAAGATTGCATTACCAACAAACTCAATTCTATTCATCAATGGCGAAGTGTGAGGAATCAATCGATTCAATGCTAAGCCTGCTAAGAAAGCGCCGATAATAGCTTCTATCCCTGCAATCTCAGCGAGCACAGCCCCAAGAAAAACCATTACTAAAACAAAAATATACTGAGACACATTGTCATCGTATCTTTTGAAAAACCAGCGTCCAATCACTGGAAAAAGCAACATGACAACTAACGCAAATGCTATAATGGACAAAGAAAGCTTGACCCAAAACTCTGTATTTACTTCTCCTGTTGTCATTCCTACTATTACAGCCAACACCAACAAGGCAAGTGTATCTGTAATCATTGTGCCTCCTACAGTAATATTGACCGCTTTGTTTTTTGCAACTCCCAATTTGCTGATCAAAGGATACGCAATAAGTGTATGTGAAGCAAACATACTTGCCAGCAGAATTGAAGTGTAAATCGAAAAATTCAAAATATATAAGCCTGAAAGCGTTCCCAACACCATTGGAATAATAAATGTATATAATCCAAAGACAATACTTTTCTTACTATTCTTCTTAAAATCAGCCAAATCTATCTCTAAACCAGCCAAAAACATGATATAAAGTAAACCAGCTGTCCCTGAGAGGATGATACTACTATCTCTCTGCATCAGGTTAAAACCATTTGGACCGATGACAGCTCCCGCAATAATCAACCCCAATAGATGAGGTATTTTAATTTTATTGAGAATAATTGGGGCAAACAAAATAATGATTAGTATCAGAAGAAACTTCAATACAGGATTTGTCAGTGGCAAACTTGTGTCAAAAGCAAGGAGAAAGATCATACTATTTCTAAATAATTTTGAAAATTATAACCAAAAAATATCCCAACAAGATAAAGTTGGGATACATTCTTTGTTGGACGAAGAATAATTTTATTTGCTTGGCTTCTTGTAAGCGTCTGAGTATTTTGACCAAATCTCGTAAATTGGATTACCGGTAGAACTCATTCCACTATGATGCCACTCTCCATCGATCACCTCGTAGTTAAACTCTAGGCTTGCTCCGACTCTATTATCATCTCTAGAGAAAAACTCGATATTTTCTATATACTTACCTTCCTTGGCTGTATAAGTACCTCCTCCAGTTCCTGAAAATTGCTTTGTTTCAGAATTGAAAGCAATCCATTGAAAGTGACCCCCACTTAGAATTTTTACTGTTCTTCTTGCTCCCGGAGTTGACCTACTGATTTCACCATCATTTTTTCTTCCAGTGAAGACCCAGTTTCTAGTCAAATCATCTTTTGCGTCACTTACTTTTGTCCAGATCTGTACATTAGCAGTTCCTCCTTTTTCTATAGAAGTGACAATTTTCCCATCCACCATATCAAGGGAATATTCCACAGTCACACCGATCAAATCTTCTTCTGTATTAAAATCGAAGGATTCTGTATAATAATTATCTCTCAAGCTAAACTCTCCTCCACCAGCACCTAGAAACTTATTGGTGTTAGTCTCTTTGGAGCCGTAGGAAAAATAACCGTCTTGAAAGATTTTAACAACGGTCTTATCCGTCACTTCTTTGCCATTTTGGTGAGTCAACTTCCAAGCTCCTTCCAGTGTTTGACCGATGACTGTACCCATCAAAAACAAAAGCGGCAGTATCAATATTTTTTTCATTGGATCTATGGTTTAGGTTTAGTTTTCTAAATTACCAATAAAATAGCGCAAAATGAAAACATTTACATTAGGACAAAGCAAAAAAGAAGCAGTGGGGATGATTCCAAACAAACAGATCAAACTCCTGCAAGTCGGTGGTCAAAGAATCTGCATCAGCAGAATAAACGAGAGCTTCTACGCTTTTGAACAACACTGCCCCCATCGAAAAGCCTCACTCCATCAAGGTATGATTACTGATTTTGAGGAAGTAGTCTGTCCGCTACATGAATATAGATTCCACATGAAATCTGGCGAGGTAAAAGCTGGTTCTTGTGGAACCTTGGAAACTTACTCAATTAAACTCACTGATTCAGGATTAGAAATAGAAATGCCTTAGTGTAGTTTTCCTCCATTTGGAACTGGAAATTCTACTGTGGCAAGAGCAATAGCACCATGACCATCACCAAAGCCAGTCACCAAGACTTCAGACATAAAGTCTGCGATTTGTCTGGGTGGAAAATTACAGACACAGATTACTTGCTTCCCAATCAATTCTTCTGGCTGATAAAGGTCAGTAATCTGAGCGGATGATTTTTTGATACCCAATTCACCCAAATCGATTTTTAGTTTATACGCGGGCCTACGGGCTTTTTCGAAAACCTCGGCATGAATGATCGTCCCAATTCTTAGGTCTATCTTTTGAAAATCAGAAAGCACAATCGTTTGCATTACTATTTATTTTTTATACTTTTACAAACCTTATACGCTAAATCACAGTTACTTAATCAGACTAGAGCCACAAATGATGTCAGAGCAAAATATTATTTCTTCTATCAGCACAAAAGGTTTCTTATTCGCAATAATGTTCTGTGTAATTGGTTCAATCAATGCACTAGCCCAAGGTGAGAAAGAAAGGCCAATTACGGATGTTCAGAAAAATTCTGATGCTATCAATACTTTTGAAAACCCAGAATCAAATTCTGTTGAATATAAATCTGATTTTTATCTGAGGCAAAATACTCAAAATTCATCTAAGGATCTCAAGCCGAGCAGCACCACTCAAATTAAAAAAGATAATCCACTTTACAAGCAAGGTGGGGAAAAAGATAATAAGAAAGAAGGTATGTCAACCCTATCATTTAATCTTTTCTTGTATGTGGTAGACAAGTTTAGAGAAGACAATTAAGCAAATACCAATAAACCTAAATCCGTTAAGGCTACTTCATCAGAGGTAGCCTTAATTTTTTTCTATCATTTTTTTGCTATAGCAAATCCAATGGAGAAAGTCTTCTCGTAATTGTTCTCATCTAAAATAAAACACTCTTATTATGAAAACTATTAGATTATTATCGTTGGCGTTTTTTGCCATGATTTCTTTAAGTGCTACAGAAACTTTTGCACAGAAGGAAAAAACAGTCACAGTTGGTGGTGCTCCAATGTACCCATCAAAGAATATCGTAGAAAATGCGGTGAATTCTAAGGATCATACCACTTTGGTAGCAGCAGTTCAGGCTGCTGGATTAGTAGAGACCTTACAGACTCCTGGGCCATTCACAGTATTTGCTCCAGACAATGCGGCTTTCGAAAAGCTACCTGCTGGAACAGTTGAGACACTTGTAAAACCAGAAAACAAGGCTACACTGACTGGAATTCTTACCTACCATGTGGTAGCGGGTAAATTAGGATCCAAAGAAATCGCTGATGCAATCAAAAAAGGAAATGGCAAAGCTACATTGACCACAGTACAAGGAGGAACACTCACTGCTTGGATGCAAGGTAAGGACCTTTACATCACTGATGAAAATGGCAACAAATCAAAAGTAACCATTGCTGATGTATATCAGTCAAACGGTGTCATCCACTCCATTGATACCGTGGTGTTACCTAAGTCTGAATAATTCTTTTAGAATATTTGACAATAAAAAAGCCGACCTTAACAGGGTCGGCTTTTATCGTTTTAACCATTATCAAATTAATCTATTACCAGCTTCTACCGCCGCCACCTTGCATCATTCGCATCATTGGGTTACCACCTTGCTCTCTAGCAGGCTGCTTGAAGCTTCCGATGTTGTAAGTGAAAGTCAATAGTGCATATCTTGTCAATACTTGAGTAAAGGTATCTGTAATAGACACGTCGTTGATTGTTCTAGCAATGGCATTGTTTTGACGCAAAAGGTCAAATACTGTCAACTTCAATTCTCCTTTGTTATCCTTCAAGAATCTGTATCCACCTTCGATGTTCCACAACCAAACCTGCTGATCTAAGCCTGCAGAGAGACCTCTATAAAGTGCATTGTTTACTACATTGGACACAAACAACTTACCGTTGTTTGGAGAGTAGTACAACCTGATATTGGAGTTCTGAATGTAGTAGTTATTGTTCAGGTTGGTTTGCAATGAAGAGTTCACTATCGTATAAGTACCAGTGGTAGACAAAGTGAAATCAAAGTCCTTGCTGATGTTGGACGTTAAAGTCACACCTTGACTTAAATCGATATTGTCATTTTGGTTTCTTTGTCCATTGATGATCCCTGGAGTTCTATTGAATGATACGGAAGTATTCATGTTGAACTGAGACTTGATTGCTTTGATCGGAGCACCATAAGTAGAGAAAATTCTACCATTGAATCTGCCACCTAGGTTTTCTGGTCTACTTAGCTGACCTCCTGGTCTCAAGAGCACCTCTCCATTGATCAAAGTATCTGTTTGGGCAACAAAAGTAGTATTACCGATGAAGTTCTCTGTTAAGGATGCAAATGCAAACACAAAGAAGGTTCTAGACTTCTCAAGATTCAATTTACCCACATTCACAAATAAATTGTGATTGAATGACTGACCTAGATTAGGATTACCCACACTTAGGTTGAGTGGGTTGGAGTTGTTGATTACGTTTTGCAATTGATTTACACTTGGTTCTTGTGTAGAAGTTCTATATCTCATTCTGAAAGTAGTTCCTTTCATCATGTTTCTATAGTTCAAGTTCACAGCTGGTAAGAAATTGCTGAAGCTTCTGTTGAAAACTCTTTCCAATGGAAAAAGAGCCTCGTTGTCTTGCACTGCATATTGGTAATCCAAGTTGGCATTGATATTCCAATTTTTGTAGTTGTATCTATAGCCAACACTTGGTCTTTGTACTACAAATTTATTGTCAAACACGTTACTCAATGCAGTATCCAATACCATGATTCCTGCTTCAGGAACCAAACTGAATACTTGTTGATCAGCAGAAGACTTATTATTTGAAACTTGATAAGAGAATGTCATCAAGCTATTCTCATTCAAAGGCTCTGTCCACTGCACATTTGCTCTATAGTTGAATCCTTCAGTTAAACCGAACGTTTCCTGATTGATGGTATCACTGATATTTCTGATAAAGTCTCTATTGGCTGCAAGTAATTCAGAATACGAATCTCTTTCGTTCAGCGCAGTAAATAATGTCGTTGAAAGCGTTCTTCCTTGCTTTTCAAACTTGTATCTATAAACCAAGTTATTGGAAAGGTTATACCCTCTTGACTCTGAACCTGAGATTGATCTTGTACTACTTAGTGGGTTCAGTGCATTGTTTACCGTAAAAGCATCTCTGTCCGAAAAAACATTACTTGTTGTGTAATTCAAACTAGGCGTGATGATGATCGCATTTTTTGGATTGACATCATATTCAATTCTAGCATTGGCTCTGTGATTGCCAGATTCTACTGTATTGATCAAATCTTCGGTGTAGAACTGTCTGTTAGTTTCAGAAAGAATGATTTCTCTATTGGTAAAACTGCTCAGATTATTTCTTGAATTGGAGTAGAAATAACTACCTGTCACATTCATTTTATCACCTACCTTATCAGAGTAGTTCAATCCCATGCTATTGGTGGTAATGATACCGTTATCTTGGCCACCACCGAAGTTAGGTCCTCCTCCAGGTCTTCCTCCACCTGGACGGCCGCCTCCACCTCCACCAAGATCTTCCTGGGAGAAGTTTTGTTGGTTGATGTTATTGAATAGACCTACAAGGGAAATCCTTCTATCACCTTTAAAAATATTGATGCTTCCACCTGCGGAATATCTGTCGTCTGTACCATAACCACCATACACTCTTCCAAATACACCTTGTCTTCTGTCTCCACGGGTTACGATGTTGATGGTCCTTGAGTAGTTGCCATCATCAAAACCTGTCAATCTTGATTGATCTGATCTTTGATCAAGGATCTCGACTCTGTCTATCACATCAGCTGGAAGGTTTCTCATGGCTAGGAAAGGATCATTTCCGAAAAATTCTCTTCCATCTACCAATACCTTTTGCACTTGCTCACCTCTGGCTTGGATTTGACCGTTTTGAATGGTCACACCTGGCAATTTTCTTATCAGGTCTTCTGCATCTGCATTTTCTCTGGTTTTGAAAGCATTGGCATTGAAAGAAGTGGTGTCTCCTCTTTGTTCTCCAACGACTATTTGTCCTTCAATAACCACCTCACCGAGGAGTTTGCTATCTTCATTCAATGCGATGATTCCCAAGTCTAGGCCATCTCTCATGCCCATTTCTTTGGAGAATTTTTCATAGCCTAGGAATGTGATTTCCACTTTTACATTAGGAATCCAAGGACGGCTCACTTCAAAATTACCATCAACATCCGTCACTGTAGATGTCAATAGAGAATCTGTCACAGTCTTTACTAGGACATTGGCGCCTATCAAAGGTAGTTTACTAGGCCCTTCGATAACCTTTCCCTTAAATTTCAAGTCTGGCCTTTGGCCTTGCTGTCCCTGACCTCGTTGTGCTGAGACCTCAAGCGAAAGGCCTGTTAATAACAACAAGAAAAATAATTTGTAAATAATTTTCATTCGTTTTGGTTATTTAAATCCACTCTTAGACAGCGCGAGTTACCAAATAGTTTAACTCAAATATTGAATTAATTTTGAGTGGATAAAAAGCAGGTTAAATGGCAAAAAAAGAGGATCAAACGAAAAGATTTTGTCAATAAAAAAGGATTAAAATAGAACTTCTAACAACCCCTAAAAAGCTTGTAATCTGTCACTTAAACCATCAACCAGCTAATAAATCATTGACTACTACTGAAGCACAAGAGCAACCAAATGCTGCAGGTAAAAAGGACATGGTTCCATAGGCTGATTTCTTAAAATTACGACCATCCGTCATCATCAAACTGTCTTTTAAATAAAGCTCAGTAGAAAATACTGCCTTGAAGCCCGAAGCTATTCCTTTGTTCTTAATTCGTTTTCTGACATGCTTAGCTAATTTACAATTGTAAGTCTCGGAAATATCAGCGATTCTAATTTGTGTAGGGTCCACTTTTCCTCCCGCTCCCATGGAGCTTACCAATGGAAAACCTCTCTTGTAAGCACTTTCTATCAAATGAAGCTTTGGACTAAAGCTGTCGATGCAGTCGACTACATAGTCGTATTCGTTTTCCTGAAGGAGATTATACATGGCATCAGGCTTGAGAAATTCGCGGATCACGTGAATTTTCAAAGCTGGGTTAATTGCTGTCAGTCGCTCCTCCATCCAGTCAGCTTTGAGTTGTCCCACATTTTTTTGTGTGGCTGGTAGTTGTCTGTTGCAGTTGGAGACATCCACGGCATCACCATCGATGATGGTCATCTCACCAACACCACTTCTACAGATAAACTCCGCCGCAAAGGACCCTACTCCCCCGAGACCGACCACCAGCACGTGTTTTTTTGCCAATTTCTCCAATCCCGCTCTGCCTACAATCAATTCCGTTCTAGAAAGCCAAGCCAAATCATTCATGTATTTTTCTTTTTGATATATGATTCCAATTTTCTATCACCTGTCTAGCCAATTTCTCAACAGGAAGGCGCAAAATTAAAGAAGCTTTTGAAAAAACCTGCTCAATGGTAAAATCTGAATCATCAGTTTCAAAAAATATACGCTCAAGTGGTAACGCTTCAAGTGTAGCAATTGTCAGTTTATGGTCTTTGCAAATGGCTGCACCAAAGGAAAAGTAAATCGGAAAGTTCATTAGACTTTGAAAGCTACTAGATTTACCCATAAAGCCATGCCAAACTATGGCAGGAGGATCTTTGAAGTGCTTGAGGGATTGTTGTAATACATGCAGTCCTTTCACTTGGTGCATGATGATAGGAATTCCCAGTTCTTTGGCCCAGTGCAGCTGTGCTTCAAAAGCTGCGATTTGGATGGCTTCCTTTGGTCCTTTGAGCAAATCAAACCCACATTCTCCAATGGCAAAGAGGTTTGGGTCATCACTTTTCGTTTTCATTTCTTGCAAAAGAGATTCCCAGTTTGTATCCAAGTACCAAGGATGTAGACCGAGGCTATAGCAATACTTGGTTTGCTGTGTGGCAGTCTCTTGGTTGAAAATTGCATTGGCTTGATTCGGCCTATGGGTATGTATATTTAATAACTTCAATTTTGAGTTAAATTTTGATCGCAACTTTTTACTTATTAGTTTAGAAGAAATTCTTAGTCCTATGAAAAACTATTTACTACCATTTGCATGTGTCCTGTTTTTACTTTCCTGTGGGGAGAAAAATACTGAAAATATCACGAATGTCGAAAATTTGACTTTGACTAAAGTGGATTCTATTCAGGTTCCATACTTTGGTTTATTGAATTTCATGGATATTCATCCTGCAACTGAACGCGCGTTGTTCTTTGATCAAAAGAAAGCTTCATTGGTTGTCAGTAATTATACAGGAACAGAAATTTTTGAGATCAAAAAAGACCGTGAGGATCCAGATGGATATGGTTCATTTCCACTTGGTGCAGGAAAATTCAGTGCTGATGGTCAAACATTCACAATTGTTTCCAATCAAGGGGTCTACACCTATGATTTAGAGGGGAATTTGGTTCATGGAGGAAAACATCAGCGAGAAAAAATGCCTGCATTCTCTGGAAGGGCTTCTGCAGATACCGAATTTTACTGGGTAGGAAATAGAATTCTAACTACGGGCTCTGGAAGAGGAAATTTTCAAAGAAACACACCTGAGTTTTATGAAAACTACACTGCCTTGGCTTGGTTTGACACCTTAGAAAGAAATGTAGAGCAGTTTATGTATCTAGACGAAACCAGTTTTTTTAAAAATGGAAAAGCACACGATATTGCCCACCTAGTCCCTAGAGTAACCACAGACACTGATAGAATCTATTATATAGTCGGGATAGAACCAGCTTTGAATATTCACGATGTAAATACTCCTTATAAACAAATCAAAAGAATTCCGCTCAACATTCCTGATTATCATTTTAACCAAGGTGAGCCATTTGAAGAGGCAGATCCTAGAATTATCAATCCTGATATTTTCTCAGGGAGATTTGATAATATCAAAGTGACTGATAAGTACATTCTAGTTTCATTTTTCCCCGGAATATCGGAAAGGGAACAAGACAAATATGAAAATGTGCATTGGAGTGAAATGATGAATAAAACTCGTAGGGACTACCCAAGCAGGCTTTTGGTGATGGATTTAGAAGGTGAATTGATTAAGCAACTAGAAATCCCAGTTGAATTAGATGATACCCAATGGCTAGTCAGGGGTGATTATCTTTATTTCAAAAACAGCATTAACTTAGAAGAGGAAGAAGACTTCGTTAAGATTTATAAGGTGAAGTTGGAGTGATGGGGGTGGGGATTACTTTGGTTTTAATATTAAACGTTATCCGAGATTCCCCCTACTCTTAAAAAGTTGATTTCGTAAGCTAACGGATGGGATGAAGAACACGAGGAAATTGAGAAAAATGATTGTAGTATTTGAATTGTTATCAAGTATTTACAAATACGTTAGTCAGAACTTTAAGAGTTATGAGAAATGAACACAAAAGAAAGGAATAGACTTATTTTTAATAACTTCCACATGCAAAAAGTATGAATTGGGCGTTACCAAAGAATGGTCTAAAGATGGTTAATGCAAATGAATTTCTAAGATAGAACAAGGCACATACTTATTTTGTGACATTATAATTTTTACTAATTTGATCAAACTTACTCTAACAATTAAATAATCTAGAAGCTTGATATAAATTGAGAAAATGTCTCAACCCGAAAGGAATTTCAACAATTTTTCTTATTTTCGATAATAAGGTTTTGATTTTTTGAATAGAAAATTCAACGAATGAAGAATAAAGCTAAAAAAATCGTCTTTTCATTTTTTTGTTTTTTGCTTGTATTGTCCTTTACAGAAGTTCGATCACAAGATTTGGATAGGGTTAAAGAAGTTCAGCATTTTTTTGTGGGTTTTATGGATAACTTGTTTCAAGGAGATCCAATTGTTCCGACTATAGTGATAACTGCTATGGAAAACGATGTTATCGGTTCAATTGAATATAATGGAGGTTCTGTAGATTTTGCTTTAAATCAAGGAGAGATTTTTGAGCATGAGCTCAATTCAATCATGGTAATAGAAACAAATACTATTATTGAAAGTAAAGGAGTCCATATATATTCAGAAGGAGAAATTTCAGTCTATGCAATAAATGCAAAACCCGGCTCATTTGACGGTACACTAGTTCTACCTTTTGAAAAACTTGGTGATGATTATTTTATTGCTTCTCATTATGAAAACCAAACCAAGGGAATAAGACTAGGAATACGTCAGTTCAATAATGAAAGTCAGGTACTTATTGTTGCAACTGAAGATAATACCTTGATTGAAGTGAGTCCTTCTGCCCCTGTATTCAATTCCACTGATGCTTTTACTATTACAATGAATAAAGGGGAGACTTATCAATTCAAGTCGCAAGCGGATCTCACTGGTACAAGAGTAAGGGTGTTAAATACAAATGGAAGCTGTGGTAGAATTGCGGTATTTTCAGGAAATAAATTTGCTGATATAGGCGACCCTGAGTGTGGTCCATTTTCGACTTCTCATATTTTCAATCAGAACGAACCTGTATCAAGCTGGGGTAGAGAATTTTTCCATATTCCATTGCGGAATCGACAATTGGGTGAATTGGTTAAATTTATAGCTGCGTTCGACAATACGGAAGTTTATTCAGGAGATGACCTTTTAGCAACCCTAAATTCAGGAGAGTTTTATACTATGGATGTTCCTGATGGCTTAGCATTGCATTTTTCGAGTAACAATCCTATGGCTGTTTTTGGATTTGGGAAATCATATTCTTGTTTGATTTTAGATGAAAATTCAGTGCAGTCACCAGCAAATATTTTAAATTATGGAAATCCCCAAATGGTGAATTATCGTCCTTTTGAAGAGGCTTATACGAACTTGAGTCTTCTTGCACACCGTGTTTTCAATACGAGCATGCATTATGCACAAATCGTTGTTGCTAGTTCAGATGTTGACCAAATGCAAATTGATGGCGAAAATGTTGGAAACCAGTTTGTTCCTATAAATAATGATCCGAGTTTTTCTTATGCTCAAATAAACCTTAATCCAGGAGTTCATGAATTGGCTAACCCAGGTGGTTTTATGGGTTATTTCTATGCAGTAGGCGCTTCCTCATCTTATGCTTTAAGTTATGGTCAAGAGTTCGGTAATTCAAGTTACGAGGTAACTTCTACATTTGATGATTTTACTACTGGAAGTCCACGAATTGCTTGTTTGAATCAAGAGGGCAACTGGGGTATTTCGTCTTCAAACCTCAATTTCAACTTTTTTACATGGGACTTTGGAGATGGATCGGCTTCAAAGTCAGGAAAAAACGTAACCCATACCTATTCTGATGCGGGTCTATATGAAGTCAAAATCTACGCTTCTGAAAATGATACTGGCTGCGATGAAACAGAGGTTCATTATTTTGAAGTGGAAGTAGAAGATATAGGAGGTGAAGTTACAGGGCCACAACATGCCTGCCCACAAGTTGATGTATTTGACTACATTTTTACTGGATCAGGAAATTTAGCACAAGTAGATTGGAGTGTGGAGGGAGGGGTTATCCTAAACCAAGAAGATAGTGTCGTAACTGTTCAATGGAATGATCCAAATGAAAACGCAAAAATTATTGGTATTCCCATTGGAATTAATGGTTGCAGAGGAACCCCAGTAGAACTCGTGGTCACTATTAATCAAGAAATTGCACCTCTGATTCCAGAAGGTGTTGATTTTATATGTAATACATCTGAAACATTTATTTATCAAGTCACAAACCCTCAACCTTCTAGAGCATATGAATGGGAAGTAATGGGAGGGACAATTATTGGAGATAACAGGAATCCTGACGTTGAAATTTTATGGAATGAATGGGAAGTAATGGGAGCTATCTTTTATCGGGAGTATAGTCTAATTGACAACCTGTGTGAGGGCTTTTCACCTACCCTAATCGTAGCTATCAATTCAGGATTAGAAGCTATTGTATCAGAATTGAAAGAGGTAAGTTGCAGTGGAGGATCGGATGGTAAGTTAGAAATTGAAGTTCAAGGAGGAATACCTCCTTACCAATTTATCTGGTCTCATGATCCAGGTTTAGATGATAATATTGCAGAAAACCTCTCTGCTGGTGCGTATAATGTCAATATAAAAGATAGTCAGTCTTGTGAAATTCAACTTGAAAACTTAATAGTAACTGAACCAAATCCACTTGAATTTTTAACCATAGATGTAGAAAACGTTAGCTGTTTTGGAAATATGGATGGAAGTATATCTTTAAGAATTATTGGAGGTGAAAGACCTTATAGTGTTGACATTGAAAGTGCTGAGGTCAATGATGATTTGATCAAATTGGAAAGCCTAGAATCTGGGAATTATAGTATTACTGTATTGGATGCCAACGAATGTCAAATTGCGACTGAGGTTTTCGTTGATAGCCCAGAAGCCCTAGAAGTCTTAATTGAAACAGTCCAAAACCCTTGTCCAGGTGAAAATAATGGAGTGCTTAGCACAGAATTAATCGGCGGAACAGGTCCATACACTTATTTGTGGAATAATGGGCAAATGACCCAAGAAATTGAACAAGTAGGATCAGGAATGTATGAAGTCATCATTACTAATGTTGAAGGTTGCGTAAATATAGGAAGGGTAATGGTTACTGAATCTACGCCTATTATAAGAATGCCTACAGGTTTTGATCCTTCTGAAGGGGGATTTGGACCTGTCTCTAATTGTGGTGATTTACAGTTTGTCTTAAGTATTTATAATAAATGGGGCGAGCTTATTCATCAAGGTAATATTCCTTGGGATGGATCAGTTCAAGGAAAGCCAACACCAACAGGAGTTTATGGATACCGGTTTGACTATGAATTCCAAATAAATGGTCAAATTGAAAGGGAATCAATACTTGGCACTTTAACTAAAATAAAATAGTAGTATATCTAGCAATTGCCTTGGGTTGTTTTTTAAACCAAAAACAACTCGGCTTGTAATTTTTTTTAAATCATTAATCTATTCATTCCCCATATTCATTTGGTATTTTCCTTGGTTCATTGGAAAGGGGGAGGGTTTGGTGAGCAGTCATGCTACTTTTGGAGCATGAATTTCAACATAAACCTCAACAATATGAACAGAGAATTAGTAGTACTCAGGAGTTTTTCGACCGCCATGGCTTTGGGCCTGGTCTTAGTCGCAACGGTGGCATTCAAAAACAATGGCCATCATCAATTTGAAGAGATCGATGTGCAGCGCATCAACATTGTAGAAGCAGATGGGACAGTCAAAATGATCATTACTAATGTGGACAAGTTTCCAAATGGAGATACGCAAATCAACAATCGCCCAACCAATGCAGATAGGAAAAAACGCTCAGGGATGATCTTCTTCAATGAAGATGGGATCGAATGTGGTGGCTTTATCTACGATGGAGCTTTGACTGAAAATGGACATAGTGCTGGACTCTCCCTGACTTTTGACCAGTATGATGGGGATCAGGTGATGCAGCTCTTGACTACTGATTCCAAGCAAGGAGATCGTAGAAGGGTGAGCAGTAGCTTGGTATTTATGGATAGAGCAGAAAATGAGACCCAACTCAAAACCATGGAAATCATGGCTGAACTGCAGGAATTGAGAAAAACCGATCCTTCAGCAGCTCGTGCCAAGATGATGGAGTACCAGGAGCAAGGACTAGTCGGTGGTGCCCCTAGAGTGATGCTAGGCAAATCAGGTAGTCAAAACAATGGACTCTTCCTCTTTGATGATCAGGGTATGCCTAGGGCGATGTTCTATGTGGATCAAGAGAATCAAGCCAAGCTGGATTTCTTCAGTGAAAATGGTGAAGTCTTGTATTCTTTCCCTCCTGCTCCTGAAAAGTAATTGTTATGGTTCTAGCCCTTTTTCCAAAAAGGGCTATTTTTACCTTTTAGAAACCCCACCATGAGACAGTTTTTTGCATCCTTTTATCTGAATAAGTACTTTCTGGCATTCATCGTCATTTTTGCCTATTTGGAGTCTGTTCAGATCAGGTATTTCTTTGGAAGGAAGGTGGATTGGTATATATTTACCCCAGAGGCAGCTGTGGCGCAACTCTTCAATGCCATGCTTTTGTTTGTGATCATTGGGATAGTGATCAAAAGGTTTGATGAGCAGGTCTCCCTTTCTAGAGCGATTCGGGTTTTTGTTATTTCACTTCTGATCTATGTTTTGGGCAATAACCTGCTTTCCTATTTGGTTGCACTATCCTTCGGGACGGTAGCGCGAAACTTCAATGAAGCATCACTCATTAGCTCTAATATCAAGTACGTCATGGATGTATTTGTCTATGGGGGATTCTTTTTGGCGCATTACTATTTTCAGAAGAACCAAGAGGATAAAGCCAAGCTGGCCAATTTGGAAAAGACACAGATGCAAAGTCAGCTGGCTCAGCTCAAAGCGCAACTTGATCCACATTTTCTTTTCAACAACCTCAATGTACTCGATCAACTGATAGAAGAAGATCAAGTACAAGCATCCGCATTTTTACATGATTTCTCTGATATCTATCGCTATGTATTACAGTCGTCGGACCAGCAACTGGTACCTTTGAATGATGAATTGGCCTTTGCACAGCGATATTTTAGATTGATGCAGCAGAAATATGGGCAGGCTTATAAATTGGATATTACGGGTGAAGCGCCAACTCAGGCTTTTTTGCCTGCACTTAGTTTACAATTGCTGATAGAGAATGCCATTGAGCATAACCTTGGCACTGAGCTGTCTCCTGTGGCTATTCAATTGAAAATTAGCGAAATGTCTTTGAAAATTAGTAATGTACTAAAGCCCAAAAAGCAAGTGAAAAAAGGTGGGGGCAGGGCTTTGCAGAATTTACGTACACAGTTTGAGTTGCTTGGCAAATACAGCATGCACATCAAGCAAAATGAAAGTACTTTTGAAGTTACCATTCCTTTAATATTTAAAAATGAACATTGATATCTTGATCATAGAGGACGAGTTGCCGGCTAGGAGGAAACTGAAGCGCTACTTGGAACAATTGACTCAGCCTGTGCAGGTGGTATGTGAATGTGCTACAGTGGAAGAGGCGATCGTATTTTTTGAGCGTGGAGGTCAAGTGGATCTGATCTTTTCTGATATCGCTTTGCAGGATGGGAATGCATTTGAGATTTATCAAGAAATTGCCTTGAAGTCCCCCGTGATTTTCACAACTGCTTATGATGCGCATATGCTCGAGGCTTTTGAAAGCAATGGGATCGATTACCTATTGAAGCCCTTTACGTTTGAGCGTTTTGAGAAAGCTTGGAAGAAATTTCTACTTTTTACCAAATCGGAGACGAGTATCAAGCTGGATAAGCCAGCGTATAAAGGTAGGTTTACCATCAATACGGCCAAGGATAGTTACTTTCTTGCGGTGGAGGAAATTGCTTATTTCTTGGCTGAGGAGGGTGTAGTCAAGGTTATAGATCTAGCTGGAAAAAGCCACTTGATGGGCTTGCTTACTTTAAAGGAGCTTGAGGAGCGCTTAGATCCAAGTAGGTTTTTCCGAATCAACAGGGCCGAGTTGGTTCATAAGCGGGCAATTCAGCGTATGGAGCGCTATGGGAAGAATAGTCTAGCCATTCAGGTTGAGGGAGCCAAGCAGAAGTTGATCACAAGTCAGGCGAATACTGCTGCTTTTCGGGATTGGGTGGAGGGCTGAAGGTCTAAGGGTTGAAAGGGGAAAGGAAAAAGGGGAAAGGGGTACGAAGTACAAAGTACAATGAACCAAGTAAAGGAGGAAGGAGGGAAGCAGGAGGAATTTTGAAGGGTGAAAGAGGAATAGGGTGTCTCGTCCTGAAAATGGTTGACACTTTTATTATTCAAATATAGTTAGTATTTCAATTTCTAAGAAGTTTGGGATAACTTACAATACCACGATG
>NZ_FZOK01000030.1 GCF_900188245.1 Belliella buryatensis | reverse complement strand
AGAGGTTATAGGAATATCTCCAACTTTATCAACATGATTTACTTCATCTCTGGAAAACTCAAATTCGACTACCCACTATATTCCACCTAGAGCCTCTTTTTAATTAAAACTAAATGTTACTACATTCGAATCAATCATATTATAAATTTTACACCTATTTCAATGAAAATTTTAACTACATTATGTACTGCATTATTTGTCTTTAATTACGGTCTGCTTCAAGCTCAGACAACAGAAATTATAGGCTATACGTCACCTAATGACATCGAAATCATAGATGACATCAATGAGCTTTCGGCCTTTCAAAAAGGTGACTTGATATTTTCTAAGGCAAGAGGTCTATTCGCTATTTCTCCTATCAATAATATCAATAATCGAGCTATAAATAAGTTGAAGACAGAAGCCTCAATGAGGGGAGCAAGTCATATTTATATCAATTATAGAAATATTGAAAACTCTACCCTCTCAAAATCAGCCATGTATAGTGCCAGAGTTTATAAAGGTAAGCCTTTGAATTTTCAAGAAATCAATCAAGCTGTTTCAGGCAAAAAGCTTATTATTACAAAACAAGTATACTTCTCCAGAAATGACTGGAAAGCTAACGAAAAAGAGATATATAGTTTTTCAAATATTAGCCTAAATGAACCAGTTGAAGAGAGAAACGGAAAAGTTTTTATCAAGATTAGATCAAAAGACTATAAGTCTGGAAAGCTTAGCTCAGGTGACTATTATGAAGTGGTAGGATTTAATCAAGATACCATCTTAATATTCACCGAAGAAGTAGCAGGAAAAGAATATGTACTTCATCATGTGAAAATCGAATAAGTATAAACACATAAGCCTGCCAGATTTCAAAAATCTAGCAGGCTTCTATCAGTTTCTTGCAAACTAATTCTATTCCTTCCTCAAAGCCAAGGCGATTGACAATTCTTTCAACTGCTCTTCTGCAATAGTACTCGGAGAATCGATCATCACATCTCTGCCCGAGTTGTTTTTTGGGAAAGCGATGTAATCTCTGATCGAATCTGAGCCACCAAAAATCGCACAGAATCTATCGAAACCAAAGGCGATACCTCCATGTGGCGGCGCACCGTATTCAAAGGCTTCCATCAAGAAGCCAAACTGCTTCTGTGCTTCTTCATCAGAAAAACCGAGATGCTTGAACATCAACTGCTGAGTAGGTCGATCATGAATCCTAATAGAACCGCCGCCGATCTCTACGCCATTAATCACCAGATCATAGGCATTGGCCCTTACAGCTCCTGGATCGTTTTCCAGCAAAGGAATATCTTCTTTCTTCGGTGAAGTAAATGGATGGTGCATCGCATGGTAGCGCTGGGTTTCCTCATCCCATTCCAAAAGTGGGAAATCGACTACCCATAGTGGCTTAAATACATTTCTATCTCTCAAGCCCAACTCTTCACCCATCTTCAGACGAAGCTCAGACATTTGCTTGCGGGTAGTTTTAGCATCTCCAGAAAGCACTAAAATCAAATCTCCAGCTTTGGCATTGGCTCTTTCTGCCCATGCTTTCAAATCTTCTTGTGTGTAAAACTTATCTACAGAAGACTTGAACGTTCCATCTTCATTACACTTCACATACACCAAGCCCTTTGCACCAATCTGAGGTCTTTTCACCCATTCTGTCAAGGCATCTATTTGCTTTCTAGTATACTCACCCGCTCCTGAAGCACATATCCCAACGACCAATTCTGCCTGGTCAAATATAGCAAAACCTTTACCTTGAGCGAGTTCATTAAGTTCTACGAACTTCATTTCAAACCTTAAGTCGGGCTTGTCATTACCATAATACTTCATGGCATCGGCAAATGTCATTCTTTCAATACCACCCAATTCAACTCCTTTCACATTGGTGAAAAGGTGTCGCACCAAACCTTCAAAAGTATTTAAGATATCTTCTTGATCTACAAAAGACATCTCACAATCTATCTGCGTAAACTCTGGCTGTCGGTCCGCTCTCAAGTCTTCATCTCTGAAACACTTCACAATCTGAAAATAACGATCAAAACCACTAACCATCAAAAGTTGCTTGAAAGTCTGTGGTGACTGAGGCAAGGCATAGAACTCACCAGGATTTACCCTAGAAGGTACAACAAAATCTCTGGCTCCCTCAGGCGTAGACTTGATCAATACTGGCGTTTCCACTTCGATGAAGCTTTGAGCATCCATGTATTTCCTAGTTTCCTGCATCATGCGGTGCCTTAGTTGTAGCTTTTCTCTTACCACATTCCTTCGGAGATCCAAGTACCTATATTTCATCCTCAATTCATCCCCACCATCCGTTTCATCTTCAATAATGAATGGAGGTACTTTAGCGGCATTCAATACCTCCAAAGAACTTGCTTTGACTTCAATATCTCCAGTAGGTAGCTTATCATTCTTGGAAGTACGTTCTATGACTTTTCCTGTTGTTCGCACCACAAATTCACGACCCAAGCTCGCTGCTTTATCAAGTAGTACTTTGTCTGTAGATCCTTCTTCAAAAATCAACTGCGTCACACCATATCGGTCTCTGAGGTCTAACCAGATCAACCCACCCTTATTTCGGACACGTTGTACCCAACCAGCAAGGGTTACTTCTTTATTGACATCTATGAGGCGCAATTCCCCACATGTATGAGTTCGTAGCATGTTTTGAAATCGTTTTTTTTGAAAGCGACAAAGATAAACAAAATATACAGCAAGCTAAATCAAATAGAGAGATTCAAAGCCCCCTTAGGGATAAAATCAATCAAACTTTATTCAAAATGATGTTAGCTATTATGATGGATGCAATGTTATGAATAATTTAAAAAATTAACGCTATTTACTTAAAAATTCCCTAATAGACTGTCGTCTCCAATAAAATTATAATAAAAATCAACAGTTTAGAAAATGAAATGTAATTGAAACCGTTTCATCATTAGATTTATGCAAGTTTTGAAAGCATTATTGCTTTGTACATTAGCTACACAAAACAGCTACTAAAAGATTTGGAAATTGACCGAAATTTAAATTCCTTTGAATATTAAGAACCCGACTAATACAAAATAAGTATGCGAAAAAAATGGATTGGTGCCACCTTACTCACGTTGGCCCTGGGAGGTGGATTTTATTTTATATGGGATCAAGTGAGCTTCAGCAGAGAAAAAGAAGAAGCATTCGTAGAAAATTTTGAAGAAGAGATGCAGGAAGACCTCCTACTTTACGGCATCAATATCAATGAATTGGATGTCGTAGAAGGAATTGTTGGAAAAAACCAAACCCTTTCCACCTTACTTGCTCCATTCAATGTACCATATCAAATCATCGACGAGATTGCCAAAAAATCCAAGGATATTTTTGATGTAAGAAAAATTGCATTTAATAAGAAATTCACTGTTTTAACCGGGAGAGATTCTTCTCAAGCTGAATTTTTCATTTACGAGCCTAACCCATCTGAGTATGTTGTCTTCAAACTCAATGAAGTAGAAATATACAAGGAAGAAAAGCCTGTTGAACTTAGAAAAGTGGAACTAGGTGGAGAAATCGACCATAGCTTATCAGTTAACATGAGTCAGCTTGGAATCACCAATGACCTGATTGATAAATTTGCAGATCTTTTTGGCTGGTATGTGGATTTTCAAAGACTTCAAAAAGGTGATAAGTTCAAAGTTGTCTACCATGAAAAAGTAGTTGAAGGGAATGTTGTAGGAATTACAGATATTGAAACAGCATATTTTTTATACAAAGGAGAAGAATTTCATGCGATTCCTTTTGAGCAAAACGGAGAAACTAGTTTCTTTGATCAAGAGGGTAATAGCTTCAAAAAAGCTTTTTTGAGAGATCCACTCAAATACACGAGAATTAGCTCTAAATATAATCTCAATAGGTACCACCCTGTACAGAAGCGTTATAAACCACATTTAGGAACAGATTATGCCGCGCCTACAGGTACTGAAATCCGCACAGTGGGTGATGGTACCGTAGTAGAGGCAAGGTACACCAGTGCTAATGGTAATTATGTCAAAATCAAACACAATGGCACTTATACTACACAATACCTGCATATGTCCAAGATTGCTTCAGGTATGAAACCTGGAACAAGAGTAAAGCAAGGCCAGGTGATTGGTTTTGTAGGTGCTACTGGATTAGCTACAGGTCCTCATTTATGCTTTAGGTTTTGGAAAAATGGGAAGCAAGTAGATTGGCTTCAGGAAAAAATCCCACCATCCGATCCAATTCTTCCTAATAACAAAATGGCTTTCGAGCAGGTCAAAATTGATAAACTTCAACTGTTAACAAGTATCCCAATTAGTTACCCAGCTGATAAACTAGTTGCAACGAAATAATACCTAGCGGTTGTGGGAAACCCACAGCCGCTTTTTTATTTGAATTCAATTGATATTTTTTTGCGATCAATCCACTTTCATGTTTTGATTATCAATAGATTACAGAGCTAAGTTCACACTTCTCCTCTATAAAGTTCTGATTAATAAATAAATCAACACTATTATTTGAAATGCATTTTTTTATGTGTTAAGTTTATTTTTATGTATTTTAAATAAAAAACTATGACCAACTTAAATCTTAAAATAATCGCGTATGCATCATTCATATGCTGGCTGTCTTTTGCATGTAGCAAAGACAATGACGAAGATATGGCACCTTATACTCCTCAAACTAATTGGGAGAAATCGAAAGGTCTTGAAGAAGGAATTTTCAATAGTCTTTACATCGACAATAAATTATACCTACTAGGAGCTAGTAATTTTTATAAGGATGGAAATATATCTGATACTAACATTCCATTTAGCTTTGAAAAATATATCACCCGGCCTGGCTGGCATAAACTACCTGTATCAAATAAGGTATTGGCTACAAGAACAGAATTGGATGTTTTCATTCTATCAGTTTCAAATCTCACAGAAGATCAGTTTCTAAAAATAGATCTTAAGTCATTTGACTCGACTTTTATAAAGTTAGAAGATATCCCAAGGTGGCAAAGTGAGGGGCTTGGTATTTCAGGAAATGGCACTATACTGATACCATACCGGACGGCCAAAGAGGGTATAGCCGAAAATAACCCAAGCTTAATGTTAATCAGAACTAGCAATAAAAATAACGAGATTGTTATTGAGGAAGTAAAAAATATAAAACTTCAAGTCTTAAGCTACTATGATCTTGTCTATCAGGTCGATTCTTTTGAAAACTTCTTCTTAATTACTGTTGGAAATATTGTGATTCAACTCACTGACCAAGGAGAAGTGAGTACGGTCGGAGCCTTCAATACGCTGAGATCGTTAATCATTAAAGATGAAGTAGTCTCATTTGGTATAGACCGAATAAAAAATGAAGTGTCCTATTTCAAATCAAGGATGGATGGAGGAAATAGACACCTTGTACGAAAAATTCCTTTAGAGCCGCTTTTTGATGGTTTAGAACTCACCTCCATCAATGACAAAATTATCGGGTATAAAAACGATAAAATTTACTTGATAGAACTAGAGACAAACAAAATGAAACTATCAGAACTTAACAATTCCAAATTAGAAGGTGGGTTTATCACCTCCATTATTTCAAACAATGAAAATAAGGTGCTTGTTACAGCTACTTGTCATATCATCTGCGGTGGGTATACCAAGCCTTTGAATAATTTTTTTGAGATAAAAAAGGAATAAAATAAAAACGATCTATCCTGTAAAGAGGAGGGACAAAAAAAGACCACCCGAATCAGGTGGTCATTTAGATAATCTACAGGTTAGGGATCTTCATCTTATAGAGTGATCATTTCACCTGTCTAAGATCTTTATATTTTTCTTTGAAGATGATAATCTTCACTTGATTTCTAATTAACATATCATATCAAACTTCGAGCCAGAAAATTCATTAAAATGCTTTTTGGATAATTTTTTTTGTATTTCAAATTATTTTATTTGCTTTTTGATACTTTTTATTCCCAATACAGATCTCCGGATAAGCTATAATCCTCAAAGGATTTAAAAATTACACATCTGACAAAGTAAGACGTAATTTTCTTTTCTTAATCTTCTTTTTACCTCTTCAACTTCAGTTCTGTTCTTCTATTTTCCTGATGTTGGGCTTCGGTGCAGTCGCCACAGTCATGGATCGGTCTTGTCTTGCCAAACCACTCCG
>NZ_FZOK01000012.1 GCF_900188245.1 Belliella buryatensis | reverse complement strand
GTTTAGAGGCGTTTCAAATGTAGAGTTCTTCCTATTTAGACTAGCTAATATCTATGGCTAAATTTTGAACCTCCCCAGATTTTAAGACTGATCCGGTTTCACTGGGAGTACTGCAGACTGGGAGCTTACTTATTTTGAAGAGTTTGACACTAAGGAAGAAGCCTATTTTAGGGAGAGACAAGTTAAGTCATGGAAAAGTAGAAAACGAATAGAGACTCTCTTGTCTGAGGGTTCAACTGGTTCAGAGCATTCCGATTAAAATCGGAAGGGTCGGGGGTTCGAATCCCTCAACTCCCACAGAAAGCCTCAAAGAAGAGGCTTTTTTTCATTTATGTCATGCTATTTTTAAGGAAATTGATTTTTAAGGATTTACTCAATTACCCCATCAACAATCTTTGTGAATCTCCGTAATAATTGCAAGGTTTGATTATCTTAGTTTTGTGGAAGAAGAGTTCGTATGATGTATAAGTGGCAATTTTGCTTGATTGTAATATTGGTTTTATGGTTTTTGAGTGGGAGGTTGTTTTCCCAAAGCTACCTCCAATTTCAAGCTTCTCAAGGCTATACTGTCGCTCACAATTCTGATGTAAGAGAGGTGCAAGGGTATCCATTTCTTTTTAAACTTGATTATGCATCTCGGCTCAAGGGAAAGGAATATCACGATCATTTGAAGCATCCTCTTGCGGGTATGAGCCTCACTTATATCAATCATGATAATCGCGATACAGGGCGTTCCTATTCTATCAGTGGGTTTTTGCAACCAACTCTTGGTAGATGGGGGAGTAATGAGCTTTCTACTAGAATTTCACTGGGTTTAGCATATGTTACCAATCCGTTTGATCCAGTCAATAATCAACTCCAAAAGGCTATTGGATCAAATGTCAATTATCTGGGAGAAGCTCAGTTAATCTATACTTTTGATCTCAGTGATAAATTTGATCTTAACTTTCAAACAGGAATTACCCATATCAGCAATGCTGCGCGCAAGCTTCCTAATTCAGGTTTGAATATACTTTTTTTGGGTCTAGGGTTAAGCTATCAGCTTTCAGAGGAAAGTGCAGAGATCTATAAGAAATTCAATCATAAGAATCTTCCATATGAATTAGGAAGGTTTACACATACTTTCATGTTGCGCTCGGGAGTAAAAAGTATCAGGGCACTAGATTTTGCGGTATTTCCTGCTTATGGCGCTAACTATACGACAGCTTTAAGATATTCTACAATTGGCTCTTGGACTGCAGGATTAGATTTGGACTATAACAGAGGATATGTGAGAGAAAATATGGCCGTAAATGAATCTTCTGGCGAAGAAAGAGATTTTGTAAGGTGGAGAACAGGCATTGCGTTTGGTCATGAGTTTCACATGAATAAGCTTAGCTTTTTGACACAGTTTGCTACTTACCTGAAGCGACCAAGAGCTGATCATAACTTATTCTATCAACGATACGGCTTAAAATATCACCTAACGAAAAATTGGTTGGCGGCAGCTACTTTGAGAGCACATGGTGGAAGAGCCGATTATATGGAGTGGACTTTGGGGTATTCTTTTTGAGAGGATTAGGCTGATAATGATCAAGGCCCGAGAATTCTTATGCTCGGGCCTTGATTAATTATTTGAAAAGGTTGAGGTTGATTCCAGCCCTGAACCACCTGCCAGGCATTTGGACAAATCCAGCTTCTATGTAATTTGCATTGGTGACATTAGAAGCTTCTGCAAATAGGCCAAATGTTTTGAGTCTGTTATAATCAAGTCTGATATCCAATAAGAAATATGGATCCAAGGCCATTCTTTCTATGTATCTAGCTTTGATGTTTGTTTCGAAGTTTGTGAAAAATTCAGCTTGTAACCCACCGATCACTTGATGTCTCAGCGCCGTTAAAGTATTTCTTGATTCTACACCTAGGATTTGCTGCAAATTGGCATCAATAAAATTGTAGCTAAATGATGCTTCTCTGATTTTAAAGTTTTTGCCTCCAAGATTTAGGGTGTATTGAATACCTGTCTCTATCCCTTGGAAAGTGACTTCAGAGATATTACTTGGTGTCCATCTGTTTGGATTGGGGCTAACATCGCTTGGAGCCCTGCTCCAGTCTATCAGGTTTTTGGTGTATCTGTTGAAGTACACCAATTCAAATCGCACACCTTTGTTGAAGTATTTGTAGCCTATTTCAAAGCTTTGCGCTTCTTCAGGAAGTAGGTTGGGGTTGGACACATTGCTCGGATCTTCGTAATAGAGGTCATTGAATGAAGGGATTCTGTAGCTTGCTCCATAATTAGTATAAAACCTAGAACGATCGGTAAGTTGGTATCCTAATTCCGCACCTGGGAAATGTCTCCAGTCGTATTCATCATAGTAGTTGGAATATACCCCTGCTCTGAAGTCAAAATCAGACCAAAACTCAATCCTATGCTCGGCGAAAACGCCAAGAAAAGCCCTCTCTCTATCCCCTAGATTAGTGCTGCTGATCTTTTCACTTCTTCCTTCTACTCCAAAACCACTCGTTCCGAATTTGCTCTGATATCTTCCATTTACCTCCAAGGCTAGGACATCTGAGACGTGGTTGTTGGTGAAAAATTCAGGTTCATTTCTTCTCAACCTGAACTCGTCAGTATTTTGTCTCCAATAAGCCCTTGTTTGTACATAAATGTCATTGTGATCATAAGTATGACTTATGGATGTAAGGAATGTCTGAATGCTTTCCCATTGATCAGGAAACCTATCGGTATAAAAGCCATTAGCACCAAAGGTTCTATCAGTGTACCCAGCCATCGCTCTGATTTCATTTTTCTCATTGAGATCCATTCCCGCTTCATAAAATACATTGGTGACTTTATAGTCAGAATTGTACCAATGACCATTTGAGGCGTCATGAGAGATGGATAGCGTTTGCTTGTATTTACCAAAAGGTAAATCTACTGGTAGTGAAGAGACCATGCTGATGCCTTTCATACCAAAATCTCCAGCATAAGATTGAAGATTTAGACTCCTCTCTTCTGGCAGCATGGTGACGATATTCACAGCGCCAGCATAAGCATTTTGCCCAAAAATCCTTGAGCCTGGGCCTTTCATGACTTCGACCCTTTGGATAGCCTGCAGCGGTACAGGGATATTCATGATGTGATGTCCTGTCTGCGGATCAGTTAGCTTGATACCATTGATCAACATAAGGGTCTGCTCAAAACCACCACCTCTGATGCCAATGTCACCTTGAACACCTGTCACACCACGCTGCCTGACATCTACACCTGGAGTAAATGAAAGTACTTCTTGAAGACTTCGGGCAGGGGTAGTTTCTATATCTTTTCTACTGATGATTGAGATATTCCTTGAAACTTTGTTGAAAGGAATCTCAATTCTATTCTCTTTGATAATCACTTCGCCGAGATCAACGGTCACGCTGTCTTGATTTGCAATCACTTGTAAGGAACCAAGTAATAAAACGGGTAGTAGTAATCTTTTTTTCATGTGTTTGATTTTGGTCCCTCAATCGTCTTAGAAGTATGTGAATTTGCAAGTCCACTTCTTTATTGACTTGATGGACACTTTATGTTTCGTACGGTTGGTTTAAAATAAGGAGCAAAATAGATTCTAAAATCTCAGTGATGCAAATAATCTAAGGGATTTGTCACTTTAACAAACGAAAACCAACAGAATATTTGGTTAGTTTTTTCTTAGGTTTTGATTCATTATTTTAGCCAAATAAATCAATATAATCCACAAAATATGAAAATAAGTATTAGGGGGCTATTATATGCCTTTTTAACTTTTGGTAGTATCTGGACATCAGATGCGCAAGTAGTGAAGGATAACAAGGACGGGGCTTTTACTGAATTTGGCTATCGTCAAGGCTCTGCTTATAGAACAGCTTCAGGAAAGCCTGGACCGAGCTATTGGCAAAACAAATCTGACTACAGTATCAATGTAGAACTTGATGAAGAGAATCACTTAATCAAAGGAAGTCTAACACTTACCTACACTAACAATAGCCCAGAATCTTTGGATTTTATATGGCTGTACCTAGAGCAAAATAGATTTACTGAAGATTCAAGAGGTACTTTGACCACTCCAGTACAAGGGAATAGATATAGTGGAGATACAGATGGTGGATACAAAGTCTCAAACGTAAAAGCTCAGTTAACAGGAAAAAACAGACCGACGAGCAATGATTATTTGATCAATGACACGCGCATGCAAGTGGTTTTTGCAGAGCCATTGCCAGCGAATGGGGGAGTAGCTACAGTATCCATGGATTTTGAGTATAAAATCCCTGTCAAAGGGATGGATAGAATGGGTAGATTGGATGTGAAGGATGGAACCATCTATGCACTTGCTCAGTGGTATCCTAGGGTAGCAGTGTTTGATGATGTGACGGGTTGGAATACAGATCCATATTTGGGAGCAGGTGAGTTTTATTTGGGTTATGGAGACTTTGATTATAAAGTGACTGTTCCATTTGACCATATCGTGGTAGCTTCTGGAGAATTGCAAAACCCAAATCAGGTTCTTCCTAGAGAATTGCAAAATAGAATGAAAAAAGCGTCTGAAAGTGACGACAGAGTTTATATTATCGAGCCTGCTGAGGTAGGAGATGTTGCTAAGACTAGACCTAAGCAAGAAGGAAAGCTCACTTGGCATTTCAAAATGAATAACACTAGGGATATAGCTTTTGCTTCTTCCAAAGCATTTATTTGGGATGCGGCTAGAATCAACCTTCCAAGCGGTAAAAAAGCAATGGCTCAGTCTGTCTACCCTAAAGAAAGCGATGGTCAAGAAGCGTGGGGTAGATCTACGGAGTATTCAAAAGCATCTGTGGAGCATTACTCTGAAATGTGGTACGAGTATCCATATCCTGTAGCAGTGAATGTAGCAGCAGATATAGGAGGAATGGAGTATCCGGGGTTGAATTTCTGTAGTTACAGATCCAAAGGTGAATCTCTTTGGGGAGTCACAGATCATGAATTTGGGCATAACTGGTTCCCAATGATAGTAGGTACAAATGAGAGGAGACATGCTTGGATGGATGAAGGATTCAATACCTTTATCAACTATTACAGCTATTTGGCTTTCAATGATGGTGAATATACCAACGACCTGATTCAAACTAGAAAATATGTGGGTTGGTTGACAAATGAAAATAGAGAGCCAATCGCGACACACCCAGACCGCACACAGTCTAATAACCTCGGTATGGTGGCGTATATGAAACCAGCCTTAGGATTGATGATGTTGAGAGAATATGTGCTAGGTCATGATAGATTTGATAGAGCTTTCAAATCTTACATTAAAACATGGGCTTACAAGCACCCTCAGCCTACTGACTTTTTTAATCACATGGAAAATGTAGCAGGCGAAAATTTAGATTGGTTTTGGAAAGGTTGGTTCTACAGCAATGCTAATATTGACCTTGCTATAGAAGGGGTTTATCCATATGGAGCAAATTATGTCGTAGTATTCTCCAATAAAGGGGATATGCCAATGCCAGTGAATTTCGAAATCACTTATGAAGATGGGACTAATGAAAGACGTGAACTTCCGGTTGAGATCTGGTTCAAAGGGAATACATGGCAGCATCTGATGAAAGTAGATAAGAAAGTAGTCAAGGTAGAAATAGACCCTGATAAAATCATCACAGATGTCAACTCGGGAAATGACGCTTGGCCGTCTACCTTGTACCAAGATTAATCAATTGAAAAAGGAGGCAATTGCCTCCTTTTTTAATATTCGTCATTGAACTCTATCCAATACCCATCTGGGTCTCTGAGATATATCTGCTTGATACCATCTGGCCTAGTGGTGATTTTATTTTTCTCCCCAGGCCAATCTTCAAATTCTACCTGATGTTGTCGAAGGTTTGTAATGAAATCATCCATGTTTGGAACGCTGTAGCAAAGATGATTAATTTTATTGATGGTCACTGGCTCCCACTCGGCTTCAATTAGATGTAACTGTACTTGATTGCCGATATCAAACCAGGCATGCAGCCCATCTTTGAATGGCTCGTTTATTTCCTTGAAATTTAGAACATCTCGGTAAAATTCTGAGCTTCTTTTTAGCTCCTTTACATATACAGCGATATGTGTGATTTTAGCTTGTGCTTTTATAGATTCACTCATTAGCAATAGGAGGGTTAATAGAAATAGGGTTGACGCAATTTTTTTCATTTTGGGTTTGAACTAGGCTTATTTCTTATTTCAATGCTAATTTAAGGATATAAATCAAAAAAAGGGGAGTCGATTTCCGACTCCCTTTTTTTTGATTGACCTATTCTTGTTCACTCACTTTTCCAGCAAAAGCCAACTTTTCGGCTTCATCAAATAATTTGATGGCTTGTAGATAGATTTCATTGATATCATTGATGACTTTGTAGTAGGCATTATCATCAAATAAGTTTCTACCCATATTAGCCTTTACCAATACTTTGAGATATTCTTTTGATTTTTTGTAATCTTTTTCGTCAAACTTGACTTTGTTCTTTTCTCCTACCTTGATCAATTCCTGAAGCATAGCGTCTGAAACTTGATACTTGGAATAATAATCCTCAAATGACATGCCTTCAAATTTCTTCTTATTCTTATCGAGATAATCTAGTACAAATTCCCTTGCAGAATCAGAATTGAAAAGTCTATTGACATAGGCAGATGACATGGTAGTATCGAGCGGTACGAAGAAATCTGGCATAATGCCTCCTCCGCCATACACAGCTCTTCCAGATACTGTCTCGTATCTCAAGCTGTCATTGAATTTGACACTGTCAGCGGAGAAAAATTCACCATGCTCAAATCTTTTGATCCAATCTAAACTGTAATCCTCTTCTTCCCCATAAGGCTTCTGAATAGATCGGCCTGATGGTGTATAATATCTAGCTATGGTTAATCTCAATTCTGCGCCGTCTGATAAGTCTATCGGCATCTGTACCAAGCCTTTCCCGAATGACCTTCTACCCACGATCAAGCCTCGATCATTGTCTTGGATGGCTCCCGCTACGATTTCTGATGCAGATGCGCTTCCTTCATTGATCAGTACTACTACAGAGCCATCCTCAAAAATACCCTGTCTTACTGCATAGGCTTTCTGATTGAATCTGCTTGTTTTACCTTCTTGAGAGACAATCACTGCATTGCTGCCAAGTATCTCATCTGCCATATTGATCGCAGCACCCATGTAACCGCCAGGGTTACTTTGTAAGTCTAGGACAAGCTTTTTCATCCCTTGTTCTCGTAACTCAGCTACTGATTTCTTAAATTCTTCATAAGTGGTCGCTGCGAATCTAGTTACTTTGATATAGCCAATTTCATCATTGATCATGTATGAAGCGTTTACAGAGTATTGAGGAATTTTATCTCTCACGATGTCAAAAGAAAGTAAATCTTTCTGAGACTTTCTCTTGACTTCTACATTTACTGTGCTTCCACTTGGCCCTCTCAGCAAGTCAAAGACATCTCTGTTGGTAATTCCAGTTCCTGCGACTGTTTTACCATTTACACTGATGATTTGATCTCCTGATTGAATGCCGAGTTTTTCCGAGGGGCCTCCTGTCAGTGGAGCTACTACATAAATAGTATCTCTGATGATGCCGAATTCTACTCCAATCCCATCAAAATTACCATCCAGCTGAGATCTTGCCAGTGCTGCGTCTTTTGCAGGAATATAACTGGAGTGTGGATCAAGCTTTTCAAGCATTTTTTCAATGCCAAACTCTACTAATTCATTGGTGTTGACACTGTCTACATAGTCTCGATTGATGTATGTAATGATCTCCTGCAGCTTGTAGATAGCAGCTTTGAGGTCATTTCTGTCACTTTTAGGTTCTGCAAAAGTAGCTCCTACCCAAATACCAGCTGAAATAGCAAGGGCTATTATAATGGGAAGTCTTACTTGTGCTTTGGTGTTTTTAATTTCGCTCACGATATCCTCAGGTTATTGATTATGCTTACTTTTTGGAAATTCTTCAAATATACTATTAAACAGTATTTGTTTCCATAACGTTTTGATAAACGTAACAATTTCAATTTAGATAAAGAATTCGGGCATTTTCATTCAAAATGCCTTACTTTTGTTTTTATGTTGGATCCAAAAAAAATGCAGAATAAACCAATCAGAGATCTCGTCTCTGATAATTATGTTTTTGCAGCTGTCTTACATTATTTTGGAATCAATTTTTATCAATATGAAGAAAGCTCTTTACAAGAAGTGTGCGACAAATTCAAGGTTAATCCAAATCATTTGATAGAAGAACTTGAAGCATGGGCCTTGGTGAAGGAGCCTAGTAGAGAAGAGCTTTACTTGCATCCAATAGAGGTTTTAGTAGCTTATTTGAAAAAGAAGCATTATTATTTTGTAAGACAAGAATTACCCTTTTTATCCAATATGGTTGATGGAATCAAAGTAGCGGGTGAGTATTCAGGTATTTTGGCAGATCTCAAAATCATGTTTCCTTTATTCGTAGAAGATTTTATTCATCATATTCATGAAGAAGAAAGTAGGGTTTTCAATAGGATCAAACTACTTCATGATATCGAATCAGGTCAATTTGCCACTTTTGACGCTTTGAAAATATTAGAATCTAGTCCAATTGCCTCGATGGCTCATGCCCACGAAGATCATGACGATGAAATGGTGGGGATCAGAAAGTTGACAAATGGATATTTTTTGCCAGAAGAGTCACCTTTGAGTATGAAGATTTTGTACAATGAGCTGCAGAATTTTGAAAAAGAGCTGTTTATCCATGCGACTATTGAAGATGAATTACTTTTCCCAAAGGCTGTTCAATTGGAAAAAGAAGTGCTTAGAAAGGTTAAAAAACAAATTCACAGCAACTAATGGGAAGGGTTATAGCCATTGACTTGGGAACTAAAAGGACGGGACTGGCAGTTACAGATGTGTTGAAAATCACCGCAAACCCCCTAGAAACAATCGAAACAAGTAAACTTGTAGATTATCTCACCCAATACTTCCAAAAAGAAGATGTAGAGACGATAGTCCTAGGTTATCCAAAGTCACTTGACGGAACTGATAATCAAATGACTCCAAGAGTAATCAGTCTTAAGAGTAGATTGTCCAAATTATTTCCAGAGAAAAAATTGGTTTTGGTGGATGAACGTTACACTTCTAAGATGGCCATGCAGAGTATGATTGCCATGGGGAGCAAAAAGAAAGATAGAAAAGAAAAGGCTGGCAATTTAGATAAAATCAGTGCCGCGATTATATTACAGACATACCTAGAGCAATTATGATATATCCGATTGTAGCATACGGAAATCCTATTTTGAAAAAAGAAGCTGAAGAAATCCATGAAGGGGAAGAAATTTCTAACCTAATTCAGGATATGTTTAGCACAATGGATCATGCAAATGGTGTGGGATTGGCCGCACCTCAAATCAATCAAGGCGTTAGATTATTTGTTATTGATAGCACCTTGATGCTAGATGAGGATGATACAGAGAAGGGTATTCGTAGAGCATTTATCAATCCGATAATTTTAGATGAATATGGAGATAACTACGGCTTTGAAGAAGGGTGTCTCAGCATTCCAGATGTTAGAGCAGAGATCATCAGGCCTGAGAAGCTTACCATCGAATACTATGATGAAAACTGGAATTTGAAAGAAGAGGAATTTTCAGGAATGACAGCACGTGTGATTCAGCATGAATATGATCATTTGGAAGGGATTCTTTTTGTAGACTATCTCAAAGGCTTGAAAAAAAGACTTCTACAAAGCAAGTTGATTGAGGTGAGCAAGGGAAGGGTACCTACAGATTACCGAATGATCTATCCATTAAAATAAAATTTTAAGCCAACATGAACTGTTGGCTTTTTCATTCGAGATATGAATACAATGAAAGATTCAAATATTCTTAAACTAGCATTGGTTCAAACTGCCTTATATTGGAAAGATAAGGTGGCAAATTTAGCCATGCTGGAAGAAAAAATCTGGGATCTGGATCAGGATGTAGATTTGATTGTGTTGCCAGAAATGTTTTCTACAGGATTTACAATGGCTGCAGCAGAGATGGCTGAGCCAATGAATCATACTGTTTGCAAGTGGATGAAGCAAATCGCTGCACAGAAAAAAATGATTCTAACTGGAAGTGTGATCATACAAGAAGGTAGGAAATATTATAATCGTATGCTTTGGGTGGAGCCATCTGGCAAAATACAATGGTATGATAAAAGGCATCTATTCAGAATGGCTGATGAAGATGCGCACTTTGATATGGGTGAAAAAAGAGTTGTTTTCGAATTGAATAATTGGAAAATCTTGCCTCAGGTATGTTATGATCTCAGGTTTCCGGTTTGGTCTAGAAATCGAGTCATTGATAGTCAAATGGAATATGACCTGTGTATATATGTGGCAAGTTGGCCCGCTCCTAGGATCTCCGCGTGGGATATTTTGCTACGAGCACGGGCTGTTGAAAACCTTTGTTATAGTGTAGGGGTCAATAGAATAGGTCAGGATGGTAATGGGATTCCATTTTCAGGTCATACAAGTGCTTATGACTTCAAGGGTAATCAGTTGATTTTCAGTGAAAATCAAGAAGAAATTCTTGTTGTGGAATTAAATAAACTGGAATTAAGTTCTTTTAAACAGAAGTTCCCAGCATGGAAGGATGCCGATGATTTTCAAATTATTGCATAAAAATATCCTCAGTAGGACGAGTGTAGCCCAATGCCTTTTTACTTATTTGGTTCGTCCTTTGAAACTGGGATATTTTATTTAATTTAGCCCGAATTTTGAGCAATTGACCGATTTTCTAAATTTGAGAACGATAAGATTGCTTTTTTATAATAAAACCTATTTGATAATAAATATAAAAAGATGACCACTAAAACAGCTAAGATTCTCTACACGTTGACAGATGAAGCACCTGCATTGGCTACTTATTCATTATTGCCTATCGTTAAGGCTTTTACTGATTCTGCTGGAGTAGCCGTAGAGACCAGAGATATATCGCTTTCAGGTAGAATTATTTCTCAATTTCCCGATTTTTTAAAACCTGATCAGCAAGTAAATGACGCGTTAGCAGAATTAGGGGAGATTGCTAAAACTCCAGAGGCTAACATAGTCAAATTGCCAAATATCAGTGCATCTATTCCCCAGCTTAAAGCTGCGATTAAGGAATTGCAAGCGCAAGGTTATGCTTTACCTAATTATCCTGACGATCCAAAAACAGATCAAGAGAAAGATATCAAAGCAAGGTATGATAGAGTCAAAGGAAGTGCTGTGAACCCAGTTTTGAGAGAGGGAAATTCAGATAGAAGAGCGCCTTTAGCTGTTAAGAATTATGCAAAAAAGAATCCACATAGCATGGGTGCATGGTCTGCTGAATCTAAATCTCACGTGGCTAGTATGAGCCAAGGGGATTTCTATGGAAGTGAAAAATCAGTAACTGTAGCCAATGCCACTAGCATCGATATTGAGTTTGTAAGTGCTACGGGGGAAGTAAAGCCACTTAAGAAAGCTTTATCCTTGAAAGCTGGAGAGGTGATAGATGCTTCTGTTATGAGTATAAATGAACTAGTAGTATTTCTTCAGTCCCAAAAAGAAGCTGCCAAAAAAGAAGGAGTCTTATTCTCACTTCATATGAAAGCTACAATGATGAAGGTGTCTGATCCAATTATTTTTGGCCATGCAGTCAAGGTGTTTTTTGCTCCCGTATTTGAGAAGCATGCGGGAGTCATTAAAGAGCTTGGTGTTGATGTAAATAATGGATTTGGAGATTTAATTTCTAAAATCAGTACATTACCGACAGATCGAAAATCAGCTATAGAGGCAGATATTGAAGCTTGTTTTGTCGATGGGCCAGATTTGGCAATGGTTAATTCTGATAAGGGAATCACTAACCTTCATGTGCCATCAGATGTAATCATCGATGCCTCTATGCCAGCAATGATCAGAACTTCTGGTCAGATGTGGAATAAATCTGGCAAGCAGCAAGATACCAAAGCAGTCATACCTGATAGATCTTATGCAGGCGTTTACCAAGAGACCATTGAATTTTGTAAGCAACATGGGGCATTTGATCCAGCAACAATGGGTTCTGTTCCTAATGTAGGCTTGATGGCGCAAAAAGCTGAAGAATATGGCTCGCATGATAAAACTTTTGAATTAGAAGCTGATGGTGTTGTGAGAGTAGTGTCAGGTGATCAGGTGCTGATCAGCCACGATGTGAAGCAAGGAGATATCTGGAGGATGTGCCAGACTAAGGATGCTCCGATCCAGGATTGGGTAAAGTTAGCAGTCAATAGGGCAAAAGCTACGGGTGTTCCAGCGGTATTTTGGCTAGATGAGAAACGAGCACATGATAGAGAGTTGATTAAGAAAGTCAATACTTATCTCGAAGATCATGATACCAAAGGACTCGAAATTCACATCATGTCACCTGTAGAAGCTACTAGATTCTCCTTAGAAAGAATAAAATCTGGGAAAGATACGATTTCTGTAACTGGGAATGTGCTTAGAGACTACCTGACAGATTTATTTCCAATCTTAGAGTTGGGCACAAGCGCCAAGATGCTTTCTATTGTGCCTTTGATGAATGGGGGTGGTTTATTTGAAACTGGAGCTGGAGGTTCTGCTCCAAAACATGTCGAACAACTTGTGGAAGAAAATCATCTGAGATGGGATTCATTAGGAGAGTTCTTGGCACTTGCAGTTTCCCTTGAACATTTATCAGTTACTTTTTCCAATGATAAAGCAAAAGTGTTAGCAGAAACCTTGGATCAGGCTACAGGTAAGTTTCTAGAAGAAGATAAGTCTCCTTCTAGAAAAGTAAAGGAATTGGACAATAGAGGAAGTCATTTTTACTTAGCGATGTATTGGGCAGAAGCTTTGGCCGCACAAGATAAAGATGCAGAGCTTAAATCTAAATTTGGGTCTATTGCTAAAGAAATGAGGGATAAGGAAACTCAAATTATGACTGAACTCAATGATGCACAAGGAGTAAAAGTTGATATCGGCGGATATTACAAGCCTAATGAAGATAAAACCTCTTCCGTGATGAGGCCTTCAAGTACTCTGAATGCAATTTTAGCCAAAATAGCTTAACTTAACCTAAGTCTACGATAGAAGGGCTGTCTTAATTTGGACAGCCTTTTTTATTCATTAAAATTAGATGACTATATCAAGTCACTTTTTTATACTTCAGTGAATTTCACCTGATGTTTTTTAAGGAATTCCTTGATGATATCTACATGTATACACTCGCCTAGGTGGATAAAAGAGTAGTCATTAATTTTTTTGGATTTGCCTTTGCTAAAGATTTCTTTATTTTCAATATCAAAACCTAAATGAAGGTGTTTGGTACGGCTTTGCATGCCATACACTACACCGTTTTTATCAAATAGCGGCCCGCCACTTTGTCCCCTCAAGCCAGGCGTACTCATTTCTATTCCAAATTTCACACCTTTTGCATCTCCGATAAATCTCGTCACCATGCCTTCTAGAGGGAATCTAGGAGAAACCTTTGTTCCTTCATTGGTCCATTCTATATCATCATTAATTGGATTGTACCTGAAGTTGTTGAACTCAGGAAAAGGAAATCCAAGTCTACAAAGGAATTTTCCTTGATTAATTTCAGAGCTGTCCTTAGGAAATATCGCATGATCATGATACAGGGTTTTATTAAAATCATTGAATTTCAAAATCGCAAGATCATAGTCCGGATGTAGGTGCCAAGAAAAGCCAGAAATGCTGTCAATACAATCCACAAAAGTAGTTCGCATTTGAATCATATTGCCTTCCTGAAGGTGGTGCTTCGCTTCCAGGTTTTTTAGTGTTTGCTTATATTTCCCATCTTTTGGAACTCTAGAAAGTGATTCTTTAAAAGCATTGAAATTTTTACCGACCTGCATTCCTTGCGAGATCCATTGAATTACGTGTTTGCAAGTGATGGCATACCCCTCTTCATTGACAAAAAATAGGGTAGCGGCACCTGGGATTATTTTATTTGTCTTGTAATTTCTAGAGATAGAGTGAATGGCTCTGGTATACTTAGATGCTTCTGCTATGGCTTTTACAAACATTGATTTTTGTTTTTGATATGATTAATGTAAGATAGAGTTTTGAATTTTGTTTTTCTAAATCTTAAAACAAAAAGCAGGTAATTTTTGGAAATGATTCATGAAAATTAGGCATGAACAAGAAAATATTATTTTTCGGAATCGATTGTAAAGTCAACTTTTCCAAAATGACTCTTTGGAGGATGATGGATAATTTGGGTAGGAGAGATATTATTGGTAATTTTAACACACTTAAATATCTATGATTTAGGGGAGAAACTATTTTAAAATTTTGATTCAAATCATTTTGTAATCAAACCTATAAACAATAAAAAAATAATAACTATGAGCAAAATTAAAGTTGGAATCAACGGATTTGGAAGAATCGGTAGATTGGTTTTCAGAGCTGCACAGCAAAGAGATGATGTACAAGTTGTGGCAATCAATGATTTGATTGATGTAGATTATATGGCTTACATGCTAAAGTATGATTCTACTCATGGCAAGTTTGACGGTACGGTAGAAGTGAAAAACGGTAAGCTAGTAGTCAATGGCAATGAAATCAGAGTGACCGCCGAAAAAAGTCCTGCAAATCTCAAGTGGGGCGAAGTTGGCGCTGATTATGTAGTGGAATCTACTGGTATATTTTTAACTAAAGAAACTGCTCAAGGTCATATCGACGCTGGTGCTAAGAAAGTCATCATGTCAGCTCCTTCCAAAGATGATACACCAATGTTTGTAATGGGTGTTAATGAAGGTTCTTACACTTCAGATATGGTTTTTGTTTCAAATGCATCTTGTACTACCAACTGTCTTGCTCCAATCGCGAAAGTTTTGAATGATAACTGGGGAATCGAGGAAGGTTTGATGACGACTGTTCATGCTACTACAGCAACACAGAAGACTGTAGACGGCCCTTCAGCCAAGGATTGGAGAGGTGGTAGAGGAGCATCTCAAAACATCATCCCATCTTCCACGGGTGCGGCTAAAGCTGTTGGAAAGGTAATTCCAGAATTGAACGGTAAATTGACAGGTATGGCATTTAGAGTACCTACTCCAAACGTATCTGTTGTAGATTTGACTGTGAGACTGAAAAAAGGTGCATCTTACGAGGAAATCTGCGCTAAGATGAAAGAAGCATCTGAAACTACCATGAAAGGAATCTTAGGATATACGGAAGATGCAGTCGTATCTACCGATTTCAATGGAGATAGTAGAACTTCGATCTTTGACAAAGATGCTGGTATTCAGTTGAGCGACACCTTCGTGAAGGTTGTTTCTTGGTATGATAACGAATGGGGCTATTCGAATAAAGTAGTTGACCTTTTGGCTTATATCGCGAGCAAGTAATGCGAATTAGTGTTTTTCAGAATTGCAATTAAAGGCAATTAGGAGAATATGTAAGTCCCTAGAAGTTTGATCTAATACAATTTAAGTTGTGAATGGTTTGAAACTTCTGGGGATTTTCCTTATAAATACTGTATTTTTTTTGGAATCGTATAACATTTTCACTATAATAAGACTTTACAGAAAAAACTCTATATGACAGTCTTGTTTCTAACCTTTCTTTTATTTCTATCATCCATTGAAAGCTTGCCTTCTGATTCTATTGAGCGGGATAAGCAAGAGAAATTTGAAGTGGATAACAAAACCATTCCTTGGGAAATCAAAGATGCGGTCGTGGAAGCGTTAGCCTACTTCCCTGAACTAGCTGGAGTAAGGATTGATTTTGAATTCAAGGATAGAATTAATGGAGCTGTCATGCAGGCGCAGCCAAGGGTTTTGACGCTTTTGGTTACAGGCAAGGAGAATAGAGAATATAGGATCAAGATTACCCGAGAATTAGACTTAGGAGATGAGGTCTTAGCCATAGAAAATGTACCACATGATGCTTTAGTGGGATGGATAGGACATGAGCTGGGTCATATCATGGATTATAAGGATAGGAGCACGGTCAATATGATGCATTTTGGGATGAGGTATATGATTTCAAATAAAAGGCTAACAGAGGCTGAAATAGCCGCTGATACCTATGCCATCTCTTGTGGTATGGGGCACCAGATTCTTACAGTCAAAAATTATATTTTGAACCAAGAAGGGTTTGATGATAAATACAGAAATAAAATTAGAGACTTATATATGTCTCCTGCACAAATATTGAGTTTACAAGAAGAACTTGAAGAGGAAGAGGGTTGATGTATTCAGAATGAGATATAACTTTTCGCAGTCAAAAACTGTTGAAAAGGTATGATGACCGAGACAATCCCGATTTTTCCCCTTAAGCTAGTTGCTTTTCCTGGAGAGCAGCTTAATCTCCATATTTTTGAACCTAGGTATAGGCAGCTAGTCGCTGATATTGATCAAAGAGACGGTAGGTTTGGAATTTCTGTTTACATGGATAGGCTCATGCCATTAGGAGCTGAAGTTCAGCTCAAAGAGATATCAAAAGTCTATGATGATGGAAGGATGGATATCAAAACTATCGTAAATAGGGTATATGAAATGATTCGGTTTGAAAACCCATATCTAGATAGACTTTATGCGGGAGGTGAAGTGATACTATTTGAAAATGATTTCCAAGTTTCAAATTCAGCCCACGCTGAGTTTATTTTTTATCTCAAGGAGTTTTTCAGATTAGTTGACTATCAAGTAGAACTTTTGCCAGAAGTAGTGAATACATTTTCTTTTGCTCATAAGATAGGACTAACATTAGAAGAAGAATATGAACTTCTAAAACTTCGTAGAGAGTCTGATAGGACGATTTATTTGATTAAGCACCTTCTCAAGGTAATCCCTGTATTGCGAGAGGTGGAGAAAGCCAAAGAAAAAATTAAATTGAATGGTCATTTTAAAAACCTCGATCCTTTAGAATTCTAGGTTTTATAGTTTTGTGATACTTTCTTTTTTGATAAATGCATTCTTGTTACCCCACTTAACTTCATACCAAATATCTTTTGAAGACTTGATAATAACCCTATGACCTGGATCTACATTTTGGATCATTTTGCCCCCAGCTGTTGGTTTATTCATCACGATAGTTGGACTACCCGTCACTATTCCAGTTGAGGATTCTTGGAGAAAGTTATTGGACATAAAAGCAAGAAGGATAAAGAACAGTGCAGGTAAGTAATATTTAGGTTGAGTTGCTTTTTCCTTGAAAATCAACAAAAGAATAATACTTATCAAAACCATCAAGCTAAATATAGCTGTGATTTCTTGCTGTAGATCTGAGGCAAATTTAAAGAACCTGTCCCAATCGGATAATTCGTAGCCTATCAAGTTGGATTGGTCAGTCAGCGTTTTGATTTTAGTGATTACTCTAGGGTTTGGGTTGATGTCATAATACTTAGCTAAATAGAAACTAGCCTTGGCATAATCTCCTCTTCCTTCCGCAACAAAGGCCATTTTCAATAGCATAGCAGGAGAGTAAGAATCTTCTTCTAGAAGCAAGGATTCATAGATTCCCATCGCTTCTTGATAGTTTTTGGAAATAAACAAAGAATCTGCTTTTTTGAGGCTACTTGTATTGGCTTGACAATTAAAGCTTTGTAAAATAACCGATAAAAATATTATAAATTTTGTCAGAAAGATTGCCTTTGAGTTTTGCATTTTAAAATAGTCCGCTTAAATTTGCAGTCCAATTACGGCAATGATTTAAGAAAAAACAAATCAAAAAGCGTAAAAATCTAAGTTGTAAAGCTGCTTAGAAAATTAAATAAACATGATTCCGTAGCTCAGCTGGTAGAGCAATACACTTTTAATGTATGGGTCCTGGGTTCGAGCCCCAGCGGGATCACAGCAAGATTCATAGTCCTTATGAATCTTCCGTCAACACGTAAGGAGTTGAAAATTTAATGTTCGGGGTGTAGCGTAGCCCGGTATCGCGCCACATTTGGGATGTGGAGGTCGTAGGTTCGAATCCTGCCACCCCGACACTTTCCTTTTAGGAATTTAATTGAAGTACTTAGTATAAGTATCCAGGTCCTGTAGCTCAACTGGATAGAGCAACTGCCTTCTAAGCAGTAGGTTTCAGGTTCGAGTCCTGACAGGATCACTTTAAAGAGTCTATATGACAATGGAGCATTTTAGAAAAAGTGCTCCATTTGATTTGAATGGATATAATGATTTCTGGTAAAAGACCAGAAGATTAAGAATATGATTCCGTAGCTCAGCTGGTAGAGCAATACACTTTTAATGTATGGGTCCTGGGTTCGAGCCCCAGCGGGATCACAATAGACCTCCTTTTGGAGGTTTTCCTTTTTATTAGACTTGTAGCTCAACTGGATAGAGCATCCCTACTCAATCGGGAATGTATCAGTTTCGAGTTAGAGAATATAAAATAGAATTAAGGTCTTGTAGCTCAACTGGATAGAGCAACTGCCTTCTAAGCAGTAGGTTTCAGGTTCGAGTCCTGACAGGATCACAGAGCCTCCAGCAATGGAGGTTTTTTTTATTTTTATAAATTTATGAAAGATAATAATTCTTCAATCACTACTTAATTTTGGTTTTAAACTTTTCTTTTACTTTATTTCAGTTGTGATAATTTTTAGCAAATTTTCGCATCATTAAACAGTTATAACCCCAAATTGAAGAAACTATGAAAACCCCAAAATCTTTGAATAATAAACTCAAAGCAGCTATTGTTTTGACCTTTCTATTGTTGGTGATTTTTGGAAAAAATATATTGGATAGGAAAAATTTCAATGAACTTGAGGCATCATTCATATCAGTTTATGAGGATAGACTAGTTGTTGAGAGTTATATTTTCTCTATTTCAGAAAATCTATTTCGAATAAAGCTATTGGTTAATCATTGTTGGGAAGAAAGTGATTACTCTCATGTATTGGAGGAGATTGAAGATTATGAAGACCAAATCTTAAAAACAGTGGAGACTTTTGAGACCACTAATCTAACAGATGCGGAGGAAGAGTTTTTGGGAGATTTCAAAGGTATTATTATGAATAATTTAAGGATCAGTGATTATGAATCTTTGTATTCAGATGAATTTGGGATCAATACAGCTCAAGTGCATATTTATAATGAACATATAGAGCGTGCGATTACTGATTTGGAGAAATTATCTCTAATCCAAATAGAAGAGGGGCGGAGACTAGCAGATAATTCAGAAAAAGTAGTCAATAGATCAAGAATATGGGCACAATTTGAAATAGCAGCTTTAGCTATGCTTTTACTAATTATCTATCTATTGATATATACTTCTAGGAATATCAAATCTGAACTTATAGACTGATTGTTAATCCAAAGAATAAGCAACAAAGCCCCTTTTTTTGGGGCTTTGTTTCATTTAAAGGCTAAGATTTTTCATGTAATTAGCGTTTTTTTCGGCAGCTTCCATTGGAGTGGTTCCTTCAAAGCGTTCTTGCTCCACTACAAAGTAGTTCATTCCATTGTCTTTGCCTTTTCCTAGAATTGCAGGAAAATCTAAAACTCCAGTGCCTAATATAGTAGAACCTTGAGGCTCTGAAACTTCAACATTGGCATCTTTATCCTTTACATGACCAATTGGGAATCTATTAGGGTACTTTTCCAACCACTTAATGGGATCATGTCCTGCTGTATAAACCCAATAAAGATCCAATTCAAAATCTACTAGGTTTGGATCAGTATTCTCTATCAAGTATTCTTGAGGTATTTGACCTTCTAGTTCTTCGAAAGTATAACCATGATTATGATAGGCAAACCGAATACCGTTTTGTTTACAAATTTCTCCATGTTGATTGAAATCGTCGGCTAAACGTTTGAAATCATCCATTGACTTTTGAGGTCCTACATATGGGTTGATGAGGTATTTCATGCCGATTTCTCCAGCTTCTGCTGCCTGCTTTTCTAAGTTTTCAAATGTATTGGTATGGGAAGCAAAAAAGTCTAACCCAAGATTATCCATCATGTTTTTAAATTCTGTGTTCTTCATTCCCCAAAAAATCCCTCTACCGCCGTTGAAGCCTTCAATCTGTGAATAGCCAAAAGAAGCTACTTTCTTTATGGTCTCTTTTGGGTCTTCAGACATACTTTCTTTCACAGACCATAGTTGTAGACCGAAGGCTCCTAAACTCCCTTTCAGGGGTCCTATTGCGGCTTCCTGTGAGCTGTTGTCACGTTCTTTTTTGGGGCTACAAAACTGTAATGGTAAAATGGCTCCCATACTCATGGCAGCTGTGAGTTGAATGAATTTTCTTCTATCTTTCATAGGTGAGAGGTTTTTAAAGCTCAAGAGAGACTTATTAAAGTCTCCCTTGATGTTAGATTATATTATAAAGCAAACAAGCGATCACCTTTTTGGTAATCCATACAACCATCATATCTTCCTGGTGCCTCAACGAATCTCAGCTGCTGAGTCGCACCGATTTCTGAAGTAAAGTATCCTAAGACGGTAAGGTCTTTGAGCATTCCGATTACTTTTGGTTCTCGATCTTCACTTTGATTGGATTTCTGGTTCATTTCATTCAAGAAATCAGTACGCTCCTCGATGGTTGCTTTCATAAAATCCTTACCATAAGCAGTTTTGAAGTCTTTTTTGAGGCTATTCAGTCCTGAAATGAAAATAGATTGCTGGTCTCCATTGTAAGTGTCTTTGACCATCATAACCATAAACTCCCCAATGCCCGCGGCTTTTGCACCTGGTGTATCTGTGGTGGGGATGATGGCTTCTCCTATTTCATCTAGGAAGGCGATCTGCTCTGGAGTAAATTCTAGACCTAAGATCTGATCTTCAGGACTACACCCTGTGAGTATTACGTTGGCACCAACCATAGCTCCACCCATCATCAAGGCAAAGCTTTTAATTGCGTCTCTTCTATTCATTGCCATAATTTTTTCTTTTAAAATTAGAGATTGCCTTTTTTGAGTTCATCTACTGCAAACGCTGCAGCTCTTGCAGTTAAGGCCATATAAGTCAAAGATGGATTTTGTGCTGCTGCGGAAGTCATACAAGCTCCGTCTGTTACAAATACGTTTTTAGCATCCCATACTTGGTTATTTCCATTTAGGACTGATGTTTTTGGGTCACGTCCCATTCTTGCAGTGCCCATTTCATGGATACCTTGGCCAAAAGTATAACCGGAGTCAAAGGTTTTGACATTCTTCAAGCCTGCAGATTCGAGCATTTCTGCGGCATCATTCATCATGTCAACCCGCATTTTTTTCTCATTCTCCTTGATTTCTGCATCCATTTCTAATGCTGGAAGGCCCCATTTGTCAACGACAGTCTTGCTGAGTGAAATTTTGTTTTCATGGTATGGAAGAATCTCGCCAAAACCAGTGATTCCCATACTCCATGGACCTGGTTCGCTTAATGCTTCTTTAAGAGATGCTCCGAAGTTGATTTCTGCAACATTTCTACTCCATCCTGATCTAGAAGCACTACCTTGATAGCCAAAGCCTCTCAGATAGTCTCTTTTGTCATCACCGATGTTTCTGAATCTTGGAACATAGATGCCATTTGGTCTTCTGCCAAAATAATATTTGTCTTCGTAGCCTTCCATAGTTCCGTTGGCACCAACTCTAAAGTGGTGATCCATAATGTTGTGACCTAACTCTCCAGAGCTTGATCCTAATCCTTCTGGCCAAATATCAGTAGCAGACCGCATCAATATTGCTGCAGAGGCTATAGCTGAAGCACACAAGAATACAATTTTGGATTTGAATTCAATTACTTCATTAGTCTCTGCGTCAATTACTTCTACTCCGGTTGCCTTTTGTGTGTCCTTATCGTAAAGCAGCTTACTTACAATTGAGTAAGGTCTTAGGGTTAAGTTGCCAGTTTTCATAGCGGCAGGGAGTGTTGAGGACTGTGAACTAAAGTAGCCTCCAAATGGGCAGCCTAGCCAGCATTTATTTCGGTACTGGCAATTAGTTCGACCCGGTAGCGGCTCAGTAATATTGGCTACTCTTCCTATAGTCATATGTCTTGCATTGCCATATTTTGCCTTGATTCTGGCTGCTACATCTTTTTCTACACAATTCAGATCCATTGGTTTTTGAAACTCACCATCCGGAAGATGTGGTATGCCATCTTTAGATCCTGATATTCCGGCAAATTTCTCTACATAGCTATACCAAGGTGCAAGGTCCTTGTATCTGATTGGCCAGTCTACTGCAATTCCCTCCTTAAGATTAGCATCAAAGTCTAAGTCTGCTAACCTATAGCTCTGTCTTCCCCACATCAATGATCTCCCTCCTACAACATTGCCTCTGAACCATGTGAAAGGTTTTTTTTCTACATAAGGAGAATCAGCTTCATGAGCCCACCAATCTAGGTTTTGTTCATTAAGGACGTAGTCTCTTTTGAGGTTTGGGTGGTTCTCTATCATTTCGATAGTTCTTCTTCCCCTATGGGGGATTTCCCATGGAGCTTGTGTCGCTGTCTTGTAATCTTTTATGTGTTCTACATTTTGACCTCTTTCGAGTAGAAGGACTTTAAGTCCCTTTTCTGTAAGTTCTTTCGCAGCCCAGCCGCCACTGATTCCAGAGCCAACTACGATTGCATCATATTGATTTGCCATGATAATTATTTTGAGCTTATTAATTTTCTTTAAACGTCGCAGATTCTAATTGCCTCTTCCAATGATGCCAATTTATCTTCCTTTTTTGGGATAAATTCTTGACAGACATAACCTTGAAATCCTGTTTCTACAATTGCACGTATTATAGCTGGGTAGTAAATCTCTTGCGTGTGATCAATTTCATTTCTACCTGGATTACCAGCTGTGTGATAATGGGCGATGTATTGATGGTTATTTCTAATCGTACGGATCAAATCACCCTCGTCGATCTGCATGTGGTAAATGTCATAGAGTAGCTTAAAGTTATCACTTCCAAGCCTTTTACACAACTCAACTCCCCATGATGTCTTGTCACACATGTAGTCTGGGTGATTGACTCTACTGTTGAGTAGTTCCATGACTAAGGTGACATTGTGTTGTTCTGCCAATCCTATTATTTTTTTTAAACCTTCAACTGAGTTTTGAAGACCCGTTTCATCATCCATACCATCTCTGTTTCCACTGAAGCAGATTAAGTTTTTATAACCTGCTTTGGCCACAAGAGGAATGACTTCTGTGTAATTTTTAACAAGCTGATCGTGATAAGTTTTATTATTAAACCCATGGACAAGATTGATTTCTGCACCATTACACATGGAGCAGTCTACTCCATTTTCTTGAAGAATATGCCAATTTTTAGGGCCAACGAGATCTATTGCGTTGAATCCGATTTTCTTGATTGCTTTACAAAGTTCGTCAAGAGATAAGTGAGGCATGGTCCATGCACAGACGGCATGATTTACATTCCCTTTGAGTTGAGTTTGAGGCATAGCTTTTGCGTTCAGATGTATGAGTGGTGCGGCTCCCGCAGCCAATGTACCCATCATCATTTTTTTCAGGCTATTTCGCCGATTGATTGATTTCATACAATTATATAGGTTAAGATAGGTTTGTTGATTTTTTTGATTCATCCTTGAAAAAGATCAAGAAGAATACGACAACTATAGCAGCGATACCTGCAGGAATCATCCAGATAGATTCCCAATTATGTGATCCATCAGTTGCTAAATACATATCGGAAACCTTCCCAGCAACAAAGAATCCGATTAGCATTCCTATTCCATAAGTTGCTAATGTGATCAGTCCTTGAGCAGCTGATTTGAATTTATCTCCTGCCTTGGAGTCTGTATAAATTTGTCCTGAGACAAAGAAAAAGTCATAACAAATGCCATGTAGAGCAATCCCAATGATCAATAAGAAAAGCCCACTATCAGCATTACCTAATGCAAACAAAATGTATCTCAAAACCCAAGCGATCATTCCCAAAAGCAAGGTTTTTTTGAAACCAAATCTCTTGAAGAAAATCGGTAATAATAGCAAGAACAAGGCTTCTGAAATTTGACCGATAGTCATTTTTCCTGTTGGGTTAGTCACGCCTATCTCCGTCAAGAATGGATTGGCATTTTGATAATAGAAAGCCAATGGAATACAAATCAAGATAGAAGAGATGAAGAATACTGCAAAATTCCTTTCTTTTAGTAGCCGAAGTGCATCTAATCCAAGAATTTCGGAAACTTTCAGCTTTTGTGATCTATCTGCTTTGGGAGGTGTAGCTGGAAGTGTAAATGAAAATAAACCTAAAATTACTGCCGCTATGCCAGCCATTAGGAATGTATTTTTAAGAAATCCATTAGCAATATTTTCAGCAGTATCCCAAGTAAATGCATAGCTGATGGCCAAGCCTGCAACGATCCAGCCTATGGTACCCCAAACACGAATACTTGAAAAGTCTTTTTCAGGATCATTCATTTGATTGAAAGAAACTGAGTTGACCAATGCAAGCGTAGGCATATATAAGATCATGTATAGCAATAACATTGGATAAAATGCTGTGAAATCTGTGGACTGATAAAGTAAAAACATCAATCCACCCCCCACCAGGTGAAGCAGTCCTAGGATTTTTTCTGCATTGAAATATCTATCAGCAATCAGCCCTATGATAAATGGGGCTATGATGGCACCAAAAGATTGTGTAGAAAATGCGGTGGCAATTTGTGTACCTGTAGCATTGAGATTGGCACCAAGAAAAGTGCCTAGAGTTACGAACCATGATCCCCAAATAAAAAACTCAAGGAACATCATGAAAGAGAGGCGAAAACGAATTCCTGTACTCATTAATTTAGAATGGTTAATAGGTTTACAGTAGCTTTATTTTAATCGTATAGAATGGCAAACTATTAATTTTAAGTTTAAAATTTAGGCTTTTTCTGTTAATTTTAATTTTTACTAATCCGAATAGTCATATAAGTCATTGGAATGGTAAGTATCAAAAATAATTGAAAAAATGGATTTTCAATTTATTTGGCAATAGATAGATAAAGTCAATTAAAAAGTTCTTTTCGGTTCAAATATTCAAAATATTAAGTCGAAATCGGTTGCGAAAGCCTATTCCCAAATCTAATTTAATGCATCAAGATGGGAATGGTTTTCTCAATTTATTTATTATTACTTCAATACATTTATCCGCAACTGATTCTTGTAATCTTCGGAAATAGATTTGTTAGATTGTGGACATGACATAAAGTAAATAAGCTAAAATCAAATTTCAATAAAAATCAAACCTATGAAAACAATAAAAGGTCCTGCAATATTTCTCGCGCAGTTTGCAGATGATCGAGCGCCCTTCAATAATTTAAAGAGTATATGTGAATGGATGGCTTCTGTAGGGTATTATGGCGTGCAGATTCCTTCTTGGGATTCTAGAATGATCGATTTGCAAAAAGCTGCTGAAAGTCAAACATATGCTGACGAGATCAAAGGAATTGTCAATGAAGCAGGTTTAGAAATCACAGAACTTTCTACGCACCTTCAAGGTCAGTTGGTCGCTGTTCATCCTGCGTATAATGAACTTTTCGATGGTTTTGCACCAGCAAATTTAGCTGGAGACTTGAAAGGAAAAACAAAGTGGGCTACACAGCAATTGAAATATGCCGCTAAGGCTTCCAAAAATCTTGGATTAACAGCCCATGCAACATTTTCTGGAGCATTGATGTGGCATACTGTATATCCATGGCCACAGCGCCCAGCTGGTTTGGTAGAAACTGGCTTCACGGAATTGGCCAAACGTTGGATGCCAATTTTGGATGTTTTTGAAGATAATGGCGTAAATCTTTGTTATGAATTGCATCCTGGAGAAGATTTACATGATGGGATTACCTTTGAAATGTTTTTAGAAAAAGTCAATAACCATAAGCGTGCAAATATCCTTTATGATCCGAGTCATTTTGTGTTACAATGCTTGGATTATTTACAATTTATTGATTTTTATCATGAGCGAATTAAGATGTTTCATGTCAAGGATGCTGAATTCAATCCTACGGGCAAGCAAGGTGTCTATGGAGGTTATCAAAGTTGGATCGATCGAGCAGGAAGATTCCGCTCGCTCGGCGATGGCCAAGTTGATTTTAGTGGTATATTTAGCAAACTTTCGCAGTATGACTTTGACGGTTGGGCTGTGTTAGAATGGGAGTGTGCGATCAAGCACCCGGAGCAAGGAGCCATAGAGGGCGCTCAGCTTATTGCTGATCATATCATCAGAGTGACGGATAAGGCTTTTGATGATTTTGCAGGCACTGGAGCTGATGAAAACTTCAATAAAAAAATATTAGGAATCTAAGACCATCAATAAATTAAACAAAATGAAATCACTCAAATTATTTTCTTTTGGCCTTGTTGCCATTTCTTTGATGACATACGCTTGTGGCGGAGGAAGTCAAGAATCTTCACAGTCTTCAACCACCTCTTCTGCACCTGCGCAAGAGACTAAGGTGAGTCTCGAAGATAAATACAAAGATGATCCTGTATTCATCACAGGTTCAGCCAAGGCAAAAGAAGCAGGTTGTACAGCTTGTCACATGGTAGAAAGAAAAGTTGTTGGACCCTCTTATGCTGATGTAGCTGAAAAATATGAAAACACACCAGAAAATGTGGCTTTGCTTACTGACCATGTGATCAACGGCAATGTGGGTAATTGGGGTGAAATCCAAATGCCGTCACACCCACATCTAGAAAGAGCAGATGTGGAAGATATGATCAAATATGTATTATTACTTAAAAGATAAATCATGATGAAATCAACTTATGGCTTATTTTTGATTGCATCCACAGCTTTTGCATGTGGAGGTACTCAAGAAGTAAGAGAAGTAACTATTCAGACAGAAGGAGTAGAAGTGGAATCAGAATGGATCAGCTTATTTGACGGAGAGTCTTTCGATGGCTGGAAAAAATATGGAGGGGGAGACGTAGGTGCTGCATGGAAAATTCAAGATGGTGCAATCTACCTTGATGCCACCAATAAGGATGGTTGGCAAACTGGTGATGGAGGAGATATTGTAACTGAAGGTGAGTTTGATGATTTTCATCTTAAAGTAGAATGGAAAATTGCAAAAGACGGCAATAGTGGGATTATTTTCTACGTGCATGAATCAGAAGAATATGTCTATCCATGGATGACAGGTATGGAGATGCAAGTGCTAGACAATGATGGACACCCCGATGCAAAAATCAAAACCCACCGCGCAGGTGACTTGTATGACCTGATTGAGTCTTCCGAAGAAACTGTGAGGCCTGTAGGTGAATGGAATCTTGCGGAGATTATCTCAAAAGATGGGCTACTGCAGCTTCACCTTAACGGGACTAAAGTTGTAGAAACGACACTTTGGACTCCTGAATGGGAGGAATTGATTGCTGGCAGTAAGTTTAAAGACATGCCTGGATTTGGTACTTTCAAATCAGGTAAAATTGCTCTCCAAGATCATGGGGATGAAGTTTGGTTCAGAAATATTGAGATTAAGAGGCTTTAGGCCTTAATAGGAATTATTTTCACAAAGCGCACTAGGCATTTATAAAGCACGAAGATTTTAACCTATACAGGTCAATGTCGCGAATTTTGTAAAAGTTTAGTGCGCTTTGCTTTTTGGTCATTCAAAAGAATGATTTATTCATGAGTCAAAATCATCGCTTCTAGTCTATTGAAGCATTTTTCTGATAAGCCTGAAATGTCCTGTGTTGGCATATATGGCTTTGGATCAATTGGAGATGAAAAATAGATATTGATTACGCCTGGGCTTAGCAAAATTGAACCTCTTCGCATAACTTGGTCAGCGCCGATCACGGCCATGGGCATGATGTGTACACCTGTGTCAATTGCCATTCGGAATGCTCCCTTTTGAAATGGAAGTAAAGTTTGATTTGTATCATTTCTAGTTCCTTCTGGAGCAACCACTATGGATATTCCTGTCTGTAATATTTCAAGTAGCCTTTTGACAGATGATTTCCTTGATGCTGCATCCTTTCTATCTACCCAGACTGCTAGTCTGGAGGTGATGAAGCCGAAAATAGGAATCTTAGACAATTCTTTTTTCCCAATAGCTCTTACCTCTTGCATGATCGCCATGGGGATGACTGGAGCGTCAATGAATGATCGATGATTAAAGATGTAAATGTATGGTTGATCTAGATCAATATGCTCCTTCCCATGTACTTTGTATCGAATACCAACTAAAGTGGACCAGGCCCTCACCCAAATACGGATAAAGAAAAATGCAAACTTTCCTGCTTTTGATGATATAGCATATGGGATGACCACAAACCAGCCGAAGATCAGCATGAATACAGCAAAAAGTACAGCAGCATAGATGGTATAAATCCACTGAATAATTTTCATAGTGTTGGGACTTTGATTAATTTTGGAAAATAAAATTAATTATTAACTCTTTGCTTGCAACCCATGGAAGAAATTCCATGGGTTTCGTTTTACACAAAAATAGATGGCTTTTTCCAATCTCTCAGGATTAATAGCTAAATAAAACAAGACACCGTATCAATAGTGAGTGTTTTTTTTAATCTCATGTAAGCTTTTTATTAAAAATCAGTACCTTTGCAGTCCGTTCGGGTGAACGGGGCTCTGGAAACTGAAATTCAGGGTTTTATCCAAAACTAAAAACCTCATTCCGATGACCCTAGGGATGTTGAAAATCAGGGTTATTTGCAATATGTCTAATCAAAAAGATTTTAACTGGGAAGATTTCGACACCAAAGGTTTTGGTGAAGGTTATTCTAAAGACAAAAGAGCCGAAATGGAAGCTCTTTATGCTGGGACTTTGAACGAGATCACCGAAAAAGAAGTCATCAAAGGTACTGTAGTAGGTATCAATGACAAAGATGTGATCATCAATATTGGTTTCAAATCTGACGGTTTGGTACCAAGAACAGAATTCAGAGACCTTCCAGACCTTAAGATTGGTGATGAGGTGGAATTGTTCATCGAAGAGCAAGAAAACTCACTTGGTCAGTTGGTTCTTTCTAGAAAGAAAGCTAGAATGGTCCGTGCTTGGAGTGATATCGAAGCGGCATTGGAGCATGATAACGTAATCGAAGGTCTTGTAAAAAGAAGAACTAAGGGTGGTTTGATCGTAGATATCTACGGTGTAGAAGCATTCTTACCAGGTTCTCAGATCGACGTGAAGCCTATCAGAGATTTTGATATCTATGTAGGTAAGAAAATGGAAGTGAAAGTGGTGAAAATTAACCACACTAACGATAACGTAGTAGTATCTCACAAAGTGTTGATCGAGAAAGATCTTGAGAAGCAAAAAGCTGAGATCTTGAACAACCTTGAGAAAGGTCAAGTGCTAGAAGGTGTGATCAAAAACATGACAAACTTCGGTGTATTCATCGATTTGGGTGGTGTTGATGGTTTACTTCACATTACTGATATCTCTTGGGGTAGAATCAATCATCCAGAAGAAGTTCTTAACCTTGATGACAAAGTTCAGATCGTTGTTCTTGACTTTGATGATGACAAGAAGAGAATATCATTGGGTATGAAGCAGCTTACTGCTCATCCTTGGGATGCACTTTCTGCTGATCTTGAAGTGGGTTCAAAAGTTAAAGGTAAAATTGTCAACGTAGCTGACTACGGTGCATTCCTTGAGCTTGCTGCTGGAGTAGAAGGTTTAATTCACGTTTCTGAAATGAGCTGGTCTCAGCACTTAAGAAACCCTGCTGACTTTGTAAAAGTAGGTGATGAAATCGAAGCAGTGGTATTGACTCTTGATAAAGACGAGAGAAAAATGTCTCTTGGCATCAAGCAATTGACTGAAGATCCTTGGACTAAAGGTGACATGGCAGCTAAATATGCTGTAGGTACTAAGCACACTGGTGTGGTTAGAAACTTGACTAACTTCGGTCTATTCCTTGAATTGGAAGAAGGTATCGATGGTCTAGTTCACGTTTCAGACCTTTCTTGGACTAAGAAAATCAAGCATCCATCTGAATTCGTTAAGGTTGGTGACAATCTTGATGTAGCAGTACTTGAGCTAGATGTTGAGAATAGAAGATTGGCACTAGGTCATAAGCAATTGGAAGAGAATCCATGGGATACATTCGAAGGTATATTCCCTGTAGGATCTGATCATAAGTGTACTGTCGTTTCTAAAAATGATAAAGGTGCAGTTCTTGAACTTCCTTATGGTCTTGAAGGATTTGCTACTTCTAAAAACTTGGAGAAAGCTGACGGTACTTCAGTAGAAGTAGGTGAGTCTATCGAGTTCAAAGTGACTGAATTCTCTAAGGATGATAAGAGAATCGTACTTTCTCACACTGCTACTTTCAGAGAAGAAGCTAAACCAGCTGCTGCCCCTAAGAAAGCTAAGAAGAAAGAAGATACTCCAGCTTCTTCAGCTCCAGCTGAAAAGTCAACCCTAGGTGACTTGGATGCATTAGCTGAGTTGAAAGAGAAGATGGAAGGTGGGAAAAAATAAGACAAGAGACTAAAGACGTAAGACTTTAGACTTAGCTTATCCTATACTAAAAAAGGTGGCTACCGAAAGGTGGTCACCTTTTTTTTATTTTAGTTAGTTTTGGGAAAACCTATTTTTTATACTATAATTAATAGTCGATTTTTAAATCACATTTAACTTCTTAATTGATAAAGCTTTTCTATGAAACAGATCATTTACTTATACCTTGTTCTAGTAGCCATAATTTCATGTTCCGGTCCGAAAGAGCAAAGCTTTGAAAATGAAGATGGCTATTCTTTGGTCATTGTCGATTCATTAGAAATCAATGTTTTAGGTAGCCCTATGCTTGTGGACGTCAGCCCTTTGGCGGATCGATTTGCATTCTATGATTATTCTAGCAAAGAGTTTCTCTTTACTGATAGGAATGGGACAATTATTGGTAGATTTTCTAAAAAAGGAGACACACCTGATGCATATGGTTTTTTGATGGAATTTCCAGGATTCATAGATGAAGAGCAAGTTGCTTTGGCAGGTATGAATGGTGTTTTTGTTTTTGACCTAGGTGGTAATATGGTTAAGAAAATGTCTCATCCTGAATCTTTAGGAGGGGCAGGCTTTATGAGTTTTGTTGGTAAGGGGATGGAAACAGTGAATTTGATTGGCAAGCCGTATTTATTGAGCAAATCGGTGAGAACAAGGGATACCTATCCAGGGGAACAGCGGTTTTATGATGAATTCAGGGCGATTGAACTTATTGACATAGAACTTGGTGAATTTACTGAAATAGTACCCTTTGAAGAAGGGAGTTTATTTTTGAATGGTAATGGATTTTATGAGAGTGATTACGCGCCAGCTTTGGAAGCGAGTGGTGATCGACTTTATGTTGCATTAGGAGGAGAACCTAAATTGCGTGTTTACAAGCTCAGTCAGACAGGAGCTGAGTTAGAAAGTACGGTCGATCTTATCATTCCGGGTTTTGAAAAGCTGCCTTTGACGTCTAGGGAAGAGTTTTACAAAGGATCTGTCACGATTAAAGGAAGTACGCCAGCGATTAGAAATATCCACGTAGTGGATGATTACCTTATCCTGCACTATTATGGAGGGATTCCTGAAAGTATAATGAAAGAACTTGATGCACTTTGGGAATCAGGAAATCAAGAAGAATCAGAAAGGCTTTATGCCAAAGCAGCTGAAGAGGTGTCCCAAGGAATGATGATTCTTGAAAAGGAGAGTTTATTACAAGTCGGAAATATTCCATTTATTGATGGGGTAAGCACAAGTGGTTTTGCATCAGGAGGTGGATTCTTATGGATGCAGAGAAGTCCTAATATTGAAGAGGAAGAGGATTTTTTAAGGGTTTATAAGGTTAAATTAGTGGAGAAATGAACAAATTCGACCTAGTGAAAACTTCATTGATAATAGGAGTGGTAGCGCTAGCTTGCTCAGAGCCAAGGCATGACTCTCAAAACCAAGGAGTTTCTAATGAGTGGGAGCTTGTGATTTTGGATTCTATTCAGGTAGATTATTTGGGTAGTGTAGATGGAGGGGATTTCAGAAATGGCAAAGGAGTGTTTTTCAATTTTCAGGAAAATAAACTAATCGAGTTTGATTCATCTGGAGACATCTCTTACGTGTCGTCTTATCCAAAAGATGGGCCTGGAAAAGTCCAGTACCCAACACAGTTGAGATACAGGGAGGATGGAAGGCTTTTTGCGGCAAGTTTTATGGGTTGGTTGTATGAATTAAACGAGGATCTATCTTTAAAACGACAAATAAAACTTTCATTTCTTAGTGAAGCAAAGGATGGTGGAGGCCTTCTGAGAAATTTGGATCACTGGAAAGATTCATTGATAAGTTTTTATCCAGGTAGGGACGGAGCAAACCCTTACGATCCACATTTTTTCCGAGATCACTTTCTCTTGGAAAAAATTGATCCACGCACAGGAGGTTCAAAGCCTATAATTAAAATCCCAAATACTTCAAGATATTCCTCAGATAAATACTTCGAAAGACCTTGGGTCCAATTTGGTGTTTCTGGGGATATACTTCACTTAACCCTAAGTAATGAATCTATGATTCATACTTTTGATTTAAGTAAAGGAGGAGATTATTTGAATACCATTGATTTTCAGCCAACCAATTTTGAGGATAATGGAGAGCACTCAGAAAAATATCAGTATATTTCTTACAACAGGATGCTAGATGGAGATATTCAACAGTTTTTTGTAACTAAAGAAGCAGCTATTGTCTATTACACTGAAGGGATTGAAGAAGAAGTATTTATCCAGCATGAGTTAAATGACCCCGCTAATTTCCCCAAATTCAAAGATTTTCAAAATCAAATTTTGAAAATAATATCGCCGAAAGGTTTGCTTTCCAATGAAATTAATGTCCCTTACAGAATAGGCAGAATAATGAATATAGAATCAGTAGATAAACCATTTTACGCAGTGAGAGATGATGATTTTATCGGGGAAGAACGAGATTATGTCACTTTTTATAAACTTCAATTGATCAGGAAATAAAAAATCATTTATAAAAAATTAAAGAAACAAGCTGTCTTAAACATGAAGTCAAATAGGATATTGAATTTCAATTTAGGACAGCCTCTTTAATTTAGTGATAATGGAATAATTCCTTTTTATTTTTAAATACCTTTTAAAGAGGTTCCAAGTGCCAAGGCGATAAAGCCGACAAGTAAAAGGTTGAAACTATGTTTTGAGATCGTTTGAACGTGTACAAAATGTCCAATAATTCCCAAGATTCCATAAACTAATCCTGTTTTTGGTGAAAGTAAGATTCTTTGTAGCGTTTTGCTAAATTTTTCCGTCATTAGAACATAGATCCCAAATTTAGAATGCTTATAACTGACATTCATGAAAAAGCTAAGTGCGATTATTTTTATATTTCTTTTATTCAGTTGTGAAAAGCAATATGAAGATACCATTCCTGAAGGAGCATCTATAGCGATATCCACACTTTATTCTGATCTTACGGAAGATGGAAATATTATGCTTCAATGGGGGGATGTAAGAATTTGTAATGGGTTTAACTGTATCCGAAATGAGGTAAGTGCCAGTAATTATGAACTGTTTGTAAAAAGACCCGGTGCTCAAAATTTTGAAAGAGTAATTCGCTTGCCTAGCGGTACCAATCAATTTTTGTTTGGAGATGTAAGAAAGGGAGAAGCCTATGAATTTTTTATCAAGTCCAATAGGGCAGGTACTTCGGTTGATTCCAATACGGTTATGATTATTCCAGCGGAGGTTCAAGTAATTGAATTGGTTTTTCGGTTAGATATGTCTGGTCACGCACTTATGCATCCTAGGCTAAGTCCTTTGGGTAGTCAAGTGGCCTATGTTTCTGATGTACAATTTACAGAAGGAGGGGAGGAGCGCCGAGCCTTAAGTCTTTTTATTTGGGATAAAGAAACACAGCAACATCAATTAGTAAAAAGAAATGCCAACCAACCTAATTGGTCATCGGATGGGAAGAGGCTGATTTACGTCACCACAACAGGACTTTCTCAATCTGTACAAGGAGTTTTGCCTTCCCATTTAGAAATATTTGATTTGGAAGGAGAAGAATTCACCTTAATCAGTGGGGGCTTTCATCAACAATACTTACCAAGTTTCAGCAAAGATGATGAGCAAGTGTTTTTTTATTCAGATTCCTTAAATAGAGAGGATTTTGGTTTGTGGCAACGTGATTTTTCAGGAGGTTCTACCCTGGTATTTCCTTCTTTCCGGGATCCTGAACTCTTAGCAGGGATGGCTCCTTTTTATGGCTTGGATGTTTCTCAGCTCACAGAAATGGTGGCTGTAGATCACTTACAATTGTTTAACGATAGGCCAGTATACCAAATTTTCGGATTTGACATGGCAGGTGGAGGGCAAAAAGTAGATTTAATGGTTTCCCAATGGAGTGATTTTTCGCCTTCTTTTTCACCGGTCGATGCTAATAAGCTAGCTTTCATATCTGATCGTTCTGGAATTTCACAGGTTTGGTTGCTTGATTTGGTTTCTAAAGAGTTGAAGCAGATGACATTTTTCAGTATTCTGAAGTCTGATTATAGAATTACTAAGATTGGTTCTTCAATTTCTTGGGGGGATGATGGCAATTCACTGCTCTTTCCTGTTTCAAGTCCGAGAGGAGGAAGAGAGTTGGTGAAGATTCCTTTATAGAATTAGTTTTTATAAAAATCAAACCTCAAAATACTCCTTCAAAGGCAATTCATAAACCCTTTTTTCCAAAAGTGAAGACAAAGCATTGACAATTGCTGCAGCGACTGGGCCCTGAGCTGCCTCGCCAGCGCCAAGCGGTTTTTCTTCCGGCCGATTGATGATATGTACTTCGACTTCAGGAACATCATTTGTCCGCATGATGGGGTAGGAGTTCCAGTCTTTACTTGTGACACCATTTGCATCATATTGCACCGCTTCCATGATCGTCCAACTTGCGGATTGGATCATGCCTCCTTCGGTTTGGTTTTTTAACCCATCAGGATTGATGCACTGACCAGAATCAATGACTCCAGTGAGTTTGTGCAATCTGAATTTACCTTCTTTCGGACTCTTGTGGACTTCCGCAAGTACAGCATAATAAGAAGCTGAGTTTTTGTATTGAGCAAATGCTAACCCATAGCCTACTCGCCCACTTTGATCTCTATTTTCCCAATTACATTTACTTTTCAGTGTTTTGATCACTTCAATGGCTCTTGGATTATCTAGGTTTTTGATCCTAAACTCAAAAGGATCAATCTCAGCAAGAACTGCCAATTCGTCTATAAATGACTCCAAAGCAAAAATATTTCCATAAGCACCCAATCCCCTTAAAGCAGAAGTTCTTAATGGTCCTTCATAATTATGGAGTAAGAGCTTCCTATCTGGAATAGTATAAAGTGGAGAAGCATTTCTGTAGGATCCACCTGAAAACCCTCCTTTTTGAAATTCAAAAGCATTTTCTAAATGTCTGGCTGAGATATAATGTCCGGCTCGGCCATTTGGTCGGGTGCTATGGGTATCTGACCAAATCTGTGTTTTCCAAGCTGTGATTTTGCCTTCTTGATCTATACCTGCTTCAAGCGCAATCTGCATTGCTGATCCATAAGGCTCCCATTGATGCTCGTTACCCCGCATCCATTGAAGTCTGATATGCTTGCCAGGAAGCTGCTTGGCAATCAATGCTGCTTCTGCCGAAACATCATCAGCGCTGTTGTGGCCATAGCAGCCAGACCCCGGCATACCTATGCATCTGATATATTCTTTTTCCAATCCCAATAAATCTGCTAGTGTATTTTGTAAAGGATAAACACCCTGAGTAGGAGACCAGACAGTTAAATTCTGATTTTCCCATTTTGCTACAGCACAGCCAGGACCAGTAGACCCGTGCATGTGATAGGGTTTTCTGTATATGGATTGATGTGATCTAGTTGCTTTGTCAATCACAGATTTGATATTTGGATGCTTTTCTACCTCTTGGGGAGAATTGGAATTTCGCTCCATGTCAGCAAAAAGAGCGTCAGACATTACTTTAATTTCTGATTTTTCCCACTGACATATTTCTTTGATTTTTTGCCAAGCTTTGATGGCTTGATATTCTCTTTTGGCAACAACAGCCACAAAACTTCCATCGACAATGACTTTTTCAATCCCTGCCATTCCTGAAATTAAGTCAGTATCGAGCGATTTTAGTTTTGAACCATACGAAGGTGGATGGACCACTCTCGCGTGTAGCATATCCGGAAATCTCAAATCATGTACAAAGTGAGCTTTTCCCTGAACCATGTCTAGGATTTCTGCTCGTTGAAACGTTTTTCCAATGATTTGATGCTTTTCAGGAGACTTGATTTTTGCCTCTCCAGTGATATTTCCTTCTAAAAACTTACCATCCAAAATTTCCCAATAAGATATTTTCTTTCCTTCAGGTCCAAGTATGACACCATCTTTAACTTCAAGTTGATCTATAGAAACTCCCCATTCTTTCGCAGCTTCTTTGAGTAAGTATAACCTAGCCTCTGCCGCAGCTTGACGAATAGCACTTCCGCTACCTTCGACTGAATTACTTCCAGCTGTGTAGCCTTCATTTGCAGTTTGACCTGTGTCTCCATTGATGATATGACAGATTTCAAAAGGGACATCAAGTTCTTCAGCAGCAATCTGCATCAATGCTGTTCTGATGCCTTGACCGAGTTCTTGCTTGCCAGTCAATACCGTAACATGGCCATCAGCATCCAATCTGATCCAAGAATCAATGATATCTTTCCCCTGATGTGCCCGCTCAGGAATCCCTTCATATAAAGTATTCAATTCTTCAGCTTCTTTGGGACTGCAAAAGGCGAGGGGAAAAAGATGAAAGCTTATAAGTAATTGTCCGGAAGCTTTTAAAAATGATCTTCTGTTGGTGTTTGGGAGTTTAAAGTCTTTCATGGCTTAGATATTTGATGAAGAAACCTTTTTGACTGCTTTGATAAATCTGGAATGTGTCCCACAGCGGCAGATGATGCTATTCAATGCCTCTTTGATTTCTTCTTCTGATGGGTTATTGTTTGATCGGAGCAATGAAACTGCAGAAATAAGCATACCATTGAGGCAATAGCCACATTGCGCAGCCTGCTCCTCAACAAATGCTTCTTGAACAGGATGGAGTTTATTACCTTGTTTCAATCCTTCAATCGTTTCTATGTTTTTTCCTTGAAAAGTCTCACAAGGACTCAGGCAAGTCGGTACTGCTTGATCATCTACCAAAACCATACAAGCCGAACATTGCTGCAGTCCACAGCCGAATTTGGCGCCTGAAAGCTCAAATTCATCTCTGAGAATATATAAAAGAGGTTCCTCAGGATCTACTTGAATTTCTTGGTTTTTGCCATTTAGCTGAAAAGAAATTGTCTTCATTGGAAAGGTATTTTGATGATACCTTTAATATATAGAATACGATTTTTAAAAACTAACTTAGAATTATAAGGGCCGAAGATGATGTGCTGAATGGTATTCTGCTGAAAAAAGAAAAGCACCTTCTATATGAAGATGCTTTAGAATTTTGAGGTCGAGAGCGGATTCGAACCGCTGTACAAGGTTTTGCAGACCTCTGCCTAGCCACTCGGCCACCCGACCCTTTGTAAACGGAATGCAAATGTAGAGAATATCTCAATTTTTCCAAAACAAGATCTAAAATTTAATCCTACTAGTTTTTTCAAATTTCTTTAATGATGATCATCCATATATTTTATGTATTTAAAGATTTATTTATAAAGATTCTAAATTATCTAAACCATCTGTTTAAAATTTATAAGACATTGAAAAACAAATAAATACAATTACCGTAAGGCTATTTACTGTTACTTACCATGTATGGAAGTCAAGTTTGAAATGTAGAATTGGGGTAGTACATTTGCACTGTTTATTTGAAAACCGTGAATTAAACTGTTTAATAAGTAATAAATATGTCGATCAAACGCTCATTATTAAGTGTTCCCTTAAGAATTAGCACATTGGCCATGGTGTTCTTCCTAGTTTTGGGAGCGCAAGCCTTTGGAGCTAATCCTGATGTTTCTGACAGTGAAGAAGCGATTGCTGCTGGTAAATCTATCTTCAATGCTAACTGTAAAACTTGTCACAAACTGGATCAAAAGTACACAGGCCCTGCCCTGAGAGGAGTGACTGATAGAAGATCTATCGATTGGGCAAAAAGTTTCATCAGAAACTCTGGAGCTTTAATTGCATCAGGAGATGCCCAAGCTAATGCCATCTACAAGGAATACAATAACCTTGCGATGCCAAATCATGAGTTTTTAAGTGACTCTGATCTTGATAATCTACTTTCTTATATTGAATATGGGGACAAAGAAGCTGCTGTCGCAGATGGAGGAGATGGAAGTAGTGCATCATCTTCTACTGGTGGTTCAGGAGTTCCTAGTGAATACTTGACAATAATTCTAGCTGTATTAGTCGTTGTACTTTTGCTCATATTAATTGTTCTAGGTCTGATCATCTCTGTTTTGACCAAATATCTTAATAGTCAGAAATTAGATGAAGAAGATCAAGAATTCATCAATCAGAAGTTTAATTTCTCTAAAGTACTTAAGAGTGATGCTTTTGTGATCATTGTAACAGCTCTTGTTATTGCTCTTGTAGCAAAGACTGCCATAGATGGATTATACTCCGTAGGTATACAACAAGGATATGCTCCTAAGCAGCCTATTGCATTTTCGCATCAACTACATGCTGGTCAATATGAAATTGAGTGTCAATACTGTCACACCGGTGTAGAGCTCGGTAAATCTGCAAATATCCCTTCAGCCAACATTTGTATGAACTGTCATACACACATTCAAAATGTGGGTGGTAAAGATGGTATTTCACCAGAAATTCAAAAAATCTATAATGCCGTTGATAATAATCAACCAATCGAGTGGGTGAGAATCCACAACCTACCAGACTTGGCCTATTTTAATCACGCTCAGCACGTGGCTGTAGGTGGTATCGAGTGTCAAACTTGTCATGGGCCGATTGAAGAAATGGAGGTTGTTTATCAGCACAGTTCACTTACAATGGGCTGGTGTATCGACTGTCATAGACAGACTGATATCAATGCTGCTGGCAACGAGTATTATGATAAATTGGTGCAATTACATTCCGACAGCAAGAATGCACTGAAAGTGAAGGATATCGGAGGCTTGGAATGTGCTAAGTGTCACTATTAATTAAATCAATTCAGAACCTACTTTTCTTGACTATAAAATGAAAGAAAATAATAAGACATATTGGAAAGGAATAGAGCAATTGACAAACGATCCTGAGTTTGTTAAAAATGCTGATAGAGAATTCCCTGAATTTACATCATCTTCCAACGGTGAAGAAGGGCCTTCTAGAAGAGACTTTCTCAAGTTGATGGGATTTAGCTTAGCGGCTGCATCATTAGCAGCCTGTGAAGCTCCCGTAAGAAAGGCTATTCCTTATGTTAACAAACCTGTTGATATCAGCCCATCTATTCCTAACTATTACGCTTCTACTTTTGCTTCTGGAGGTGATTATGCATCTGTTGTTGTAAAAACAAGGGAAGGTAGACCTATTAAAGTTGACGGAAATGAATTGTCTCCGATCAATGGAAAAGGAGTTAGCGCTATAGTTGAAGCTTCTGTACTTTCTCTTTATGACAAACAAAGATTGGCTGGCCCTTTTATCAATGGGGAAAAGTCAGACTGGTCTTCTATCGACGCTGAAGTGAAGTCTAAGCTTGCAGCTGCTGGTACTGTTAAAATTGTAACAAACACCATCCTTTCTCCTTCCACAGAAAAAGCTTTAGCTAAGTTTTCTGAGTCTTTTGGAGGAGCTGAAGTGATTACCTATGATCCTGTTTCAAGCTATGGTATTACCAAAGCATCTGAGACTGTTTATGGATCTGCAGTGCTTCCTACATATAGGTTTGACAGAGCAAAAGTAATTGTGAGTTTCGGTGCTGATTTCCTTGGTACTTGGATTTCACCAATTGAGTTTGCGAAGCAATATGCAAAAGGTAGAAAAATTACCAAAGAAAAGCCTGAAATGTCTAGACATTATCAGTTTGAATCCAACCTTTCTTTGACAGGTTCTAATGCTGATTATAGAACACCAATCAAGGCTTCTGCTAGTGGTTTGGCGGTACTTGCCTTATATAATGCATTAGCAAAAAAAGCAGGGGCTATTACTTTTAATGCTGCTGCTGTGGATGTTTCAAACCTTGATAAGGCAGCCAATGAACTTTGGGCAAATAGAGGAGCCTCTTTAGTAGTATCAGGCTCAAATGATCCTAATGTTCAAGTCATTGTTAATGCTATTAATGACTTACTAAATAATAATGGTGTTACTGTTGATTTCTCTACACCTTCTTATTTCCGTAAAGGAGATGATGCTAAAATGAATCAGTTTGTTACTGATTTGAATGCTGGAAGAGTTGGAGGGGTAGTTTTCTACAACTGTAATCCTGTATATGATTTTGTAAGAGGTGCTGAGGTAGCTTCAGGAATCGAAAAGGCAAAAGTATCCGTAGCAACAAATGGCACTATGGATGAGACAGCTTCTTTGGTACAGTTTGTAGCTCCTGATCATCATTACTTAGAGTCTTGGAATGATTTTAATCCAAGAAAAGGTGAATTCTCTCTTGCTCAGCCTACTATTTCTCCTCTTTTCGATACAAGACAAGCGCAGGAGTCTTTCTTGGTTTGGGCTGGTGAAGAAACTAACTACTACGATTTCTTACAAGAAAATTGGAGAGCTTCACTTTTTGCCGCTCAATCTGAAACTTCAGACTTTCAAGAATTCTGGGATAGATCACTTTTCAACGGTGTATATAGCCTAGAATCTACTTCTTCTGCCTTAACTGCTAATGGAGATGCTTCTGCTGCAGCTGCTGCCGTTGCAAGGACTTACAAAGCTGATAATGCAGGAACAGAGTTGGTTGTTTATACAAAAATAGGTATTGGTAATGGTACTTTTGCAAACAACCCATGGTTGCAAGAGATGTCTGATCCAATCTCTAAAGCTACATGGGATAACTATTTGACAGTTTCTCAGAAGTGGGCAAATGAAAATGGTTTGAAGATGTTCGAAGGAGCAACTCAGAAAGCCAAAGTGACTATCGGTGATAAATCTATTGTTGTTCCAGTTTTAGTTCAACCAGGTCAAGCAATAGGAACAGTTGGCTTAGCATTAGGATATGGAAGAACCAAAGCGGGTAGAGTTGCTAATGGTGTTGGTATCAATGCTTATGAATTGCTATCTGTTAATAATGGTTTTGTAAACTTTGACGTAATTGAAGGTGTAACTGTAGAGTTGACCTCAGATAAATATAAGATTGCACAAACTCAGACTCATCAAACTTACATGGGTAGAAACTTTGTCGTACAGGAATCAATCCTTCCTGAGTACAAAGAAAATGCCTTTGCAGGTAGATATCAGCCTAAAATTTACAAGGAAGGTGAGTTTGTGAAACCTTCTAAAATATCTCTTTGGAAAGGCCATCAATACAGCCAGCATCATTGGGGTCTTGCTATAGACATGAACTCTTGTATTGGTTGTGGTGCTTGTACTGTTGCTTGTCAAGTTGAAAACAACGTGGCAGTAGTTGGTAAGCAAGAAGTGCTCAATAGAAGAGAAATGGCTTGGATCAGAATTGATAGATACTATTCTTCTGATGCAGAGGTTGGAGATAATGATGGTTTGGAAATCGCTGCTGAAAATCCTGAGGTTGTATTCCAGCCAATGATGTGTCAGCATTGTAACAACGCTCCTTGTGAGACAGTATGCCCAGTGGCTGCTACAACGCACTCTTCTGAAGGTCTTAATCAAATGACTTACAACAGATGCATTGGTACAAGATACTGTGCTAATAACTGTCCTTATAAAGTAAGAAGATTCAATTGGTTCAAATACCATGACAATAAATCATTTGCTGCTGTCAATGTGGCTCAGAATGACGATATGGGTAAAATGGTATTGAACCCTGATGTAACTGTAAGAGCTAGAGGTGTAATTGAAAAATGTTCTATGTGTGTTCAGAGAATTCAATCTGGAAAATTGACTGCCAAGAAAGAAGGTAGAAAAATCCAAGATGGAGAAATCAATACAGCTTGTGCTACGGCGTGTCCTACAGATGCGATTGTATTTGGTGATATGAATGACCCAAATAGTAAGATTACAGCTACTTTGAAGATTCAGGAAGAGACTCTTTCTGCAACTAAAGAGGTGAATGAAGAAAGAGCATACCACGTGTTAGAAGAGATCAATGTCAATCCTAACGTATGGTACTTTACCAAAATCAGAAATAAGGATAAATCAGAAGCGTAATAAATAATTTTATAAGATATGCAGGTTACTTCATCCGTACGTGAGCCGCTGATTACAGGCGGTAAAACCTTAAAAGACGTCACCCATGACGTGTCAAGACAGGTAGAAGGCAAACCAACTCTTGGTTGGATCCTTGGCCTTTTGGTTGCAGTGGGTGCCTTATTGTTAGGAAGCCTTGCGCTGGTAGCTACCCTTTGGGAAGGTATCGGTATGTGGGGTCTAAATAAAACTATTGGTTGGGCATGGGATATCACCAACTTTGTGTGGTGGGTTGGTATTGGTCACGCTGGTACTTTGATCTCGGCTGTATTGCTGCTATTCAGACAGAAATGGAGAATGGCGATCAACAGAGCTGCGGAAGCCATGACGATTTTCGCCGTTATCTGTGCCGCTATGTTCCCAATAATACATATGGGTAGACCTTGGTTGGGAGCTTATTGGGCACTACCATTACCAAATACCTTTGGGTCACTTTGGGTAAATTTCAACTCACCGCTTCTTTGGGACGTATTTGCGATTTCTACCTATTTCTCTGTTTCTTTGGTATTCTGGTACATCGGTTTGATTCCAGATTTCGCTACGATCAGAGATAGAGCAACTGGCCTTAGAAAAACTATCTACGGTGCGCTTTCTTTTGGTTGGGATGGTGCTGCTAAAACTTGGAGCAGATACGAATCAGTTGCTTTGATTTTGGCTGGTTTGGCCACTCCTTTGGTATTGTCAGTTCACACTATTGTATCCTTTGACTTTGCGACATCCGTAATCCCTGGTTGGCATACTACAATCTTCCCCCCATATTTCGTGGCGGGTGCGATTTTTTCTGGCTTTGCCATGGTATTGACCTTGATGATCATTACAAGGAAGGTGTTTAAGCTGGAAGATTACATTACCATAGGACACATTGAGTTGATGAATATCGTAATCATCATTACTGGTTCAATTGTAGGTATAGCTTATATTACTGAATTCTTTATAGCTTGGTATTCTGGTGTAGCAGCAGAGCAGTACGCATTCATCAATAGAGCATTTGGCCCTTATTGGTGGGCATATTGGTCTATGATGACATGCAATGTGATCTCCCCACAACTATTCTGGTTCAAAAAGATCAGAACTTCAATTGTCGCTACTTTCATACTTTCTTTGGTAGTAAACATCGGTATGTGGTTCGAACGATTTGTAATCATTGTGACATCTTTACATAGGGATTTCTTGCCATCATCTTGGGCGATGTTCTATCCTACTTTGTCAGATATCGGAGTGTACTTATTCACTTTTGGTTTGTTCTTTACCTTATTCTTGTTGTTCGCAAAGTTCTTCCCAGTAATCAACATGGCTGAGGTGAAATCTATTGTTAAGTCTTCATCAGAAAAAGTAAATAAATAATCATGGAAAGAGATAAGAATTTTGTCCTCGGTGTATTTGATGATGAGGATGTTTTGTTAGACGCCGTATCTAAGGTTAGAGGTAGTGGTGTTAAGATTCATGAAGTTTATTCACCTTTTCCAGTTCATGGGATTGATGATGTACTTGGATATAAAAGGAGCAGGCTTCCTATTGCAGCTTTCCTTTTTGGGATACTTGGAACGACTTTGGCTTTAGTCATGCAATTTTATATGATGAAAATTGACTGGCCTATGATTATAGGCGGTAAGGATCATGCTGCATTCCCTGATTTTATCCCAGTTACTTTCGAATTGACTGTCCTTTTGGCTGCTTTCGGTATGGTGGGAGTATTTATGGTATCTTCCAACTTGAAGCCTTGGGCTCAGCCAAGAATCTTCGATCTAAGAATCACAGATGATAAGCATGTGATGGCTATCGATTTAGCGACTAATGCATCTTTGGGAGAAGAAAAGATTGGTGATATTCTAAAATCTTCTGGTGCTACAGAAGTCAATAAAAAAAGTTTTGAATAGTAACTCAGACAATATGAAATTGATAAGATCCATATATGTATTAGCTACTGCTGGTGTTGCCATAGGGCTTGCATCTTGTAGTGCCTCAGGAGATCATCCTGGGTACGAATACGCACCTCAAATGTACAATTCTGTAGCGTATGAACCATTGACTCAAATTATCAATGAAGATGAAGGTAAATGGTTGTCTACGAGAGAAGATGAAAAGGGTGAGTTCTTCAACTCTAATATCAATAACCCGCATAGAATGAATATGAGAGAACCTGTAGCTAATACAGTTCCTCGAACTAAAGATGGAATGTTGCCATACAGGTTGAAGGCTTTCGAACTTGAAAAGGCCGCGGAAATCCAGAACCCAGTTGAATTGACAGATCAAGTTCTTGAAGAGGGTAGACAACTTTATCTTCAGTATTGCTCAGCCTGTCATGGTGCAGCTGGTGAGGGAGATGGTAAAGCTGGTGAAGTTATTGGTGGTGTTGCTAACCTTAAAGGTGGTGCTTATATCAATCTTCCTGAAGGCCATATTTTTCATGTGATCATGAAAGGAAAAGGCAGAATGGGCGCTCACGGCTCTCAAATTCCTCAAGAAAGAATTTGGAAAATTGTTCACTATGTTAAACAAGAAATTCAGAAGCAATAATCATGGCGCAGGTATCAAGTTATAATTTAGATCAAAAATTTGATTTCACAGCTTCTTTGAAGAAGTCCATCATGACTGTTTTGGGTCTTGGTGTAGCTTTGTTCGCTGTTGGAGTTATTACATCTTTGTTTGGTGGTCATCATGATGAAGCAGCTGATGCTAGTGGTCATGCTTATCATTGGTATCATAGGGTTTTTGCAAACCTTTGGATCAACAATGTTTATTTCACGGGTATCGCTGTTATCGGAGTTTTCTTCTTTGCAATACAGTATGCTGCACAAGCTGGTTGGTCAACTGGTATATTGAGAGTGATGCTTTCACTTGGCAACTGGTTACCGATAGCTGGAGTTTTAATGATTGTTACCTTCTTTGTAGCTAGCCATGATTTATTTCACTGGACACATAGCTATTTGTTTGATAAAAATGATCCTCAATATGATTACATCATAGATGGTAAAGGAGCATTCTTCTATTGGCCAATGGAAAAAGGTTCCTTCCCTATTTTCTTTATCATTAGAATGATTGCATTCTTTGGTATATGGGTCTTTTTCTTTAATAAATTGAAGAATCTTTCTTTTGCAGAGGATAACCTTTCAGGGTCTCATGATTGGTCAAATATCAGAAAATGGTCAGCTATTTTTCTAGTTTTATTTGCTGTTTCCTCTTCAATTGCTGCCTGGGACTGGATCATGTCTATCGATACACACTGGTTTTCTACTATGTTTGGTTGGTATGTATTTGCATCTTGGTTTGTAGCAGGACTTTCAGTGATCACATTGATTACGCTTTATCTAAAAGGTAAAGGTTACTTGGAAATGGTCAATGAAAATCATATTCATGACTTAGGTAAGTTTGTATTTGCATTCTCTATTTTCTGGACATACATCTGGTTTTCACAGTTCTTATTGATCTATTATGCCAATATTCCTGAGGAATCTGTTTACTTCGTAGAAAGATTACAAAGCGACGTGTATAGCCCGTTCATTTTTGTAAACCTAGCACTAAACTTTGTGTTGCCGTTCCTTGTTCTTATGACACGTGATTCTAAAAGACATGGTGTCTTTCTTAAAGTTGTTTGTTCTTTGATTATCTTAGGACATTGGTTTGATTTCTTCTTGATGGTTCAACCAGGTACTTTAGGTCACAATGGAGGGTTTGGCTTAATGGAAATTGGAATGTTGTTGATATTTGGTGCCGCTTTTGTTTTCGTAGTGTTTAAATCTCTAGCAGGTAAAAATTTGGTAGCCAAAAATCACCCAATGCTTGAAGAGTCATATCATCATCACATTTAATATTTATCCGAAAAAGTAAAAATTATGTACGGATTTCTTATTGCAGTTGGTGTTTTGTTGTTGCTGTCCTTGATATGGATGGTTTACAGAATACAAACCCTAGTTTCAGTTGTTAAAGGTTCTGATAAGAAGATTGCTTCAAGTAGTAATAAGGTAAACGCCTTATTGTTTGTTGTATTCCTTTTTGGAGCTGGAGGTTTGATGTTTTGGTATTCAATTAAAGAGTTTGATAACTACAATCTTCCTTTAGGCTCCGAACATGGTGCTGTGACAGATCAGTTATTTTGGATTACAATGGCTGTAACTGGTGTTGTATTCATTATAACTCATATTCTTCTTTTCATTTTCCCATACAAGTATCAATATAGTGAGAAGAGGAAGGCTACGTTTTACCCTGATAACAATAAACTAGAAGTTATTTGGACAGTAGTCCCTGCTGTTGTATTGGCTATTCTTGTGATAGGCGGATGGAAAGCTTGGTCTGATATTACAGCTCCTGCACCTGAAAATGCTCATGTCGTTGAGATCATGGGTTATCAATTTGCTTGGGAAGTTAGATATCCCGGTTTGGACAATGTTCTAGGTGATCATGACTATAGATTAGTCAACGAAGTAAATAATCCTTCTGGAGTTGATTTTACGGATAGAAATGCTTTAGATGATTTTACATCTCCAGTCGTAGTGATCCCAAAGGGAGAACCTGTTCTATTTAAAATTAGAGCTAGAGATGTTCTTCACTCTGTTTTTGCACCACATATGAGATTGAAAATGGATGCAGTTCCTGGTATGCCTACTAGATTTTGGTTTACGCCCACAAAAACAACAGCAGAAATGCGTCAAGAACTGGGTGACGAGGAATTTGTTTATGAAATTGCTTGTACTGAAATATGTGGAAGGGGTCATTTCTCAATGCGTAGAGAAATCAGAGTAGTTGAGCCTGCAGAATATCAGGAATGGTTGAAAGAACAAAAACCATATATTGTCAACAATCCAGCACTGGTTGAAAACTTACCTTCAGATTTGAAAGAATTGGCCGATATCACTATCGGTGAATATAAGTAATTAAATAAGTAAAATTATGGCAACAGCTAACGTAGCTTCTCATGGTGCTACTGCTCATGATCATGATCACGAGCATCACGATAACTTTATCACGAAGTACATCTTTAGTACTGACCATAAAATGATCGGTAAACAATTTTTGGTTACTGGTATTTTCTGGGCTTTGATTGGAGGTTTTCTTTCGATTTTATTTAGACTTCAATTAGGTTTTCCTGATATGGACTTAACATTCCTTAAGCCATTACTTGGAGGCTGGATTGATGAGGCGGGTAAACTTGATCCTAATTTCTATTTGGCGTTAGTTACGATGCATGGTACCATTATGGTTTTCTTTGTATTGACAGCTGGCTTGAGTGGAACATTCTCTAATTTCTTGATACCTCTTCAGATTGGTGCAAGAGATATGGCTTCAGGATTCATGAATATGCTTTCCTACTGGTTCTTCTTTGTATCAGGTGTGATCATGTTTATTTCTCTTTTCCTTGAAAATGGCCCTGCAGGGGGTGGTTGGGTAGTATATCCTCCGTTATCTGCATTGGAGCAAGCTATTCCAGGTTCTGGTATGGGTATGACGCTATGGTTGATTTCGATGACCTTTTTCATTGCTTCGTCCTTGTTAGGAGGTATCAATTATATAACGACAGTTATTAACCTAAGAACCAAAGGTATGTCTTTCTCTAGACTTCCATTGACAATTTGGGCTTTCTTCCTGACAGCTGTTATTGGTTTGTTATCATTCCCAGTTTTATTTGCTGCTGCATTGCTATTGGTATTCGATAGAAGTTTTGGTACTTCATTCTATTTATCAGATATATACATTTCTGGAGAAGGAGCTCTGCCAAATACTGGCGGTAGTCCAGTTTTATACCAACATTTATTCTGGTTTTTAGGTCACCCTGAAGTATATATTGTATTGTTGCCAGCATTAGGTATCACTTCAGAAGTAATTGCTACAAACTCTAGAAAGCCAATTTTTGGTTACAAAGCCATGATTATTTCAATGTTGGGTATTACTATACTCTCGTTTGTAGTTTGGGCTCACCACATGTTTGTGTCAGGAATGAATCCATTTTTGGGTTCCATCTTCATGTTCCTAACATTAATTATTGCTATCCCATCTGCTGTAAAAGTATTTAATTACTTGACTACACTTTGGAGAGGTAATTTGATCTTTACTCCTGCAATGTTATTTTCCATTGGATTAGTTTCATTCTTTATATCTGGTGGTTTGACTGGTATTTTCTTAGGTAATTCTGCAATTGATATTCAACTACACGATACATATTTTGTAGTTGCCCATTTTCACCTTGTAATGGGTTCTGCTTCTTTCTTTGGATTGATGGCTGGTGTTTATCATTGGTTCCCTAAGATGTTTGGTAGAATGATGGATGCTAGGCTGGGATATATCCATTTCTGGTTGACATTTGTGGGTGTTTACTTGGTATTCTTCCCGATGCACTATATCGGTATCGCTGGATTCCCTAGGAGATACTATTCTTGGACCAATTTTGAGTTTTCTAACATGTACACTGATTTGAATATGTTTGTATCTGCGGCAGCTATTATCACATTTGCAGCTCAGTTCATCTTCTTGTTCAATTTCTTCTATAGCATGTATAGAGGCAGAAAAGCGAGTTTAAACCCATGGAGATCTACCACTTTAGAGTGGACTACTCCATTATTCCCAGGACATGGTAACTGGCCTGGTGAAATTCCTTCAGTGTATAGATGGCCGTATGATTACTCTAAGCCAGGTGCTAAGGAAGACTTCATTATGCAAACAGTTCCGTTGTCTGCTACTCCTGAATCTAACCTTCCTCATGAACAGGAATTGGTTAAATTAGAAAAGGAAATTATCGCAGAGGAAGAGGAAGTGTTGGTAGCAAATGAATCTAAGGAATCTTAAATCAATTAACAGCTTTCGCAGGATCTCTTTGATTACTGTGATTGCTGTTTATTTTCTGATCTTGGTTGGTGGGATTGTCAGAAGTACCGGTTCTGGTATGGGATGTCCTGATTGGCCTAAATGCTTTGGGAGCTGGGTTCCGCCAACGAGCGTGAATCAGCTCCCAAATGATTATCAGGAAATATACCTCGAAAAGCGAGTTGAAAAAAATGATCGCTTTGTCGCTAGTTTAGAAAAGTTAGGTTTTACGAATAAGGCAGAAGAGATAAGAAATGATAAGTCTATTTTGATAGAGGAGGAGTTTAATGCCACCAAAACATGGATAGAATATATCAATAGATTAATTGGCGTTGTCATCGGTCTTTTGATAATACTTACTGTTTATAGATCTCTTTCTTTATGGAGTCAAGATAAATTAATTCCTATCTTATCTATTGGCAGCTTGATCCTCGTTCTCTTTATCGGTTGGATAGGTTCAATCGTCGTTTCCACGAATTTATTGACATGGATGATCACCATACATATGTTGTTAGCACTGTTATTGGTTTGTATATTAATCTACATCCATTTCAGAGCACATCATATTGGTAAAGAGATCAAAAGAAGGACTTATAAATCTAAAAGACTTTCTATTATATTATTCATTGGTTTCATTCTAATGATAGTACAAATTATCTTGGGTACGCAGGTGAGAGAAGAAATTGATCAAGTTGCCACAGCCATGGGGAACTTGTTGAGAAGTACTTGGATAGAGCAATTGGGTTTGCCTTTTCTTATTCATAGGTCTTATTCCTTGGTGCTCTTGGGTATTCATCTGCTGTTTATTTATAAAATTTATAAATACTCGCTTCGTAATTCAGGAATCTTCAAATTATCACAATTACTACTTATAATAATTGTGTTTGAAATATTGACGGGGGTTGGGATGGCATATTTTGCAATTCCAGCTTTCCTGCAACCAGTCCACCTATTATTAGGTGCATTGATCATAGGAATTCAATTCTTATTGTTATTGAATCTTTTTGATCAAAATAAATTAAAAATAGACACAGTTAGTTCATGAGGACTTTAAATATTGTCGAAAATACGCTAATCGATGCAGTTGCTTTTAGAGCAAAGGCATATTACGAATTGATCAAATTCAGACTGAGCGCATTGGTTACTTTCTCTGCGGTGTTTGGATTTATTTTGGGAGACTCTGGAGTAGTTTTTTCTTGGGGGAAATTCTTTGCCTTGATGATTGGAGGTTTTCTGATTAGTGGTGCTTCTGGGGCGGCAAACGAAATATGGGAAAGAGATTATGACAAGCTAATGAAGCGAACTCAAAACAGACCTCTTCCTTTAAAACAAATTACTCTTTCAGAGGCCTATTGGTTTACTACAATAGTTGGGATTATTGGTGTAAGTATACTCTGGTTATTTACCAATCCTTTGACTACTGCTTTGGGTGTATTAAGCATGATTCTTTATGTATTTGTTTACACCCCTTTGAAGCGAGTTGGGCCAATAGCTGTTTTTGTTGGAGCAATCCCTGGGGCTATGCCTCCTTTGTTAGGTTGGACTGCTGCTACTGGGATGATTTCACATGAGGCCTTGATTATCTTCGGGATTCAGTTTGTTTGGCAATTTCCTCATTTTTGGGCTATCGCTTGGGTAAGTGACGAAGATTATAAAAAGGCTGGATTTAAGTTATTGCCTTCTGGTGGAAAAAAGGACCTCAATACTGCGATTCAAATTATGATTTACACCTTGTTCTTATTGCCTCTGGGTTTGTTGCCTACTTACTTTGGTTTGACAGGGCTAAATTCAGGTATCGTAGCTACAGTTTGTGGTGTTCTTTTCTTAGCGCAGACGTTTTCCTTGATGAGAGATTGCTCAAGAAAATCTGCTTTGAAGATCATGTTTGGATCGTTTTTGTATCTTCCGATTGTACAAATTGCGTATTTACTAGATAAGATTTAAGATGGAGGAAAAATTCGCATATATTGAAGGGGCAGAGCAACCAATTTCCATGCATCCAAAGAAGTTTGCACTATGGTTATTTATGGTTACTGTTGTAATGATTTTTGCAGCTTTGACTAGTGCTTATATTGTCAGACAGTCCGAAGGTAATTGGTTGGAGTTCACTTTGCCTGATATATTTTATTATACTTCAGGAATTGTGGTACTTAGCAGTATTTTTCTTCATTGGTCTTATGTCTCAGCTAAAAAAGATGAACTTGTCCAAGTAAGGTTAGGTATGTCAATTGCGGTTATATTGGGAATCCTTTTTCTAATAGGTCAATGGTATAGTTGGGTTGCATTAGTAGACAAAGATGTATATTTTGTAGGTAATCCTGCAGGCTCCTTCTTGTATGTTTTTACAGGTTTGCATGCATTACACTTGATTAGCGGTGTGATATTTCTAATTATTGTATTAATTTCGTCCTTTAGATACAAGGTACATTCTCAATCTATGACACCGATGGAAATGTGCGTAACCTATTGGCATTTCTTGGGAGGTCTATGGTTATACCTATTTATGTTCTTGCAACTTAATCATTAAATATAAAGTTAATTTAATTCATATGTCGACGACTGCAACAGCGATCGGAGTTAGCTCCAAAAGAGGAATCTGGGGAGGTGGTAATGAACCTCTAAAAGCCAGTTATGGAAAGCTCATGATGTGGTTTTTCCTACTTTCAGATATCTTTACATTTGCCGCATTTTTGATTACTTATGCAGCTATCCGCGTAAGTTATCCTGCCTACTCAGGAACAATGGATGCTTTCCAAGGCTCTAATGAGTACTGGCCTATTCCAGAATTGGTATTTGATGCTTTTCCTTTCTTCCATGGAGTTCATATGCCATTGGTCTTTGTAGGTTTGATGACATTTATTTTGATCATGAGCTCTGTTACGATGGTATTGGCTGTAGAAGCTGGTCATAGAAATGATAGAAACGACGTAGTAAAATGGATGCTTTGGACTTTACTTGGTGGAATCACATTCCTGAGCTGTCAAGCATGGGAATGGTCTCACTTTATTCACGGTTCTGATAATGGAGCTGTACTGACTTATGTGAACACACTGAATCAAGTTGTAACAGAGACCATTTATGGAGCCAATTTGGTAGTTAATGAATATGGCCCAGCCGCTTTTGCCCAACTATTCTTCTTTATCACTGGATTCCACGGATTTCACGTAACTATTGGAGTGGTATTGCTATTTCTAGCCTTTTATCAAGCGGCAGTTGGTGTGTATGAAAGAAGAGGACATTATGAAATGATTGAAAAAATTGGTCTTTATTGGCATTTTGTTGATCTTGTATGGGTATTCGTTTTTACCTTCTTCTACTTAATCTAAAGAAATTATAAGCATATTTGATATGGCAGCACAAGAAAATAAAACTAGCTTGGAAGTAATTCCTAGAGATAATGCTAAAATTATGAAAATCTGGAAGACAGCTGGGATCCTATTAGCGATCACTGCGGTTGAATTCTTGATGGCTTTTACCATGGATAGAGGTCTTTTACTCTACTTCCTCTTTATTGTATTGACAATTTGGAAAGCGAAATACATTATGATGGAATTTATGCATCTTGGTGAAGAGGCAAAACCTTTATTTTATTCTATCATAGTACCACTCATATTTTTGGTGTGGTTGGTAATTGCATTGATGAGAGAAGGCACAGACATCTTTATGTTAAGGTGGTAAAATCTTTCTATTAACAAAAAAAGTAGGTTGGAGATGGACTCTTCAACCTACTTTTTTGTTATATAATAAATCAAATCTTATGAAGGGACTTAGAATTTTACAGGGCTTAGTGTTATTGTGCATCTTACTGATTCCTGTTCTTATTATCGTCTTTTTAAAGACAATGAGTTCAAATACTTATGATATTCCGGTATATTACGAAACTGGCGTTGATAATCCTTTTTTAGAATGTAATTTTGAAGAAGGCAAACAACATAGGATTCCAGAATTTAAATTTACTTCTCACCTCAATCAAGAGATAGGGAGTATAGAAATGAAAGGAAAAGTTACTATTGTTGACTTTTTCTTTACTTCCTGTCCTAGCATTTGTCCTGTGATGTCTACAGAAATGGAGCGTGTAGATGATGTGTTTAGACAAAATGATGATGTTCAGATCTATTCTATATCAATTGATCCAGAATATGATACACCTGAGATGCTTCAATCTTATGCTGATTTGCATAGAGCAACCCCGGGGAAATGGCATTTTCTGACGGGTGATAAATCTGAGATTTATAATCTTGCACGATGTGGATTTATATTACCTACTATAGATGGAGAGGGAGTGCCTGATGATTTTGTACATTCTGATAAATTTGTCTTAGTTGATGAAGAGGGGAGAATTAGGGGGTATTATAGCGGAACCAATAGAGAAGAGGTAGATCGTTTGATATTAGAAACAAAAATCTTATTATATGGAAAATAATAGTTTGTCGAATAGTTCTGAGGATAAAGGAATCATTAGGCTGGTGACAGTTATAGCAGTTGCTGTACCTATAGTAGTAGCTTTATTATTGTTCATGCCCACGAAGTTAGATTTCGCGAGTGATTGGGTATATTTTTTACCACATCTCAATGCAGTAATTAATACTGCTGCTACCATAGCGTTGATAGCTGGTTTGATTTTTATAAAAAACAAAAATATCCCATTGCATCGGGCATCGATGACAACTGCCTTTACATTGGGAGCTGTATTTCTTGTTTCTTATGTGATTTATCACGCTTCAGCTGAAAGTACTTCTTTTGGTGGTGAAGGTTGGATTAGGACTATTTACTTTTTTATCTTGATTACTCATATCATTTTGGCTGCTGTGGCTTTATTTCCGATTTTATTAGCCTACTATTATGGCTATACTGATCAGCGAGAAAAGCATAGGAAAGTAGTTAGATTTGCCTACCCTATTTGGCTCTATGTGACGGTGACAGGAGTAGTAGTGTATCTTATGATCAGTCCTTATTATAGCTTCTAAACTATCTTCCCGTTTCTAGCGTTATTAAGTTGATGAAAAATCTTTCAAAAGCCTTCTTTTTATTCATTGGGTTTATGATGACTCAAATTACTTCATTTGCACAATGTGCGATGTGTAGAGCCTCTGTTGAAAATAATGTGAGTAATGGTGAGACGACTATCGGCGCTGGATTGAACACTGGAATTTTATATCTTTTCACCATGCCTTATTTGATTGCTGCTGTGATTGGATTTTTATGGTATAGGAATGCCAAAAAAAGAAAGTCTAAATTTGTCTTTCAAGGTGAGAAATTCTAGTACGGTTTTTGAATTTAATGTATAAAATGAGCAAAGTTTGATAATAGACTTTGCTTTTTTACTTTTATCAAGATTATGCTCAAGAAAAAAAGACTAATTCTATTATCTTCCATCTTTGCCATAGGACTCCTACTGGCATTAAATTATTTTTTAAGTAGTAAACATTCTACAGATAGGTTAGCGGCCCCCATTGAAGCTAAAATTCAACAAATAGGACAGCAGTTTGATGAAGATTTTATAGCTATTTTGATGAATAATAGGCCTGGAGAGGAATTGAGCTTTTCAAATTTGATTGTAGAAAGTCATCACTCTTATTTTTTATTTGATGACTTAGATCGACTAGTATTTTGGTCAGATTTTATTCATTCACCAGATATTGAGATTATTGATAAATCTAGAACCCATCAATTGTATGAAGACAGCAAGGCAGTTTATTACATACGTCTTAGAAATTTAAAAAGAGCAGAAAGCTCATATTGGTTAGTTCAGTTATATCCATTGAAATATAAGCGGGAAGTCCAAAATGATTTTTTGCTTTCAGGTTTTAATCCAGAACTTTTTGGTAACAATAGGGTACAATTATCTGCATCTAATGTCAAGACTGATGCTTATACAATTAACAGTATCAAAGGGGAGTATATCTTCTCTATAGATTTTGAATCTGGATATCAACCAGTGACCAAAGAGAGTAATTTTACATTATTGATATTTTTCTTTTCTCTACTTTCGCTTGTGCTGATTTTGGGATATGGATTTGTAGCCACAATCTGGCGCAAAGGTCATAAAAATCTAGCAATTGCTTATTCTTTAGGGATTTTATTAGCCATTAGGGCATTTATGATATTCTTTCACTTTCCGCAGGATTATTTTGACTTTGAATTATTCGACTCCAGCAAGTATGCATCTTCTTGGTTCAATCCTAGCTTGGGTGATCTTTTGTTAAACACCGTATGTTCTCTAATTATTTTTTCTTTGATTTTGTCTGTACTGGCAGGTCAAAGTTTTCAACAAAGGTTCAATCATTTCAGAGCTAGATATCAGCCTGGTATTTTTGTTTTTTTGGCCTATCTGGTGTCTACTATATTGTTGGTGCTGTTTTATAGCTTGTATATCAATATTCTCAGCAACAGTCAATGGGATCTTAATATTCTATCGATTCCTACATTTGACTATTTTAAGCTGATCAGTTTATTTATTGTCTTTTTTGGAGGAGCCATGTATCTACTTTTCTCTATTTTGGGGATCAATTTAGTTTTGAGTGGAGAGAAGATTGAAAAGATAGTAGCGCTTAGAATTTTGCTTTATTTCTCAGTTCCAGTAGGAATAGTTCTAGCATATTACAACTGGGTATATTTCATTGCTTTTTCTTCTCACTTTATTCTTTTGTTTTCTATCATCAGTTTTGAGCTTTATAAGAATATTTTTAAGCTTGGCTTCAATACTTTTCTAACCTTTTTCTTTGGCTGTTTGATCGGTGCTGTAATCACAGGTATAGCATCTCATGAAGTTTTTTTGGAAAGGCAGCTTCAAGCAAAGGTTCGGTTTGGGACACAGCAATTGGTAGAAAATGATGTGATGGCCGAATTTTATTTAGGTGGAATTATGGAGCGGATCAAAAATGACCTTTTTATCAAAAACACTTTAACTGATCCTTTTCAATCAAATGAAGCCATAGAAAGGAAAATTCGAAAATTCCATATGATCAATTATTTTGACCAATATGATCTTAGAGTAAAAGTATTCAATTCCATAGGTGATAATGTCATAGATCGATTCTCAGAAGAAAAATTACAAGACCTTCGGTTGAGCTATATAAAAAGCGACTATGCTACAGCAATGAGAGACCTGTATTTTGTCAAAGGTATTGAAGAAGGTGTAGGGAATAAGTATATTGTTTTTATACCACTCTATCGAGAAGATAATTTCATAGGTACTATTTTTCTAGAATTAAGACAGCTTAAGATTCAGCCTTCAGCCGTATTTCCTAAACTTTTGATGGATAGGAAATACAATGTGAATTATGGGGAACGGAATTTTGATTTTGCTGTTTTCGAGGAAGGGAGTCTATCTTATTCTGTTGGTGTATTCAATTATAGAGCATTGGATTTAGATGAATTCCAAGCCAATGCAAAACTCAAATCTGCAGGTATTTATCTACGGAAATATCATCATCTTGCTGTTGAGAATGAAGAGAGAATGGTGGTTGTATCTACACCAGTTTATCCTGTTTATTATATCCTAGCCGATATTTCACTTTTCTTTGTGGCTTTTATTTTATTGACTTTGTTGAGTATACTTAGTTTTACCTTGAGACAAGGTATCCGTAATTTTAATTTCAACTATGCTACCAAACTTCAGATGTATCTGAATTTTGCATTTTTCTTTCCAATTTTGACTATTAGCTTGATCATCATTGGTCTATTGACAAATTCTTACCGGGAGGAATTACACAGACAATATTTTCAAAAAGCTTCTTTAGTAGGAGACAACTTATCTGGTGTGTTAGAAAGGCAAGCTATCGGTGAGGCTGATCGAGATGATTTTGCTCAGATGGTGAATAATCTTGCAGGTACTACGAATGTAGAGATTAATGTGTATGACGCAGAAGGACAATTGCTTGCAACATCCCAGCCCAATACTTTTGACAAGGGTATATTGACAAAGTACATCAATCCCAAGGCAATTGCAGAGGTGATTGAAAGACAGAATAACAGAGCCTTGCTAGAGGAAAGAATAGGTGAGCTAAATTTTAAGACAGTGTATCTTGCTATTAGGTCATCTGATAGCCAGCAGATTAGAGCCATAGTCTCTATTCCCTTTTTCGAATCAGAATCTGAACTTGATTTATTGATTGCAGACGTACTGAGTAATATCGCCAATATCTTTGTTCTGATTTTTATCATCTTCCTATTTGTGTCTTATTTCGTATCCAAGAATCTTACATTTCCTTTTAATCTTTTGACCCAGAAGCTAAAAGACACCGATTTGGATAGTAACGAACCCATGTATTGGCCTGCTAATGATGAAATAGGTCTGCTTGTCAACGAATATAATAATATGCTATTTAAACTCGAGGCCAGCAAGAAAACCTTGGCCAATACAGAAAAGGAGTCAGCATGGAGGGAGATGGCCAAGCAAGTAGCGCATGAAATTAAAAACCCTCTTACGCCAATGAAATTGACACTTCAGCATCTACTTCGACTTCAATTGATGGGTAAGCTGGATGATACAGAAAAATTAAAAAAGCCTATAGAAACCCTAATACACCAGGTAGATACATTGAGCGACATCGCTACATCCTTCTCTACTTTTGCTAAGATGCCTTTGCCTAAGAATGAATTGATGGACTTCAGGGTTGTAGTACAAGAAAGCATTGAATTATTTAAAAATAGAGAGAAGGGTACGCTTAATCTTGAGGATAAAACTAAGGGAGTTCCACTTTTCGTGATGGGTGATGATCAATTATTCGGAAGGGTAATTGCAAATCTAATTATCAATGGAATTCAAGCAGTAGAGTCACCAAAGAAACCGAGGATTGAAGTTGTATTAGATATCAATGATATTGGTAAGGTGCTCTTGAAGATTAAAGACAACGGTAAGGGAATATCGGATGATTTGAAAGACAAAATCTTCATTCCTAATTTCAGTACTAAATCGGAGGGGTCTGGTCTAGGGTTGGCGATTGCTAAGAGAGGAGTAGAGACGGCGGGTGGAAATATCTGGTTTGAAACAGAAATTGGGAAAGGAACTACTTTTTACCTATCCTTTGACTTGACAAGACAAGAGTAACCATACTTAGTTCATTTATCTACCTGAAAAAGTAACACTATTTTATCGTCTAAAATATTACCTTAGTAAACAGATTAATCAATAAATGTTTGCTTTGAGAAGATTTTTACTGCTGGGGATAATCATATTTTCATCGACTTGGGTTTACGCTCAAGAAGAGAAATGTAAATGGTTTCCGGTAGAACAACTTAAAAGCTGGACTTTATTAGATTCACTTTCTGTAATAGAAGAGACTATTAAAATTCAAGATAGGAATAATCAAACCTATACCTTCAAGTACAGTCTCAATTCTGGTACGATCAAAGTCGATCTCAATCAGGATTTAGGAATTGATTCACTAAAGGTTTGTTATCAGACATTTCCTTACAGCTTGCATCAGACAGTAGCAAGGAGGACATTAATGCAAGATTATGATTCCATGGCAATGTTTAGAGATAATAGGGTACAAGCTATTCCTGCTTTTGATTTCCGGGAGGAGCTTTTTCCTTCTACCAATCTATATAAGTCAGGGAATTTGACAAGGGGAGTGTCATTTGGGAATACTCAGAATGTCTTTGTCAACTCTTCATTGAATTTGCAGATGTCAGGGGAATTGTCTGAAAATCTTAATATCAGAGCAAGTATTACAGATCAAAATGTGCCATTTCAACCCGAAGGAAATACCCAGCAACTACAAGATTTTGATAACGTTTTGGTGGAAATTTATAATGACAAATTCAATTTGGCTGCGGGAGATGTCGTTTTGAGGCAAAGAAAATCTGAATTCTTGAGATATTATAAAAATGTACAGGGCGCACAATTTACTACAAACTACCAAATAGGGGATAAATGGAAAGCATCAACTCAAGCAGCGGCCTCTGTAGCAAAAGGGAAATTTGCTTCCATTCAGTTGGAGATTTTTGAGGGAACCTTAGGCCCATACAGAATTCCTGGCCCCCAAAACGAGCGATTTGTTATAATCATGGCTAACTCAGAGAGAGTATTCCTTGATGGAAAGCAATTACAACGCGGATTTAATTATGATTATGTAATCGATTACAATCAAGGAGAAATCACATTCACACCCAATGTGCTGATTACCCAATACTCAAGGGTAAGGATAGACTTTGAGTATGCTGAGCGAAATTATTCTAGGTCCATTCTTACTGCTAACCATATCCAAGAAACAGAAAGTGTTTCTTTCTACATGAACTTTTACAGAGAACAAGATAATAGAAATAGACCTTTATTTTTTGAGTTTTCTGATGCAGAAAAAAGTTTGTTAGCTTCAGTTGGGGATAATCTTGAAGCGGCTTCAGTACCTCGTGTAGATTCTATTGCATTTGATCCAAATAGAATTCTTTATAGAAGGTTGGCATCATTTGATGATAGGGGTTTGCCAGTAGTTTTTTTCGAATACTCAACTAATCCTGAGGAAGCTTTTTTTGCAGTTGGTTTCTCTGAAGTAGGACAAGGAAATGGAGATTATGTCCGCTCTCAGCAATTAGCGAATGGTCCTGTTTATGAATATGTACCTAGAATTAACGGTGTGCCTCAGGGGAGATTTTCTATATTGTCACAACTGCCTGCTCCGAACAAAAGGCAAATGCTTACTGCGGGTACAAGGATCAAATTAAGTACCCACGAGCAAGCGTATACTGAATTCGCCTTTTCTAATACCGATGATAACTTGTTTTCCCAATTAGACAATGAAGACAATAGTGGTTTTGCAATAAAATCCGGAGTGTTATCAGAAGATAGGACTTTTCAAAAAGCAAAAGGATACAAGTTCAATGCCCTTACGGAATTTGAATACAACTCTGCTAATTTTAGTTTCATCGATCGATTGAGATACATAGAATTTGATAGGGATTGGAGTTTGACACAAGAGGATTTACAGACTTCTGCAAATGAGAGGATTTTCAATACACAGGTTTCGTTAAGCAAGGATGCAGATCAGACTTTTTCTTTTAGATTCAACTTAAGAAATAGGGGTGAAATTCTAGCGGGCACCCAGCAATTAGCTACATTCAATCAAATAGTGGGTAAGCGTATCTTTATCAAAAATGAATTCTTCAAGCTCAATAGTGATATACGGAACCTTAACTCTGATTGGCTACGCTATACGGGTGATGTAAGCTATAAAAGTAAATACCTTGTTCCTGGGTATAGATTGATGATAGATAGGAATGCAGTCAGAAATAGTGAAACAGATTCTGTAGTAAGTACCGCTATGAATTTTTTAGAACAGATGCTTTATATCAAATCCAACGACACATTACCTTATTCCTTTTTTGCGGATGTGAGTTGGCGAGAAGATAAGTTTCCAGTAGCGGGACAGTTGGTGGCAGATACTGAGGCTTTCGCCATGAATTATGGTTTGCGAAGACGTTTTGGAAATCATGACTTCAAGGGAACATTCACATATAGGGAACTTCGATTTGTTAGATTGGCACAAGATGTCGAGAGCACAGTATTGGGGAAGGTTGACTATCTGAGTAATCTTTTTGATGGGAATGTTCGTAACGAGCTGTCTTATGCTTTAGGGAATGGAAGGGAGTTTAGAAGAGAATTTGTCTTTCTCCCAGTGCCTACAGGGGAGGGGACTCATGCTTGGAGAGATGATAATGGAGATGGTGTACAGCAATTGAATGAATTTTATATCGCTGTCAATCCCGAGGAAAAAAACTTCATCAAGGTTTTTGTGCCAACTACAGATTTTATCCAAGCCTACTCCACTATATTCAATTACAGGCTCAATGCCAAATTTCCTGACACCTGGAGAAAAGAAAAAGGATTGAGGGTTTTTCTTCAAAAGTTTTCAAATACGACAAGTTTGAGTATTGAGAAAAAGATCACATCGAATGAATTTTGGGAAAGGATCAATCCATTTGTTGGAGGTTTTGCAGAAGAAGACTTGATCTCTGTGAGACAAGTGATTAGAAGCTCTTTTTTCTTCAATAGAGCTTCGCCTAAATACGGATTTGATTTATCTGTTTTTGATAGCCAAAATAAACAGTTGCTCGCTGGTGGTTTTGACGATTTAGTTCAAAAAGACTGGAGGCTGAATACTCGTTTCAATTTTAATCCAACTTTGAATTTGAGGTTTTTATTGATGGCAGGAAATAGAATTGCAGCTTCAGATTTCTTAGAAAACAGAAATTATAACATTGAACAATATGCTTTAGGTCCTGAACTTTCATGGCAGCCTAGCAGTATTTTCCGAGCTACTTTCATGTATCAATATACAGACAAGGTCAATATTGCAAATCAGGAATTTGAAGAGAAAGCCTTACTCAATCAGCTGGGTTTAGAGTTCCGATATGCCAAAGCGATTAAAACTACTTTAAATGCTAATTTAAAATATACTCGGATTGATTATAATGGACAGGCGAATTCTCCAACTGGATATGAAATGCTTCAAGCTTTGAATGTAGGTAATAATTTGACATGGACTTTTAATTGGCTGCAGAAAATCGGAGAAGGTCTTCAAATGAATCTGGTATACGAGGGAAGGAACTCTCAAGGTCTAGGTCGTCTGGTTCATGTTGGGCGCATGCAAGTAACTGCATTGTTCTAATGAGTTAAGCTTTTTATAGTTTTAGACTTAAAATTTTATCTTTACTTACATATTTATAATTTCAATTTTATTGTAATGTCTTGAAAAACATAAGAGTGTCAGGTAAAAAATCACTACTCTTGGGGATAATATATGATCACCTTCAGTATATTTTGCATAACAAGCCTTTCGTGAATTAAAAGCTCGTAAGTACAAGGATCTCATTGCTTATCCGTTATAAAGGAAATACTTTTCTTTATAAAATAGCCGAAAAAACGTTATATTTACTAGGTAGAGAGTCTGGAATTTTAAAAGAAGTAAAAAACACATATAATATAAATACTACAGCGTATTATTAAAAAATCCCTAACCTGTAGATTTATTAAAGGACCACCCGTTTCGGGTGGTCTTTTTTTATGGGTGTTTTACTTTATAAGCTTTTATAAAGTAAAAATTGAATTTTTAGAGATTAGGTTAAAATATTGGAATTTAATCTTATTCACGTGGTAACTAGTTGATAGTACTTCGAGACCTGATAGTTATTTTGATTTAGTCTCTTTCTTTTTGTCTGAAATCAGGAAAACCGCTCGGAGTCCATTTGATAGCTCGAGCTCTTGTAGCACGATTGGGGTCTGAAAGTTCATGACCTTGGATTTCTTTATAATCTCTTGCATGATAGATCATGATAACTGTTTCGTTATCCTCAGCAAGTGTAAACGAATTATGACCTGGTCCGAATCTTTCTAATTCTTCATTAGTATAAAATACTGGTCCAGGAGATTTGTTCCAATTGGACAGATTCATCAAATCTTTGTCTTCATCAATCCATAATAGTCCTAAACAATAATTCTCGTTTGTTGCACTTGCGGAATATGAGACAAATATTTTTCCATTTTTCTTAATTACAGCAGGTCCTTCATTTACGTTGTATTTTACTCTTTCCCACCCAAACTCTGGCTCGGTCAAAATGATTTCAGGACCTGTTAGAGTAGTAGGAGAAGCCATCTCGGACATGACCAATGCAGTGCCATGCTCCCCGCCTCGTACATTTTGAGCCCAAATCATGTACAATTTATTCTTATGTTCAAATACCGTTGCGTCGAGAGAAAATGAATCAATTTTTGTAATGACTTGACCTTCCTCTTTCCATGTTCCTTCCATTGGGTCGTCTGATTCATTTGATAAAACCCACATTCTAATATTCCAAATATCTTCAGCTTCACCTGCAGCAAAATAGATGTACCATTTGTCGTTAATCTTATGTAATTCTGGTGCCCAAATATGATGTCCCATTACACCTTTTTCGTGTTTGGTCCAAACTTCTTTTTCTTCGGCTTGCTTTAATCCGTTTATAGTTTTTGCTTTTCGTAGTACAATTCGGTCGTACGCTGGTACTGTCGCAATAAAGAAATAGGTTCCATCATCATTCTTATATACCCAAGGATCAGCTCTTTGTTCAGCTATGGGATTATCGAATTGGAAATCTTGGGCTTGTGTACTGATAGGTAAAGCGATCATCAGCGCAAGAACTGCATAGGAATAAAATGATTGTTTCATTGTTTGTCTGTTGGTTTTTTAGTTTTACTGTAAGCGAAATTGATGTGGTTTAAAATTAGTGTATTTTTTACATTTAATAATAAATGATCATAAAAATCTGTTTGTTTACTTTTAAATTTTCTGATTACAATAAGCTAAAATATGATTAATATCATATTCTAGCCTTTTTAATGTCACCAAATTGAGACTTTGCCTCAGCTAGCTTTGTAATCTAAATAAGTAGTAAAGCTATGCAGGGGAAAGTACAACAGGGAGTGAAGACGAGCATTCCAGAAGAGATCATCACCAAGCATTATTGTGGGAGGCTTCCAGGAAATTTCACGCAAAATCAGATTTTAGTAGCCCAATCGATAAATTGCAGCCCTGAAAGTAGTCCTACACTAATGACAGCCCACCTGCCAGAAGTTCTGGATTGGCTACATGGGATGGAGATTCCTAGAGGGTTAGAAGAGAATCCATGCCCTATTCCTGTGCTACTTTATGATGAAGAGCTGTCAGCAGAACATTTACTTTTTCATTACGATGGTACTCCAGCTTCGGCTGGATTGATTAGAAATTTTATCACTTTATTTCAAGATAATATCAAGCAAAGTAAAGCAACTATCATTTCACCTTCTTTTATTCCCAAATCCAAACAGCGTGAAGAACAAGAACTCATACAACTAGTAAGCAATAGTACCTTCGAGACCTCCTTTATCAAGTTTAATTTCACAAGGATTGGCGACTTCTGGTCCTATGCAGTTAAGCATCAATGTACCCTTTTAGTGACTACAAAAGAGTATCAGGCAGATTTGGCAAAAGTACTATTTCACTTCTATAAAGGAGGGATTTGGTACAATAGGTTATCTTTTTATTTGTCTTATTAATCGATCACAAAATATGATTCCTTCCATCAAATTCTTATTTTAGAGATCCCAGCAATATGTCAAAAAGTATCATTCATAGCTCCAAAGCTACCGCTACTTGCTTTCACTGTGGCGAAGCCTGTCAGGACGAAATCCTTCATTTCGATCAAAAAGACTTTTGCTGTACTGGCTGCAAGCTGGTATATGAAGTTTTGAATGAAAATGATCTTTGTACCTATTACGATATTGCCGATCAGCCTGGACTTACACAAAAAACAGCTTCTCGAAAGGATAATCGATTTGACTATCTAGATGACAAAGATGTCATCAAAAAGCTTTTAGATTTTCAAAATGAACAAGAATCACATATCACTTTTACGATTCCAATGATTCATTGTGCTTCTTGTATTTGGCTCCTCGAGAACTTACACAAGCTCAATCCAGGTATCATTTCTGGAAGAGTAGATTTCATTAAGAAAAAAGTTCAAGTCAAGTTTCAACAAAGTCAAATCAGCCTAAAAGAGGTTGTGCTATTACTTTCCAAAATAGGCTATGAACCCACCATCAATCTAGCTGATGTTGAGAAGAAAAAAGTAAAGGTTACGGATAAGAAGTTAATCATTAAGCTTGCAGTAGCAGGATTTTGTTTTGGTAATATGATGCTATTCAGCTTGCCAGAATATTTTGCAGAAGCAGAACTCCTCGGTAATGGTTTCAAAAAGACCTTTAATTACCTTAATGTGTTACTTGCTTTGCCTGTATTTTTTTATGCTGCTACCGACTATTATAGATCAGCATGGCTATCGATCAGAAATAAAGCTGTCAATATGGATGTGCCTATTGCTATAGGTATTATTACTTTATTCTTTTATAGTCTTTATGATATTTTTTTCCTACTCAATGAAGGTTATATGGATACCTTGGGGGGATTGTTATTTTTCTTATTGATTGGGAAATATTATCAGCAAAAAACCTACGACACACTTTCTTTTGATAGAGATTATCGGTCTTATTTCCCTGTCGCAGTGACCAAGTTGGTCAAGGATGAAGAGGAAGTGATTCCACTGATCAAATTGAATGTGGGAGATATCATCAAAGTCAGAAATGAAGAGTTAATTCCTGCCGATAGTATTCTCCTAGAGGGCGATGCTTATATAGATTACAGCTTTGTGACTGGTGAGGAAATCCCCGTAGTCAAGAAGAAAGGAGAGTTGATCTATGCTGGCGGAAGGCAAAAAGGGAATGCTTTGACCTTAGCCGTACAAAAATCACCTTCTCAAGGTTATCTGACTGATTTATGGAATAGTGACTCTTTTGAAAAGGAAAAGACGAATAGTTTAGAGTCATTAGCAACTAGCATCTCGGGTAAATTCACATTTACGGTGATCTTTATTGCGCTTACGGCATTCACTTTCTGGGCGTATCAGGGGCAGTTATCCTTGGCAGTTTTATCATTCACTTCGGTCTTGATCATCACTTGTCCATGCGCCTTAGCCATGTCTACGCCATTTACGCTTGGGAACACATTGCGTGTTTTTGGGCAAGGGAAGTTCTATTTGAAAAATGCCCATGTCATAGAGAAAATGGCGCAGGTAGATACTGTCATATTTGATAAAACAGGGACGCTGACTGCTCCTTCTCAGGCAAAGGTAACTTATACAGGTGAGGACTTATCTCCCGAATCAAAATCCATCATCAAAGCGCTAGTCAATCAATCTACCCATGCTTTAAGTAATAGAATCAATGCTTGGCTTGATGGTGTCAAGGCAGTTGTCATTGACGAAGTGAAGGAATTTTCAGGTCAAGGTCTCCTTGGGATTTATAAAAACCAAGAAGTCAGGTTGGGGTCAGCAGATTTCGTGAATTCTCAAGTTTTAGTAGAAAGAGAAGGAGGAAATGTAGTCTTTTTTGCGGTAGAGGGGGTAGTGATTGGTCACTTCTTTATTCAGAGTGGATTGAGAAAGGATATCGATCGCGTAGTAGCTGAAATAAAAATGGGAAAGGGCGTTCATTTCCTTTCTGGAGATCAAGATCATGAAAGAGCTAATCTCAAGAGAATTTTTGGTAATGATGTCTTGATGAATTTCAATCAAAGCCCAAGCGATAAGTTAACCTACATTGAAAAATTGAATAAGCGAGGCTTGACTACCTTGATGATAGGGGATGGGTTGAATGACGCGGGGGCATTGAGAGCCAGTCAAGTAGGGGTGGCAATTACGGATAAAATCACCAATTTTTCACCTGCTTCTGATGCGATCATGGATGCTGAAGTGATGACCAAGCTCCCTAGCTTCTTACAGTTTGCCAAGATAAGTCGAAAGATCATCAAAGCTAGCTTTGGGCTGAGCTTCACATATAATACCGTCGGGGTATTCTTTGCGGTGCAGGGATTAGTTAGTCCAGTTTTCTGTGCCATTCTGATGCCAATCAGCAGCATTTCAGTAGTCATATTCACCACATTGACGACCAATTATTTGGCCTATAAGCGTGGTCTAAAAGCAAAAATCTGGTAAGCATGGAAGTCATATTTGTATTGATCGCAATTAGCTTAATCCTCGCAGGTTCCTTTCTTATTCTCTTTTTCAGGGCGATGAAAGGTGGTCAGTTTGAGGATAGCCATACGCCTGCGATCAGAATATTATTTGAAAACAAACAATTAACTAAAGATAAAAAAGTACCATCAACTAAAACGAAGTAAGTATGTCAGGAACAACTATGGAACAGTTCAATTACGACAATAAGATCGTAAAGTACTTCGGCGTTGCCACCATCGCTTGGGGTATCGTCGGGATGTTGGTCGGAGTGATTGCTGCCACCCAGCTTTTCCTTCCCGAAGCCAACATGGGGAATCCGTATACTACATTCGGTAGGATCAGACCTTTGCATACCAATGCAGTGATCTTTGCCTTTGTAGGCAACGCGATATTCGCCGGGATTTATTATTCTATGCCTAGACTCCTCAAGACACCTATGTGGAGTAAGGCTCTGAGCTGGTTCCATTTTTGGGGCTGGCAGTTAATTATTCTTTTGGCAGCCATCACGCTTCCTTTGGGCTTGACTAGCTCTAAAGAGTATGCGGAATTGGAATGGCCAATTGATATTTTGATCGCAGTAGTATGGGTAGCCTTCGGTGCCAATATGATCGGTGCCTTGATCAAAAGAAGAGAAAAGCACATGTATGTGGCGATTTGGTTCTACCTGGCATCTTTTGTAACTGTGGCAGTGCTTCATATTTTCAATTCCCTGGCTCTTCCAGTATCATTATTCAAAAGCTATTCGGCCTATGCCGGTGTACAGGATGCTTTGGTTCAATGGTGGTATGGGCACAATGCAGTTGCATTTTTCCTTACTACTCCATTCTTGGGATTGATGTACTACTATTTACCAAAAGCGGCCAATAGACCTGTGTACTCATACAAATTGTCCATTGTACACTTTTGGTCATTGATTTTCTTATATATCTGGGCAGGTCCGCACCATTTACTTTATACTGCTTTGCCTGAATGGGCGCAGGTCTTGGGTGTGGTTTTCTCTGTGATGCTGATCGCTCCATCTTGGGGCGGTATGGTCAATGGTCTCTTGACCTTGAGAGGTGCTTGGGATAAGGTAAGAGTAGACCCCGTTTTGAAATTCATGGTGGTAGCTGTGACAGCATATGGTATGGCTACTTTCGAAGGACCATTGCTTTCCTTAAAAAATGTCAATGCTATCGCTCACTATACTGACTGGATTGTAGCCCACGTGCATATTGGAGGTCTAGGATGGAATGGATTCTTCACTTTTGCAATGCTGTATTGGTTATGGCCAAAAATGTGGAATACCAAATTATACTCAACTAAGTTAGCTACTACACACTTTTGGATGGGTACTATAGGAATCATTTTCTATGCACTCCCAATGTATGTAGCGGCATTGACTCAATCCTTGATGTGGAAAGAATTCTCTGAGGCGGGCAGGTTGGTGTACCCTAACTTCCTAGAGACAGTTGTTCAAATTGTCCCAATGTATATGTTGAGAGCATTTGGAGGACTAATTTACCTATCTGGAGCATTTTTGATGGTCTATAATATGGTCAAAACAGCCAAGCAAGGTAAGTTCATGGCCGAAGAAACGGATGAAGCTCCTGCACTTGCTACGCATACTGAGGAGAAAGGTGAGTTCTGGCACAGAGCGTGGGAAAGGAAGCCAATTTTCTTTACCGTACTAGCTACTATAGCTATTTTGATAGGAGGTGCCATAGAGATTATTCCTACAATTTTGGTCAAATCTAACGTGCCTACTATCACTAGTGTGGAACCTTATACCCCACTCGAATTACAAGGAAGAGATCTTTATATTTCTCATGGCTGTGTGGGCTGTCACTCTCAAATGATTCGACCTTTCCGCTCGGAGACAGAGCGATATGGTGAGTATTCCAAAGCGGGTGAATTTGTCTATGATCGTCCATTCTTATGGGGTTCTAAGCGAACAGGTCCAGATTTACACAGAGTGGGAGGCAAGTACCCAGATAGCTGGCATTACCACCATATGGTAGACCCTAAGAGTATGTCTCCAGGTTCACTGATGCCTCCTTACCCTTGGATGGCTACGAATATCATGGATCATTCTGACCTTCCAGCCAAGATCAGGACGCTTCAAAAACTTGGTGTTCCCTATCCAGAAGGCTATGATGCACAAGCTAATGAAGATTTAGAATTCCAAGCCAATCAAATTGTAGCTAACCTCAAAGGTTCAGGAGTGGAAGTACTTCCAAATTCTGAAATTGTAGCCTTAATTGCTTACCTACAAAGATTGGGTACAGATATTAAGAAAACCACAGCTGCCAACCCATAATCAGAAAAAGACATGAAAAAAGATATCTTAAGTTCAATAGAGAACATAGAAATCTACCCAATCATCAGCTTGTTGATCTTTGTGATCTTCTTTGTTGGGATGTTCATTTGGGTGATCAGGGTAGATAAGAAATATATCAATCATATGAAAGATTTACCTTTCGATGATTCAACACCAAAAAATAGCGGCTATGAAAAAGTTTAAATCAGTACTACTTCTATTGGTAGGGATGTTTTTGACCCTGCCGACATTTGCTCAGTCTACGGATATAGAGTGGGTGAGCAATCTCCAAAAAATGGACAACAGTGAGTTGACACTGTTGATAATCCTTGCTGTCGTATTAGGTGTGATCGTGCTCTTGCTGATTTTGATGATATACTTGATGTCATTTATGGTGTCGGTATTCAAGCAAGATAGTCCAGAGCTTGCTACCCAACCATCATGGTGGGCTGAGTTCAAGCAAAAGTACATTGTAGGTAAAATGAAGCCTGTCGGTGGTAAGGAAGAAAAGGAAATGATGATGGATCATAGTTATGATGGTATAGTAGAACTTGATAACCACATGCCACCATGGTTAGTGAGTGTATTCTACCTTACAATTGCATTTGCTGTGGTTTATTTTACTTATTATTCTGTTTTAGGTTTGGGTAAAACACAAATTGAAGAATACGAGCAAGAACTTTCATTAGCTGCTATACAAATTGAAGAGTATAAGTCAAAACAGCTCAGTATGATTGATGAATACTCAGTTATTTTTGATAGTTCAGGCCCTGCAATTACAGCCGGTAAAAAGATCTATGATGCCAACTGTGCGGCTTGTCATGCTGCTGATGGTGGTGGTGGAGTAGGTCCAAATATGACTGATGAATACTGGATTCATGGAGGAAGTATAAAGGATATTTTCACTGTAGTGAAATATGGTGTAATCGAAAAAGGGATGATTCCATGGCAGGATCAACTCAGTCCTGAGGAAATGCAGCATGTATCTAGTTACATCTTGACGCTTCAAGGAACCACACCTGCTAATCCCAAAGCACCTGAGGGCGACAAATACGAGCCTGCCATAGAGCAACCTTTAGATGCGCTAGGAGAAGATGAATTAGGCTTAGTTCCGGTTGAAGAAGAAGGTTGAAAATAAATAGAAGAAAATGAGTAGCAATCAAGAGGTTTTCGATCCCAATAGTTTTAGAGATTCTCTAGGGACTATGAAAGAGGATGGTAAAAGGAACTGGATTTACCCCAAGAAGGTATCCGGTAAATTTTACCAATGGAGAACCTATTTGTCTTGGGTTTTATTAGCAATCTTATTTGCTGGTCCTTTTATTCAAGTAGGAGGGAGGCCATATATGCTGTTCAATATTTTCGAAAGGAAGTTTATCATCTTTGGGGCTGCATTTTGGCCTCAGGATACGCATATATTGATTTTCCTTTTGCTCATTTTCTTCATCTTTATCATTCTGTTTACAGCAGTCTTTGGACGGGTCTTCTGCGGATGGGCCTGTCCTCAGACGCTGTTTATGGAGATGGTGTTCCGCAAGATCGAGTATTTGATCGAAGGAGACGCCAACCAACAGCGAAAGCTGAATGCCATGCCATGGAATAGTGAGAAACTATGGAAAAAAGGCTTGAAGTTGTCTATTTTCTTATTGATATCCTTGCTGATTTCACACCTGGTCATGGCTTACCTGATAGGAATTGATCAAGTAGTGGAGATAGTCTCCCAACCTCCATCAGCCCATATGACAGGATTTATTGGATTGATGGCATTTACAGGTGTTTTCTTATTTGTTTTTTCATGGTTTAGAGAGCAAGCTTGTATTGTGGTTTGCCCTTATGGTAGGTTACAAGGAGTTTTGTTAGATGCCAATTCTATCAATGTCACTTATGACCATGTCCGAGGAGAGCCCAGAGGGATGATCCGAAAAAATAAAGTTGAAGAAAACATTAAGGGAGATTGTATAGATTGTTCGCTTTGTGTGCAAGTCTGCCCGACAGGAATAGATATCAGAAATGGTGTACAAATGGAATGTGTCAATTGTACGGCTTGTATTGATGTCTGTGACGAGGTGATGGAGAAGGTGGATAGACCAAAGGGCTTGATTCGTTACGCTTCAGATAATAGTGTACTAAAACAAACACAGAAGTTGATAACTACAAGGGTGAAGGTCTACTCACTCCTTTTGGTAATCTTAGTGGGAGCTTTTGTGACCTTATTGGCCACAAGAGATGATCTGAGTGCAACGGTGACTAGATTTAGAGGTATGACATATCAAGAAAGAGATACGGGTGAGGTTAGTAACCTATATGAAGTGTCTTTTATTAACAAAACTTTCAAAGATCAATTGATAGAGTTGATACCTGAAAACACCAACTACAAACTTGAAGTAGTTGGTGATCAAAATTGGACTTTGGAAAGTCAGAGTAAATTCGATGGAAGGTTCTTCTTAGTCAAAGAGCAACAAAATATCCTAACCAATCAAGATCAAGTAACCTTGCTTTTGATTCAAAATGGAGAAGTCATTGACAAAATCAAAACAAGTTTTGTAGCGCCAATCAAGTAATATGTGGATACCGGAATGAAACCATAAGTATTACAAATAGCTGCTTCTTGATTTATTTCGATGCTAATTTGATACTAGTTAAATGTGGATATTAATCGACTAACAACAAATTTACTTATCACTCAATCAACCAATAACTTAATCAACTAATAACCAATAACTATTAACTAACATGGACTGGGGAAAAGGTATAGTATTGACCATAGCAGCATTTGTGATCATCATGATCAGTATGGTGACGATCTGTGTGAAGCAGGATGATATCCATCTAGTAACACAAAATTATTATGAAGAAGAGATCAAGTATCAAGATCAAATCGAGAAAATCATCAATGCTACGCTGCTGGAGGAGGAGGTGCTAACTTTTGATAGTCAATCGAAAATAGTAGCATTGAATCTACCGGTGGGAGCAAAAGGGACACTTCATCTATTTAGACCTTCTGATGCAAGATTGGATCAAAAGATTGACTTTGATATAGTCAATGCTGCTGAAAATGCAGTGAATGTGCAATCTTTGAAACCAGGATATTGGAGAGTAAAATTAACTTGGGAAGATGAAGGAAAAGCATACTATCAAGAGAAGCAAATCAATATTTAAATGATTTGGACAGCTTTTCTCTTAGGGTTTTTAGGTTCTTTCCATTGTTTGGGAATGTGTGGACCGATTGCTTTGGCTGTGTCAGCCAAAGACAGTTCCCCATTTCTTAAAAACAAAATGATCTATAATTTAGGAAGAACACTTACATACACTTTTTTAGGTGCCTTGATAGGAGTTGTAGGGTTTTCATTAGCCCTGGCGGGGATTCAGCAATGGATTTCCATTTTGATGGGAGCTGTGATTTTGTTGATGGCATTTTTTTATAAAAGATCAGAGCGATTGATCACGCAGACAGGATTCTTTGGTGGCGTCAATAAATTGAAGTCTAAACTTGGGAAATACCTTAAAAGAGGAGGGACTACTGCTTTTTTTACATCAGGATTGCTCAACGGGCTTTTGCCTTGTGGGATGGTTTATATCGCTTTGATCGCTTCCTTAGCACTTCAAAACCCAATTGCCTCAGCGATGTATATGCTCTTTTTTGGTATAGGGACTATTCCAATGTTGCTAGTCGTGATGCTTTCAGGAAAGTTGGTTTCTCTGCAATGGAGAACCAGGTTCACCAGAGCACTTCCATATTTTGCCATGTTTATAGGCATACTTTTTATAGTCAGAGGACTCGGTCTTGGCATTCACTACATCAGTCCAAAACTTCAGGTGTTCGACTACGGATCTGAGCAAGTGGAGGTTACGATGTGTAGGTGAGTGGTGAAGACGTGAGATATAAGATACAAGATTTAAGATACAAGATTCAAGACATTAGATAAACTATTAGTAGCCCTGAGTTGCTATCCAGGGGGATAGAGTTGGAACTGATAACTTTGAACCTTCAAAATCATTGCGAGCTAAAATATTTTATATCGCCTTACTAAATACAAATTGCCTGTCTTGCTTGGCTTGCATGCGAAGGTCAAAAGTCGTACAGATGTTTCTCACAAAAGGTAGTCCTGCTTCTTTAACCTGAATTCCAAACTGATCAAATTGTAGCAATCCCTCTGATTGGAAGGTGTGGAGTTTTGCTAAATTTTTAGCGGATATTTTCTCAAAGAAAGCATAAGTCCACTGAGCAGATTGATTGCAGATCAGGTCGAGGATTAAATTTCTGGTAGCAATGTCTTCTGTAGTCATGGCATGTCCTCTGTTGATCGCAAGTTTTTCTTGATTAATATTCTCTTTGTATTCATTGATTCCTTTTGCGTTTTGAGCATAACCATAATAGACATCAGAGATAGAGCTATTACCAAGCCCAATCAAAATTTTGGAAGGTGAAGTGGTATAGCCCATGAAGTTTCTATGAAGTGTTTTGTTGATTTTAGCTTGATACAGAGGATCATTTTCCAAAGCGAAGTGATCCATACCTACTTCCAAATAGCCCATGCTGGCTAAGATTTCTTTCCCTTTTTCATAGAGGGCTCTTTTTTCAGCTTCTTGAGGTAGATACTGCTCGAAACTTTTTTGAGCTGGAAATGCAGCTGGAAGATGTGCATAACTATAAAACGCAATCCTATCAGGTCTTAATTCAGCTACTTTTGCAAAAGTATTTTCGATAGTAGCGATATTCTGGTGAGGAAGTCCATAGATCAAGTCAAAATTGATGGATTCGTACCCGATCTCTCTTGCGATAACTGTTGCTTCCTTGACTTTTTCAAATGGTTGAATTCTATGGATGGCCTTTTGGACTTCAAGATTGAAATCCTGAATTCCATAACTCACACGCCTGAATCCTAAATCAAATAATGTCTGTAAATGTGCTCTTGTGGTATTATTTGGGTGTCCCTCAAAGCTCAATGCTGCATGCTGCATCAGTTCTGAGGTGCTTAAAATATAGCCGAGCATTTGTTGAAGCGATTCGGGAGAAAAAAAAGTCGGCGTGCCCCCACCCAAGTGGATGCCAGCGAGCTTAGGGGGTGTTTCAAATAGCTGCAGGTAAGCTTGCCACTCTTTGATGATGGTTTCTATGTAAGGAGTTTCTACTGTGTGATTTTTTGTAATGCGCTTGTTACACCCACAGTACGTGCAGAGGCTTTCGCAATAGGGTAAATGAATGTAAAGTGTCACCCCTTCATCTTCTCCAAAATCTTGATAAGCAATCCGTACCAAATCTTTCCAGTTGCTTTCCTGCATATCATCCGCCCAAAGGGGAACTGTAGGGTAGGATGTATACCTAGGTGCAGGGACATTATATTTTTGAAGTAGAGTTGGTTGGCTTTTCATCTTTTCTTTCAATTACCCCACAAATTTCCTCGAAAAAGTCCTTAATTTCGGTGATCAAAGTTTTCTAAAAATCTGATAAATGTCATTTAAATATTATTATTGACTTCACTCTAAAAAATAATGTTTGAAAAAGTATTTAATCAAATAGACTTCAAATTATTAGAGTTCATTAAGACAGAGTATGAAAATTGCCAGTTTATATCTTGTGATTTCACCTCAGTAGATTTGTCAGGATCGATATTCTTGAACTGCCGATTTGAGGGGTGTAATCTTAGTTTTGCAAATCTCTTCAAGGTGTCATTCCAAGAAGTGAGTTTCCAAGATTGTAAATTATTAGCCTTGCGTTTTGATAAATGTGCCCCAATAGGATTGAGTCTTGGATTTGAATCGTGCATTCTAGATCAAACATCATTTTATCAATGCAAATTAAGAAATACAAAGTTTTCAAAATGTAGGCTAACAGAAGTAGATTTTTCAAGGGCAGATTTCATGGAATCTGATTTTCGAGATTCTGACCTATCAGGAGCTACGTTTCTAGACACCAATTTAGCAAAAGTTGATTTCAGGTATGCTGTCAATTATAGTATTGACTTGGAGCAAAATAACATGAAAAAAGCCAAATTTTCACAAGACGGTATCAGGGGACTTTTGGTGAAGTATGATTTGGAGATTTACTAACTAAAATAAATTTTTAGTAAACTCCACTTTAATCTTCAATTGAAACTCTTTGATCACTTTGAAAATTTCCACCAAGGTAACAAGCTGGACTTTCGTAAGTTCCTTGATCTTGACAAAGTTTTCAGGTGACCTATTGTGCTCGATCATGCTGAGGGCTTGTTTTTCAAGCCTCAATGCCATCAGGTAATAGTAGGCGTGGCTGAGCTCTTGCGCCTCTTTTTCAGTGAATACGCCAGCCTTTTGCAAAGCAGAGATTCTACTCCCTGTATTTGTCTCAAAAATCCTGTTTTTTAGCGCGAATATTCTTGCCAAATCTACGATTGGGCTCATGGTCTTTTTGATATCGAAGAATTTTTCCCCATCGATTTTGAAGGTTCTGATATTTTTAAAAAAGGTCAGAGGTGGTTCAAATTGCAAGGAGTTGGTGCCCATATTCATAAAAAAGCGCTCGGTAGGGTTCTGTAGCTGCAAGTCCATAAATTCCTTTAATTCTTCGAGGATATCAAATTCCCCATAGATAGCCCTACAATCAAAGAAAGTCGCATATTTCATCACGGTTTCCTGAGTAGATTCTTGAATCCAACTTTCGTAATTTCTTTTCCAATGACTCAAAGAATGCGTCCATTTGGGATTTTTTGCCATTAATCCACCTTGACAAAAACTAAAACCTATAAAATCTAAACCAGTAGAAACACGACTGGCAAATTCTAAAAAGTAGGCCCTCACCAACTCTCTTTGTTCATTTGCTTTGTCTTCATAGATAATGGCATTGTCTTGATCAGTTTTGAGCGTTTGCTCACCTCTACCTTCGCTTCCAAGTACAAAAAACACAAATTTGGCAGGCGGAGGCCCTACTTCTCGAATGGTGTTCTCTATGACTCTAAGTGCAATGGTGTCAGATATTGTGGTGATGATTTGATTGATAATTTCAGCCTTCAGTCCATTAGTGACGAGTTGATGAATGATTTTAGGAACTTGCCGCCACTTTTCTCGTAGTTCCCCTACGCTCATCGCTTGCTTGACAGATTGAATGAAGATAAAAGGCCCTTGAGATTGCTCTGTTAGGATTTTATTTCTGCTGATCCAGCCTACATAATTTTCTTTATCCCTCACAAGTAAATATCTGGTCTTAGTCTGGAACATCAGAAGAAGAGCTTCATATAAAAAAGCATCTTGAGAAATTGCTACAATCCCTCTGTCCATCACTGATTCAATTGGTAAAGTCGGGTTCAATTGTTTAGCAATTACTTCGTCTCTTAAGGTGATGTCTGTGACAAATCCTTGGATTTTTTGTTCCGATTCTCCAATGAATAGACAAGAGATTTTTTCCTTTGCCATTATTTGCGCGGCTTCGAAAATTGGTGTTTCAGAGAGACATACTCTCAAATTGCGATGGTGGAGATCGCTTACTTTTTTGGAATAAAATTTATCTGTGTGGATTGCTGTGGACTGTATCATAAGTTTATCTTTCTCAGTCAAGAAAGCAGATATTACTGCTCCAAGTTAGCGCTTCTGTCGTGGATTAGTATGACTTTAATTTATTTTAAGAGTTTTTTCAATAGATAGTAGTCTCTTTTCTTTTTGATTGTTCGAATATTCACTGAAAAATGATTATTGACTCATGAAAATAATTAAAATTCTTAACTTGAACCAAGATGGCTTTGATCACGAGAAAGCACTTGGTCAATCATTATAAATTTTCATAACATGAACACACTAATATACAGGATTCCCAGTTTGATTATATGCTTGCTTTTCTTTTCAAATCTGATAGCACAGGATCATATCTTTACTTCTATCAATATCATAGATGTACGCACGGGTCAGGTCCTTAAGGATCATTATATCCATGTGAAAGCAGATAAGATCCACCAGATAGCACCCGAAGTTCAAGGGCTTCCAACAAATAGGAATACCACTATCATAGATGGAAATGGAGCTTTTGTAATCCCCGGTCTAGCAGAGATGCATTCCCATATCCCAACCACCAATTCCGACGACTTCTCTTATTTACAAGATGTGATGTGGTTGTATTTGGCTAATGGGGTGTTGAATGTACGAGGCATGATTGGGCATCCTTCTCACTTAGTTCTCAAAGATAAAATCAGCAAGGGAGAAATCACAGGCCCTAGAATATTTGCCGCGGGACCTTCTCTGAATGGTGATTCGGTAGCGGATGCTGAGACAGGGAATCGTATGGTTAGCGAACAAGCAACAGCCGGTTATGATCACTTGAAGCTGCATCCGGGCTTAGATATGCCCAGGTTTATGGCTATCAGTACCACCGCAAAAGCTGAAGGAATCAAATTTGGAGGACATGTGTCTTTAAATGTTGGTTTGGAGCAGTCCCTGCTGAATGGCTATCGATCTATAGAACACATGGACGGGTATATTGAGGCTTTGATAGCTGATAAAGATAAACTTGATCCCCAGATTGCAGGGCCTTTTAGTATGTTGTTGGTCAAGGATATTGATATGGAGAAATTACCAGCTATGATTGAGTTGACTTTGCAGCAGAAAGCATGGATTGCCCCCACGTTGACCTTATTTGAGCGTTTTTTTGGGTACATTCCTGCAGATGAATTTCGCCTGGCTCCTGAGATGAAATACATGCCTGGGTTGCAGGTTCAGCAGTGGGTCAATCAAAAAAAAATGCTCGAAGCACAAGGGATTTTGAAGGAAGAAAATGTGCTTCCCTATCTTGAGTTCAGAAAGGAGTTACTAATGAAGTTGCATCAAAGTGGGGTTCCTATAATCATGAGCTCGGATTCTCCTCAGGTTTTCAATGTCCCGGGATTTTCTATTCATCATGAAATCGCTTCTATGTCAGAAGCAGGAATCAGCCCCTTGGATATTTTAAGAACAGGGTCTATCAATGTGGCTAAATACTTTGAGCAGGAGGGTGAGTTTGGGGAATTGATTCCAGGATCATCCGCTGATTTTGTGTTGTTGGAAGGAAATCCTTTAGAAGATTTGGAAGCTCTAAAAGCTATTCATTCCATAGTAGTCAGAGGTGAGTGGATTACTGGAAAAAAACTAGATGAAGAACTGAGGCGAATAGAGTTGAAGAATGTTAGGAAATAAATAGTTTAAATTGAAAAAGAGTAGCGATAACTCACTACTCTTTTGCTTTTCACCTAGTGCTGGGTTGTGACTATACTTTTTTTACATTTATAGCATTAGGGCCTTTTTTGCCCTCTTTCACGTCATAGGTTACTTTGTCGTCTTGTGCTACTTTGTCTAAAAGACCTGTTGCATGCACAAACACATCGCTTTGAGATTCGTCATCTACGATAAAACCGAATCCCTTTGCGTCGTTGTAGAATTTTACTGTACCGGTAAGCATAATGAAATATTAAATTATGTGGTTAAATGTTCGATAAATGTAAATAATATGGCTAAAAAAACAAAAAAATATTTCGTTAAATTGGTGTTATAAAAAGTCCTTGGAGCGAAAAATTGTGAATTGATAGGGGAATATTTGGAGGATTCTGGATGACCAAAAAGAATTAATTTTATAAATATGAAAAAGTTAGTATTGATTCGTCATGCCAAATCTGCATGGGACAACCCATATTTGAGTGATCACCAAAGACCTCTTGCAGAACGGGGCCTCAGAGATATTCCAAGAATGGGTCAGCGGCTGAAAAAAAGAGGAGTATATCCTGATATGATGCTTTCTTCTGATGCTGAGCGAGCCAAAATAACTGCTCAAATCATAGCTGAACAGCTGGATTTCCCAAAAGAGTCCATTCATTTTACGCGTGAATTATATCATGCTGATGCTTCTGAGATTTTAGAATATTTGCGAAATATCCCTGTAGCTATTGGGGTGCTTTTTATCTTCGGGCACAATCCGGGGCTCAATGATTTGATATGGGAGCTTGGAGGTCAGATTGACAACCTTCCTACTTCAGGTCAATATGGATTTACATTTCAAGCCACAAATTGGAGAGATATTGAAAGGGCAAATGCAACTATATGGTTTGATGACTATCCTAAAAAGGATATTTAGAACTCCCTGACATCCTGAAGGACTCCTTTAAAATCAGCGTTGTTTTGAATCAAATAGATAATTTTTTCTGCTGCGGCATCAGGGCTACTCAATGCATTATCTGCTTTAAGTCCTTTAAATTTATCCAATAAAGAAAATCCTTTTTCTGGTGCTGAGCGGATATCTTCTTGCATAGCTGTATCCACAACTCCCGGGGAAAGTGCGAAAAATTTTATTCCCGAATCTGTTTTTTGGGCTTCTTCTTGCGCGGCTTCACTCATCATATTCAAAGCTGCTTTAGAAGCAGAATAACCTGACCAACCATCAATACCTTTTCTAGCTGCGCCAGAGCTGATATTGATGACCAAGCGCTCTGCTTGTTTGTATTCAGCAAATCGATGTACAAATTCATTCATTAAGAGAGCAGGAGCGATGGTATTGATGTTAAAAATATCTTGGATATTTTTTGCTTTGAGCTTGCCGAAATAATCAATCTGACCAATCCATCCAGCATTATTGATCAATACAATACGCCGATATTCTCCCTCTGGAAATATGCCATCAAAACTTTGTCTGATTAAATTGAAATTACCAAGATCCAATGAAATATTTTGAACATTAGGTTTATCTGAATTAACCTCTGATCTAGAAATACCTATGATTTGATTTTTGGAATCTTGACTCAGTTGTTCCAGGAGTGCTTTGCCTATTCCTTTACTTGATCCTGTAATGATGTAGAGAGATTGCATTTGTATTATTATTTTATGTATATCCGCTTTCACACCAGTAATCATATTTTATTAGACTCATACCTAAAACTCAGCTGTTGTCGACGGTCGACCGTCATCAGTCGACGATTATCCGCTTGATTCTTTCGTTTTATTGAATTACTGGTGTCATTGCGGATAATCATATATTATTTAATTCAAAACTAAATCGAACGATCAATTTTTATTTGATTGTAATTCAATTTACAAACAAAAGGCTACCCAACGAGGTAGCCTGATATGTTTTTAAAGGATGTATTGAGAAAGGTCTCGATTTTTGACTAATACACTGAGTCTTTCTTGAACCATTTCTTTGGTAATCATGATTTTTGAATTGGCCTCTATAGTGTCAGGTACTTCAAACAGGAAGTCATTGAGCAAATGACTCATAACAGTATGTAGTCTTCTAGCTCCGATATTCTCGACTTCTTCGTTGATTTGAAATGCAAGTTTTGCGATCTCTTGGATGGATTCATCATTGAACTCTAAATAAACTTCCTCTGACTCAAATAGTGCTTGATATTGCTTGGTAAGTGCATTTTTTGGATCTTTCAGAATTCTGTAGAAGTCTTCTTCTGTCAAGCTACTCAGTTCTACCCTGATCGGAAATCTTCCTTGAAGTTCTGGAATCAAATCTGATGGCTTGGCTACATGAAATGCTCCAGCTGCGATGAATAAAACATGGTCAGTATTGATAATACCGTATTTGGTATTGACAGCCGAACCTTCGACTATTGGCAGGAGATCCCGCTGTACACCTTCTCTAGATACATCTGGGCCACCTCCAGATTTACTTGATTTGGAAGCAATTTTGTCAATTTCATCGATGAAGATGATACCATTGTTTTCTGCTAGGTGAATAGCTTCTTCTTTTACTTCATCAAAGTCTATTAATTTACTAGCCTCTTCTTCAGTAAGAATTTTTCTAGCTTCAGCGATGGTTACTTTTCGTTTCTTGGTTTTTTTAGGCATCATCCCGCTGATCATATCTTGAAGTCCGGCCATACTGGCGTCATCCATCATCCCATTCCCGATCATCCCTACACCTATCGGTGCGCTTTGTTTTACACTGATCTCAATCTTGCGTTCTTCCATTTCTCCGTTGCGGAGTTTTTCACGGAAGCGTTCCCTAGTTCTTTCATTCAATTCTTCATCTGATGAATTTTCAGGATTAAACTCTGAAGAAGATGGTGCCACAGACCTTGCAAAACCTGCAGCTTTCACTGGAGGGATTAAAATATCCAAAATCGCTTCTTCTGCTGATGCAGCAGCTTTTTCTTTGACCTCTTCATTTTTCTGTGCTTGTACAAGATGTACAGATTGCTCTACCAAGTCTCTCACCATGCTTTCAACATCACGACCGACATAGCCTACTTCTGTGAATTTTGAAGCTTCTACTTTGGTGAAAGGAGCATTGGCGATTTTGGCTAGCCTACGCGCTATTTCTGTCTTGCCCACACCTGTAGAACCGATCATCAAGATGTTATTGGGGACAATATCTTTTTGGATATCAGTCTTTACCATCAGCCTCCTGATTCTATTCCTGAGGGCTATGGCCACATTTCTTTTGGCATCATGCTGACCGATGATGTATTTATCTAATTCGGCGACAATCTGCTTTGGTGTTAAATCTTTAAAATCACTTCTCATATTTTTACGTTTTTAGAACGTTCTTTTCTTGTTGATGGTAGTAGTAATCCCAAATACATTGGAACCCCCAGGTATATTATAAAACATGCGGGAATAGGAGAGTTCAAATTGCTTTACCATAAATGAAAAGCCTCCCGAAAAGCCTCCAGCTCCTGCACCATTAGCTGTTTCAAATTCTTTCCTAATCAGATGATTATATCCTAGTCTCAGATTGAAATGCTCTGAAGGTAATATTTCTACCCCGAATACAACTCTTCTGAACATTTGATCAACAGTTCCTAGCTCTTCATTGTTTCTAAATGGATCAGGAATAAAGAAGTCTACTTCTCTTCCTTGCAGATTTCTCAAACTCAGATGGAATCGAAATGGAGCATATTCAGGCTTGTAACTTGCCCCAACCCTAAAGTCAGTAGGTAATTGGAGATTTTGCCCTTCGATATAGTTTTTGATATTGAACCCGATGTTTCTAAGGTTGAAAGCCAAAACTAGGTCTTGTTCGGGATGATGGTAATTCACTCCAAAATCCATAACAAGGGCATAAGCTTGAAAACTTTCTAATACTGACCCCAATAATTTCAAATTAGTACCATACCGAAATACTCCCTGACTTTTGGAATAGCCCACTATCAGTGCAAACTCGTTAGCATTGAATTCTCCAGTACTCTGGCCTAAGTCATTGAAGCCTTGAAAATCTCCATAATTGAAGTATTGCAAGCCAATACCAATAATGCCATCAGAAAAGCCTTCAAAATTATAACCTAAGGTCGCTACATTGATTCCACCAGGAAAGTTGAGGTAATGAAATGCAGGAGTATTTAATCTACTGCTGTCCAGCAGGGCAGGATTGGATAGGAACATCAAGGGATCATTACCAGCCGTTAGGTTGACTCCTCCCAAAGCGGCCAACTTGGCTTGGCTGGGATGATCTACAAAATTGAATGCTGCTTGACTGGTCTGAGCTAATGTAATCTGCTGGGACTCTACGATTAGTCCCAGCATGATCAAAATGCTATAGAGCCGCCTTGATTTCAATTGTTGTTGATTTCGCTAGTGAAGGTAAACTTCATCGGCTCCTCTACTTTGGATTTCATCAAGGCGATTTCCAATACTTGATCTACATTGTCGACAAAGTGGAAATTGATACCTTTCAAGTATTGCTCGTCGATTTCCTCTATATCTCTTTTATTCTTCTGACAAAGAATGATTTCCTTCAAACCAGCCCTTCTAGCTGCTAGTATTTTTTCTTTGATACCACCCACTGGCATTACCTTTCCCCTAAGGGTAATTTCTCCAGTCATGGCAATTTTTGATTTCACTTTTCTTTGCGTATAAAGCGAAGCCATCGCTGTCAGCATGGTAATACCCGCTGAAGGGCCGTCTTTTGGTACAGCACCGGCAGGTACGTGTACGTGGAGGTCATATTGATCAAAGACCCTGTAGTCTATGCCAAGTTTCTCAGCTTTTGATTTGAGGTAAGAGAGGGCAGTCATGGCTGATTCTTTCATCACATCTCCAAGCTGACCAGAGAGTGTAAGTTTGCCCTTACCTCTACTCAAGGCTGTTTCTATAAAGAGTATCTCTCCGCCTACAGAAGTCCAAGCCAAACCAGTTACCACTCCAGCTACACTGTTGTCTTGATACATTTCCTTATCGAAGATCTCTCCACCAAGGATTTTTCTCACTGCTTCAGGTGTAATCTTCTTGCTGTATTCCTCCTCCATAGCGATGGATTTGGCTACATTCCTGACTACTTTTCCTACTGCACGCTCTAGGCTTCTTACGCCAGATTCACGGGTATAGTCTTCTATAATTTTGGCAATGGCTGTCTTGTCAAAGGATAAGTCCTTTGCCTTTAAGCCATGTTCTTTTCTTTGCTTTGGGATCAAATGCTTCTTGGCAATTTCCAATTTCTCTTCCATGGTGTAGCCCGTCACTTCGATGATCTCCATTCTGTCTCTCAAGGCAGGCTGAATACTATCAAGAGAATTAGCAGTGGCGATGAAAAGGACCTTGGAAAGGTCGTACTCTACTTCCAAATAGTTATCTGTGAAAGTGCTGTTTTGTTCAGGATCTAGCACTTCTAGAAATGCAGAAGAGGGATCTCCCCTGAAGTCAGAGCTCAGCTTATCTATTTCATCCAAGACGTAGACAGGGTTGCTAGTTTTGACCTTTTTCATGTTTTGAATGATCTTACCTGGCATGGCTCCCACGTACGTTTTTCTATGTCCGCGGATTTCTGCTTCATCATGCACCCCACCGAGTGACATGCGTATATATTTTCTACCAAGCGCTTTGGCAATGGATTTTCCAAGGGATGTTTTACCAACACCCGGAGGGCCGTAGAGACAAAGGATGGGCCCCTTGAGGTCATTCTTTAGTTTCAGTACAGCCAAATACTCAATGACTCTTTCTTTGACTTTTTCAAGGCCGTGATGGTCTTTGTCGAGGATTTCCTTAGCTCTCTTTAGATCAAAGTTATCTTCTGTCAGTTCATTCCAAGGCAGTTCTACCAATGTTTCCGCATAGTTGAGTGCTATTGGGTATTCAGCAGCGGATGGGTTGATTCTTAGTATTTTATCCAGTTCTTTTTCAAAGTGTTTGGCTACAGCTTGAGGCCACTTTTTCTTCGCGCCTTTGAGCCTGAGTTCTTCGACTTCTTTTTCTGGACCTTCTTCTCCCAATTCAGTTTGCAGGACCTTCATCTGCTGTCTGAGGAAGTAATCTCGCTGCTGTTGATCGATATCTGTGTGAACTTTCTTTTGGATTTCACTTTTCAGCTCCAGCATTTGGATGTCCTTCATCATAAACTCCAGCAGCAAGGTAGCACGCTCTACGCCATCATTGATTTCTAGCAGCTTTTGCTTGGCTTCTACAGGTGCATTGATATTGGAAGAAAGAAAATGTGTAAGAAATGGCGTATTGTCGATATTATCTAATGCAACTTGCGCTTCTCTTGGGATTTCTGGATTTAGATGGAGAATTTTGGCAGCAGCATCTTTGAGCGACTCTTCCAGCGCCTCGATTTTTTTGCTGTTTTTCGGGAAGTTTTCTTCCAGGTAAGCCACCTTTGCAGTGAAATATGGGTCTTCGGTAAGTGTGTCCGTGATTTGGAATCGCTTTTTCCCTTGGATGATGATGGTTGTGTTTCCATCCGGAAGCACTATCATTTTGATGATTTTGGCCAGTGTACCTACATGGTAGATGTCTTCCCAAGAAGGGTCGTCATTGTTAGGGTTGATTTGTGCACAAACACCTATAAGCTTATCTCCACGCTGTGCTTTTTTGACCAATTTGATTGATCTCTGTCTGCCCACAGTGATAGGAATCACGACGCCAGGGAAAAGTACAGTATTTCTGACAGAGAGGATTGGGATTTCGCTGGAGTAGTTTTCTTGTTGTGAGATATCATCTGCTTCATCATCAGTGATGAGTTGGATCAGATCGCCTTCTCCGGCGTAGTCGCCTACCATTAAAGATTGATATAATTGATTTTCGTAATTGTTCATAAAGGACAAGATGACAGGCCGGCTGTCATGTTAAATCATAAAATAAGAAAGAACCTTCAATTTAGAAGGTTCTTCCAATTAATTCAATGCTTATGCCAAGCTTATTTTATTGGCAATTTGTCAGGGGAGATCAATATAGAAGTAATCAAACTCAGTAAAATATTTATCATTGTGGAAGTATATAAATTTCTGGTCATTGTTAAAAATCATTTTTTTATTTATCTGTGATTGAAACTGTGTTGATTGACTTTCATAGAATTTGACTTGTTTAGAAATTTTATCTAAAGTATTTACCCCTGAATTAGCCATGTAAACAATCTCCGAATCTGTTTCTATAAAAGCATAGCATTGAGTGTTTTGAATCGGAAAAATAGACTCTTGCACCCACTGTTCTAAGTTTTCATTGAATCTTAGAACTTTCATTCCAGATATATCTTGCTCTAAAACTGAATTTTTATTATCCTTTTTGTTAACTATTTCAAAAACAGGAGATGAGGTATCAAAGTTTACATCAGATAATTTTTCCCAAGTTTCATTTGAAAAATTAAATCTCCACCTATCATTTGTAACTTCTCCAAGTATCCCCATTTCCTCCCATAATTGACCCCCCTCCAAATAAAGATATTGATCCGTTGAAAACACTCTTCTTGGCTGGTATAAATTAATAGGGAGGCGAGGAAGTATTGTTGTTGTTCTAGAACCTAAATCAATTTTTAAAAAGTAGGGATTAGATTCATTATAGGAATAGAATGAAACAAAGACAATATTTTCACTGTGCTGAAGGTTAAATATGTTTTCAGTACCATATTGTAAGTATTCATTATTTGTATCAAATAGATCTGAGGAAATTCTTTCAATCATTTGACTTGATTTGGTGTCAAATTCAAGTATAGACCCATACAATGTAAAAATATTTCTTGACTTTAATCCTTGAAATGATTTTGCAATATTAAGTAAATTATATGTATTGTTAAATGCTGCCTCGGGTTGCTGAATCTGTATATCTGGAAGAGTTTGTTCAATTAGAACCGAATTTTTAAATTTATGACTCAAACTAGAAATGGTAAGTTCATTAAACCTCCCGAATAAAGGAGTGTTTTGTTTTAAAAATATTTTATTTATTTCTGGCTGTTTCGCATATGTGAATATGTTACTATTTTCCCCATTAATTTGAATTATTTCGTTAAAATTATTTGTTAAAGTATTATTAAAATTTTTACCAAATATTTCATAAATTTCATTTATTTCGTTACTTACAGCTAGTTTTTGACCTGGATTTATTTCTGTTGGATTTATTTTGATTATTTTTTGATTATCAAATTTTATTCCTCTAATTATTAAATCAATAGTAGGTTCTAATGAAGTAAATAATCCATCTAATTTAAAAGTAATTAAACTATCGTTGTTACTTATCAAAGATTCAAAATCTCTTGGACTCCGTTCTGGACTTTGAATTGAAATTTTTTCTGATAATAGGTATTTCCCTTTGATTAATACAGTATCGCTATAGTTGTAAGATTTCAAGTCTTCAGAAAGTATCGGTTTTATGATATCTAAAGGAAAAAATGCATTTAAAGTTTTATTTGCTACTTTGATAATAAAATTGTAACTGGTTTTGTCTGAATCAAATGGTCCTGGTAAAATGAATTTGAAGGAATTGCTATTTATCTCAACAATCTTTGCTTTTTTATCTGAAACAGTTACTTCATAAGATTGGATCAGCTTACTTAAGTTTGAAGCAAAAACAGTTATTGTATCTCCAAAGTAAATTGGACTCGGTATTTCGATATTTTCAAAAACAAAACCACTACTTCCTTCACTTTGAAATCTTACAGGTTCAGAATACACATAACCGTCTGCGGTTCGCATATATGCAGCTACATTATAAAAAAGTCCTCTTTCCATAGAATGAGTGGCTTTTGCTGAAAATGTTTTTCCTGGTTCACCTTCAATTTTAACAACTTCACCATTCCCAATTCTGGGAATTGTATTACTGCCGGCATACAAAAAACCATGTTCTAAAACTGGTAAACTACCTAATATATAAACATCAGCCGCGAATTCTACTCCATTTTCATCTATGTCTTGAATATAAGAAATACTGAATTGGGGGTTAGGTATTTCTATTTCAACTGCCTCTTGGCAGGAAAAAATACCTAGGAGATGGATAATAATGAATATAAATAAATAATTTTTCATGTTGTCTTAATCTAATCTTAGAATGAAAAACCAACGAGAAGTTGAGTCAAAAGCTGATTGTAAGTGCCTTTTCTATTTGTAAAATCAATACTTTCTGATTCATATACGTGTGAAATAATCAATTCAGTAAATACGTTTGATTTTTCTTTTATTTTATAATTAAATCCTAGTTTGAAGCTTGGCGACAACGTAGTTGCTCTTATACTGTTCCAAGATCTTTCGGTGAGAATTGAAAGGTTTTCACTTTTAATTTGGGAATCTACAATAGAAAAGGAAGAATCAGTTGTATGAAATTGGAAAATCCCTCCTAGCCCAGCATAAGTATTAAGTTTTGAGTTGTTTAAAAAGTTATAGTTTAAAGTAAACGGTGCTCTGAAAGATTGCTTTTTATATTCATGAGATCCTAAAACCCGGGCAGTTTGATCTTCGAATTGGGAAAGAACTTCTGATGACCTTTGGCTGTAGGAAAAAAGAAAATCAACAAACATTTTTTTGGGAACAAACCTGATTTCAGATAATCTTACTCCAACGAAGATTTCAGGACTATTAAATTGGGTTGCGTTGATATTTAATTTTGGATTTATCGGTTTTGACTCATAATTACTTTGGAAATTCATTCCTCCAGCTAAAATGAATGAGATTCTTAATTTGCTTTTCTTGTAGAAGTTTTCTGTGTAATCAAGTTTTTTACATTTGTGATATTTTCTTAATATTTCTATTAGGGTTTCATCACTTAATCGGAAATAATTAAAATCGATTTTGTCGGTAGGGTTACATGATCCTTGAGTTAGAGTACTGATAATACCCAAATTCCTTGTTTTAACTGTATTTTCCTGATTGTTAAACAGCTGCTCTGTTGTAGGCCTCACCAATGGTAAAATTTGACCGGCATTGTTACGTAAATAGTAATTGACGTCTCTCTTAAACAGAGAGATTTCCCCATCAAAAAGGAACTGAATAAATTCACCTTCGGCTATTTCTTTATTTTCTAAAAAAACGAAACCACTTTCAAGACTAAAACTTTTAATATCAGTTGTTGTCAAAGTACTGATTTTACCATCTAAATCCATAAATGTAATTTCAGAGGGACTTTTTCTTGGTTGCCAATTTATACTACCTTCTACAACTTTGCCAGACAGCAATACAATTGACCCCAATTCATAATTTTTATCTTGAGCCGATAAAAATCCAAAGGATATCATAAGTATAAAAAGTGAGATAAAAAATCTCAATCGTGTTCTAATATTCATAATTAAAGATCATTTACTAGGAATTATTCCCCTTTTAATTTTTGATTTTGATGGTCTTTTAAAGGTATTCAAGATCTAATTCCATAAGTATCCTATCATCTAAGTTATAGTAAACTTTTGAGTCAATTGCAAAAGTATAATTATAGTCGAATGAAGTATATATTGGAATTCCAATACTTCTATGAACTATTTTTTCTAATTGCATTTTTTGCATATCAAATATCAAAAGGTACATCATGGAAGTATAAACATATGCTTTTTGATCTATTATTAAAACTTCCGACGACTTTGGAATTCCGATATTACCAAAGTATTCAATTTCAGGTCCCCATTCTTCGGTAGATTCATTTAACTTTTTTAAACTTAATCGACCATATTCATTCCCGTGAAAGGCATAAGACTGAGAATTATACTTAAAACCTATATAAAAATTCTGAGAATCCAGATCAGATATTTTTGACCATTCATTTTTTTCTAAATCCAATACCCAAGATTCATTGAATAGTTTTTGATCTTTTTGAGTAGTTATTGATAATCTTAATTTTCCATTTGAAAAAGCCACTCCATTGATATATTTAATCAGATTCGGAAAATCTTGTAAAGTTGAAAGAGAATTATCTTTTGGGTCAAAAAGATCAAATCTAAATGTATTTTGAGACATGTTGAAGTCAGCAGATCCAATTATTGCCCTACCGTCATCTGTTTTCTTAGTGAATAAATTCCCCAAATCTATGTTTTGGGGTGTACTATGATTAAATGTTAACTTTTTAAATGATTTATCAAAAGGGTAGAACTGATAAAGTAGGTTTTTTGAAAGCGCTAGTACTTTATCTTCGAATTGTAAATACTTGATTCTCCTTTTATCATTAATATCAGTTTTGAGAAGATATTCAGGTAAATTGAGAAATGGCAACGTCGGGTTTAGTAAGGTTAAATTAGCAGAATTTTGTGAAAAAGCACCAAGACTTTTTACAGAAAGCTCAAAGGTTCTATTTAAGATCGGTGCCTTATTTTGGTAATAATTATTGTAAGAGTACATCTCTAATTTTTGATCATCGATATATCTTATTGAAAAGTAATTGCTTGCATCAATTTTTTTGTCAATCCAAATGCTATTTTCCCACTTTTCATTAAAATTAAATCCTTCCAGAGTAAAATATTGGGTAGATAAAATTTTAAAATTTTGATTAGGATTTAGTTCAGAGGGGTTTAGTTTGAAAAGATTTTCAGCCAAATAGGTTTTGTTTCTTATGAAGAAATTGACGGTTGGATTTGGGTTTGGAAGCCTAGAAGGTGCTGAAATTTTGATTGTATCTTCACTTTTATAATTCACTGAATAATATATTTGTTCCTCATTTTCATAAGTATATAAATATATAAAATCACTTAGGAGATATTTCCCAGTGATTATAATTTCATCATTGAAATTATAGGTTTGTGGATTTACATTGTTGATCAATGGATCTCTGAATGTAAAAGTTTTACTTACCTGTAATTCTTTATCATCTATCTTAATTTTGAAATTCAACTGATTCATCGTGAATGCAGATTGGAGTTGTAAATAAGATTTTGGGAAGATTGCTTTAAAACCATTTTCTGAAACCTCCAAGGGAAATAGGTCAATCGAATCATCTAATTTAATTCTGTATTTGTCAAAAATTCTACTGAACCCATTCCCATTAAAATGAATAGTATCACCAAAATATAGTGGCTCAGGAATAATCACATCTGTAATTTGAAATCCCAAGCTTCCCTTACTATCGAAGGGTATAGCTTCTGAAAACACATACCCTTTCTCATTTCTAACAAAAGAAACCACATAATATCTTTCACCTTGTCGCAAAGCGTAGTTTGCTTGGCGAGAGAATTTTTTATCCGGTTTTCCAGATGTACTAATAATTTCAGAATTCAAAGGCCTTGGAACTGCCAGAGTAGAATACATGAAGCCATATTCTAGGATTGGCAAATTACCTGTTTCATAAACTTCACAAGTGAATTCCGCTCCGTTTTCATTAATACTTCCAAGCAATGGAGGGCTGAAATTTGGATCGGTAAATGGAAAATCCATTTCTTTCTGGCAAGAAAATAATGTGATTGATGCTACAAATAAATAAATTATAGTTTTTTTCATCAGAGTTAAAAATTTATACCTGTGGTGATTGAAATGAACTGCCTATTGATTTTCCTTTCACTAATCAAATGGGTGATTTGATGATAGCCAATCGTTTGACCTATGACTCCTTCCATAAAGATTTTTCCTTTGTATTCTATTCCTATTTTTCCTATTGGAGAAAGATTTGTTTTCTGAACATCAAGAGTACTAAAATTTTTGATTAATGTGTAACCAGAGTTTTTTTGATACTCGCTTACAACACCTCCCATGCTTTCTCCTGAGTCCATTGAAACCATGGCTCCAAATCCTAAATATGGAACAATACTTTTCCTAGGTATAAACTTATATTCTATTGTAATTGGTAAATTAAACGATTTGGTTTTAAAAGTTTCTCTGGCAATTGAGGTTTGAGAATTATTTTCACCTAAAAGATTGATCTGATTTTCCCCTTGTGTATAGAATAAACCAATATTCATTACAAAGTTTCTGAAGCTGGGCATTGCATTTTGAAGCTTGATTCCTCCGGAAATAATTGGAGCAGTCTGATTTTGCATATCTGATCTCCACAGGATTTGGTTATTGGAAAATGTTTGATGAAATACTCCGAGAGAAGCGTATGGTTTAATAGAAAAAACATAATTGAAATAAGTGGTCTGTTTTTCATTTTCGTAAAAGTGATATTCTCTCAAAATAGTGGCAATAGTGACGTCATCAGTTTTAAATTTTCTAAATGGCATGTTGTTTTTGATATTATATATGCCTCTAGTGAGTAATTCCAATTTATAGTAATTCTCTCTTTTTGAATCTTCATCAACCTGCTCTACCAAAGTTACTTTTGCACCAGAATAGTCAAAAATGATATATTCATTTTTAAATTTATAAACCTTAAATCTACCATCGAAAAGCATTTGAATAAAGCTACTTTCTGAAATTTTTGGCTCAAAGGAGAAATAACTTCCGTCTTTTAATTTAAAACCCATTATTTCATTTGGTCTAAATTCAAAAACCTCTCCATCCTTACTGATAACAGTTATTTCTGTGATATGCTCTCTGTTCTCTATTCTTATTTCTCCCTTGATTTTTTCGTCATTTAACATGTAGACTACTCCTTTTGAATGAAATGAGGTCTGACCTTTTGATTCTCCAAAAACGAAAAAGAGACTGATAATAATAATGTTTAAAATATACCTCATTGATCTATTTAAAGAATTCATGATTACTTATTTTGAAGGGTTAAACTCAATCAATTTCATTTTTCCATTGATTTCCATAGGGTAATAGAAAAAATCACCTAATGCTGAACCAAATTGAAATGGAGAGTTTTGCTCATTTATTTCTAAGCTTATTTTTTCCAGAGAAAGCGTATTCATATTAAGTGAATAGCCTCCCTCAAAAGTCCCGAAATAGACTAAATTTCCAATTGATGAACCCATACTATTTGGATATGGCAAAGAAATAGGAGCAAAACTTTTGATGAAATTCCATTGGTTAGTACCGAAATTAAATTTCATCAATCGCGTATCATTAGAATTAGATCTATACCCTATCAAAGAAAATATCTCTCCATTATGGCTGAAAGAAGGAAAAGCAATATCGGAAATACCCAAATTTATTGCAGAACTTTCCCAGGTATTGTTGATTAAGTTGAATCTTAATAAATCATTTCTTAAAGGGTTCCCGGAAGAGTTATCTATATTTTTAACATGCTGTATGTAAATATAATTACCTAATGAAAAATAAGTGAGTGGTCCTTGGAAGCCTATAGGAATGTCTGGTAAAATTGTTATTGAATTTGTCGTAGGATCATATTCTATAAATTTGTGTGAATAATTTGAGTCTACTTGATCAAAATGAGAAATATATAATTTATCATTAGATTCTAGTATCATGTTGACATAATTAATCTTTTCTGAAAAACTCGGTAATGTTGTTTTGATTGTATATGTCTTGTTTAGTGGATCAATTTCATAAATGTTCCCATCTGCTACATAGTAAATTCTATTCTTAACCTTTCTCGTGAACCTAGAAGCATTGCTTGGTAAATCCATGATAATTGATCGTGGATCTTTGATAGTGATGTTGACTTGATTTTGAGAAAATTGGCCATGTGATATTAATTTAATTGTAATTTCATCATCAGTAAAAGCTTTCATTGGTCTAAACGAAATGTCAAATTCATTTTCTTTGACATCATGAATGTCATATATGACAGCTTCTCTATCAAAAATGAGATAATAGTCTATTGGGAAAAATGTATTGAAATTAGATCCTTTTATTGTGGTTTTCTCATTCGCTTTCAAGTTGATGGATTGACCAAAAATAAACTCAATAGGAGCAAGTATAAAATTGTTTTGGACATCATAAGATTTTTCTCGCACATTTACATTTATAGTGGGGTTTGCAGATGGAAAAAGAGCATGTGGATTAAATGTAATTGTCGAATCTGTAGCTTCTCCAATCATCTGGACTTCAAATGGGTTCCCTTGTACCTTTATGTCTGAATCAAACGATCTTAAATATTTCCCTTTAATTACAATTGGTTCTGAAAGTTTCACAATTCTGTTGGGGCTATATTCAAACTCTGGATCTCTAAGTGATAAAGGATGATCAAATTTCCTATTAAGATTAGAAACACTCACATCAAAGTGAGCAATACCATTATGGGGTAAGTAAATGTTATCTGGAATTAAAACTTCAATGTATTCTTCTGTAACGCTAAGAACCTCAGCAACTTCATTATTTATTTTTACGTTGAATTCTCCCACTTTGTCACTAATATTTTCTCCATAAAGTCTAATTGGGTCATTGTAATATATCTTTTCTTCATGTACTAATTTTTCAAATACAAACCCTCTAGAATCAGTACTCATGTATTCTCGTTGCTGAGATATTATGGTTCCATTTGTGGTAATGAAATATGCAGCCACAAAATAAACTTTACCCGTGGTCAAGAAATAATATGTTTTTATTTCAAAATTATTCTCAACTGGACCAGTTTTTTTAAATAAGATCCCATCTTCTAAGCTATTAATGTGCGAATTACTTAAAGCAAACCCATACTCAAGTACTTCATGCTTGCCTAAGCTAATTACTTCAGCACCAAAAGTTACTCCTTCAGAGTTAGATTCCTGAATATATGCCACACTAAACCTAGGATTTACCAACTCAGGAAGTTTCTCCTCTTCGCAAGACGATAAGAAGACTAAAAACAGCAGAATATTAAAAACCTTCTTCATTTTTTCAATTGTCTAAAAGAGTAACCAATCATGAATGCGGTATTAAATTGGTCAAGATTTGATCTGTTGGCGATATTGATATTAACACTTCTAGGGGTGAAATCCATTATCAATTCAGCCGTAATTCTGCTTCTGTTGTTTTTCATCAATACAGCTCCAATTTTATATCCTAATCCAAGTGTATAGGGAACTGCATCGAATGTTTTGCCTTCGTCAAGTACTGTAAATCCACTTGTAGTCCTGATTCTTTCAGCTATGCCAAATTCTTCTTTGAAAAAATTCACCCTAGTCATTGGTCCTACACCTGCGTACAAATCAAATTTTTGTTTTTTTAACAAAGTGTAATTCACAAACCAATTGCCTGTCAAAGAAAATAAAGAATAATTTGATGTGCCTACATACTGGTAAACATTATCTTCATAAAAGTAGTCCAAGGAGTTGTTTTGGGAGGTTATCCCCAACAAAAAGTCCATAGAAACTCTAGGCTTGCCTCTTAATTCATCTAATCTAACCCCTGTTGTAATAGCAGGAATGGTATTTTTTTGAATGTTTTGTCGCACTGGGACAGATTCTCTTGCATACTTGTACCTTGTGTGAACACCGCCAATTTGTGCATAATAGTTCAATTGAGCCCTAGGCCTGTTGTCAATATAACTTGTAAAAGATGAACCCTGACAGGCTAAGTAAGCTACTAAATAATCGCTTAGGCTTTCATCATTGAGCTGAACCTTGTCTAAGCTTGAGCCTTTGTTAGAACTACAATCACCTTGGGTTACAAAGCTTAAAATAGACAAATGATGCTTGCTGCTTTTTTCTTTCTTGGTAAACTCGCCAATCTCTGACTTTTGTAAAGGAATAATTTTTCCAGATTGATCTTCAATATAAAATCTGCCAAAGAGTTGGTAAAGCTTCAAATTTCCATCAACAATCAACCTGCTGAAAAAACGTTTTGAATCAAAATCTTTTGTGTTAAGGTCTTTGATAACATATTTTTCTTGAAACTCGAATAGAAAACCATCAGCTTCATTTACTGAGTATGATTTTTCAACCCCCTCAGAAATTAGAATGACTGTTTCAGCAGACTTTCTAGGATTGTATCGAATGCTTCCTGATAATACTGAGCCGTCTTTGAGGTAAAGTAGGTCTTTTGTTGGGATTTCTTTTTGTGCTATTGCTAAAAAAGGGATTGTAAATCCTGATAAAAAAATCAGGAAATTGATGGTAAATAGTTTCTTCATATATAGGCTTTAAAACCATTAATTCTAATCAAAAAAATCAAACAAAAAAATAGGTCAATGAAAATTTTCATTGACCTACTAAACTTTTTTATATAAAGTTGGTTTACCCGCCCGTGAACAACTTCAAAATGTCATTTCCTATAGCAAAGACCATCAGTGCCAGCAACATAACCATGCCGACTTTTTGGGCATTCTCCAAGAATTTATCTGAAGGGGTCTTGCCTGAGATCATTTCATAGAGCAAAAATACCACATGACCCCCGTCCAATGCAGGAATTGGCAACAGGTTCATAAATGCGAGAATCATAGATATCAAACCAGTAATACTCCAGAATTTGGTCCAGTCCCATTTATTACCATAGATCTTAGCCATTCCAATTGGCCCAGATACGTTTTTGGTGGAAACTTCTCCGGTAAACATCCTACCCAAAGCCTTGGCATTGATGATCACTACTCCGAAGGCTCTTTCGGTACCTTTGACAATAGATTCCCCAAAACCGAATCTGTTGGTCACTGGTGATAATAAAGGATTGATCTGAATTCCAATGGTACCTTCTTCAGTTACAGCTAGCGTTTTTTCAAAAGTCTCTGTGTTTCTCTGAACTGTGAGCCTTGCCTCTGAGCCTGCCCTTTCTGCAAGATTGCTTTGTAACTCGTTGAAGTAATTGATAGGTTGTCCATCGATAGCTAGGATTCTATCTCCTTTCTGCAATCCTGCTTCTCGTGCTGCACCGCCTTTTGGTGTATCGATGATCTCAAATGGCATCCTGATGCTGACAAACTTAGACATGCTCTCCTCATTAGAGAAAGAATTGATAAATCCTCTTGGGATGTCAATTCGGATGATCTCACCATTTCGCTCTACGGTATAGTATCCATCAGTACTCAAGAGTGCTTCACCGCTGCTAAGGTCACCTAGGCTTTGATAGGGCTGTCCATTGATATCTATGATCTTATCTCCATCCTGAAAACCAATCTGCTGCCCAATTTCATAAGCAACTATACCATGTTCTGCAATTTGTTCTTGAGAATAATAAGTCTCTCCTTTTTGGTAAACCAAAACCACAAAAATCAAAATTCCCGTAATCACATTGACAATGATACCACCAAGCATTACGATCAACCGCTGCCATGCGGGCTTGGAACGAAATTCCCAAGGCTGTGGCTCAGAAGCCATTTGCTCGGTATCCATGCTCTCGTCTACCATACCAGAGATCTTTACAAATCCACCTAGAGGTATCGCTCCGATAGAGTATTCTGTTTCTCCCCACTGAAAACCTATAATTTTTGGAGGAAATCCAATCGAAAACTTCTCCACGCGCATGCCAAACATTTTTGCTGTAAGCAAATGCCCGAGTTCATGCAGTCCTACTAAAATCGATAGCCCCAGTAAAAGCTGAGCTACCATGATCAATGTATCCATTACTTATTTTTTACGCTTAATTAATTCTTTTGTAAATATTCTTGTAAGCCTATCTGTCTCCACAAAATCATCTAGTTTTGGCTGACTAATAAACTTGACTTCATCCAATGCAGCTGCAATAAGGTCTGACATTTCGAGAAATCCAACCTCGTCTCTCAAAAATGCGGCCACAACAATTTCGTTGGCTGCATTGAGTATACATGGTGCATTACCTCCTTTTTCCAATGCGTCAAAGGCTAACCTGAGATTTTGGAATGTCTCCATATCGGGCTGTTCGAAGGTCAAATTAGGATATTTTGCAAAATTGAACCTTGGGAAATCTGACTTGTATCGATCAGGATAGCTCAAGGCAAACTGAATGGGAATACGCATATCAGGTAACCCAAGTTGTGCTTTGATGGATCCGTCTTCAAACTGCACCAAACTATGTACGATGGATTGTGGATGGACGATCACTTCGATCTGCTCAGTTTTCAAACCAAAGAGCCATTTAGCCTCTATGACCTCAAGCCCCTTGTTCATCAATGAAGCTGAATCAATTGTGATCTTAGCTCCCATATCCCAATTAGGGTGTTTGAGGGCTTGCTCTTTAGTAACTGATGCTAGAAATTTCCTATCCTTACCTCTAAATGGCCCACCAGAAGCTGTCAAAATTATCCTTTCAATAGGATTATGAAATTCACCTACCAAGCATTGAAAAATAGCTGAATGTTCTGAATCAACTGGATAGATGTTGACGCCTTTTTCTCTGGCTAGCTTGGTGATTAGTTCACCTGCTACAACCAATGTTTCCTTGTTGGCCAAGGCTATCTGTTTCCCGCTTTCTATGGCTTTGAAGGTAGGAATTAGTCCTGAATAGCCGACCAAAGCAGTCAAGACCACATCAATGCTGTCCATTTCTACTACTTGGCTCAAGGCCTTTTCCCCTGCAAATACTTTGATATCTTGAGGAAGAAGTACTTCTCTTACTTTTTCGTAGTGGGCTTCATTGACGATGACCACACAATTTGGCTTAAACTCCAATGCCTGCTGAATTAGCAGATCGCAGTTGTTTTGTGCAGTCAGTACTTCTACTTCAAATTTGTCCGGATGGGATTTGATGACATCTAAGGTCTGTGTCCCTATGCTCCCTGTGGAACCTAAGATGGCAACTCTTTTTTTATCTGACATGAATATTGGCTTACCTCCAAATGGGTTTATCTCTAAAATTTTTTTCAGGTCATTTTACCAACTGACAAAATTACAAGGATCAGAGACTTTTCCTTGTGATTTCTCAGTCTTTTTGACCTTTGGTACTTTTGGCACGGAAATCGGTAATTTTCTTTATGGATTTCAAACCTTCTTTTTAACTTAGAAATTGAATTTTCGTTAAGCATTATGATGAAAAATATCCAGATAATTTTCCTTGCATTTGTAGCAGGACTTGCAGGCGCCTATGTTTTTGTGGAATTTATTGCTGATAAACCACAATTTCTAAATGAATATGTTCAAAGTGAGTCTTTTGAAAGACAACAAGTCAATTATAACGCTTACGAGGATGAGTCATTACCATCGGCTCCAATTTCTTTTGTAGAGGCATCTGAAGTGAGTACGCCATCAGTAGTATTTATCAAAAACTTTTCTGGATCAGACTACAGACGTTATAGTATTTTTGATTATTTCTTTGGCTCAGGTCCCACCCAGCGTGTAAGTACGGGATCTGGTGTAATTATCAGCAAGGATGGCTATATCATCACCAATAATCATGTGATAGATCGAGCAGAGACCATTGAAGTAGTGCATCAGAAGCGGACTTACAAAGCTGAACTGATAGGAACTGACAAAAATACAGACATTGCTGTACTGAAAATCGAAGCAGCAAATCTTCCTGCTATCAAGCAGGGCAGTAGCAGAGATATGAGAATCGGTGAGTGGGTCATTGCTGTGGGCAATCCGTTTAACCTGACATCAACTGTCACCGCTGGTATTGTTTCTGCCAAAGAACGCCAAATCAACATACTTGGAGGTGATTTTCCGCTGGAATCATTTATTCAAACAGATGCCCCAATCAACCCTGGTAATTCAGGAGGAGCACTTGTCAATACCAAAGGGGAACTGGTAGGAATCAATACTGCCATTCTTTCTAGAACAGGATCATATACAGGATATGGTTTTGCAGTACCAGTAGATATTGCAGTCAAAATCGCCAATGACTTGATCAAATACGGAGAGGTACAGAAGGCGCTGCCTGGTGTGGATGTGGTGGAAATCACCCCAGAATTGGCGGATGAAATGAATCTAAAAACACTCGACGGAGTCATCGTTACCAACGTACTGAGAGGGGGGGCTGCTGAGAAGGCTGGCATTCAAAAAGATGATGTCATTATACAGATTGAAGGCTTCAATGTCGTGGGTAAAGGTAGCTTTGAGGAGGTACTGTCCTACTACTACCCTGGAGATCAGTTGACATTCACCTTCCAGCGAAAAGCAGACAGAAAAACGGCTAAGGTTACCTTGCAAAATCTTGATGGTGGTACGGGAGTACTCAAAAGAGAATTCTATAGTTCCAACATTCTGGGGGCAAGATTAGAATCAGTCAATGCGATAGAGCGAGATAGATTAGGTATAGATTATGGGATAAAAATCTCTGCTTTGACAAGAGGTTACTTGCGAGAATTAGGATTGAATAATGGCTTTGTGCTGACTCAAATCAATGGTGAGGCCGCACGAAATCCTGAAAAGGTGGGGCAGTTTTTGGAAAATTTCTCTGGCCGTCTTCGCCTAGAAGGACTTACACCTAATGGACAGCCTTTCATGCAAAGTTATACGGTAAGGTGATGGATTACCATTAAATTATCGTAAATTGAACAGAAAGAAAAACCTATGAAATCACCAACGCTAACATGTGAAAAGTGCTTGCTTGACTTTCAAGATGCTTTGGAGCAATTGAAGCTGTTTGTTCAAAGTGGAAAATCTAAGGGTTTGGATGCCAGGACAGAAGCTCAGCTTGTGAGAAGCTTTGAGCTGGCACATGAATTGGCGTTGAAGACAATTACAGAGTTTTTTAGACAACAGAAGCATCAAGGGACCTTTTCTGGATCACGAGATATCACTGTAGAAGCTTTCAATGAAGACCTGATCGACGATGGAAAAGGTTGGATGGATATGATCATTTTGAGAATCAAGTATAACCCTATCTATCCGGAAAGTGCTCAGAACGAATTGGTCAGCAGGATACTAAAAGATTTTATAAGTCTATTCGAAAATTTCAATAGAAAAATGACGGCAAGATTAGAAAATTAAAAAAAGTTGCAATGCTTTGTAGCGTTTGATATGTCGTTTGCGTCCTAGGTTTGTATTGCAAAAATAAATGCGTCTTTGAATCATTTTTACCAAACCACATGCTTATGAAAAAGATCAACCAACTACTCGCTAACTGGCCTGCATATATTTTTTCGCTGGCATTATTGTTTACTTTTTCTTCCTGCGAAGATCAGGTTTCAAGCACTTACACTTACAGAGCCATGGTGCCCGTGTACATGCAGATGAGTGATTTCAGAACCAATGAAGCAATCATAGAGCCGGGCAAGCAATTGGAAAACCCCGGCAAAATATACATCTATGGTGATTTTCTATTGATCAATGAACCCCAAAAAGGAATCCACATCCTGGACAATTCCAACCCATCAAATCCGATCAATATCAATTTTATCAAGGTTCCAGGGAACGTAGACATGGCTGTCAATGCCAACATGCTCTATGCGGATAATTACTTGGATTTATTGGTATTTGATATTTCTGATCCTAGAAATATTCAGCAAATCAAGAGGGTAGAGGATGTTTTTCTCAGTATGTATACCAATCAGGCGTCAGGTACTTTCATGACCATGAAGGATACGGTTTTGACTGCTGAGTCAAACTTTATGCGTGGCTGGTGGGGAGGTAATGTATTCTGGAATCGTGGAGGAATGCTTGCCTTCAGTAGTGATGCTTCTCGCGCAGGTGGAGAGAGTTATGGACAAGGTGGCTCTATGGCTAGATTTACCTTGATGAATGCGCACTTATATGCAGTGGATGATTATTCACTGCGTGTTTTTGATGTGAGTACTAAGGAGGAACCTGATTTTCTTAGTACCATCAATTTAGGCTGGGGGATAGAAACAATTTTTCCTTTTCAAAATCGACTTTTCATAGGCTCCAATACGGGGATGCATATCTATGATGCAACAGAGCCAGCATCTCCAAGCAAAATGTCGGTCTACCAACACGTCACAGCCTGCGATCCAGTAGTGGTCAATGAAACCCATGCCTTTGTCACTTTGAGAACAGGCGTCAATTGTAGGTTTGGAGTAGATGAATTGCATGTGCTCAATATTGAAAACTTGTATGAACCCAAATTACTCAAAACCTATCCTATGCAGAATCCGCATGGGCTTGCACTAGCTGGAGATTACCTCTATATCGCTGAGGGAAAACATGGGTTAAAGAGTTTTAATGCTGCTGATATTATGAATATTTCCCAAAATCAGATCGAGCATCTTCGCTCTTTGAAGTCAGTAGATATCATTCCTGGGCCAAAATCCCTGATAGTTATCGGACCTGATGGGGTTTGTCAGTTTGACTATTCCAATCCCGAAAAGCTTGTACAGTTGAGCTGTATCGATGTAAAAAATCCAATCGTCGTTTGATGAAATCTACTTTTCTTCTGTTTGTTCTATTTTTCATTTCGAGCCAATTTTCCTTTTCTCAAAGGGAGATTGGCTCTTATATTCATCATGCTGAGATAGGCGCACTTATTGGGAATGTCAACAAGTCTGATCGCATCAATTTTTCATTTCAGAGTTTTCATGGTGTGCAATTAGACCAGCACAATCAAGTAGGTTTTTTTCTTGGTTTTGATACATACCCCGGTATGAAGCTGATGCCGCTAGGGGCTGGATGGAGACACGAGCTCAATCCTGACAAAAAGTACAGTATTCAGCTGGCATTGGATCTAGGTTATGGCTCTGCTTTCCTCGAAAAGCGCGAGATAGATGGGAACAGAGAGGCTTGGAACGAGGGAGGAGCGATGGTTGCGCCAGGAATAGGTATCAGGAAAAAGTCTAAAAAAGGTCGGTATAGCTATACTTGGATGCTTGGTTTCAGGCAACAACATGCTTCATTTTTTGAAGGCTTCCGTTTAGCAGGAAGTGCGCCCATTGAAGGAGTGCGCCCAGGATTTGAAAGTGTCTTAGAAGAAAGTTACATTTTCAAGAGTCTTTCCCTTCGTTGGGGTATAGTTTTTTGAGGATTTTTAGTTCTATTGATTATCTTGCCAGAAATAAACATGAAAAATGCTGGAAGTAATTGGCTTAGTCAAGAAGTATGGCAAGCAAAACGCTGTCAATGACATCTCGTTTTCTCTCCAAGGTGGAGAAGTAGTAGGTTTGCTCGGTCCGAATGGTGCGGGAAAAAGTACCACAATGAAGTGTATTGTAGGGCTTTTGAGGAAAACTGCCGGGGAAATTTATATTGGTGGGCATGATCACTTAAGTGTGGCTGCCAAGCGATATTTTTCCTATATCCCAGAGACACCCAGCGTCTATGACTTATTGACCGTCCAGGAACACATGCAGTTTATTGCCCAGGCCTATGCAGTGCCGGATTGGAAGCAGAAGTCGGAAGAGCTTTTTGAATACTATGACCTCAATGATAAAAAGGACAAATTGGGTAGAGACCTTTCCAAAGGGATGCGACAGAAGGTTTCAATCTGCTGTGCACTGCTGCCAGATCCACAGTTGCTGTTTTTTGATGAACCCATGATTGGTTTAGATCCCAAAGCAATCAGAAATACCAAGAAAATCTTCAAAGACCTCAAGGCGCAAGGCAAAACCATATTGGTCAGTACTCACTTGATCGATTCAGTGGAAAGCATCGCTGATCGTATAATGATCATGAAAGATGGCAACATCGTCGGCAATGATACTTTGGAGAACCTCAAGCGTCAGATGGTAGAAGCAGGTTATAGTTTAGAGGATTTGTTTTTAGAATTGACAAAGGATGAATGAGTTCAAGCTGCTACTCAGGAAAGATCTTTTTATCCTGATCAATAATATCAAGCTTATCCTTAAGAATCCCTTAAGGTTATTGCCCTATTTATTTGTGGTAGGGTATTTTAGTTTTTTCTATTTCAGAAGGGCCAAAAGATCTTCAGCCTCCATACAAGATGTGGATTTGGAACAGCTTCAAGAGGCAGCAAGTGCCATGGATGCCATTCCAGATGCCAAGCTATATGCCAAACTGGCGATCATAGGAGGACTTACCTTATTAGCTTTCGGTGTCTTACTGTTTCAGTTGTTTAGAGCGACTAAGAAGAATATCAGCTTCTTTTCCATGGCGGATGTCAATATGCTTTTTACTGCTCCAGTGGCACCATCCAGTATATTGGTTTACTACCTGATCAGATCAATCTTGCCGATATTGGGAGGGAGTATTTTATTTATGCTCTATGCAAGTGCACAAGTAGTAGAGCAGTTGGGTTTGGAAGTGATGCAAGTGGTTGTGATGGGTCTGGGATTGGCATTTTTTGTTTTCATCCTTTTCCCGATCAAGTTTCTGATCTATACTTTGCACACCAAGTATGGCATCATGGAGCATATCAAGAGAGGTGTATTTGGATTTGGAGTGATATTGTTGCTGATGATCGTGATACCCGGTGTGATGGCAGATAAGTTTTGGCATGGGATGTTTGCTTGGCTGAGCTCTCCTTGGTTTGATTTCTTTCCATTGGTAGGCTGGAGCAGGGCGATTATACTGTACCCTTCCCATGAGAATCTTTGGTTGGTGGGCGGTTTTTCATTGGTGTACTTGCTGACGTTTTTCATGATCTTACAGGCTGTTTTGCAGCATGCGGGTTACTATTATGAAGATGTGCTGGAGTCGACCAAATCCAATGAAGAGGCAAAGGAAAAAGTAAAAGGCAAAAAAGAAGCTTCAGAATCTGCCATGAGCCTCAATGCCAAAAAGCAGCTGGATATTCCCAATTTTGGATTTGGGGCAAAGGCCTTGTATTGGAGAAATTATGTCCATAGCTCAAGGCAGGATTTCCACCCTTTCTTTGGTTTGTATGGATTAGGTTTTGCTGGACTGGGGATCTTGTTTGCAGCCTTATCTAGGTTTGATTGGTTTTCCCACCATGTAATCTATTTCTATCTATTGATTTTGATATTTATTTATTGGATCGCTGGAATGGGGCGAAACAATGTGGGAGATTTGAAGAAGCCCTATTTTATCCTCATACCGGCATCATGGGGGGCAAAATTTTGGAACCTGATTCGCTTGGACCTGATGCAAACCTTGATTTTCTCTTCGATCCTGATCGTGCCTACCGTATTGATCGCCAAATTGAGTCTTTTGCTGATTCCTGCATTTGTATTGGCGATGCTGATGTTTTATTTGTCGGGATTTGCGATGACTACGGTGACCAATGTGGGTTTTGAAGAAGGTTGGGACAGGAAATTGATCAAACCGGTGATGACAATAGGCGTATTGCTGTTTGGTTTCTTACCAGCTATAGGAAGCGGTCTGTTTGTCTTTATCATCAGCAAGCAGTTTGCTTATGGCATGATTGGGATATGCGTAGGGATGCTGCTAGTCACAGGCGTGATGCTCCATGTGGCCATGGATTTGATCAGCAAGATTGAGTTTAAGGAGCAGGAGGGGTAAATAAGTATGCGAAATTGGAAAAAACTTCTCTTTTTTAATAAATGCAACTCAAATTAACTTAATTTATCTGAAAGCATTCAAATTTAAAGTGCTTGGAAATTGAAATAAAATCCCTGTCTAAATGAAATAGAATAGAGTTAGTTGTAATGGCATACCAAGCGATAAGACAATCATAACTCTTTCTTATTGTAACACCTTTTGACCTTAATACAGCATATATCTTAGCTGCACCTTCAGCAGCCTCAAAAGGATCGGCGTGGATTTGTCTTAATGCATTTAACTTATCCTTCATGTCTAAAAACTCTTTGGGATACTTGATTCCCTGTAAAATCTCTTGGTAGACAGGAGGGCAAATTATCACTTGATCCTTGTGCAATAATTCTTGAACAGCACTGGTAATCTTTTGGTCTTTTCCTCCAAAAAAATTAATCCATACACTTGTATCTATCAATACATTGTCCATTTCAGTCAGTCCTCATGGCATCTAAATCTCCAGACCAATTGACTTTACCAGCCAATTCAGACAGTTCTTTCAACTTAATCATTCGGAGAAATTCCTTCAATGCTAAATCAACTGCCTCACGCTTTGTTTTGATATTAGTTTTTTCTAAAATCTCATCAATGACTTTTTGATCTATTTCTATATTGGTTCTCATAACTTCACTTTTTTATACACAAAAATACGAAAAAATATACACATGTTTGATCTAGTGTCTATAAAGAATAAAGAAGCTAAATATAAAATTAGAATGTACCAATGCGCTTTTTCATTCGAATGTAGGCTTTAAAATTCCCATTCAAAAAGGTCTTTAGCGAAGGAGGAACTTTTAATGGGATTACCTGATTTGATAACTTTTAACCCTTGATCAATCAAGAAGGTATTCACTTCATGGGTCAATAATTTTTCATTCAAGACCCTAAACTCATCCTTGATATCTAAGTAAAAACTTCCTTCTGGAAGTTCTTTATTTTCATTTTCTATGAGGAATTTAAAGAAATAAAAATCATCACTCGCTCTTAAAATAAAGATCATTGGAATGTTTTTTTCTTGAAGTTTTGCTGAATTTTCCAGCCAATAATCAAGCTCATCTATGCAAGTTACACAAGACACATTGATGAACACAACAACGGAAGTTGAATTGATTGCGACAGTTCTTGGAACTTCGCTGAACTCTGATTTGTAGAGCGTTAAGGAATCAGGAAGAGTAAGGACAGTATTTGCCAAACTCTCCCCATTCCTTACTACATTTTCTGTATTGTTTTTAGTATTACAAAACGAGAATGCTAAAACTATAATGATGAAAGGGGTGATTTTCAAACTAGTTTTCATAAATCGATAAATAAAACCTCACTTGTATCTATATCAAAAGCATAAAGTCTTTTATCATCGGGTGAAACAGAAATGGTCATCACATCTCTATCAAGATTGATTTGTTTGATAGGATTACCTTCCCAGTCATAAACATATACATGTCTTCCAAAAAAAGCATTTTCTTCAAAATCTTTTTTTCCTGAGAACAATCCATAGATATATTTTTCAGTAGAGGAAATGTTCATAAAGCAATGTTGGATTTCACCACCTCTCTCAAGGGAATATCTGCCAGAAGCATCTATTTGTAGTGCAAAGAGATTATTTATAAGAGTTGGCAATTTGATTGCAAAACTTTTTTTACTTTCCAAGTTGAAAATTTCAATTTGATCATGCCATCTGTACCCCGATGCAACTTTTGATCCATCGGGGTTTGTTGTTGAAGTGAATTGAAAGAATCGTTTAAGTGTTTCGGTATTTAGATTTTCTGGGATATTCAAGTAGTCTCCAAATTCTTCCCTGATTTCACCATTTGATAAATTGATTATTTGAAATTTTTTATTAGAATTTAAAGAGCCATTTCCGATTAAAGAAGATTTATTTATGATTTTTACTTCATTAAAGTAATTAGGTAATTTTATTTCGCGAACTGATTCATCTGAATTTAATTTTAACTCTATGATTTTCTTCATTGAAAAATCATGAATTGTCATGATTTCATTTTTAATGTTTGTGATTTTAGGCGAAAAAGATTCATATAAACCATTTCCTTTGTTAATCATACTTTTAATTATTTCCTTTTCATTAAAACTAAAAAAATGAATGATTTTATTTTCTTTCGCTTTTATATCAAAAATGTACATTCCGGTGTCAACTTCAAAAAATTCATAAGGTGTACCACCGACATATTCGAAAAGTTGATTAAACTTTTTATCTTCAACAAATGGTAATTCTTTAGATATTTTTGTGTTTTCGTTAATTGAAATTGTTTGTGGAGTCTCTGGATTTCTGCATCCAAAGATAATCAAGGGTATATGTATATAGATATGTTTATATTTCATGATTTATTTTAATTTTTTTAAAAATTATTGTTAAACACAAAAATTTAAGGTGATAATTTGTCACCTTAAATTTTTTTAAATTAATTATACCCGCAATCTGTTGGAGTTTGATCTATAACTGATTTTTCTCTACAATTATAAATGATGTACACCAAGTAAAAACAGTAATCATTAATGTTACCTGTGTAATTGCATCCATGTGCAGGTTTGAGTCCACCATCAAGTTCGGGTGCATCTACTCCATCTTGCGCAAATACAACATTCCCAAAAGTAATTGATTTCAATGCAGGAATCCCATATTTTCCAGATTCGAGATCAATTCCAATATTGAAAAACAGACCAAAAGTAAGCATGCTTACAGCTGCGATTTTCACAGCACGATTGAATAAACTTTGTTTTTTCATGGTTAAAATATTTAGTTATTGAAATTATATTAGTTTTCAATTCTAAAAAAAAACTAAACAAACAAAGTAATTGATATAAATTATGTAAAAAAATCTTTTAATAAGTAAATAATATTTTTTTGTATACCTGTTCAATTTCTAAAGATGATTTTTTACCAATGGAAAATAAGGTTTAATTTCCCAAATAATCTTTTGAAAAATAATTTTCCCAACCGATCCCCTTTAAAATTATTTGTAACTTGCCGTCAAATTAGCAATAGCCATCTTATGATTTATAATTCGATAATTGAAACGATAGGAAATACACCTTTGATTCGTCTGAATAAAGTTAATCAGGGTATTAAAGGTGAGATTTTGGTAAAAGTAGAATACTTCAATCCAGGCAATTCCATGAAAGATAGGATGGCTATCAAAATGGTGGAGGATGCTGAAGCCGCAGGTATCCTCAAGCCAGGAGGCACAATCATCGAAGGGACAAGTGGAAATACAGGAATGGGCCTAGCATTGGCTGCGATTGCTAAAGGATACAAATGTATTTTCACCATGGCTGATAAGCAGTCCAAAGAGAAAATCGATATCCTCAAAGCGGTAGGCGCAGAGGTGATCGTCTGCCCCACGAATGTTTCTCCAGAAGATCCAAGGTCTTATTATTCTGTTGCAAGAAAATTGAATAAAGATATCCCCAATTCTTTTTATCCAAATCAGTATGATAACCTCTCCAACGCACTTGCGCATTATGAGACTACTGGTCCGGAGATTTGGAAAGATACAGCAGGCAAAATCACCCACTACGCAGCAGGTGTAGGTACTGGTGGTTCCATGTGTGGGACAGCCAAATACCTCAAGGAGCAAAACCCAGCAATCATCACAGTAGGAATTGATACCTATGGTTCGGTCTTCAAGAAGTATAAGGAAACAGGCATTTTTGATGAAAATGAAGTTTATCCATACCTGACAGAAGGCATAGGAGAGGATATCCTGCCAAAGAATGTGGATTTTGACATGATCGATCACTTCGTGAAAGTAACAGACAAGGATGCGGCAGTGATGACGAGGAGGCTTTCCCGCGAGGAAGGCTTATTTGTAGGCTGGTCATGTGGCTCGGCAGTGCATGGTGCTTTGGAATATGCCAAGGAAAACCTCAAGGAGGGCGACCGCATGGTCATCATCCTGCCTGATCATGGTACGCGCTACTTAGGGAAGATTTACAATGATGACTGGATGCGCAATCATGGCTTCTTGGAAGACAAGACTTTTGGTACTGCGAGAGATATCATCACCGCGCGCAATGGTGACTATCAGCTTTTGGTCACACAGCAAACTGATACAGTCAAAGCTGCCATTGCACTGATGAATAAGACCAGCGTATCTCAAATCCCTGTTATGGATGGAGATCATGTGGTAGGTTGCCTGACGGACAACAAGCTCTTGAGTAAGATCATAGATAATCCTGACTTGAAAGATGCACCTGTATCGGAAGTGATGGAAGACTCCATGAAGTTTGTTGCTTTGGACAGTACGCTAGATGTGCTTTCTTCTATGGTAGACAAAGAGAAGGCAGTCTTGGTTCGAGATGAAAAGCATCAAATCCATATCATTACCAAGCATGATATCTTGGAAGCGATTACGAAGTAAAAGGAAACGGGTCATTTGACCCGTTTCCTTTTACTTTTTGTTAGATACTTTATGATTCACTTGTATCAAGTTCATCTGATTTGATAAATTTGTTTTTGAGGAGCAATTCTTTAAAAGTGTAATAAGACCATGATCATAGACCCAAAAAACATATCCGCTGCTGCTTTTCAAGCCTACTTGCAAGGAGCAGTGGCGCCGAGACCGATTGCTTTTGCCAGTACCATTGATGCTGAGGGACAAGTGAACCTCAGCCCATTTAGTTTTTTCAATGTGTTCAGTTCCAATCCTCCGATCTTGGTTTTCTCGCCTTCTAGGAGAGTTAGAGACAATACGACTAAGCATACCCTAGAGAATGTTCAAGAAGTCAAAGAAGTGGTGATCAACATCGTGGATTTTGCCATGGTGGAGCAGATGTCCTTGTCCAGCACAGAGTACGACAAAGGGATCAATGAATTTACCAAAGCAGGATTGACAGAAGAGCCCTCCGAAAAAATCCAACCTCCAAGGGTAAAAGAGGCGCCAGTAGCCTTCGAGTGTTTAGTTAAAGACATCATTTCTCTTGGTGACCAGGGAGGAGCGGGGAATTTGATTATTTGTGAGGTGATTTTAGCTAGGGTGGATGATGCTATTTTGGATGCTGATGGAAAAATCGACCCATTCAAATTGGATGCAGTCGCTCGGATGGGAGGAGATTGGTATTGTCGAGCCAATGGGTCCGCTTTGTTTGAAATCCCCAAACCACTTCGGACCAAGGGAATTGGTGTAGATCAAATCCCAGATCAGATCAAAAATAGTCTAGTGCTCACTGGAAACAATCTTGGAAGACTTGGTAATGTAGAGGCACTACCATCAAAGTTTGAAATACTAGAATATGGCGATAGACCAGAGATTGTAGAGATGAAAATCAGGTATCAAAATGATCCAGAAAGCATGGTTTATTTCCTCCATGAGCACGCCAAATCCCTACTCGAAGAAGGCTTAGTGATGGATGCATGGAAAGTACTTTTACAAGATTAGATGTCTATTCGCCGTTAAATGGTCAACATAGTAATTGCGAAAGCAATTCAATATGTGTCTAAAAAACAGAAGCCTGCTTGAAACTTCAAGCAGGCTTTGTAATTTTTATAAATATCATTCTTTTTAATACTTGATATAAATAAAAACAAGGCTAGAATAATTGTCACCGTGGATTTCTGTTGTCTATGGTCCGTCGACCGTCGACAATTATCCTCAAAGATCAGCTACTATACTCTAAAACATACCTCTTCGCGGATAATCCCATTACTTGATAACAATATCAAAAGGCGTCCTATACAATGCTCCTTCATACTTTTTCAATCCCTCCAATTGATGAATAACTGGATAAAGATCTCCGAATTTATTTTTCATATATCGGGACTGTACGTCATTACCCAAGCTAGCTAGCAAGGTTTCAAACCATGGTTTTTGTTGTGGGTAGTACACCACTTTATAGTCATCGGCTACTTCTGCCTTCTGAGCAGCGATAGCTATGGCATCTTCTAGGCTACCTAACAAATCCACTAATCCATTTTCTTTGGCTTGGATGCCTGACCAAACACGTCCTCCTGCCACTTGCAATACTTCTTCCTTGCTCATACCTCTGCCTTCTGCTACTCTTGAGATGAAGGTGTCATAGCCATCTTCGATGGTTTCCTGATAGATGGATTTTTCTATATCTGTAAGCTTTCTCGTCACACTAAGAAAATCTGAAAGCTCTCCAGTTTTAACCACATCAGTAGTGATTCCCATTTTATTTTTCAATAAGCCTTCGGCATTGAACCATAGTCCAAATATTCCAATAGAACCAGTGATGGTGTTTGGCTGAGCAATGATGGTATCTGCTGGAGCGGAGATATAGTATCCTCCAGATGCTGCAAGTTCACTCATGGAAGCAATCAGTGGCTTTTCTTTCTTAGCCTCACCCAGAGCCCTCCAAATCACCTCCGACGCCAAGGCAGAACCTCCAGGGGAATTTACTCTCAGAACAATGGCTTTGACATCTTTGTCATTTTTAGCTTTGTTGATTTCTTGCACGAGTGATTCGGAAGCGATTACGCCATCAGCCTTGCCACTTACGATTTCCCCTTCTGCGATGATGACTGCGATTTTATTTTTGGACAACCTGTTTTTGGCTTTTGCATTTTTATTGATGGTGGTCACATTGATCGTATTGAACTTATCATCCTCTTCTAAGCCTAGTTTTTCTTTGATCAAATTCCTAACTTGATCTTCGTACCAAAGTCCATCTACCAAACCATATTCCAAGGCATCCTTGTTTTTTCGCACCAACATTTTGGAATTGATAACCTTCAAGCTATCATAAGCAATTCCTCTACTCTCTGCCACTTTAGAAATGGCAAAATCATTCAAATCATTGAGAAACGAGGCTGTTTGTAACCTGTTTTCTTCACTCATTTTGTCCAAAAGAAATGGCTCCACCGCACTTTTGAATTCACCTACACGGAATACGACTGGCTCAATTTCCAGTTTTTCGAATAAGCCTTTGAAAAAGATGATTTCACTAGAAAAGCCATTGTACTCAATTCCACCTTGCGGATTGAGATAGACTTCATCGGCTACAGAATTGAGGAAATAGGCACTTTCTGTATAGATTTCATCATAAGCAATGATGAATTTGCCAGTATTTCGAAATGCTTGTAATTCATTTCTAAGCTCTTCCAACATGGACTGACCAGCGAAGAGCATTCCGCTACGTAAGTAGATACCTTTGACATTTTCATTGTCTTTGGCGGTGTTGATGGCTGTTTTCAAATTCATCAAACCGATGGTAGGAGCAGAGCCAAATGGACCGAAAGACGATAAATCGATATCATCATCATTGGTTCTTTCTACAATAGTGCGCCCATTGAGATTCAATACCAAAACAGTATTTTCTTTGATTTTGACATCACTATCAGAAGATGAAGCAATGGCGATAATGCCTGCTAAAATAAAAAAGCTGAGTACAGAGAACACCAATAATCCGACAATAACAGCTAAAACGTTTCCTAGAAATTTCATGATTAATTCTAATTAAGCTCCTAAAATACTGTAATTTTATTTATGGATAAACAGACCATGGGATTAATTCAAAAGAATACTGTTGTATTGATCATAGGGGGCAATATGGGAGATCGAGTGCAATTGATAGCAGAGACTACCAATAAGCTTATCGATAGGGTAGGTTCTTTAAATAAAAGCTCCTCCATTTATGAAACAGCCGCTTGGGGAGGGAATTCTGAAGGCGCCTACCTCAATCAAGTTTTGGTTTTGGATACAAGCTTATCGCCAAATCAATTATTAGAGACTATCCAAAATATCGAAAATGAATTAGGGAGAGTTAGGGGAGAGAAATGGGGAAATAGGACCATGGACATTGATGTTTTGTACTATAATGATTTGGTTATTTCTGAAGAACATTTAAAAGTACCGCACTCTTATTTACCAGAGCGAAAGTTTGTGTTGATACCATTAGCTGAAATACTTCCAGATCAAATACATCCTATTTTAAAACTAAGTAATCGTGAATTATTAACACGATGTCAAGATGAATCAAGTGTGGATATTTATCAAAAAAGCCCGACCTGAGACCGGGCTTTTTACTTTTAGATGCTGGATACTTCAGCTTCCTTGTGGATTTTTTTGACAAGACCTTGAAGGACTTTTCCTGGACCGCACTCTATGAACTCTGTAGCACCATCAGCGACCATTTGTTGCACAGACTGTGTCCATTTCACCGGAGCGGTCAATTGAGCAATTAGGTTCTTTTTGATTTCAGCAACATCGCTGATACCAGTTGTACTGACATTTTGATATACAGGGCAAGAAGGTTCGTTGAAAGTCGTATTTTCAATGGCAGCTTGTAGTTTCTCTCTTGCAGGCTCCATCAGTGGAGAGTGAAATGCTCCTCCAACTGGAAGGGGAAGAGCTCTTTTGGCGCCCGCCTCTTTCATTTTATCACAAGCAATTTCTATCCCTTTATTTGAGCCCGAGATTACTAACTGACCTGGGCAATTGTAATTGGCAGCAACGACTATCTCACCATCTATGGAAGCACAGATTTCTTCCACTTTTGCATCTTCTAACCCAAGGATTGCAGCCATTCCAGATGGATTGATTTCACAAGCCTCTTGCATAGCAAGTGCTCTCTGATAGACTAATCTTAATCCGTCCTCAAAAGCAAGCGTGCCATTGGCAACTAGGGCCGAAAATTCCCCTAAAGAGTGACCAGCAACCATATCTGGCTTGAAGTTTTCACTCGTTTTAGCTAAGATGACGGAGTGCAAAAATATAGCAGGTTGTGTGACCTTTGTTTGCTTCAAGTCCTCGTCCGAACCCTCAAACATGATATCTGTGATACTAAAGCCTAAGATTTCATTGGCTTTTTCAAACAACTCTTTTGCAATTGGATTGCTTTCATACAAGTCTTTTCCCATTCCTGAAAATTGGGCGCCTTGTCCCGGAAAAACATATGCTTTCATTCTTTTCTAATTTGAAATTATGGACAAATATATCAAAAAAAGAGAAGCCATTCTCTGAATCCCTTCTCTCTGATTTATCTAAACTTATGCTTCATAGAAAGTGACCTCCCCACTTTCTACGTTGTATATACCTCCAACGAGCTTGATTTTCCCTTCATTGACAAGTTGTAAAATAATGTCACTGCGCTCCATGATTTCTTGCATGGCATATTTAACATTCAACGTGGTGACATTCTCTACAAAAGATACATTTGACCCTGTTCTTTGATCTAAAGGAGTTACGGTCTCTTGGTTGATAGCAGGTTTAATTTTATGAAGCAAATGTGTAATATTCCCATCCCTGATTTGGCTGCAGGCACTCGTGATAGCGCCACATTTGGTATGACCTAGTACCAAAATCAACTTTGATCCAGCATATTTGACTGCATATTCCATGCTGCCAAGGATATCTTCGTTGACCACATTACCTGCCACTCTTGCGCTAAAAACATCTCCAAGTCCTTGGTCAAAAATCAATTCTACAGAAGTTCGAGAATCTATACAGCTTAGAATGATGGCAAATGGAAACTGTCCTTCAGAAGTGTCATTGACCTGTTGGAGCAAATTTCTATTGGTTCTAAGGTTATTGATAAACCTCTCATTTCCCTCTTTTAAATAGGCTAAAGCTTCTTCAGGGGTAAGGTCTGACTGGGTTATTTTGGTGTGAACTCTCATCTTTTCATAATAAATAACCCCATTTTTTGCTGGATTTGTCAAGAGGTTATTGAATAAACTTACTTTTTTCTTCTTCTGTGGGTAATCTGCAGGTTTCTTTTTTCCCAAACCACTTGTATCGATTCCTTGCTATCCAATCATAAATGGGGTCTCGAAGTATTTTTGGAAAGATAATAAATCCATAGAGCATTGGCCAAAAGCCACTGAGATTTTTTGAAATAAGTAAAGCTGCGGTACTTTTATAATATACTTTGTCACCATCTATCAAGACCAAGGAATCCAAATATTCAGAGTTGATGGTATAATCTTCTAGAATTTCTTTGACTTGCTTGTCTTGTAATGCACCTACTTTAAATCTATTCTTTTTGTCTTTTCTGATAATGAAATCCACAGCATTGTTACAAAGATTGCAGACTCCATCAAATAAAACTAGTTTGTATTTGTCTTGAATGCTCATCGGATAATTTGTACGGTTCCTTTCATTTTCTGCTCTCTGAGGGCAGGATCGAAGGCATCGAAACGAACAACTGCATTGTAGAAGTATGTCCCTGCAGGTAGCTCTTTTCCATTTTTGTCTCTTCCATCCCATCTGATGTAAATGTCAGATTCATTGGCCGTAAACGAATTGTAGCTAAAGACTTCTACTCCCCATCTGTTGACAATGAAGATTTCCACTCCTTCCACAAATCTTGGACATTTTGCAAATGGATTATCAAAGGCCATGAATGTATCATTAGCTCCATCCCCGTTAGGAGTAAAGGCATTTGGTAGTTCATAATAAGGGCAATTATCTACACAGACGATATTACTCGGATCACTTTCGTTCCCTGAGCGGTCTACAGCTGTCAAGTAATAGCAGCCTTTGTATGTCGGTAAGTTGATTATTCTAGCGGTATTACTGATAGCGGGGTATGTTTGTAGTAAGGTAAATTCGCCATCCTCACCCTCGGCACTGAAATAAAGTCTGTAGGCACTTAATTCATCATCGCATTCACCAGTAAAGTCACCTTCCCAGCTTAGGTTATGCTCAAAAGAGTTGAATCCACATGGCTTGTCAGCCAAAAACTCACTACATTCAGGCCCTTCAAATGTCAAAACAGGAGGGCAAGGCAAGCGGTCGTCGTCTGGCCTTGCGCAGATGATTTGAGATTTATTTTCCAATGGATAAGTCAATAAGTCTACATTGTAAGAGCCTTTAGTAACAACGTAATAGCAGTATTCGATTTCTTTTCTCAAAGGAACACCATTGTGACTGCCATCATCAAAATAAGTGAATCCATCAGAAATCACATCTACTTCTGCTATCAGTGAAAAGGTATCTGCATCTTGAGCATTAGCATCAGTTCTATTCCTATACACTTCGTGTTTGAATTCCGAAGTGGCATTGTTCCACGGAACTGTAAATGACCAGTTCAACTCTATGGCTTCATTGATGATAACTGGTTCTAGTCTCACGCTTGAAGCCGTACTTGAGCTATCGATTACTGTGTTATTTTCACGTAGGATTACTTTATAGTTGTAGACCAAGTTTTCCGTATTCAAACCTGTATCTGTGAATAAGGTGTCAGAAGTTGTAATGACGGATTGCCTGCTTTGATTTCCTGTAAAGCCTACATTTCTTATTAATTCATAAGTGAATGGTCCAGGGAATTGCTCGGAATCAATATCATAAGGAGGAGTCCACTTGATGAAAATCTCACCATTTTCTATATCCGTATTTTCAATACTTACATTGGTAATCAAGGGTACATCCACATCCACTGTCACACAAAACTCCTCAGAAACAATACTCTCTCCCAATCTCGGCGCTGGGAAGGCTGCCACGAGTCTGTAACAATAGGTATTGCCTGGAGCAAGGCCTTCTCCACCATTTGTGTCTAAGAAATTAAAAGTACCCATATTAGTAGTTCCTACCAGTTCATATCCAGCCCTGATTCCTGTCTCACAAGAATCTGGCTCGTATGGGTCACTATTCAGCCTTCTCCATACTTGCATAGTCTCAGCAGTGCTACCACAAGTATATGGATCCCACCTGATGTCTACAGACCGACCTTGCTCTTGCACGATATCATCAATGACCGGCGGAGGTCCTATTACTTTGATGTTCCATGTTCGGATATCTACCAATGCAGGACCTGATCTAGGTTGATCTGTAATTCTAATTCTTACTTGATACTCTCTTTCTCTTACATGACTACATACTGTTTGCCAATTGAAATTGACTATGCCTGGACTAGGTTGAAACACGGATACAGGTGAATAAGATGCTGGCGAGGATGATATTTCTATCGGGTCACCGAAAACCTCAATTTTGATAGGATCTCCATCAGGATCTGAGCCTTGGATGATCTCTTCGATATTAGTCCCCGCTACCACACAAAGGTCATCGGGCAGGATCAATTCAGGTCTTTGGTTGTTGGTGTTTTCAATGATGATTTGCATATCACGCACCACATAGCCTATCAATCTAAACTGCCCATCTATTTTCCTGTATTCTTCAATTCTAAAGGCTACATTATATTGACCTGCTAATCCTGGCGCATCCCATATTAAGTCACCCGTTCTTGGATCCAAGGTTAAAAATGGCGGGGTGCCTCCATCTTCTCTATTGAAGCTAAATTCTGATGAAGCAGGGCTTCTGTAATTATTAACAGCTCTTTGAAAATCTTGCTTAGGAATATCCATGGAATAGGCCAAGCTATCTCCATCAGGGTCATATGCGCCTGGGTTGTGGATATATCTGATATTGACACCACCATTATCTACAGGCGGAATGGTCAATACGGGGGAATTATTTACCCCAAAAAATGGATCAATTCTAATCATGGTTTCTACATAGAAAGGCGTATCTACGGAATTATCCATGTTTAAAGTATTATCATTTCTATTAAATTCCTTGAAACGAATAATGTATTCGCCAGGACCTTGATAGGTATGGGTAATGACAAAAGTATTTTTTTCTATTTGGTTACCCAATGCTTCTGTCACAACAAAATCACTTTCGGTGTTCAATTGAACTTCCCTGCCATCACCAAAATTGATGCTCCCTGGTCCGAATACAACGTTGGAACGGGTATCAGTGTAACCGACCACAGTGATTCTATAGGTGAGTGTTTGGGTAGATACTCTCTCGGCGATGATCTCCCCGGCACGGATGTGTGTTGCCGAAGCTTCTTGGGAGATACAGAGAACTAGCGCCAAGAAGGATAAAAGTAAATATTGAATTTTCATGGATGCCTTTCTTATAGTTGACAAGATATACGAAAATAACTAAAGGATGGAGAATTTATTACCTAATATGAAACAATAAAATTAGACACTTGGTTACTAAATCAAATTAATTCACCCAAAAGAGGCCTATTTTGAGGCTCTATTTAGAACGTTTTAAAATAAGTTCAAACGATTGCGCTTTGATTGTTTGCTAAACTTTCCACGTGTAAATTTGAGCCCAAAGTATAATCTGTAAACATTCTACATCTAATCAAAAAATATGAGCTGGGTATCTAAGACCTTAAGTAGCACATTGGGCCAAAAATTATTGATGGCTCTCACTGGATTATTTCTAATTTTATTCTTGGTAGTACATTTAGCAGGTAATCTTCAGTTATTGTTCCCTGATGGTGGGGAATCATTCAATAAGTATGCAGCCACCATGGCTAGCAATCCTTTTATCAGAGTAGTTTCTATCGGAAACTTTGCCTTTATCCTCCTTCACGTCATCTACTCTGTCATCCTATCTAGAAGAAACAAGCAATCCAGACCGGTTGCTTATGCTGTTTCTAAGGCGTCTACCAACAGTGTATGGGCATCTAGAAACATGGGGATTTTGGGTACCATCATTTTGATTTTCTTAATCGTCCATCTAAAGGGATTCTATTATGAAATTAAGTTTGGTTCAGTTCCTATGACTTCTTATGAAGGAGTGGAATTCAAGGATGTGTATGCCATCGTTGCAAATGCCTATGGCAACATACTTTATGTGGCATTTTATGTTTTGAGTATGGGCTTCTTAGCCTTCCACTTATCACATGGTTTTGCGAGTGCATTTCAGACCTTGGGTTTGAATCACGTGAAATATTCTCCATTGATCAAGAAAGTTGGTTTGGGTTTTTCGATTTTGATACCCGCTTTATTTGCATTGATACCCTTGGTGATGTTTTTTCAAAACTAGTAGCCAGTTTAGTAGTTAATTAAATGAGAAATTAAAATCAAAAGATCGATGATACTTGATTCCAAAATACCAGAAGGCCCATTGGCTGAGAAATGGACCAAACATAAATTCAATGTCAAGTTGGTCAACCCTGCCAACAAAAGAAAATATGATGTGATCGTAGTAGGGACAGGCCTTGCCGGAGCCTCTGCTGCTGCATCACTTGCAGAACTTGGGTACAATGTGAAAGCATTTTGTTTCCAAGATAGCCCAAGAAGGGCGCACTCAATCGCTGCTCAAGGAGGTATCAACGCCGCCAAAAACTATCAAAATGACGGCGATTCTGTTTACCGATTGTTTTATGATACTATCAAGGGTGGTGACTATAGAGCTAGAGAAGGCAATGTGTACCGACTAGCTGAAGTTTCGGTAAATATTATTGACCAGTGTGTAGCTCAAGGTGTTCCTTTCGCACGTGAATATGGCGGTCTTTTGGCCAACCGTTCATTTGGTGGAGCACAGGTTTCTAGAACTTTCTATGCCAAAGGACAGACAGGTCAGCAATTGCTTTTGGGTGCCTATTCTGCTTTGAGTAGACAGGTAGCCAACGGTAAAGTAAAGCTTTATCCAAGAACTGAGATGATGGATGTGGTGATGATCGATGGTAAGGCCAGAGGGATTGTTACCAGAAATCTAATCACAGGAGCTATTGAATCACACAGTGCGCATGCGGTATTACTTTGCACCGGTGGATATGGAAATGTATTTTTCCTTTCTACCAATGCGATGGGATCCAATGTGACTGCTGCATGGAGAGCGCACAAGAAAGGTGCTTTCTTCTCTAACCCATCATTCACTCAGATTCACCCAACTTGTATTCCTGTTTCAGGTGATCATCAGTCTAAATTGACATTGATGTCTGAGTCATTGAGAAATGATGGTAGAGTATGGGTACCTGCGACAGTGGAGACTGCAGAGAAATTGAGAAAAGGTCAGATCACCGCAAATGATATCAAGGAAGAAGATAGAGATTACTATTTGGAGAGAAAGTATCCTTCATTTGGTAATCTCGTACCGCGTGACGTGGCTTCTAGAAATGCCAAATATGTATGTGACGAAGGTAGAGGGGTAAACGAGACAGGAGAAGCTGTATTCTTAGACTTTAGAGATGCCATCAGAAGAGATGGTAGAAATGTGATCGAGGCTAAGTATGGTAACTTGTTTGACATGTACATGCAAATCACTGGTGATAACCCATACGAGGTACCGATGATGATCTATCCTGCAGTTCACTACACTATGGGTGGACTTTGGGTGGACTATAATTTGATGACCACTATCCCTGGTCTGTATGCACTTGGAGAAGCCAACTTCTCTGATCACGGCGCCAATAGACTTGGAGCCTCAGCATTGATGCAAGGTCTTGCAGATGGTTATTTTGTTATTCCATATACTATTGGTGATTACTTAGCATCTCATTCTGCTGAAAGGATTCCAACCGATCACCCTGAGTTTAAGAATGCAGAACAAGAAGTAAGTGATAGACTTCAAAAGCTATTGAGCATAAAGGGCGAGAAGACTGTAGATTATTTCCATAAGAAGCTTGGTAAGATCATGTGGGATTACTGCGGTATGGCCAGAACAGAAGAAGGCTTGACTAAAGCGAAGGCGATGATCAAAGAATTGAAAAAAGAATTCTGGACCAATGTGAATGTGTTAGGTTCTAATGAAGAGTTGAATCTTTCATTGGAAAAAGCAAATAGAGTATCTGACTTCTTGGAACTAGGAGAGTTGATGGTAGATGATGCACTTCACAGAAATGAATCCTGTGGAGGGCACTTCAGAGAAGAATACCAAACTCCTGAAGGTGAAGCTCTCAGAGATGATGAAAATTTTGCATATGTAGCAGCCTGGAAATATTTGGGTGAAGGACAGGAAGAGGAATTACACAAAGAGCCTCTAGTGTTTGAAAATGTGAAGTTGACCCAAAGAAGTTACAAATAATTGAAAAAGTATTAAACTCATCTGAGCTATGAATTTAACCTTAAAAATCTGGAGACAGAAAAACAACGCCGACAAAGGTGGTTTTAAAGAATATAAAATTTCTGACATTTCTAAAGACATGTCATTCCTTGAGATGTTGGACGTATTGAACGAGAACTTATCCGAAAAGGGAGAAGATCCTGTTCACTTTGATCATGATTGTAGAGAAGGGATATGTGGTATGTGTTCATTGTACATCGACGGTAAGCCTCACGGTCCGCAGCAGACGACCACTTGTCAGTTGCACATGAGATCTTTCAATGATGGTGATGTGATCACGATTGAGCCTTGGAGAGCAAAACCTTTCCCAGTGATGAAGGATTTGGTAGTAGATAGATCTGCATTCGATAGAATCATTCAAGCTGGTGGTTATGTATCAGTGAACACAGGTGGTGTACCTGATGCAAATGAAATTCCAATTCCAAAATCAATTGCTGACTTAGCAATGGATGCTGCTCAGTGTATCGGATGTGGTGCTTGTGTAGCTGCTTGTAAAAATGCTTCTGCAATGCTATTTACTTCTGCTAAGGTTTCACAATTGGCATTATTGCCTCAGGGACAAGTAGAAAGAAAAATCCGTGCAGAGAAAATGGTGGCACAAATGGATGCAGAAGGATTCGGAGCATGTACCAATACAGGTGCTTGTGAGGCAGAATGTCCAAAGGGTATTAGTATTACCAATATTGCGAGAATGAACAGAGAATATTTCTCAGCAGTAGTCAGCAGTGATAGTTTGTAGAAAGAATCAAGAAAAGTATACAAAAAGAGCCGGCAAGTCCGGCTCTTTTGTTTTTAAATTATTCCATGGGATTATTGTAAGTCTAATTTTTAATATTTTGGTAATTTTTCAATTAGATTCCCATATCCTTTTAGCCCCCATTGAGATTGCGTATCTTTAAGATTATATCTAATTTGAATTTTAGCTAATTAAATAAGAAAGGGAGCTCATGCATTACATCGACCTGGGCATTTTTGTCGGGTACATGTTGGTCATGTTGGGAGTAGGCTACTACTTCATGCATCAGAATAAAAATCAAGATGATTATTATGTCGGTGGACGCAATATTGGCAGCTGGCATATCGGGCTGTCGGTGGTGGCTACTGATGTAGGAGGAGGTTTCTCTGTTGGCTTAGGTGGCTTAGGTTTTGTGATGGGGCTCTCAGGAAGTTGGATGCTCTTTACTGGATTGTTGGGTGCTTGGTTAGCTGCTGTTTTTTTAATTCCAAGAGTTAAGCAGGATCAGGCATTTGGAGGGTTTTATACATTTCCTCAGATTATCAATTTTCTATTTGACAAAAAAGCAGGTCTTGTAGCGGCAGCGATCTGTTTGATAGGCTACTTAGGTTTTACATCTTCCCAGCTCCTTGCAGGAGCGAAATTAGCAGCAGGGACATTCGAGGTATTAAGCATCACCCAAGCACTTTGGATCATGGGTGTGATTGCTGTAGTCTACACTGTACTGGGAGGGCTCAAAGCTGTGATCTACACGGATACGGTGCAATGGATCATCCTAATGCTTGGATTCATCTTTATTGGGCTACCTGTGGCTTATTATCATGTGGGTGGTTGGGAAGTAATCCGACAGACATTGCCACCTGAATTTTTTACCTTAACCAATTTGACTTGGCAGGATTTTGCCAACTGGGGAATTACCATTTTGCCAATTTGGTTTATTGGTATGACCTTATACCAAAGGATTTTTGCTAGCAGAGATACAGCTTCAGCTAAAAAAGCATGGTTTATCGCTGGTCTTTTCGAGTGGCCGATCATGGCTTTTATGGGAGTGTCTTTGGGATTACTTTCTCGTGTGGCATTTGAACAAGGCCTTTTGATTTTCGATGTAGAGAATTTAGATCCGGAGATGGGGCTTCCTGTTTTGCTGAGAACTATTCTTCCATCGGGGATTCTAGGTTTGATGATGTCAGCATATTTCTCAGCGGTATTGTCTACAGCTGATTCTTGCTTGATGGCAGCCTCGGGGAATTTAAGTACGGATATATTTGGGGGTTGGCTCAATCGAAAATCAGAGAAAATTCAAATTCGCTATTCGCAACTATTCACATTGATTTTGGGAGCCATTGCACTATTTGTGGCTTTGCAAATGACCAATGTACTAGACTTGATGCTATATTCTTATGCTTTTATGGTGTCAGGTCTTTTGATTCCAGTTTTGTTTGGCTTGTTCTCTTCGAAGAAAGATCCTTACGCCGCCTTGACTGCCATGCTGTCGGGAGGAGCTGTAACTGCTGGCCTTGGAATCCTTGATGTTGGCCTACCTTTTGGATTAGATCCAAATTTTTTCGGTGTTTTTACGTCTTTAGCAATGTATTTGCTTGTATACTACGGTAGAAAATCGATTCATTCAAAATAAAATTATAAATATGCTTAAAATTGAAACCCTATCAGCACTCGATCATGCAACTTACCTTCAGAAAAAAGAGATAGCAGATTTTCTTTTTACGCACCTAGAGCAATATGGAGATCCCATAGATGACATCATGAAATGTCTTGATTATGCACTCGATCAGGCTGTCGATAAAGGAGGTTTCTCTGTGATGGCTAGAGAAAATAATCAAATAGTGGGCGCAGTGGTGATGAATAAAACAGGCATGTCAGGTTATATTCCAGAGAATATTTTGGTGTATATTGCTGTAGACGCTTCTCAAAGGGGTAAAGGAGTCGGTCAGAAGTTAATGAAAACAGCAATTGATATGGCCAATGGTGACATTGCACTTCACGTAGAACCAGATAATCCAGCTAGAAAGCTTTATGAAAAACTAGGATTTACAAATAAATACCTTGAGATGAGGTTGAAAAAGTAAGACTAATTAAAGGTGCAGAGCTAAAAGACTCAAATCCAATGATGCAAGTTTATTAGAGGTTAATATCCATCAAAATCTCGTTTTCTGTACCAAATCTAACCTGACTGCATAGGGCTAATATCCATATATATCGGGAATAAGCTAATTCAGCTTTTCATTCAATTATCTGAAAAACTCCAAATATCCATTAAAACCATCTTTAAATCATGGCATTTTTAAATTTACATAAAGGAAAACTTAAAGAAAATTTCGATTACCTCAAGAATATCTTCGAGGAGGAAAATATTTCTTGGGGAGTTGTATCCAAGCTTTTCTGTGGTAATCGAACTTATTTGAAAGAATTGGTCGACTTAGGTGTCAGAGAAATTCATGACTCAAGAATCAGCAACTTGGCCAAGGTCAAAGAAATCAATTCAGATATACAGACGGTATATATCAAGCCAGCATCTAGAAGGAATATACCAAAAATGGTCAAATACGCTGATGTCAGTCTTAACAGTGAGCTCACCACTATCAAATGGATCAGTGAGGAAGCGGTCAAGCAAAACAAAAAGCATAAGATCATCATCATGGTAGAAACTGGGGATCTTAGAGAGGGTGTTATGGGTGATCACTTGATTGATTTCTATGCGAAAATTTTTGAGCTACCAAATATTGAAATCGTTGGCTTAGGGACTAATCTCAACTGTCTTAATGGTGTGATGCCCTCTGCTGATAAGTTGATTCAACTTTCCCTTTATAAGCAAATCATAGAATTGAAATTCAATAAAAAGATTCCTTGGGTATCAGCTGGAACTTCGGTGACTATTCCGCTTCTGCTGCACAAGCAATTACCAAAAGGCGTAAACCACTTCAGAGTGGGCGAGACGCTTTATTTTGGTGTTGATCTTTTTGAGGAGAAGGTGATAGAAGGGATGAATGGAGACGTTTTTGAACTTTTTGCTGAGATCATTGAGATGCAAGAAAAGCCCCTATTGCCATCTGGCTCCCTAGCAGCCAATCCCCAAGGCGAAGTAGTGGAGATAGATGAAAGTCTTTATGGTAAAACATCCTACCGAGCAATCTTAGATATTGGTTTGTTAGATGTGGATCCAAAGTATCTTATTGTAGAGGATGGGGAATTAGAAATTTTGGGTGCCAGCTCAGATATGATCATTCTCAATCTTGGCCTTAATCCAAAAAAGTATAAAGTAGGTGATACAGTCAAGTTTGGATTGAAATACATGGGAGCCTTGAGTATCATGAACTCCAGTTATGTGGATAAAAAGATAAGTTACTAAAGTAAAATTATTGGAGTAGTTTAAGTTCGATTTTTCAACCTTCTTGCTTTTTTTTGGCATGGTCTTAGAGTAATAGAAAGTATAAACCAACTATTATTTATTACTATGAAAAAATCCATTTTATTATTTGCAGTATTTGCATTCTTCGCTTTAGAAATCAATGCACAGAATTATGATAGAAATGATGCAATTGGAGGATTCGGTATCAGGGGTGGTGCTAATTTTTTCAATTTCGGAGGGTCTGATGCTTCCAATAATGATTACGACAATCGAGTAGGATTTCACGGTGGTCTCTATACCAATATTTTCTTAGGTTCGAGAATTGCACTAGAGCCTGGAGTGTATTATTCAATCAAGGGTACGCAAAATGATGATTTCGCTAACAGTAGAGCGATTTTAAATTATGTGGATGTACCTTTATTGCTAAGACTCTATGTTACTGATGGATTGAATATATTTGGAGGTCCACAAGCTTCATTCTTGACTGGATCTAAGTTCGAGGGTGATTTCTTCGGATCTTCATTCAGTTATGAAACTGATGCCATCACCAAAACTGATCTAGGTTTTGTCGTGGGCGTAGGTTATAACTTACCCAAAGGATTGAATATCCAAGGTAGCTATGATTACGGAACTTCTCCAGTATTCAAAGATTCAGATGCCGCTATATATAATAGAGGTTTCAAGTTGTCTCTTGGTTACAGTTTCTAAAATATATTAAACCAGTAAAAAACCGCTCTAAGAGCGGTTTTTTTATTTGATATTATGCTTCTCTATTATAAAGTTTAATTCATAGGTTTTGTCGATTGCTACTGGTTAATGCCAATAACATATATAAGCTTTTTTAAATTTTCACCAAAGTAATTGTAAAATTTTTAAGAGGTATATTATAATCCTTTCACTCGGTCTGGGTTTTCTTCTAAAAATGATTTCCAACCAGCCGTCCTTCCCCTAGACTGAATCCTACCGTCGTGGAAATGATGACAGAGTGCCACTGCCAATGCATCAGTTCCATCTAGGAGTTTTGGTAATTCTTTGATGTTTAATAGGGTTTTGAGCATCTCAGCCACTTGTTCCTTGGAAGCATTTCCATTACCCGTGACGGACTGCTTTACCTTCTTTGGAGAATATTCCGTGATCGGGATTTCTCTTGCCAATGCCGCTGCCATGGCCACGCCTTGCGCCCTGCCTAATTTGAGCATGGATTGAATGTTTTCTCCATAGAAAGGCGCTTCAAGGGCTACTGAATCGGGATTGAATTCATCAATGATTCCAGTGACCCTTTCAAAAATCTTTTTCAGCTTCAATTCATGTGTGCTATACTTCTTGAGATGGATGACGCCAAATTGTAACAAGCTGTACTTTTTGCCTTCAATCAGGATCAAACCATAGCCCATTACATTGGTACCCGGGTCAATTCCTAAAATTATTTTTTCCTTTGGTGCTTTTTTCTCTTCTTTACCCATCGCTGCAATTTAATTCAATTCATGATAACATTGGCTCTTTTTGTTGGGATAGTTTATGCTGTTTCCTTGCTATTACTCGCGACAGAATGGAAGAGCGAGCTGGTTAATCCTAGTACAAATTCTTCCCATCAATCACTTAGCCTGTTGATTCCTTTTAGAAATGAAGCAGATAATTTACTTAGAATTTTTACGTCTATCGAGCAATTAGATGTAGAGCATTTGCAGGTAGTTTGGATCAATGACCACAGCGAAGATTACTCCGTAGAAAGACTATCAGCTTTGGTCGAAAAGTCAACAAGCAGATTTGATCACTTGATAATAGAATCAAAAGGGAAAGGGAAGAAGGCCGCTTTAGAATCGGGTATCCAAATCGCTCTTGGTGAGATCATACTGACTACAGATTCAGATTGTGTTTTGCCTAGATTTTGGTTACAAGAGATGCTCCATGACTTTCAAAATAGTGAAATACAACTCATCTCAGGTCCTGTGATGACCAAGGGTGGGGATTCTTTTTTTTATAAGTTTCAACAAATTGATTGGGCAAGTATCTTATTAGTCTCCAATTTTTCCATTAGAAGAGGACAACCTTTGATGTGTAGTGGAGCAAACTTAGCCTACAGAAAAAATGCTTTTATCGCCGTAAACGGTTATGCTGGAAATAGAGAAGTAGCCTCAGGAGATGATGAGTTTCTACTCAAAAAGATTACTGCCAAATATGGATCATCAGCTGTGAGTTATCGAAATGGTTTGGATTGTTTGGTCCTAACTAAACCCCAAACAGATTGGAAGTCTTTATTTGAACAAAGGGTTCGCTGGGCATCCAAATGGAAGTATCATGATACAAATCACGCTTTTTCTTCTTTTATACCAGCCATATTTCAACTGTTCTGGCTGAGTAGTTTTTTTCTGACCTTTATTGATTTTACCAATGGGCTGATAGCTTTGGGTATACTCTGGTCTTTGAAAATATTTTCAGAATGGATTGCATTGGGCAAGGTATTGAAGAGTTTCAAATATGAGCTGCCAATACAGATTTATTTAAAGACAAGTTTGATTCATCCTTTTTATGTTATCTATACGGTAGTCAAAGCATTAAAAGGAAAATATAAGTGGAAAGGTAGGTGATGACAATAATTTCAATATTCACTTAGCATTTAAACTAGCTTTATACTTTATCTTAAATTTTCTAAATTAACCTTATTGAATCATCAAAAAGCCATAATTTAGCAATTATATACATCAATATGACAGACAGGGAATTTGATTTGATTGACGAACTGTACTTTGTACAGCATTATACTTACCTGAAGGAGGTGCTGGGTTGGGAGGATGAAATACTTCTAAGTACCTTGCAATCCCTTTTTGAAAAGGAATATATCAAATGTCTCAAAGAACCAGATTTGGAGATCTTCAACAAGATAGATTTAATAGAGTCCGGTAAAGAACTCTACTTCCTAGCTAGCAAAAAAGGATTAATGAACCACCATGCACTATAATAAAACCCCTTGACTTCAGAAACGCTCAAATATCAAAGAAAAGAATTGGAATTGAAGGCTTTGCTGGAGATCACACAAGCCATCAATGAAAATAAAACTTCTTCTGTTCTCTTAAATATATTCAAGTTCACCTGTTTGGTGCATTTGAATATCAGGTCTATGATCCTCTATGTAGCAGATCAGGAAGGGTATGCCCAAAGTATAGCACATGGAATCAAGGCTAGGGTTCCCGATAAAATCCCTTTGGATAGTGTAAAAGATGATAAGGAAAGCGGAGCCTTGAATATCCTCGTGGAGGAAGGGTATTCCTTTGCCGAATTGGAGACATATCTACCGGTCTATCATAAGGATAAAATGCTCGCTATTCTTTTTCTCAAAAAGAAAGATGATGCCCTAGAATTAGACCTTGATTTCACACAAGCGTTGACCAATATCTTGGTGGTAGCTTTGGAGAATAAGCGCTTTGCAAGAAGGCAATTAGAGCAGGAGCGCTTGAAGCGGGAGGTAGAAATCGCCTCCAATGTGCAGAGAATGCTTTTTCCCGCCAACCTACCCCAAGGAGGAAAGCTTAAAGCAAAAGTGACCTATATTCCTCACTCTACGGTAGGGGGAGATTATTATGACCTTATTAGAAAATCAGAAGATGAAGTTTTCTTTTGTATAGCTGATGTATCGGGAAAAGGTATGCCGGCAGCTTTGTTGATGTCTAATTTTCAAGCGGCATTAAGAACTTTGCTTAGAAGCACCTCAGATTTGAAGATGATCGTTGAGCAACTGAACTACACCATTTTTGAAAACACCAATGGGGAGAAGTTCATCACGTTCTTTTTAGGGTATTACAATTACAAAAGCAGAGAGCTTACCTATATCAATGCAGGTCATAATGCGCCTATTTTGTGCTGGGAAGGAGAGATGCGTAGCGAAAAGCTAGGAGCTGGCACCACCATTCTTGGGGCTTTTGAAGAATTGCCCTTCATGGAAGTCGGGCATCGTGCGCACTTGAAAGGTTTTAGTATCCACCTCTATACAGATGGCTTGACGGAGAGTTTCAATGATGCAGGAGAAGAGTATGGAGATGAGCGTTTTGAAAAATATATCAAAACTCAACTTTGCGTAGATCCTGAAATTTTTCACAAAACCTTTTTTGAGGAATTAGATAGATTTTCCAATGGGGAAGAGCGATCTGATGACATCACTTTAATGAGCCTTAGATTTCAATAAGCATGATCATCCACCACATTCCCTCTTTCTTTCCTGAGATTTTCAATGAAGTCACTTGGAATCGAGATAGGAAAGTCAATAAAATCTATTTGACATTTGACGATGGGCCCGTACCTGGAGTGACAGATTTTGTTTTAGAGCTTTTGGAAAAGAGGAGGATGAAAGCCACGTTCTTTATGGTGGGAGACAATGTCCGTAAACATCCCGAATTGGCCAAGGCTGTACTGGCGCAAGGCCATGGTATTGGCAATCATACTTTTCATCATGTCAATGGTTTCAAAACAGCAGATGGACTTTATCTTGAAGAAATAAAGGCTTGCCAAGATATTATCAAAGAGACTTTGGATATAGAGGTTAGACTTTTTCGCCCTCCTTATGGGAGGATTAAGAAAAGTCAATTCAAGCAAATTGATGCCTCCATGGAATTGATCATGTGGGATGTCTTGACAGGGGACTATGATCAGCGGCAATCACCAGAAAAATGTCTGAAAAAATCCATCAAATACACACAGAATGGATCGGTAATTGTGTTTCACGACCAACAGAAATCATTTCCGATCTTGAAAATTATGCTAGATGATTATTTGTCATATCTTCAAGATGCAGGTTTTGAAACAGCTATATTATAATGGTCGCAATAGAACTTATTGGTGTGATGCTTTTACTTTGCCAAAATTTATTTTTGGTTGTTTTTTTACGAACCAATTTCAGAACCTACCATAAAAAGGAAGTCCAAGAACTTCCCCAAATCAGCATCCTCATCCCCGCAAGAAATGAAGCTGCCATTATTTCTCAATGCTTGCAAGAGCTTGAGCAGTTGGATTACCCTAAAGAAAAACTACAAATTATCCTCGGAAATGATCAGAGTACTGATGACACCGCTGAAATCATTCAAGAATGGGTAGCAAACAAGCCTTATGCTTCCTTGATCAATATTGTGCCAACAATAGCAGAAAGAACTCGACAAATTAATGGCAAAGCTAATGCTTTAGCACAGATGGGAAATTTTACTACAGGGGATTACCTGTTATTTACCGATGCAGATTGTAGTGTGCCCGCTTCATGGGCCAAAGAAATGATTAGAGCAGCACAGTCTAGCGATCAGGTGGGCTTTGTGACAGGGGTGACTACGGTACGACCTCTAGACTTTTATGCAAAGATGCAAGATTACGATTGGCTCTTTACGCTAGGAATGGTCAAGGTCTTGTCTGATCTAGGATTGTCAGTGACGACCATGGGCAACAATATGTTGGTTGCCAAAAAAGCCTACGATGCCGTAGGAGGGTTTTCTGGGCTCAAATTCTCTCTAACGGAGGATTTTGAAATCGCACAGTCAATTCAGAAAAAGGGCTTCAAAGGTATTCATCAGGTAAGCTATCAAAACCTTATTGTCACCCAAGCCCAACCCAATCTCTTTAGCCTACTGGAGCAACGAAAACGCTGGATGTATGGCGCGATGAAGCTGCCTCTGACCATCAAAGCTCTTTTAGCATTACAGGCACTTTTTCTTCCTTTGGTAATCTTACTAATTGTCAATTATACATTTTTGGGCTGGTTATTTTGGTTGACCAAATGGTCCATTCAGTCTTATTTTATTTACCTATTCAAAAGGAAAATTTCACAAGAGGTGAGCCTCTTTGCTTTGTTCTTTTTTGAAATATATTATTTATTTACAGCTTGGACGACCATACTTTATTATTTTTGGCCATCCAAAACAAACTGGAAAGGAAGAAAGTATTGAAGTGTGAAGGAGTCTTAAAGAGTTAGAAAGTTGGAATGTTTAAAAGTTATAAAGTTATTGTTCTTGAATAGCAGGTGCTTTCAAATCACCCGCTCAATCCGATATAAAAACTCCCCGATTTCCCGGGGCTAAAATCTATAATCCTCAATGCCTCAATTCTCAGATACTCACGCACACATATATTCTAGTAAATATGAATCAGACCGAGAGGAGGTGATTCGAAGAACCTTTGAATCAGGTGTAAGTAAGATCTACATGCCCAATGTGGATGTGGAGACCATCGATGCCATGCTGGAAGTAGAGTTGAATCACCCTGATCGATGCCACCCCATGATGGGACTACACCCTTGTGATGTCAAAAAGGATTTTGAAAAAGACCTTTACATCATGGAAGACTGGATCAATAAGCGAGAGTTTGCTGGGATAGGAGAAACAGGCTTGGACCTATATTGGGACAAAACCTTCTTTGAGCAACAAAAGGAAGCCCTCAGGATTCAAATACAATGGGCAAAAGACAAGGGATGGCCAATAATTCTCCACTGTAGAGAGTCTATGGACGAAACAATCGCCATCATACAAGAAATGAAAGATGAGCGGTTGAGAGGGATATTCCATTGTTTTACAGGTACAACTGAGCAGGCGCAAACAATCATTGACCTAGGTTTTCTTCTTGGAATTGGAGGTGTGTCTACTTACAAAAATGGTGGACTTGATAAAGTACTTCCTGAGGTAGGCTTAGCACATCTTGTCTTAGAAACTGACGGCCCCTATCTTGCACCAATACCCCATCGGGGAAAGAGAAATTCCCCAGAATACATCCCCATCATCGCCCAGCGAGTAGCAGACCTTTGCAAATCTAACCTAGAGGAGGTTTGTAGAATTACCGAAGCAAATACCCAAAATATCTTTCATCGTTTTCAGCCATGAATTATAAAATTGTAAGATTGAATACCGCTGCAAAAAGCGAAATTACATCCTCCGTATTGATTATTTATACTGGGGGAACCTTAGGGATGGCATATGACGAAAGTGGCTCCCTTGTTCCCTTTAATTTTGGTCAGATTTTAGAGAAAATCCCTACTCTGACTAGTATGAATGCGGCGATTACAGTCATTTCCTTTCCAGAACCTATAGATTCCTCCAATGTCAACATGCACCATTGGGTGGATATGGCTTATATCATTTATGAGAATTATGATAGCTACGATGGTTTTGTCGTGCTGCATGGGACAGATACCATGGCTTACTCCGCTTCTATGATGAGCTATATGCTTCAAGGCTTAAGTAAGCCTGTGATCTTTACAGGAGCCCAGTTGCCCATCTCTGCTATGCGCTCTGATGCTAGGGAGAACTTGATGACATCCTTAGAGATCGCGACAGCCAAAGCCAATGGGAAGCCTATAGTGCCCGAAGTCTGTATTTTTTTCAATCATATGCTTCTGAGGGGAAATAGATCCAAGAAAGTTCAAAGTGTGCATTTTGATGCCTTCGAATCGGAGAATTATCCTCCCTTGGCTGAATCGGGGATTGTGATTGATTATAATTATGCTGCGATCAAGCCTTTTGAAGAGGGTAAAAAACTCAAGTATTTCAATGAATTGGACAACAATGTCATGGTGCTTAAGCTTTTTCCAGGTATTACCCAAAATATCATGGACAGTTGCTTTGCGACCAAGGGATTGAGAGGGGTAGTCTTGGAAACTTATGGTTCTGGAAATAGCCCAAGTGAGCGATGGTTTATTGAGTCTTTGGAAAAAGCCGTCAAAAAAGGACTGATTATCCTCAATGTGTCCCAATGCAATGGTGGAAGAGTGATCCAAGGCAGATATGAAACAAGTAAAGATCTGAAGCGCATCGGTGTACTTAGTGGAGGTGATATCACCACGGAGGCTGCCATCACCAAATTGATGTTTCTCCTCGCAAATGAAAATAGCGACTCCGAAATCCGAAGAAAGCTTATCCAACCCATAGCAGGAGAGATGTCCTTGACCGCTCAGGTTTAAGTTAAGCTAATCAAGAAATAAGGTAATATTTATCAGTTATAAAGGAGAAATACGGGTTACTAAAAATTTGAAATACCCAAAATCTGATAAATGTCCCAATCTCCTAATCTCACAATAACTAAACCCTAATCCCCAATTTCCTGATGAATTGTGTAATCGTGTAATCGATTAGAATTTTACACAATTAATCAATTACCCAGTTACTCAATTACTCTTCCAATCTCCTAATAACCAATAACCAATGACTAATCCCTAATCCCCCAATAACTAATCCCTAATCCCCTAACCTCCAGTCGGATCCAATCTTAAGCGAAGAAAAAATAGGCCAATGTTTGCTTAGGGGTTATTTTATAATTTTCTTTGCACTCCGATTCAACTAGAGAGGTGTCCGAGTGGTTGAAGGAGCACGCCTGGAAAGCGTGTATACCCGTGAGGGTATCGAGGGTTCGAATCCCTTCCTCTCTGCAAAATAAAGTCCTAACTTACTGTAAAATAGCGGGTTAGGATTTTTTATTAAGGAAGGGAAGATTTCAAGGAAGGAATAACTGTGCTGATGGTAAATTTAATTAAAAGTGGCAGCTGGATTATTGAACATTATGTATATCCGCTTGATCATTTCGTTTTATTTAGTTTCTGGTGTAATTGCGTATAATCATGTTACACATATTTTAAAAAGTAAAGTGTTTCAAAAATTCCCAATTTCAGAATCCATCCAATTGGCTCTTTCCATCAAATATGACTTCAACTCTTCAATCGCTTGATCATATGGTCTTGCGCCGGGGATGTTCCACTTTTCATAATTGCGCGCTACAGCACCGTTACTTTGTAGATATTGAGAGGCATTTTCAACAAGCTGAGTTAATCTTGAGTTACTTAAGACACCTGATCTGAAATTCATCCAACGTATTTTAAGGACTTTTCTGAATTCAGGATCTTCCAATAATCGATTCCACCAAAATGGCATCATCCAAGCATCTTGTGCGACATAACTGTTATAATTAATCACCCAATCATTGATGGGAATTCTATCAGTTTCGTCAAAGCCTATATTCATATCCCATACCGGACCCATCGAAAGTTTTTCATTTCGGTCTTTTACCAAGTATGTACTCAACCTATAGGCATCTACGTTTCGGCATAGCTCGTTGATAATGAAATAATCGACAAAGGTTTCAATGTTAATAAAATCAGCATAAGTCCTTTCGCCTTTATCAAAATCATCAGTGATCAAGGCTGTCTCAAAATCATACATGTATTGCGCTATATAGCTCTTTTGCGCTTCGGTGATGTTTCTGTCTTTTGGGTATTCATATAAAAAGTAAGTTTCTAAGTGTTGGTTTTGGTGGTAGGGGGGGTGGAACGGAGGGAAGGTGATTTTGTTTTTGAATATATCGTATTGACTCCTGAAGCTATTTTGCTCGGTATACCTAGCATCATCATCCCAATTGTTGTAAAAATAAGATAAAGGTTTGCCAATACCTGCATCCCCTATGGACACCTTGTCTATTGTCAAAATATAGCCTCCTGTTAAATTTGTAGATGTAGCATTCAATGACTTGATATCAATTCTCTGGCTATCCCTTTTTAATTTTTCACAGAAATAATAAACACCTTGGTATTCTCCATTGACTTCTAATTCTACAAACACACCCCTGCTGGCATATTTTCCTATACTTCTTGAAAGTTCGTAGCCTATATAATTGTAAAGCATACTTTGATCCCAAATGTAGCCATTACTTTTGTTTACCACTTGACCGATAAGTCGCCAATCTTCCTCTGCTGGCATGCCAAAAAAGGAAACGTCCACTCCTTCGCCTGAAGCATCTATCGTTTCAAAGTTAAAACCTTTCTTATCTGATAATCTAAAGGAAGTTTTACCTCTAAATTCTATATCTATGCGTTGGGTTTGCACCAATTTTTTGTTTTCATAGATTTTCAATTGAGCAGGCACGCCTGGTTCATAAGGAATAGAAGCACCTTGCGTATCAATAACGAGGTATGGGATCTCGCTATCTTTGGTATCTATGGCAAATACCTGTCCATCATCTCCTTTGGGGATAGCTGTAAGGTCAAGCTTTTCTTGACATCCTATCAAAATTAGGATAAATATGCTAAGATGTATTAATTGAAAGAAAGGGGAGGGGGGCCGGTAAGATTTCATAAAACCTTTGTTATGTATGTTATAATAAGTTTCGTATGTAATAAGTCGTAATATTATTGTTTAGACCATCCATCCAGTAATCCAGATTTGATTTCTGTGTAATTTTTCAAAAACAACAGCAGTAATATAATAGCCAACAATATCTTCCAATGTTTTCCTATAAGCTTTTTTAAATCTTTGATCAGTTCTCTCATCTCGGTGGTATTAATGTTTAGTGATATGTTATAAACTTTTTGGGAAGGCATCTCTTGAATAGTATCTTCTTTTTTTAGATCAATGGATAGCGCTTTTTCTAACTGTTGAAGTGAGTAACTGCTAGGTTGTACTTCATCTTTTTCTATCCGTTGGATAGTTCTAAGCGAAACTCCTGTTTTTTCAGCCAGCTGACTTTGTGTTAAATTTTGTACAGTTCTGACTTTTTTGATTTGTTCCCCCAAATTCATTTGCAAATTTATTAATACCTGAATTTTAAAAATATGACATTTGGGTGACATCTGTATGACATCAATATTTTTTTTTAGAGATCATGTAATAATTTGTCTATCATCTACACTAATGAATAAAAACAATAAAAAACCTCTATGAAAAAGTACGTATTCATTATCGCAAGCATTTTCTTTATTTTCAATGTCCAAGCACAAGAAAGCACCTTATTATGGAAGGTGAGTGGGAATGGTCTAGAGTCACCTTCCTACCTATTTGGCACCATGCACATCTTATGTGATCAAAGTATTGTGGAAAAGCCCAGTTTCCAAGAAGCACTGTCCCAAAGCAAGTATTTGGTAATGGAGTTGAATCCTGCTAACCCGGAAATTATGCAAGAGATGCAGCAATTAGCTGTAAATCCAGGATTTGAAAATATCTATACTGATCTACCGGAAGAGGATTTTAAATTATTGGACACGTATCTCTCCAGCAAGTTTGGGGCAGGATTAGCTCAAATGGGCGTATTGAAGCCATTTACATTGACTTCTATGGTGACGATGGGTTTCTTGGACTGTGAGGAGCCTTTTAGTCTGGAAACTCATTTGGCAGGTTTTGCAACTGAAAAAGAAATGCCTGTGATTGATTTAGAGACAGCTGCCTTTCAGGTGGGAATCTTTGATAATATTCCCGTAGATTTTCAAATTCAAGAAATCATCCGATCATTGAAAGATGATGCAGGAAAGAAAGAGTTAGACCAAATGATGGAGATTTATGTATCGGGAGATCTTGAGCGTTTATATGGCTTTATGAAAACAAGTGATTTGATGAATCAATATCAAGCAGAGATTCTAGACAACCGAAATAGGGCATGGGTACCAACCTTAGAGGAATTATTTAAGAAAGGTACTTCGTTTGTGGCAGTGGGTGCTGGACATTTGCCGGGTAAACTAGGAGTGATCGCTTTGTTACAGCAAAAAGGATATTCGGTAGAGGCGGTTGCTTTGTAAAGCAAACCTTATGGATGAAAAAAAATTTCTACAACTCATCAATACGCATCAGGGAACAATCTTTCACCTACTGGGCCTTTATGTCCCTGACTCTGCCGATAAGGATGATCTCAAGCAAGAGATCATCCTTCAGGCCTGGAAAAGCAAAGATAAATTCCGGCAAGAGTCCTCTTTCAACACTTGGCTGTATAAGTTATCACTGTACACTATCCTTACTTCCAAAAGAAAGCAGGAGAAAATCCAACAAGTCAATATTGAGGCAGCGGAAAACCTTCCTACTATTGAAAAGCCTGAACAAAGAAAAGCAGACCTACTCTATGCCTGTATCGCAGGTTTGGATGATGTAAGCAAAACCATCATTACCATGCATTTGGATGGATTTTCCAATGCAGAGATAGCAGCCTTTTTAGGCGTTTCTATAAACAATTTGGGAGTAAAGCTGCACAGGATCAAAGAAAAAATAACCACTCATTTAAAAGCAAGCAATCATGGAGATAGATGACCTTTGGAGAGACATGAAGGAGGATAAGGGTATCCACCGAGAGACCTTGACTTTAAAAAAAGTGAATGAAAGTAAAAACCCAATAAAGATTTTACGGAAAAACTTACTGGCTAATCTGGTGTTTGGGCTGGTGATTTCTGTGGTTGGGATTTATTTGATGTTTCTTTTTCCTGCGATCAGCATACAAATATCATTGGGTGTATTAATTCTGGAATCTCAATACTTTCATTGGCAAATATATCAGCGCATAAGAGCATTTAATCAATTGCTGAAAAATTGGGATCAGCCTATCTTACAAACCTTACAGGACCAACTAACACTGACACGCAAAACACTGCGAATGATTGAAATCAGGTCAATGATTTTCTTGCCTTTGGCTTATTTGGCAGGTCTACTGGTTGGCGGGAGTGGAGATGGGGTTAGTGCTGATGAACTGATTATGAATGTGCCTTTTTTACTCAAAGGAATGGGTTTGGCTTTGTTGACCATGCCGCTGATTTACTTCCTTATGAAATGGATGCATAAGAAGGCATTTGGGGATTTTATTGAGCAGACGGAGAAAATACTCAAGGATATGGAGATCAGTTAATTGCAAGCCAAAAGTGGACACAAGCCGTTCATTATCGAACAGTATGATTACCTCAGGTAATCAAAATCAAGATTGGTTTTCATGGGAAATAGCGTTTTCCCTAGTTAATGATGCATTTCATTTACAGAAAATAATAAAAATAGAGTTTGGTCATATCCTTGAACATAAAGACAATCAATTAATAGATAATTAATCCTGTATAAAAAAAATACATCATGAAGAAAATTAAAATTAAACTGGCTCTTTTTACCTTGTTTGTTATCCTAGGGGTTAATTCAAGCATGGGCCAGGATAGCTTTTCATTCAATAAGGGAAATGCCATTATTGAAGATTATCTTACTGAAATCACTTTTGAAAATATCAACGGAAAGATCATATTACCTGTGACTTTAGATAATGAACCTTATAGGTTTATCCTTGACACTGGAGCCCCTACGGCTATTAGTGAAAGACTATCCAAAAAGCTTAATCCATCATCTATTTCAAAGATAACTATCACCGATATCAATCAACAGGCCGATTCATTAGCTTTGGTTAGGCTAAATAACATCGCTATTGGGCCAATTGAATTCAATGATATTCCCGCATTGGTTATTGAACCAAACGATATTTTCACCTGCCTTGGAGTAGATGGATTTATTGGGAGTAATCTTCTTAGAAATTCCGTAATTCAACTTAACGGTTTAACAAGCACACTTATCCTTTCAAGTAGTGAAAAATCGTTGAATATTAACCCAAAGAAAGCTTCGGATTTAGTTTTGGATGCTCAGAGTAGCCCATATATATCCTTAATTCTTAAAAATAAAAAGAAAGGAATTAAACATCAAGTGCTGCTAGACTTAGGTGTCAATTCCCTGTATGATTTAGCTTTACCTAATTATGAAGTATTCCAGCGCTATGATATTTTTGAACCTAAAGCCAGCTCCAAAGCAATCAATACGATGGGATTATTTGGCATGGCAAAAGAGGAGCTTCATCACAGGCTATTACTTCCAGAATTAGATTTGAATGGTTTTAAATTCAATAATATATTGGTAGAGACAACCCAAGGTAACAACTCAAGTATAGGAAGCAAGATTTTAGACTTGGGCCTGATTACAATAGATTACAAGAATAAAAAATTTTACTTCGACCCATTTAAGTCGGCTAAATTAAGTTCAGAGCATTTATACAAATTTCCCATATCCTATTTTCCTGAAAATAAGGGCTTGTATATTGGATCGGTCTGGAGTACTGAGCTTTCTGAAAAAATTTCAATTGGAGACCAAATACTCGCTGTGGATGGGGTGAGTTTTGCGTCTATAGACCTCTGTGATTTTATCAATTCAAACCCAATATTTCAAGATAAAGAGCGATTGATCATCACCACCGTCAATAAACAGGGTGAAAAAGTAGAAACAACGTTAGAGCGAAATTAATGGTGCTCAAAATCTCATCTAAAGTAGACAGATATTAAATTATTGCAATAGGGTGTCGCTTCAATACGATATTCTGGCATATTCTCATTTTAATTTTATAGTAACACCATAACCAAAATCTTATGCAATTAGAAATCAACAACCTCAACAAACAATACGGCAACGGGGTACATGCCCTGAAGGATGTTAGCCTCACCATAGGCAAAGGAATGTTTGGACTCCTAGGGCCTAATGGTGCTGGGAAATCTTCTCTCATGCGCACACTAGCCACCCTGCAAGATGCAGACAGCGGGAATGTTCGCTTAGGTGATATTGATGTTTTAAACGAGAAAGATAAAGTTCGGCAAGTATTGGGCTATCTTCCCCAGGAATTTGGGGTGTACCCAAGAAGCTCAGCAGTGGAGTTATTGGACCATTTGGCACTATTGAAAGGGGTGAAAAATTCCGGCGAAAGAAAAGAGTTGGTAAACTACCTCCTTCAAAAGGTGAATCTTTTTGAACACAGAAAAAAAGCTGTGAAATCATTCTCAGGAGGTATGCGGCAGCGTTTTGGGATTGCCCAGTGTTTGATAGGGAATCCCAAATTGATTATTGTGGATGAGCCTACTGCAGGCTTGGATCCCGGAGAGCGCAATAGATTTTACAACCTCCTGAGTGAAATAGGAGAGGAAGCCATTTTGATACTTTCCACACACATTGTACAGGATGTTCGGGAACTTTGCACACAAATGGCAATCATGAATAAAGGAGAGGTCCTCTATCATGGTGGGGTGGATCAAGCCTTGGAGTTGATTGAAGGAAAGGTGTATGAAAAAAGCATTGAAAAAGGCATGCTTCCCGAATACAGAGAAAACTATGCGGTAATCTCAGATAAATTGGTGGGAGGAAAACCATTGATTCATGTGTTTGCAGAAGAAGAGCCTGCCAATGACTTTGTCAAAGCGGAGGCAAACTTGGAAGATGTATTCTTTGCTAAAATCAATCAACTGGTCTAAACCCCTATATCATGTTTGTATTCTTAAAAAAAGAACTAAAAACCTGGATCAAGAGCCCCATGTTGTGGATTTTTTTCCTGATAATCGGGCTATTGGTATTTGGTGCGGTAAGCAGTGATGACATTCAGATTGGAGGCGCAAGTACCAGTGTAAAGAAAAATGCGCCGTCGGTCATACAGCAATATTATGGGGTGATGTCCTTGATCGCTTTGTTGATGACTACCGCCTTTATGAATGCTACCGCCAATAGAGATTTTGAATCTGGATTTTCAGGAATCCTTTTTTCTTATCCCATCAAGCGTTCATCCTATTTCTTTGGTAAGTTTTTAGGAGCTTATTTGATTGCCTTGGTTCCTTTGTTGGGGATTTCAGTAGGGGCTTTGATCGGACCGCATATGCCCTGGGCTGATCCTAATAGGTTTGGGCCTATTTATTGGGAGGGGCATATTCAGGGATTTCTCAGTTTCGGGATTCCCAATACCTTTATCATTGGTGTACTGACTTTTGCGCTTGCGGTAACTTTCCGAAACAATATGGTCTCCTATATCGGAGCCATGGGTTTACTGGTGCTTTATGCCATTGCTGGTAATTTCATAGCAGATATAGAAAAGGAATGGTTAGCCAATTTACTGGATCCGTTTGGCTTTTATCCGGTTGGACTGGCCAATAAATATGCTACGGTAGAGGAATTGAATACCACGGCTGTGTTCCTGAAAGGAGACTTGTTGATCAATAGGCTGGTGTGGGTAGGTGTAGCTGCTGCATTCTTGTTGTTATTATATACGCGCTTTTCCTTTCAGCAAAAGAATGAAAAGGTCAAGAAAGAAAAAAAGGCAACCAAAGCTTTGTCAGAAACCTCGGCTGTATTTGAAAGACCTGCTGTGACCATCGATAGCGGGAATAAATTTTCTTTCGCTGTATTTGGAAGACTAGTATTGTTTGAGTTGAAAGCCATTGTCAAGAATCAAACATTTCTGATTATCCTGATTATTGGTATAATCAATCTCATTACTGGGCTTACCTTTTTTACGGGCAGGTATGGCAGTAGTAATTATCCACTGACCTATGATGTGATTGACAGCATTTCAGGAGCATTTTATTTGTTCCTTATCGGTATCATTATCTTCTATTCCGGGGTATTGGTTTGGAGGGATAGAGATGCCCATTTGGATGAGATCAAGGATGCCACACCGGCTGCGACAGGTTTGTTTCTCTCATCTAAGATACTTGCTTTATTGATCAGTATCCAGCTGATTCTGATGACGACCATTGTCATTGGTGTTATTGCCCAGAGTTTTTATGGGTATTTCAACTTTGAATTGGGCGTATATGCCCGTTCTTTATTGGTCAATGACTTCTTATTTTTTACTTATCTCACGGTATTGGCTGTATTCTTCCATTACCTGATCAACAATCGTTACATAGCCTATTTTGTTTTTGTGGTATTTATTATTGCCTCCGACTATGTACTTGAACTGCTTAAAATAGAATCCTTGATGGTCAGTTACGGTGCTGTCTCAAGGGGTTCATATTCGGATGTCAACGGCTTTGGTCCATGGGCCACGGCTACTGCTTGGTTTCAGGCTTACTGGGGTGCTTTTGCATTGTTATTAGTGTATGTAGCCTATTTGTTTTTTATGAGAGGGAAGACTACTGCCCTAGCAGGCAGGTGGAAAGATGCACAGGAGCGATTTGCAGGTTCGAAGGCTGTCTTTTTCGTATTCATTGCTGCTTTCCTGGCCATAGGTGCACATGTTTATTACAATACCCAAGTCCTGAACACCTACAAAACAAGCAAGGAATGGGAAGATATTCGGGTAGCTTATGAGGAAACGTATAAGGTACACGAGAATATTCCTCAGCCCAAGTGGGTTAGCATGGATTATCGTATTGAACTATATCCTGAGGATAGGGATCTGACTTTTGAGGTTGTGGGCGTGATGGAAAATAGGACAGATGGGCCGATCAGTGAACTTCATTTTACGATGACTGATTCGAAAGATAAACTTGAAATCAGCATTGAAGGAGCGAGTATTCGATTGGATGATGACCAATTGGGCTACCGGATTTATGAGTTGGCCCGGCCTTTACAGCCCGGGGAGCAACTTATCATGAAGGTTTCGGGAGAAAAGCGCACCCAGGGATTTGAGAATAGGGTTACCAATACCAGTATTTTAAAAAATGGCAGCTTTTTTTACTCCTATGAAATGGTCCCTAGCTTTGGCTATCAGGCAAGCAATGAATTATCTGATCGCAACAAAAGACGGAAAAGAGGTCTTCCAGAGAAGAAACGTATGCCCGTTTTGGATGAAAACAACCTAGAGGCACGGAATTTTCATTACATAGGAAAGGACAGTGATTGGATCACAGTGAAGTCAGTCATAGGAACATCACCCAATCAGATTGCTGTTAGCCCGGGAAAACTAGTGCGGGAATGGGAAGAAAATGGAAGAAAATACTTCCAATACGAACAAGAGGCACCCTCAGTGCATTTTACTTCATTCTTGTCTGCTGCCTATCAAGTGGAGAGAGAGCGATGGAAGGATGTGGCTATAGAAGTGTACTATGTGCCAGGCCACGAATACAATATCCCGAATTTTATCAGCGCCATGTCCCAGTCTCTGGATTACTATACTGCTCATTTTGGTCCATATGATCACAGTCAGCTAAGGATTGTGGAATTCCCGCGATATGCTGGTTTTGCGCAGTCATTTCCGGGAACCATGCCTTACAGTGAGCGTATCGGTTTTATTACAGATCTTCGAAAAGTTACAGAGGATGATATCGACTTGGTATTTTACGTGACTGCCCACGAGACTGCCCATCAGTATTGGGCCCATCAGGTCATCGCTGCCAATATGAGAGGTGCCGAATTGTTGATGGAAGCCATTACGCAATATTCAGCCTTGATGGTCATGGAAAAGGAATACGGCAGGGATAAAATGCGAAAATTCCTCAGATACGAAATGGATGGTTACCTGAGAGGAAGAGGAAGTGAATTTGTAGCTGAACGCCCCTTGGTTGAGACCGAACAGCAAGGATACATTCACTACGAAAAAGGTTCTGTAGCCATGTATTACCTCAAAGAAATGATCGGTGAAGAACAGGTCAATGCTGCGCTTAGGCAGCTTATTGAGGAATTTAAGCATCAGAAGCCACCTTATCCTACTTCCATGGATGCGGTTAGGGTCTTCAGAGCGCATACTCCTGATAGCTTGCAGTATGTAATTGACGATTTATTCCTCAATATTACTTTATTTTCTAACCGGGTACTGGATGCGAATTATACGCAGGAAGGAGAGGAGTACATTGTCGAATTTACCACTGAGTCCAAGAAATTCAGATCAGACTCTTTAGGGAAGGAAACAGCCATACCTATTGCAGATTTTATTGATGTTGGGGTTTTTGGATTTACTGAAAATAAAAACCTTTTGGGTGAACCATTGGTCTATGAACGACTAAAAGTCACGCAAGAGGGGAATACATTTAAATTCAGAACCAAGGAAAAACCCCATTTTGTGGGGATAGATCCGTACAATTATTTGATTGACAGGGTGCCTGGAGATAATGTAAAAAAAGTCGGCATCAATTGATCTATGGATCCGAAGGCAATACCAATTATTGCTTTACGACTACGGATTGAAGAAACCATGCAAAAATACCCCCCACTAGGGTGAAAATAAGGTCTTGAACATCAAACCTTAGTGGGGGGATTAGCAACTGAATAAGTTCATAACCGAGCATGGCTACCACAGGTACTAATGTCAAAAAGATTTAGCCCATTTGATCAGTTGTTGTTTTGTCATGCTCACACAATACGATAAGCAATGAAATGCCAATAACAGCTGTAATTTGGGTGAATGAATCTTTTAATCCAAAATCATCTAGATTTTGGGATTAAGCCATTGAGCGGTAAAGACCATCTAGTGTTAGGTGAATAATGATAACCAAAACCAAAATGGCTCTTACTTTTCTTGGCTTAAAGTCAATCATTTGCATTCGTTAATGATCAACTGTAAATCCTGTGGAATATCCATTCGCTTTAAAGGAGGCACATTTGCCCCTCCGGTATTTCCAACCGGGATTTCGCCAACAAATGATTTGACTCCTCCGACGAGTAAACGTGGTATTTGGCCGATGATTTCTTTAAAGTCTTTGATCTTTATACCAAAAAGTAACATTTTCCAATGAACCAGGGTGTGCTGATAGGGGTATGGTTGGCCAAGGATATGGGCACGCTCAAAATGAAGCCAACTGGATTTGAAATCTCTCATTGAGAAGTACCTATTTGCAATTTCTAATTCTTTAAGAAAGAATGGTTTTAACCTATCGGGCATTTTTGTATAGATTTTCATACCTTTCTATTGCGCTGTAAGCAATAACAAAAAAGTAAAATGATCACCATTACTATCGGATAAGGTAGGCATGAGCAAATACCATAACAAGGCGTCGAATAAATAATCTTCATGACTTGCTATGCCTGTGATTTTGATACTGACAGCGCCATTGTCTTTGACGGTATTCAATCCATATGCAAGTATATCTTTGCCAGCAGCTGTAATCGCCCATTCCACACGTGGATTATTTCTTACTTGAAGCTTGTATTTTATCGCTTTATGTTCAAAAATAAATGAATTGGCATGCCATTTTTCAGCATATACTCTTCCAATCGTTAACCCAATATTATTTGTTATTTCAATTGAGTTTTTCCAAAATCCAACCCTACTAAAAGTATATTGAGTTTGTCCTATATTTATTATAGCTTCACTGTTTTTTGAGTTCAAGACAACCTCAAGAGTCGCAACTTCTTTGCTATTGACTACAAATGAATAGGTAGAATTATTAATTTTTTTCCAATTTCTCATAAAAATAAGGGCATATCTCTTATTTCTTCCTAAAGTTTCCCATTCTACTTCCTCCAGAAATCTTCTTATCTCTGTAGACCACACTCTCTGGATGAAAATGACCTAGCCCTGGATGATAAAAGCACGATTCCCCCTTCTTGATGGTTTTTCCAGTTTGTTTGCAATTAGTTTCAGTCTCCGAAATGATAAATTTTCCCATTATCTAAACTTTTGATAAAATTGGTTTTGGATTGGCTTTTATTCTGATCATTAAAAACAAAAGACCAAAAGATTCTTTTAATAACTCCCCAAGATAAGGCGCTTGGCTGAAAGCTGGAACCAGCCATAGGAACCAAGGTTGCTTACTATTCTTGACGATGAAATTACAAGGAGCTGGAATGACCTGAATTCCTTGGCTATTAAAAGTTAAAACAGCCCTGTGCATGTGTATGGCCTTGGTGACAAGGATTGGTGAAATACTACCCAAGGCCTGGGCGTAGGAGATTGCTTCCTCCTCAGTCGTTGTGGGGGTGTTGAGTTTGAGAATAGCATCTGAGCTGAGCTCACAAATTTCACTTAGCATGTATGCCTGAATCTCCGCTTGAGTGGGGTGATGTTCAGCCAAACTTGGGCCAGAAAAAATCAAAGTTTTGGAATTTGATGCTCGAAATAACCGCAATCCCTCTACTACTCGTCCTAATGCTCCATTTGTCAGTTGTTGATTGTATGGTAAATTATTTAGTGTATCATGTCCCCCCCCTAAAACAAGCACTGGGTTTTTAAGACCATTAGGATCAAGTACTTCATATTTGTTTTCCAAAAAATGAATTGTTTTAAGTGTAAGGGGGCCTAATGTCAAACAAGCAAGGAGGTAAATCATTGATATCAAAAAGACTTGCCCGGTAAGATAAAGCAGGGGGATGAATATGATCAAACTGATCAAAAAATTGGGATTAACAAGGATAGGTTTTATAAATCTTTTCATTCTTTTCTTCTTCACTCCTACGTGTAAAGCATTGATTTTGAATAAAGATAAGATTTCTTAAACCCGACAACTAATAAAATAAAAATAATGTAAATTTATGTAAATGATCTGTTTTAAATGTTTTTAAAATTGACCTCACAATCTTTAATTAGGAATTAAAGGAAGTTTTTGAATTACGCTGTATTGGAATGGAAATCCTTTTGATATGTTTCTTTTAATTTACTTTAAATTCCATTTTTTAAAATACCTGTCCTGATTGAAATTACTGTTATTCATTAATTTATAATTTAGAATCTTAATCATCCAGAAAAATTATTCTAAAGAAAAAAATCTTTTTACTCGATGATTATAAAGGCAAGTTTAAATGAAAAGTATCTGCTAATAAAAATGGGTGTTTCTGAGGAAAGCAGTAATAAAAGATCACAGGAAGTCATTCTGATGGCATTACATAGGTTCGTACATGTAGAGCAAAGGTTTCTAAATCAAAATTTCAATTTAGCCAACCTTTCTATAGAATTGGGATTGTCTGAAGAAGACGTCAATTTGCTTTTTTCTGAAGAATTTGATCTATCATTTGATGCTTGGCTTAAAAAGAGCAGAGTAGAGTATTTGATTAGTTTTTTTTATAAATATGGCGGAGCTCTGAGTCTTCAGGAGTATGCTAAATTCACTGGATATATAACTATTCAATCCATGCTCGATGATTTTAAATCAGAAATGGGCGTGGATTTTCCGCTTCCTATGATTAATAAATTAAAATAATAGTACTTTAAATTTCAATCCAAATTAACAAAAACTTAAAATGACAGAATTCGAAAAATTATCAGCCCTAGTAAATGCATTAGAAGCAGACTTTACTAAGTTTTATGAACAGCAAAATAAAGCTGCTGGAACACGAATCAGAAAAGGAATGCTTGAATTAAAAAACTTTGCTCAAGAGATCAGAAAAGACGTACAAGATAGGAAAAATAAGTAAGTTGCTGTAATTTACCCCTAGTACTTTTGCGGCTGAACATTAATGTTTGGCCGCATTTTTTTAAATTAAATGAATCATTTTTTTAATGAAAATATTTAATCTTTAAGTAGAATAGTTTAGTTGCATTTTATTTACTTAAAAAGTCATTGTGGCCTTAATTTGAATTCAAGTAGTAATTTTGTGAATAATAAAATGATCAACACCACATTTTAAAAACAATTATGTGATGTTCACCATCTTCCTATTTGATAAAGATTAAATCCTGCTAGAATGAATATTAACGTTGAAAACGTTTTGGAAGTAGAACAAATTCCAAGTGTATACGAAAGTAATAATGTAGATCTTCGTTTTGTCTCGAAAGATCTTGTGAATGGGCTTAAAATCGTTCAAAAGGATACAGCGTATATAGTTGGGAATCTCGCATTATCGGAAGGTATTTCGCCACACAAAAATATCAATGGAGCACCAGATGAATTAGACTACAAGGTACTTTTAAAGTCTGGCTTACTTCTGGGCTTTCATAAGATTGGTAATCCGATCACTTTGACTACTGGTTTCCCTTTTTCTACATTTCAATTGTATAAAGACCAAGCAAGGGAAATGCTCGTGGGAGAGCATATTCTAGAATTTGACACTGCAACCTTCTCTTCTGGAGGGAAGAAGAAAGTTGTAGCGGAAGTAGACAATGCCTATGTCATGCCCGAAGCAGTAAGTTGTGCTTTAGCACTCAGGAAACTTGGCACTGCAAGAGGGAATTTCTTTGTGGTCAGCCTCGGGTATGGAACCTTTGAAGCCATACTTTCTACAGAAGGTGGATTGGTACAAAGGTCCTCAGTTTCTACTTTTGGTTTGCGATATGCAGTCAAGTTGCTAGAAGCAGAATTGTCTAAGACTTATTATCTTGATTTGAAAAATGAGCATCAGATTGACACAGCCTTCAGAAACTCCTTTATTTTTTTAAACAGAAAAAGGGTAGATCTTTCAGACCTTAAGCGTAAGGTACTCAGGCAGTATTACGAGGATGTAGTGTCCCCAGCATTGAGAAAGGCATTTGATGACAATGATTTTTCTAAATCTAGTACCATGTATTTAGCTGGTGGAGGAGCACTTTATGATGAGCTTTTAGATTGTTTTCAAGAAGAGTTTACGGACATACTAGATGTTAAAGTTCCTGAAGATGCTGCATATCTTGCTGCCAAGGGGTATTGTTTCAATAGTTTGATGGCTAATGGAGGTGATAAAGGTAGGGCCATGGGTTTGGATATTGGTAACTCCACTACTGTGATCTGTACATTCAAAGTTGAAAGCTAAGCAATTAAGAGATTTATTATTATGGGATTAAGTAAAGAGATAGACGTAACTATTTTTTCCAAGAATTTATATTTTGCTGGAGATATCGTGACAAAAGGGGACCTAAGGATAGAAGGGAAGATAGAGGGTACCGTCCTCTGTGCGGGAAAAGTAATAATCGGTATAGACGCTGAAGTAAAGGGGCCGATCCATGCCGAATGGATCGAGCTCTTCGGTACTTGTGAGGGAGAAATCTACGCATCAAAAGGTATCAATTTAGCTGACACAGCAGTTTTGAAAGGAGGTTTGGTTACCAAAAAAATATCTATTGATAAGGAGTCTAAAGTAGAGGGGAATATTCAAATTGATAAGGCCTTACCTGATTTAGATATTGAAGTCATTCGTGAGCAAAGAAGGCTGAAATTATTGGATATTGATGTAGATCGTTCAATTAATAGATTCTCTACTAAGTCAAGTACTTATTCCAATATTCAAGATGTAATCGATAATCCAGAAAATGCTATATTCGGAGGGGGATGGATATAATTTAAACCAAACTGTCAATTCAAATGTGCTTGCCTTTTTTAATATTTCAAATTTTACTAATGGTGGAAATTTTTTATGTTTCCGCCAAGATACTTTTTATGGTACAAATCAATTTTCTCAACAGAATCTCTTTTTCTTTCCTGTCAAGTTCTCCAGAAAATTCTCAAGAGCAAGATATGTACTGCTTTGATGACCAGTTATCTATTCAGCTTGTGGATATATTTGATATTGAATATCCAATTCTTTCACTGGATGCTTTTGACCAAGAGCTAATAGATTTATTTTCTATTGAAGAAAGATTGATAATTGTCATGGGGATTATTGTCTTTTTATTAATACTTAATCTATTAGTGTATAGGTGGTCCAAAATAGCGCTATAAAAATTAATGCAGCTCTTCTGCCTAAAGTTGAAAGTCTCTGGCAAATAGTGTCTTAAAAGGCAAATCGTGTTGTTTGACTATGTACAAAAAAATAAACATAAGTTTCATTTAATTTACCTTTTAAAACTGATAATTGGGAGCATTCGATTTTTAATTTTTTCAACACTATTTTAGCATTGCATTAAGTCTACCAAAATGATTAAAGTAGTGTATAGAATCTTTTTTTCTCTAGTAGTTTTTATAAATAGTTTTCATGTTGCAGTCTGTTCCCGGAGTGATTCAGCTTCTTACTCTGTAGATTTACTTGATAGCGCTCAGGTCATGGAGCTGATTGAGAAGTCAAAGAAAAATACTGGATCAGACTACAGAGAGGCTATGTCTTTTGCTTTTCAGGCCAAAGAGTTAGCTTATCAATTGAATAATTCAAAGTTAAAACTTGAAACTGAACTTAACTTAGGTAAATTTTTCTTTTACTTAGGGCTCTATTCCGAAGCGATAGAAAACACTATAGAAGTAATCAAAATTGCGGAAGTTAATCAAGATGATTTAGGCTTTGCTAAAGGGTACTTCCAATTCGGGAGTTTGCGATTAGTGATGGAAGATTATGCTCAAGCACAAGAATACATCGAATTGGCAAGAAAGTATTTTCTGAAATACTATGGTGCCGAAGACAAGATAGATCGGCTAAGCAGAGTCACTATGCACAACAATCTTGGGGTTATATACGCTGGGTTGTCTGATTATCAAAAGGCAGAAGAGGAATTAAGAAAAGGGATTGCTTTGTTAGAGGATTCATCTGAATTGAAGACAATTACTATTCAGCTTTTCAATAATTTAGGAGATCTTTACAGAAAATCTGATCGCATTGAAGAGGCCATCTCGTATTATTTTGAAGCGAAGAGTAAGCTAGAAGATGATTCAAATTTATTATTTGATGCCATGCTCGATTATAGCTTAGGCATATCTTATGTAGAGTTAGGCGCATACGATCAGGCAATTGAGGCTTTTCATCAAGGATTGTTCAAATCAAAATCTGTAAAAGGTTATTCCCATATTCATCATATTTCCAAAAGTTTATCAAGCTTTCATGATCAAATAGGGAACAAGGACTCTGCCTTTGTATATCTCAGTCAAAGTAAAATGTATGAGGATTCTCTGAATCTTAAAAATACTGCTGAAAAATTACTCAAAGAAGAGTTGCTGGCAGAGTTTAGGGTAGAAAAAAATCAATTGCAACTGCTCTATCAGAAAAACAAAAAACTGCTCATAGCATCCATGATTGGCTTACTGTTGGTTGCTATTGGATTTTATGCAAGGGCAGTTTTGGTCAAGAAAAACTTGGATAAGGTTCAGTCGGAAAAAGAGAAACTAGCACAAGAGGCTGAGCAGAATTTGGAACAAACAGAAGTATTAAAACAAAGGGTAGAAAGTACCCAGAAAGAATTGACCTTGGCTTCTATGCAAGCACTGCAAAAAGATGAAATGCTCAAGTCTATTACCAAAAATCTATCAAAAAATGATGCCCTCAAAGAAGACTTAGATAAAATCTTGAATAGCCTTAAAACAGGCCAAACGGTCAATACTTTGTCTGAATTTGAACTCCGGTTTAGTGGCGTATATGTTGGATTCTTTGAAAAACTAATGGAAGAATACCCAAACCTGACTCATAATGATAGAAGGTTGAGTGCATTCCTCAAGTTACAATTAACTACCAAAGAAATATCTGCCATCACAGGTCAGAGCATTAGAGCAATAGAGATAGGGCGTACAAGATTAAGAGGGAAATTAAAGCTGACTAAATCTGACGTCAATCTCTACGATTTTTTTGTAGACTATTGAATCTTTTTTCTTTTTCCACCATCCCTACCGGGAGGAAATCACAAAAAACTCGAAGAAGCCCAAAGAGCACGAAAGAAATGTTAAATGTTAAATGTTAAGCGTTAAGCGTTCAAAGAAGCGACTCCGTCATATTCACGATTCCCTTCCTTTTGCCTTTTGCCTTTAACCTTTTCCCTAAATCGACTCCGTCATATTCACGAATCCTCTTCGCTTAACGTTTTTAACTATTAACGCTTAACGGCTTTGCCTAAGGAGTCCTTTTTTTTAAATTCCGCTTTCTCCCTTCACCCTTCATCCGTCCATCCTTTGCTCCTCCGCACTCTTAGCGATCCCTTTTCTTAATATTTTTTCTCAACAGTAGTAATTCATGAGTGAACTGCTAAATTTTATGTGCTTGTTTGAAGTTTGTGATAGAATTGTGATAGTGCTTTTATCTGCTGGAGATGATTTATTCATATATATTTGGTATACCATCAAGTGGTGGTAATATCATTAATTTAAATAAAATATTTATGTCTGAATTCAACAAACTAAAAGAAATGGTTGCAAGTCTTGAAGATGACTTCGTGAAGTTTTATGAAAAGAACAATAACGCAGCAGGTACTAGAGCCCGAAAAGGTTTAATGGAAATTAAAAATCTTGTTTTGGAAATTCGAAAAGATATTCAGTTAAAGAAAAATGCCTAGTTCCTTGTTTTTAATCTTAAATTAAGCAAATAGAACCCCATTCAATCACATAGGTTGATTGGGGTTTTTCGAATATATTTAAAAATTTGTTATTTAATTTAACCCCTATCCAGAGAAGCTTTAATCTTCAATGAATGTAAAGTAGAAGTCTAATGCATTTCATCAAAAATATTTATAGATTCATTTCAAACTCTAAAAAGAAAAACTTAGCCAAAGAGTTGAAGTATTTATTAGAAGAAGAGTTTGTTTATACCTATCCAGAATTTAGTTTGGAATTCTTAGAACAAAAAACAGGTGCTGATCAAAATTTGATCAATCAAATGCTAATTTCAGAATACCAACAGTCTTTTTATCAACTCACTCGAAGGATGAGAATCAATTGCCTTAAGAAAATGGTGAAGAAAGCAACTGAAGATACCAGTCTTAATGAATATCTTTCCCTTTGTGGATATGCAGATACAGAAGCCATGATCCGTGACCTGAAAATTGAAACAGGCCTAGATTTTGAAGAGTTTTGTAGGTATAGCAAAGATCTGAATGATAGGGTAGGAGGGGATGTTTAATCGCTTAACTGCTTAATCGTTTAGAGTGACGACTCCGTCATATTCACGAATCCAGTCCTTTTGCCTTTAACCTTTTTCCTATTTTGACCATCCCTACTGGGAGGAAATCACAAAGAGCCCGAAGAAGCACGAAGAGCACGAAAGAAATGTTAAATGTTAAATGTTAAGCGTTAAGCGTTCAAAGAAGCGACTCCGTCATATTCACGATTCCCTTCCTTTTGCCTTTTGCCTTTAACCTTTTCCCTAAATCGACTCAGTAATATTCACTATTCTATTCAGTTAACCAAATAAGCAAATAAGCAAATAACCAAAAATTGTTTAATCGCTTAACTGCTTAATTGTTTAGGAAGAGGAGTGTAATTTGAAAAGATGCTTTTTAGGGTCACAAAAAACTCGAAGAAGCCCAAAGAGCACGAAAGAAATGTTAAATGTTAAGTGTTAATCGTTCAAAGAAGCGACTTCGTCATATTCGCGAATTCCACCCTTTAGCCTTTCTCCTTTAACCTTTTCCCTAAAGTCATTGGAGATCTCTAAGAATTATATTGTGTGCTTTGTGGGATTTTGAGTGCTTCGTTCCGCTTTTTTTGGGACACAAAGAACCCGAAAGGAGATGTTAATCGTTCACCGTTCAAAGAAGCGACTGCGTCATATTCACGAATCACTTATGCTTAACGTTTTTAACGACTTGCCCACCGTGGCGGGATGAACGCATAACGGCTTTGCCTAAGAAGTCCGAAGTGCCCGAAAGACTAGGTTGTAATTTAAACCTCAGTATCTTTATTATAAATTTTTATTTACTTTTTATTTACTTAAATATGTTTATAGTTTAATTAATGTTTATAATTCATAATCCGGGTCATTTCTCGCTGATTGAATTCATTATTATTTTATAGATTTACTTCCTTATCGCTATCTCTTTTCTATTTCGGATAGTATTGCCTTGGTAACAAGGAATTGAAGAATGGTCGGTCAATTCCCCTACAAAATTCCCATTAATAGTTTATTTCGATATATTATGAATATAGGTGGTTGTATTAAATTGTTTGACAGAGCTTATTTTTATATGCAGTCATCCTCCTTGTTAATTATCATTAGTCTCTCTTGTTTATTACTTTTTACAAATTCGAATTTTACTTTTGCATCGGAAGGCGATATAACTTCTACAGTTAGTATATCCATAGATCATGATTTAATTAATTCAAAAAATTTCTCTGTACCTACTCTAAGTCTTTCCAAAAAATCGAAAACTATCTTGGAAAATGCTGCCGTTTCCAATTTACTGGATGGAGGTTCGGCTTCGGTAGGAGGGAGTGCTTCTTTCAAAGGTGGGGAAATTAAAGTGGCTGGTCTCGACCCTAAGGATGTGATCAGCATATCCGGGGTCATCAATCATGATGAGGGGAAAATCTGGCGTAATGGCTCTCAGGTCATGCGAGGTAATGGAAATGGGACTTCCACAGTGATAGGTTTCATATCAGGGGGAGTTAATGGCGCTTCATTTACCATTACATTGATCGATGATCAGGTAGTGAAAGATGAAAATGATAATGATATAACGATCCCAGCAGCTAGGGATGTTTTGGCTACAGATATTCAAAACATTCTTGAGTCTTTGACTTTTTTCAACAATGACAATGATCCCACTCCTTCCAGGGTACTTTCTATTACCGTTAGAGACGGTCCCCCTGGGATTGGGGCTGAAAGTGTTCCTGAAGAATTTAATGTTCATATCACACCAGTCAATGATCCGCCTTTCTTGAATATTCCTGCCGCTGCAAGTGTAGCAGAAGACAATGATTTGATTTTCGCCTCTAGGATCATTTCAGTTGGTGATCCGGATGCAAACAACTTGTTAGTAACTCTATCCATCACCAATGGCAAACTTTCCTTAAGTGGCACTACTGGGTTAACCTTTACTACAGGAGATGGTAGCGATGATATTTCCATGACTTTCTCTGGTACTATAACAGCAATCAATGATGCACTGAACGGACTATTATATGCACCCACACCTGATTTTTTTGGAACTGCTACGCTAACATTCTTCATCAGTGATCAGGGTGAGTTTGGGCAGATGGATGCTGGAGTTAAAGCATTGACCATCAGCCGTGACCTGGAGATTACAGTGACTCCGGTCAATGATCCCCCAGTGGTGGATTTAAACATGCAGAGCAAAACAGTTTTGGAAAATGCCCCAGCTTCTGACTTGGTTCCTGATGCTACGGTGATTGACATAGATTCTGATGATTTCAATTCTGGTATTTTTCTGGTCAGTGGCTTGGCTGAAGGAGATATTTTGAGTTTTCCGATTGTGGAAAACAATTCAGTGGGTGCGATATGGAGAGAAGGCAATAATCTAAAATTAGGTACAGGTTCAGCGTCTTCCACCATAGGGTCTATTTCGGGTGGGTTTGCAAGAAACAACCTCAGGGTGTTTTTCAGTAGTGATTTGGTGACACCCGCTGTGGCACAAGCTGTAATTCGGGCAGTGACTTTTTTCAATGACGAAGATAATCCCGTACTGGCCCGTACGCTCAGCTTGATCATCAGTGATGGTGATGGAGGGACAAGCCAGGCCAGAAACATTGTAGTGAATATCACCCCTGTCAATGATCGGCCTGTGATTTCTGGGGGATCAACTTTTTCAATTGTTGTTGCTGGTGGAGCTTCAACTTCTCCTCCAGTAGATGGTCTTGCTGCCGGTTTCCCAGTTTCAGAGTTTTTTGCAGTGGGTAGAATATCTGATCCTGATGAAACTTTAGCAAACCAAATGGGTATTGCAATTACTGCCTTAAAGGGTGCGAGTAATGATATAAGAAGTTATCATTTTTCAATAAATGGAGGATTAAATTGGACGGAATTTCCAAATAATACTAGTATTGGCACGGCAAATGCTTTTTTATTGTCGAATAATCCTCAAACTAGAATTTATATTCGATTGAGGAATAGTAATTCTACTTCAAACACTGTTTTTGATTTTAGGGCTTGGGATAGAAGTTTAAGCGGTGAGAGTAACGGCTCCCTTGTTTCATTAACCACTTTAGGCGGCACATCCTCAGCCAGTTCTTCTTTATCAGGTGAGGTGGTAACACTTGCATTAAACTCAGTTGAAACAGGAAGTCCTCCTGCTAATGTTTTTACTAATGTTCCCACGACAGTTGATGAGGACAACAATTTAAAACTTTCTGGTTTTAGCTTCTCAGATCCTGATTTACCCAATGGATCATCCACTGCTGTTTTTACTATTCGTTTTTTTGTTGATCGGGGAATTATCACGGGTACATCTGACAATGGAGTGACTGTTTCAGGCTCCGGAACATCGAATGTTTTGTTTTCAGGAACATTTGACGACCTAAATTCATATTTAGGAAATACAAATTCACAACCTATTTATCAGCCTTTAAAAGACTTTAATGGATTAGTATCTCTTACAGTTTTGACTACAGATGATACAGGATTGACTGCTTCAGATGTTGTTACAATTACTGTCAACCCTGTCAACGATGCCCCTGTAGTAAATCTAAATAACCTGAGTAATGGGATCAACAATACCGTTATTTTTCAAAGCCTCAATGGCGAGGTATTGATCGCTCCTAATGCAGAGATTACCGATGTAGAGGAAGATGACCTCACCTATCTGAAATTGGTACTGAGCAATCCCTTGGACGGTACTGAGAAAGAAGGTCTTGCCTTGAATGCAAGTGCTACCGCAGCGGCAAATGGACTGACGATTTCTAATACCATTACTGCAACTGGTGAAATTATTTTAGAAATTTCCGGAGATGCGACATTAGGTGTCTATCAGGATATATTGAAAGGGGTTTTATACTTCAATGAAGTCACCGGTAATTTGACTCCCCGAAGGATATTGGTAGAGGCTTTTGATGGGGAAGACGAAAGTGAAGAGGCTGTAGCATCGATTAACCTGATCTTCGAGAATTCTCCACCAGTTCTCAATACACCTTTGCCAGATAAGGAAATTTCCATCAATCTGCCCTTTTCCTTTTCCTTCCCTTTAAACAGTTTTACTGATCCTGATGCTGATCCATTAACTTACCGTGCTAAGTTGTCTGATGGGAATACCTTACCGGGATGGTTAGTCTTTGACCCTACTAACTTGTCTTTTACGGGAATAGCACCTAGTACCACGGATCAATTGGATATCCGGATTACCGCTACTGATCCTAGTGGCGCCAGCGTCAGTGATGTTTTTAGATTGCAAGTGCTCAGCACCTTGGACGGAGAGACTTTTGTATCCATCTCCTTCCCAAAAGTCTATGAGCTAGTTAACGCTGCAGCGCATTCCAGTACAGGTTTTTATCAGGAAGAGACAAACAGTTTCACTACAGGAAGTCCCTCTTTAGTGGGAAGTAATTTTGTTTTTGTGCAAAAAGGAACAAGTCGGTTTTCCGGCAATAACGTAGTAGGAACCTTGTATTATCTATCTAATGATGGATTGGTGATTCAGATAGATGGCGTTATTTCCAGACCAGTGAAGTCTGTTGGAAATACCATCGAAGGTCTTTATTTCTGGGTAAATAAAGGTACTCCTGAAATACAAGATGATGAAGCCTATCTTCTGGTAATCAATGAATCTTTTTTTAGTGATAATACCACATATAAAAGTAGTAGTGATAGAGTAGATACTGCAATGAATACAACTTTAGATTCCCCTGCCTTTTCTATAATAGGCGGAGCAAGTCTGGAGTCATTGGATGGGCTAAATCAAGCCGATGGTAGCATCAACTTTACCATTTCAAGGTCTTCCGCTGTCGGATCAGCATTCGTTACAGCGACTACCTTACTGAATGCCCTTAATACGGCGTCTCTTAGCGACTTTCAAGCCAAAAGTGAATTAATTCAATTTGCTGATGGTGAATCTTCAAAAACCTTTACAGTTACCCTGATCAATGATTTTGTGTTTGAGCAGGATGAAACTTTTACCGTAGAGCTGAGTAACCCAAGCACAGGAACTAGAATAGACGTTCGTGCTGCTGCCGGGACTATTTTAGATGACGATGATGCTGCTGCTTTCTCAATTGCCCCTTCGGGAGCGGTTGAGGGTAATCCCATTACTTTTACAGTGACCAGGGTAGGGGATGCTCAAGTGGAGCAATCGGTGAGTTTTGTGACCTCTATTGAGTTTTCAGATACAGCATCAGATGATGACTTTACCTTTACCCAAGGAACCCTCACTTTTCTACCCGGTGAAAAAGTGAAGACTTTTCAGGTTCAGACTACAGACGATGATATTTTGGAAGATGATGAGACCTTTACGGTTTCTCTGTTTAACCCTACTGGTGGTGCAATCCTAAAACCCGGAGAGAATCGGGCCACGGGTACCATAGAAAACGATGAAGGTGTAGTGATCTATAGCATCAGCGGTGGATCAGCCACCGAGGGTGGTAGTATTACATTTACGGTCACTCGTACAGGTAAAGTCCAAAATTCCCAACAAATTGATTTTACTACTATAGACGGTACAGCCGAGTCTCCTGCAGATTATGAAGGACAGATGGGTACTTTGACTTTTGCAACAGATGACTTGATCAAAACAATCCAAATACAGACGCTAACAGACAATACTTATGAAGGTACAGAGGAATTTACAATAGTCCTGAGCAACCTTGATGTATCCAATCTTACCATTGATGAATTGACCAGAATAAGTAGCTTTGAATCAGAAGCTACAGGAACCATTTTGGATGCCAATAGCAAGCCTCAGGTAAGGGTATTGCCAGCTTCTGCAAAAGAAGGAGAAATTTTGAATTTTACAATTACCAGAAATACAGATTCAAAAGAAGCTTTTTCTATCAATTACATAACTCGTATTGCTTCAGATGACAATGCAAGTCTGGATGATTTTGAGTTTACCTCTGGGCAATTGATTTTTGCACCCACCGAGATGAGCAAGACTGTAGGGGTTCAGCTGATCAATGATAATATCAGTGAAGGCTTGGAAACCTTTACATTTACCTTGAGTGATGTAGAGGGTGATGCGGTTTTGGTCAATGATTCAAACCAGGAAGTGGCTAAGCTGGAAGTAAAAGGAACCATCATCGATAATGATGGTTTGTATGTGGAAGGTGCAGCTCCCATTGCCCTACATTTGGGGAATGATTTTTTCTCAGATCCCGATAGTTTTAAGAACCTTACTTTTAGTTTTGATCCCGCACTAATCCGGGATGGCGTCAATGAGAAGCTTTTGATTATTAATTCTTCGGAAGTAGCATTTTCTATAGATTTAAACAGTACATCAGCGACCGGAACGTTCGATCTTGGTGGTTTTACTTATTCTTACGCCCTGAGTGCTCAGGGTGGATTGATAAGCATTCAATTTAGTAGCGCAGGCAATAACCTCACAGCAGCTCAAGCAAATGCATTGATAAGTTCGCTGCATTATGAAAACATCAGTCAAGATCCTGACGGGGGAGTTATACGGGTCTTTGATATTGAAGTGACCGGCATAAATGATGATGAAATTTCAGTAATTACATTTTATGTCATAGTAGAGCCCGTAAATGATGCCCCCGTGCTTACTGTTCCAGTCACGACAGAAGCCAATCCTTTGGCAGTGATAGTCGGATCTACTTTGGCTATTACAGGAATAAGCGTCGAAGACTTAGATGCTGGCTTAGGTGAAATGAGCATGGATATATCCGTTGATTCAGGAAGTACATTGGCTATTAAGACTGGAGTAAGTGGAGGAGTCACCAGTATTTTCAATAATGGGACAGCTTCGGTAATTATTAATGGTACACTTGCAGAGATCAATACCACACTGGCTGCCACTGATGGGCTTGTATTTTCAGCGCTTCAGACTGGCGCAGTAACGATGACGCTTACTGTTGACGATGGAGGGAATTCTGGATCTATGGTTGATGGGGTAACTTCCTTATCGGACACAAAACTTATTTATCTCAAAGTGACAGGCGCAGCTGATGCTTCCATGTCGACAATCACTGCAAATCCGACGAGCATTACAGCCGATGGATTATCGACCGCAACCATCACGATCCAGCTCAAGGATGCGAACGGAAATAATACGTCCGATCTGGGAGGGAAGACCTTGACTCTTGAGACCGATGCGGGTACGTTGGATGGAACACTGACGACGAGTGGGTCCGGACTGTACACACAAGTGCTAAAGTCCGCAACTACGGTTGGAACAGCTACATTAACCGCAAAACTTGCTGACGTACTAATTGCTAGCACAGCGACGGTTGAATTTACATCGGAGGCACCATCAGGCCTTGCCTTCGTAGCACAGCCTTCCAATGCGGTAATTGGTGAATCGACTGGCACAATCACAGTTGAGATTCTGGATGCGAATGGCAACCGGGTGACCAACAATTCGTCCTCGGTTACTTTGTCGATTGCCAACAACGCCGGAAACGGGACACTATCGGGCACGGTGACCGTCAATGCAGTATCCGGCTTGGCCACGTTCAGTGGATTAAGCCTCAACAAGGTAGGGACGGGTTACACGCTCTCTGCGACGTCTTCAGGGCTCACATCCGCAACCTCAAATGCATTCGATGTGGTAGTAGGATCGGCCACGCAGATCGCGATCAACGCGGGCGACAACCAATCGGCTACGGTCGGAACGGCGCTGGCGACCGCTCCGAGCGTGATCGTACGCGATGCCAACGATAACCCTGTTGCCGGAGTGGAGGTCACCTTTGCGGTTGTATCGGGCGGCGGTACGGTAGATCCGACCACAGTGGTGACGACCGATGCCAATGGTATAGCATCGGTAACGAGCTGGACCTTGGGCGCTATGGCTGGAACAAACACTTTAACGGCAACCAGCACCGGTCTGACAGGATCTCCGCTAACCTTCACAGCTACGGCAACCGCTGGCAGCGCTGATCGACTGGTCATCACCAGTGTGAGTCCAACGAGTCCAATCAACGGTGTACCACGTACCACTGTCACTGTGCAACTTCAGGATGCCTTTGGGAATTCTACCAATGCGACTGCAGATATTCCAATATTGCTTACTTCGAATAAGACCTTTGAGCAATATGAGGATGAAATCTCCAATGCTGCGCTAGTGACCCCTTCAGGAGGAACATTATCAAGTGGACAGTCAACGTTAACTATTGATTTTATCAAGTTTACTCAGTCGTCCAGGACAGAAAGTGGTACGTATCCAGCTGATGCGACCTTAACAGTAACCGATGGTAGGAATCCAGCCACTTTAACAGGATTTACGACAGAACCATTCGTTGTAACGGATGGGACGCTATGGAGAGCCCGCACGACGGGAGCTTTTCCGAACGTACTAGTAACCAATGGTCTTAGTACCGGCAACTGGAACGCAGTCGATTGGGAGACATCGATAGATGGAGGTACAAACTGGACCACAGTTCCAGCCGGATCTGTACCAACGACGTTTGGTCCCGAAGAAATTATTGGCATCCCGGGTGGTGGCATCACCATCGTGATGGACTCGAATGTGAGTCTGCATAATATGATTGTCAACAGTACACTGGAAATTCCAATTGGTCATACACTTACGCTCAAACAGACAGCTGGTGATTTGAATCCTGATGGGATAGAAGTCTGTGGTGCACTTCAAAACTCCGGAGGTACCTTTGTCAACGAAGACGAAACGAAGCCAATCAGGTTTAACGGTGGAACGTACATTCACGCCCGCGACGGGGGTAGTATTCCGGTTGCAAACTGGGTGACGCGGCCTGGTGAAACACCATCGATATCTGCGGTACGTGTAACAGGAATAGATGGTTCACGCTTGGATAAAGGGTTAGATCAGGCTTTTGAACAATTGATCTGGGACAATGTTGGACAGATGACAGACCAAACCCTGCATGGAAATATGTCGGTCTCCACTTTATTGGATATCAAGGGAGGTAAAATATCCATCGGAAATAATACCCTGTCGATTGCTGGAACTGTGCAACATGGCAACGATGGATGGCTACATGGATCAGAAGATTCAGAGCTTGAGATTACAGGCAGTGGAAGCATCCAATTCGGTGAAGGTCCGAGTGAACATATTTTACGATCACTATCACTGAACAGTGCAGGTGGACTGACACTTAATAGCAATTTGAGCATAGTGAATAGTCTCACACTTACAGCAGGTGAACTAACCGTCAGTGGATCAAATGAACTCAATTACAGTGGCGTAAATGCAATAGACAGAACCAATGGATTTGTAGTAGGTAACCTCCGCAGAACATTCCCATCCACAGTGTCAGCTCCTTCATTTACGTATCCTATTGGAACCGCTGGCGCCTATGCTCCGGTGACTTTGGACTTCTCCGCTGGATCAATCCCCGGTGGAACGGGAATCCTTGCATCCACGAAAGTACAAGATGGTTCAGGAGTTGGAAATCGTCCTGCTGGATCTGGATTCAAGTCCGATAAACAAGCATCGCGTTATTGGTCATTGGTACCTGATGCAACGCTCAGTGATATTACCTATGACGTGACCCTGATCTTACCTGACGCGGAGCTCACTGGACTCACCTTCAATACCCTGTCAGTACGTAAATTCTCTGAATCTGGAGGATCTGGTCCGGGAAGCAAAAAATGGAAAGCTCCGAAAGGATCCAGTAGATCACAGTCCGGTGGATTAGGAAGTCTTACAGCCACTGGATTTACAGATTTTTCTGAATTTTTTATTGGTGAGGGGGAAGCGGCATCGATTGTATTAACGGGTCCGGACCCGGCAACCGTTGCAGCAGGCTCGGTCAGTGGTGACATCACCTTGACGGTAGTCGATGCACTGGGCGAAGCCGTAGCGGTCGGTCAGAACACTGCATTTACGCTCAGCAGTGCAGATGAGTCCGCAACTGCCGTATTTGGCGGCACAACCGTGTCAGAATCTGGAGGTGTTTACACCCTCACCGTTCCATCGGGATCCTCAAGTGCAACCTTCACCTACACCAACAGCAAAGTAGGCGACGGCATACACACGCTCACGGCCACCTGGTCCAGCGGCGGTGCAGATTTGGGTTCAGATACCTTTGATATCGGAGTGGAAGTGGGCGCACCATCAAGCCTTGCCTTCGTAGCACAGCCTTCCAATGCGGTAATTGGTGAATCGACTGGCACAATCACTGTTGAGATTCTGGATGCAAATGGCAACCGGGTGACTAATAATTCTTCCTCGGTGACTCTGTCCATCGCCAACAATGCCGGAAGCGAGACGCTATCGGGCACGGCGACCGTCAATGCGGTATCCGGCTTGGCCACGTTCAGTGGATTAAGCCTCAACAAGGTAGGGACGGGTTACACGCTCTCTGCGACGTCTTCAGGGCTCACATCCGCAACCTCAAATGACTTTGATATCGCGGCAAAAGAGCTGACAATTACGGGTCTTACTGGCGATAATAAGGTCTACGATGGCAAAACGACAGCTACGGTTAGCGGTACAGCGAGCCTGGTGGGAGTTGTTAGTCCAGATGATGTAGCGTTGAGTGCTAATCCGGTGTTCACGTTTGCTCAGGCGACGGTTGGCACAGGCATTGAGATCAGCACGAATTATACGCTAACGGGAGACGATGCGGGCAACTATACATTGACGCAACCTACGTTGAGTGCGGATATAACTAAGGCTACGGCGACGGTTACCTTGGCAGATCTGAACCAGACTTTTGACGGAACTGCGAAACCTGCGACGGCGACGACTGATCCTGCGGATCTGACGGTGAGCTTCACCTATGACGGTTCTGCAACGGCACCGACCAATGCAGGCAGCTATGCGGTTGTTGGGACGGTTGAAGATGACAATTACGAAGGCAGTGCCAGTGGCACGCTTGTGATCGGCAAGGCTACGGCGACGGCAAGCCTGGAGATAACCAATTCACCCGTTACCTACGACGCAACGGAACAAACTGCCGTAGTTGCAGTTGGGACAAGCTCAGTGCCCGGCACGGTGGCCAACGTAGTCAACGGAGCGCACACCAATGCCGGAACATATGCTGTCACGGCTGACTTTGTGCCGGACGATACCGATAACTACGAGACCCTTACAGGATTGTCTGCCGGTGACTTTGTGATCGGCAAGGCTACAGCTACGTTGACCCTAGGTTCTTTGAGCCAGACTTATGATGGAACTGCGAAATTTGCGACGGTGACGACTGATCCTGTGGATCTGACGGTTAGCTTCACGTATGATGGTTCAGCAATGGCACCGACCAATGCAGGTAGCTATGCGGTTGTTGCGAAGGTTGTAGATGCCAATTATGAAGGCAGCGCCACTGGAACGCTGGTAATCGGCAAGGCTACAGCTACGTTGACCCTAGGTTCCTTGAGCCAGACTT
>NZ_FZOK01000022.1 GCF_900188245.1 Belliella buryatensis | reverse complement strand
AGTCAATGGAGGATTCACTGAACCATAAACTTTATCCTTATTATCTGCGGTGATCGTCACCGATGCTTTGGTTACTTCCAATTCGCCAGCTACCAGCGTAATGTCATAGTTCGCATCCGAACCGCCTGTCAAGGTAATCGGATAAGTTCCTACTGCCGAGCTTGCTGTTGTCATTGTGCTGATGCTTGGCTCGGTGGCTATTTTCGTATCGCTATTTACCAAACCTGTATAACTGAAGGTCAATGCAGGATTTTCCTCTCCATAGGTCTTCTGCTTGTCATCGGCTGTGATCATCAGGGACTTTTTACCGACTGTCAGCGTGCCTGCTTTCAGTTCGATCTCGTAGTTATCGTCTGATCCGCCGCTAAGCGTAATCGGATAGGTTCCTACATTGGAACTTGCTGTCGCTGAAGTGTTGATGCTTGGCTCACTGCTTACTTGTGTATCTCCGTTCACTAAGCCTGTATAACTGAAGGTCAATGCAGGATTTTCCTCTCCATAGGTCTTCTGCTTGTCATCGGCTGTGATCGTCAGGGATTTTTTGCCTACCGTCAGCGTGCCTGCTTTCAGTTCGATCTCATAGTTGTCGTCTGATCCGCCGCTTAGCGTGATCGGATACGTTCCTACATTCGACGCAGCTGTTGCCGTAGTGGAAATACTTGGCTCACTGCTTACTTGTGTATCTCCGTTCACTAAGCCTGTATAACTGAAGGTCAATGCAGGATTTTCCTCTCCATAGGTCTTCTGCTTGTCATCGGCTGTGATCGTCAGGGATGCTTTATCAATTGTACCAGTAAGTGAAGGCAATTTAAGGGTATAATTGATCGCTGATTTGCCAGTCAGCGTCCAGCCTGTCACAAGGACATTGATGTTTTCTCCTGCATTTGCCTGTTCAAAAGTGAATACAGGTTCACCGCTAAGTGCAACATCATCTTGACCTACCACACCCTCTAAGTTTGCAGTTCCTAAAATACTTGCGATAGCTGTACCATCATAAAACTTGTTTTCCACCACTATTCCCTCTACACTTATTGATTTGGGCAGCACTTTCAACTCTTGAGAGACAGGTATGGCGTCAAAATACCCAAAAGTATTGACAAGTGTAGCAGTGATGGTCGTCTCTCCTACTCCTTTGATGACAATCAAATTGTTTTCAATGTCAGCAACATCTGGGTTGGAACTGGTATAAGTAACCTGATCTGCTGAAGTAGCGGTGGCACCCGGGTCAAATGGAACTATACCATAAACTACATCTTGAAGCTGGTCAAATTCAATGGTGTTTTCTAGCCTTCGCTCAAGCCCAGGTATAGGGTTATTCTCTGGCGTCTCTCCTGGACTGTCATAATCAAGCGCCTTGAGATAAGGATAAGAAATCCAACCAGTGGGATTGATTGCCCACACATTTTCGAAATCCCAACCATCCGGATCCAGCTCTGAAGTAAAGGTGGCCAAGGACTTCATTTCCGCGGTAGTCTTTCCCAATGCATCATAATTACTATCACCTGGATCACCTAAGGATTTTTCAGCATCCCAGAAACTCTGATTGATTTCAGCTGTGACATTTTGAGCAACTATCCCCACAACACCACCGCTACCTGTAGCTCCATCAGGCAAAATCATTTCGCCTGCATAATAGGTATTAAGAAGAGTGAGTTTTTGTGTTCCAAACATCACAAATTCCGGTTCAGAAATACGGCCAATAAGACCACCTGTTCCGTCAACTGATTGTGAAGCCTCTATTTTGACATCCATGGTGGAATAGGCATTTCTGAGAGTCGTAGGATGTAAATCATTAATTCTATCCTCTTGCTCTATTAAGCCGAAGAGCCCCCCTATATTCCTTACGTGTCCTCCTGAATTTACATTCAATTTTCCACTTGTGTACACTTTTTCAAAAGTAGACGGCATGTCTGTTTGAGCCGAATTCCTAAAACCAATAAGTCCCCCTATGCTATAAACATCGCCTCCATTTTGAATTGAAATATTTCCTTTAGTGGATAACTCTTTCACATTCCAATCACCTCTTGCATTACCTGCTAGCAGTCCAACATCATAGACATCACCATGCGCCGAAATATCAAGATCACCACGAATATTCAAATTTTCTATTTCCCAAATAGAAAGTGGATGACTAGCCAATAATCCTACGAAATAAACTTCCCCATCAGTTGATTTCATTTTTGCATTTCCCTCTAGACTGGACTTCCTAATTATCCAATCACCAGAAGGGTTACCTGCAAAAAGTGATGTTCTGAAAATGTTTTCTTTGGCTTCAAGGTCAAGATTCCCTTTTACCGTCAAACCATCGATTTCCCATCTACTGGTAGAATTACCAGCTACCAAACCTATAGCTGTCATCCCACCCTGTGTAGCTATCAGTTTTATATCACCCTCTATAAGGGTATTCGAGATTTTCCATTGACTACTTGGATCACCAGCTATAAAAGATATATTCCGTATCGCTTCAGCGGATGTAGCGCTAGTTTGCAATTCGATATTTCCTTTCACAGAAGAATTTTCGATTTCCCATCTTAAACTAGGGTTTCCAGCTACGAGGGCAACTCTTTGTAGCCCACCACTGGCCTCAGCCTTTATTTCTCCATCAATCTTTAAGTTATCTATCTGCCATTCATTTGCAGGGTCTCCTGCAAGTATGGAAATCTCATTGAGAGACCCAATGTCATGAAGATGAATATATCCATTTACTGTAACATCATTCAATTGCCATAGACTACCTGCCTTTCCTGAGAATAAGGCAACTTCATCAAGTCTCCCAAAATTACTTACTGAAATATTGCCATCAACGGTTACATTCGTTAAAGTCCAGTCATTACCCGCTGTCCCTACCATTAATCCAACATCTCTAAAACTATCAGCTCTAAAACTAGCGCCTTCCTCTGTTTTGGCCGTGATGGCTCCCGAAATTGAGGTATTACTTATATTCCAAAACCTAACGGGAGCACGAGCTGAAATAGCTCCAAAGTCTCTTAAGCTAGGAAGAGCATCATCTGTGATTACAATATCAAAAACTATGTTAAAATCAGAATCTTTGATTACCTGAGGTTTTTCTTCTGTTCCAGATACACGTCCTCGTGCAAAAACACCCCCTACATATCTTAATTCTTTATCATGGCTAGCGTTCACAGAAATTTTACCAGTGACCGAAACATTGTCTAGCTCGAAATCCCCAACATTAGCAGCCAAAAGGGCAACATTCCGATCCTGTTCCTCATTGATTTCACTGCTTTGAGTCTGTAATTCCGCATCATTTATGGTGAGATTCTTGACTGTTGCCTCATGAATGGCAGCAAAAAGTCCAATATTCTGCCCCTTACCATGATTGAACCTTAAGCCTGAAATTGTCTTTTCGTTTCCATCTAAAGTTCCACTAAAAGCGAGGTTAAGCGCTACTGACATATCCGGGTCATCTACGTATCTCCCAATTGGTCTCCAACCCTTACCGCCATTGGCAAGCACTTCACCATCTTTTACCTGAATATTGTAATCTTTACTTTGTTCATTCAAATCATTATTCAGAAAAAAATGATGTCCTTGATTTGCAACCAAATTGATATTTTGGAGCTGTGTCCAGTCTTTAATCTGGTATGGATTTCCTGAGGTACCATCACCACCTTCAAAGAGTAATCCAGCATTGTCAGAAGAAGTGTAAGCTGCAAGGTAGATCAAATCTCCCAGAGCCGTCACGATACGAATATCGTGTTCACCTACAGCTTTGCCTTGTGGTACTGTGATAGTTATACTGGCTCCATCTTGTGTGAAACCTGTTATCTCTGTAGATCCTATATATACCTCAGTTGCATCAATAGCCTCACTAAGTATCAATGTAATGGTATTATCAATCCCACTAAAACCTTGGTATGTGCCTGTAAGAGTAATCTCTTTGGTACCTATCACCCATACATGTGAATCAATCCCATCTACAAAATGGGTTAATCTTGGGTAGCCTTTTAATACATTTGGATCTGCTACTATGTCCCATTGCGCTTCAAAGGTAGCTAGGGATTGAAGTTCGGCTGTGGTTTTACCATACTCCGCTTCATCTGCCATACCAGGGTTAATTGTTTTGTCAAAATAACTTGTTGTTACAATACCTTCGTTAAGCCCAACTAAACCACCGACATCATCGTTACCTAGCACTTTTCCTGTCGCGTAACTTTCAATAATAGAATGACCTGTATCTAGTAAACCAACTAAACTACCGACTCTCTCATTACCTTCTACAGCGCCGTTTGCATAGCTTTGCTCGATAGTTCCAACTGCCAACCCGACAAGACCACCTACCGAAATCGAGCCAAAAACATTGCCACTAGCGTAGCTTTGTTTAACACTACTGTCATTACCAAGCACACCGACTAGACCACCACTTCGTTCACCTTTATTCGTTTCATTGCCAACATTACTAGTAGAGTAAGATTGCTCAATTTCACTTGATACAGCCTGACCAACTAAACCACCGACAGCTTGGTTACTAGCCGTTACATTGCCTCCAACAGAATAGCTTTGGTAAACACGACTATTATCCAAAACACCTACCAATCCACCGACAAATTCCTCACCTTTTACACTAACATCAATAAGTCCAACATTTTTTATAGTGGCATCATCTGTCCAACCAAACAATCCTATACCCACACCTGTGCTATCAATCTCAAGATTTGATATTGTGTGTCCATCCCCATCAAAAACACCTGAAAATTTCTTATCAAAACTGCTGCCTATCGGCGTCCAGGTAACACCGCTTAGGTTGATATTATTCGACAACTCAAAATCAAACCCACTATTAGCTACAAGATTAATGTTTTGAAGTTGTGTTGCATTAGTGATGGTATAAGCACTGCCATCGGCACCGGTCTGATCCCCGTCGGTTTGACCACCCCAACCGCCTGCAAAGAGGGTGTAAGTATTACCTGTGACGATGTCTTCTGCACGGGTAACGTTGGTAAGATAGGGCAGTACTTCTGAAACTTCATAACCTTCTGCCGCAGCACCTCGTCCACCACCAAAGCTCCAAGGAGTATCTTGTGTCTTCCATGCGGCAAAAGTGTCTGAATTGTAAAGTTCCGCGAGGGTTTTTCCCACACCAACACTACTTATTACTGGCGTACCAGCCTCTAAATGAGCCGCATCGCTATTCCAGTAACTATTAGTAATAGTAGCTGTGATGTGACGAACACCCACCAAGCCCCCTGTACCACCAAAAGGTACTTCAGAAGTCGCCGCACCAATGGCATAGCTATTGGTAATGCTAGTGGAGTCCCCAGATTCGCCTACTAAACCACCGACCTCTCTACTACCATCAACATCGCCTGTCGCATAACTGTTACTGATTGAACCTAATGAATACCCAACCAAGCCACCAACTCTGCTTGCACCATTTACATCACCTGTCGCATAGCTAGCACTAATTGAGCCTGATGATAGACTTCCAACAAGACCACCAACAGAAGGACCGTTTCCATCTACATTGCCTGTTGCAAAGCTACTACTAATTGATCCTGATAAACTTCCAACCAGTCCACCAATTCCACTAGAATCATCACTGGTTCCATCGACTTTAGCGGTGGAATAACTTTGTGAAACAGTAGATGAAGATGACGTACTACCTACTAAGCCACCCACACTGTATGATCCCCTCACACTTCCTGTTACATAAGCGTTTTCGATTGTTCCAGCAGAAATGAAGCCAACCAATCCACCAACAGCGAATTGATTGCTTGTAATATTCACATTGGTAACGCCAATATTTTTGATCGTTGCTCCAATTGCACTTCCAAAAAGCCCTTGGCGTGGTGTTGCTGCATTTGTAATCGTTAAGTTGTCGACAGTGTGTCCACGACCATCAAACGAACCTTTAAAATCCATTGGTTCCAAAAACGAGATACGTCCGATTGGTGTCCAATTAATATCTTGCAAGTCAATATTATTTAAAAGCTCAAATGCAAATCCATCATTGACGACTTGGTTGATGTTTTGCAGTTGTGAAGCATTAGTGATGGTATAAGCACTGCCATCGGCACCGGTCTGATTCCCGTCGGTTTGACCACCCCAGCCGCCATCAAACAGGGTGGAAATATCACCTACACGGTCTTGCTCTCGGGTGACGTTGGTTAAGTACGGCAAGCCTTGCGCAACTTCATAGCCCTCTACCGTAGCTCCACGTCCTTCAAAGAAACTCCATATAGATGTATTCCACCCTGTGTAAGTTGCAGAATCATACATTTCAGCAAGGGTTTTACCAGTGCCCAATCCATTTGTTGCCGAATGTAATGCATTACTATTCCAGTAGCTATCAGTAATTTTATTGGGCGACCCGGAGCTCCAAATTCCAACCAACCCCCCCACGTTAACAGTAGTGCCTGTGGCCACACCTGTTGCATAGCTATTAGTGACGTTAGAGAAGTGAGAATTTCCAACCAGACCGCCAACACGATCTTTTCCATGCACATTGCCGATTGCATATGAATCGTCTATCGGTGTTTCTTGCTGATCACCCACTAAGCCACCTACGCGATCCCCCCCTTTGACATTACCCGTTGCATACGATCTAGTAATCATTCCTTTGTCGTAACTCCTACCGACCAAACCACCGACATTGATTCCCGTGCCCGTCACATCAACAATGGCGTAAGATTCAGAGATATTTACAGTTCGTGCTATACCAATTAATCCACCAACGCTGGCTCCTCCTTTTACTGATCCAGAAGCAGAAGCGTTGTTTATTGTTGTGTTAAGAGCTTGCCCCACAAGCGCACCGACTTGATTGCGACCAGTCACAGTTGCACCAACCAATCCCAAATTTGAAATTGTTACGCGATCTGAGCTTGATGTACCCTTTGTAAATCCAAAAAGCCCAACATTGTCATTCGTTTGGGAACTAATAGTTAAATTTGAGATGACATGGCCGGCCCCATCAAATGAACCTGTAAATTGAGAATTATTATCCCCTATCGGCGTCCAACTATCGCCAATTCCTGTATACCCTTCTGTATTTTGATCAAGATTAAAAGCCAGTTTAAAATGGGCGCTGAGGTTCTGACGTACATTATTAAGATGATTCCAGTTAGTAATCACATAGGGATCCAAGGTAGTACCGGCACCCGCATGATATAAGTCTGGAATTAATTCAGAATAAGTCCAAGAGCTGTCTCCTGCATTTGTAGGGAAGTTTATTGAAATGATCATTCCTAAGAACAAGATAATCCCCATCCAAAAATCATGAATACCTCTACCAATAATAGATTTCATAAAGAAATAGTTAAATATTAATTCATTTTCACTGCTAATAGCTGTACTTAAAGCAAAACAGATAATAGCATGACGAAACTGATAAAAACCGAATTTACAGGCAATAGCACGTGTTCGAGATTCTGAATCCAACACCTATTAACCCACTTATCGTATTTTTTTGTAAATAAAAAGTGAAGTCAAAAAGTCGTCATTTTATAAGCCACTGACTGCTTTGTCAAATTAGCATGCGTAAAGGTTTTGATTTGAATAATTAGGGATGGAGGATATTTGCCCCGAAGAATAAAGGGAAAAAATTAGGAAAAAGGTGAAAGGGAAAAGTTGAAAGGACGGTATCGTAAATATTACGGAGAAGTTTCTTTAACGATTAACACTTAACAGTCCCAATACAAAGCATCAACTTACAACCTACGCTCCCCTAAACGATTAACCACCCCGAGACTTCGGGGCAATTAAACATTTTTTGGTTATTAGGTTAACTGGTAAACTGAGTAGCATCTCATGAACATCACAAGTTGGTTTTTTAACGCTTAACGAATAACACTTAACATTTACACGAGAAAGCCTTCCACTTACAATATCCTCCTCCCTAAACGATTAAACAGCTAAGCAGTTAAACAACTTACTGTCTGAATCATCTAATTTTAACAATAAATTAATCTTACTCAAGATGACGATATAAAAGTATAGGCTTTTATATTTACCCCTTATTCACATTTTATCCTTTACCCTATTTGATAAACTTCTACATTAATGATTCCTTTATTTCAAGATAAAATGCTAAAAATCATTTGGTTTAAAGTAAATCAATTAATAATAGTTAGAAAGACTCTACCCATCCTCCTGATTTTCTACTTTTTGATTCCACCGATTGTTAACGTCAGTTTTGCCTATCAAAACCAAGAAACAGTCACATTTGAATTAGAAAACATGGACTTATTCAATTTAAGTGACAGCTCTATCTCTATACTCCAAGAACAATTCCCCATGATTAAAAAAAATCTGGCTACAAAAGACCTGGAGTTATTTTTAGAAGAATTTGAGATAGACCAGACTTTACCTAAGGAAGAAGATGCCGAAATATTGAAAGTGATCTACGTTCAACACAATAAGAAACTAAAAAAGCAAACTAAAATCAACTTACTACTCAAACTTGCCTATATCTATAACAGGCAAATAAAGAGCAAGGAAGTCATTGCTACCTTAGAAGAGTTAAAACACTATGATTTAAGCGAATCAGAATTGGCTTTATCGCAATATTACTTTGGACTAGCTGAGCAAGATAAAAGTAATTTTGAAACTGCTTTATCCTATTACTTGAAAGCCTTACCAGTTTTTGAAAAACAAAAAGATCAAAAAAACTTGACTGGGATTTATAGCGATCTAGGAAGACTATACAATTCCAACAAAGACTACAAGAAATCCATCAATTATTACCTAAAGGCAGTGAGTACCGCAGAAACCATGATGGATACTTCGCTGATAGCGAAAACTTATTCCAATATTGGGACAACCTACGAGAGAATGCAGGAAGATGAATTGGCTATCGAGTTTTATATAAAAGGGATGGAACTTTCAAAAGTCCTGCAAGACTCGCTTAAACTCGCTCAAAACCTACTCAACATAGGTAATGTCTACACCAAACTCAAAAATTACCCAAAAGCACACGAGTACTACCTTCAATCTCTTGTAATATGCCAGCAAAAAAACATCGCTTATGGCAAACTACTCAATTATTTGAATATGGGGTTCAATGCCAAAGATTGGGGGAAATATGATCTTGGACTGGCTATGACAGATAGTGGGCTACAACAAATCGATCTCATGGATCTTCCTTTAGAAAAGGTTTCTTTGCTTCAAAATAAGTCCGAGATACTGGCCAATATGGGTAAGTTTGAAAATGCATATCTGCTGTTACTGGAGGCCGAAAAACTAGAAAAAGAAATATTTGATCAGGAAAAACAAGCTAGAATCGAAGAATTGACTGTAAAATATGAAACAACGATAAAGCAAAAAGAATTAGAGAATGCCAACCTTCAAATAAAAAGCTCCGAACAAAGCATAAGATTTTTAATAATTTTATTCTGCTTAATTTTAATAGCTACAGCTGTATTAGTCGCATTTTACAGGTCTAGAGCCATGAAAATTAAAGCCTTATATTTGAAAAATTTAGAAATACTTGCTACATATAAAAACAACAGATCATCTATCAAAAAACAAATTGATGAGAAAATTATTCCTAATAAAAATTCAGATCAATTTGAACAACTTTTTGAACAAATCAACCATCTACTTATCCAAGAAGAAGCCTATAAAGATGCTGATTTCAACTTAAACAGCCTCGCACAACAAGTAAAGAGCAATAGCAAATACGTCTCTCAAGCGATCCAACAGGAAACCAGTAAAAACTTTAATACTTACATCAACCACCTCAGGGTTATGGAAGCTCAAAAGCTCATCCAAGAGTCTTATAAAGATATTAATCTCAATCTAACGGATGTCATGTATGCTTGTGGATTCAAAAGCAGAAGTACTTTCTATACAGCTTTTCAAAAAGAAACAGGTATGTCACCAAAGCAATATAAAGACTTGGCTCTTTCTGATATTGGAAAACAATTCAATGACACTGATTAATCGATTTTGATTTACTTAATATCACTTTTTATATACTTGAATAGAATTTACATTTTCAAAATAAAAATAAAATAAGATATTAGCAATAAGTCTAATTCATACGGGATTATGACGGGTGATAGGGCTCTTTCGGGTATCAAACTCGAAAGAGTTTTTTTATTTTGAGGCAAAGACAACACGTTTGATTTACTTAATATGACTGAATTCTAACTTAGACTATTTTTGATTTGGAAGTAAGCTAAAATCAGTCAAATTTGAGGGAGTTTATGTTTCACATTTTATTTAAGATTCATTCTTAAATACTAGGGGTTCGTTGGTTTTGCATATTATAAATAACAGAGTTTCATGGTAAAAACTTAAAAAGTGTTTTGTGCATTCCCCTAGTTTTAAAGGTAAGCCTATTGGGCTTGCCTTTTTTAATTACTACTATTTTTAAATATCCTAGCTTATTTGCCCCGAATAGTAGATGGGTGGCGGTAATTTAGGGGAAAGGTTAAAGGAGAAAGGCAAAAGGGTGGAATTCGCGAATATGACGAAGCCTCTTCTTTGAACGTTTAACGCTTAACATTTCTTTCGTGCTCTTCGGGTTTCTTAGGGGTCTTTGTGTGACTTCAGGAAAAAGGTCAAAGGCTAAAGGAAGGAATTTGTAAATATGACGGAGTCTCCCCTCTAAACGATAAAGCAGTTAAACATTACTTTGGATTTTATTCTTGACTTGCTAATGATAATAAATGAGTAACTAGATTTTCTTGCGGTTGTAGGTTCAATTTTTTCCTGATATTGGTTCTTGAAGACTCGATTGTTCCAACACTTCTATTCAAAATCTCAGCGAGATCCTTCGTGGGGAGATTTAATCTCAAATAAGCACATAATTTAAGTTCTGAAGGGGTAAGTTCAGGATAGTTTTTTAGCAGGGTTTTAAAAAAAACCTCGTTATTAGATGTCAATCGGAGGTCAAAACTATTTTTCACTTCAGAAAGCGAGCTTTTATTCAAAACAGCGTCAATTCTATCCACTTTATTTTGTTCTGTTGAACCTTCATAGAGTATATTTGCTACTTTTTCTTTAGCCACTTCCAATTGCTGTTGCATTTGTATAACCTGGGCTGCTTGGGCGGTTAACTCCTTATCTTTACTTTCCAAAACTTCCTTCAGATGTTTTCTCTTCAATTCTTGTTTTTGCTTCTCCTTGACTTCAAGTTTGTGTTTGTTTCGCCACCATTGTAGTATAATCAATAAAATTAATAGCCCCAAAGCCATCAAAACAATTACATATTGCTGATAAAGCTTTTGATTAGAAAGGCTAATGATAAGAGATATTTTGCGTATAAATTGACATACGAGCCTGTTTACTTACTAGTCAAGATATATGCTATTAATACTTGATAATCTAAATCATATAGTCAAGAATCAATGTAAACAGATTCATAAAATAGTCAATGATATGAATTCGGATAATCATTTAAGGTGAAGGTTATTCTGTAGAATCTTGCTCAAGCTCTTCTATCCTATTATTCAAATCAATCAGCATTCTTTTGAACTGTCTTTCTTTGTCTATCCAATGCCTTTTGGATGACTCATATTGGTCTTCTAGATTTTGATACCTTTCTTTGGTATCATGGATTTTATTATTTGCATTAAAAATATAGCTCAAGGCAATCAGACCAAGAATAACTAAAATAATACAAAGTGTCCATGGAAATACATTGGATTGTCTACTCGAACTTTCCACTATAGGTTCGACAGTTCTGATCGTTTTCCAGCGCATTAATGAATCTGATTGTTGTCGAATAATTCTATTTAGGCTATCTTGTTTTTTAGAAAATTGAGATAAATCATTCTCTAACCTAATTTTAAAACTTTCCCAATCCTGTTTTTCCATTACCAAAAACCCTTCAGAATTGCTAGCTGGTTTTATTTTTAATTCAATATCACCGATTAGACTGGAAGTTCCCATAGCTATGCCATTGGCATAAAAAACAGACACTAGGACTAAAAAAGTTAATATTTTTGATATTTTCACTTTCAACATAATATTTAGAAATAATTTTTCCCCCAAAGTACAGGAAATCAAAAGCTTACAATTCCTAATTCATGCAAATCATTCCTATTTTATCAAAACCACAAGAAAAAGGTAAATCAAAAGCCAAAAAAATGTAACCAAATCCAATCAGTATTAGAAATAATTTTCAAGTCTGATCATCAACCGCATAAAAAATGGGTAACTCATTTTTCTTGGGTAGGTTATTTGCTTTCCAATAGATGGTAAAACTCATTCCAGTTCTGGACTTAAATGCATTAAAAAAAGTAACCCTAGATTTAAAACCTGAAATTTTCATACTTTGCTCGATTGATAAAATTGTATTGAAACTACTTATAATCTCTAATAATTTATCAATTCTTAGCTGATTGATGTAAGCTCTGAAACCTAGGCCATAATAACTTTTGATAACCTTGGACAAAACACTATAACTCACACCCAAATGTGCTGCTAACTTTGTAAGGTCTAATTCAGGATCTTTATATAACCAATTAAAATCCATTGCAACATTTAATTTAAAAATTATCGATTCTATATCTACTTTACTTTCCATCCTATTCATTATTTGAAATTAAAACTCTAAACATACTTTATTCTTTTCTCTGATCTCCAGAATATATTGCTGTACCGTCATCCCTGTTTTAGCTTTGAAATGCCTTTCAAATGGAGTTCTGGATTTAAACCCAGAATACTTATAGTAATAGCCAGGTTTTTCAAAAATGATGGTTTTGTCCAACAAGGATATCAATAAATCCATCCTAATTTCATTTAGAAATTCTTTTAGATGCATACCCGTCTCTTTTTTAATATAGGCAATCAATTCATCTTCATCTGCGCCAAGTTTTTGTGCCAATAGCAAGCTATCCAAATCAGGGTTTTTAAACCAATTACCTTCTGCTATTTTAGTTTTGATTTCTTCTACTGTTAGATTCATTGTATTGCATGTTTAAATAAAGACAAACCCTTTCTATAGAAAGGGCCTGTCTGATAGTGTTCAAGACTATCTACATTTCCAACATGATTCTGATAATCTTTTAAACCAACAACTATTTTATATATAAGCCACAAACTAAGATTTCAATAGTCATATTAATACCTACTTTACCATTTCGGCAAAGTTCAATAACTTGCCTGATCTCAATTCAGCAGGAAGCTTATCTACATCTGACCTATCTACCTTCAACTTCAATACAGATCTTCTGTTCAGCTGATGCTGCTCCTCAGTACAGTCAACCCCATCAGGACAAGAGGTGGCCAATTTGGTCTCACTATACCAGCTGACACCCATCCTGGATCCAGCAACCCCCTTGTTCCTGAGGTGGAAAAACACCGCCATAGACCTGTTCTTGCTCAACCTGTCATTATAAAGTAAGGTCTGTCTTGAATCCGTATGCGAAGCTATCTCCAACTTCAAAAACGGATACTTCTTGAGCAGCACTTCCGCATCTCTGAGCACCTTAGCTGCATCAGACCTGATCTCGTACTTATCTAAGTCATAATACACCATATCCTCTGCCAGTACCACTGGAAGTAAAGAAGCCTGTTTCTCTCGCACCATCGCTGTTATAGCTTCCATTAGTTCTTCCGTACTTTTCACATAAGATAAGCCTCCCGGAAGTGAGTAATCACCATCAAGATCTGGATATAGCTCCAAACTCAAAATACTCCTCCTATTACGATCATGCATGGATTCTGGACAATCTACTCCATCTACACATGGATTCACAGGCTCCTGCTCTCCTTTCCAAGCCGTACTCAATCTTTCTCCCGCTACGCCAGTCCCCTTCAGGTAAGTTGCTGCTGAATTGCTCCTGTTTTGGGACAAGCGCTCATTGTAAGCATTAGAAGCTCTAGCATCCGTATGCGAAGTGATGTTCAAATTGAACTCAGGATAAGCTCCCAAAACAGCGGAAGCCCTATCCAATACCTCTGCCGCATCTGGCCTAATATTGTATTTATCAAAATCATAATAAACCGTATCAATGGCTAGCATCTTGCCGTAAGGTATCGGTACCAAGGTATAGTCCAACTCCTTCTTGGTTCCGTCAGCTGCCAAAGCAGTCAATGGTACCCTGGCAGGGAAATATCCTTTCTTTCGAATCTCTACTATATATGCTCCTTCCTTCAACCTGCCTATTTTGCCGTCTTGAATATCCATAGTAACCTCTTGACCATTGGCATCCAACACCTGCAATTGTAAACCTTCCATGCCATCCAAGCGCTCACCAGATTCTGCAAACACCCGAAGCCTGTAAAGATCACGTAAGAACGCTAAACTGTAAATATCATCCCTACTCTCAGACATCCCTCTGTCTGAACTTAGATACTGCAAGCCATTTGCATCCACATAATAGGCAAAGTCATCCTGAGCCGTATTGTATGGCTTACCCATATTCACAGCTTGACCCGATAGCTCAGCATCTATGCTGTAAATATCCAAGCCTCCCAAGCCTGAAGTCCTATCAGATGAAAAATACAGCTTGCCTTCATATAAATATGGAAAAACCTCATCTCCAGCTCCATTCACCTTAGAACCTAAGTTGATCGCTGGACCATAACTATCTCCCAAAATCTCTGTATAATACAAATCATATCCTCCATAACCTCCAGGCATATCTGAACTGAAATACAGCCTCTCATTATAAACCACTCCATGCATTACCCCATATTCTGATAGCTTATTGAATGGAAAAGCTCTTACCTTACCAAAACTCCCATCTGCCTCAACTGTAGCACTGTATAAACCTGGATGCACTTCATGTCTCCTGGTTCTTCTGCCCTTGTCATCTCTCAAGACTGCTGTAAATATTGCTTGCTGAACATCCCCATTTTCATAAAAAGCAGGGCTGCTCAGGTGATAAACCCCTTCAAGCTCTGTAGATACCTGTACTATACCTTCTTCTCCTTCCATCAGTATCTGATGAAAACCTCTATCATTCATCCTGTAGCGGTCATCTCCAGAGAATCGCTTTCTAGCATCCAATCGGATAGGTTTTTTCTGAGTCTCTTCATTCAGATTCCTGTCAGAGACAAAGTAATTTCTACCTTCCCTATCAGAACGCAAACCATAATCTGTTCCCGAACTGTTATACTTATCCACTGCTCGGAATGCTATCGTCTCGTCTTCGGCTACGCTCTCTCCGCCATACACTTTGCTTCGTTCCGCTTCAGTCAGGGTAATACCTAGATCAGTAAGGGACTGCCCTGCCTGAACGGCTGCTCTGGCATAGTTCAAATAATCCTCTCTATCTGATTCAGCAAACTTCACCGTCTTGCCCCACCATTCAAAAGCTTTTTGATAACTTCTGATAAAAGTATAACTCTCCGCTGCTCGCTTAGAAGCATAGTAAGTCTGCTTGATATTGAATGCCTCTGCATACTGTGATCCCGCATGTTCAAAACGCTTCAGATCATATTCTATATCCGCATATCTGAGCATATTTCTTTGGGCTAAAAGCCCGCCAGATACCAGTACCAACATTGTACCCAGTAAGATCTTTTTTAATTGCTTTTTCATTATCAGAACCATCTAGGATTATTAACAATCTCTCTTTTACTTCTTAGATATACCCCTAAGGATATCTCGTGTGACTCGTTCCTGAAGCTATTCAGCGCATTCAGGTTGTAATCATAGGCATATCCTAGTCTTAAGCCTGGCGTAATAAAATATTCCATGACCAAAGCAACCGCATTGCGCTTGCTCAGATTCTCTTGTAACTGGTCTTCAAAAACCCTTACATTAGACCTGTAAGAACCTCCTAGCCACACTCTGTCCATCAACAAAAACATCGCATTCAAATCATAGCTTGTAGGAGAACCCTTCACATGCTTCACCAATACTGATGGTTTCAATTGAACATTGTCGCTCAAATCTACCATCCCGCCAAAGGTCAGGTAATAATGAAAATCATGAAATGCAACAGCTATATCTTCTCTAAGCAAGGCTTGTCTTCCTATCATGTTGAAGGCAGAAATACCTGCATAAAACCTGTCCGTATGGTAAAAAACTCCCGTATTCATATTCGGTGCCGTAGCCGCTACCCTACTCACTGGCAAGGTAGGATCATCTGGATTCACCGTGATGATGTCCGAAGGATCGAAAGCATATTCAGATATCCCACCACTGATGCCCAAGGACAACCTGCCTCTGTCACCAGTATTGATCCGGTAGGCATAGGTTAACATGGCCAGATTGCTCTCTGTCAATCCTATCCTGTCTCTCACATAAGATACCCCAAAACCCATTCTGCCTTCATTGGCACTCAAATCAGCCGTCAAGGACATCGTCCTTGGCGCTCCCGGAAAATTGACCCACTGACTTCTATAAGTCGTCTGAATATAGCCCTCATTCTTATATCCCGCATACGCTGGGTTGATATGCAGTCCATTGAAAATGTATTGGCTGAACTGTGGCAATTGCTGAGCCTCTCCCGGTAGTACTGAGAGCATCAGTAAACCCATCAGCATACCTATGATATATTTCTTTTTCATTTTTTCTTATTTTTTAGATCCTGATTTTGGATAATACCGACCCGGCAGAAGGCATAACCTCCCACCGGGCGTACGGTATATTTATCTGATTCGCTCCTTTACTACTTGGATAAAGCCCTTGAACTCGTGATCCTTACCGCTTTCGTCGGCTACTTTCAACAGGTAGAAGTACGTACCCGATACCAAGCCTTCAGCACTCCAGTCATTCTGGTAGTTCTTACGCTCGTACACATGGTCACCCCATCTGTTGAAGATCACTAGCTCGTTGCTCACAAACCTACCCAAACCAGGTATCTCAAATGTATCGTTGATTCTATCCCCATTTGGCGTGATCGTGTTTGGAATGAAGAAAGGTTTCACCCTCACCGCTGCCGATGAACTGTTGTCATCAGGACTCAACTCTCGTTGTGGTGAAGATACTGTGGCAGTATTGACCAAACTCTTATCCCTGCCGTCAGTCAGCGGAGCAGCCTTTACCCTTAATGCAATCTCTGCAACATCACCTGGCAACAGCATCGCAAACTTCCAACTCAACTCCTGTCCATTCTGAGCAAATACCGCAGATGAACCATTCACTGTCGCTGATACATACCTTAGGCCATCTGGAAGCATGTCGGTTACAACTGCATCCGCAGATTCTGTATTTCCATTGTTTTCAACCCTTAGGATATAGATGAATTCATCCCCTTCATACACCTCAGAAGTTTCCACTGTCTTAGTAATCTTCAAGTTCACACCATGGAATACTTCTACAATTGCTATAGCTTCATCACAATTCTCTGGATCCAAAACATCACAGATGGTGTAGGTAATCACATAAGTACCTGGTGCTGTTCCTTTCGGTACGATCAGGTTACCATCTTTGTCGATACTCACACCAGGCATTCCTCCTTCATCTTTTACAGTGATAATCACCTCAGATGCTTTTACTGGGTTACCATTGATCTTATCATTGTCCAAGACATTACCTGCTACTCCTCCCAACAAACCATTGATCTCGTTCTCTTGGAAATTATCCATATTCGCTTCGATATCATTTGGCGTGATCAAAATGTATAGCGTGGCATTTGCACAAGCTTGAGGAGTTCCATTGTCACAAACCCTGTATACAAAACTAATCGGTCCTATAAAGCCTGGCGCAGGTACAAAATCGTAACTACCATCCGCATTCATTGTAAATACCCCTTCTTTGCTTTCCACTTGCTGTGGAGTCACTGTCATGTTGTTTTTATCCGGATCCATATCATTGGACAAAACATTCCCAGTCACAACTCCTGAGGTAGGTGCTGATCCAAAATCATCAGAAGCAAGAATGGAGTTCGGAGCATCTTCGCCTAATACAGTGATCTTTTGTACTGTAGTAGAACATAGCACTGGGTTCCCTGTATCACATACTGTGTAAGTGTAGGTGTCTGTTCCTGCAAATCCAGGATTTGGAGTGTAGGTAATGTTACCTGTCACAGGATCTACTTTCACTGTACCATTGGCAGGTTGCTGAGCAACAACAACCGACGCAGGGTTTAATTCAACTCCAGGTCTTCCCGCACTGTCATTACCCAAGGTGTTCAAGACCACAGGTGTGTTTACCTTAGTCACACCTAAATCTGGGTTTACTATAGGGCCATTCGGCTCACGCATTGAATAAACCGTAATAGTCAGTAAAGTCTCAACACATTCTCCATCTGGTGTACATACTGGTACTGTAAAATTGTAAACTCCAGGAAGAGGCGCCTCAAATTCATAGGTACCGTCAGGATTCATTTTGATAACTGCTTCAGCAGGATTACGCAGGTCAGCTGTTGGCGTTCCATAAGTCGTACCCGCAGGCAATGCATCATTTGTACTCACATCACCTTTAACTGGCACTCCAGCAAAAGTTGCATTGAAGTCTGGCTGAGGATCAAGTACAGGCTCTACCAATATATACAGCGTCGCTGTAGCACAGCTCTCAGGATCACCGCCACAGGCAGTATATACCGCTGACACAGGACCAGAGAAGCCTGGTGCTGGAGTGAACGTATAGCTTCCGTCAGCATTGAATACCAAAGTACCCGGTAAAGTAGCTGGATCTGTAACCAAGCTAGCCGTCAGCTCCGCATCCGGATCCGTGTTCCTGTCATTGGCCAGCACATTGCCACTCACACTGTTCGTGCCGTCTAGAGTACCGCGTACCACCGCAAAATCATCCGCAGCTGTCGTTACATCCGGCATGTCCGCAGGAAGCACCGTCACTGTAACTGTTCCCGTCTGACAGTTCGCAGGATCGCCCGTGTCACATACCGTGTACGTGAACTCATCCGTACCCGTGAAGCCTTCATTCGGCGTATAAGTCACCGTACCGTCCGCGTTCACCGTTACTGTGCCGTTCTCAGGCACTTCTGTTATTGTTAAGCTGGACGGATCCAAGTCCGTACCCACATTGCCTGACTTATCGTTAGCAAGAACATCTATCTTCACAGGGGTCTCCTCCTTAGTCGTAGCGATGTCAGGATTTACCACAGGTGCATTATCGTCCGCCATCGGATCCAATACCGTAATCTGTAATGGAGACAATGGACAGTCTTCTGTCTCTCCAGGTCCGCATACCGGTACCAGGTAATTATAGACCCCAGGTTGCGTAGCGTTAAATACGTACGTTCCGTCAGGATTCATCGTAATCGTCGCACCCTCTGGGTTGCCCGTCTGTGCTTGTGGCGTGCCGTAAACCGTACCTGCTGGTACCACGTCATTCGTTGACACATTGCCAGTTACCGGTACATTGATGTCGGTCACGTTGAAGTCAACCGGGATTTCAGGCGCAGGCTCTACCAGAATATGTAAGGTCGCTGTCGCGCAGCTCGCAGGAGACTGATCGTCGCATACCGTGTACACCACTTCCAATGGACCTGCAAAGCCCGCATTCGGTGTGAACGTGTAACTTCCGTCTTCATTGAATACCAAGGTTCCAGGTAAAGTAGCAGGATCGGTCACCAAGGTAGCCGTCAGCTCCGCATCCGGATCCGTGTTGCTGTCATTGGTCAGCACATTGCCACTTGCAGTAGCCGTGCCGTCAGTATTTGCCTGTACTACCGCAAAGTCATCCGCAGCAGTAGTCACATCCGGCGCATTCGCAGGAAGAACCATCACTGTAGCTGTTCCCGTCTGACAGTTCGCAGGATCGCTCGTGTCACATACCGTGTAAGTGAACACATCCTCTCCCGTGAAGCCTGCATTCGGAGTATAAGTCACCGTGCCGTCAGCATTCACCGTTACTGTACCGTTCTCAGGAGCTTCTGTTATTGTTAAGCTTGCTGGATTCAGATCCGTACCCACATTGCCTGACTTATCGTTAGCAAGAACATCTATCTTCACAGGGGTCTCCTCCTTAGTCGTAGCGATGTCAGGATTCACCACCGGTGCATTATCGTCAGCCAATGGATCCAATACCGTAATCTGTAATGGAGACAATGGACAGTCTTCTGTCTCTCCAGGTCCGCATACCGGTACCAGGTAATTATATACCCCAGGTTGCGTAGCGTTGAATACGTACGTTCCGTCAGGGTTCATCGTAATCGTCGCACCCTCTGGGTTGCCCGTCTGTGCTTGTGGCGTGCCGTAAACCGTACCCGCAGGTACCACGTCGTTCGTTGACACATTGCCAGTTACCGGTACATTGATGTCGGTCACGTTGAAGTCAACAGACGTCCTGAAAGGATCAGGACATTCCTCATTGTAAATAATTTTTACATCGAAATCATCCAGAAAATTACCAATTGTAGCTCCACCGACACTGGATACCGATCTTAGGAAAATAAATGTTTCAGTTTGTCCTTCCGGCACTTCATATATACCAGAATAGGTTTTCCATTCCGTATTACCAGTCGACATCGTCTGCTGAATAACAGCTTGATTGAGTGATGGACCAAAGGCAACAGTGGCCACGTCTGTTCCAGAACGCCCCCTATGCTTGATGGACCATTTAAAAATGGTGCCGGGCTGAACACAGATACGTTGCAAGAGTGCGGAAACCTGATTCGCATTTAATTCAACAAATTGGTTGCCTTCAGCTGCAGGAACTCCTAAAAATCCGGAAGTCCAAAATTCTATTAACCCATCAGTAGCAGTCGTTCTCCAACCGGGAACATTATTTTGATTTATTAAAAAGAAATTTGTCCCTGATTGAACAGGTAATTCAAAGCCTCCATTTTCTATCACCGTCTCACAACCGCAACTTGGATCAAGATAATCCAAAGTAATGGTAACGGTAGCCTGAGCACAAACAGTCCCATCACACACCTCATAAATAACTGTAACAGTGATGCCTACGTCTTCCGGTTTTGGAATATAGGTCATCATACCAGTCTCAGGGTCAAAAGAAACCTCTCCGGTGGCGGTGCCCCCTACCTGGGTAACTGTAAGATTATCCACATTGACAAATTGATCATTCTCAAAAATATCAACCACCACTGGCGCAAGACCCAGACCTGAAGCAGCATCATCATTAGCGATAAATGGTGGCCTATCATCATCGATTTCATAACAAATACGTGCCAACTGAACATCATCCAGGGCAAAGTCATTTCCACCACCTGAGGGGGAATTACTGATCAACTGGAAGGTAACTACCGTAGTTGTGGCGGTGAATTCCAAACCGTATTTGGTCCAGTTCAAACTGCTCGTAATCGGAATATCACCGGTACCATTGCTGGCTAAAATATTTCCATCCACATCCATGATTTGGAAAGTAAGGTTAGCTGGAATCAAAGTCCCACCGGTAAACACCGCGTTAGTAATCCAGGCCGATAGCTCATACCTTTCTCCTATTACCAATTGATCAACAGTTTTATTAAAGGCTACCTGTCCAGGATTGGACCCGTTGATAAAAAGCATAGCTCCACCCCCACCGGTATTCTTAGTGGTGTTATCTCGGTTTTCATTGATAAAGCCAGCAAAACCACCCAAACGGGGATTGGATACGATACCATAAAAACCATCATTAATCGTACGCTTGTTTCCTGAAGTTTTATCCCAAGCCCAAACGTATCCAGGAACCAATCCTTCGGCTAATCTAGCACCATCTCCAGGCCCAAAGGTCTCAACAAAATAGTTGTCTGTAAGTCCTTCAAGGGCTGTATTGATCCCTACAAAGCCAAAGTCTTCAAAAAATAGGGGCTCTACATCGCAAGAACTTGGATCATCAGGTATACCTGTGGTATTGCTGAAGAAAAAGATATCTCCTGTCCCATCATCTTTGATGGTACCTGTACCAGTTACCGTTGTAGCTCCGTCTGTAACTTCTAGAAAGAAAGTTTCGGAATCCTCAAAATCATCATCTGCTATGATCACAGTGCGAACCAGCAATTTACCATCAGTACCAATGGGTATTAAACTACCGCTCACATAAGGTGTCCAAGCAGTCCCGTTGTAATACTCTAGTCCATTGAAATCCTGACCGATGGTAGCAGTACCGGATTGCAAATTCAAACTAACATCTTGTCCAGGTTCACCTGTGATAACAAAAATGGCATAGGGTGAACCTTCATTGACATTTATATTATTAACAGAGAGAGGTTCAGGACAACCCTCTGTTGGAACAAAGAAAGTCCTAAATGCCATCCATTCATTGAACGTTTCACCTGACACAACAGTAGCGTCACCAGCTAGACCAAATCTAGGATATTGAACATCTATACCAGAAGCAGGATCATCACGTAGGGGATCATTATCATTCAAACGCGTTATCGTAGCACCGGATAGTGCCACTTTATTCACAGTAATATTTGTGGCTCCTACCGGGAATTCAACATACCATTGGGTTAGATCATTTATCAAACGATAAGCAATAAAAGAACCTCCGTTTGATATATCTTTAGTTTTTTCCAAACCTTCTATTTCCCCATTTTCAAGATCAAAACCTGATGGACTACCAATCCCGTATACTCTATTATCCACCAATAGATCAACTAACTTCGCATTTCCAACACCTCCAGTCCAAGAAATTGTGTAAGTAGATGCTTCGTTATTTCCTCCTGTTCTTCCAATTACCTGATATAACCTTACCTTGGTTTCATATCCAGTAGTCGTATTAGAAGTAGTAAATAACAGATTAGCTGCATCTGGCCTATTAGGAGATGTAGAACTATTCATGTTATACTCTAGTCCGCTTCCATTTCTTCCATTAACGACAGATGTAATTGATACACTTGCATAACCTGTTAAACTGCTTGTGGTAAGCGAATAGTCTGTACTCAGATCACCATTAGATATCCTTCCTGTTGCTGAATTCGTACCTGGATTCACAGTAAAAGATATGCCTTCAATATCACAGTTAGGGTAAACCGTAACGGTTACCGTAGCTTGTTCACAAACCGCCGGAGTAGCAGCATTACATACCCTGTAAGTGAAAGTATCCTTCCCGCTAAATCCATCATTCGGGGTATAAGTTACTTTACCCGTTACCGGATCTACTAATACAGTTCCGTTTTCAGGTTGATCTACTATCACTACAGTCGTAGGATCAACATTCGTGTCATTTCCAGTTACATCAATCACTACTGGTATGTCTTCATCTGTGGAAGTCATATCATCATTGGGTGTAGGGAGAGGTTCTAAAAATCTACATCCCCCCTCGAAAGTCAATACACTACCCTGACCTGCTGTTGTAGTCCCAGACATGATAAGAACCAAACGATCTACCGGATTTGCATAGTCAAGTATTACCCCGTTTTCATAGGAAAGAGTAGTGGTATTATTTGTCGTGCCTACAAAAACCAACTGAGAAGTTTCAACTGTATTGATTCCCTTGGTAATCTGCGATGGTAGGACTTCAACACCTCTGAAGTAAGCCCTGATTTCGGCTTTTTCTATACCACCCGGCGCATCATCCAGATCCCTAATGGAAAATTTCAGGTTGGAAACAGGATTGCTGAAGGTATATTCCATGGTGGCCAGGTTACTTTCGCCTGCACCTGTCCTGAATACGTTTTTATTTCCTTCAATATTTTCAATTTTCCAGCTTTGATAGGTACCCTGCAAATTGTGGGTAAGGTCGATGCCGTCTATCGTGGATGCGAGCGTCTGGCCTACCAAGTTGAGGTCCAAATCATAATCTGTATAATCCAGCAACAAGGCACCTTCGGGGGTACAATCCTCTTCATCAATACAAGAAGCTATTTCATTATCAAGTGCATCGGCATAGGTGTAGGTACCTTTATACATGCCGCTTTCAGCACTTGTTTCGAGGTAATCCGCAAAGCCATTGTCTCCATAAGGACCAGCTACTACACCCTCTTCCGAAACGGTATATCCTAAGCTTTCAGCCAACTGTGCTGTACCTGCTTCAAAAGCATCCGGACAGCCGTCTCCATCAGAATCTAAATCAAGATGGTTTGGAATGCCATCGCCATCGGTATCACAAGGAAAAATAGTAGAAGTTTTTGCATAAACTTCATAGAATGCTTTTGCAATTACTCCCTTGTTAGTATTATACCACAGTGCCGGATTACTTGGAAGATTTTGAGTGATAGTACCATCAGCAAACCAGGCCAGAAAATTATTTCGGTCAACCGTATTAGGTAATTGCTTCATTCCGGCATACGCTTCTGTTGTACTACCATTGGCATAAAACAACACATCCTCATTAGCCAGACCTTTGATAGGATAATAATTAGCACCAACAAGAGAATTGGCACTGAAATAAGGTGCATAAAAATTGTCCTGATTCTTCAAGTAAGTCTCCGAAGCAGTAAAATGCGTTGTCGATACAGAATAGCTTGTGCCATGGACGGCATTCAATAAACTAATAAGACTGCTCTGATTGTTTGAAAGAGTCGGACAGCAGTTGTCTGCATGAATAACAAATGAATTACTCTTCTTTTCAATAATTGAAGCTCTTAAGGCATCCCAATGGGCTTGTGGTATTGAAGTCGTAGCTGCACCTCCGAAAATTACCATATCGTATCCTTCGTAAAGCCCAGCTGGAACAGTACTACTACTTATGACATATTCGGTAACTTCAGCTCCTGTAGTTTTATAATTATTGAATTCATTGTAGAGATTTACACGCATCCCATCAAAATTCTCTGTAGACAGAGCCATCAGGATTGTTTTTGGTCGGGTGTCGCATTCATCAATATCAAGAACCCCATCATTATCGTCATCAAGGTCATCTACATCAGGAATACCATCTCCATCAGTATCGAGGAGAGCAGGATCATCAATACTACCCTTGTCATTCTCCACGCTGTAGCTTATCACTGATACATCGGGAGAAAATAGGATTAATGGATTCCAATTTTTGAAACCAGTACTAAAGGAAAATACAGAAATCGTTAGCAGTGTAAGCAAGCCGAAAACTGGGAGTGTTTTCCATTTAAAATTTGAATAATTAGACATATATAACTTTTTCATAAATTAAGTTTCAGAATTTCAATCTCTCTTTTGACACCTGAGTCACTTGTCATTCTTTGAATAGTTAAAATTGATAGGTATTGATTCAAACATGTTTTAGTTTTTAGCATGAAAATTTTATTCATTTCCTTCATTGAAATCTAATTCTATGATCCAGACTCAAATCGGATTTCAAAACTAGATTTAACTATAAAAAATAACCTTCCTGAAAACTGATATGTATTCCTAAAAAAACAAAGTGTTAAATTTTCGCTTTAGGATATCTCAAATTACCGATATAAAAAATAGGATGTTTGGTAAATAAATAGCATTTAATTAATCCATAAATTCATTTTATTTCAACAATTTCGAAAAACCAGCAAATGAAACTTTCTATTTATTTTTAAAAAATAATTCAACCATTAAAAGATTCGAGGTAATATTTAAAAGAAAATAGGAAGGAATATCATGTTTTAAGAATCAAGTATAAAAATGATTGGGTAATGTTATCAAGGAATAAATAAAAGAGAAAAATTGATTGCTGATGAAATCCTCTTATTCAATTTTGTAGGTAATAGGATAAATAATAGAATTTGTAGTTCAATAATTTATAATCCTTTCCCTTTTTCAATCTTGTAATCTCTTATTTCCCACGAAGTGGAATTTGAATCATTGGAACTTTGAAAAAACGCTGTTAGATGATCTCCAAAAGAAATAATAATCTCCATTTTTGATAATAGGCAGTACTTGTCCTAGTTTATTGTGAATTATTAGATTCAAAAAATACGCAAATGATTATTTGGACAAGAAATTTCATTTTTTTAATATTTTAATTGAGTACTAGATAAGAGCGTATACCATTACAACTCAAATAAAAGTTTAGGAAATAGTATTTTTAAAGTTTAAAACAATTTAGGAATCAAAATCATTTTTTAGGAAGCATATATCCGAGCCATTTATCTTACTTTGAAGTCGCTTAGTTAAATTATCCCTATGTTGTTACCTAAAGATTTTATTAGCTTCATGTATATTGCCATGATCATTACTTCAGTAGTGGTTGGTGTGATCTATACCTATTATCATTGGAGCAAAGGGCTATTTGGTAAATTCACTTCACTTGCACTGTTTTTTATCAGTTATGGACTATTAACTATTTTTGCTGCCGCTAATGGACTTTTCCCGTATTTCCCATGGTTACCGCGAACGGGATTACTAATGATTTTTATATTAGTCCCACTAATTTTCCTTGCTGTGCATCGTGGCCTTCGAAAGTCACCTTTGAGAAAAATAGATTTGTTACATGGTCTGCCTGGGTTTTTATATGTGATTAATTTCTTGCCATTTTGGATAAAACCCCAACAGGATAGAATTTTGATGCTTGATCTTCAAAACTTCGCTAAATACGATGAAGGATGGATCTTTCCTGCTTATTCCCTTAGCATTATTGCTTTTATTGTAGTCTTGGGATATGGAATCAGAATATTTCAAATCATGCAATTGCCTTCTTTGGAACAAACTTCCCCATATCGAAAACGAAAAGTTTTAATTTTTTGCTTGTATGTCATTTTTTTAATTACTCCAATAATACTTTCCTGGACAGGGCATTATTCTGGTGCAAAAAGAGGGGCATTTAACCTCGTATTTATTTTGGGTAATCTTATCTTCTTTTTGGTGATTTTAAGTATCCCTGAATTGATTTATGGATTGGCTACTAAAAACAAGGTTCATCAAGCATCCAACATTTTATTACCTAAAAGTCAAAAAAGAGGTGTAAATGATAAAGACTCTCCAAAAGCCATCGTCCCAAAAGAGGAAATAATAAAATCCAACCTGACTGAAGAAGAAGCATATTTCGTGAAAAAGTTAAATGCTTATTTAGACCATGAACACCCCTTCCTAAATGTTGATTTTTCGCAAACTACCCTTGCCCAAGGAATAGATATGCCGGTATACCAACTGAGAAAACACCTTAAGGATATCTATAACAATTCATTCAATGAGTTTATTAACCGCAAAAGGATCCAATTTTTAGTGTCTCAATTAAAAAATAAAAAAGAATGGAGAAATTACAACATGGGTTCTCTAGCAACTGAAATAGGTTTTAAAAGTGTGAATTCTCTTTACTTAAACTTCAAAAAGGAAATGAACACAACGCCTAAGGAATACATCGTTCAATTGGAGAAATCCCATGCAACTACTTTATAAGATATTAAACAATAAGATTATCCGCGATGACACCACTAATTCAATAAAACGAAAGGACCAAGCGGATAATCGTCGACGGACGACGGTCGACAGTCAACAACAGCTGAATTTAAGGTGTGTGCATAATAAAATATGGACTTTTGCGAAAGCACATATACATATATAACAATATAAAATTATACGGTTTCTATTAAAGCTTTAGACATTAAATACTGATCAATATAAGCTCTTGGCGTAGTATTTAAGAATTTATGAAACTGAATGTAGAAAGTATTGATACTTACAAAACCCAATTCGTTTGCTATATCTTCTAGATTCACTTGCTCTGATGAAGTGATCATTGGTAAATAAACAGATTTAAAATATTCTATCCTTAACCAGTTGATGTAATTTTTAAAATTCAGCTGATATTTTTCTTTGATTGCAGCACTGATATACCTACCTGAAATATTTAAGTTTTTCTCTAAAAATTTCAATGAAAATTCAGCTGACAAAAAGGGCTTGAATTCAGTCATAAATTCTTCTACCTTGAAAATCAACACATCTTTATCATCTTCCAAAGTTTCATAAATAGTTTCTACATTTTCAATATATTCCAAGTTAGGCTCGTTTTCCAAGCCAAATAGAAAATTGGGGATAAAGAAAAAGGTAACTGTAATGATAAGCGTAGTAAACAGTCCCACAACATTTGCTACAAGAAATGATCCCACTTGTTCAAACCCCAAAGAAGAAATAATAATTGGCAAAAGATTAGCTAATAGAAACCAAAAAACTATTCTGAAAAAACCTTGAAGGTGAAGGGGTAGTTTTTTGAAGTTACCTGTCTTGAAGACCATATACCCTATAGCAGCAACGTAGGAATAAAAAGGGATCACTCTTAATAATTCGAGTTGCTTGGGAGAAAACAAAGCACCCAATTGCCAAACATAGGCATAGCCTTCTATCTCCATGGCCTGCATGATTTCTTGCTTCACTTGCGCACTAGAAAATAAAATCTCCCAGAAATTTAAAATAAATAGAAAGAAAGGAATAATGTGAAAGTAATGTACCCAGTGCAATTTCTCTTTGGTAGTATGGTAAAAAACCAATAAGAAGACAATAGGTACGCCAATTCTAGAAGTCAGGTGATTGACCAATAAGAAGTGCGGATAATCGTAGATATTGTTATCTAAATACAAATGCACCGATAAGAACCTCACAAATAAGAAAAACAGGAGCAATGAAATTGCTTTATGTGTTAGACTCTTCGAGAAATTATAGTATACGTAAATGCCCAAAGTAACTCCAGTAAGAAATACGATAGACGAGGTAAGCAAATAAATGATAAACTCCATAAAATAACTCATCAATAGCTAACCCAACTTGAAAGTTTTAAGTCAGTAATAAATAGCTTAGAAATTAAAATTGACACAAAAAATGTAAAGGATAAAATTTTGAGAAAAAATGATTGTCTGTTTGTGATAGAATGTAAATGAAAAGCAAAAGTAAAATAATCGGTTGGTAAAAAATGAGAAAAAACTTTCAAAGCTTAATTGAGAAAAGTTACCAATATAGAAATAACCTAATACATCATCAGGTACTTTTATTATCCATCCAAATACTAGAAAGATATAAACAATTTTTTATGCATTTACAAATACGAATCCTCTTAATCGACTATATATGTGGATATTAGAAAAAATAATTCACTTAGTTTACAAAATTTGATGAAATTGAAAAGTTTATCAAAGAAATTATTGGTATTGTATTTTATGCATTAATTTTAACAACGTCTAGTGACCAAAATGCGGGATAGAGGATGTCGGTTTGTTTGACAAATCGCATCCTCTTTTTTTTTAGCAAACCAATAACTATGAAAGTTAAGCAAAGGTAAATTGAGAATATGACGGAGTTGCTTTAGGGGAAAGGAGAAAGGCAAAAGGACTGGAATCGTAAATATGACGGAGTCGATTTAGAGAAAAGGTCAAAGGGAAAAGGCTAAAGGAGGTGATTGGTGAATATGACGGAGTTGATTTCAAAAAATTAGATTTTGGAGATAAATTTCTAAATCTTTTTATCGAAGGTATGAAGCTTCCCTTCCTTTGCTACTTGATGGTAAGCTATTAATAAAGCATCCGCGAAATCCAAATTAAAACCACTGTAATGATCCAAAGAAAGGCGTAAGACTTTTTGGTCATTTGTATGAATGTTGGAATATGACAGTAAGGCTTTCAATACACCGCTAATTTCCAACCTCGGTACATGATACACTTTTTCAAGAACATAGACTATTTCTGCAAAAATAAAATCTGGGATACTTACATTATTATTTTCAATGATATTTTTGACTTTCAAAAATTGCTCTTCACTATCTCTTAGTAAGTACCTGAGGATAAAATTAGCATCAATAAGTTCCATGCTTTTCAAGGATTACTTTCTCCCAAACAGCTTTTTCATTTTTCATCTTTGACAAATCTGAAAACTTATTCAAGCTGCCTGCGACATTTATTTTTTCAGGAACCGAGTGGACATCTTCAGAGGTAGTTGACTTTACTTCCAATACGAAGCTAAACTTCAAAAGAAGCTTTTTTAGAAAAGATGAATTCTTTTTACTATCTATTTTAACAACAAGCATTTCCATACTATCCTTATTTTATAATCTAGGCATCAAGTATTTTTCAGACCAATAAATATTTCATAGTGGATTTTTGATTAACTGAAATATAAAGATACATAAAAAAAATACTAAGAAGGAAGTCTTACATTCCATTCTTGGTCTTTGAATTATATTAGGAGAAAGGAAAAAGGTTAAAGGCCAAAGGACTCGATTCGTAAATATGACGGAGTCGATTTAGAGAAAAGGTCAAAGGGAAAAGGCTAAAGGAGGTGATTGGTGAATTTGACAGAGTCTCTCCTCTAAACAATTAACCACCCCGAGACTTCGGGACAATTAAACATTTTTTGGTTATTTGCTTATTTGGTTAACTGATTAGAACTGTGAATATGACGGAGTCGATTCTTTGAACGCTTAACAGTTTCTTTTGGGCTATAAACTGCACAGTAAAACATCTAAAATATGCACAATAAAACACCAACAATTTGCACAATTTTAATTTTATCATACTTTTGTATCTTCCTAAAAAAAATGTATGGGCTATATTACCAGGTTAATTGAAAATGATTTAAGGCAAAAAATGGCTGCTTCTGGTGCGGTGTTAATAAAAGGCCCAAAATCATGTGGGAAAACTGAAACGGCGATCCAATATGCAAAAAGTGTGTTGAGAATGGATATAGATCCGCAAGTTGCTATAATCATGAAAACCAATCCGCGATTACTATTGGAAGGAGACATCCCAAGATTGATAGACGAGTGGCAAGAACAACCAGATATATGGAATTATGTGAGGCACGAAGTTGATGAGCGTAAGTCTAAGGGCATATTTATACTCACAGGCTCTGCCAATCCTCCTGAAAATGTAAGGCTTCACAGTGGTGCGGGTCGATTTACGGTTTTACAGATGGACACCTTGACTTGGCAAGAATTAGGGTATTCTAGTGGGATTGTAAAACTTTCAGATTTACTTAAGGGTTCAGTTGAAGAATATTACGAACCTGCTATTGCGTTGGAAGCTATCATTGAAAGAATATGTATTGGAGGTTGGCCTACCTTAATTCAAGAGGACTACAAAAATGCCTTGAATATGAATCGAGGCTATATTGATTTGCTTTGCGAAGTGGATATGAGTCAGGTGTCCGGAGTGAGTCGAAATCCCTTTAAAGTAAGAAGTTTATTACGCGCTTTATCGAGAAATATAGCAACTTTAGTTGATAACAAAACCCTAGAGAAAGATGTGAAAATTCATGAGACTAATGAACTTTCAAGGAATACGCTTTCCGACTACCTAAACGCATTATCCAAATTAATGATTTTATACGAGCAACCGGCTTTTAACCCTCATATTCGCTCAGCTGCATCTTTGCGCAAATCTCCCAAAAGACATCTATGTGACCCTTCCTTGGCTGTAGCAGCTTTGGGGTTAGATAAGGGTGCTTTGATGAAAGACATAAAATACACAGGCTTCCTGTTTGAATCATTGGCAATTCACGAATTGAATGTATATGCAAAAGCAAACGATGCTACAGTATTTCATTATAACGATTCCTACGGCAATGAAGTAGATGCTATTGTGCAAAAACGCAATGGAGATTATGCAGCTTTTGAAATCAAAATAGGCGTAGGTTATATTGATGAAGCAGCAGAGAATCTGAAAAAGTTTGCCGCTAATATTGACACAGAAAAAATGGAAATGCCAAAATCACTAAATATTATCACGGGAACTGGTATGAGCTATCGGCGTCCAGACGCAATCAATGTAATTTCACTTGCTTCTTTAGGTGTTTAGATTTGAAAAAAGATTTGTTGATGGGCAAAATAAAAAGGAGAAAGGACAAAGGAATAGAATCGTGAATATGACGGAGTCGATTTAGAGAAAAGGTCAAAGGGAAAAGGCAAAAGGACTGTATTCGTGAATTTGCCAGAATTGATTTAGGGAAAAGGTCAAAGGGAAAAGGCAAAAGGAATCGTGAATTTGGAGGAGTCGCCATTCTAAACGATTAAACAATTTTTGGTTATTTGGTTAATTGGTTAATTGGTTAACTGAGTAGCATAATGAATATCACAAGTTGGTTTTTTAACGCTTAACGATTAACACTTAACATTTCCTTCGTGCTCTTCGGGTTTCTTAGGCAAAGCCGTTAAGTGTTAATAGTTAAAAACGTTAAGCGAAGAGGATTCGTGAATATGACGGAGTTGATTTAGGGAAAAGGTCAAAGGGAAAAGGCAAAAGGAATCGTGAATTTGGAGGAGTCGCCATTCTAAACGATTAAACAATTTTTGGTTAATTGGTTAATTGGTTAACTGAGTAGCATAATGAATATCACAAGTTGGTTTTTTAACGCTTAACGATTAACACTTAACATTTCCTTCGTGCTCTTCGGGTTTCTTAGGGGTCTTTGTGTGACTTCAGGAAAAAGGTCAAAAGCGAAAGGACTCGATTCGTGAATATGACGGAGTCGATTTAGAGAAAAGGCCAAAGGGAAAAGGAATCGTGAATTTGGAGGAGTCGCCACTCTAAACGATTAAACACCCCGAGACTTCGGGGCAATTAAACATTTTTTGGTTATTTGGTTAACTGGTTAACTGAGTAGCATCGTGAACATCACAAGTTGGTTTTTTAACGCTTAACGATTAACACTTAACATTTCTTTCGTGCTCTTCGAGCTTCTTCGGGTTCTTTGTGATTTCCTCCCGGTAGGGATGGTCAAAATAGGGAAAAGGAAAAAGGTTAAAGGCTAAAGGACTGGAATTAGATAAAAAGTAGAGCGACAAAACCGTGCCTTAAGTTCCTCTTCTCCAAAATATGAAAAAAATACTTTTATTTTCCTTCTTGATCAACTGAATCAAATATGATGATTTTTAAGTTTTTAGATTGAAAATGGCTTTTATAATAAGCTGAAAGGGATATCCCTGTTTGTGATCTAAAGGCATTAAAAAATGTAATTCTTGACCTAAATCCAGACATTACCATACATTGCTCTACTTTTGGTCGTGTTGACTCAAACTGTATTTCACCTATTAACTTCTTTATTCTTACCTCATTCAAGAATTTTCTAAACCCAACCCCATATTTATTTTTGATGATTTTACTCAAAGTCCCATAATGAACACCTAAAATACTCGCCAGTTTGGTCAAGCTCAAATCTGGATCCTTATAAACTTGCTTAAAATCGATGGCAATATTAAGCTTAAATATCACATCTTCTTGTTCTTCCAATTCCATGGTCAGCCTTTATTTAAAGATTCTATAATTAATTTATCTATAGCCTTATTTTACTGATATCAATGACGCCTTTAAAAGCATTATTTATTCAAATCCTGAATTATTGTATTTTGACTCAATGACTTCAATTTCCTGATGTCATCTAGATCGGTTTCTTTCATTGATTGATAGTTTCATTAAAACGTTAAGCGAAGGTGTATTGTGAACATGATTGAGTCGCTTTAGGGAAAAGGTCAAAGGAGAAAGGTTAAAGGACTCGAATCGTAAATATGACAGAGCCGCTTCTTTGAACGGTGAACGATGAACCTTTAACATCCTCTTTCGTGCTCTTCGGGCTTCTTCGAGTTTTTTGTGACCCTAAAAAGCATCTTTTCAAATTACACTCCTCTTC
>NZ_FZOK01000020.1 GCF_900188245.1 Belliella buryatensis | reverse complement strand
CGGAGTGGTTTGGCAAGACAAGACCGATCCATGACTGTGGCGACTGCACCGAAGCCCAACATCAGGAAAATAGAAGAACAGAACTGAAGTTGAAGCGGTAAAAAGTAATGGATGGATGGCGTCGTGAAATTCAAAAAAAACATGATGCTTGACCGATTAAAACATAAAAGTCTTATACAGGTGAATGACCACCGATAAGCTTAAGATCCCTAACCTGTAGAAAATTAAAGAGCCATCTGTTTCGGGTGGCTTTTTTTATGATTTTTTCGAGTCAAACCCAAATCATGCATTTTATTCCTGATAGGAGTTCTAATGCATTTCCTGAGTTAAATATACCCTGCAACTTTATACATAATTATCCCAATCCATTCTTTGAAGAGTTTTTGCCAAATATAAATGGAGTAAGGATCAGGGTAAGCTAGAACAGGGAAATCAAATTTCCTATTGTAACCATAGTAATCAACGGAAAAGGTTTCAGTTAAAAGTCCTGCCTTATCAAAACAACCTTTGGCACGCTTCATATGAAAAGCGGAAGTGATCAAAAGGTGTTTTTGCTCTAAAGGAATGCCTTCTCTATCGAAAATCTCCTTGGTAAAAATTGCATTTTGATAGGTGTTTTTGGCTTCTTGCTCTATGATGATGTTAGCCTCATCTACTCCTGCGATCAGCATAAAATCTCTTAATAATTCAGCCTCTGTATTGGGGTTGCTAGGATTGAGTCCTTGGCCACCTGTGATCAATATTTTTTTGATTTTTCCTAATTTATAGAGTTGTATGGCATGTGTAGCTCTATCGGCTCCTTTATTGAAAAAGGTCCTATCGTAAATCTCCTTACTCAAATTTGTCACCCCTGTTAAAACTATCCCATACTCATAATCAGAGAGTGTAGCAATTACCTTATAATCAGGCTCCCATGCATTGATAGCTTCATTACTCAAAAATTGATTGCTGAATAAAAGCAGCAAAATCACACCACAACTGAGGAATTTTATGCCTAATTTTTTTTTGATTTTAATTAACCCAAAAATAATGAGGATCAAACAGATACTCAACGGCATGACAATGAAGCTAAGAAATTGAGAAAGGTAGAAAAACATGGGGTTTTGAATTTTTTCAAGAAAGATAAAAAACCTAATAGTGAAATAATAATGTTACTCTGGAATTCAAGCTAGCCTACTATCAAAAAATAGAAAAATGTGCTAATCAAAATCCCTAGAATGATAAAGATAAGTATAGAAAACTGATTGCTTTGAGCCTTTCTATCAAATCGTTCTGATATTAATTCTGTATACAATTCAGGATCACTGTTTAAAGTTTTGACATGCTTAAGTAAATAAGGGCTTTCTGACATTTTGGTTCTTCCAGACCGAATACTTCTATTGTCCTTGCTTGACTGAATCATGGTAAATCCTGAAGTTCCACCTGCCATAACTTTTTTCTTTGTTTGCTTCAATATAATCATCTTACATCTCGAAACAAAATGGATCAAATACAAAACAGTCCAAATGTTTATTTGGTTGAATAAATATTCGGTAAAATTATTATTGAATTTTCAATGTGTGGATATTTTTCTCTAATAAAATTTAACATTGCTTTGTATCAATTGCCTATTTTTGAATTATGACCTCAGATCAACAAAACCTATTACCAAGATTAAAAGAGCTAGCAAATCAACTTGAGGGAGAGTTGAAATTTGATTCCTTGACAAAAACACTCTATGCGACAGATGCCTCCGTGTATAGAGAAATGCCTCTTGCTGTAGCTTTACCAAAGTCGGAATTAGATATCCAAAAGTTGATTGCTTTTGCTAAAGCTTATAAGACCTCTCTGATTCCAAGAACTGCTGGCACTTCTTTAGCTGGTCAGTGTGTGGGAAATGGGATTGTTGTAGATGTTTCAAAGCATTTTACTAAGATCTTGGAATTTAATGAGTCAGAGAAATCGGTCAAGGTGCAGCCAGGTGTGGTCAGAGATGAGCTTAATAGATTTCTAAAACCATATGGTCTTTTCTTTAGCCCTATCACTTCCACTGCAAATAGGGCCATGATCGGAGGAATGGTTGGTAATAATTCATCAGGAACTACTTCGATTGTATATGGAACTACCAGAGAGAAGGTTTTGGAATTGAAAGTGATATTGAGTAATGGTCAGCCTGCGATTTTTGAAGAAGTGGATCAGAATACTTTTGAAAGTAAATGCCGATTAGATAATCTAGAAGGGACTTTGTATAGACAGGTTCGGAAGGAGCTTAGTGATGTTACTACTCAGCAATGCATTAGAGATAATTTTCCTAAGAAATCAATTCATAGAAGGAATACAGGTTATGCATTAGACTATTTGTTGGATTCAGAGATTTTCACATCAGGAGGAGGAGTGTTCAATTTTTGTAAACTATTGACAGGTTCTGAAGGAACCTTGGCATTTACCACTGAGATTAAAATCTCTTTAGACCCACTCCCTGACCCGATTGAGGTAGTAGTAGCTGCACATTTTGGAACTATTCACGAGAGCATGAAAGCAGCTCAAGTTGCCATGAAGCATCCTGCTACAGCTGTGGAGTTGATGGATAAGATTATTTTAGACTGTACCAAAGAGAGTATAGAATATAGCAAAAACCGCTATTTTGTAGAAGGTGATCCTATGGCGCTTTTGATGGTAGAATTCACTGGTAAAACCGAGGCTGAAGCTAGAGAAAAGGCTGAACTTTTTATACAAGACTTAAGGCATGCTGGCTTTGGTTATGCCTTTCCAATAATAGAACCAAGTATGACTAAATCAGCTTGGGCATTGAGAAGTGCAGGCTTAGGTCTTTTGGCTAATATTCCAGGGGATAGTAAAGCAGTAGCCTGCATAGAAGATACCGCTGTAGATATTGAAGATTTGGCAGACTATATTGATGAGTTTGATCAAATGATGGAGGCCCATGGCCAAGAACCTGTTCACTATGCGCATGCCGGTGCTGGAGAGATTCATTTGAGGCCTATTTTGGACCTGAAGAAAAGTGAGGATCAAGAAGCATTTTATAATATTTCTTTGGATGTGGCCAAATTGGTGAAAAAATATAATGGATCACTCTCTGGAGAGCATGGAGACGGAAGGGTGAGAGCACCTTTTATTCCCATGATGGTTGGGGAGGAAAATTATCAGCTTTTTAGACGTATTAAGTATACTTGGGATCCTGATAATATTCTTAACCCAGGTAAAATAGTGGATACAGCTCCTATGAATACATCATTGCGCTATGAAGCAGATATGAAAACGCCTGTTCATGACACGATACTGAATTTTGATCAAGTAGGCGGTATTCTGAGGATGGCGGAAAAGTGCAATGGTTCAGGAGATTGTAGAAAACTCCCAGAGTCAGGAGGTACAATGTGTCCAAGCTACCAAGCAACTCGCAATGAAAAAGACACTACTCGGGGGAGAGCCAATACATTAAGAGAGTTTTTGACCTTGGATAAAAGAGGAAATGCTTTTGACCACCCTGAAATCAAAGAGGCATTGGATCTATGTCTGTCTTGTAAAGGTTGTACAGCAGAATGCCCTTCCAATGTAGATATGGCGTCCATGAAGGCTGAGTTTCAGTACCAATATCATAAAACCCATGGAGTGCCACTGAGATCCAAAGCTTTTGCGCACATCAACGACTTGAACCAACTAGGGTCTAAAATTTCAGCATTGGCCAATTTTGGCCTTTCTAATAAATTCACAAGTGGATGGATGAAATCAGTCTTGGGTGTAGCTTCACAGAGAAGCTTACCAAAAATAGCATCTCAAAGTTTGAGGGCTTGGTACAAGCAAAATTATGCATCCTTGTCCAGTGAAGGTATTCCTACCAAAGAACTCTTTCTATTTGTGGATGAATTCACCAATTACAATGATACAGAGATCGGGATAACTACTATTAAATTATTGAAAAAGCTTGGTTACGAAGTAAAAGTTGTCGAGCATGATGAAAGTGGTCGTTCAGCACTTTCCAAAGGGTTGCTGGAAAAGGCAAGAAAACATGCAGATAGAAATGTGAGTGTTTTTCAAGATATCATTGACGGAAATACCCCTTTGGTAGGTATTGAGCCGTCAGCGATCCTGAGTTTTAGAGATGAGTACCCTAGGCTTGTTAGCGAGGCCTACAGAGAAGGTGCCAAAAAACTCAAATTTCATACCTTGTTGATTGACGAGTTCCTTGGGAGAGAAATAGCTGCTGGTAACATCAAAAAGGAACAGTTCACCGAAGAATCCAAATTGATCAAGCTTCATGGTCATTGTCATCAGAAGGCACTCTCATCCTTAACTTGGACGCAGAAGGTATTAGCCTTACCAACCAACTTTCAGGTTGAAGTGATCCCTTCTGGATGCTGTGGAATGGCTGGATCATTTGGTTATGAAGCCGAACATTATGAACTGAGTATGCAGATTGGAGAGATGGTATTATTTCCAGAAGTGCGAAAAGCTGATGCAGCGGTATTGATTGCAGCGCCTGGGACTTCCTGTAGGCATCAAATTGCAGATGGAACAAAAAGATTCGCTAAGCACCCGGTAGAGATCTTATGGGAAGCTCTATTATGATGCTTTCAGATGTTAAATGTTGTGAATCTTATCCCTTTGGTTGAGTTTATTAAAGTGTATTATTATTCCAGACACCTTCTGTCAATTACTTTTTTATTTGACTGAATTAGGTTTGTTTTGCTTATCTTAATTTTTAATGATGCAGACCATGCCTTTTATCATTTACAAATCCTCCGCAGGTTCTGGGAAAACATATACCCTGACCATGGAATACCTCAAACTGGCGCTCAGAGACCCTGAGAGTTTCAGGTCAATACTTGCCGTAACCTTCACCAACAAGGCCACGCAAGAAATGAAAGAAAGGATCATCAAAGAACTGAAACGGCTGAAAATCGAAGTTGATCCCACTCAAAAAATGGATGCGGAAATCATGACTGCTTTGAATCTCAGTCCGCAAGAGGTGATGCAGCGGGCTTCTCAAACACTTACGGCAATCTTACATGATTATTCCAGATTTTCAGTCAGCACTATTGATAGTTTTTTTCAACGTGTAGTACGTGCGTTTGCCAGAGAGATGGATCTCAATGCCAAGTTTGAAGTGGAGTTGGATCAAGATGCTGTCTTGGAAAAGGTTGTAGACAGGGTGGTCATGCAGGTCATGGAAGATGAATTTCTTCACAAATGGCTGGTCGATTATGCCGTAGAGCAAATCCAAAATGGTAAATCTTGGGATATCCGAAAAAATATCAAAGAGCTTGGAAGGCAAATTTTTCAAGAAGACTTTAAAAAATATGCACCTGAAATTCGTGCATTCTTAGCAGATAATAAAAATATCAGTCAACTCCAGCAATTTGTAAAGAATAGAAAAAAAGAGTTGATCGATATCACAATCAAGCTCAAAGAGCAAGCTAACGAAATCAGAATTGCCAATGGCTTGGAATGGACTGATTTCAAAGGTTCAGGCAGTTCCTTTGCCAAGAAGTTTGATCAGCTTGGGGATAAAAATTCCCCAGTACCATCTTTGACCGATAACTATGCACTGCTCCCTTTTACAGAAGAGGGTTGGTATACCAAAACCAGTAAGCTGAAAGATCAAATCATAACCGCCAGAGCTCAAGGTCTTGCTCAGATTCTAAGTCAATTCCCCCCCCTGGAAGCCAAGTGGAATAGCCTTGACATGATTGGAAAGCATATTTACGTCTATGGAGTTTTCAAAAATATGCTTGATGAACTTACCCTTCTCAAAGACGAGGAGAATATGTTGCTGATTTCTGATGCGAATGAGTTTTTGAAAGAAATTACCAAAGAGAATGATGCTCCTTTTATCTATGAAAAAGTAGGCAATCAGTTTAAAAATTATCTGATAGATGAATTTCAAGATACTTCAGGCTTTCAATGGACAAGCTTCAAGCCACTTCTAGAAAATTCCTTAGCTCAAGGTCAAACAAACCTTTTGGTAGGTGATGTGAAGCAGTCCATCTACAGATGGAGGGGAGGAGAAATGAAGCTTTTGCTCGAGCAGGTAGAAGAGGAGATTGGGAGGGAGCAAATTCAAAACCATAATCTGGACACCAACTTTAGAAGTTTACCCAATATCATCAATTTCAACAATGCCCTCTTCAAAACCCTTGCCCAATCATTCGAAGATACGGTCAAATCAGCCTTTGCTGCATCGGATGGTGGATTGATTGCAAAAGCGTATCAGGATGTATCTCAGAAAATATCAGAGCGAAAGGATCGATCTGCTTTTAAGGGGAAAATACAAATCAATTTTTTGGAAGATGATAAAGATTTGGAAGAGGAAGGTAAATTTGACGCCTTGGCCCTGTCTCGATTGCCAGAAATGGTTATGTCTTTACAAGACAAAGGTTATGAGTTGAGAGACATTACATTTTTGGTTCGTAGAAAGTCAGACGGAGAGGCTATTGCAGATGCCTTGATGGCTTATGGGGCTGAAAATCCCGATCTCAAATACAGCTTTGATGTCTTGTCAGATGAAAGCATGTACCTGTTCAAAGCTGCAGCGGTTAAAGCACTTTTAGCAGGACTTAAATATCTGCACAATCCTGATGATCAAGTTCAGTTCAAGACCATGTGGTATTACAGGGCTATATTAGCTGATGAGCAGGTGAATCACGAGCTTTTCGCTTTAGGAAAGATTCCAGACTATATGAAGCCCAAAGTTCAGGAGTTTCATATAAAAGAAAAGATGCTCTTGCAATTGCCCTTGATGGAGGCAGTAGAAGAATTGATCGCATTATTGGGTTTGCAAGAATTCGAAGTAGAAAAGGCCTACATTTCAGGTTTCAAAGAAGCTATTTATGACTTCACCTCCAACAATAGAGCAGATTTAGCTGGTTTTTTGGATTGGTGGGAGGAAAACCAAACCAAAAGAACTGTAAAAATTCCAGAGGGACATAATGCCATGCGTATCATGACCATCCACAAGTCCAAAGGGCTGCAATTTAAGGTGGTCATCATGCCCTTTATGAAGTGGGATATTTTTGACCAAAGGCAAAGTAATGTGGTCTGGGCACCTTTTGAAGATCAAGAAAAGAGACTTTCAGCGATCATCCCTTTGACTTTAAATAAGAAGTTGGCAAAATCTGATTTTGCAGATATCTATGCTTCAGAAGCTATCATGGCTTATTTGGATAGTTTGAATATGATCTATGTCGCCTTGACTCGAGCAGAAGAGGTGTTTTTAGGAATGGCACCTTTCAAAAAGGAACTCAAAAATCAAAACAACCTCCAAGCACAATTGCAAACGGCATTGACAAGGGCTAGATCCACAGGGGATGAGTTGAGCTTGTCCGAATACTATGATGCAGAAACCAATGTTTTTGACCTAGGTGCGTGGCCAGAAAAGCATGTAGCAGCTAAAAACATTACATCTCCAAGAGCCCTGAACTGGAATTATCAAAACTGGACACAGCGGCTTCAAATTAGAAAATATGCGGTAGATTTTTCAGCAGATGGTTTAGAGCAGCGGAAGAAAAGAAACTTTGGCTTACTTGTACACGAAATTCTAGAAGTATCCAAAGGAATAAAGGATACTAAACTCAATTTGGATCAATTTTATTATGAAGGCCGTTTGAGTTTGGAAGAAAAAGAGGAGGTAGCCCGTCAGCTTCAGGACTTATTTGACAATTCACTCTTTTCATCTTGGTTTGATACAGATGGTCTGCTTTTAGCAGAGCAAGGGATATTATTGCCGGGAGGCAAGATGAAAAGACCAGATAGGATTATTTTAAAGGATGATGAGGCGGTGGTTGTGGATTTCAAGACAGGAGAAGCTCGTGAAAGCCACAAAAATCAAATTAAGGAGTATATGAAATTAGTGGCACAGCTGACTGGTAAGTCTACAAAAGGCTATTTGTGTTATTTGGAGACTGGGGAGATCGTATCGATTATTGATTAGTGCGCTTCGCCCATAATATTGGATTTTGGCTGGGGTGAAAAATCCCCTCAATTTTGATTAGTTTATTTTTTTCGTCAATCCAAAAATGTATCAAATGTTGAAAAGGTTTGATTTGTGCCATTCTGATATTGGAATATCTAACTTGATATAGGTCAGGAGTTCTTGAAATACGAGTGTTTATGCGTTCAATAGAATTTAAAAAACTTGAAGTGATTTTCTCGTCTTTTAATGTCTCATTAAAATAGTCAATGTTATTTTTAATATCCTTCCTTACCAGTGGGTTAAAAAGTATTTTATATTGGGAATTCATTTTAAGGAATCTCTTAGCTCTTCCCATGTTAGATATTCAGAATCTTTAGAAGCTGCCAGCCGTTTGAGGATCTCTTCTTTTTGCCATTCTGGTAAATTTTCTATTTCATAAGATTCAATGGTTACTTCTTTTTCTTGGATTTTTTCTATACCCAATCTTCTTATTAATTCCATAAAAAGCTCGTACCTGTTTTCTGGAATATTTAAAATTACTCTTCTCATTGGTTTTTAAGTTTTGATATCTAATATAACAAATTTGAAGCTTTTTTGGATCTCTATTTTTAAATTATATATATCTGCTCACTTACACTTAGCCGAACAATTAATAATATAATACGATTATCCGCAATGATACCAGTAATTCAATAAAACGAAAGGATCAAGCGGATAATCGTCAACGGACGACGGTCGACAGTCGACAACATCTGAATTTAAGGTGTGTGCGTAATAAAATATGGTTACTGGTGCGAAAGCGGATATACATATTTATCTTTATCTATTTAACCCATTTAACAATCTAAGTATTTTGGTTGAAAATTTTTAAGTCAATCCATGTCAATTATTTTTTATCCTTGCTCATTTAACGTTTTTTTGTTTAACAACATTTCTCTATATGAACAGCTTTTTAAAAAATACAGCTCAGCACATTTTATCCAAGCATCAGGATCTTCGGAATCTTTGTATAGTTCTTCCTAATAGAAGAGCTGGTCTTTTTTTTACACAGCATTTGGGTACTTTGATCGAGCAAGCCACCTGGCTTCCAGAAATCAAAACCATCGAAGACGTCTTTTATCACTATGCCTCGCAGCGGCCTGCTGATGAATTGTCATTGATTTTTGAGCTGTACAAGGTCTACCAAGGGATTCACCCAGAGCCAGAAGCTTTTGATAAATTCTTTTTCTGGGGCGAAATGATCCTCAAAGATTTCAATGATGTAGATCAATTTATGGCTGATGCGAATAAATTGTATCACTACCTTTCTGAAATCAAGGATTTAGAGTCAGACTTGAGCTTTCTTTCTGAAAGTCAGATCGAGTTAATCAAGCAGTTTTGGAGCTCTTTTCAGCATCAAGATAAATCTCACCAAGAGAAGTTTTTGAAATTCTGGAAGCTTCTTGGACCTCTTTATGCGGCTTTCCAAGCTTCCTTGGATGTTTCTGGTTTAGCCTATTCTGGTAAATTATACCGTCAAGTAGCTGAGAAAGTCGATACATTACCTAAGCCTGATAAAAAGTATGTATTTATAGGTTTCAATGCCTTCACAGCCACAGAAGAAAGGTTGATCAAGCATTTTATTGCTGTTTTTGAAGCAGAAATATATTGGGATATAGATGATTATTATCTTTCAGAAAAAAATCAAGAAGCAGGTCTCTTTTTTAGAGATTATCAAAAGGATAAAATATTTGGGCCAACTTTCCCAAATGAAATTCCTACTTGGATTCAATCTAGGGAAGCCAAGATTAAAACCTATGCGACTCCGCTAAAGAGTAATCAAGCGAATCTAGTAGGCTCGCTCTTAGAAGGTATAGAAAAAGAAGCTTCCTGGGAGGAGACAGTCATTATCCTACCTGATGAGCAGATGCTCTTTCCTATTCTCCATTCACTTCCTGATCAGATTGAGAAGGTCAATGTCACCATGGGCTATCCTGTTAAAAATGCCCCTGTTTATGCATTTTTAGAAGCCGTTCTAGAGTTGCAGCGCTACATCAAAGTGGATGATGGGAAAGTTGGTTTTTATCACAAGCAGATCAAAGACCTATTGTCAACTACTTACCTTAAATCTGAGAATCCAGCACATGTAAAACATTTGCTTTCTGAAATGCAGGAGAAAAATCAGATTTATATCTCTCAAGAGGTGCTGCATCAAGGTGGAGACTTTTTTAATCTCATCTTTCAGAAGTTAGCTACAGATCAGCTTTTTCCTTATGTATCGGAATTAATGGAAACAATGGCTGCTAAGCTTGAAGATGAGCCACTCCAGCAGTCTTACCTTTACCAATGTTTTAAGCAGCTGAATCGTTTGAAGGCGATTTTTGATCAAGAACAGACCACTAAAGTAGAGGTAGAGTTTTTCATCAGTCTTTTTAGGCAAATTTTTAGAGAAGTCAAGTTGCCATTTGAAGGAGAGCCACTTCAAGGGTTGCAGATCATGGGGGTTTTGGAGTCTAGAAACCTTGATTTCCGTAGGGTCATCATTTGTAACATGAACGAAGATAGTTTCCCACCATCGGGATCATTGAATTCCATGATTCCTTTCAATATCAGAAGAGCGTTTGGGTTACCCGTACAGGAACAAAATGACGCGATCTATGCCTATACTTTTTACCGCTTGTTGCATAGTGCAGAAGAGGTTCATATGATCTATACGACTGCCTCAGATCAAGGGAAAGCAGGAGAGAAAAGTAGATACATTCAGCAGATGATGGTAGAAATGGGGATCAGTGACGAGGAAGAAGTGATCTATGTTCCAGTAGACCTTAAAAATACTGCCGCCATCAACATCGAAAAAGACAAAGAAATTCTCCAGCTTATGGAGCGATATGTAGTCCAAGAAAGTGGGAAGTCAGGTACAGCTTTTTCTCCATCAGCTTTGAGTGTGTACCTAGATTGTAGGTTGAAGTTTTACCTTCAGTATATCGCTGATATTCAGGAAAAAGAAGCGGTAAAGGAAGAAATAGATGCAGCTGTTTTTGGAAATTTGGCTCATTTCAGCATGGAGTTTCTATATGAAGGATTCAAGAAAAGGAATGGTAGAGATACCTTGGAAAAGGCTGATTTCAAAGCACTGAAGGAAAATTGGGTTTTCCCTGCCATAGAGTTGGGAATCAGGAAGTTTTATCATTTGGAGGATAATGCAGAAACTAAGCTCAGTGGTCAAATGGCCATCGTCAGAGATGTCCTGCAAAAATATATCATTAGACTTTTGGAAATTGACGAGGCAGATACTCCAATTCGGTTGGTTTCAATGGAAAAAGCACATCAAGCGAATTTTAAAATTCAAACAGTTAATGGCTCTAAAATGATTGCATTGAAAGGACTGATAGATCGCTTAGATGAGCAAAATGGAGTGATCAGACTAATTGATTATAAATCAGGAGGAGACAAAAAGGATTTCAATGGTGTAGCTAGTTTGTTTGATAGGGAGGATAAAAATCGCAATAAAGCAGCCATGCAAACCATGTATTACGGCCTGCTTTATCAGTCCATGTATCCTGAAAACACCTTCCCCTTAAAACCAGCAATCTTTAACTTTAAGGAGATTTTCAGTCAAGATTTCAATCCATACCTTCAGGAAAAGCAAGAAAAGTCCAAATTAGAGGTTTTTGATTACAGGACGTATCAAGAGGATTATGAAAAGGGACTAAGAGGTCTTCTGGAGGAGCTTTATGATCCTAAACAGCCTTTTGATCAAACAAACGATTTGAAAAAATGTAGCTATTGCCCTTATCAAGGGATTTGTGGAAGGTAAGATCTTGCCTTTAAATTTCAGCAAAAGACTTCAAATGAGGTGAAAAAGTAGCTTGTCTCTTATTTTGGTGGAAAGATTTTTCTGAAAGTCAAATTTATTCTTCCAGCTTGAATACCTGCTCTTTTAGGTACTTGGTGTTCCCAATACTTTTGTGTGGCTCCCTGCATCAGGAGAAGAGATCCATTACCTAAGGTAATTGACTTTTTTTCACTTTTGTCACTGTATTTCCTGAATTGGAAAACCCTCTCCTGTCCAAAACTTAAGGAAGCGATCACAGGATTATTGCCAAGGGATTTTTCATTGTCCCGATGCCAACCCATGCTATCTTGCCCATGTCTGTAATAATTGAGAAGTACGTGAGTAAATTCAGTATTGCAGACATTTTCTACTTTGTCTTTTATATCTAAGAGAAGTGTGTCCCAAGCTATGGTCTCCATAGTGATGCCTGAGTAGCTATAAGGGATAGCAGGATCCCCATAAAGAGCAGTGAGCCTAGGTTGCATGATTTTTTTACCAAACATCCAGATTGGCTCCTGATGCCAAGATATATCTTCAATGAGTCTATTGAAAATTGAAAGGGAGGACGAAGGAGAAAAAAAGCTTGGAAAATAATCCACATCTCCTAATTCTGAAATAATTTTCAGTGGTTCGTTTTCTTCAAATAGCAAGTCTTTTACCATAGGAAATGTAGATTAAGAGTCTCTTTTTCAAATGTATAAGAAGTAACTCTTAATCTACATTTTGGTTTGATCAAAGCAGTAGTCAGTTTGATCTTTAAAAAGGGAATTATCTGAATTTCCCTTTCAACATAGCTAGTTTGGCAGCCAAATCTCCCTCAGCCTCTGCAGGGCTTTCTTGTTTAGTTTTTGATTTGCCTCGCTCGGCGAATGGGTCAGACTTCATACTCAGTCCAATTCGCTTTCTAGCAATATCTATTTCCATGACAGTGACTTCTACTTTTTGATTGACTGTCACCACTTCGTTTGGATCGTTGATGAATTTGTCTGCCAAATGACTCAAGTGAACCAAGCCATCTTGGTGGACTCCTATATCTACGAATGCACCAAATTTGGTGATATTGGTAACTATGCCTGGAAGTTTCATCCCCACCTTCAAATCAGACATTTCATTGACTCCTTCTTGAAAATTGAAAACCTCAAAAGTCTCCCTAGGATCTCTACCTGGCTTGGACAATTCCTCCATGATATCTTGAAGGGTTGGTAAGCCGACGGTCTCTGATACATAGTTTTTCAGGATGATCTTAGATCTCAATTCTTCTGAACTCATCAGATCCGTCACCTTAGCGCCAAGACTTTTAGCCATAGATTCCACTAGTTCATATCTTTCTGGGTGTACAGCTGATGAATCTAAAGGGTGCTTGGCATTTCGGATTCTTAAGAATCCAGCGGCTTGCTCAAATGCTTTTTCACCTAATCTAGGTACTTTTTTGATCTCTGCTCTACTTTTAAATGGACCATTTTCTGTACGGTAGGTTACAATGTTTTGAGCCAATACAGGACCTAAGCCTGACACATAAGTCAACAATTGCTTGGACGCGGTGTTGATTTCTACTCCCACTCCATTGACACAGCTCATCACGGTGTCATCTAAGGAATTTTTCAAAGCTGATTGATCTACATCATGCTGGTACTGACCTACACCAATGGATTTGGCGTCAATTTTGACAAGTTCAGCCAATGGATCCATCAGCCTTCTCCCAATCGATACAGCTCCTCTCACAGTCAAGTCCAAGTCAGGAAACTCTTCTCTTGCTACATCTGATGCTGAATAGATGGATGCACCACTTTCATTGACCATCGTGATGATGACATGCTTTGGTAACCCTAGACTTTTGACAAATGCCTCAGTCTCCCTGCTTGCAGTCCCATTCCCAATGGCAATAGCCTCAATTTGATGTTTTTGTACCAATTCTTTTATTGTTGCTCCTGCCTCGGCTGTTCTTTTTTGTGGTTCATTGGGAAAAATAGCATCATAGCTCAATAATTGACCCTGGGGTCCTAAGCATACTGTTTTGCAGCCTGTTCTGAACCCAGGGTCAATTGCCATGACGGATTTCTCCCCAAGAGGGGCAGCCAAAAGCAATTGTCGGAGGTTCTCTGTGAAAACTTTGATGGCATCTTCGTCAGCTTTTTTCTTTGTGTAAAGTCTCACTTCCGTTTCCATGGAAGGCTTGAGCAATCTTTTGTAACAATCCCTGATGGCGAGCTTTACTTGCTCTACTGAGCTATTGGCCTCATTTTCTAGAATCATTCGATCCATTAAACCAATTGCAGAAATTTCATCGGGACAAGAGTCTAGCATGAGAAATAATTCCTTTTCACCTCTTCTCATAGCAAGGACTCTATGCGAAGGAGCTGATTTGATTGGTTCTGACCAATCAAAATAGTCTTTATACTTAATGGCCTCTTGTTCTTTACCGGGGATTACCTTTGAAACAAATTTACCTTCTTCGATGAAGAGTGTCCTCATTTTTTTTCTGAGTTCCACATGCTCGTTTACCCATTCTGCTATAATGTCTCTGGCACCCTGAAGGGCATCTTCAATGCTAAAGACTTCTTTTTCTTCGGAAATATACTTGAAAGCTTCTTCTTCTAGATCGATAGAGCCTTGTTCAAAAATTAAAGTAGCCAGTGGTTCTAAACCCTTTTCCTTGGCTATGGTGGCTTTGGTTCTTCGCTTTGGTTTATAAGGAAGATAAAGGTCTTCCAATACAGACATGGTTTCGGCTGAATTGATCTTATTTTCTAGCTCTTGAGTGAGTTTTCCTTGCTCTTGAATTGATTTCAAAATAGCCTCCCTACGCTTGTCCAAATCTCTCAATTGCTGAGCTCGGTCTCTAATAGCAGCTACTTGAACTTCATCTAAGCTTCCAGTAACCTCTTTTCTATATCTAGAAATGAATGGTACTGTTGCACCCTCATCTAATAGTGCAATAGTATCTGTGACTTGCTTCAGTTTGATGCTGAGCTCTTCAGCTATCTTTATATAATGATCTATATTCATAAATTCAGTCTTTACTTTGTTCCAAGGTTGCGCAATTTAGAATTTATTAAAAAGCTTTGGAAAGGATATTTGGAGATATTGTAGCTTTTATCACTAAGGTATTGGAAATGTGTTGGTAATTTTAAGGTGACAAATAGAAAACAATGGACTGGAAAAAAGAAATTAAAAGTTGGGGATTGATATTGGCAGTATTTGCCTTCTTATACTTTACTGGGCTGATTACACCGATCATGGGAGGCTTGCAATCTGTCTTGCTTTCGACAGGACTGATCAAGCCGAAAATTACCTTAGTTAACAAGGAGAATTTAGACTTTGATTATAGCGGTAGATTTCTAAATGTAGATGGGCAAGTAGTTAATTTGAGAGATTATAAAGGAAAAACAATTTTCATTAACCTATGGGCGACTTGGTGCCCGCCATGTAGAGCAGAGATGCCCCATATTTCAGAGCTATATAAGAAAGTCGGCAATACAGAAAATCTAGAATTTTTAATGATTGCATTGGATAAGGATTTTGAAAAAAGTAAAAAATTACTCAACGATAAAGGATGGAGCTTCCCCATCATCCACGCTTCCTATGGGCTTAATCAATCTTTACAATCAGAATCTATACCCACAACCTTGGTAGTCAGTCCAGAAGGTAAAATCATATTTTACCAAGAAGGCATGAGTAATTTTGATACGGAGGAGTTCAGGTCTTTCTTGATAGGCAAGGGTTTGTAGCAATTTGAGCTATAAATAGCTAACTTAGATTTTATTCACCCTTTAGAATCTCTAATTATGAAAAGTTTTATACTACTTCTGTCATTGACATTGCTTTGTCAATTTAATGCTTCTGCTCAGAATGAAAATTTCGATGCTGAATTAGCAAAGAAACTTGGTGCAGATGACTACGGAATGAAGGCTTATATCATGGCATTCTTAATGGCAGGGGATAAGGTAGCGGAATATTCACCTGAACAAAGAGCGGAAATACAGAAAGGTCATATGGCAAACATAAATAAACTAGCAGAGGAGGGGAAATTGATTCTTGCAGGGCCGTTTATTAATGGAGGTGAAAAAAGAGGGATTTTTGTTTTTGATGTGAGTACAAAAGCCGAGGCAGAAAAATTAACAAATACAGATCCAGCAATTCAAGCTGGAGTTCTCAAAATGGAGCTGATCGAATGGTATGGAAGTGCTGCTTTGATGATGCTTTCAGAGTTTTATCCCAAAATCCAAAAGAAGGACTTTTAATTTGATAGATCACAGAGGTTTAGGTCATCTCACAACCATCTTTTTTGTTTTATTTTTTTCCGAGTTGATCCTTTCAAAATAATGTCGAAAGAAAATTGATCAAATAACAAACGTTTGCATTAAATTTTTCAGTGAAAATAGGGCCGATATTCTTTAAAATGCTTTTTTGGAGAGATTGAAAAACCTAATTTCGAAAGTATTGTCATTGATGTATTTGGCCAAAACCTAAACTAACCCTATTGAAAATGAAAAAACTTACCTGCTTGCTGATTCTGCTTTTATTAGGTTGGACAGCATGGGCACAACAGCTCAATTCCCCAAATGAAGCATTTCAATTAAATTTTGAATTGAAAGATGGAGTTCCCTTTTATGATTTGAAATACAAAGGTCAGCCAGTGATATTACCTAGTAAATTAGGCCTGAAACTGAAAAATCACCCTGACTTTACTGAAGGGTTTGTGACCTCTACTGCTGAACAATCCGACTTTGATGAAACATGGGAACCGGTATGGGGTGAGGAAAAAACTATCCGAAATCTTTACAAGGAAATGGTGGTCACTTTACATCAAGATGCTAACCACGACCACAGAACATTTATCATTCGATTCCGACTATTCGATGATGGCCTAGGTTTCAGGTATGAATTCCCATCTCAACAGGGCTTAGCCCACTTCATTATTTCAGAGGAAAATACACAATTTGCAATGACTGGAGATCATACTGCATTTTGGATTCCTGGGGATTACGATACCCAAGAATATGATTACGTCGAATCAAAACTTTCAGAGATCAGAAGCTTGATGGAAGTAGCTATCACTGGGAATATTTCACAGACGTCTTTTTCACCAACAGGAGTTCAGACTTCTCTCATGTTGAAGACAGCTGCAGGGCTATACATTAACCTACATGAAGCCGCATTGATCAACTATGCTACGATGCATCTCAATTTGGATGATGATAAGATGGTTTTTGAATCTTGGCTGACACCTAACCCAAATGGAGATAAGGTATATTTGCAAACCCCATCCATGAGTCCTTGGAGAACCATCATTGTCAGTGATGATGCGAGAAATATTTTAGCTTCCAGAATGACTTATAACCTGAACGAACCTAATAAAATTGAAGACACTTCTTGGATTCGCCCGATGAAGTATATAGGGGTATGGTGGGAAATGATCACTGGTAAAAGTACATGGGCATATACAGATGATTTCCCTGCGGTGGAATTAGGCGTGACAGATTTTAGCAAAGCATCGCCTAATGGGAAGCATGGTGCGACTACTGAAAATGTCATGCGTCATATTGACTTTGCTGCGGAACATGGTTTTGACGGAGTATTGGTAGAAGGCTGGAATGAGGGTTGGGAGGATTGGTTTGGCAATGCCAAAGATTATGTTTTTGATTTCGTGACCCCATACCCTGATTTTGATCTTGAAGGAGTGAGAGATTATGCCAAATCAAAAGGTGTGGAAATGATCATGCATCATGAAACATCCTCTTCTGTTAGGAATTATGAAAGGCATATGGATAAAGCTTATCAGTTGATGAAGGACAATGGCTACAATGCAGTAAAGAGTGGCTATGTGGGCACAATCCTTCCTCTTGGAGACAATCATTACAGTCAATGGCAAGTGAATCATTATCAATATGCCTTAGAAAAAGCTGCTGATTATCAAATAATGATCAATGCGCACGAAGCAGTCAGACCTACTGGTATTGCAAGGACTTATCCGAATTTGATTGCTAACGAATCAGCAAGAGGGACAGAATACCAAGCTTTCGGTGGCTCTAAACCTAACCACGTGACTGTTTTACCTTTCACTAGATTAATAGGTGGTCCTATGGACTATACACCTGGTATATTTGAAATGGACATCAGTAAATTGAATCCAGATAATAAGTCTTGGGTAAATAGTACTATTGCTAATCAATTGGCTCTTTATGTTACTATGTATAGTCCGTTACAAATGGCCGCTGACTTACCTGAGCATTATGAGAAATTTATGGATGCTTTTCAATTCATCAAAGATGTTGCTTTGGATTGGGATGAAAGTAAGTATTTGGAAGCTGAGCCTGGCTATTATTTGACCATTGCCAGAAAAGCGAAAGGGACGAATGACTGGTATTTAGGTAATGTGAATGGGAATGAAGGAAGAACAAGTCAGTTGACTTTTGATTTTTTAGACCCAAATAAAACGTATATCGCGACCCTCTATGCCGATCAAAAAGATGCTCATTACAGAAATAATCCTCAGGCTTACGAGATCAAAAAGGGGACCGTCACAAATAAAAGTAAACTATCACAATACAGTGCTCCAGGAGGAGGCTTCGCTATCAGTATCAGAGAGGCTAGTGCACAGGAGATCAAAGGATTCAAAAAACTTAAATAAAAAAGAGGGGATTTCCCCTCTTTTTTATTTTGAAATATCCATTCTTATTTCCCTCTATTAGCTTTATTGATCAAGTATTGGCCATAATCATTTTTCTTAAGCGGCTCGGCCAATTCAAGTAATTGTGACTTGGATATATACCCCATCTCAAAAGCGATTTCTTCCAAGCATGCTACTTTGAGCCCTTGCCTTTTTTCTATAGTTTGAATAAAGTTTGAGGCTTCTAACATGGATTCATGTGTTCCTGTATCCAGCCAAGCATAGCCTCTGCCCATTAGCTCCACTCTCAAAGCACCTTTTGCTAAAAATTCCTGATTGACAGTTGTGATTTCTAACTCTCCACGTTTGCTAGGCTTGATCTGTTTTGCGATTTCAATGACTTCATTCGTATAAAAGTATAAGCCAACTACAGCATAATTACTTTTGGGTTCTTCAGGTTTTTCTTCTATACTGAGGACATTGCCAAACTGATCAAACTCTACTACACCATAACGATTAGGGTCATTTACATAGTACCCAAAAACTGTTGCTTTTTTCTCGGAAGAAAGCGTATTCACGGCATTTTTTAACATCTGAGTTAATCCATGTCCATAAAAAATATTATCACCTAACACTAAACATACATCATCCTTGCCTATGAAATCCTCACCAATTAAAAAGGCTTGGGCTAACCCGTCAGGACTTGGTTGCTCAGCATAAGCAATATTCAAACCGAGATCAGCCCCATCTCCGAAGAGGTTTTTGAAATTGGGTAAATCATGGGGGGTGCTGATAATCAGTATTTCTCTGATACCCGCTAACATCAACACAGACAAGGGATAATAAATCATCGGCTTGTCGTAGATAGCCAAAAGTTGTTTGGATACTCCTTTGGTAATAGGGTAGAGTCTTGTGCCAGACCCTCCTGCTAAAATAATTCCTTTCATTAAGCTAAGCTATTAGAAGATTGGAAGATTACAAAATTCTAAGGTTGAATGCTAGGAGTTCTAGCCTTGTTAAGAAGTGATTTATTGGTATAATATTTCTCCTATTGAAAAAAACTTTTTTCAGGGTAAAAGCAAGAATCTCAAGTGTAAAAAACATTTTCATTGGTATAAATCCCTAAAGAGTTCTTTTTGATAGAAAAACTAATTGCCTGGTGTCTAGAACCTACCTTATATTTTTTCTTGTTTTTGTTGAATTTCAGATTTCATCTCTCTACATTTGAGCAAATTATCTTTTTATGGTTACTTTTCTAGCACTCAGTACAGCCTTTATAATCGGGTTTCTTTTGACTCCGATCCTTATCCTAGTTTTCAAAAAACTTAAAATGATAGACGCTCCAGGAGGGAGAAAAATTCATAATGGTTTTATTCCATCAATGGGTGGAGTTGGTTTTGTTATTGGGATATTCATTTCGGTTATCACTTGGTTTTCCTTGAATCAGATGGTAGAGTTAAGGTTCTTTTTAACATCATTTGGTTTGATTTTTCTATTAGGTTTAAGAGATGACCTCGTTGATCTAACTGCATGGCAAAAACTCCTTGGACAAATAGTAGCAGCTTATATTGTGGTAATTTTCGGTGATATTCGTTTTACAAGTCTGTACGGGTTTTTAGGTATTTATGAAATTCCAGAATTAGTCAGCTATGTAATTACCATTTTTACAATTGTAGGCCTGACCAATTCCTTCAATTTGATAGATGGATTGGATGGCTTGGCAGGTTCTATTTCAGTAGTTGCATTTACATTTTTGGGATGGTGGTTTTGGGAGGCTGATATGATAGCATATAGTATGTTTTCACTAATCACTGTTGGAGGTGTTCTATCTTTCTTAATCTTTAATTGGCATCCAGCCAAAATCTTCATGGGGGACACAGGTTCCTTGAGTTTAGGATTTGCGCTCTCTGTAATGGCTATTTTGTTTGTAAATACCAACGGCAACATGTTAGCTTCTGAAGGCTGGAAGTTCAATGCGCCTATAGCCTCTGGTCTAGCATTATTGATTGTTCCAATATATGATACTTGCAGAATCTTTACAAAGAGAATCCGAAGAGGTAAATCTCCTTTCTCTGCTGATAAAAGTCATATTCATCATTTTATGATGAGAATGGGTTTGCGACATGATCAAGTTGCACTTGCTATGGTAGGGATTATGCTGTTTTTTGTAGGCATAATATTTATAGGAGCCCAATTAAATGATCATATCTTGGTTCCTGCAATTACGATATTAGCAGCAATCTTGGGGATTAGATTAGATGTGATTACTCTAAGAAGGGTGAAAGTCATCACTAGTCAAACACCTCCAATTCTTTCTGTGAGAAAAAAGAAAAAGTCCACAGTAAAGCCAGAGGTGAATCAAAGAATTCTCAAAAAGGTCAAGCTTACAGAAAATTAATCAAGCCAAACATTGAGTTAGTTTTTTAATCTGTATAAATTTGTTTCTCAAAACTTTAATAATGTTTTTTATATCATATTCAAGTTTTATTTTTGTTTTTGTTTTTAAAACACAATATTTTCTTTTTTGATTTTCATTATTTTTCATTGCTTTTTATCTGGATTATAGTACTTTAGAGCATTAATCTACCCTGAGATTTGATGCAAGAACCTATTTTGTTGTCTTCACCAAGATTTGAAGGAAATGAAGAAAAGTACGTTAAAGAAGTTCTTCAGTCTCCTTATATCGCAGCCGGGGGTCCTTTTTTAGATAATTTTGAAAAAGGATTCGCAGGAAAGATTTTTCCTTTCCAAGTTGTAGGCGTTAACTCTGGTACTTCTGCTATTCACCTTGGATTGATGCTATTAGAAGTACAAGCTGGAGATGAGGTGATATGCCAATCTTTTACATTTTGTGCTTCGGCTAATCCAATCAAATACCTAGGAGCCATTCCCATCTTCGTCGATAGTGAGCCTGATACTTGGAATATGTGTCCAATAGCGTTAGAGGAAGCGATTATAGATAGGATTTCATTAGGTAAAAAGCCTAAGGCTATCATTGTGGTGGACCTATTTGGAATGCCTGCTAAATACGATGAATTATTTTCCATAGCACAACACTATGGTATACCGATATTGGAAGATGCAGCGGAATCGCTCGGCTCAAAATATAAAGGACAGGAGTGTGGTACTCTTGGACAGATAGGGGTTTACTCATTTAATGGTAATAAAATCATCACTACTGGTGCCGGAGGTGCTTTAGTATCAGATAATCCGAAATATTTAGAAAAAGCTCGATATTTAGCTTCTCAAGCGAGAGAAAAAGTGCATTACTTTGAGCATCATTCTGTTGGCTATAATTATAGAATGGGCAATGTTCCGGCTGCTATAGGTAGGGCACAGCTCGAAAATCTTGATCAAAAAATATTGCAACGCAGAGCTGTATTTGAAAACTACCGGGAGCTACTTAAGGATTTTGAAGGGATATCTCTTTTGGAAGAACCAGAAGGGTTTTATTCAAATAGATGGCTGACTACAGTTTTGATCGATCCAATGATTTCTGGCTTTGATCGAGAACAATTGCGTTTGGCCTTAGAAAAAGAACAGATAGAGAGTAGGTATTTATGGAAACCATTACATTTGCAAGTAGCCTTTAAAGAATCCAAATACTATGGTGGCAACGTAGCTGTTCAAGTATATGGTAAAGGTCTTTGTCTTCCAAGTAGTACCCATTTAACTCAAGAAGAGCAAGGAAGAGTTGTACAAGTGATCGCTAGTCAATATCAAAAAGTGATTTAGTCATGTATAAGGAAATAGGGAAAAGAGGATTAGATATTTTTATTGCCACAGGCTTGTTTCTCCTGTTCATGCCCATTTTTATCATCATTTGGCTGCTATTGACCATCTTTAGCGGAAGGGATGCATTTTATTTGCAAGAAAGACCCGGTTTGAATGGTGAGATTTTTAGAATCATAAAATTCAAAACTATGAAGGATGCATACGATGATCATGGACATCCTCTTTCTGACGCTTTGAGAATGACCAAATTGGGATATATCATCCGAAAGACCTCTTTTGATGAATTGCCACAATTGATAAATGTCTTAAGAGGTGAGATGAGTATGGTAGGGCCAAGACCTCTATTGGTAGATTACTTAGATCTTTATGATGAAGTACAATACACCAGGCATCATGTCAAACCTGGAATTACAGGTTGGGCTCAGATAAATGGAAGGAATGCTATTGGTTGGGAGAAGAAATTCGAGTTAGATGTCTGGTATGTTCAGAATTGTGATTTAAACTTAGATGTCAAAATCCTTATTTTAACTTTTTTTAATGTCGTTCAAGGTAAAGGTGTCTCTCAACAAGGACATGTAACTGTCGGGAGATTTATGGGGAAGCAAACAGTATAAATTTAATCTGATGTATATTATTGGAGCTTCAGGACATGCAAAATCCGTAATAGATTTGATGGAAGATAAATCTGTAATCAAAGCTATTTTTGATGATAATATACATTTAATTCGAGTTTTGGGTTTGCCTGTAACTACCCCAATTCCTCCAAATTTACCTCTTGATCAATCTTATATCATAGCTATAGGAAATAATAGAATACGCTTTAGTCTTGTAGATCAAAAATTACAATCAGCTAGGTTTACCAATATAATTCATCCTACTGCTATCATATCCAAAACAGTAAATTTAGGAGTTGGATTAGTCATTATGGAAGGTGCCATCATCAAAGTAGATACAAAGATTGGTAATCATGTGATTGTAAATACAGCAGCAATAATCGATCATGATTGCAAACTGGCTGATTATGTACACATTGCCCCAAGTGCTACACTATGTGGAGGCGTGGAGGTAGGAGAGGGGACGCTGGTAGGTGCCAAATCCATTATACTTCCAAATATAACTATTGGTAGGTGGTGTACCATTGCAGCAGGTAGTACTGTTCATAAAAACCTTTCAGATGGAAGTGTTTGGATTGGAAACGCGCTTAAGAAACAGGTATGATCTACTTTTAATCTAGGTTGATTTACTATTATTACCTTCCTTGCATTGGAGACAATGTAGAAAATAAGACTTTATTTTCTTTAATAAATCAAATTCGGAAAATTCAATAGTAATTATAAAAATCTCTTTATATTCATATCTTGTAAATCAAGTGTATCGAATGATTAATTAATTGATGGACTTTTTAAGAAATTTGAAGATCATGCCTAAGGGACTAATTGCTGGTATAGATATCGGTATTTTGTTCCTGTCAGCCTTTTTAGGCTATTTGATACGCCTCAATTTTGAGTTTTCATATTTTGACTTTAAAAACAACCTCGCAGGCATTTTAGTATTTGTTATCTCTGGTATGCTTGTGATGCTATGGACTAAATGTTATGATGGTATTGTACGCCTATCTGGTCTCAAAGATGTTGTAATTATCTTCAAGACCATTCTTTTTACGGTCATACTTGTAGAAGCTGTAAATTTAGGTAGGGTTCATTTTTTATTGAAGGAAAATATCATCCCTTCTTCTGTATTGATTATCACTGCTTTGATTGCCCTTGTTGGCTTAGTAATGTATAGGTTCTTAGTGAAGGAGTTGATAATTTTTGCCAAAACCCGTCCTTTGGGAAGAGAAAATAATTTCAAAATAGCCATGATATTCGGTGCTGGAGAGGCGGGAATCATCACGCATGAAGTAATCAAAAGAGATAGTAAATCTAACCTGATCATTTACGGGTTCCTCGATGATGACCCCAAGAAAGAAGGTAAGCAAATAGATGGGAAGGTAGTCCACAAGGGATTAGAAAACCTATCCGATCTGGTTGAAAAACATCAAATATCTGAAATTATCATTGCTGTCCAAAATCTACCTGTTCAGAGGAAAAGAGAAATTACAGATGAATGTCTTAGATTGAATCTACATGTATCCATAGTGCCCCCAGTCAATCAATGGGTAAATGGAGGGCTTGAAGCCCAGGCCATCCGAGATGTGAAAATTGAAGACCTTCTTGGAAGAGATCAGATTTCATTAGAAAAGTTAAAGGTGATGGATGAATTGCAAGGGAAGGTTGTTTTGGTGACTGGAGCAGCTGGAACTATAGGTAGTGAATTGAGCAGGCAAATAGCCCACTATGAACCCAAGTTGCTCATTCTCTTAGATCAAGCAGAATCTCCGCTATATGACTTAGATCAAGAGTTTAAGGACGAAGGACTGCTAACTCCTTACAAGGTTATTCTATCTGATATAAGAGATAGAAAGAAAATGAATGTGATCTTAAGAAAGTATCGGCCGCAAGTAATTTTTCATGCCGCAGCCTACAAGCATGTCCCAATGATGGAAAATTACCCAGAGGAATCTGTAAAATGTAATATTCTAGGAACTCAAATACTTGCAGATTTAGCGGTCTTGACCAAAGTTGAAAAATTTGTTTTGGTGAGCACAGATAAAGCAGTCAATCCTACTAATGTCATGGGAGCCACCAAGCGTGCAGCAGAAATTTATGTTCAGTCCCTGAATGCTTTTCTAGAACAAAACCATAAAAAAGAATATACCAAGTTTATTACTACTCGATTTGGAAATGTACTTGGATCTAGTGGTTCTGTAATTCCATTATTCAAAAATCAAATTTTAAAAGGTGGGCCAGTTACAGTGACACACCCCGATATAACGCGATATTTTATGACGATTCCAGAAGCTTGCCAACTTGTACTAGAAGCTGGAGCTATGGGCAATGGAGGAGAAATCTTTGTTTTTGATATGGGGCAGCCACTCAAAATCCTCGATCTAGCCAAAAAAATGATTCAACTAAGCGGCAAAAAAGTCGATGAGGAAATCAAAATAGTTTTCACGGGACTCAGAGAAGGAGAGAAGCTTTTCGAAGAATTATTAAATGACTCCGAAACAGTCAAAATTACTCACCACCCAAAAATTTTGATCGCCAAAGTCCATCCTAACAACTTCTCAAAAATTGAGGCACAGATAAGTATGTTTTATAAATTGGTAGAAAATAATTCAGAAAATGATATTGTTACTCATCTCAAATCTATTGTTCCTGAGTTTATCAGCAATTCATCTCGATTTGAGATTCTTGATAGGTTAAATTAATTTGTTCTTAACTCATATTTCTCCATGCACAAATACGTTAAAATCGGAATTTTTGTACTTGTTATCGTTCTTTCTACGGTAGTTTATTGGAGGTATTTTTTTGTTTTTAGTGAAGGTGTCAAAGCGGGTAATCTGAATTATTTCGAGAAAAAAGGATTTGTCTTCAAAACTTGGGAAGGAAGATTAGTACAAGAAGGTTTCCAAAGTCCTAGTGCAGGAGCCTTACAAAGCAATGAATTTAGATTTAGCGCACAGGGAGAGGAAGTTGCTCAAAAGCTGGAAAGGGCAAGCGGTCGTTTTGTTGAACTTCGATACAAGTAATATTTGAATCCAGTTCCTTGGAGAGGTGCTAGTAAATATGTAGTGATCGAAGTGCTCGATATAAAGGGCTCTTCTCAGGGAACATCTCAAACTCCTTTTGATTGAACCTTTTAATTTTAAACCACTATTTTTTAACACATGATTATCTGCTTTCCTACCAGAAGAACCTTAAAAGCGGAATAAACCTATAATTTCAAGCCAATATCAATGAATAACTTGGCTGCGGCGGATCCAATATCTACTAGTATTGCGTTGATCTGGGTTCTTATTTAAATTAGTTAGTGGTCTAATTGCGGATATGCATATTTCAATAATTCCTTAAGGCCAATAACTTTGATTTAAACCGTTCTACAGGAAGAAAATTCTTCTCTAAATTTGGTGCAAAAGGCACGGGAGTGTCTAAACTTCCTTCTCGCATCACTGGAGCATCGAGCATTTCAAAACAATGCTCCGATATCCATGCACAGATCTCCCCACCTATTCCTCCAGTCAAACAATCTTCCTGAAGGAATATCACTTTTCCAGTTTTTCTTACAGTCGATTTAACAGCCTCTTTGTCCCATGGCAACAATGTACGTAAATCCAAGACATCAGCATTGATGTTTAGTTCTGCAATAGCTGATTTGGCCCAATGAACTCCCATCCCATATGTGATTATAGAGAGGGTCTCACCTTCTGAGACCAATTTGGCTTTGCCTACTTCTATAGTATAATAATCATCAGGGACTTCTCCAGAAATAGACCTATATAGTGCCTTATGCTCAAAGTACATATAGGGATTAGGATCCTCCAACGCAGCGTTGAGTAAGCCTTTAGCATCATATGGATTAGATGGATAGACTATTTTTAGTCCCGGAGTATGAAAAAACCAAGCCTCATTTGATTGAGAATGAAAAGGCCCAGCCGCTACGCCTGCCCCAGTTGGCATACGGACGACTACATCCGCATTTTGACCCCACCGGTAATGAATCTTGGCTAGGTTATTCACGATCTGGTTGAATCCAATAGAAACAAAGTCTGCAAACTGCATCTCTACCATGGCCTTGTAACCCTTAATGGACAACCCCAAGCTAGCACCGATTATGGCACTTTCACAAAGTGGTGTATTACGAACGCGATCTGCCCCAAATCTAGCCTTGAACCCATCTGTGATTTTAAAGGCACCACCATATTCTCCAATATCCTGTCCCATTAATATCAAGTTGGGAAATTTCTCCATGGATTGACGAAGCCCATCTGAGATCGCGTCAATGAAGCGCTTATCTGTGTTTTTTTTCTGCAAGGGTGACTTGACCTTTTGTTCAAATGGATAGTACAAATCAGACAATTCTTCTTCTGTATTTGGAGAAATTGGTCCTTCCCCAAAGGCACTGTCAAGTGCATTGTTGATAGCAGCTTTGATCTCTTGATCTATTTGGTTTTTTTGCTCAGAATTTAATACACCGGTTTCTATAAGATACCTTTCATAGTTTTCAACTGGATCTTTGAGTGCCCAAGTTTCCATAAGCGCTTTAGGAACATACTTGGTGCCTGAGGCTTCTTCATGTCCTCTCATTCTAAAAGTAATGGCTTCTACCAGTATTGGCCTTGGGTTTTTTCTGATGTCAGCTGCCAGATTTTTGATGCAATCATACATTTCTAGTACATTATTGCCATCTACTCTCACTGTTTCCATGCCGTAACCAGGACCTTTTTCGGTGAAGTATTGAAAAGCAAACTGTTCCTCACTCGGTGTGCTGAGTCCATAGCCATTGTGCTCGACTACAAAGATGACAGGCAGTTTCCAGACAGCTGCTACATTAAGCCCTTCATGAAAATCTCCCTCTGAACTTGCCCCATCACCTGTGAAGACTAGGGTAACTTTCCGCTCTTTGGATAATTTATTGGCCAAGGCTATTCCGTCTGCTATTGCCAACTGAGGCCCTAAGTGCGAAATCATACCTACTATATGATGTTCTTTACTTCCAAAATGGAAAGAACGATCTCTACCTTTTGTGTATCCTGATTTTTTTCCTTGAAATTGTGCAAAAAGCCTTTCAAGTGGAATATTCCTACCAGTGAAAATACCCAAATTTCTGTGCATAGGTAAAATATATTCATCTTCATGCAATGCATTGACAGCACCTATCGAGATTGCCTCTTGACCCCATCCGCTAAACCATTTTGATATTTTCCCCTGACGTAAAAGGATGAGCATTTTTTCCTCAATCCTTCGAGGGACCAAAAGTGACCGATATAGTTTCAATAAAGTGTGATCATCATAATTTTTTCTCTCAAAAATCATGGATGTTGAAGCATTAATGTCTCTATTCATTGCGGGTTTATTTGATGATGCCAAAATAGAGTTTTCTATTTGAAAAATAATGATTGAAGAGCGGATTCCTTTCAATTAGGAATCTTTGAGTAAATTAGAGATATGGAAGAGCTTCTAATCAAAAACATGGTTTGCCCAAGATGCATTATGGCTGTTGAAAATCTACTTTTCGAAAAGGATATTCCCTTTGAAAAAGTTGTTTTGGGTAAAGCCATTCTGCTACAAGAGCTGAAACCAAAAGACTTAAAAGAATTGGAGGATGGACTTCTTAGAATGGGGTTTGAGATATTGCAAGATAGAGATGTAAAGAAAATAGAAAAGATCAAAACGAGTCTGGTAGAGTTGTTTCAAAATTCAGAAATCCCTTCAGGCTTCAATCTAAGCGATTATATCAAATCTAAACTCTATGAAGACTATAGCAAGCTCAGTCATTTATTTAGTAGCTTAGAGGGGGTTACGATAGAGCGATTTTTTATTTCATTGAAAATCAACAAAGTGAAAGAATGGCTGTTCTATGAAGAAATCAATCTAACTGAGATTTCCTACAAACTGGATTACAGCTCCGTTCAGCACCTTTCGTCGCAGTTTAAGAAGGTGACAGGAATGACTCCTTCTGCTTATAAAAAGATGATTAAAAGTAGCTCTGGTGGCTGGAAATAAAATGGCGGTACTTTTGTAGACTGTCTAGGATGAAAAAGCAAAAGCGTCGATTCACATCGACGCTTAAAAATAATGCAAGGAGTTGAAAAAATGTTCGTTTGCTGTACGAATTCAAAAGTAGTTAGATATTTTTCCTTAGAAGCAAATAAATTATTAAGGATGTTTTAATTAAAAGGCAAAAAAATCCTTAATAGTTAATATTTTCATAATCTTAGATTTTATCCTAAAAGGGCAATAGAAGATAAACCAATTTGGGTATTGATTTTGAGAAATCTTTCCTTTTGGAACTTTCCAGTCCTTGATTTTGCTTACCTTTGCGCCCAAAGAAAGTAGGAAATAAGTGAAAGCGAGAACATTAAAAAAAGATAAGGTCAATATCATCACCATGGGCTGTTCCAAGAACTTGGTTGATTCAGAAGTATTATTGACCCAACTCAAAGGAAATGGCATCAATGCCAGCCATGAATCCGATAGGGAGGATAATAACATCATCATCATCAATACCTGTGGGTTTATTGACAATGCAAAGCAAGAATCTATAGATACCATCCTCCAATATGTAGATGCCAAAGAACAAGGTTTGGTAGACAAAGTCTACGTGACAGGCTGCCTTTCTCAGCGCTACAAGGATGATTTGGAAAAAGAAATCCCTCAAGTAGATGCATTTTTTGGAACGAGAGATTTGCCTGCGATTTTGAAAAAATTCAAAGCAGATTATAAGCATGAATTGGTAGGGGAACGCTTGTTGACACATTCGTCTCATTATGCCTACATGAAGATTTCTGAAGGCTGCGACCGACCGTGCTCTTTCTGTGCGATTCCACTGATGCGTGGAGGTCATATTTCCCGCTCCATTGACGATCTAGTCAAAGAAGCTGAACATAAAGCTGCCAATGGGACGAAAGAACTTCTTTTGATAGCTCAGGATTCAACATATTATGGTTTGGATTTGTATAAAAAGAGGAGATTGGCCGATTTGATGCGTGCTTTGTCAGATGTGAATGGCATCGATTGGATTCGCTTGCATTATGCCTATCCTACGGGTTTCCCAATGGATGTTATAGATGTGATGAAGGAAAGACCGAATATTTGTAATTACCTCGATATTCCTTTGCAACATGGATCAACTTCTGTATTGAAAACCATGCGTCGTGGAACGACAAGGGAAAAGCAGGAAGAGTTGATTCACTCTATCAGAGATGTCATGCCTGACATTGCTATCCGAACTACTTTGATCGCTGGACATCCGGGTGAGGGAGAAGCTGAATTCCAGGAAATGGTTGATTTTGTGGAGAGAATGAAATTTGAGCGTTTGGGTGTTTTTACATATTCACACGAAGAAAATACACACGCTGGTACCATGGAAGATGTTATCCCTCAGGAAGAAAAGCAAGCTAGAGCCAATCACTTGATGGAGATTCAAGAGCAAATATCTTATGATCTCAATCAAGAGAAAGTTGGTAAAACTTTCAAAGTATTGGTTGATAAGAAAGAAGGGGGACATTTTGTAGGAAGGACGGAGTTTGACTCTGTAGAAGTGGACAATGAAGTGCTTATCGATGCTGCCAAGCATTATTGTAGGGTTGGAGATTTTGTACAAGTCAAAATCACAGAAGCTACGGAGTTTGACCTCTATGGAGATGTGGTAAGCTGAGTGTAAGTGTTCAGGTAGGATAGATTAAGAAATCATCACAATTAGATCATATTGTGGTGATTTTTTGCTTTATTGAAAATGGTAAATTGCCGAAAAAAAGTATGAAAAAAATCGTCTTAGTCTTTCTTTACCTTTTACCTATGGTAAGTTTTGCTCAGTTTAGTTATGATTTACAAGGACACAGGGGTGCGAGGGGCCTTATGCCTGAGAATACTATTCCCGCTATGATCAAAGCCCTTGACCTAGGTGTAACTACCCTGGAGCTAGATTTGGCTGTCACCAAGGATGGAGAAATCATTGTTTCGCATGAACCTTACATGCATTCAAGTATCAGTTTGACATCAGATGGTAAAGAGATCACAGAAGGGGATAGAAGTCATAATATATATCAAATGACTTACAATGAAGTAAAAGGCTATGACGTAGGAACCAAGTTTCATTCAGGTTTTCCAGAGCAAGTGAAGTTTCATGTAAGCAAGCCAAGGCTAGCCGATCTATTTGATGTAGTAGAAAAGTACGTCAAAGATCACAACTTGCCTATGCCCAATTATAACATTGAAATCAAAAGCTCGCCAGAAGGTGACGGGCAATACCACCCTAATATCGCAGAGTTTTCAGATATAGTGTATCAGTTAATATCCAGTAAGGTAGCTTGGGAAAGAGTGAATATCCAATCCTTCGATTTTAGGGTTTTGAAATATTACCACGACAAATATCCCAATGTAACGCTTGCTATGCTGATTACCGATCCTTCAAAATATGATTTGCAACTAGCAGATTTGGGTTTTCAACCCCAGATTTATTCTCCTTATTTTGTAGCGTTGAAAAAGGAGCATGTGGATGAATTGCATAAAAAAGGTATGAAAGTGATTCCTTGGACAGTAAATACCACAGAACAAATGCAATCGCTACTTGACATGGGAGTAGATGGGATCATCACGGACTATCCAAATTTAGCTCCGAAAGGAGGGAATTAATCCTTTGAACATAAGATTTATGATTCAGATGTTTGAATAGATTTAAAATTTGTCTTTGACTATTTATGGGGAGAGTGAATGCTCTCCCTTGTTTTGATTTTCGATTTGCTTCCAAGGTCAATCTTCGGACTTTCAGATTATATGCTTATTTTTGGCGATTCTTAACCAAATTAAAGCATGAGGATTATTGAAGTCAGCAGCCCTGCACATCAACAGGAATTTTTAGAAATGGCAGTTCGCTTGTATCAAAGAGAGCCCAATTGGATAAGGCCACTTGATAAGGATATTGAGGGGTTATTCCATTCAGAGACCAACAAGTTGTTTAAATTAGGTGCCAAGGCGAAAAGATGGTTGCTTCAAGATGAAAAAGGAAGCACAATTGGTAGAATAGCAGCCTTTGTCAATCCGAAGATGAAAGAAAAGCAACCTACGGGAGGCATAGGCTTTTTTGAGTGCGTGGAGCAGAGGGAAGCAGCTATTTTACTTTTTGATACTGCCAAGATCTGGCTTCAAGATCAAGGAATGGAGGCAATGGATGGGCCGATTAATTTTGGTGAAAGAGACAAATGGTGGGGTTTGCTAGTGGAGGGATTTTCTCCACCTAACTATAATATGCCTTGGAATTTTGCTTATTATAAAGATTTTTTCGAAGCTTATGGCTTTCAAGTTTACTTCAAGCAATTCACCTACATGCGCCCTGTTCAAGGTGTAGGGTTTGATCAGAAAATGATCGAAAGGGCGAATAAAGTTATTGATGATCCAGATTTTGAATTTAGGCATATGAAGGGCAGAGAGCTTTCCGAGAAAGCTCCTGAATATTTCATGACAGTTTATAATAAAGCATGGGCCAGACACATGGGTAAGAGTTTGACGCTCAAAGAGACTCAATTGATGTTTGGGAAAATGAAGCCCATTATGGATGGTCGCCTGATTTATTTTGGATTTCATAAAGGAGAACCAGTTTCATTTTTTATCAATATTCCTGAAATCAACCAAATATTCAAGTATGTCAATGGAAAATTAGATTGGATAGGGAAATTGAAATTTCTTTTCAATAAAATATTCAACCCTCCCAACAAGATGCTAGGTTTGGTGTTTGGAGTAGTGCCGGAGTTTCAAGGAAAAGGTGTGGAAAGCGCCATGATAATGGCTTACAATGAAAAATTTGCTAAGCATGATTCATTTCCTTACAAAACTATTGAGATGAATTGGATAGGTGATTTCAACCCCAAAATGATGCGCGTATGTGAGCAGCTCAATGCAGAAATATATAAAACCCATCATACCTATAGGTACTTATTTGACAGAGAAAAACCATTCGAAAGACATCCAATCTTTGAATAAATTGGAATTATCGTAAAGTTTTAGAATAGAAAAAACAACAATAATATAGCATGAAAAAGTACGATGTTACGGGTATTGGAAATGCCTTGGTAGATATTGAGTTCAAAGTGAAGGATCAGTTTTTCGTAGATAATCAAGTAGAGAAAGGCTTAATGACTTTAGTAGATGAAGAGCGTCAAAATTCCTTGATGAAAGTGATCAATACAGCGGAGGCCAAAAAGCAATGCGGAGGTTCTGCCGCCAATACAGTTATTGCAGTTAGTCAATTTGGCGGAAAATCATACCTCTCTTGCAAAGTAGCTAATGATGAATTAGGTAAATTTTTCGTGGCAGATATGAAAGAATCAGGTGTTGAAAATAACCTGAATCCTGAAAAACTGGAAGAAGGAATCACTGGAAAATGTCTGGTGATGGTCACAGAAGATGCGGAGCGTACGATGAATACTTTCTTGGGAATCACTCAAACATATTCTGTAGCGGATGTCAATGAAGCAGCTATAAAAGATTCAAAATATCTATACATCGAAGGCTACTTGGTGACTTCCGAAAATGGTAAAGCAGCTATGCGACACGCCAAGAAATTAGCGGAAGACAATGGAGTAAAAGTAGCTATGACTTTCTCTGATCCTGCTATGGTGAAGTATTTCAAAGATGCATTTGATGACGTGATCGGACATAGTGTAGACATGCTTTTTGCCAATGAAGAAGAAGCCATGCTTTATACTGGCAAGGATAATTTGAAAGAAGCGAGAGAAGAATTGAAGAAGGTAGCTAAGCATTTTGTGATCACGCAAGGTAAAAACGGAGCTATGATTTTTGATGGTGATACCTTTATTGATATCGAGCCTTATCAGACTACCGCAATTGATAGCAATGGGGCTGGTGACATGTTTGCAGGAGCTTTCATGTTTGGCATCACCAATGGACACTCTTACGCATCAAGTGGAAAGTTAGCTTCTATGGCGAGCTCAAAAATCGTAAGCCAATTTGGACCAAGGTTAAAATGGCATGAAGCCAAAGAGATTTTGGCTAGATTGAACCCATAAATTAAAATAGGCTGTCTCGTAAATAAGGACAGCCTATTTTTTTTTTGCAACAAGTTTGACTTTTTTTGCAAGCTAAAAGTCTTCATTTGAATTAGTAGACAGCTTTATTTATTTCTAAAAATCCATTTTCTCAGTTTCTATCAATTCTACCCATCTTTTCATTTTCTTTTGTATAACTTTCCAGTGGTGTCTCTCTTCTTCTGTAATTAACGAGAAAGCAGATCCAGCAGATCCTGCTCTTCCTGTGCGTCCGATTCTGTGGATATAATCTTTTGGAGATCTAGGCAATTCAAAATTCACAACTATTGGAAGCTCCTTGATGTCTATCCCTCTTCCTGCCAGATCTGTTGCAACCAAAACTCTTAATTTTCCTGCTTTGAACTGCTTCAATGCTTCCGTTCTACCCCCTTGGCTTTTGTCTCCATGAAAAGCCATTGCTTGAATACCATGTTTGATTAGTTTGGTTGTAAGGTTGTCAGCGACTCGCTTGGAAGATGTGAAGATCAAGACTTGTTCCCATTTATTGGTTTGAATTAAATGTCTGAGGAGTGGTCCTTTTTTCTCTGTGCTTACCAAGTAGGCTGTCTGTTCTATTAAGTCAGGGGTGATTTCCTCAGGTTTGATCTCGATTCTAACTGGGTTTTTGAGTAGTTTGTCAATTAAAGTAAGGACTGAATCCTCCATTGTGGCAGAGAAAAGAATATTTTGTCGTTTTGAGGGGAGTCTAGACAAGATTTCATCCACTTCTTCTTTGAACCCAAGATTCAAGACTTTATCAGCTTCATCTAGTACGAGAGTTTCTAACTGAGCTAGAGAAATTGCATTTTTAGAAAGCAAATCCAAAAGTCTCCCAGGAGTGGCTACTAAAATGTCTGTGCCATTCAATTTCATCATCTGAGGATTGATAGAGACTCCTCCATATACTGCGATACTTTTTGCTTTTCTCTGAATTGATGTATTGAAAGTTTGGATGACTTCGAAAACCTGAGCAGCCAGTTCTCTTGTAGGCACAAGTATTAATATAGGAATTGACCTACTTTTATTGATTGACTTACCTTGTAAAGATTCAAGTATGGGTAATACATAGGCGGCTGTTTTTCCAGAGCCCGTTTGTGCAATTCCTAAGACATCATTTTTTTGAAGTATTGCTGGGATAGCTTCTAACTGGACAGGATAAGGATGTGAGTAGGCTAGTTTCTGGATAGCGCTAACAAGATCGGCTGACAAGCCAAGTTCTGAAAATGTCATTGAAGTTTATTTTTAGCAAAGTTAAGGTTTAATTTCTGTCCAGACTTCTTTCTTTTATGATGTTGGGAAATTGATTAGATTGTATTTGTTGGCAAATTGTTTTAGTAAAAGTTTACTGATAATTTTTCTTAACTTTTGGGTTCATTAATCAAATATAAGAATGGGTAACTTGTCTAAGAGCTTTTCATTAGTTCTACTAATTTGTTTTTGTGTCTCTTGTGCTAATGAAAAGGTGGGAGTATCGGAGATGAAAGAGATGGTTCCAGATAACTCTCTGACAGATGAAGAAAGGGGAGAAGGATGGATGTTACTTTTCAATGGTATTGAAACAGAAGTATGGAGAGCTTATCTGGGTGATAGTTTCCCGGATAATTGGATAGTGGAAAATGGTGCTCTCAAATGCTTAGGCGGTGATGTGGATTTGATTTTTTATCCTGTTGAATTTGCGGAGTTTGAAATTTCATTTACATGGAAAATTCAAAGTGGAGGAAATAGCGGGCTATTGTATCATATAGTCGAGAGGGAGGATTTACCAGCGACTTATTATTCGGGACCTGAGTATCAGATTGTCGATCAATTAGGTTTCGATACTGAATTGGAACCCCTGCAATCACTTGCAGGTGATTATGGAATGTATGCTCCTATTTTGGAAGAGGGGGTTAAAAAGGCAGGGGAATGGAATGAATCGAGAATCGTTTATAAGAATTCTAATGTGAGTTATTGGCTTAATGGAAAACGAACAGTGGAGTTTATACCGGACTCCCAAGACTGGTTGGAGAGGAGGGATAGTGGCAAATGGAAAGACTTTCCTCAATATGCAAAAACGAAAAAAGGCTATATAGGATTGCAAGCACATGGAGATCCCGTTTGGTATAAAAACATCAAGATCAGAATGCTTTGAAAAGATGTCTCAATTTTTCTCATTGATTTTCAGTGTAGTAATAAAAATGTTTAAAAAACTTTGGATTGAGTTCTTGTAAAGTGGGAAATAAGTTGCACTTTTGCAATCCCAAACGGGGGTAAAGTAATAGGGACGGGATAAATGTTGCAAGGTGTTTTAAAATATTTTAAACTTTTTCGGTTTAAAAAGATTGCCTGATCAAATAACTTTCTTACCTTTGCAATCCTGTTCAACGAAACGGGTTAAAAATACAGAGTCGAGAGACTACATTTTGGATTGATAAGAAGTCCAAAAAAGTTCATTGAAGTGATGTAAGACGAAACGATTGAGGGCTATTTTAGGATAGTTTTCAAGTTAAGAATAAATAAGAGCCGATAGGAATAATCTACGA
>NZ_FZOK01000016.1 GCF_900188245.1 Belliella buryatensis | reverse complement strand
AGATTGATTAAAGAGGTTATTGAAGTGAATTAGGCATTATTAAAGTGACGATAAACTAAACTGATTCTTTTCCCTTTTAAACACAAAGATAGTTTTGACTGCCCTGTAGTAAAGGCTAAAATGAACTTCGCTTCGCTACGGCCTTGACAACAGAACTGTCAAAACTGGGACTGCATTTAAGAGAAAAAAGTATCAGAATGGAATAGTTATGTGAAATTTTAGCTCATTAGCTTGTTTTTCAACATAGGAGACGCCAAGGCACTAAGAGGTCAATTTCTCCGCTCAATCCTTACTTCTACCTTCCTGTCTTGGTCATTACTGGATTTTTGGGAGCCTCTTATGACCTGACCTCCTGACTCCATTTGGATTTGATCTTCTGGGATGCCGTATAATTCTCCCAAAGCATCAGCTACGGCTTTTGTTCTTTCCTCAGCAAGTCTTAGGTTATAATTGACATTCCCTGTATTGTCAGCAAATCCAGTAAGCGTAAGCATATATCCATCATTTTCTTTGATGAAATCTACCAGATTAGCTAGTTTTTTAAGTTCATCCTCATTAGGTACTCTTTGATTGATGTCAAAATAGATGATCTCTTTGAACCTAAGTAATTGAATTTCTATTTCAGGAGCTCTTTCTATGAATACAGTGTCTGTCTTGAGTGCTACTTCTATCAGCTCGGTATTTTCTTCTATCAAAGCTTCCTCCTCTGTTTTTATTTCTTGCTCTTTTTCTATCATAGCCGACCCACTTGATATGATCAATTCAGGCGTAATCCTAGCAAGTAAGAAGCCTAAGGTTTTTGCGACTTGTTGTGTCCTTAATAATTGATCTTCGTCTACAGCTGCCAGAGAATCTCGAAAGTCCCGAACAGGCTCACTTACCACTTCTCTACTTACTGTAGGAGTGGTGCCACTACTGTTTGTATTTGAATCTATAGCTCTAGCAGTAGCAGCTCCGCCAAAAAAAGCCCCGATTCTTTGCCAGAAATTCCTCTTTTCCCTATAATCCTCGGCAGTCTCGATGACTCTTCTTTCTTCAATCGTAGTCTGATTGATTGAGGTGCTTGTTCTATTTCTATCAGATAAGTCAGGAGCAATGCTTCTGCTTCTTTCTCCTCCCATATAGATAAATTCTCTAGGGAGTGCGCTCAAGCTATCCCTTTGTGCTTGAAGGCGTTTGGACTCCTGTTCAAGTTTTTGGATTTTTTCCTCTTGTGCTTTTAATCTTTTCTGTTCTTCAGAGGTAGAACTCGTTTCTTTGTTTGTTACTTTCGGTGTTTCAGTCGCTGATTTTGAAGCAGAGGATACGCTAACGGTATCTATTGAGCTTCTTTCTTCTTGAAGCGTATTTATGGCGTTTGGATTATTGAAAGTGAAATTTCTCCACAGACTATCTAATCCAAAATCAACTGATCTGGTAGGTTGAAATTTATATTCCTTACTCAAAGTTTGAATGCTGTCAATTTCAGTTTTTAATTCAATTTCTCTTCTTTGAATACTATCCAATGAATAGCGAAGGTCTTGTCTTCGCTTTTCAGTAAATTGGATCAAGGAATCTCTCTCAATCGAAGAAAGCAAGGTGTCAGCTTTTAAAAGCATATCTTGTTCTTCAAATTTTTGATCAATTTCAACGAATGATTTCTCTCTTACCTTTCCTTCTATTATTCTCCTTCTCCTTTCTTCTACTTGCTGATTCCAAGTGAGCATTTGATTCTTGTAGCTCAGACTATCCAACCTTGCTTGATCGATCAATTGTATGTTTGTGAAGTAGTTGTAGGTGTTGCCTGATGGAGAAGCTTTTATACTATCTTGTTTTTTGTTGCTGCTTTCAGCGCTTGCCATACTAATATTTGGGTTTCCAACTTGATAATTTGGGTAGTTGGTACTCAGCTTAGGAGCTCTGAAAGAAGACTTCTTGACACCGAAATTGTATTTAAGACCTACGCCGTGATAGATAACCCAGTCATTCAGACTATTATTTCTTCCCCTATTTGGATTATTAGGATCGACCATATTGGTGCCTGGCTGTGCGGCATAAGCTTGGAAATCATTGTCATAGTCGCTTCTGTATTGGCCACTTACGTCATCCAAGTAGTCGCTGAAACTGTGGATAAAGTCTGATTGTGCAAAAATCTCAATCCTGCTTCCAAGTCTGAATCTAACACCAAGCCCCAGGTTAGCATAAAACACACCTTGATCGTAACCCTCCTTCAATTCTGTTCTCAATGGAGTCAGTTCTGTCTCGTATACACCATTAGGTTGTACATTTGGGTTTGTGTAGTTATATCGATTGCCATCATCATCCAAAAGATCACCTTTTACAGTGAAGTCCAATATCCCAAAACCTAAAGAAGCATAAGGGGCAATCCATGATTTGGCGGGAAGTAATCTGTCATTATCTGCCTTGAAGACAAAAGCTAAACCCATATCTCGGGTATTATTTTGGAAATTTAAAGCCCGATCAAAGAATCGATTACTTGCTAACAGTTCTCCATTACGCTGCACATACCTATCAGACATAGCAAACTGATATTGCCCATAACTGAACTGAAGGCCTATGGTGGGGCTCAGTTGCCTTTCAAGGGAGATCTTCCAAGAATATTGATCAAAGTAATTTTCGTTAAAATAAAGTAGATGCTGTATGGCATCCCAGTTAGAAATACCTCTGATTCTAAAGGGAGTCAAGTCTCCGTAGTAATTGCTATAGCCACCGCTGACTCCAATCCTCCATTCGTAATCCTTTTGTTGAGCTAGAATCGTGGAGATTGTTATCAAGCTGAGGCCTATTGATATCATCAGCTTTTTCATAGATTACCTCCTGTTGTTTAGCCCTACCCAGAGGTTGAATTCCAAACTCATACCTACATAAGGTTGGATGAAGTCTGTTTTCACGCCCGAGTTGACATCCTCCATATTGATCAATACTGCACCCGCATTGAAACGCATTACTCGGAACATTTTATACCCTAAACCAGCATAAATCGGAAGGTTGACAATAGGGCCCGAGATGCGTTCACCACTGCTAGCATTGAAGTTTTGAAGAAATACGCCAGTAGAGAATGAAGCATTTCCTAGGAATTTTTGAAAAGTTTTATTCCCTAAAGGAAGAGATAATCCTAAATATGGTCCATTGAAATATTCTGTAGAGCTAAGGTTTCTTTTGACTGCAAAAGCACCGTATCCAAAATTGAGTGATAAGGTTCCTGGAAGTTTCTCTGTAGGATAAGAGTTTATCGTTCTGATGTCTACCAAAGACATTAGGCTTCTAGATAGGAATTGCTCCGTTTCGTTTTGAACAGCACCGATTAGTTCTTCTATGTATTTATTGGCATAAGCTGCTTTTTCATTATCTCCATCGCTTTTGCCTAAAATATTGAATCTTGCCCTCCTCAGCTTGAGTTTATTTCTTTGATCTAGTTTTTGTTTGACTAGATCTGAAAAACCAGGGAAGTCCCTTCCCAAGAAGTGTCTGTAATCCTCTAGCCCATTTTCCACAATTTGGTTCAATTGGGTGATCATTACTTGATCATTGTTATATGCTTTGATACCTCCTGAAGAAACTTCGAAGTTGGACCGGATGTAGGATTCAAGATTTTCACCTATTGCATTTTTGACAGATTCCATTTGATCCTCACCTGCTCGCTCATAGAAGAAAAATTCAAAATCGTAGTTGGTGTTGCTTTTCAGTGGATCAGCAATAAAAATTTCATATTGGTTGACTTCAAAGTCAAAGGCTCTTTTCCAATCATAATTCTCCGCTTGTTTGGAGCTTTTTCCTGGTCTATTTACCCTTATTTTCACATATGCTATACCTCTAGGTAAAGTCCCTTTGATGTAAAATGGCTCCTCCGCCGGAAGGACTACGCCAGAATTGATTTCATTTGAAACAACATCATAGTTGATAGATTTAATTTGGGCTTGAGAAATTTGAAAGGTTAATAATAAGATTGTGAAAATGATTATCTTTTTCATAAAATACGTTGGTTTAGAGTAAAAAGAATTCTAATGAGGTCAAATGTTGAATTAACATTTGAGACTAGAATATACGCAAAATTAACTTCATTCGAAGTTATTATGTTCGTTATTGTCTGATTTTAGAAGTATTAATAAAAGTAAATCCCCTTTTGGTTCACGAGGGGCATAAAGTAGAATATTTTTGTTAAAATAATTATAATCAATGATTTAGCTTATTGATACTTTCCAGTTTTATCGACGATATAAACATCTTTATTTTTTCTGATTTGCATGCGATAATATATCAACACTTCTTCGGCGCCAGCTGCTAGTACAGCCTCTTGCGCATCCATAGCAATCTTCATCAATTCTTCTTGCTCTCCTTCCATCACTGTTTCAAAAGGAGTCACCACATGGTTTACTCCTGAGTTTTGAATTACCTCTATGGCTTTGTCGACTAATGCATAGCTATCAAGGTTTTTACTTTTGGGTACGATTTGAATTCCTAGGTTGATGATGTGTTTCTGTTTCATGATTATATTGTTAGGGTGTGCTCAAAATCGAACGTAAACTGTTCGGTTTTAATTGTTCGTTCGGATTTAGATACTTGAATTTGAAGTGAATAGAAATTGAGTAGGAGGCATTAATCCCTTTTAATTCAAGTTCAATCTCAAATTTAAGGGCTTTGGTCACATTTATTGGCAATTAGGATTAAAGAAAAATACTTTTGGCTTGGTCTTCTCTTAATCTTGGAGAGAATACTAATAGTCGTTATCATTCATGGAAAAAATCACTCGCTTTCTCTGGTTTTGTAGTGGAGCTAATTTCAATTTGCTTCAAAAATCCCCCACTGAAAGCAACAAATATGTAGGCATAGGGGGAACAGTTTTCTTTACAGCAGTCTTGGCTACATTGTCGGCTGGTTATGCATTGTTTACAATTTTCCAGTCGATCTATGCAGCTATTGGATTCTCTTTGATTTGGGGATTAATGATTTTTAATTTAGATCGTTTTATTGTTTCGAGTATGCGTAAGCGAGCAAATGTGTGGTCAGAATGGAAAATGGCAATTCCAAGATTGATCATGGCGGTAATTTTAGCGCTTGTCATTTCCAAACCATTGGAATTGAAAATATTTGAGCGAGAAATCAATAGGAAACTGGATGAGCAAAAAATCCAGATGATGGCGGAAAGTAAAGAGGCATTGTCCTCTAGCTTCAAAGAAATAGGTGTGCTTGAAGCCAGAAAGGATAGTCTTTCAAGGGCCATTCAGACAGCTATATCTTATAGAGATCAATTACAGCAGGAATATGATTTTGAACGCTTTGGTGTCAAGACAGATGGAAGTAGCGGGATCGTTGGCCTAGGTACAAATGCTAAAAAGAAAGAACAGCAACTGGATGAAGCCCAACTTGAACTAAGAGAGATGAAAGCAGATAATCAAAATAGAATTGACCTGCTTGATCAAGAAATTCTTGCGATAAACACTCAAAAAGAAGCAGAATTTCAAAAAGTCAAACCACAAATTGATGGGTTTGACGGAATAGCTGCAAGAATAGATGCCCTATCTCATTTGACATCAGAAAGTAAAGCGATTTGGCGAGCAAACATCATGATTATCTTATTGTTTATTGCCATAGAAACTGCACCAATATTCGTCAAACTGATTTCACTTAGAGGGCCTTATGATCAATTCTTGGAGTTAGCAGAGAGAAATGTAGAAGTATATACAAGTGAAAGAACAATAAAATTGGAATATGAAAGTGATTTAAGATTAATAGATATGAAAAAGACGAGAACTATTTAGCTTTTGTAGCTGATTAAAGCCCTTTTGGATGGATGGTTTTTTTATTGAGAAGAGAATTTTTAATTTACTTCCGTCAATCAAAATCAAATATGAAAAGAAACTTACTCCTAATCCTTGCCTTACTATCCTTATTTCCAATAGAAAATCATGCTCAAGTCATGCCTTCACCAGAAAGGAAGGAGGGTGAGGGACCTTTTGATCGCTTGATCATCAGGGGAGTTACATTGGTAGATGGGACAGGTGCACCCCCGATAGGTCCCGTTGATATTGTAGTGAGTCAGAATAAAATTACCGAAATCAGGATTGTTGGCTATCCAGGTCTGCCAATCAAAGAGAATAGAAGACCACAAGCTGGAGCCAATGATCAAGTTTTGGATTTGGAAGGGTATTATTTACTACCCGGATTTATAGATATGCATGGGCATATTGGTGGAGCAGGTCAAGGAACACCAGCAGAGTATGTTTTTAAACTTTGGATGGCGCATGGTATCACCACAGTGAGAGACCCATCGGCTGGTAATGGTTTGAATTGGGTACTTGAACATAAGCAAAAATCCGCAGCCAACACCATTACTGCACCAAGAATCTTAGCCTATACTTCTTTTGGTCAAGGTGCAGGGAAAACCATTACCAATGCAGCTGAAGCAAAGGCCTGGGTCAATGAAAATGCAAAGAAGGGAGCTGATGGAATTAAGTTTTTTGGTGCCAAGCCAGAAGTAATGCAGGCTGCATTAGAGGAAAATAAAAGGATAGGTCTGCGTTCGGCTATGCATCATGCGCAGATGGATGTAGCTAGGTGGAATGTGTTGAATTCGGCACGCGCTGGATTGACCACTATGGAGCATTGGTATGGCTTGCCTGAGGCACTATTCGAAAAACAAACAATCCAAGATTATAGGCTTGATTATAATTATCAAAACGAGCAGCACAGATTTGCAGAGGCAGGTAAACTTTGGAAGCAGGCAGCACCTCCTTATTCTGATCACTGGAACAAAGTCATGCAAGAGTTGCTTGACTTGGACTTCACCATCGATCCCACCTTCAATATCTATGAAGCCAATAGGGATTTGATGCGTGCTAGAAGAGCAGAGTGGCATGAAGAATATACTTTGCCATCACTTTGGAGGTTTTACAAGCCTAGTAGAGAGTCTCACGGTTCTTATTGGTTTGATTGGACCACCGAGGAGGAGATCCAATGGAAAGAAAATTACAGACTTTGGATGACTTTTGTCAACGAATACAAAAACCGAGGAGGCAGGGTGACTGCTGGATCGGATTCAGGTTTTATTTACCAACTCTATGGTTTTGCATTTATCCGTGAACTGGAATTGCTGAGAGAGGCAGGCTTTCATCCACTAGAAGTGATCAGAGCTGCTACCATGCATGCTTCTGAAGCACTGGGTTTAGATCAGGAAATTGGGACTGTAGAGGTAGGGAAATTAGCTGACTTTGTCATTTTGGAGGAAAACCCACTTCAAAATATAAAAGTGCTCTATGGGACAGGAGCGATTCGAATTGGCGAAGACAATGAGCCAGTTAGAGTAGGTGGTGTAAAATATACAGTCAAAGATGGTATCGTATATGATGCCAAACAAATGCTGGAAGATGCTAGACAGATTGTACTTCAGCACAAAGCGAGAGAAGAAAGTAGAAAATTAAAGCAACCGGGTTTGGATTGGTGATAATAGGTGGGGCGTAAGATTCAAGAACGATAAGTAAATAGCTTATAGGGAATAAGAGAAAAGTTTAAAGTGCCCCTTTAATAATGTGCAATTTAAACTAGAACATGTCGGCAATTACATCGTATTTCAATTAGGGTTGTTCAATTATTTTGTTCTTCAAATCTTGAAAGCCTAACTTAAGTTTTGCAAAAAATTTCAAACTATGCCACATCTACAAGTCAATCAAGTCGATTTGTTTTATACTGATGAAGGTTCAGGTAAAGAGACGATTGTTTTTTCCCATGGCCTACTATGGAGCCAAAAAATGTTCAGAGATCAAATAGATTTTTTAAAGAAATATTATAGAGTAATTGCTTATGATCATCGAGGCCAAGGACAATCTGAGGTAACACCAGGTCCATATGATATGGATCTATTGGCAGCTGACGCATTAGCTTTGATTGGGCATATTTCAGATAGACCTGTGCATTTTGTGGGTTTATCTATGGGTGGTTTTGTTGGAATGAGACTAGCTGCTCGCCATCCAGAGAAAATCAAGAGCTTGATTCTATTGGAAACTTCAGCCAATCCTGAGCCTGTAGAGAACCTGCCCAAATACAAAATGCTCAATGGAATAGTCAAGTGGCTAGGTGTAATTCCTCCAGTAGCCCAATCGGTCATGAAAATTATGTTTGCTCAGAGTTGGCTTGAGAATCCAAAGAACAAGTCAGCGATTCAAACTTGGACCAAGGAATTGCAGTCCAATAACAAGACGATCACACGATCTGTGGAGGCGGTCATTTATAGAAAAGGAGTAGAAGAAGAGATCAGAAGCATTCAATGCCCTACAATGATATTGGTTGGTGATGAGGACGTAGCTACCAAACCGGAAAAAGCAAAGTTTATCCAAATGTCTATCCCTAATGCCAAGTTGCATATGATTCCCGGAGCAGGCCATTCAAGTTCTATCGAAAAACCAGATGAAGTCAATCGAATGATTGCAGATTGGATGTGCCAATTTTAGCCGATTAAACCTTTTTAGAAAAAAAATCTAAAAATTTCTCATAATTATTGAACATTTTGTTACATTTACATGTATATACATTAAATACAAAAGCAATATATACCAATGAGAATAGAAGATGAAATAAAGCAAAAGACATTCAAAGATCCCTATAACAAGTTAGTGGTGAATTTGCTTTACACACATAGCTATATTGTTTCCAACCAAAGTGCATTATTTAAACCACTTGGACTTTCTCCAGAGCAATACAATGTCTTGAGAATTCTAAGAGGACAACATGGCAAGCCAATCACGGTTTCTTCTATTCAAGAGCGAATGCTTAATAAAATGTCTAATGCCTCCCGATTGGTTGAAAAGCTCAAACAGAAAGACTTGGTTGTAAGAGAAGAATGTCCTTCTGATAGGAGGCAAGTTGATATCATGATTACAGCCAAAGGGCTGAAGGTATTGGAAGAATTAGAGACTGCAGTATATGCTTTCAACAGGGATATCGTAAAGTTGACAGAAACAGAAACTAATCAACTCAATGCACTGTTAGATAAACTACGAGGGTAAATTTTTTTACCCCTATTAATGTATAGACATTCAATGTAAGCACAGAAATAAAACTTAAAAATAAACTAAATCAAAAATTATGAGCAATGTAACAAAATGGGCCATCGACCCAACGCACTCTGAAGTATCATTTAAAGTAAAGCACTTAGTAATCTCTACAGTGACTGGTTATTTTAGAAAATTCGAAGGTGCTGCAGAATCTACTTCTGATGACTTCGCAGGAGCTAAAGTGTCCTTCTCAGCAGATATCGATAGCATCGATACCAACCAAGCGGACAGAGATGGTCACTTGAAGTCTGATGACTTTTTCAATGCAGCAGAGTATCCAAAATTATCTTTCTCTGGCGTTGTAGAAGGAGGAAAGCTGAAAGGTGACTTGACTATCAGAGAAGTAACTAAAGCAGTTGAGCTTGATGTGGACTTCGGTGGAGTGGCAGGTGACCCATATGGTAACACCAAAGCTGGATTCGAGATCGAAGGAAAAATCAGCAGAAAAGATTTCAACTTGAAGTGGAATGCTGTAACAGAAGCTGGTTCTGTAGTGGTATCTGATGCCGTAAGAATCATCTTGAGCATTCAGCTTGTAAAGCAATAATATAAATCAACAAATGGTCCTGTCAGCAATCTCACTGGCAGGATCACTCACTACCACAATTTTATTTAAAAATAGCATGTCAGCATTAATCACAGGAATCCATCATATCACAGCCATTGCTGGAAATGCTCAGGAAAATGTAGATTTCTACACTGGAATCCTCGGACTGAGAATGGTGAAAAAGACCATCAACTTTGATGCACCAGATGTTTATCATTTCTATTTTGGAGATGAACTGGGTACTCCTGGTACAGTATTTACAACTTTCCCATTTGAGGGAGCTAGAAAAGGAACAAAAGGAGCAGGTGAATTGACCTATACAGCTTTTTCTATTCCATCAGCCTCTTTGACGTATTGGAAAGAGCGTTTGAGAAAATACAATATTATCACTTCAGATGTCCTGACTAGATTCGGTGAGCAATTGATCCGATTTGAAGATCATGACGGCATGGGCATCGAGTTGATTGCCAATGATCAAGACGATAGAAAAGGATGGGTCTATGGTAATATTCCTGCTGAACATGTGATTAAAGGTTTTTACGGAGCGACCCTCAACCTCAAAGCAAAAGAGCTTACAGAAAAGTTGCTCACCCAATTTATGAATTATAAATTCATAGCTGAAGAGGAGGGTCGCTACCGTTATGGTACACAAGGCAAACCAGGTGATATAGTCGATATTGTACTTGATAAAACCGGTAGACAAGGTGTGCAAAGTGCAGGTACAGTTCATCATATTGCTTTCAGAACGGCCAATAACCAAACACAGTTAGAGATTCAGAAAATCTTAATGAACAATGGTTATCAGGTGACGGAAGTGAAAGATAGAAACTATTTCAAATCCATCTATTTCCGAGAGCCGGGAGGAGTATTGTTTGAAATCGCAACAGATGAACCAGGGTTTGACATAGACGAGGATGAGGCACATTTAGGTGAGTTATTGAAGCTTCCTGAATGGGCAGAGCCTCACAGAGAGAAAATAGCCTCAAGATTGGCTAAAGTTCAATTAAATACAGAGAAATATGTCTGATATCATTAAAGCAGGAAAGTCATTAGAAGCAGCAAGCAAAGTAGCAATCATGATCCATGGCCGAGGAGCGACAGCTCAAAGTATTGTCAGTCTAAAAGATCATTTGAAGTTGTTAGATTTTGCCATATTAGCTCCTGAGGCTTCTGGCAATACTTGGTATCCTTATAGCTTCATGGCTCCTGATCAAAGCAATGAGCCCGCTTTTTCACAATCCATACACAAAGTAGACATGATCGTGAAAGAGGTCTTAAGTAAAGGATTCAAGCCCGAGCAGATTTACTTTATAGGTTTCTCTCAAGGAGCTTGTCTATGCTTGGAATATACAGCTCAAAATGCGCAAAAATATGGCGGTATAATGGCCTTTACAGGAGGCCTCATAGGCGAAAAACTCAATTCTGAAAAATACAGTGGGAAATTCTCAGGAACCCCAATTTTCATAGGCTCAAGTCATCAAGATATGCATGTACCCCTGTCAAGAATTGAAGCTTCAGCAGAACTTTTAGAAAAAATGGGTGCGGCTGTGAAGACTTATATTTTCCAAGACTCTGATCACACAATCCGACAAGAGGAGATCAATTGGGTGAATGTCAACATTCTTAAATAGCATAGATTTTCATTAAATTTGTTTCTTAGATTAAGTTAAAAGAGCTGGTTTTTTCGCCAGCTTTTTTTTTGTGATTCTTTAAGAGAACTTCTGTTATTCTTATAATTTCAGTGATCGTAAAAATAATTTTGATCAAAATACTAATAATTTCAATATGAGTTTTTCAGTAGTTGGTTCAAAGAGGAAGATGATAAATTGGATTTTACAAAAAGTAGAGATTCAGAAAAATTATTTCAAATAAAAAGTCATTTAAAAAAAGAGCTAGTGATCATATATGCTAATATCATCAATAATATTACAACGCTCTAGGAGAGCTTAGAAAAGACTAAACAGGCAAAAAAAGGAGATTAGCAAGTGCCAATCTCCTTTTGAAATTATTAAGGCAAATCAATTTTATAATCCCAATTTATAAAAAGCATCACTCCATCTGATTTCATTCTGGAGTTGCTTTAGGTTACTGTTTTTATCAATAGTAATGTTTTCTATTCTAGCGATTTTCGCAAAGTCATCTAAGTGCTCTGTGGTCAAACTTTGGCTAAAACATGTGTGGTGCGCACCTCCGGCATAAATCCAGCCCGCACAGCCTGTATTCATGTCAGGGAGAGGCTTCCACATGACTCTTGCCACAGGAAGTTTTGGAAGTGCTTGGGGCACTTCTACTGCATCGACTTCATTCACAACAAGTCTGAATCTATTTCCCATATCAACAAGTGAAGCATTGAGAGATGCACCTGCTTTTCCATTGAAGACCAATCTTACTGGATCTTCTTTACCACCGATTCCAAGAGGGTGAACTTCGCAAGTAGGCTTTCCATTGGCCAATACGGGATCTACTTCAAGCATGTGTGCTCCAAGTACCATGCTGTTGCTCGGGTCAAAATGGTAAGTGTAGTCTTCCATAAATGCATTGCCTCCTTCAAGTCCTGTCCCCATCACTTTCATTGCTCTTACCAAAGCGGCAGTTTTCCAATCACCTTCACCGGCATAGCCATAGCCCTCAGCCATTAGTCTTTGGGTAGCGATTCCTGGTAATTGCTTCATTCCATGAAGATCTTCAAAGGTATTGGTGAATCCTTTGAACCCACCTTCTTTCAAAAATTTACGCATTCCGATTTCAATTTGCGCAGCATCTATCAAAGAGGATCTTTTTGCACCATTGGCCTTTAAATTATCTGCCATTGTATAAGTTGCTTCATATTCCTCTACAAGTGCCTTGATTTCAGACTCAGAAGCGGCATTGATGAGTTGTACCAAATCTCCTACGGCAAAGGTGTTGACAGCAAATCCAAATTGTAATTCAGCTTCTACTTTGTCACCTTCTGTAACGGCAACGTTACGCATATTGTCACCAAATCTCGCGAACTTAGCACCCTGCCAATCAGCCCATGCAGAAGCTGCTCTTGCCCAAGTGTCTATTTGTGATTTTACATTTGGGTCTTGCCAGTGTCCAACCACTACTTTTCTTTCGATTTTCATTCTCGAAACCATGAACCCAAATTCTCTATCTCCATGGGCACTTTGATTGAGATTCATAAAATCCATATCGATAGTCGCCCAAGGAATATCTCGATTGAACTGAGTGTGCAGGTGAAGCATTGGTTTTTGAAGAATTTTCAATCCTCCAATCCACATTTTAGCAGGTGAAAAAGTGTGCATCCAAGCAATAACACCAATACAGTTTTTGTTTTGGTTTGCCTCTTGGCAGACCGCATAGATTTCTTCTGTAGTTTTTACAGTTGGTTTGTAAATAATGCTTACGCTGATTCCTTCAGATTCATTTAGCTCTTTGGCTATGACTTGAGAATGCTCCGCAACTTGACGAAGGGTTTCCTCTCCATACAGATGTTGGCTTCCTGTGAGAAACCATACTTCGTTTTGCTTGAGGTTATTCATGATTTGATATGATTAGGTTTGATATTCTTTTTTACATCCAGAAGAAATAATATAATAAGCCCACGATCAGGATTATTCCAGCAGCCCCAAGGTTAAATGGTGTAGCGGTATTGAACAATACAGGATCGACGGTCAATGATTTAGGATCGGCTGTTTTCATTTTGACATTGGTATATAATATGAGCCCTAGCATGATGAACAATGCTGCAGCCATAAATACAGACTCAAAACCTATACTTGCCCATTCACTATATTGAATCACACCAACGATGGCAGCTAGCAATCCTAAAACCAAGAAGAAATAAGAAGCTGATAGGGACTTACTTCCTTTCCCAGCTGCTTTAAACGCAGGGTTTTGAAATGTTTTCTTCTCAGAAAAACTAATCATTGAAGCAATTAGCAGTAAGATAATGAAAACATATCCCATTCTGAGTAAGAATGGCATATCAGGGTAGATTACTTTGAAAACTATTCCAGCTGGGATGGTTGCTATTGCCGTCCAAAGAGCCGCATTGCCTGTAATTTGTCTCCAAAAAAGCCCCATACAGAATACTGCTACTACACCTGGGTAAATGTAACCGGTATATTCTTGGATGTATTGAAATACCTGATCTAGCGAGGCTAACTGAGGTGCAACAAGCATAGCAACCAATAAGGCCACTACAGCAACTAATCTTCCTGATTTCACCAATTGATTATTACTAGCTTCTGGATTGAAATAGACCTTATAAATATCCATTGTGAAGATGGTGGAGGTGCTATTGATCATAGAAGCTAAGGAAGAAACGATCGCTGCTGCCAATGCAGCAAATGCTAAACCTCTGATTCCAGCAGGTACAAAGTTTTTCAGTAACCATGGATAAGCTTCGTCAGATTTATTGATCGTACCGATTTGCTCAAATGGCACGTTCAACATGACAGAAAGTTCTTCAGGAGTAGATTTGTTGATCAATACCCAAGCGGCAATTCCTGGAATGACTACCAAAAGAGGGATAAGAATTTTCAAATATCCGGCAAAAATCAGCCCTCTCTTGGCATCTTCTATGCTTTTTGCTGCAAGGCCTTTTTGAATGATGTATTGATTGAAGCCCCAATAGCCAATATTGGTTAGCCACATGGCTCCTAATACTACTGCTACTCCTGGGAGATCTTGGTAGGCATCTTTTAAGCCGCCTACTCCATCAGGAATCATGATTTCTCCTTTTGGAATTACCATTACAAAATGCTCACGTGCGCCTTCATATAAGTTGGCCATTCCAGCAATCACTCCCGAACCATCTCCTACAGCATCTAATGCCAAATAAGTAGTCACCAAACCGCCTGCAATCAGGACAATCACTTGAACGACATCAGTCCAAGCTACAGCTGTTAGTCCTCCATATATAGAATAGATCCCTGAAAATACTAGGAGGCCAATGATGCCATATTGGAGTGGGACTCCCATGATTTTCTCCAAAGCCAACGCTCCTAGATAACTTACAGAAGTCAGGTTGACAAAAACATAGACTAGAAGCCAAAAAACTGCAAATGCCGTACTGACTCTTTTATCAAACCTAGACTCTAAAAACTGAGGCATGGTGTAGATGCCATTTTTTAGAAATACAGGTAGAAAATACTTAGCTACAATGATTAAGGTGATGGCTGCTATCCATTCATAAGCTGCTATACCCAGCCCAATGGCAAAGCCAGAGCCTGAGGTTCCAATAAAATGCTCTGCTGAAATGTTTGCAGCAATCAAGGAAGCCCCTACTGCCCACCAGGTGAGAGACTTGTCTGCCAAAAAATATTCTTGTGCGGTTTTTTGAATTCCTGTTTTGGATCTGGAGACCCAGAGTCCTACAGCTACAATGACTACAGCATATACGGAGAATACAATATAGTCCAGGGTTGAAAATCCTGCTTCCATAAAGGTTTGTTGGTTCTAAAGGGTTTAATTGTCAATCTTACACATTATTTTTGACAAATAAAAAGAAAATAAGTGTCAAGATAACACTATAGCTGAAAAAATTACATCAATAAATTATTTCTTCCTTTTTATGGTGGTTAATACTGCCTAAAAGAACAAAAAAAGAACTGATTACTCAGTTCCTACGGGGATTTCATTTTTTGGTATGAAGTTGTGAATATTAGTGAAATTCTCTTTGTAATGTTCTTCATCCAGTGAATAGTAGAAGGCACCTTTCTTAGAACTTGATTTATCTTTGTCTTTTTCTTTTTTCAATAGCTTGGTTGATAAAACTTTACGTGTAAAGTTTCGCTTATCGATTTTGGTGTCGTAAAGCCCTTCATACATTGCTTGTAATTGTGGAAGGGTGAATTTCTCAGGAAGCAACTCAAATAAGATAGGATGGAAGGCGGCTTTGTACCTTAACTTATTTAGTGCAAGCTCTACCATTTCTTTATGATCAAAAATAAGGTTTGGTAACTCCTTCATTGAATACCATCTTGCATGAAAGTCATCATTGATCTGAGCTTGATATTTCTCAATATCTATCAATGCTACATATGGTAAAGCTATAACTCTCTCAATAGGATCTCTATCTGGAAGACTAAAAGCTTGAATTTGCTCCATATATACATCGTGGAGGCCAGTAAGTTGTTGTAAGATTCTTTCTGCAGCTTCATCAGCAGATTCCTCTGCTTGAATGAATCCGCCCATCAAACTCCATTTCTCTCTTTCTGGGGCAAATCCCCTCTGTATCAATAAGAGTTTGTAATCCGTACCATCAAATCCGAAAATGATACAATCCACTGCTACTAAGATCCTTGTTTGGTTTGAATATTTCATAAAAATGAGGTCATTCAGGTTTATAGGGTGCTAACTAAAATGAAAGATAGTAAATTTATTTTGATAAATTCAATATTGACACTTAATAATGCACTTCACTGCATAAAACCCTTCTAGCAGGTTATAATTTATTATACATCTTAGATTTAATTCCTAATTTTTTTATAATTGAAGTGCTAAAAATTTCATTAGTAGATTTTTAACAATGAATTTTAATATAATGAATTAATAAACAAGGTGTTATGTTGTTTTTTTTGTGCTGTTTTGATTATCTATCATAGATGCTTTTAAGGTGTTTAAAATGTTTTTTTGATTTAATAGTGTAAAAAATACAATTAATAATTTGCGACTTTTAATTTTAATTTCTAATATTCGATTGTAATAGTGGAAAGTCTCAGTTCTTGATGGTTATTCTAATAGTATGATAACCTGATTAGCTTTTGAGAGTCAACTGTTTCAAATCAGTGAAATTTATCCCAAATTCAATAAACCCTAAATTTTATGAACTTAAAACGTTTACGATTGAGGATAGCTACACTTCTTTCATTATGTGTAATTTTTACATTTAATGTTAGTGCGTCAGTGGCTGTCGAAGAAGCAAAAGCTGGGTTGGAGGCAGAAGCTCAAGAAGTAACTGTAAGAGGTACGGTTATTTCGAGCACAGATCAACAGCCAATCCCTGGTGTTACAGTATTATTAAAAGGAACTACAAGAGGTGTTGCTACCGATCTTGATGGTTCCTTTTCTATTTCTGTACCTAGCCAAACATCTGTTTTGGTGTTTTCATTTGTAGGATATATTTCCCAAGAAATGACTGTGGGGAACCAATCCATACTTAATGTCACACTCCGGGAAGATATATCTAATCTGAATGAAGTGATTGTAGTAGGATATGGTACTCAAAAGAAGTCAGATATCACGGGGGCAATATCTGTGGTGGACACTGATGAAATTAAGAAATTCTCTACCAATGATGTTGCACAAATGCTTCAAGGTAGGGTTTCGGGGGTTCAAGTTACTTCAGATGGTCAACCTGGAGCGTTCCCAAGTGTCAGAATAAGAGGTATTTCTACATTTGGAAATGGTCAACCACTCTATGTGATCGATGGAGTTCCAGTAGGAACTACACCTAGAGACTTCAATCCAAATGACATAGAAACCATGCAAGTTTTGAAGGATGCCTCCGCAGGTGCTATCTATGGATCTAGAGCTGCCAATGGCGTAATCATCATCACAACTAAGCAGGGCAAGAAAAATACACCATTGAAGGTTGAGTATAATACTTATGTAGGTATTGATCAAGTTTGGCAAAGAATTCCTGTACTAGGAAGAGAAGATTATCAAATGATCATCAACGAGGTGCAAAGAAATGGTAACCAACCACTGGTTCCAGCGAATGATCCAAATAATCCTCGTTTTATTTCTGATATTGATACAGATTGGCAGAGAGAGGGTTTGAAAAATGGTTTTAGGCAAAATCATAACCTCAATTTCTCTGGTGGAGGTGAATATACCCAGTACAATGCCTCAATTGATTATTTTGATAACAAAGGTACTTTGGTAGGAAATGGGCCAAATTATGAGAGGTATTCCATGAGAATGAATACGCTTTCTGAAAAAGGCAGATTGAAAGTTGGTACTTCAGTGTATTATACACATTCTTACGAAGATGCTTTGACTTTCAGACCGGATGTGTTTCCTGGAGCTAATCCAACATTAATTGCCGCTTTGGTTGAAGCGATTCCAACGATGCCGATTTATGATCCAAATAACCTAGGTGGTTATGGTGGAACGGAAGCAGATCTTCAAAGAGCCATTTCACTCAATGTGATTGGTGTAAATAATATGTTCACTGGAAATACCACAGTGGACAGAACTTTTGCAACGGCATTTGGTGAATATCAATTGATTGATTTAGAGAATCACAAGTTAAGCTATAAGTTAAATTTGAACTATGATAGAACGCATGCAAGAGACCTTGCTTATCTTCCTGCATTTAGGTTAGGCTTCTTTTTTAATGATGCTACTTCAAGAATGGATGATGGACATAGAATACTATCAACGGGATTGATTGAGAATACAATCAATTATAAAGGAACCTTCGGCAAACATAGGTTAGATGTCTTAGCTGGTCAGATGTACCAAGAAACTGGCGTTATCAATAGAAATGGTTATTCAGAAAATATTGATATTAATTTCCCTGTATTAGATAATGGGGTGAATAAGCAGGCCTCCGGAAATGAATTTAGAAGTGCTATAGCATCATTACTTGGTAGGATGAATTACAACTATGATGACAGATATTTGTTAACAGCCACAATTAGAAGAGATGGTTCTTCAAAATTTTCTCCAACAAATAGATATGGTAATTTCCCGTCTGTTGCTTTAGGCTGGAATATTCATAATGAATCATTTATCACACTTCCTTCTTTCATTTCTGATTTGAAAATGAGGGCAAGTTATGGTCAGCTGGGAAATGCTAACATTGGTGACTATTTATATTTTGCAACCATCAATCCAAATGTATTGTACAACTTTGGGGGAGATGTAGTTAGGGGTTCGATTCAAACCCAACAAGTAGATCCAAACATCAGATGGGAAACAAGAACTACTTCAAACATTGGATTTGATGGGGCTTTGTTTGATGGGAAATTTGAATTCTCCGCTGAATATTACAACAGTAAGACAACTGATATTTTGGTAAGTGTGCCGATTCCAGCTTCTACAGGTGCAGCAGGTAGTCCTATTGTGAATGCTGGTAGCTTGAGAAATCAAGGTTTTGAATTCCAGTTAACTTATAGAAAAATGACTGGTGATTTCACTTTTGATATTTCAGCGAATGCCACCACACTTCAAAATGAAGTATTATCTCTTGGAGGAGATAATCAGCCAATTTTTGGTGCAGGTGCTAGAACAATTGTTGGATTACCAATCGGACATCATTTTGGACACAAGGCGATCGGGATTTTCCAAACACAGGAGGAAATTGATAACCACGCCTTCCAAAGTGCAGGCACAGCTCCTGGCGATATCAAATTTGAAGATATCAATGGAGATGGTGTAATTGATTTTGCAGAAGATAGGGTAAATCTTGGCAGTGGTTTACCTACAGTTTACTATGGATTGAACTTCTCAGGAGCTTATAAAAGCTTTGATTTCACAATCTTTGCGTCTGGAGCTGGTGGATATTTGATTAACAGCAGACAGTATAGAGCAATCATGTTGACACAAGATTTCACTAATCGTCACGAAGATATTTTACAAAGATGGACTCCTGAAAATCCAAGTGAAGTATGGCCTAGATTAGTCGCAGGTGATCCAAATCAGAATCAAAGAGATTCAAATAGAGAAGGTTGGTTGCAAGATGGAACTCACTTAAGAATACAGACAATATCTGTTGGATACAAAATCCCAAGAGTCACTGGGTTTATGACCAAATTCCAATCAGCTAGAGTATATGCTTCTGTACAGAATCCATTTACTTTCCAAGCTTACAAAGGTTACAATCCAGATTTTACTTCGGGGGTATTCAACCCAGGATTTGACTTTGGATCATTTCCAAGGCCAAGAACAATGATGCTCGGTCTTCAAGTTTCATTCTAATTGCAAGTATTACAACCAAAATAACCTAATTATGAAAATATATATATATTCCCTTTTGGTGGGCGCGATGTTAGCAGGAGCTAGCTGCGACTCACAATTGGAACTCACCAACCCTAATATCCCAACTACGGGGACATTCTGGAAGACAGAATCTGATGCGGTAGCGGCAGTAAATTCAATTTATAACAGTCTAATGATTGATGGCACATACATGCGAATGTTCCCTTCATTGATGGATGGTAGAGGTGATGATATCCAAGGAGATAGCCCATGGCCAGACCTGAATTTGGTAGCGAATTTTACAATTCCAACTACCTCAGGACCTGTTTTCTGGGTGTGGGGAGCTCATTACCAAATGGTTTGGAGAGCTAACCAAGTTCTGACAAATGTACCTAATATAGAGATGGATCAAAATCTCAAAAACAGAGTTTTGGGTCAAGCTTATTTCTTAAGAGGTTTAGCATATTTCAATCTGGCTAATTTCTATAAAGAAGTTCCATTGATTACAACTCTTCCTGCTGACAGATCAGAGTTTTATCCTGCGACAGCGACTGAAGAAGCGATTTGGGAGCAGATTATATCTGACTTTAAAAATGCCAAAGCAAACCTACCTGTTAACTATCAAAATGTAACAGGCCCTGACAGAGGTAATATTGGTAGAGCTACGAGTGGAGCTGCTACAGGAATGCTTGGTAAAGCTCTCGTTTACAGAAAAAGATGGGCTGAAGCAATAGTCCAATTTACTGAGTTGATTGGTGGTCAGCATGGTGCATACAGGTTGATGGAAAATTATAGAGATAATTTTGATCCAAGAACTGAAAATAATGCAGAATCTCTTTTTGAAGTTCAATTTGCAACGCCTGCAGAAGTAGGTGGTTCTGAGTTGAATTGGGGTGGAAATCCAACTGCCAACTGGACTCAAGTATCTGCGCAGGCAATTACTTATGCTGCCCGAGGATATGGATTCAATGACTTCCTTCCTACAAGAGCATTGTATGATGATTATCACAAAGAAATGACGGTAGATGGTAGAAAAGATCCACGTCTTTTGGCGACGATTGCTTCGTTTGAACCTACAGAAAATAGCACAAGGTTGTATAATGATCCATGGCCTCATCCTGTAACAGATATCTATCCTAGGAAATATACCAATGATGGATTTGGACCTTCTGTCGAACCAGTATTTAGATCAGGTATTAACTATCGTATCTTGAGATATGCAGATATTCTAATGCTTCATGCTGAGGCATTGAATGAATTGGGAAGAACTGCTGAGGCATATAGTTTTATACAGCAAGTAAGAAATAGAGCAAAATTGCCAAACTTAGCTACTGTAAAGCCAGGAATGTCACAGGCTCAAATGAGAGATCAAATAGCTCATGAAAGATTCTTGGAATTCGCTATTGAGGGTCAAAGAATCAATGATTTGATCAGATGGGGATGGTTCGAAAACCCTGCAAAATTAGCTTTCTTAAAAAGTAGAGATGCTGAGTTCAATACTTACACCCCTGGAAATCAATGGATGCCAATTCCTCAAGGTGAATTGGACAACAATCCAAACCTGTCTCCAAATAGCGCGAATAATTAATAGGGTAAGTAGTTTTGTAAAAGCGGGTTCTTGGTTTAAGAACCAAGAATCTCGCCTTTCTTTTTTACTCCCAATCAAAATATATAGGCCTAAAGCCTTACCAATAATCTCAAACCTAAATACATCTAAATAAAAGTAAGGTAGAATTCTACCTTACTTTTTTCTAAAACACTGCTATAATTCAAGTTGGCAGATGTGTCCTTGGCAGATTGGATTGATGTATTTTGAATGTTTACATAAACCCAACCCAAAATGAAAACCTTCTTTACAACCATATTTTCTTTTTTAATCTTTTTGACTACTCATGCGCAGGAGTCAGAGTATAGGACTGATATCCCAGTTCACGATCCGGTAGTGATCAAGCAAGGTGATACTTTTTATTTGTTCTGTACAGGATTTGGGGTAGCTGTTTGGTCTTCTCCGGATTTAAAGCAGTGGAAAAGAGAAGCTCCAGTCTTCGCAGAAGCGCCCACTTGGACAGCTGGAATCAACCCCGAATTTAAAAACCACATCTGGGCACCAGATATATCCTATCACAATGGACAATACTATCTCTATTACTCTGTATCAGCTTTTGCTAAAAATACTTCAGCCATAGGCTTGGCAGTCAATAAAACATTAGATCCGTCCTCTCCTGATTTCAAATGGGAAGACCAAGGGATTGTTATACAATCCGTTCCCGGCAGAGATTTGTGGAATGCTATCGATCCTAACTTGGTTTTTGATGAAGAGGGGACGCCTTGGTTGAATTATGGCTCTTTTTGGAATGGGATGAAGTTGGTCAAGTTAGCAGACGATCTTAAGACCATTCAAAATGGGCCAGAGGATTGGTATACTATCTCTAGGAGAGAAAGATCATTTGATTTAGATGATAGAAACCCAGGTGATGGAGCAGTAGAAGCACCTTTTATTTTCAAAAAAGATGGCTGGTATTACCTTTTTGTATCCTTTGACTACTGCTGTAGAGGAGTGAATAGCACTTACAAAATGGTAGTAGGTAGATCAAGAGATGTGAAAGGACCATACTTAGATAGAGATGGTAGGAGCATGTTTGAAGGGGGAGGAACGCTAGTGCTTGAAGGCAATGCTGACTGGCATGGAGTAGGGCATAATTCCGCCTATACATTCGATAACAAGGATTTCCTCATTTTTCATGGCTATGATGCGCACGATAATGGAAGGTCTAAGTTATTGATTAGAGAAATGAACTGGGACAGTGAAGGCTGGCCTATAGTGAAATTGGAAGAATAAGAATAATTAACCCTAATAAAATGATTGATTTCAAAAAAATTACCACGGGCCTAGCTTTTTGTAGCCTTATGATTGGTTTCTCAACCAACTCATTAGCACAGAATGCCAGAATTAAAATTGACTTGGATCGTAAGATTGGTGAAGTCGATAAAAAAATCTATGGAAACTTTGTGGAGCACCTTGGGAGATGTGTCTATGGAGGCATCTATGATCCAGGTAACCCCCTTTCTGATGAAAATGGATTTAGGCTAGATGTATTAGAAGCAGTCAAAGGGTTAAATGTCTCTTTGACCAGATATCCAGGGGGTAATTTTGTTTCCAATTACAATTGGAAAGATGGAGTAGGATCTAAGGAAGATAGACCTACACGTTTAGAACTGGCCTGGAGTAGATTAGAATCCAATCAATTTGGCACGAATGAGTTTATGGATTATGCTAAGTTGATGAATACAGAACCTTATTTTGCTGTAAACTTAGGTACTGGCAGCATCCTAGAAGCACAACAATGGGTGGAATATACAAATGTAGAATCTGGTCCATATTATGCTGAATTGAGAAAAAAGCATGGCTATGAAAAACCTCACAATATCAAGTACTGGAGTTTAGGAAACGAAATGGATGGTCCATGGCAAATGGGTCATCTTAGTGCTGAAGATTATGCTAAAAAAGCCAGAGAGGCTGGAAAGTTAATGAAATTGACTGATCCTTCGATCAAATTAGTGGCAGCAGGATCTTCTAATTTCTATCCAGGTGCTAACCCTATGCATTGGAATAGGGTAGTCATTGATGAGCTCAAAGATGTGGTAGATTATCTAGCGCTTCATATGTATGTCGGTAATGTAGAGGATAACTATTATGCATTCGTAGCTTCTCCATTGGTATTAGAAGAAAGAACCCATTTGGTAAAAGGCATGATCGATGAAGCCATGACAAGAGCCAATAGGAAAGGGAAGGATCCTATTTACATTGCATGGGATGAATACAATATTTGGTATAGATGGAGGTCATCAGAGACTATGTCTGGAGACATAGCCTTGGAAGAAAGATATAATCTGGAGGATGCTTTGGTCATTGCATCTTTTCTAAATGCATTTATCAGAAATGCCGATGTTGTGAAGATCGCTAATATGGCTCAATTGGTGAATGTGATCGCTCCTATATTCACTAATGAAGAAGGTCTTTTTCTACAAACGATTTATCATCCGTTAGCATTATTTGCTCAGTATGCCCATGGTACAGCTTTGGATGTGTTTGTTGATTCAGAAACTTACAATACAGGAGATTTTGCTCTAGGTCTAGGGGAGCAAAGAGCTGACTTGAAGAATGTGCCTTATTTGGACGTTTCTGCCACCGTCAACGGCGACGAGGTCATCATCAATGTAGTCAATAGACATAAGGACAAGGCAATTACAACTGATATTCTAGCATTTGAAGGGGAATTTTCTGGTGATTTTGAAGTATTTGAAGTAAATGGCCCTGATATCAAAGCGATGAATGATTTTGGGAAAACAACTGTGGAAACTAAATCAAAATCTCTTAAAGGAAAAGGGGATAAAGTTACTTATGCCTTCCCAGCTCACTCTTACACAATGATCAGAGCAAAAATCAAATAATTAGCCTAACCCAATTTGAAGATGAATAGCAATTTCTCATTGATAAGACTTTTAATTATGTTTCTCCTAGTAGGAGTGCTGTTTTCTTGTAATGAAGGTACAGATGAGCCACCTCAAACTACCGAGCCTCCGACTGGCCCCACAGGACCAACTCCAATCGAAGGAATTCCAGTTCCATTGTCTGAAATTCAAGATAGTTATGGTCAGATTTCCTCTTTTCAATTTGCAAGTCAATGGGGGCCTTACAATTCTCATGATCCCTCGGTCATTAAAGACGGGGAATGGTATTATAGTTTTGGGACTGATGTAGCCTATGGTCAGCCTCTTTCCAGGGTTGGTATTCAAGTCAGGAGGTCCAGAGATTTGGTGGCTTGGGAGTTTAGGGGATGGGCATTCAATGGTCGTCCAACTCAGGCTGTGAATTATATCCGTCAAAATGGAGGAGAACCATTTGAAAATGTATGGGCTCCATACATTATCAAAATTGGAGATGAATACAGACTATATTATTCTCAATCTTCTCCGATTTTCAAACTCAGTGCTATTGGTCTCTTGACCTCTGATAATATTGAAGGACCTTGGGAAGAAAAAGGCTTGGTAGTCACTTCAAATACCAATATCCCTATGACCAATGCGATAGATCCGGCAGTCATAGTGGGTAAAGATGGCAAACATTGGATGTATTATGGATCCGCTTTTGACGGCTTATATGTAATGGAGTTGAATCCAGAAACAGGACTTGCTCAAACTACCAATGATAAAGGGTTTAGAATTATCCAAAGAGGCTTTACAGGTAGTAGAATCAATGGTAATATAGAAGCACCTGAAGTGATCTACAATGAGACTACAGGCTACTATTATATGTTCCTTTCTTATGATTGGTTAGAGTCCAAATACAACATCAGGGTAGGTCGATCTACAAGCCCCACTGGGCCATTTTTGGATTTTAATGGGCTAGATATGAATGGAGAGCAAGACAACGGCCCAATGATCGTTGCTCCTTACCGCTTTCAAGGGCATGGAGGATGGCAGGGTGTTGCTCACAATGCTGTTTTTAGAGATGGGGACCAGTTTTTTATTGCTCATCAGGGTAGGCCTTCTACAGATAGATTTTACATGATCAAGCATGTTAGGAAAATTTACTGGACAGAGGATGGTTGGCCCGTAGCTTCTCCTCAGCGCTTTGCAAACTTACCTTCTAAACAAATCAATCGAGAAGATATCGTGGGTACTTGGGAACAGATCATCTTGGGCTATAGAGTAGTGCCTGGTTATGCCGACGAGCAGTTTCTTCCTGATCTTCAAGTGTCTGCTGATTTGACTTTGAATGAAGATGGTACAATTGGTTCTGATGCTAACAATTCATGGACATTCGAAAGACCGTGGTTGACTCTGAATTATGGCAATGGTGCTTTCATTGATAAAGTCTATGTTGACGTAGAATATGATTGGGAAAATAGAAGAGAAACTATCATTTACACTGGTCTTAATAATGAAGGAACAGCCATTTGGGGCAAGAAAAAACAATAAATATGAACTTTAAATCCAAATTGTGCATACTGTTAATCTTTTGGTTTAGCCTTACTTTCAAAGGCTTAGCCCAAGATAAATATGTGCAGTTTTTTGGTTTAGATCAAGTCAAGTTATTAGATAGTCCCTTCCTCCAAGCACAAGAGATAGATAAGCGCTATATCCTAGAAATGGATGTAGATAGGTTACTTTCACCTTACATGAAAGAAGCTGGCTTGTCTTGGAAAGCTGAGAATTATGGTAATTGGGAAAATACTGGATTGGATGGTCATATTGCTGGCCATTATCTTTCCGCTTTGTCTATGATGCTTGCAGCTACAGGTGATCAAGAGATCAATAAGAGGCTTGACTATATGCTCGAAAAACTAAAGCTGGCTCAAGATACAAATGGGAATGGCTATCTCAGTGGCGTTCCTGCAGGAAAGAAAATTTGGGAAGAGCTCCGATCAGGTAATATCAGAGCAGGGAGTTTTTCTCTCAATGACCGTTGGGTGCCTTTATACAATATCCATAAGGTTTATGCAGGTTTGAGGGATGCGTATTGGATAGGGGGTAAAGAAGTAGCCAGGCCTATGTTGATAGCATTGTCTGATTGGTTTTATGATCTGACGGAAGAATTTTCCGATGAGCAGTTTCAGGAAGTATTGATCAGTGAACATGGAGGGCTTAATGAGGTCTTTGCAGATATAGCTGTCATGACCGGAGATTCCAAATACCTGGAATTAGCTAGAAAAATGTCTCATCAACAAGTCCTAGATCCATTAAAAAATTCAGAAGATAGGCTTACTGGGATGCATGCCAATACACAAATTCCCAAAGTAATTGGATTTCAACGCATCGCTCAAGTTGCCAAGGATGAAAAACTTAATCAAGCATCGGATTTCTTTTGGGATAATGTGGTCAATCAAAGGTCTATATCGATTGGAGGAAATAGTGTTAGGGAACATTTTCATCCAAGAGATGACTTTTCATCTATGCTCTCTTCTGAGCAAGGTCCTGAAACATGCAATACGTATAACATGATGAGGCTTTCGGAAATGCTTTTCCAAACAGCTCCAGATAGAAAGTACATTGATTATTACGAACGTGCTGTTTTTAACCATATCCTTTCTACTCAACACCCCGAAAAAGGTGGTTTTGTCTACTTTACCCCAATGCGCCCACAACACTACCGAGTGTATTCACAGCCACATGAAAATTTCTGGTGTTGTGTTGGTTCTGGATTAGAGAATCATGCCAAGTATGGACAAGCGATTTATGCCTATCAAGAAGATGTTCTCTTTGTCAATCTATTTATTGCATCCGAATTGGATTGGAAAGAGAAGGGGATAAAATTGAAACAAACAACCAATTTCCCAGAAGAAGAAGGTACAACTATAGGTTTTTCACATAGAGGAAAGAAGGAAGTAAAGCTGAAAGTACGTTACCCAAGCTGGGTCAAGCTGGGTCACTTGAAAGTAGCTGTAAATGGCAAACAACAAGAAGTTACAGTGGATAAGTTTGGATATTTTCTGATTGAAGGTAAATGGTCGGCAAAAGATCAAATCCAAATAGCTCTTCCCATGGAAACAAAAAGTGAGCAAATGCCTGATGGTTCACCTTGGTATTCTTTTACCCATGGACCGATTGTGTTAGCGGCCAAAACAGGAGAGAATGACCTGAAAGGGCTCTTTGCGGATGATAGCAGAATGGGTCATGTCGCTGTTGGAAAAATGATTCCATTAGATCTAAGTCCGATACTAAAGCAAGAAGTCCAACCAAAGCCAATTCAAGTAGACAATACATTTAAGTTCCTCTTAACTGCCAATCAATTTCATCAATTAGAAAAAGACATCGAGCTAGTTCCATTCTACTCAGTTCATGACAGCAGGTATCAGGTTTATTGGCCGGTAGTGGCTGGTACCTCACTGGAAGCTTTCAAAAGGGAGCTAAATACCAAAGATGAATGGATGCGAAGGTTAGAAGACTTGACGATAGATCAGGTAGCCGTTGGTGAGCAGCAGCCAGAAACAGAGCATGATTTCAAAGGAAATAATTCACAAACAGGACAAGAAAATGGCATATTCTGGAGAAGTACAACTGAATATTTTCAGTATTCACTCAAAAATAAGCATCAAGAAAGCAAGATCTTACGACTTACCTTCTTGAATCCGCCATCTTCCCGAAGTTTTCGGCTTTTAGTCAATGGTGAATCATTGAAATCCGAAAATGAAGATGAATCATTAATTAGAGATTATGATTTGTCGGGATTCAATAGCGAGTTGTTGGAAGTGAAAATTCAAAGTATTGAAGGTGCCGCTACTCCAAAACTAAATCACATTCGATTGATGAAATCGAACTAGCTAGCTTCAAGCAGTTTTGCCTAAGGAAAAAAATATCGAGAATTAAAAGCATTAATATAAACCTATAATCTATAAGAAATGAAGACAAGAAGCTTAAAAGGAATGATCTTATTGGCAGCAGCACTGCTGGTAACCTTTGTTTCCACGGCTCAAAACCGACTAATCGTCAATACTGATCAAGGAAAAACCACCATCAGCAGACATATTTATGGACATTTTGCGGAACATCTGGGACGAAATATCTACGGAGGAATATGGGTGGGGCCTGACTCTGATATTCCAAATGAAGATGGATATAGAAAAGATGTAATGCAGGCTCTGATTGACCTGGAAATTCCAAATCTAAGATGGCCGGGAGGTTGCTTTGCCGATGAATATCACTGGACAGACGGCATAGGAGACCCTGCGGAGAGACCCAAAATGATCAATACCCACTGGGGTGGAGTGACTGAGGATAATTCTTTTGGTACACACGAGTTTATGAATTTTGCCAAGAAAATTGGTACAGAGCCTTACATCACTGGAAATGTGGGTAGTGGATCCGTGGAGGAGATGTCAAAATGGATAGAATACATCAACTTTGATGGGGTAAGTCCAATGGCAGACTTGAGAAAAAGAAACGGACAAGAAGAACCTTGGAATATCAAATATTGGGGTGTAGGAAATGAAAGCTGGGGATGTGGAGGAAACATGACTCCAGAGTACTACGCCAACGAGTACAGAAGGTATGCTACCTACGCTAGAAATTATGGTGGCGCAAAACTTTACAAAATTGCAGGCGGTGCCAATAACTGGGATTATAACTGGACTGAAGTCTTGATGAAAAATATTCCACTTTGGATGATGGACGGACTTTCATTGCATTACTACACCATTGCAGGTTCTTGGGAAAACAAGAAGTCAGCGACACAATTCGATAAAGAGACCTACCTAGAGACGCTAAGAAAAGCAGCATTCATAGATGAATTGATCACCCGTCATGGTACCATCATGGACAAGTATGATCCTGAGAAAAGGATCGGTATGATCATCGACGAATGGGGGACTTGGTTTCAAGTAGAGCCAGGTACTAACCCAGGATTCTTATACCAGCAAAATACCATGCGCGACGCCCATGTAGCTGCCATTTCTTTGAATATTTTCAATAAACATGCGGATAGGGTTCATATGGCCAACTTGGCACAGACAGTCAATGTACTGCAAGCTATCATTTTAACAAATGAAAATGATATGATTTTAACTCCGACTTACCATGTTTTTGACCTATATAAGCCGCATAAAGACGCTACCTTGTTGCCTCATCATTTGGTTTCAGAAGAAGTGAGTTTTGGGAAAGAGAAAATGGAGGCTTTGAATGTATCTACTTCAAAATCTGATGATGGTACCATAAATATTAGTATTGCCAATATTCATCCTGACAAGAAAATCGACCTTGATGTAGTTCTGAGAGGCATAGAGGCTAAGAACGTCTCCGCTGAATTCGTAAGTGCCCCAAGTATTGATGCCTACAATACCTTTGAGAAAAAGGATGTGGTCAAAAAGGCGACATTCAGAGATTTCAAATTGAATAAAGATAACTTAAAAATTTCTGTACCGGCAAATTCAGTTTTGATGGTAAGGGTGAAATAATTGATTGCAAGATAAAGAAAGCAAATGAACGAGCAATTTGTAATTGGACTGGACTATGGATCTGATTCTGTCAGGGCTGTATTGGTGAATACAGCTAATGGAAACTGTCTAGCTAGCCATGTCTACTGGTATCCTCGATGGAAGGAAGGAAAATACTGTGATCCAGTATCCAATAGATTTAGACAGCATCCTTTAGATCATTTAGAAGGATTAGAGCAGACGATCAAAGGAGTTTTATCAAAATCAGGTATTGACAAAAACCAAGTAAAGGCCATCTGTGTGGATACAACTGGTTCTTCACCTTTACCTGTAGATCATAAAGGGCAGTCTTTGGCTTTAAAGCCTGAGTTTGCTGAGAATCCTAATGCCATGATGGTGCTTTGGAAAGATCATACTGCCATCAAAGAAGCAGATGAAATCAATTATATTGCCCGTACATGGGGAGGTGAAGATTTTACAAAATACGAAGGAGGTATTTATTCCTCCGAATGGTTCTGGGCCAAAATCCTCCATGTTGTAAGAGAAGATGAAGCGGTGAAAAATGCAGCCTTTTCTTGGATGGAGCATTGTGATTTTATCACTGCTCAGTTGATTGGAAGCGAAGATCCCTTGGCATTGAAGCGCAGCAGATGTGCAGCAGGACATAAAGCGCTATGGCATGAAAGCTGGGGCGGATTGCCACCAAAAGAATTTCTTGGCAAATTTGATCCGTATTTAGCTGATTTGAAGGACAGACTTTACACTGAAACATACACTTCAGATGAAGCTGCTGGTAATCTGAGTAAAGAATGGGCGGATAAGCTTGGACTTTCTGAAGAAACAGTAATTTCTGTCGGTACATTTGATGCACATGCGGGAGCAGTAGGAGGTGAGATTACAGAAAACACCTTGATCAAGGTGATGGGGACATCAACTTGTGACATCATGGTTACCAATAAAGAAAAGCTTGGAGATAAATTGATTCCAGGAATCTGTGGACAGGTAGATGGTTCTGTAATTCCTGGTACAATTGGCTTGGAAGCTGGTCAGTCTGGTTTTGGTGATGTATTGGCATGGTTCAAAAATCTCCTACTTAAACCATCTCTGGAATTGATTGAGGCAAGTGAAATCTTAAATCAAGAGCAAAAAGAGAAATTAAAAACAGAACTTGATGATCAATTGATTGTCAAATTATCTGAAGAAGCCTTGGCGATACCTATTGAAGAATCTAAAATAGTAGCATTGGATTGGATCAATGGCAGGAGAACTCCAGATGCTAACCAAGCACTTAAAGGTGCAATCAGAAACTTGAATATGGGTTCAGATGCTGCCCGAGTGTTTAAGTCATTGGTAGAAGCAATCAGTTTTGGGTCAAAAAGCATCGTAGAAAGATTCCGTCAGGAAGGTGTTCAGATTGATGCTGTTATTGGTCTTGGAGGCGTTGCCAAAAAATCAACGTTGGTGATGCAGACACTCGCTGATGTTTTGAATATGCCCATCAAAGTAGCGACTTCCGACCAAGCCCCAGCTTTGGGTGCTGCCATGTATGCTGCAGTTGCTGCAGGCATTCATGCTGACACCGAATCCGCCATCCAAGCCATGAGCAACGGTTTTGACAAGATCTATGAACCAATCCCAGCCAATGTCCCTGTTTACGAAAAGCTTTATAGCGAGTATGTGGACTTTGGGAAACTAATTGAAGGATGAATTAGGAAGGATGAAGGAGGAGTTAATTTTAGATTTTAGAAGGTAGATTTTAGATTGAGTTGGAGATTGTGTAGATTTATTATGCTTTCAACATTTTTCAATTCTAATTTTTACATTTATGCAAAGTCTAATTTAACAAAGAACAAAGAGATTTGCTCTCGATGTAATTGATCTTATTGAATCACTTCCAAATTCAGTTTCAGTAAAAGTAATTTCCTATCAACTTGTCAAATCTGCGACTTCAGTAGGCGCAAATTACAGAGCTGTCTGCAGGGCAAGAAGTGATAATGAGTTTATTTCAAAACTTCAAATTGTCTTAGAAGAGGCAGATGAAAGTGGCTATTGGTTAGAATTAATTCAAGCTAAAGGCTGGGTTGATGTTTCAAGACAACTACAAGAGGCAAATGAATTAACAGCGATCTTTGTATCGAGTTTGAAAACCATTAAAAATAGATCAAACTCAAAAAATAATGAAGAAAACAATCCTCTAAAATAATTGTAGATTTCAGATTTCAGATCTAAAATCTACAATCTTCCCGATAGCTATCGGGACTAAAATCTAAAATCAAATGTACAAAGAACTAAAACAAGCCTGCTACGACGCAAATATGCAACTGCCGAAATTGGATTTGGTGGTGTATACTTTTGGAAATGTAAGTGCTGTGGATAGGGATAATGGCGTTTTCGCTATCAAACCAAGTGGTGTGCCTTATGAAGAATTGAAAGTGGAAGATATCGTCATCGTAGACTTTGATGCCAAAATTGTGGAGGGAAAGATGCGTCCCTCTTCGGATACAAAAACCCACGCCTTTTTGTATAAGCATTGGGAAAATATCGGGGGGATCTGTCATACGCATTCTACTTATGCAGTAGCATGGGCACAAGCCATCATGGATATTCCCAATTTTGGAACTACCCATGCTGATCACTTGACCGCTGATATTCCCTGCGCTGCACCCATGGCCGATCACCTTATTGAGGGAGATTATGAACATAATACGGGACAGCAGATTTTAGACTGTTTTGCAGAAAAAAACTTGAGTCCAGCTGAAGTTGAAATGATCCTAGTAGGGAGTCATGGTCCTTTTGCCTGGGGAAAAGATGCTGCAAAGGCGGTATATAACAGCAAAGTTTTGGAGGAAGTAGCAAGAATGGCATACCTTACTCTACAAATCAACCCAAATGCAGCAAGACTTAAAGATGCATTGATCAAGAAGCATTATGAACGTAAACATGGTAAAGATGCCTATTATGGGCAAGGATGTTAATAACTTCCTAATAAGGATAAATTATGAATAAAATAACCACCACGGCCTACCTGCTAGGTTTATTGACCTGCTTAAGCTGGAGCTGCTCCGCTCCAAAAACTGAGGAGAGTAAGATGATTCAAGAAACCATTAATTTCAAAGTTAAGGTACAGGAAGTACCTATTGGAGATAAAAAGGCCAAGCTCTTTCACCTCGATAATGGCAATGGAATGGAAGTGGAAATCTCCAGTTTTGGAGGGATTATTTCCAAATTGATTGTTCCAGATAAGAATGGCAAAAGTGAGAATATCGTTTTGGGCTATGAGAATATTGCTGATTATGATAACAATGACTATTATTTTGGCGCAGCCATAGGTAGGTTTGGAAATAGAATTTCCAAAGGACGTTTTGAATTAGATGGGAGTTCTTATCAATTAGCTACCAATGATGGCGCTAATCACCTCCATGGAGGTCTTACAGGTTTTAATAGAGTCTTTTGGGATGCAGAATACCTTGAAGGGGAAGAGTCCATGATCATAAAGATGAGCTATACAAGCCCAGATGGTGAAGAAGGATACCCTGGAAATCTTAAAACTACTTTGACCTTTGAATTGACCAGTGATAATAAGCTTTTGTTAGAGTTTGTTTCAGAGACTGATCAGGCTACTATTGTGAATTTGACCCACCATGGATATTTCAATCTGAGTGCCATGAAGGAAAATATTCTTGGACATCAATTGACTATCTATGCGCCTAAATATACCCCTGTAGATGCTGAACTGATCCCAACTGGAGAATTGAAAACAGTAGCCGGGACACTTTTTGACTTTACCAGTCCATATTTAATTGGAGCTCGTATAGGGGAGGTTCCTGGAGGTTATGATCATAATTTCGTAATCAAAGAAGCGCATTCTGGAGACTTAGTCAAAATGGCCGAATTGTATCATGAAAGCTCAGGAAGAGTGATGGAAGTTCATGCAGATTCACCTGCTGTTCAGTTTTATTCTGGGAACTTCTTGGATGGAAAATTGACTGTCAACGGGGTCAATTATGAACAATATATGGGACTCTGTCTGGAACCTCAGACTTTTCCTAATGCACCAAATGAACCCTCTTTCCCTTCTGCAAGACTTAATCCAGGCGAAAAATACAGCCATAAGATTGAGCTTCACTTTGGGGTAAGGTGATTTTTGATTTTAGAAGGAAGATTTTGGAGTGGGCGCTAGGCCAACTCTAAATCCACCTTCTATTTTTTTTGTTAAAGGCTGACTGACTGTCCAAATCAAGCTGCTCCTTTAAAATCTAAAATCCTCAAACTGGCTCAACTCCCTCCGTTGTCATCACCACTCTTTTCAAAGTACCATCAGGATTGTAGTAGAGGTAGTCTATGCAAACAGACCTTCTAAAGCTTCCTCCATCTGTAGGGATACTGCCGTTATGATAGATAAAATAGTCTTTTCCTTTAAATTCTATGATTGCTTGGTGATTGGTGTTGGAATTCCCAGCTACTTCATTTAAGATTCCTTTGTATTCCCAAGGCCCTGTGATGCTCTTACTCATGGCGTAGGCTGTTTTTTCAGGGAATTGATACGCGTATGATAGATAATACCAGTCACCCTTCTTGTGAACCCAAGGCGCTTCTGTGAAGTTGGGAAGTGGAATTTGATTAATTGGACCATCTAATTCGATCATATTTGGTTTCAATTTGGCCCAATAAGCGATTGTATTTCCCCAAAAAACATAAGCTTCGCCATCATCATCAATGAATACAGCTGGATCAATATCATCCCAACTGATTTCGGTATCCGTGGTCATGTCGTTGGTGATCAATGCCGAGCCTCTCGCATCTTTCCAAGGACCAATTGGTGAATCTGCCACTGCAATTCCAATAGCTTTGCCAGGGATTTCTTTGTGCGTGACAGTCACAAACCAGTAGAATTTACCGTCTTTTTCAATCGTATGGGCTGCCCAAGCATCTCCAGACGCCCAAGCAAATGTTTCTACTACATTCAAAGCCGCTCTCTCCTCCCAATTGACCATGTCAGTGGAGGAAAAAATAAGCCATTCATGCATTTCATAAAACTCCTTTCGCGGAGGAGCTTCATCATGTCCTACATAAAGGAATACGGTGTCATTATGTACAAGTGCTGCTGGATCTGCAGTGTATTTGTGGGTGATGATTGGATTTCCTACTCTTTCTGAAGCTGTAGTTTGAATAGTTGTATTTGTGCTTTCAACTGCTGGTTCAGAACATGCAGCAATTGCCAGAAGCATTCCTGTACATGCCAAATTGATTTTTCCTCTGAAATTTTTCATAGTCTCAATGGTTGTGATTTTTTAAGGTTTATTTATTCAATAGCAATATAAATAAATAAGTGTAAAAAATACAATTAAAAAATCAAACCTTAAAAATCTCTGCTGATAGGTACAGGAGGAATTCCTTGGCAAGAGTTCTTGGAGCTGGATGTTATCTCCTTATTCAAATAAAAAGACTGTCAATTTAACTGTCTTTTTTGCTTAAAAATACTTTCGTAAAGTATTGATTAATAATTAAATAATTTACTTTTTAATATTTTACTCAATAGAAAGAGTAATTTACTCTAGGACGAAAAGGAAAAACGAATATTCATACCCTTCTTCAAGACTGCTTTTGAATGATTCTGAAGCCCTACTTTTCACGTATTCTCCACTCACTCCAAAAACTGTTTTGCCAGTACTCACAGTATTGATATGGAACAACTCCATATCACTTTTGAAATTATCTTTCAGACTTGGATATATGACCAAGTTTCCCTTATCAATATCCCATAATCCAAATGCACCTTTTCCTTTGATAGAAACTTTAATTAGTGCTTTTTGATCATCAATTGAATAAATCTCTCCGTCCAAATAGGAGAATTTTTTGGTATTGAAAAAATTCATCATATCAAAAGCATCTTGAATTTTCAAAAATTGATCATCCGGAACTGAGCTACTCCCAAAATCAACTTTTGCAAATGGAATTAAGCCTTTTTCTACTTCATAAGAATAGATTGTATCATTAAAAGATTTTGAAAATAGGATTTGATCTTTGTATGCGGAAAAAGGTGAATAGGGTTTGTAAACGTATGCATATTCATTTCTGTCTATTGGAATAGCTCTATGGATTATGCCATTTTCATCAGAGGATACGAAGTCAAAATCAATTTCATCATTTATTCGGTTTACGAATGAAACATATCCATTTTTGAAAGGGAAATGATAATGTGCCTTAATCGCCATGGTTTCTGTTTTTTTATTATTTAGTTTCTCGTCAAACCAAATGATTTTTGTACCCATGGATACAACACCAACTTCATTGTTTTTTTCTACTAGGTTATTGATTCCATTAATATTAAGCTTGTCATCATTACCAAATCGGATGGAATTCAGGACATTACCTTCGTAATCAATCTGGTAAAGAGATTGTGAGTAATCTTGATCGAATAGATAAATGTATTTTTCTGAAAGTAAAACATCAGGAATTCCTCCAATAGGGCTTTCAGTTTTGATTTCTATAATGTTGAGTTTTTCTCCGATTTCTGATAATTCAATTGATTTTTCCTGAAGGATAGGGTTGATTTTAATTAATTTTACTGTGCTGTCCGAAGAACATGAAAAAAGAATTAAAAGAAATAATGCAAGAATGTATTTCATGTTTTTAAAAGAGTATTGTTTAGAAATATGAAAAGAATTTTTTTTGAAATAGAAAAAGACTCTACCTTAATTAAATAAAGTAGAGTCTAAATTGATATTATTCAATAGTCGGTTCCTCATCACAGAATGTTTGCCAATTTGCAAAACATTCGTCCACGCCTTCTAGCCTGCATCGAATAACTTTTTCTGTAGGACTACCCGGGGCACACTTTTGCCAAACAATTTTGTAAGGATTAGCATTAGTTTCTGAAGGAGCAATAAATGCAACTCCAATAAATAATATTGAAGCAAAACCAAAAACTTTCATAAAATTTTTCATCTGATTAAATATTTAAAGTAACACCTTTATTTATGCAGGTAAAGGTTTCCTGCAAATTCTAAAAATTTGCCAAAAAAGAATTTGATCAAACTTATTTTTTTTCATTTCAAAGATTTTTTAAAAAAAAAATTAATGATTGACCTTAATGAATTCAATAAATAAACTGATAACCCTCGTGTACTGTGGTGTACATATCGATTATCCACAAGATTATTTGTAATAAAATTACAAACTGATGTCCTTTCGTAAAATCACAATTTTATGATCATATGCTTCTATGCCACTTGCTCCAATTTCTAGTTTTAATGCTTGATTTGGGTCAATTCCGAAAATCGGAACAAGTTATCCATGAATATCAAATTTCAATTAATATCTGCTTTAATTGAAAAGCATACATTTATTTTACTACTGGCATCATTCCGTATATACATGTTATAATTTTTATATTCGTGAAGAAGTATTTTATAATTCCCCATTAACTTTTCTTAAATAACCTTATGCTAACCAGCCCTCTACCTCTTCTTTAGTAGGGTTATTGGCGACTAGTTTGAGTTTTTTTCTTCTTCCACAGACATCATTGAAAAGCTTATTGGCATCTTGATCTTTGAGTTGTTCGATGGTGTGGATATTCAAATCTCTCAATGCAGGTATTAATCCCATTGGAATTCCCAAAGCCATGAAATCTTCATCAGTAGCAATCTTAACTTTTTTCTCTGGTCTCATTTGAGGAAAGAAAAGTACTTCTTGAATGGTAGTCTTATTAGTCAGCATCATGGTCAATCTATCAATACCAATACCAAGACCTGAAGTAGGTGGCATACCATATTCCAAAGCCCTCAAGAAATCATCATCCATAGCCATGGCTTCATCATCACCTCTGGCTGCTAGCTTTAGTTGCTCTTCAAATCTTTCTCTTTGGTCTATTGGATCATTTAATTCAGAATAAGCGTTGGCGATTTCCTTACCATTTACAAATAGTTCGAACCTCTCTACCAGACCATCCTTAGTTCTATGTTTTTTAGCTAAAGGTGTCATTTCAATCGGATAATCAGTAATATAGGTTGGTTGAATCAAGTGATCTTCAACCTTAGCACCGAAGATTTCATCAATCAGCTTGCCTTTGCCCATGCTGGCATCTGTTTCGATTCCTAGATCTTTGCACACTTTTCTCAATCCATCTTCGTTCATTTCAGATACATCTATCCCTGTATATTCCTTGATAGAGTCGTACATGCTGATTCTTCTGTATGGACCAGCAAAATCTATTTGCTTATCACCTACAGTAACAACAGTAGTTCCATGAATGGATAAGGTTACTTTTTCCAATAACTCCTCTACCATTTCCATCATCCAGATGTAGTCCTTGTAGGCCACATAAATTTCCATTGAAGTAAATTCAGGGTTGTGGGTTCTATCCATCCCTTCGTTTCTGAACATTTTTCCGAATTCATACACCCCATCAAAACCACCTACAATCAATCTCTTGAGATAAAGCTCGTTGGCAATTCTCAGATAGAGTGGCATGTCAAGCGTATTATGATGTGTATTGAAAGGCCTTGCTGCTGCGCCACCGTGGACAGCTTGAAGAATAGGTGTCTCTACCTCTAACCAACCGTGATCATCAAAATACCTTCTCATATTAGAGATGATCTTGGTTCTGGTGATAAAAACTTCCTTTACCTCTGGATTAACAGTCAAGTCTACATAACGCTGTCTGTATCTCAATTCAGGATCGGTGAACCCATCATAAGTATTCCCTTCTTCATCTCTCTTAACAACAGGAAGTGGTTTCACCGCTTTTGAGAGTACTTTGAGTTCAGTGACATGTAAGGAGATTTCTCCTGTTTGGGTAGTGAAAATATACCCTTTCACACCGATAAAATCACCAATACCAAGCAGCTTCTTGAATACAGTATTGTAAAAAGTCTTATCCTCGCCTCCGCAAATATCATCTCTACGAACATAAATCTGCAATCTGCCTGTAGAATCTTGAATCTCTGCAAATGAAGCAGAGCCCATGATTCTCCTGCTCATTAATCTCCCGGCGATAGAAATGTCCTTATAGTCAGTTTTATTATTCTCGTAGTTTTGATGAATGTCTGCCGCAGTGACATTGATTGGAAATGACTCGGCTGGATAAGGATTGATACCTAACTTCATCAACTCTTCTCGGTCTTTTCTGCGCTCTATTTCCTGTTCACTTAATAATTGCATTGTCTAAAGATTTGAGGGAGGAGGGCTTGAATTGCTTCTCCTTTTTGGTTTAAGGTTTTTTATTTATTCAAATTTCTTCTTCGAGAAATTTCCTTTTTGATCAAGTCAAACTCTCTTGAGCTTTGACCTGCTACTGAAGTGTTTTCTTCTGCTCTACGGCCTAAGTAAGGCATTACTTTTTCAACAGGACCATAAGGAACATATTTCACTACATTAAAGCCGGCGTTTGCTAAGTTGTATGAAATATTATCGCTCATGCCGTAGAGTTGAGCAAAGTAGACATTCTCGTCTTTTGGGTTGATTTGATTTTCTTCGATCAATTCGGTGAGATAAATATTGCTTCTCTCGTTGTGTGATCCACTTACAAGACTTATTTGTCCAAAATTTTCTATGCAAAAGGCCAAAGCTGCGTCATAATCTCTATCAGAAGAACCTTTGTCAGGTTGAATGGGTGATAGGTAGCCTTTCACTTTAGCTCTTTCCCTTTCTTTTTCCATGTATGCTCCTCTCACAAGTTTCGCTCCTAATTTATAACCTTTTGCTAAGGCTACTTCATTGGCATCCTTAAGCCTTTGAAGCATGTCATGCCTGTACATTTGGTAAGTATTGTACACGATACATTGCTCTTGGTTGTATTTCTCCATCGCCTCGTAGACCATCTGATCAATGACATCTTGGAACCAAGACTCTTCAGCATCAATCAAAATCCTTGTTTTTGCTTTCGCTGCAGCCTTGCACAATCCATCTACTCTAGATTTAAGTCTAACAAAAGATGCTTTTTCTGAGCAATTTAGTGCCTTCCCTTCTTGAACTTTAGTCATGATTTTATAGTCTCCAAGGCCAGTTACCTTAAAGACAGCGAAAGGAATATTGTCATCACCAGAAGACCTTTCTACTGTTTTTAATATTTCTTTATAAGTCGCTTCATAGCTATCTTCATTTCCTTCGCCTTCTACTGAGTAGTCCAATATGGTTTTGATATTGAAAGCAGCCAATTCATCAACGGTTTGCTGAGAATCTTCTATGCTTTCTCCTCCACAGAAGTGACCAAACATGGTGCTTTTCATCAGTCCCTTGATGGGGAATTTTATCTTAAATGCCAAATTGGCCATTTTAATCCCCATTTTCACGGCGGTGTTGTTATTCATAGTTGCGAAGATGAGATACATTTTTCTCAATTCCGCGTCAGATTTAGAAGCAAATGCTACTTCTAAGTTCTCCAAAGAAATTTTGGTTTTTGTGGGCATATTCTGTCATTCGAGCTGCAAATATACTTTTTGAATCATAGCCTTCCAAACCTTATATGGATTCTCACTGTAGATTGGCTAAGCTTTTTTTATGATTCAAAATTAGCCTTTTTCTTTATCAGAAGGCTGATTTCAATCATGTATTTCCCTAGCAACAACTTTTTGTTGTAAGCAATTGTTAATTTGGCGATAATAATTGAATCAAATTTATATGGCTAGATCATTTGAAGCTTGGGAATTGGGGTTGGAGAATCCTTTGTTTATTGCAGGCCCATGTAGTGTAGAGACACCTGAACAACTGGAAGAGACTGTTGCTGGATTGGTCAAACAGGGAGTTAAAATAATAAGAGGAGGTGTTTGGAAACCAAGAACAAGACCAGGTAGCTTCGAAGGTGTAGGAACGATAGCATTGCCATGGATTCAAGAAGTAAAAAAGAAATATGGAGTAAAATTCGCTATCGAAGTAGCAAACCCTAGTCATGTAAAGCAAGCATTAGATGCAGAAGTTGATATTTTATGGATAGGAGCAAGATCTACAGTTAATCCATTTACTGTCCAGGAAATTGCTGATAGTCTCCGAGGAGTAGATATTCCGATATTTGTAAAGAATCCAGTCAATCCTGATTTGGCATTGTGGATTGGCGCTTTGGAGCGCCTTGATCAAGCTGGATTGAAACGAATTGGAGCTATTCATAGAGGCTTCTCTAATTTCAATGATACCACTTATCGAAATAGTCCAATGTGGCAAATACCTATAGAACTGAAAACAAGATTCCCAGAGCTGCCTCTGATCAATGATCCAAGCCACATTTGTGGAAAGAGGGATTTACTTTTTGAAGTCTCCCAGATGGCGCTGGATTTGGATTTTGATGGCTTGATCATAGAGTCGCATCGAGACCCCGATCAGGCATGGTCAGATGCTCCACAGCAAGTGACACCGGAAGCTCTCGGGGAAATGTTACGTAAACTCAAGACAAGAACAATCAATCTGGACAATCCTGAATTTCAATATCAATTGGAACAAATCCGGCAACAAATTGATGAAGTTGATAGAGAACTCCTAGAAGTGATGACTAGAAGAATGAATCTGGTTACACAGGCTGGGCAGTTTAAAAAACTAAATAATGTAGCCATTTTTCAAATTGATCGCTGGAAGAAGGTTTTCAAAAGTAGATCTGAATGGGCGCAAGCTATGCAACTCAATCCTGAATTTGTTAAAGAATTGTTTCGTATGATTCATTCAGAATCTATTAGCAAGCAAAAGGAAATAATGGAAGACAAGACCTCAGAAAAATAATCAGATTTGGACATGATATACATCCATCTGATTTCTAGGAATATTTGTGATTGAGAAGCCTCCCGATTGAGGGATTTCTTCTATGAGATCAAAAAACTTACAACCTCTGGGTAATCCTTCAAAAATCAGAGTGAACTGATACTTTTGTTTAGGCTTAATAAAGGTCCAAAATGGGAAAAATGTTATGTTATCAGCATTGAGTAGTTTTGATTTATCACTACTCTCTTTTGGAATTAAAAAAGTGCTCTGCCAAATTCTTATCATCTGCTCCATGGGGCCATTTTCCAAATAACATTTGACGATTACTTGCCTCTCCACATTTTCCTCGGTAAGGATTTGTTCAAGTATCTCGGTATCTACTTTGGTTTTTGGTTTGGTGATGATATTCATGCTTCAGTTTTGATACATAGTAATAAATCAATTTGAGAATAGATGGTTCCAGATTGATTGTAAAACACGTCAGATAATTCCCCATAGAATATTTTGAAAATCCTTGTTAAAATTGGTATGATTACTGATTTACCAATAGTAGGCCTTGGTATTACAGTATTGTCAAAAAAATAATAGAAAATTAATTTGTTTTTAAAAAATCACCCTTTACATTTGAAGCATGTTAATCGCAGCCGTTATATATTTTACCTTCTTTTACTTTTACTTTCGTCCTGAAGGTCGAATCGGAGCTGTCTATTGCTTGATAAAAAAATAATTTAATCATACATGCAAAAAAGCCCGATTCGACAGAATCGGGCTTTTTTGTTTTCAAACCAATTTAAACTCATGGAAAATCACTTACAAACAAAAGACTGGGGACTAGGGCTTAAAGGTCACGTTATCATTGCGGGGCCTTGTAGTGCTGAGACACCCGAACAAATCGAGCGAGTTTGTCTCGATATGAAAAATGAAAATATGATTCCAAACCTTTTCAGAGCTGGAATATGGAAACCAAGAACAAGACCAGGAAGCTTCGAAGGGATTGGAGAGGATGGATTGAAGTGGATGGAAATCGTCAGACATCACCTCAATATCCCAATCACTACAGAAGTAGGAAATGCCGCTCACGTAGAACTTGCGCTAAAGCATAATGTCGATGTACTTTGGATTGGAGCAAGGACAACAGTCAATCCTTTTGCAGTTCAGGAAATTGCTGATGCGTTGAAAGGAGTAGATATTCCGGTAATGGTGAAAAATCCAATGAATCCAGACCTTCAACTTTGGCTGGGAGCTTTGGAAAGACTTCAGACTGTAGGAATCAATAAATTGGCTGCTATTCATAGAGGTTTTTCAGATTCTTATGATAAGAGATTCAGAAATAAGCCAAACTGGTCCATGCCAATTCACTTGAAAAGAGAGTGGAAGGGAATGGAAGTGATCAATGACCCCAGTCATATCGTAGGCAATAGAGCTGGTATCCTTGAAACCTCTCAGCGAGCGATTAATTTTGGTTTGGATGGATTAATGATCGAAACGCACCATGATCCCGATAATGCTTGGTCTGATGCAAAGCAGCAAGTTACTCCTGCGACTTTGAAACAAATTCTATCTCAGATTGACTTTAAAAGCACAGGAGAATCTGAAAATCCAAGCGAAAGATTAAATGATCTTAGACAAGCTGTAGATCATTTGGATGATCAATTACTTGACTTACTTCAAGAAAGATTTTCTATGATCGATCAAATCGGGGCTTACAAAAGAGAAAACCACCTCACTGTTTTTCAGTCAGATAGATGGAAATATGTGATGGAGTCTAGGACACAAAAAGGTGTTCAAAAGAATCTTAGTGAAAAATTCATGAAAGAATTGCTTTACTGTATTCATGAAGAATCTGTCAAAAGACAAGAGAAGCAACTAAGAGAAGCAGATCCAGTTAAGAGATAGTAAATAGGTTAAAATGTTGAAAGGTTTAAAAGTTATTGGCAATCATTGATTTCATTTTGTTTTTAATCATTGCTAATCTCAAACTTTTCAACATTACAACTTTGCGATTTTATAACTTTTATCCCCGGGCTTTTTGTAATTTCGAGTCAATTAATAACAAAGAAAAATTGGAATCAATTATATTTTCTAATACCATTTCGGATGATCTTGCTGGGTTTTTGAACAGACAGGATTATTCCCAACTCGGATTGATCATGGATAGCAATACACAGGAGCATTGCTATCCATTGATTAAATCCAAGCTACCAGCACATCAGACTTTCGCTTTTACAGCGGGTGAGATCAATAAAAACTTGGATACCTGCACTCAAATCTGGCAATGGATGACAGAATGTGGATTCGACCGAAAAGCGCTGATCATCAATCTTGGTGGAGGTGTGACGGGTGATATGGGTGGCTTTTGCGCTAGTACTTACAAAAGAGGTGTGCGGTTCATCAACATACCAACCACACTTCTTTCTCAAGTCGATGCCAGCGTAGGAGGAAAGCTTGGGATTGATTTCAATGGTTTCAAGAATCATATCGGTGTTTTTGCAGAGCCCATAGCTGTCCTTATTTCAGATGAATTTCTCAAAACACTACCCGAAGTAGAACTCAGATCTGGATATGCAGAAGTGATTAAACATGGTCTGATTCAGAATGCAGATTACTTTTCTTGCCTGAAAACTCAAGATTGGGAATCTCAAGATTGGAAGACTTTGATCGAAAAGTCAGTCAGCATAAAAAAGTCAGTGGTAGAAAAAGATCCAAAGGAATCGGGATTGAGAAAGATTCTCAATTTTGGGCATACCATTGGTCATGCTTTTGAATCCTTTTATTTGGATTCTGACAACCATTTGCTTCATGGCGAAGCAATTGCCATCGGAATGATTTCTGAAGCTTTTCTCTCAAACAAAAAATCAGGCTTGACTTTAGATGAATTGAAGCAAATCACAAACTTACTCTTAGGGGTGTATGGGAAAATAGAAATCCCAACTGCTGATGTTGATGCTATTGTAGCACTTTGTTCGCAAGACAAGAAAAATGATTCAGAACGCATAAATTTCTCTCTTCTTCGGAAAATCGGACAGTGTGAATACGATATCACAGGGAGTACATTGGAAATCAAAGAAGCAATTGCTTTCTACCAATCCCTTTAAGAACTCTTTCAAGCCTATATTTATAGTATGAATACCATTACATTATCTCAACTATCAAAATTCAAATTTACGGATATACCACTCCCTTCTTCAAAAAGCGAAAGCAATAGGGTATTGATTATTGATGCTTTGACGGAAGGTGAAAATCAGATCAGCAATCTTGCTGAGGCAAGAGATACGCAAACGATGATTCGTTTGCTGGAAACTAACCCACCTGTTTTTGATGTACTTGATGCTGGTACGACCATGCGTTTTCTTACCGCCTTTGCTACAGTCACTAATCAGAATAAGATTATGACTGGTACAGCGAGGATGTGTGAGCGCCCAATAGGAATCTTGGTAGATGCATTGAGAGAGCTCGGTGGAGAGATACATTATATGAACAAAGAAGGCTACCCGCCTTTGGCAATTCACGGCTTTAGCAATCAAAAAACCAATAAAATCAGGATTAGAGGAGACGTAAGCAGTCAATATATTTCGGCTTTGTTGATGATTGCACCGATTTTGCCAGAAGGATTAGAGTTGGAGCTGGAAGGCAAAGTAGGCTCGAGAACTTACATTGAAATGACGCTAGAGTTGATGACTCAATTTGGTGTGACATTTACTTGGGATGATAATAGGATTCATGTTGCTCCTCAAAAATATCAGCCAACAAGTTTCGCAGTTGAATCTGATTGGTCAGGAGCAAGTTATTGGTTTAGCCTGTTGGCATGTGCTGAAGAAGGAGAATTGTTATTAAGAGGATTGAAGCAAGATAGCCTTCAAGGTGATTCCAAGATCGTAGAAATTATGGGTCATTTGGGAGTTAGAAGTGAATTCAATGACTCGGGGGTTAAATTGACCAAGCAACCTGTCAGAGGATTGAAGTCTTGGGATTTTACCCATTGTCCTGATTTGGCACAAACGGTGGCTGTCACGTGCGCAATCTTAGGTCAGAAAGTGGAGTTTTCTGGTCTTGAAAGTCTAAGAATCAAAGAAACGGATAGAATCTTGGCTTTACAGCAAGAACTAGCCAAGTTCAACGCACAACTAGTCGAAGGGGAAAATGAAGTTTTCACATTAATTCCTTCAGTTGATATTCCAAGTGAAGTTCAAATTCATACTTATGATGACCACAGGATGGCGATGGCATTTATGCCATTGATGACCAAAACCCAAGTAATCATCGAAGATCCCGAAGTAGTCAATAAATCCTATCCAAGTTTTTGGAAGCACGTGGAATTGGTGAAAGAATTGTAAGGTTTGAATTTGTCTTTAATGTTTTCAAAAGGAGAATATAGGAATGAATAGTACAATTGGCAGTTTAATTCATCTTTAAAAATAGATTTACGAATATTTAAACATGGACATTTCAGTTAACCTTAAACTTGAGCAGATAAAAGAATTGCTGAGCAGTTTATCTCCAAAGCAGTTTGAAGCAGTTAGAAAGTATGTGAACGAGATCTCACATGATGAATCTTCGAGCTCAATTGAGAAGATAAATTTAAAGCAACTTTTGAAAAATGCACCTGTAATTTCAGATCAAGAAATTGAAAAAATTCAAGAAGCAAGAAGTTTATTAGCGTTATGGAGAAACGAATAGTTTGTTTGGACACTTCTGTGCTTTTAGATTTTTTCCGAAAGAAAAATCGAAGCAAAACATTTTGAAAGAATAACAGGGTTAGCACTTTTATCACCTGAAAAATAGTCTCTTCCAATGAAAATATCAATACAGGGAATACCAGGTTCTTTTCATCATCAAGTGGCGCTCAATTGTTTTGGAGAGGACGCAGAGATTTTGGGTTTTAGGACTTTTGAAGAAGCTGCCAAATGTGTGAGTAAAGGAGAATGTGAATTTGGGATTTTAGCCATTGAAAATTCAATCGCTGGTGCTATTCTTCCAAATTATGAATTGATAGACCGCTATAACCTGACGATCAAGGATGAATATTACTTGCCAATTTCTCATAATTTGATGTGTATGAAAGGTCAGCATATCGAAGATATCGCTGAAGTAAGATCTCACCCTATGGCCTTATTGCAATGTAAGAAGTTTTTTGAAGCCTATCCGAATATCAAATTAATTGATGATGTCGATACAGCCTCCGTTGCTCGAAGGATTAGAGATGAAAAACTCAAAAATGTTGCTGCTATAGCAAGTACTACAGCTGCGAAAATATACGGACTTGAGATACTTGCAGGCGATATTCAGACTGTCAAAAATAATTTTACCCGATTCATTATTTTACAGAAACCTATTTTGGATTTAGGATTAGTACAACCTAATAAAGCTTCTATCAAAGTAACTGTTAACAATGAAAAAGGCATTCTTGCAAAATTATTGTCATTGATCAGTAGCTCTGGTTTGGACTTGAGTAAAATTCAATCTATCCCCGTGATTGACAAACCATGGGAGTATGCATTTTTTATTGATTTGCAATTTGAGAATTATCAAGCCTATCAGTCGGTAATTCAAGATATAAAAAGTGATTTTGGCGATGTGAAAATTTTCGGGGAATACGAGAACAGAAAGTAATGAAGGGTTTTTCTAATCGGCTAACATATATCGAGGAATATTATTTTTCCAAAAAACTTAAGGAAGTCCGTCAGTTGATCTCTGAAGGGAAGCCTGTAATCAATATGGGAATAGGAAGTCCGGATTTACCACCGCACCCATCCGTGATCCAGGCACTCCAAGAAACTGCCTCAGATTCCCTTGCCCACGGGTATCAAGGATATCAGGGAATTCCTGAGTTGAGAAAAGCTTTTGCTGATTTTTATCAAAAGCATTATGAAGTTGATCTCAATCCTAACGCTGAAATACTTCCTTTGATGGGTTCGAAAGAGGGAATAATACACATCTCCATGGCGTTTTTGAATGCAGGTGACGAAGTTCTTATCCCAAATCCCGGTTATCCCACTTACGCATCAGCGGCACAGCTTGTGGAGGCTAAGGCTGTTTTCTATGACTTGGATAAAGCAAATGACTGGCAGCCAAATTTTGCGGCATTGGAAAAGAACGATCTTTCCAAAGTAAAATTGATGTGGGTAAACTATCCCCACATGCCGACGGGTGCTAGAGCTAGTCAAGGATTATTTGAAAAGATTATTCAGTTTGGGAAGAAGCATGACATTTTAATCATTCACGATAATCCTTACAGCTTTATTTTGGAAGATAAACCTTCAAGTATTTTATCCATAAACGGAGCGAAAGAAATTGCAATGGAGCTCAATTCCCTCAGTAAAACCGCAAATATGGCGGGATGGAGAGTTGGAGCTTTAGTGGGGAAGGCAGAATTGGTTGATGCAGTGCTGAAAGTAAAAAGCAATATGGATTCAGGGATGTTTCTAGGGATCCAAAAAGGTGCTATTGCCGCACTTTCATTGGGTCAAGATTGGTATGCTTCGCTGAATGAGACTTATGCGAAAAGAAGAAACTTAGTATGGGAATTAGCTGACCTTTTGGATTTGGAGGTAGAAAAAGATGCTGTAGGGATGTTCGTTTGGGCGAAAATCAAAAACGATAAAACAGATATAGATTTTGTGGACGAATTACTTGATCAACATCACTTGTTTATCACGCCAGGAAGTATTTTTGGAATTCAGGGAAAAGGATATGTTCGTTTTTCACTTTGCATTTCAGAAGAAAAAATTAAAGAAGTAATCTATAGAATCAAATAAAACCATCAATATGAAAAAGATACACATCATTGGATTAGGCCTTTTGGGGGGTTCTTTTGCTTTAGCTTTAAAGCAGGCTAAACCTGATATTAAATTTACTGGGTTTGATACCAATCTCAAAAATCTAGAAGATGCTCTAATCTTGGGGATTATAGATGAAGCCAAAGAAGAGCCAGATACAGATACTGATGTCATCATCTTAGCGACTCCAGCGAATACGCTTTCTGGACTTCTAATCAAATATTTGGATCAAGTAGGACCAAACACATTGATTATGGACTTTGGTTCTACGAAGGAGAATCTCTGCAAAGCGGTTACAGAGCATCCTAAAAGAGCCCAATATTTGGCAGGACACCCAATTGCTGGTACAGAATATTCTGGGCCAAAAGCAGCTAAAGCTGACTTACTGGATAAGAAAGTATTTATCATCTGCGAAATGGAATTGACTGATGTGCATTTGAAAGGGATGGCTTATGACATCTTAGAAGCGCTCAATATGAAACTCAGATTTATGGATGCGGAAGAGCATGATAGACATTTAGCTTTTGTATCGCATCTTTCGCACGTATCTTCTTTTATGCTTGGAAAGACTGTCTTGGATAAGATGGAAGATGAGAAAAATATCTTTGATATGGCAGGTTCAGGTTTTGCATCTACGGTAAGACTGGCCAAATCCTCTCCTGCTATGTGGGCACCGATTATGGAGGAAAATAAAAAAAATATGCTCGAAGCCTTGAGTCTTTATATTTCTAATTTGTCAAAATTCAGAGATAAAATCATTGCCGAAGACTATGAAAGTCTAGCTTCAGAAATGCAGAAAATCAACAAAATTGGAGATATTTTAGATCTAGGAAAATAAAATAAAAACCCCTGTTAGTTGATATTAGCAGGGGTTTTACTATCATTTTAAGCTATATTTCTTTCCTCAAATCGTATGATGTCATTTATCACTTTCCAGAAAATTATTCTACTCTTCTGAAAATACTAAAGCATTCATTAACACAGCCTTTTGTGCTTTTTCCATAATTATGTTCTAATTGTAATTGGTTGTTTTGAGATTGATCTGTGATGATGACTTCTGAAATTTTTGAAGTTTTTACCCCTAAAATCTCTATCTCACAATCAAATGTCAATTCAATAACAGGAATTGTGCCTTTGTATTCATAACTCCCTGTAGTACATTCCTCAAATTTTGTATAGCTAAATGTTCCGTCTTCAAATAACTTTAAGCTATATCCAATTTCGGTATTCAACCATTCATTTCTAGCTGGATTGGAAAGTGAATCAACTAAGACGAATTTCTCTACCTGTTCCCATTCTCCTATAATCTTATTTGAATAAGCATATATTAACGGTGGCTGATCAACTGTCTCACATGAAATAATGATAAAAGCCAATATTATGAAAAACAATTGATGCTTTAATTTTGGCATAATTTTTTTATTTATTTGCATAATATCTGGAATGTACACAATTAAATACTAATCTACAAACGCCCCATTCACCATTTGCTCAAATGGTCCGTAGAGCTTTTGTTGATGGTATGATGGGTACATTTGCGTAAGCAGCATGGCTACAGAATTTCTTGCAGGATCAATCCAGAAAGTAGTTTGAAAGGCACCTCCCCATGAAATTTTCCCTGGAATTCTCCCAAAACGTAAATCGCCATCTTCTGGAACAACCTGATAACCGTAAGTAAAATGATCTCTACCCATTCTAATTTCACCAATTTGATTGTTTTTGGCGAAAGCGATAGTTTCTTCTTTTAAAACTCTGACGCCATTTAATTCTCCATCATTGAGTACCATTTGGCAAAATTTGAAGTAGTCCTGAGCTGTAGAACTCAAGCCAGCTCCCCCTGAGAAATAGGTTTTTGCTCCTTTGATTGGGAAGAAACCGGATAAGCCTCTATTTGGATTTTCTGGAAACTCCACTAATGGCTCAGACCTAGTGTTTGCATACATAGTCGTAAGCCTCTCTGCCTGAGCTTCATCATCGAAATAAAATCTAGTATCATCCATGCCTAGTGGATCAAAAATATTTTCTAACAGATATTGATCAAATGATTGTCCTGAAGCAACTTCAACTACTCGTCCTAGCACATCTATACTCAATCCGTAAGTGAATTTCTCACCCGGTTCATGTTTCAAAGGGAGTTTCCCTAGTTTAGCAATGCTTTCCTCCAGCATGATTGGCTTCAAAGTGGTCAAATCTATGATTCCTTCTTTGGCATAAATCTTATTCATCAAAGTATCTGCAAAGCCATAAGAAATTCCGGAAGTATGGGTCAATAGATCATGGATAGTCACTTCTCTTGAAGCAGGTTTTGTTGTGTAGCTGGAATCGGCAGGATTTACACCAACCAATATCTGAGGGTTTGAAAACTCAGGAATATATTTAGAAACAGGATCTTTGAAATCCAATTTGCCATCTTCGTACAATTTAAGAATTGCAATAGAAGTGATAGGTTTGGTCATGGAGGCCATTCTGAAAATGTCATTTGTCTTCATCGCCTTATTTTGAGCTATGTTCTTGTACCCAAATGCATTTTCATAGACTATTTCCCCATCTACCGCCACCAATGCAACTGCTCCAGCAATCCATTGATTATCTACTGCTTTCTTAAGCAAGATGTCAATATTGCGAAGTGAATCTTGATTGACTTTTTCTGAAATGGAAAAATTTACATTTGGTCCTTGACAGAAACTGAGAATAGGGAGTAGGAAAGCGAATACTGAAAGGGCAAAAAGCTTGTTAATATTTTTCATAGTATATAAAATTGTTGAGACATAATGGGATGTTATTTCGTCTTGAATGTGGTTTGATAATTTCTTACCCTTAAATTTAGGATAAATACTTTCTCAAGAAAATCAAATCTGGGAATTAACAAATATTAAGTTTTTGTGGCTTGGGATTTGAATACTGTAAACAGACTAAAACATATATTATATGAAAAAACTACTCTTTTTATTACCCGTTTTGCTTCTTCCATTATTTGCTTCTGCACAGCAACAATCTGTTCCATCGATTGAAGTAGATGGTGCCAGTGAAATCAAAGTGATGCCAGATGAAGCTACTATTAATATGAATCTCCGAGAATTGGGGATGAAAGTTTCAGACGTAACTAACAAGCTGAATAAAAAGACAAAAGCAATCGAAGATGCATTGAAAAAGTCAGGTGTAAAAGATTACAAATTTGTAGTGGACAACTACTATGTCAACATCAATAGAATCTATACCAGAGGATCTTCTAAAGATAGTGGATATGTTGCCACCCAAAACATCAGAGTTGTAGTCAAGCACAGAGAAAATGATTTAGTGAAAATCGTCGAATCAATCAATAAATCAGCTGATTTGAGTTATAATGTGAGTTTTGGTATTTCTGAAAATCAGAAAAAATCTTATCAGGAAAAGCTTTTAGAATTGGCTTTGCTTGATGCAAAAAGGAAGGCTGATATCATTGCTAAGACCATGGGGATCGATCAAATCCGCGTTTATAAAGTTAACTACAGCTCAGGTGCTAGTTTCCAGCCAACTGAGTATCGAATGGAAACGATGATGATGAAGACAGCTTCTGAAGATAGGGTAGAGCCTACTTTTAGTCCCGAAGAACAGACACTCAGTGATCGGGTAAATGTGAGTTTTACATTCATCCACAAATAAAAAATTCAAACCAGTCCAAGCCGGACTGGTTTTTTTATTTTGAGCTGTATACAGAATTGACTTTTTAATTTATTTGAAGTGACTTAACTTGATCTTTGCAAAATCAAATTCAATATGAAAATATATAAACTAATAGTCATCGTTTTTTTGTGTTTTCCAATTTTGGCACATGCCCAGCAAATTGACCTTCATAGAACAACAGAAAAGTACTTAGTCAAAGGTGTTAAGTTGCTCAATGAACTTGTATCGATACCCAACGATTCCAATCATCCTGATCAGCTTGTTCCTAATTTAGAATGGTGCGAAGAAAATTTTTCGAATAGAAATTGGAGTATTGAACAATTAGCTACCAAAGGATTCCCTTTGATGTTGGCAAGCTACAAAGTGGAAGATGCGAAGAAAACAGTTTTGTTTTATTTCCATGTCGATGGGCAGCCTGTTGATAGAAAAAAATGGAATCAAGCGGATCCATACACCCCTGTGTTGAAGAAAATCAATGAATCTGGGGGTTGGGAGGAGATTTCGATGGATAAAATTGAAGAAGGAATAGATGATGAATGGAGGATATTTGCAAGAGCAGTATCAGATGACAAGGGTCCTTTAGCTATGTTTTTGACTGCTTGGGATGCCATGATTGCAGAAGGTCTTTTACCCAATTACAATTTGAAAGTAATTTTGGATTTTGAAGAAGAAATTGGGTCTCCGAATTTACCCGCAGCTGTTTTGGATCACCGTGAAAAACTCAAGGCAGACATGATGCTAATCATGGATGGGCCAAGACACCTGAGCAATGAACCAACATTGAGTTTTGGCGCAAGGGGTATTTCAGAAATCACCTTGACTGTTTTTGGTCCTAGAGCGGCGCAGCATTCTGGACATTATGGAAATTATGCTCCCAATCCTGCGCTTAGGCTATCCAAATTATTGGCATCAATGAAAGATGATGAAGGCAGAGTGATCATTCCGGGATTTTATGATGGGATTAATTTAAGTCCAGAAGAGAAAGTGATCCTTGATGCGGTTCCAGATGATGAAGCAGAGATCAAAAGAAAACTTGGAATTGGTTTTACTGATCAAGTTGGAAGTAGTTATCAGGAGTCAATTCAATACCCATCTTTAAATATCAGAGGCTTGGGATCAGGATGGATAGGAGCGGAGTCAAGGACAATCGTACCCGCTGATGCTACAGCAGAGATCGATATTAGATTAGTACCTGAAAGTGATCCAGAGAGACTATTTACATTGGTTCGCAGTCATATTGAAGAACAAGGCTATCATATCTTGGACAGAGAACCCACTGACGAAGAGCGAATGAATTATCCTAAACTTATCAAATGGAAAGGAACAATTTCCTATCAGGCATTTCGAACGCCATTTGATTCAGAACCGGGTTTATGGTTAGAAAAAGCTTTTATAAGAGCATTTGCTAAATCTCCGATAAAAATAAGGATCAGTGGAGGTTCACTACCAATTTCTCCATTTGTTGATGCGTTGGGTTTTCCAGCTGTGACCATACCAACAGTCAATTCAGACAACAATCAACATGGTCCTGATGAAAATATCAGATTGGGAAATTACAGAGAAGGAATTATGACAGCATTATCTATTTTGACTGAGAAGTTGTAGAAATAGATATAAAAAAAGAGAGCTACGAAAGCTCTCTTTTTTACTTTCAATTAAAAATAATATTGTGATGGTTATTCTTTTCCCCAGGCAGCAGGATCTTTTCTCCATTCTACTAAAGAGGCCAGAGTATCGTCATCATTAATATAATCATTGGCTAAAGCCTGCGGCAACATCGCGGCATAATCACTCAAGCAAATCAAATCTACTCCTGCGTTTTTGAAGTTATCTGCTGCAACATCAAATCCATATGTGAAAATTGCAACCATTCCCAACACCTCAAAGCCAGCGGCCTTCAGATCAGCTACTGCTTTCAAAGAGCTTCCTCCAGTTGAAACCAAATCTTCGACAACTACAACTTTTTGTCCATGTGTGACCTTACCTTCGATCATATTTTCCATACCATGACCTTTAGGCTTGGATCGAACATAGACAAATGGTAAACCCAATGCATCAGCTAGAAGTGCTCCTTGTGGAATCCCTGCTGTTGCCACCCCAGCGATAGCTTCCACTTTGGAAAAATTTTCTTGAATAGCTTTGATTAGATTTTCCTTGATCAAGTCTCTCACTTTAGGGTAGGAAAGAGAAAGCCTGTTATCACAGTAAATTGGGGATTTCCAACCCGAAGCCCAAGTAAATGGTTTGTCAGGTTGAAGGCGAATTGCTCTGATTTCTAGAAGTTTTGAAGCTACTTCTGCGGCTACAGTTTTATCAAATAATTTCATGTCTCAAAAATAGTAGATAAAAATCAAGCGGGATTGTGCAGGATGATTTTTTTTATGCATTTTTGATATTCTAAGCTACCTGAATCAGACTAAAGATCCCGAGAGATGAAGATTTTTATCAATGACAAGCCTTTGGATATAATGACGCCCGAAGAATTACCTGTGGACAGGACTTTTGAGTGTATTTATGAAAACCCTAAGGACCTTCCTACCTCTCTTGATTTCCATGATGATGTCTTGATCACCAACCCTTCTCAAGATATTATTATTAAGTTACTTTATCTTTTACGTACACGAAAGTTGAAGAATTTGGACTCAGTAGTCTTGGTTACTAAAGACAAGGAGAAGCTTAAGAAATTCATCAAAAGTAGATTTACTATCATCAAAGCCGCTGGCGGTGTAGTCACAAAAGGTGAGAAGGTTTTATTCATACATAGGCTTGGAAAATGGGATTTGCCTAAAGGGAAATTTGAAAAGGGAGAAACTCCTCCTGAATGTGCTGTAAGAGAAGTAGAAGAAGAATGTGCTATCAAGGTAAAGCTTGGTCCAGAAATCTGTAAAACTTGGCATACATATACCCAAAATAGAAAAAGTATTCTTAAAAAGACTTATTGGTATGCTATGGATAATCTCAATGATAAAGGCATGAAACCTCAGACTGAAGAAGGGATTGAAGATATCAAATGGCTTAGTCATCAAGAAGCAAAGGTCGCTCTTGTCAACTCTTACCCATCTATGAGGTATTTGTATAAGCGTTTTTTAAAAATGGTACCTAAGGTTCAGACCTCGTAAGGTAGGTATTCATTTATAGCTGCTCCAAATCTATGAACATCTCTGATGATGGTAGAACTGATGGCCGCAAACTCCGGAGAAGTAATTAGAAATACCGTTTCCAAGTCTTTATTTAGGTTTTTGTTCATTTGAGAAATCGTGTTTTCGTACTCGAAATCAGTTGTGTTTCTGAGTCCTCTCACCAAAAAAGTAGCCCCAATTCTCTTGGCTAATGACGAAGTAAGTTCATTGTAAACTATCACCTCTACACGATCATTCCCTTCATAGACACTTTTGATTTTGGCAACCATCAGGTCAATATCGAAATAACGATTTTTTTTTGAAGAATTATAGCCAATTCCAATCACCACTTTATCAAAAAGCTGAAGGCTTCTCATCACAATATCATGATGACCTTTGGTGTAAGGATCAAAAGACCCAGGGAATATGGCAATTTTGTTTTGCATGTCTATTTTTATCTAAACTCCCAGTAAGCTTCAAAAAGATTGGAGTTTTGGAAGATTTCCGCACCACTGAGATACTGTTGATTTGCCTTCGGTTGATCTAAGATAAAGTTTTTGAAGTAAAGATTTCCAAACTCTTGATTGAGTTCTAAACTTTCAAAGTCACCAAATACAGTGACTCTGCAATACTTCCTGTCAAACCCAATTTGTGAAATGACACCAAAAACATACTTAATCAATGAATCTTTATCCTCAGCTTCGTAGGCATTAAAATTGACCAGCTCTTGATTTTTGAATGCAGCTACATAACTTTCCTGACCATGAATATTGATGAAAAGCTCTTGATTGATGTAGCTGCTTTTGTCTTTGAGAACATAAGCCAAGAAAGATGCACTACCATGGAAAAAAGAAGTCTCTAAACCTTCTTTTGATAAGATATCTATTAACTCTGACTCAAATGCACCTGTCAAATAGATGTTATTGCTATCTAATGCCGTGAAAATTTGATTTTGAGCTTCTTTCTGAGGAGCATTAAAATACTGGTATTTATCCAATTGCTCAGCGTCAAATACCAATCCTGGGATAAGAGCATATTGCTGATTGAAAATAAAAACTTTGGTTTTTACAGGTAGGGCGTAGAGTTTATCTCTTTCTAACACAAATCGGAGAGAGTTCAAATCTGCAAAAAACTTCTGGTGTATAGCAGAAATCTCTTCATTGGCATCTTTGGCGAGAAGAATAAACTTTTCACCAAACAAGAAAAGCGATAAGTTTGACACCATATTGATGTCAAACTTATCGCTATAAATATTTTCTTGGATATTTTCTACAATGTTAGCCAAGATTACTCCCAGTTACCTGAAGTAGATGAATCATTTCTAGACCCTACTCTCAGAGCCTTTTCCTTGTTATTCAATCTTCTTTTTGGATTGATAGGTTCTGGATCTCTAATTTCGAATACAGGGATTTCTCTTTGATTTCTTTCTACTTTGTCAGCGAAGAATTCAAATGTCTTTCCACCAGAGCCTGGCACTACATTGAGTGCTTCAAGGTTGAAATTAGGATACTTTCTTTCATTAAATAATGAATCCATTACACCAACTGAACCTAGTGTATCGAAGGTGACAGTAGTCTCTTCTTTTCCATATTCCAATAGTTTGGTGGTCTCTTTTCTTTGAACCAACCAGATTTCACCGTCTTCGATGAATTTTTTAAGATCTTCCCAGTTACCAGCATACTCACCATTAGCAGCAATGTAAGCAATCTGAGCATCTCTGAGCATTTGAAGTTTTTCGATGATTCTCGCTTCAGTTCTAGCGATTTCTTTTTCTGCTTCTACTACGCTGTCTACGCTATTATAAAGCATGTAACCTAGACCCAAAGCGCCTAGTAAGAAGACAATAGATAAAATTCTAGTTAACGTCATTTTTTTGGCTTGATTTAATCTACTAAATAAGGTTGATGGTGTTTCTAATAAAGTGCTATTTTAGATAATTATTCTCAAAATTAAAATATCCTTTCCATTTTCTCACATCATTCACCGATTTTATTCCCCAAAACAGCCTGTGTTTCTCGGAATTTTTGATGAGCGCAAGATTATCGATGTTAAGAAAGCCGATTTCCGTGATCAATTGTAGTTCGTCAGAGAGTTCTGGATCTTTCCCCATTTTTAGATTTCCACCTGTTGCTTCTATTTCAAAAAACAATTCAACAGCATGGAGTGGCTTGTTCAAATATTCATAGGTGCATAAGAAGTCTTTTATCTTAATCTCCAATCCAGTTTCCTCCATGAATTCTCGCTTTAGATTTTCTTCCGCCGAACTACCATATTTCATTCCGCCTCCAGGGACATTCCAAAAAAACCTATCATTTCCCATCTTATGTTTGATCATTAAGATACTATTATCTTGGATCAGTATCCCATTGACGCGCGTTCTAAGCCTTCCCCCAAACTTCTCTTCAATTTCTTTTTCCAAATTCATCTTATTAGACTTAGATTCGTAATTCCATGGACGATAAAGATAAGCAAGTCAAAGTTAGGCCATCCATTCTTCTGCAAAGAAATTTTCCACATGAGCCTACCTCAGGTCAAATGCAGTTTTTTCTGAAAATGGATCAATTCTTTTTGAATGACCAAAATACATCTACTGTTTTTATACTTCGTGGTTATGCAGGTACAGGAAAAACTTCCTTGATTTCGGCATTGGTCAAAGTTCTCCCCAGGATGCAAATGAAAGCATTGCTTTTGGCACCTACGGGTCGAGCTGCTAAAGTTATGGGAAATTACAGTGGAAGATCAGGTTTCACTATCCATAAGATCATTTACAGACCTAAGGAAGCAGTGCCAGAATCAGGCTTAGGCTTTGAATTGATGAAGAATTATTACAAAAATACACTCTTCATTGTTGATGAGGCTTCTATGCTAGCAGATGATGGAGCGGGAAGCTTGCTCAGAGATTTGATTCAATTTGTCTTTCAGGAATCTACAAATAGGTTATTGCTGGTAGGAGATACAGCGCAGCTTCCACCTGTGGGTAGTCAACAAAGTCCAGCTTTGGATAAGAGCTATTTGATAAGGAATTTCCGATTACAGACAGATGATATCGAATTGACAGAAGTGATGCGCCAGCAGTTAGATTCTGGGATTTTGTACAATGCCACCTTACTACGACAGCAGGTTGTGAAAGAAAATCCCTCAATTGGATTCTATACCAAAGGATTTAAGGATTTTTTCAAAATGACGGGAGAGCGTTTAGAGGATGGGTTACGTTATGCTTACCAAAAATATGGTGTGGAGAACACTACGATTATCACTCGCTCAAATAAAATGGCTGTTCAGTACAATCAGTATATCAGGCAAACAATCCATTTTTTTGAAGAGGAAATCAGTGCTGGAGATTTATTGATGATTGTAAAAAACAATTACACATATATGGCTGATTCTGAGAAAGTAAATTTTCTAGCCAATGGAGATTTTGCCGAAGTTGCCAAAATCAGGTCTTTTGAAGAACTTTATGGCTTGAGATTTGCAACTTTGGAGTTAAGGTTGATAGATTATCCGGAAGAACCCAACTTTGAAGCGAAAGTCATCTTAGACACCTTGTATAGCCCGACTCCAGCCTTGACTACGGAGCAATATAGAGAGTTGTATAAGCAAGTAGCAGCTGATTATGCAGATGTAGCCAACAAAAGTGAAAGGATGGAATTGATCAAAAAAGATCCTTATCTTTCGGCCTTACAAATTAAATTCGCATACGCCTTGACCTGTCACAAGTCTCAAGGGGGGCAATGGGATGCAGTATTTGTAGATCAAGGCTATCTAACTGAGGAGCAAGTGGACAAAGAGTATGTCAGGTGGCTGTATACGGCAGTCACAAGAGCAAAAAAAGAACTCTTTATGGTGAACTTTCATCCGAAGTTTTACCTTAATGGAGAAAAGAGTGAATTAGGGAATAGTTAATTAGGTCGCTTGGTTGATTAGTTGATTGAGTGATTTTAAATAGAATTAAGAAACAAAGAATAAATTAAAACTTAGAGCAATGAAAAAGTTAGTATTAATCATGGTAATGGCGCTGTTTGCAGTTGCCGTTCAAGCCCAGGAGAAAAAAGGTGCTGAGATTATTTTTAAAGAAAAGTCTATCGACTTCGGGGATATTACCCAAGGTGATAAGGTAGAGCACACCTTTGTTTTTGAAAATACAGGAGATGTGCCTTTGGTGATTTCCAATGTAGCTGTGACATGTGGATGTACTGCACCTAACTGGCCAAAAACTCCAATCGCACCAGGAGAAAAAGGAGAAATGAAAGTTGTCTTCAATTCAGCTGGTAAAATGGGCAAGCAAAACTCCGTAGTAAGAGTTTACTCCAATGCTGCCGAGCCAATAGAAAAAGTTTCATTGATTTCGAATGTTCTTCCAAAAGGAAATTAAAATTTAAAAAATAAATTAAAAAGCAGACCCGATTTCGGGTCTGCTTTTTTTATTACAAAGGATACCTCAGTATCGCTGCAACTTGTGCTTCTTCAGGCATATTTTCTTCTTCTACCATATATACTTTACCTTTGTATTCAACAGTTCTAGCGGCAGCTTCATCTATCAGACAATGACCTGCATTTTCTTGCTCTTCAGACACACTGATTTGGTGGGTTTCAGGATCGTAAGTTCCAAAAAGATGTTTGTGGTTCATGTTTACCAAAAGTGTGTCCACTCCGCCTGTCAGAGCAGCTTTGATGATTTTTAAATTATCATTGCTTATTGCAAGTCCGTCTACAGCCTTTTGGTTGAAAGCCTCTTTTCTTTTGATTCTTTCTTTTTCAAAAAATGGCGCGACTACCTCCCAAGATTTCTGATGTAAGGTCATCATGTCTTTTTCGCCATAAGCACCACTCACATGCCCATCCAAGAGGTGATTGTATTTGGTTGCTTCTTTGAAAATTGGAATAAGGTAATCGACTCCAGCCAAAACTAGCGGTAGTGGATTGTTATTTAGCTTGGGCTCAAGCATATTTGTCATTCTGTGGAAATAATTCAGAATGGTGACTTTTTTCACTTCATCAGAACCACCGTCATGCCCGTGATACATTGCACCTGCAATGCCAGACCCTCCCTGACCCTGCAATTGTTTTTGGTTTTCATCTTCCTCTTCTTCTGCTGTAAAAGATACAGCAACTTCTTCAGGGTCTAGAATGATTTCTTGTACTGTATTTCTTGTAGCTTCATACAATAAGATCTTATCAAGATTGAGCAATAAGATGTAGTAATGTCCATCATCTGACAATTCAGGAATCATAGGCAATAACAAAGGTTTCTCGCCAATGAAATTTTGACCATTTTCTAGATCAATGGGTACTTTGATTACTTCCATGCCTTCGGATGAAATAAAGCATGCGAGCATATCCGAATTGTTTTGCCAGAAAGTCATGTCATCCAAAAGTTCAAAAGCTGGAGAAAGTAAGTTTTTGATTTCCTTATTTTCAATATTATGATCTTTATCCAATTTGATAGCGACTTCTTGCAGTTGATTCTTGAAATGAATCTGATCTTTTTTATAACCTTCAGAACTCTGTCTAGATGTAGGGCTATAAATACTTATAAAGGGATTTCCCTTCTTTTTGGATAGATTGATAAAAGCATTTCTATTAAAAATTTCCATTTGATTAGGTTTAGGTTAAACATATAATTTATAAAAGGGCTTGTCCCTCAATACTAAAAGGCTCAAAAACTCCGCCAATGAAGCAGAATCTTAATATAAATTCAATTAAAATGGGATAAGAAACCCTGGTCGACAGACAGAGCGATTGGAAGAAAAATTCGATAAAAAGAAAAAAATATGAATTTGGGACAGATCATTTTGAAGATATCTGACATTAATATTTAGCCTATTAGGGAAAACCCTAAATAAAAAGCCCTGAGTGATTCATATATCAATCAGGGCTTTTGCCAGATAATGCTGTGTCCGCATGCGGTCTATTGACTCTCAATTAAACGCATAAAGGCTTACTCTGTAGCTTCAAGACTAAAAACGATCTAACTTGTTATCTCGAGTTTGTTTGCTACTTAAGACTGCTTTATATTTTCTTTGGAGGTAAATCAAAGGATGTCGCTTCGTGCTCGAAATTACCTCTATGCGAACCATCACAAAAAGGTTTATTATTAGAGTGACCACACCTGCAGAGTCCTAATGTGGTTCTTCCCTGAAGGCCATAGGCGTTACCCTGATTGTCAACAATTTCAAAATCCCCTTCTACTTTTAGAAAGCCATTAGGATTTACGGTTATTTTAGTTTTGGGCATATTTTTCTTTTTGAATTTTCATTAATACAACGAACTTACATAAAAAGGGCTCAAATTTGAAAATTAACTTTTAAGAACGACTCTTTTGACCCGAAAATCTAGGCATTTTTTTTCCTTCTTGTATGGTTATTAGATTAGGAAATTTCTCTATTTAACTGTTAGATACCTCTTGGATAGTGATTTTGGTTGATGACCATCCGAATATTAAAACTCCATTACCTCAACAATCTCCACCAATTTCTCAGCCCAATATTGATAAATCAAACCACTTGGATGGAGTTGGTCTGAGACAACTGACTCAGGCTTCATCCCATTGATTCTGTAATGTTCGGTGATATCGATATAGGTAACGCCCATTTCTTCAGTAATTTCTTTTTTTGCTTGGTTGTATTGATCAATTTCGCGCGCTACTTTTTCTTGATCCGAACCTCTGTTTACCGCAAAAGGTGTAACTCCCCAATCTGGAATTGAAAGTACCACGACATGACTTTTATCTCCTTTTGCAAAAGCGATGGCATCTTCTAAAAGTTGCCGAAATTCACTTCGGTAATTGTCTACTGGCCTTCCTCGATATTGATTGTTTACTCCAATCAGTAAAGTGACCAAATCGAAAGTTTTCCCATTGACATCTGCAGCTTGAATACCTTTTTTCAATTCATCAGTTGTCCAACCTGTAGTGGCGATGATTTTTGGCTCTGAAAAAGCAATTCCCGATTCCTCGAGCATCTCCACTGCCTGATGGGGATAGCGGTCTTTCGCCTCAACACCCTCTCCGATGGTATAAGAATCACCAAGTGCCAAATATGTCATTTTATCAGAATCCATATTTTGATTTTGTTTTGAAATATTCTGGGTAGAAATACAGCTCCATTGTCCCAATACGAGGAAAAGGCTAGCTATTAAGAGAATTTTTTTCATAAGGTTTTATTGAAATATTGTTTCTAGCATAGTCAAAGTACCTGCATCTGCATCGAGTTTTACTCTTGCACCAACAGGGATGATAAATTGCTTTGGGATATGCCCAATCATAGCGCCTTTGTATGCAGGGATTCCCAATGGAAGAATATAATCATCCAATACATCATCTAAAGTTAATGATCCATAACCACCTGATGGAGTGCAATCAGTGCACTGACCAAATACAAAGCCTTTGATTTGACCTAATGTTCCGTTAAGCTTCAATGTGCTCATCATCCGGTCTATTTTATAAGGATCTTCACCGATATCTTCCAGGAATAGGATAGCATCCTTAAAATCTGGAAGATAGGGTGTTCCCGACAGCGCTGTCAAAACAGTTAGGTTACCTCCGAGGATTTTTCCTGCTACCGTCCCTGACTTCATGGTGATAGTTCTGTTGTTTTTGACCACCAAGTCATCCCCTTTGGATATTTCATTTTCAAATGTCAGGTGAGATTTTTCAAAAAAGATTTGCTCAAATTGCTGCACATTGAAGTTGTTCCAACTTCCTGTACCATTTGGACCGTGGAAGCTAATCAAACCTGTCTGTGCGTGGATGGCATTATGCAATGCAGTAATGTCAGAATAACCCAAAAGCGGTTTAGGGTTTTTTTTGACCAAGTCATAATCAATCAATGGTAGAATCCTCGCGGCTCCTGAACCACCCCTTATGCAGATGATCGCCTTGATTTCAGGATCGGCAAACATGCCGTTGAGGTCAGCGGCTCGCTCTTCATCGGTGCCCGCAAGATGTCCGCGTCTATTTTTTAGGTTTGTACCTAGCTTGACCTTGAAACCTAGAGCTTCCAAAGCTTCCTGTGCAAACATGAATTGAATACGCTCTGAGGTGGCAGCTGATGGACTAATGAGTCCAACTGTATCTCCTTTATTGATGGCCTTTGGCAGGAGAATAGTATTTGGTTGATTGGATTTCTGATCTAGAGCCAGGAAGGGGATAGCTCCAATCGCAAGTCCCATGGATTTGATAAAACTCCTTTTATTCATCATCGAGCTAGGGTTGGTTATTCTGAAATTTAGTAGTTGTTTCGGATAAAGACCAGAACTTTTTCCATTTCCCTTCTGATTTCAGAAGCTGGGTTCAGGTAGTTGTTGTTCATAAATGCAAAGGCATAATGCCGATTACTATTGGTTCGAATGATGCCTACAAGTGCGTGGTTATTGCTGATGGTACCTGTTTTAGCAAATATATATGGTCTAGGTGCTCTGTAATTATTTTTGAGTGTACCATTAATTCCGCCTTGAGGCAAAAGACGCATCAGTTGCTGGCGAGGCATCAAGTTGTCCAGTTTTTCGATGATCTGCACCATACTTCTTGGAGTGACCAAGTTGTGGCGAGATAGTCCCGATCCATCTACCCATTTAGGAGTGTCGGGTAGATCACTGAGGTGTTTTTTGAGAATATGATCTATGGCTTTTTCTGTATTGAGTTCACCAAACAGCTCATCACTTACCATTAGCATGATCTGTTCTGCGATGAAGTTATCGCTCTCCTGTAGCATCTCTTTCCATAGTGGCTGCATGGTGCCTGCTTGATATTTCTGGGCATTGCTTGGAAGCGGTGTGTCCACCAACTCCACTGGCTTCTGAAGGATATTGCGCATCAAGTCAACTGTCAGCTCTGGGGAGGTCACGAAGGGTAGGATAGGGCCCGGGTTGGTATATGTCCTAGGATTGTAAAAGAAAGTGTTGCTATGAAAATCTCTTCTTACAGTGGTGAGGTTGCCATTGACATTTCTGGAAAATACTTCAAATCCAGGAATCATAGATTGAGGTCTTCCATTGACATTTCTAAATGTGACAATATTCCCATAAATAGGAAGAGGAGATTTTTCTGCTGAATATGCAAAGTAATAATCGTCCCATTGCCAACCATAGCCAAATGAAGTATCATTCCAATTGGCCGCAGAGAATTTCACTTTTTTATATGGTTTTAGAAATTCTTCTATCTTGGGTTGAGGTAGTAAGTTGTATTTCCAAGAAGGATCCCCAGAACCCCAGATGGTGATTTCATCTCCTTGAATTGTATACCTGAAGGTGTTTGTTTTTTCATTGAGAACTACCAGAGAAGCATAAAAAGTCAACAGCTTGGTAGTCGAAGCTGGGATGAAATTCATGTGACTATTTTTTTCATAATGTACCCATTGACTGTCTAAGTCATAGAGCATAAATCCAGTCAAATGATTATCAAAAAAAGTGTTCGGACCAAGTAACGCATGCAGTTGAAAGTAGCGGTTACGTATACTATCCTCAAGTGCATCCTGTTGCTGAGCACTGGCGAAAGAGATAAATGAAAATAGAAAGATGAATGTAAAAAGCTTTTTCAACTTCATAAATTCTCAAATTTTGATGGTTTTCCAGCAAGAAATAAAAATACCCAACCTAGAATAAAGGCTACTCCTCCTATAGGCGTGATGGCTCCAAGCCATGTAATTCCAGTCAGTGAAAGGGCATATAGAGATCCAGAGAAAATCAAAATTCCAACTAGAAAAAGAAATCCGGCGCTATTCAGGTGTTTTTTATCAGTAAAAACAGCTTGAAGGATTCCGACTGCTAAGATGGCAAAGGTATGATAGAAGTGGTATTTCACAGCTGTTTCAAAAGTCTCCGTACGCCCATGTCTAGCTAATAGCTCAGCTAATCCATGTGCCCCAAAAGCACCTATCCCCACCGCCAAAGCTCCCAGAATCGCTGCGATTTGAATGTGTTTGTTTTTCATTTCTAATAGTTTTAATGTTGTAACGTTGGAAGGTTGTAAAGTTGTTGGAGATGTTTAAATAGAAAAGCGTCGTGATTCCCAAACTTTGAAACTTTAAATCATTTAAATCTTATCAACTTTTTCTACTGCCGAAGATTGCGGAGCCAATTCTTACCATGGTACTTCCTTCTTCTTGTGCGATCAAGTAGTCACCAGACATACCCATGGAGATCTCTTTAAGCTCAAAACTATCAGGTAGTTTTTGACTTTTAAGTTGGTCAAATAGATGCTTAAGCCCTCGAAATTCCTTGCGCACCTGTGATTCATCATCAGTAAAAGTCGCCATACCCATCAAACCAATGATTTTCACATTTGACAATTCATGGATTTCTTTGCTTTGTAGCATTTCATCAAGCTCCTGCTGATCAAAACCAAACTTACTATCTTCCTCAGCAATATGCATTTGAATCAGGCAAGAGATGGTTCTATCTACTTTTTTAGCCTGTTTATTTATTTCTTTGAGGAGTTTGAAAGAATCAACTCCATGAATCAAATGAACAAATGGAGCGATGTACTTTACTTTATTTCTTTGCAAATGACCAATCATGTGCCAACGAATGTCAGCTGGTAATTGCTCTTGTTTTTCTACTAATTCTTGTACCTTATTTTCCCCAAAGTCCCTGATGCCAGCATCATACGCTTCTTGAAGTAGGCTGATAGGTTTAGTTTTGCTCACTGCCACGAGGAGGCAACTTGGGTTTTTGAAAGTGTTTTTTATATCAATTAAATTTTCTTTAATATTCATTCTTTTAACTTTGATACTTTTATATAACCAAACTAGGTAAACAAAGATATGGCTATCTTAGGGACATTGCTAAAAAATGGTATCAGATTACGTGAATCTTTGGAGCAAGAATACAGTGCACCGATAGAGTTACAAAAGAATGTACTCAAAAAACTACTGATCAAATCTGTTAAGACGGAGATTGGAAAAAAGTATGAGTTTGACGCTATTCTGAAGTCATTTAAATCAGAGGGAGATGATTTTTATAATGCTTTTTCCAGTCGTGTTCCTATTTATAATTATGATAAAATTTATGAAGAATGGTGGCATCGGCTCAAGAATGGGGAGAAAAATATCACTTGGCCAGGTGAGATCAGGTATTTTGCGTTGAGTTCAGGTACCTCAGGAGCATCATCCAAATATATCCCTATCTCCAAGGATATGGTCAAAGCCATCAGAAAAACAGGTGTCAGACAAATCCTCACCTTGTCCAAATATGACTTACCGAACTCCTTGTTCACAAAAGGTATACTGATGCTTGGCGGGAGTACGGATTTGGAGTTCAATGGTACTTACTTTTCTGGAGACCTTAGCGGGATCACTACAGGGCGATTACCGATTTGGTTTCAGCGTTTTTATAAACCTGGAAAAATCATTTCTAGGAATAAAAACTGGGGAGAAAAGCTTGATCAAATCGTAGCTAATGCGCCGAAATGGGATATTGGTATCATCGTAGGTGTACCTGCTTGGTTACAGATTCTGATGGAGAAAATCATAGAGCGTTATCAATTGAAGACCATTCATGATATTTGGCCAAATTTACAGATTTTTGTTCATGGAGGAGTATCCTTTCAGCCCTACAAAAAAGGTTTTGAAAAGTTACTGGCCAAGCCATTGATCTACATGGAGACTTATCTAGCTTCGGAAGGGTTTTTGGCTTTCCAAGCTTTGCCAGATAGACCATCCATGCGTTTAGTATTAAATAATGGGATTTTTCATGAATTTATTCCTTTCAATGAGCAGAATTTCGATGAAGATGGAGAAGTGAGACCCAATGTACAGACGCTTCAAATCGATCAGGTAGAGGAAGGCAAGGATTACGCTTTGTTAATCACAACCTGTGCTGGAGCATGGCGCTATTTGATTGGGGATACCATCAAGTTTGTTTCCAAAAAGGAAAATGAAATTATTATAACCGGTCGAACGAAGCATTTTCTCAGTCTATGCGGAGAGCACCTCTCTGTAGATAATATGAATCGTGCTATCAATATGGTGGAAGAATCCATGAACGTCAGCATAAGAGAGTTTACTGTTCTAGGGTTACCACAGGGGAGTTTGTTCATGCATCATTGGTTTGTAGGGACAGAGGATGAAGTGGACCAAGGAGAAATCATGAGACAAATAGATGAGAATCTAAAGGAGCTCAATGATGATTATACCGTAGAGCGTAGGCATGCGCTGAAAGAGGTTAAGCTGACTAAGGTGCCTTCTGTACTTTTCTACGCTTGGATGAAATCAGAAGGCAAAGAAGGTGGTCAGAATAAGTTTCCAAGAGTGCTGAAAGGGGATAAGATGAATTCTTGGCTCAATTTTCTTAAAGCGAACAATATAGGTATATCATGATCCAGGCCTTATTAGAAGGTGTAAGTATGGGACTTATCCTTTCGGCGATGATTGGTCCAGTATTCTTTGCCTTGATCCAAAACTCAATTGCTGCAGGCTTTAGAAATACAGCTGTATTGGCGACGGGTATTTTTCTCAGTGATTTGATTTATGTGGTCATTACCTATTTCAGTGTAAGCATATTTGCACAGAATCCATATTTTGAAGTCTTCTTAGGCTATGGAGGAGCTTTAGTTCTGGTAGGATTTGGGGTGAGTACTTTCTTCAAAAAGACAGTTCATAGACCCAATTCGGCCGGTATTGACATGATTAAGCCAAAGAAAATCACCGCTTTTTTCAAAGGATTCAGTATCAATGGTGTCAACCCTTTTGTTTTACTCTTTTGGATTTCAATAGCAGGATTGGTTAGTCTCAAAGATGATTTTACTTCTGGAGATGTATTCATGTACTATCTGGGTGTCTTGATGACAGTTTTTCTGATTGATCTTTTGAAAGCATTTGTAGCAAAACAACTCAAACCATTTGTCACACCAAAGTTTATGGTAAACATGAATAGGGTGGTTGCTGTTGTATTAGTATTCTTCGGTATTCGATTAATTCTGTTTGCTTATGAAAAGCACCTGCTCTTGGAGGATTTGATTGTTGCCTTTTTAAAGTGAAAATTACCGACCTAAAAAATGATTAAAACCAATCTTAAATATGCAAAAGATCAATAATTCTTTCGTGATAATACTGATAACAACCTTAACAGTATTTTTGTCTTTTCAGGTAGTTGCCCAGTCAGAGCATCAACAAATGTTGGACTTTAATCATAAGAGGATTGATTATAACCGCTCTGGTATGCTAATATTGGGTTCTTGGGCAATTGGAAATATGGTGCTTGGAGGAGTAATGATTGGAAGAACTTCTGGAGAAACTCGTGCTTTCCACCAAATGAACATTTATTGGAATACTGTCAACTTAGCCATTGCGGGTTTTGGGTATTATTCAGCAATGAAAGAAGTGCCAAGTACAGAGTTTTGGGAGACCATGCGGGCTCAACAAAGTATAGAAAAGATTCTACTTGTCAATGCAGCCTTGGATGTGGCCTACATGGCTGGGGGATTGTATTTATTGGAGCGTGGAAGAAGGTTGGAAAATGACCAATTCAAAGGCTTTGGAAAATCTGTAATCTTACAAGGAGCATTTTTGATGAGTTTTGATGCGATCAAGTATGCATTCCACAATTTTCATGGCAAAGAACTACCTGAGATTATGAATCATGTAGGGGTGACGGCAAATGGTATTGGACTTTTGGTTAACTTTTAAAAAAAATAAAAGCCTCTCAATTTAATATCGAGAGGCTTTTGTCTTGAATTTGGATAGACTAGGGCTTAGTCTACCAAGTATTTGTCAACAGGAACATAATCCATGTCAAAGGCTTCTGCTACTGCCTTGTAGACGATATCACCATGGATGACATTAAGACCAGGTACTAGTTCAGCATTTTCCTGAGCAGCTCTTTTCCAACCCTTGTCTGCCAATTGGATAGCATATGGAAGTGTTGCATTGGTCAAAGCTAAGGTAGAAGTATAAGGTACAGCACCCGGCATGTTAGCTACACAGTAGTGAACTACTTCGTCGATGACATAAGTAGGGTTCTCGTGGGTAGTTGGCTTGCAAGTTTCGATACATCCACCTTGATCTACTGCTACGTCCACTAAGACAGCTCCTTTTTTCATGTCAGCAAGCATATCTCTGGTGATTAAGTGAGGTGCTTTAGCACCAGGGATTAACACTGCACCTACGATCAAGTCAGCGTCTTTGATCATCTCTCTTACATTGTATTCATTAGACATCATGGTCTTTACATTGGCTGGCATCACATCGGCTAGGTATCTCATTCTTGGAAGAGATACATCCATGATGGTTACATCAGCGCCAAGTCCAGCAGCCATCCATGCTGCTTGAGTTCCTACTACACCACCACCTAGGATGATGACTTTAGCAGGAAGTGTACCTGGTACACCACCCAATAAAATACCTCTACCGCCAAGAGGTTTCTCTAAATAATTAGCACCTTTTTGGATTGCCATTCTGCCAGCTACCTCTGACATTGGAACCAAAAGTGGCAAGCTTCTATCAGCTTTTTCTACAGTCTCGTAAGCCAAACATACAGACTTGCTAGCCACCATAGCCTTTGTCAATGGCTCGTATGAGGCAAAGTGAAAATAGGTAAACAACAATTGATCTTCTTTGATCAATTTGTATTCAGGTTCGATAGGTTCTTTTACCTTCATGATCATCTCCGCGATGGCATATACGTCCTCGATGGTAGGAAGGATTGCAGCACCAGCTTCTGTGTATTGATCATCTGTAAATCCACTGCCTTCGCCAGCAGTGTGCTGTACATATACAGAGTGACCTCTCTTTACCAATTCCTTGGCTCCTGCAGGGGTCAATGCAACCCTGTTTTCGTTGTTTTTAATCTCCTTTGGAACACCTATTATCATGTCTCGTAAATTTGGGTTAGAATTATTGCGGCAAATATAAGAACTGCTTAGCATTCCATTTTGAAAATCAATATACTTTTTTGATTCAAGTACGAAATCCCTTTCTAAATGAAATTTAATTTTATTATTAATCTTTATTCTTAATAAAATTTCAAAAAAGAGGTTTTAAACATTGAAAATTTCGGAGGTTTTTTTCATCATTTTATCTCAGTAATTTCCATTGGTTTTTTTATACTTTACTATTTTATAAATTTAGAAAAATCGATTTTTTAAGAATAAAATTCTTTAAATATGATTTTTTATAAATATTTACAAAATAAATTTTCGAAAAATTTAAAAATTATTCTGTTGCACAGTTTGTAAAAATAACAAAATTCTTTATTTTTGAAATACTTGGAAAAGAACTACAGTAACCCAAATATAGCGTAAAGATTATAAATTATGACAGAGGTGGCATCAGCAGCAAAAAATAGAAAGCAAAAAGCTCTGAATAAAGAGCAACTTTTGAAAGATTATCGCATTGCACAGGAAAGTCGACAAGCATCCCTAATGGGAAGAAAGGAAGTTTTCATGGGCAAGGCCAAGTTCGGGATCTTCGGTGATGGAAAGGAATTGGCTCAGCTAGCCATGGCAAGATATTTCGAAAATGGAGATTTTAGAGCGGGATACTACCGTGATCAGACTTTTATGTTTGCCATCAATCAGCTTACCATTCAGGAATATTTTGCACAACTCTATGCTCATACAGACGTTGAGGCTGACCCTGCTTCTGCAGGTAGATTGATGAATGGACATTTTGCTACTCGTTCCCTTCATGAAGATGGAACTTGGAAAAACTTGATGGAGATGAAAAACTCCTCAGCGGATATTTCACCAACTGCTGCTCAAATGCCCAAATTGCTGGGGCTGGCTTATGCTTCTAAACTCTTTAGAGAGAATGAAGGGTTACATGGCCTTACTCAATTTACCAATAAAGGAAATGAAGTAGCTTGGGGAACTATTGGGAATGCTTCTACTTCTGAGGGGATGTTTTTCGAATCTATCAATGCTGCTGGCGTACTTCAAGTGCCTATGGTAGTGTCCGTTTGGGACGATGGCTACGGTATTTCTGTTCCCAATGAATACCATACTACCAAAGGAAGTATTTCTGAAATTCTGAAAGGGCTGCAAAGGAATGATGATCAAAAAGGCTACGAGATTTTTGTAGTCAAAGGCTGGGATTATGAGGCCTTGGACAGAGCTTTTGAAAATGCCTCGAGAATTGCAAGAGAAGAACATGTGCCAGTTTTGATTCACGTAGTAGAGGTGACACAGCCACAAGGCCACTCAACATCTGGTTCGCATGAAAGATACAAATCACCAGAGAGACTTCAGTGGGAAAAAGAGCATGATTGTATTTTGAAGTTCAGAGAGTTTCTGCTTGAAAGAAATATAGCTTCAGAGTCAGAACTTGACCAAATTGATAATGAGGCCAAGCAGTTTGTAAAAGAACAAAAGGAGGCAGCATGGAAGGCTTTTGCTGGGACGATCAAATCAGAGCTGAATGAAGCTGTAGCTCTTTTAAAAGAAACAGCAACTAAATCATCAAATCCATCTGGTATCAATCAGCTTGCAGATGAGCTTTCCAAAACACTCAATCCAATCAGAAAAGATGTAATATCAACTGTCAGAAGAGCGCTTTGGATATTAAGAACTGATGCAGAGGATGTCAAAGTTAATTTGAGAAACTGGTATACAGCGCAGCAGAAAATCAATGAGGATAGATACAGTAGTCATCTTTATAGTGAGTCAGGATTTAAGGTAGAAAACATAGATTCAGTAAGTCCAGCATATGCAGAAGATGCTCCTTTGGTTGATGGAAGAGAGATTTTGCAGGCATGCTTCGATGATTTACTTACAAGAGACCCTAGATTCTTTGCTTTCGGAGAAGATGTAGGAAAAATTGGTGACGTAAATCAGGCATTTGCAGGCTTACAGGCAAAGCATGGAGAGCTAAGAGTAACGGATACTTCCATCAGAGAATGTACTATAATTGGCCAAGGTCTGGGTGCAGCACTAAGAGGTTTGAGACCCATGGCTGAGATTCAATACTTGGATTACATCTATTATGCTTTGATGACCTTGGCAGATGATGTAGCTTCATTACAATACAGAACCAAAGGAGGTCAGAAAGCTCCATTAATTGTGAGAACTAGAGGTCATAGGCTTGAGGGTGTATGGCATGCTGGTTCCCCGATAGGCATGTTGCTTCATTCTCTCAGAGGTATGTTGCTTTGTGTTCCAAGAGATATGACTCAGGCAGCAGGAATGTACAATACCTTGATGGAAGCTGACGAACCTGCTTTAGTGATTGAGTGTCTGAATGGATACAGATTGAAAGAGAAGATGCCGTCCAATATCTCAGAAATGAAGGTTCCTTTGGGATTGCCAGAAGTACTGAGAGAAGGTACTGACATGACTATCGTCACCTATGGCTCTATGTGTAGAATCGTGATGGATGCAGCTGAGGAATTGGCACTGATGGGTATAGATGTAGAAGTGATCGATGTGCAGACCTTGTTGCCATTTGATACCACTGGAGTGATTGGGAGGTCTATCCAAAAGACAAACAGAGTACTTTTTGCTGATGAAGATGTGCCAGGAGGAGCCTCTGCTTTCATGATGCAGCAAGTGATCGAAGAGCAAAATGCCTACTATCATCTAGACTCTGAGCCAGTAACCATTGCAGCCAAAGCACATAGGCCAGCCTATTCTTCAGATGGAGATTACTTCTCCAAGCCTTCTGTAGAGGATGTAGTGGAAAAAGTATACGGAATAATGCATGAAGTAAATCCAGGTAAATTTCCAGAGATTTAATAGCAGAGTATTTACACTATGTTCAGGTAAATCTCCTTAAACAAAGTAACCCATATCAAAACCAGTGCCCTATGGTGCTGGTTTTTTTATTGATTTTTGATTCACGTAAAGTTGTATATCATTTACTCTTGGTTGTAAAGATTGTCTAGCTCTTTAAATACTCACCAAAAATCACTAACTTAGGTAAAAAGGAAAATTGAATTGCAAATGGACAGGTTAGAAGATTTGAAGACATATAATATTTTAGATACGTCACCAGAGCAAGAGTTGAATGAATTGGCAGAAATCGCAAGTGCAATTTTTGATACTCCCGTTTCTATTGTTTCGTTTATTGATGATGAGAGACAATGGTATAAAGCAAAAATTGGTTTAGATTTTAATGAAGTTAAAATTGAAAAAACTTTCTGTAAATATACTTTAGATAATCCTGATGATATTTTAATAATAGACAATCCTTTAGAAGATGTTAGAGTTAAGGATAATGAATTAGTCACTTGTGACGGAGGAATTAAATTTTATGCTAGTGCACCTTTAGTGTCTGGTCATGGTAATGTTCTTGGGACAGTTTGCGTAATTGACTATGAAGAAAAGAAATTCTCTAACAAGAAGTATGAAGCGCTTCGTCTAATATCCAAAAAAGTAATGGATTATTTGGAAACAAGAAAAGTTATGCACCTTCAAAACAAGGAGATCGAATACAGTGCCGAAAGACTTAAGAGATTAACAGATTTGGCTCCAGGTGCAATTTTTAAACTTTCATTAAATATTGAGGGTGAATTGAAATTCATATTTATGAGCGAAGGAATTCAAAGATTAATCCCTGAATTATGTCCTGAAAAATTAAAAAATGACCCTAGAATTTTGTTAGATTTTATTTACGGGGAAGATAGAGATTATGTGTATAATCTTTTTAAATATTCTTCCCAGTCTCTCATTCCAGTTGAAGCTGAATACTTAGTTCACATATCGGATGAAATCCAAAAATGGCATTGGATGAAGGCTAATCCTTTAAAATTAAATAATAAAGAAGTTGTCTGGTATGGAGTTATTCAGGATATTACTCAAAAGAAAAATCATTTGGATACATTAGAAAAAATGCTTTTTGATATTTCTCATGTAATTAGAAAACCTATTGCTAATATCTTGGGAATTGCAAATATTCTTCAATCATCAGAAATTACGAAGTTAGAAAAAATGGAAATGTGTTCAATAATTTTCGAAGAAACCCAAAATCTGGACGATTATATAAATGAACTCAATTTAAAGTATCATAATTTAAAAAAACTATTAAAAAAAGATTGGACAGATTGAATTGGCGTTTTTTAGGGTACTATTATAGTATTTATATATTTCTCCTTTTGAGGCAATTGTTTACCTTTGCCTCTTCTAAAAAAGACATCCAAAACTCAGGACATGATTCTCTTTTTCCAATCCCCACAGGCAGTCATCTTTGCTGTCCAAACCCAACATCCCCTCACTCAACAAGATCTTGATAAACTGACCTGGCTCTTCGGAGATGCCAAACAGCTCCAAGGGGCTCAGGTGAAAGGAAGGTTTTCTGGTCCTCGTAAAGAAATGATCACCCCTTGGTCTACCAATGCAGTAGAAATCACTGTGAACATGGGTATTCAAGGCATTCAAAGAATAGAAGAATATTTCCCAATATCAGATCAGGCCGAACTTGACCCCATGCTTCAAAAAGCATACGAGGGACTAGATCAAGAGATCTTCTACATCCAAGTAGAGCCTGAGAAAGTGCAGGAAATCACTGATATCAAAGCTTACAATACCTCTGAAGGTCTAGCTTTGAGCCAAGAAGAGGTAGATTATCTAGAAAATGTATCCAAACATTTAGGAAGAGCTTTGACAGATTCGGAAGTTTTCGGTTTCAGTCAGGTAAACTCGGAGCATTGTCGTCATAAAATCTTCAATGGCACCTTCATCATAGATGGTGAAGAAAAAGAAAAGACACTTTTTCAACTGATCAAAGAAACATCCAAGAGACATCCCAACAGAATTGTCTCTGCCTATAAAGATAACGTAGCTTTTGTCCAAGGGCCAAGAGCACAGCAATTCGCTCCAAAAACACAGGATAAGCCAGATTTTTTTGAGCCAGAGAGTATAGAAACTGTAATTTCACTCAAAGCTGAAACACATAACTTCCCAACCACCGTGGAGCCCTTCAATGGTGCTGCGACTGGTTCTGGTGGGGAAATCAGAGATAGGATGGCTGGAGGTACTGCATCTATTCCTTTGGCAGGTACCGCGGTGTACATGACCTCTTATGCAAGGTCAGATAAAGGCAGAAGTTGGGAAAAGAATCTGGCGCCTAGACCCTGGCTTTACCAAACCCCGATGGATATTTTGATTAAAGCATCCAATGGAGCGAGTGATTTTGGAAATAAATTTGGTCAGCCTTTGATTTCAGGGTCGGTATTGACTTTTGAGCATGAAGAAGGAGAGAAGGCGCATGGCTACGATAAAGTAATCATGCAAGCTGGTGGTATAGGATTTACCAGAAGTGAATACAGCAAGAAAAATGATCCTGCCAAAGGTGATCAAATCATCATTATGGGAGGAGATAATTATAGGATCGGCATGGGTGGCTCGGCAGTATCTTCTGTAGCAACAGGGGAGTTTTCCAATGCCATAGAACTCAATGCCATTCAGCGATCCAATCCTGAAATGCAAAAAAGAGTCATGAACGTCATTCGTGCGATGGCAGAGTCTAATGATAATCCCATCATCTCTATCCATGACCACGGTGCTGGTGGACATTTGAACTGTCTATCCGAATTGGTAGAAACCACAGGTGGTACCATCCATATTGATCAGCTTCCAGTGGGAGACCCAACACTCTCCGCTAAGGAAATCATAGGAAATGAATCTCAAGAAAGAATGGGCTTAGTCGTAGGTAAAGAAAACCTTGGACTACTTCAGAAAATATCAGAAAGAGAAAGAGCACCCTTCTATGTAGTCGGCGAGACTACTGGAGATATGCATTTCAAGTTCGAAAATCAACAGACTGGCGAAAAGCCTGTAGATTGGAATTTGGGGTATATGTTTGGAAGTTCCCCGAAGACCATTTTGGAGGATAAGTCTGGCAATGCATCTTTTGAAGAAGCGGAATATGAAGTCAGTCAGTTGAAGTCTTATATCAAGGAAGTATTGCAGCTGGAAGCTGTGGCTTGTAAAGACTGGTTGACTAACAAAGTTGATCGTTCGGTGACTGGCAGAGTAGCCAAGCAGCAGACAGTCGGAGAGGTTCAGGTTCCCCTGAATAATGTGGCGGTTATGGCCATAGATTTTACAGGTCAAAAAGGAATCGCAACTTCAATCGGGCATGCGCCGGTGGCTGCACTAGCCAATCCAGAAGCTGGCTCGAGACTAGCTATAGCAGAGGCCATGACCAATCTAGTATGGGCTCCAATAGCCGATGGGCTCGCGGGTATCTCACTCAGTGCCAACTGGATGTGGCCTGCTAAAAATAAAGGTGAAAATGATAGGCTTTACCGTGCTGTAGAAGCGGTTAGCAATTTTGCCATAGAGCTTGGAGTGAACATCCCAACTGGAAAAGACTCCCTATCTATGACTCAGAAGTATCCTGATGGGAAAGTGGTTTACTCTCCGGGTACGGTTATCATATCTTCAATCGGAGAGTGTTCTGATATCAATCAGGTAGTTTCTCCTGATTTGAAGCCAGTTGATGGTAGTAGAATTTTCTATATTGATTTATCCAAGGATGATCCAAAGCTAGGTGGTTCCAGCTTTTATCAGGTATTAAATAAAATAGGTTCTGAAACGCCAGATATTAAGGATAGTCTTTATTTCGGGCAGGCATTTATGACTGTTCAGAAATTGATCGAAAAGGGAGAGATCCTCGCCGGGCATGACATTTCTTCTGGTGGATTGATTACCGCTTTATTAGAAATGACCTTCCCATCTTCCCAAGTAGGGTTGACTGTAAAAACAGATAGGCTCAATGGTAGAGATATTGTAAAATCACTTTTTGCCGAGAACCCGGGGCTTTTGATTCAGGTAAAAAACCCAGAAAGAACAAGGGCGGTCTTAGCAAATCATGGCATTGATTTCATTTCTATCGCCAACGTTAACTTGACAGGCAAGGTGGAGCTTACTGGTCTCGAGCTTAGTCTTGATGTTGAAGAGATGAGAGATACTTGGTTCAAGTCTTCTTATTTGCTTGACAAAAAACAATCTGGGGAGAAATTAGCCTTGGAGAGATTCAAAAATTATAAAAACCAACCGCTGGCATATAGTTTCGGTGCAAACTGGGAGGGTACATTTGATGCCTTCAGCTTGAACCCCTACAGAAGAGAGAAATCAGGTAAAACTGCAGCAATTATCCGTGAAAAGGGGGTGAATGGAGATCGAGAGATGGCTTATTCACTCTGGTTAGCTGGCTTTGATGTGAAGGATGTACACATGACAGATTTGATTGCTGGTAGAGAGACCTTGGAAGATGTGCAGATGATTGTCTTTGTAGGAGGTTTTTCTAATTCTGATGTATTAGGTTCTGCAAAAGGTTGGGCAGGAGCATTCCTTTACAACGAAAAAGCAAAACAGGCATTGGATAAATTCTATGCTAGAAAAGATACCCTGAGTTTGGGTGTTTGTAATGGCTGTCAGTTGATGGTGGAACTAGGGTTGGTGACTCCAGACCATGATGTGAAGCCAAAGATGCTCCACAATGCTTCCCATAAGTTTGAGTCAGCCTTTGTCAACGTCAATATTCCAGAGAATGATACAGTGATGTTCAAGAGCCTTGCTGGTCAGCGTCTAGGTGTGTGGATTGCACATGGAGAGGGTAAATTCTCTCTGCCAAAAGAACTATCAGCATATCATGTTGGGATGACTTACGCTTACGAGGCATATCCAGGAAATCCAAACGGATCAGATCATGCGGTAGCAGGGATTGCATCTGCTGATGGAAGACATTTAGCCATCATGCCACATATCGAGCGCTCCTTGAAGCCTTGGAACTGGCCTCACTATCCTTCAGAGCGTGCTGATGAAGAGATTACCCCTTGGGTAGAGGCTTTTGTCAATGCCTTCAAGTGGGTGAGTAATTCGGGATTGTAGTTGTTGGAATGTTTTAAAGTTTGAAAGTTTGGCGTATTCGTGATTTTCTAGGTTTCGTTATTGGTTGATTAGAAATCAGTTGATGTCCGTCGAATTAGATTGAAAACTTTGGTATTTGCGTGATTGACCATTGAGTACACCAAGGTGCACTCAATGGTTTTTTTTTGCGGCTTTTGTATTTAGTTGATTGAGTGACTAGGTAATTGAGTGATTAGGGGTTGGAAGAGTTACTCCTGAGCAATGAGATTAGAAAATTAAAAAATTGCTAAATAATTGGTCCTTTAGCGATTACATGATTTTTGGGAATTGCTTTAGTTCTCGCAACGAGCGCATCGGAGTAACGCAACGAACGCTACGGAGAAGGAGTTAGGGAAAATGGGAAATAGATATTTCATCCACAATTAAGAGTTGATTTATTGATAGTTCGGGGGAATTTCTACCGGGCATTTGGATTGAAAAGTTAAAAAATTTTGAAATGATCGATCCAGTCAGAATCCTATCACCTTAGCAAAAGATAAAGATCACTTCTACATTTAACCATTTGGGTCTATGCTTTTAGGATTAGAGAGAATCACTAACAACTCCAATGAGTTTAAATCCAATTATCCCTTTATATTGAACCATCCAATCCGCTGCGACCATGCTATTTCTAAACTCGTTGCAATAACCTTCCAACTTTCTAACTTTCCCCATAAATTTCTCCCAACCATTATCTATATCTCACGATTCTCCTTAATTTTAAGTCATGCAATGGACGGTCAACTTCGATATACCTGATTTTCAACCCAAAATCGATCATCACTCGCAGCTTTATGCGATAGGTTCCTGCTTTTCAACCATGATTGGCGATAGGCTGAGTGATCGGAAATTTGATATTGTCAATAATCCATTTGGGACACTTTTCAATCCCCTATCCATCTCTCAAGTCCTGGAAGATGCCTTGCTCGAGATGCCTGTCAATACGGATATGGTGCTTGTGAGGGACTCTTTGTACCTACATTTTGGCATGCATTCGGATATTTCTGCTTACAGCAAAGATTCTCTGGAGCGGTTGATCCACAAGAAGCAACACTTGACCAAAACACAGTTGGAACAAGCCAGTCATTTATTAATTACTTTTGGGACAGCATGGGTGTATGAATATGGAGAAGCGAATCAGCTCGTGGCCAACTGTCACAAGCAGCCTGCGGGATTATTTGAGAAGCGCCTACTGAACCTTGATGAAATTCACAAGACCTATATCGGGTTTTTTAACCTCCTCAGGGAATTTAACCCCAATATCCAAGTCATCCTCACCGTCAGTCCAGTACGACACCTGAAGGATGGGATCATGGAGAATCAAGTGAGCAAGAGCATACTGCGTTTGGCTTGCCATGATATTTCAGAATCATTTGATTTTGTCCATTATTTCCCGAGTTACGAGATCATGATGGATGAACTGAGAGACTATAGATTTTATAAGTCTGACAAGACCCATCCTACAGATGAAGCTGAAGCCTATATTTGGGAGCGGTTCAAGCAGGCTTGGATTGCGCCAGCTGCTTTTCCCATGATTCAAGAGATCGAGCAGATTAGGAGAGAGTTGGCACATCGGCCATTTAATCCCGAGAGCCCTTCACATCTGAAGTTTTTAGAAAACCTTAACAAAAAACTAGAGCGACTCAGCCAATTCTTCGACTTCTCCAAGGAAATGGATCAGTTGAGGAAACAGGTGGATTTTAGGAAGTAGATTGGAGTCCAGTAACTTATTGTTTTTTAATTGAGTTGAATTCGGTATGTTAAGGTATAATTAAGAAATAACTGCAACAGTTGCGCTATTAATTCTATATGGCATAAATAGTTTGATGGTTGCCTGAAGAGAATAGTTGTTGGGTAAGGCTAAGAACACTTAAAGACATAAACAAAATTAAATAATGGGACTTTTAGACAAACTATTCAGAAAAAAGGAAGATAAAATTAAGAGCCATGAAGACTTTTGGAATTGGTTCTTAGAAAATGAACAGGCTTTCTACAAAGCAGTAAAAACATGCAGAAATATTGAAACAGATTTTTTTAATAAACTTTCGCCTAAACTCGATGAACTAAAGGATGGTTATTTCTATCTAACAGGAATGTTTGACGAAAATTTAGCTGAGTTAATTTTTACGGCGGACGGAAATATAAAGAATATAATTTGGCTCTATATGATTTGTAGTGGGTAACTGAAACAAAAGTCAAGAAAGTCTTAAATTTGTTTGATGAACAGCAACCAGATTTTTGAGATGGCGCTT
>NZ_FZOK01000021.1:29521-35184 GCF_900188245.1 Belliella buryatensis | reverse complement strand
TCTTCAGAAAATCTCCTTTGGGAATTAATCCTTTTTCCAGTCTTTAACATCTAATTTAAGGGTTAAAAACGGTCAACCTATTTCAGGGAATGACAGCTCGCAAAGGACAGCTAAGGGGCAAAGGTCGCAGAGGAAAGAGGGAAAGACAATGGTTAATTGCCCCGAGGTGTCGGGGCTGTTTAATTGTGTAGGGGGGAACGAGGGAGAAGGTTAAAGGTTAAAGGGGGCTCGCAAAGGACAGCTAAGGGGCAAAGGTCGCAGAGGAAAGAGGAAAAGACAATGGTTAATTGCCCCGAGGTGTCGGGGCTGTTTAAGGGGATACGAAGGTTGAAGGGGAAAAGGTGAAAGCTGAAACTTTAAAGGGTTAACTGGTTGATTGGTTGATAAAGTTGAATAGGGGTTTAAATGGATCAAGAGATTAGTCGTGTAATTGATTAAAAGGTTAACTTGTTAAGAAGTCAAAACCTTTTTTAAGATTTCAAAATTCTTTTCTAGGGTATATTTTTCTTGAACGAGTTGATGTCCAGCTTTGCCGAAGGATTGGCGGAGGTGGGGATTGGTAAGGAGTTTTGTTAATGATTCAATCCATTCTTGGTCAGTGGTTGCAAGAAATCCATTTTCTTCATGTTTGACTACTTCTGTGTTCATGCCTATGGGTGAGGCTACTACTGGTAGACCACAAGCCATGTACTGAATAAGTTTGTAGGCGCATTTGCCTCGTTCCCAAGGTGAGTCTTCTAGGGGCATGATGCCGATATCCATTTGTTGAATAGAAGACACTTCTGTTTCTTCTGACCAGGCTCTTAATTCCAATTGACCGCTATAAGTTAATTCTGTTCTGTTGTCGTTGACTACCATTAGGACAAAGGGGCTTTTTTTGTTTACTTCCTCTAAGGTGGGTAAGATTTCTTTGAGGTATTTTAAGGTAGTTGGGCTTCCTATCCAGCCAATGATAGGTAGGGTATTTTCTTCTTTTGGAACTGAATTGTAACGATGGGAGTCTATGACTGTGGGTAGGTGTACAATTTGCCTGGCTCCTGCCCTTTCGGCTCTTTCTTGCAGGTATTTATTTCCTACTAACACTACCCTGGCACGCTTTATCACATGGTCGATTTTATTACCCATGGTACTTCTAACAAATGCATTTGGGGAGCGGTCATAGTTATGGAAAACTGCATCATCATAATCAACAAGGTAGCCATTTGCAGTTTTAGACAGTAAGTATTCTGCCCATGCTGGCAGAAATGGGAAAAGCTCTTTTTCTATAATGATGTGGTCGTATTTCGAAGCAGTAAAGAGTACTAGAACTCTTCTAAAATAGCAGAAAAGCACATTGAATATATTGGGTGTGGTTTTACTGTATATGGCATTTAGGTAGGCCTCATTGAAAAATGGGTGTACTGCAATTTCATCCCCTACTGCTTGCCATAGTGGCAGGTATTGAAATGTCCTCAATCTACTAGAGGCTCCCATACGGGGGTATTTGGGTAGAAAAAGTATTTTCAATGGGCTATTTTGTTTTTAGGGCAAGTTAAATAATGCTCTCGCAGATTTCGCGGATTTCGCGGATTTTTTTTTGGGGATGATTGGAGGGGAAAGGGGGCTCGCCAAGAACGGCTAAGGTGCGAAGGGCGGAAAGAAAAGGAGGAAATGAGGGGAAAGGATTTCTCGCAACGGGCGCAACGAAATGACGCGGCGAGCGCAACGGAGGTGTAGAGAGGAAAAAGGGAAAGGAGAAAAGGGATACCACGCCTGTCTGCCTCCGGGCAGGAATTATACGAATTGCACGAATCACACGAAGGGGGATTTTAGAAGTTTGAAATGTAGAGGAGGCCATTAAAAATGGATAATAGAGTTTGAAATGTTCTTGAATTTGGAGCGCTGAAGCGCTGGGATTAATACGAAGGGAAAGGGTGAGGGATGAAAAGAGAAAGGGTGAAGGTTTAAGGATGAGGAAAAAAATGTTTAATTGCCCTGAAGTGTCGGGGCTGCTTAACTGTTTAGGGGGGAAATGAGGAGAAAGGTTAAAGTGGAAAGAATAGGAAGAAGGAAGGGTTTAGGGAAAAGGTTAAAGGGAAAATGGGGTAAAACCGTCTGACGGTTAAGAGAGGGTCTTGAATTTAAACGGAAAGTAGTTGAACCGTCTGAGGGTTATTGCGGGACGTGGATTAACCGTCTGACGGTTTGGAAAGGGTTTTGAAAATTAACGATGGGTTGTTGAACCGTTTGACGGTTATGGGGGTGGTGAAATTGTCGGATAGGTTCTTTTTTTTGTTGTTGGGCATGAGAATTGGACTTATTGGATTTGATTGAGGAATATGGTGCAAAAAAAGCCATGGACTACATCATCAGAATTCCACTTGTCACTTTTGATATTTATGATGAATCAGAAGTGGATCAAAATTTTCAATTTGTTAAAGATGCCATTAAGGTTTCATCAGAGGTTCTCTACCAAGAGATTAAGGATTCTAATTATAGTAGCCTCTCTCCTACTCTTAAAATGAAAGTATATAAATACTTGCTAAGAGGTAAATATAGGGGAACTCCTTTTGGCAAGTGGGTTGGAAGTGGTTTAGGTGTGTTTGGAGAAAGTCATTTGTTAGAAATTAAGCAGGTTAATTATCATGTATGTTCAACGGGCAATGAAGGTGAATTACATTCGAGAAAGCATCAATCCAAGTCTAGTAGCTATATTCTCAATCCTGGTTTTAAGGCCTATGATGGGTACTATATCTGTGATCAATTTTCTGAGCAAGCCGAAAAGTGGGAAAATATGTTTATTGGTGCGCATCCAGTAGTTGCATTTATCTATCAGTATTTTCAACAGCAAGAGTCTCTCACTTTCAGGCTTTTTAAGACTTGGTTTAAGGATGTCATTGAGTCTGAAATTCAATCTTATTGGGATAATTTGATTGCATCTGGAATTTTGGTTTCAGCTTCATATAAGGTCACTTTGAAGAAGGAAGATAGTTGCTATGTGGATAGCTATGTGGAAGGGAATTTTGAGCTCCCAGTCAGTATAAAGAATAGTCTTGATCATGTCAGTAATGAAATTGGAGGTCTTTTCAAGCTATATAATACTACTTACATGTCCAGATTTTTGGAACTATTTCATCAAAATTTTGATGATAGGGCGGTTGATTTGATAAAAATATTCGACCCGATACATTCCTTGGGGGAGTTTGTTGGAAAGGTGATAAATATTCCAACCGAAAGAGATCATGATCTTTTGAAAAATAGGGTAATGCTTGAGCTTTGTAAGGGCAGTCTGGAAGTTGATTTGAAAGCAATTAGTCCAACATCTGCAATAACTGATTGTAGGTCTATGACATATATGTTTAAGGTGAACCAAAATCAGGAAATCATTATAGAAAATATGGTATGTAATAAGCCACTCGTATATCTTGGAAGGCATGATAAAATTAAATTACTGCGAAAATATGGAGAGAAGATAGTCAGAGAGCTTTATGATAATTCTAAGGTCATCTATGCTGAAATTGAAATCAGTGAAAAAGACCATTTTAGGCAATTGATGAATCATCAGCCATACACTCCTTATGTTATCAGTTGCATTAGCCAAAGTGCGGAAGAAGGATATATTCCTCCTGATCGATTATTGATTGGGCTAGTTGATCAAGAGGTGGTATTGTTTGATAAAAAATTAAAGAGACGAGTCATTCCAATTATTAGCCACCCCCTTTCGGGCCTTTATATTAGTCATCCCATAAGTAAGCTTATGTGGGAAATAGCTAATCAAAATTTGCCTCAGTTTCAATTTTATAGGGAAAAGGCTTTTACAGGATTAAATTACATTCCTAGACTCAGGTGGGGAAATGTGATCTTACAGCCAAGAAAATGGAAGCTTCATGAAGATGTTGTAACATCGACTGATGAGCTTAGGTCATTACTGCAAACCTTAAATATTCCAAATCAAATCTTGGCTGGACTTATGGATCTGGAATTGAGTCTTGACTGGAGTAAGACTTGGGATTTGGATATTTTATTTCAAGAGCTAAAAAAGGTGAAGGCAATAGAGGTGAGAGAAAATCTTTATCAAGGCCTTAGGTGTACTCAGGAAGACCCCATGTATCCACAATATATTTATACCCATGCCTATCAGGTAAACAAAGACTCTTCTCTTAAAATGTCAAAATTGAATCCTGTAGAAAGGAAATCTGAATCATGGTTGTATTTTAAAATTGAAATACCGGAGGATTTGGGGAAGTATTTTCTAAGTGTGGTTTGGGCAAAGATTTTTGAATCAGTATTTAAGAATGAAGATGACAGGCAATGGTTTTACCTGCATTATTATAATCCTAATCATGAACTTAGGATTAGAGTTGAATTAAAAGAAAAAGAAGAGCGAAGCTACTTGATAAATCAAATTTTTGGGGCAGTAGTCAGGAGGATGGCTGGTTCCAAAATCAGTCTTTGCGACTATTATCCTGAGACTCGCAAATATTCCAAGGAGGATCTTTCAATTAGTGAAAACCTATTTTCTTTGGAATCTAGTTTGGTGTTTGAAAGTATTGCCAAATCTTATCTATTGTCAGGGCCAATATTAGGTTTTAGTGCGGAAAGTATTTTGATTTTTATGCTTAGGATATGGATTCCTTTGGTAGGGAAAGATAGTTTATGGGATGTATTAAAGCGACATATTCATGGTATGATTCGGGGAATAGATAAACCTGATTTTGTTGACATGAGACAGGTGTATTCATCAAGTATTCAAGGTAATCTTGAGGAAAGCATTGAAATTGAATCCTTCGCTATCAATTACCAAAAGATATTGGAGACACATTCTTTTTATCATAGGCCAAGGAAATGCAAGGATTTTATATTGAATCATATTCATATGATGTGTAATCGATTCTTTCTACATGAATCTAGTTATTACGAGACGCTGTTTATTTATTGTCTTTATCGAGAACTTGGGAAGAGGAGGTTTAAGGGAGTTAGGGAAAAGGGAAAAGGGGCTCTCGAATAGAGCTAAGGGGCAAAGAATGAAGAGGGGAAAGGGAAAAGGTTAAAGGGGAAAGGAGAAAGGAGGAAGGAGGAAGGGTGAGGGAAAGAATGTTTAGCTGCTTAACTGCTTAACTGTTTAGGGGGAAGGGGCTTAGTTATTAAGTTGGTTGAATTAATTAGGGAAAAGGGAGGAAGGATGAAGGGGTACAAAGTACAATCCGCCACGGCGGACGAGTTGAACCAAGTAAAGGAGGAAAGAAAAAGGGAAAAGATAAAAGGTTAAAGGGGAAAGGAAACCACGAATTGCACTAATTACACGAAATAGGCTTTTAGGAGTTTAAGATGCCCCGAGGGGTCGGGGTGGTGAAGTAAAGAATTTGGGGTTGGAATGTTTTTGAATTTGGAGTGCTAGAGGGCTGGGATTGACGCGAATGTCTCTAGATGATTAAAAAATAGTCATAATATGGTTGGAGGTTTATTATAGTGAGAGGGGCTTTTGGGTATAGATGCATTATTCTTTTACTTTTTCCATTGATGAAAAAGTAACAAAAAATCTAGGCCTGAATTGATGCTTTTAAATTGGGATTAAAAAGTCTTATTCAAAATATGGTATATGACCCAATTTAATTTTAAGCCAATTGTTCCAACCTAAAAATGGATTGATCTCGCTGCAAGCTTCGCGAGCTAACCCATTTTCT
>NZ_FZOK01000021.1:0-29343 GCF_900188245.1 Belliella buryatensis | reverse complement strand
TTTCTTAACGGTTTACACAATCGTCTTAAAAACAGCCTCAATTAGGGCCGTTCTTAGGTAACCTATTTTGAGACTAAAATGATCAGACAGATAAAAGTAACCAATAGTCACAATAAAGATCCCCGAAGGGGGATCAATACTTAGTAGCCCCGTACAAGGCGCGTGGATATAGTTGTAGTCAAAATATTCGATATGCGCCGCAGTGCGGGGTCAAGATGTGCGTACGAATGACCATGAGTCCCGGGGGATGTAGATATGGGGGATGATGGTCGGGCTCGGGACGATAAGGGGAAAGTGGACTTAGGGGAAAGGAGAAAGGATGAAGGGTGAGGGAAAGAATGTTTAGCTGCTTAACTGCTTAACTGTTTAGGGGGAAGGGGCTTAGTTATTAAGTTGGTTGAATTAATTAGGGAAAAGGGAGGAAGGATGAAGGGGTACAAAGTACAATCCGCCACGGCGGACGAGTTGAACCAAGTAAAGGAGGAAAGAAAAAGGGAAAAGATAAAAGGTTAAAGGGGAAAGAGTGAAAAAGGTAAAGTGAAAAAGAAGCGTAGGTGGTGGCTACGCTTAGTTGATGGTTTTGTTTTCTAGGAAGTTGTGGACTTTTGCTAGGTAGGATCGGCCGATGGTGCATTTAACGCCATTGGCAAGTGTAAGCTCGTGGCCTGTCACACTTTTGATGTAATCTGTGTTGATATAGAATGATTTGTGTAATTGGAGGAGTTTTGGGAAATTGAGTTTGTGGTAAAGTGTTGATAGAGGAATTCTAATCTTCACCTTATCTTCCACTAAGTGTATTGTAGTGATATTAGCGCTGTGTTCGATAAAAATGATATCATCTAAGATCAGGCTATTGTAGGTTTTGTGTCCAGCGGATTTGAAAAAAACCATTCTTTCAAAGTCTTCGGCCTCATAGATTTTATTGGGGATTATTTTAGCTTTTGCTCTATCGAGTGCATCTTTTAATTCTTTGAACCTTGGTGGCTTGGTAATGAAATACTCTGCCCCTATTTGTATGGTGTCCAGTGAATATTGAGGATAGGCTGAGCAAATCAAAACAGGGATATTGTTTTGGATTGCAAGATCTGCTAGCTCAAAACCAAAAATAAGGGGCATGTCTATATCCGTAATCAGGATATGGAATTCTTTATTCTTTATCTTGTCAATGATATCTTCTGGATTGGTAGTTTTGAATTTTACATTGTAATCTAACATTCTAGAAACCCAGAAATCTAATTCATCGAGCGCTTTTGGTTCGTCATCTACAATTGCAACACTAAATTCTTTGATCATAATTAACCTGTAAATTTAAATGAAACTGATTATTGAGTTTTTGATATTGAAGGCTGTAGCCGTCTTTGAAATGATAGGCAAGTATATCTTCAATTGTTGATAGACCTGTTTTATTTTGTTCAATAAAATTTCTTTTCTTGGTGTTATTTTGAGAAGAAAAATGAAAAGTGATTACACCAGAATTTTCAATCAATTTTCCAGCAATCTTTACGGGGTTATTTTGGTCTTTGTAATCACCATGCTTGAAGATGTTTTCGGTGATTGTGAGTAAAATCATTTTTGGAAAATGAAGGGAGCTGCTTAAGGTATTGTCTAAATCGACATCAAATTCTAAGGCTAATGCCTCTTCAAAGCGTAATCTTTGACATTCTATATAGCTCTTAAGTGCGTGAACTTCTTCTTGAAGGGTATTTTCTTCTTCAATGTTTTTAAATCCATATCTTAAAAAGTGAGCAAATTCTACAATTTGTGTATGAAGGTCAAGTGAGTGTTTTCTAATCTGGTGATTTAAAGACAGTAATGTATTGAAAAGGAAATGAGGGTTCAGCTGTAGGCTATAGTGGTTTATTTGGAGTTGTTTGTATTCGAGCTTAATCTTCATTTTTTCAAAACTGCCATAGATCACTTTTAAAACCAACCAAATAAAAACTCCAAAAATAGTAAACTGGTATGTTCTTAAAATACCGTGAATTAAATGCCTTTTAAAAGGGCCTGGCTGAATTTCTAATAAGATAAATACTTTAGCATAAATTAAGCTAGAACATAAAATAAAGATTAAGATAAAAAGGAAAAACCCGATAATTGACAACTTTTTATCAAAATTTAATAAAAATATTAAAGAGAAATAAGAACATGAAAATGCAAAAGCAAGGTTTAATAAAGCAAATTTAATATTGATCGATTCCTTTTCATAGAGCATTAAATATGAAAAAATATCTAAAGCAAGGTATAGAAACAAAGATGCTAAAACTAATAAAAATGGATTATGAATTAACCTTTTTATCAGATGGTTTTCTATGCTAAAATTGTCAGTCAGCCTCTTTTTATTGTTGTTTAGCCCAGATTTTTTCATTTACCTCTTTTGGGTTTTAAATTCAATCATGATAAATAAATGCGAGTTAGGTGGATTTAGCTTTCATGTGAGAAAATCCACCAATAAGAATTTGAAAAAAAATGGCAGCAAGAGATTAGCTACGACCAGCTTTTTTCAAGAGTGTTACACAACAATTCTAACTAGTGTAACTGGCTGAGTGCAATTTATTAGAAGCACTTAATGGTTCTCGGTCGTAAATGGGCAATACGGACTGAGATGTATTGGAAGCATAAAAAGCCTAGCGCTAATACCGGGTAAAGATCCGGTTGAGGGTAAAAGACCCTTGGAGAAATGGGCGGTGTTACAGCTACACTGCCCTTTTTCATTCCCAGGTACTTCGTCTAGGGATGACGTAATCTTTTACTTTTTGGACGGGAATACCATGAAAATCAGCATATTCTTCAATTGTGACCATTTGATGGTCTTGTTTATTGTAGAAGGATTTGATTTCCTTCAGGACTTTGTATGCATAAGATTTACTTCTTCCGGTAATGATCATGATATCCTGCGCATAGATAATGCCTCTATCCTTTAGGATCACTATTTCAAATCAATAGGTTGAACTTTGATTTTTTGAAAGCATCATGGGCTGTGTTGCTTGGCCTAAAGGCAGAAAAATTTGTTCTTTTCATCATAACTATTTGGTTTAGATTGACGATAAAATTTTCTTCTTTAGAAGAAGTGTTGCTAAATAATATGTCTAACATAAGGAATAGTTTTCAATAAAACTAGTATTTATGGAATATTTTTGTGCATAAATGATTGTTATATAGGTATTTGTGTTGGAAGGTTTGAAAGTTGGGAAAGTTGGAAGGTTGGTTATTGGGAATTAGGATATTGAAAGATTGGAAAATTCGAAGATTGGGGGCTCGGATCCTCCCTGAGGGAGGTAAATACGGGGATTTATATTTATTGGGGATTGGTTAAGGGTTAAATGTTAAGGGTTAAGCGTTAAAGACAACATGGTAGGTAGGTTGGTGATGGTGTTTTGGATTGAAATTTAATGTATGGAAATGTATTAAGTGGGGAAAGAGGGTCTTCGGGGTTAGCGAAGACCTTCTTTGGTTGGAGTTGGATATTTACTCTTTTGGTTTTGGTTGTCGTGATTTTGATTTTAAGACAGGTGGAATCGGTTCTTCGGATGTTGCTTGGGCAATCACGGAGAGCGATGATCCAACTGCCAAAGCATAACCTGCGGCAGTTACAATTAACTCTGGGACTATTTCAGGTATTGCCAAAATAGCTCCAGCGATGGTAACTAAGATCAGCCCAATATTTCGAATTTTTTGAAATATTCGGGGTGTTGGTGCATTCCACCTTTTATTGATTTCTTGAATTGTATTCATGGTTTTGATATTAGTCCCAAAGTATCGGGATGGTTATTAGTTATTAGTTGTTGGTTGTAAAAGCTTTTTTAAGCCACCTTTTGATGAACTGTTGTTCGAGTTGAAGTCTGGTGCACAGTTCGCTCAATTTACCTTGCTGGATTTTCATCAGTCTTATATCCTGAATAAGGAGGTGTAGGAAATAAGCTATGATGGAAAGGAGGAGTGAAATCACCCCTCCTACTACTACCGGATATATTGATCCATAATTGATTAATCCATCCATGACAGTTCGTAGTGCACAAGATTTAAAGCAGCATCTGGATAGCTCCTTATCTCCAGCAATACCTGCTCTTGCTCATTGAGGATGGAAAAGACCAAGTCTTTCAATTTTTCGAAAGCATGCTTGGACTGGATTCCTACTCCTTCACCTTTGATTGCTGTCACTGGAATGATACAATCCGGAAGTTCCGTTGATTTCCAGTTTCTAGGAAGTAGTCTGACTTCTCCCCTACCCGGCACTTGCTCTATGACCATATGCCATCCCCATTTTTCAGAGAATTCCCTCTTGAGCTTGTAAACTCCTTCGGGAATACAGGATTCTGGAGAGGTATTTCTGCGCCAAGGTTTTTCGATTGTATGACAGATTTTGTGTCCGTCAATTGTAATCGTTCCATTGGTACCGCCTGGCCAATATTCACGTTCTAGATGGAGCTTCATGACCTTAATCGATTAAGATGATTTTGGCAGCATTGTGCGTTCTATCATTTAAGTCATAGAAATCACCATTGACTTCTTGTAAGAACTCGACGCCGATAGCATAGAAATCTGTATGGCCTGCCAAGCCCAATTTTGTCAATGCCAGGCTAAAGCCTGTCACTGGCGTAATATTGATTGGCATTTCTGGCCCTACGATACTTTGAGAGCGATATACTTCTTCAGTGAAGTCGACTGCAGCATTGACCAAGAATAGTCTGAAATGCGTAGCACCTTGAGGATTAGCTAGCATCTTAGATGGTACAAAGTCATTGAGGTTGACTGTAACATCTGAGGTACCATTATCCACCGTAAAAGGGACAAACACAGTAGATTCCCACATGGCATTGTAGCTGAATTGGAATCCATTGAATATGGTGATATCACCATTGGCGATTATTCTTTCCCCTCTTTTGCTTGTGGGATCTGACTTGATCACCCTTAGGGCTGTGGAATAAAGCCTGTTGTGCGTTCTCAGGTCTCTTGATCTGAGGGTAATTTCCCGGAAAGCATCTTTCAAGAATTTTGAAGAGGTAGCAGCTCTTGCAAACTCAGCGAGGTTTTCCCTGGTTCTTTGAAAGCTTGGGTCGTTCATTATTCTACTTTTGGGTACACCGCCTTTTTGTCTGGCATTGTATCCATTCTTTCCTTTGTAGAAGGTCACATCACCGATGGTTCCTTCCAATTTTATAAAACTCGATTGTCTTGCCATAATCGTCTGGTTTACAGGTTAAACATGACCGAATTTGAATCGAGAAATTTTAGGATCAAAAAAAGCGTGGAATATGTGGAATCTATGGAATCTGTGGAAAATGTGGACGGAAATTGGGGAAAGGAAAAAGGGGTACGAAGTACAAAGTACAAAGTACCAAGTAAAATAGGAAAGTTGAAGGAGGAATTATGAAGGGGGAAGGGAATTAGTTGATTGAGTTAATTGGGGGAAAGGAAAAAGGGTAAAGGGAAAAGGGGCTCGCTAAGGACGGCTGAGGAGCAAAGGAAGGGAAGGAAGGGTGAGGTATGAAGGAAGAAAGGGAAAAGGGGAAAGGAAAAAGGGGAAAGGAGGAAGGGTGAGGGAAAGAATGTTTAGCTGCTTAACTGCTTAACTGTTTAGGGGGAAGGGGCTTAGTTATTAAGTTGGTTGAATTAATTAGGGAAAAGGGAGGAAGGATGAAGGGGTACGAAGTGGTTAACTGCCCCGAGGTGTCGGGGTTGCTTAATTGATTAGGTAGGGTGAAATGAAAGAGGAAGGATTGTATTTTTTTTAGAATCTATATAAACGGATGCTTGATTTTTGTTACGGGGTCAGCTTACGGGGTCAGACTATCCCCAGCTTTACCCCAGCTTTGATACTACTTTGATGTAGCTTTGGTAGTAAGGGAGAGGGAGAGAGAAGGAGAAAGGGAAAAGGGGAAAGGGGAAAGAAGTGATTAACTGGTTATTTGCTTAACTGCTTAGGGGGAAAGGAAAAAGGGGAAAGGGGAAAGGTTAAAGGGGATTAGTAATTTTGATTGAGTTAATTGGGGTAAAGGATGAAGGAAGAAAGGAAAAGGGGAAAGGGGAAAGGGGAAAGGAGAAAGAAGTGATTAACTGGTTATTTGCTTAACTGCTTAGGGGGAAAGGGGAAAGGTTAAAGGGGATTAGTAATTGAGTTGATTGAGTTAATTGGGGTAAAGGATGAGGGATGAAGGAAGAAAGAGAAAAGGTTAAAGGTTAAAGGGGTACGAAGTGGTTTGTGGGTGGATGTTGGGACCGTCTGACGGTTTAAAAAAGGGGTTTGAAGATTTGAGGGAAGTAGTGGATTCATCTGACGGTTTTTGAGGAGTGGTGAAATTGTTGATTGGGTTGTTTTTTTTGTTGTTGGGCATGAGTTTTTGGAATTGGGGAATTGTTGATTTTAACTTTATGGGTGTGAGCAGTTGAACCATTTTAAGTGAAGTTGGATATGTTGGGAAAGGAAAAAGAGTCGGCGTTTTTTGATCAAGGTAATGCACCTCAGGATCGATCTCGGAAATTATCTAAGGTGATTTTTAAGCCTATGGATCGAGTTTCAAATCATGTATTTATTAAGAAATGGAAGGGCGGGGCGGCACAAGTGTTGTTACAGGAAGTTGTTGCTTGGGTGCTTGCCTTGCTCTTCTTCTATACAGGGATCAGCAAATTGGTTGATTGGGAAGGTACGGTTCATCATATGTATAATCAAGTTTTTCCATTTTGGGTAGCTGCCATTTTGGTCTACCTCCTACCCTTTTCAGAGCTTATGATTGGTTTGCTGTTGCTTGTTCCCAAGACTCGCTCTTTTGGATTTTTATTGAGCTTCTTTGCTATGGCTGTATTTACGCTGTATGTAGGAACAGTATGGTTAGGTTTTTATGGGTGGGTTCCTTGTAGTTGCGGTGGTGTGATTAGTCAATTGAGCTGGGGGGAGCATCTTGTATTTAATTTGGTTTTTTTGGGGGTTGCGGGGATTGGGATGAAATTTCAGGATTAAAGGGGGAATAATAGGTGAAAGGGAAAAGGAGAAAGGAGAAAGGGGCTCGCTAAGGACGGCTAAGGGGCAAAGGATGGAAAGAAAAGAGGGAGGATGTAGGATGAAGGAGGAAAGGTTATAGATTAAAGGAAAAAGAGTGATTACGAATTGGTTTTTTATTACACCGAGTTACTCAGAGGAGGCACTGGGTTGCCTAGAGGATAAAGGAAGGATGAAAAAAAGGAAAAGGTTAAAAGGGTTAAAAGTTTAAAAATGATGAATGTCGAAATGGATGGGGATATGAAGGTGTAGATATAATCAACACCTAGATGGGAATGAAGAAATGTGCGGTTTGTAGGGCTACTAGGTAGTGGGCAGGCGATTGTAGGGGGTGAAAATCTGGTTGTCCCTCTCGGAAGGGTTATTAGGACCTAAAACAACTGGAATAACTATTAACAATTAAAATTCAAGCGTATGAAAACTTCTGTTTTAAATTTAGTAAGAGGTGGAGTATTTGTATTAGCAGCGGTGTTTGCTTTTGCATTTACTCAGCCATTGAGCATCATGAATGGTTTTGGTGCGGAGAGAGATGCTAATGGTGATATTGTGCAATTTCATGATATCAGTTTGTTGAATCCTCAAGATTATGATTGTATTGGTACATCAGAAGGCTGTATCTATGAAGAAGCAGATGAAGAATCAGATGTGATTACACCTGGTTTGTTTGTACTTACTAATCGTTAAGTAAATATTAAAGCTGGCTCTTATGGGGTCAGCTTTTTTATTTTAGATTTTAGCCCCGAGGGATCGGGGGGATTTTAGATTGGAATTACGAATTCTATTCATCTGTGTCTCGAACCCCGAGGAAACGGGGCAAATTTCGAGAAGCGGAAAAGAGGAGAAAAGGAAAAGGCTAAAGGTTAAAGGGGGTGTAACCGTCTGACGGTTATGAAAGATCTTGAAAATTTTACGGGAGCTTATTAAACCGTCTGACGGTTTGGGAAGTTTGAAAACTGGGATGGTTTAGGTCCAAGTCATGAGACTTGAACCAGAAGGAAAGATAAGTGATTGGATTTACAAATTCATTTTATCTGGTTTCGGACCCCGAGGAATCGGGACAAATTCCGAATAGCGGAAAAGAGGAGAAAAGGAAAAGGTTAAAGGTTAAAGGGGGTGTAACCGTCTGACGGTTATGAAAGATCTTGAAAATTGACGGGAGCTTATTAAACCGTCTGACGGTTTGGACAGTTTGAAAACTGGGATGGTTTAGGGCCAAGTCAGGAGACTTGAACCAGAAGGGGAATCGGGGCAAATTCCGAAAAGCGGAAAAGAGGAGAAAGGGAAAAGGTTAAAGGTTAAAGTTTAACCGTCTGACGGTTATGAAAGATCTTGAAAATTGACGGGAGCTTATTAAACCGTCTGACTGACGGTTTGGACAGTTTGAAAACTGGGATGGTTTAGGTCCAAGTCAGGAGACTTGAACCAGAAGGGGTCTTGAACCAATTTGGTCGTTTTTTCTATTTGTTCCATTTGGGCAATTTTCCGGTTAGGCCAATAAAGTCTTTTAGCATTTCGACTTGTTCTTTCTTTTGGTCGTATTTGCCATCTGTTACATACCAATAGACGTCAATAGCATCTGTTTTGTCTTTTATTAATTGATCAGTCCAACCAATATTTCTCGGATTTTTGTCAAAGTGAGCTCCGTTTACTATTTCATTGTAAAGTCCGTTTGAGTTTGAGAAACCGATATAAACTAAATTTATTTCACCGTTTCGTAGTTCCAGAACTTTAAAAACACCGTCTTTATCCTTCGGGGCATTGCAAACTTTTCCCAAGTCCTGGCCTACTTTGAAAAAGAAATGATTGTTGTCTGTATATTTTTTAGGTTCTTGAAACATTGTCTATTTGTTATTTTATGATATCAAGATTGAAACTTAGTTATTTATTTTTGTAAGTCATGAGACTTGAACCAAAAGGGGCCAATTTAGAAGACTCGAACCAATTGTGAACAGGAATAAGTGATTGGAATTACAAATTCCTTTTATCTGGTTTCGGACCCCGAGGAATCGGGGCAAATTTCGAGAAGCAGAGAAAATAAATTATTTGATTATCCGCAATGACACCAGTAATTCAATAAAACGAAAGGATCAAGCGGATAATCGTCGACTGACGACGGTCGACAGTCGACAATAGCTGAATTTTAGGTATATACCTAATAAAATATGGCTACTGGTGTGAAAGCAGATATAAATATTTTAGTATATTCAAGAAAATAAAATGAAAGATCAATGTAGACATTTCATTAAAGTTTCAAGTTAAAAATGAATTTTTCAGATTAATGGATAGACTATATTCCATCGAGGAAGTCAATAAGCGTTATGAGACGGCAGGCAGTAGGCCACTTTTGATTCATGCCTCGGATATGGAATTCTATATTTGTAAGTATCCGTATCACCGGCAAGACTCAAAATTGTTAAATGAATACTTGGCCTATAATTTTGCTAAAATCTGGGGATTGCCAATTCCTGAGATGAAATTAATTGATTTAAAGAGAGAACATCTTCCAGCCCGAATGCTTGGAATGCAGCTTAATTACATTTCAATAGAAGTTCATTTAATAAGTTCTCTTAAGATTCAAGGAATAACAGAATTAATTGATGAAATAGCACAAGGTTATACTTATAATGTTATTTCAAAATTTGATAAACACCTTCTGCTGAAAATAGCTCTTTTTGATATCTGGTTAAGCAATGAGGATCGCAATACTGGCAATATGAATCTTTTAATAAATCTTGATTCAAATATTTTAAAACCTATACTTATTGATAACGAGAAAATATTTAATTCAGGTAGTTTGTTTAGGCCTTTATTGGAAATAACTTACGAGGATTCCTTATTTTACACTTATCTTTTTCGTAAAGTATTTGGATCAAGAAATAGAAGAAATATCAAATTAATTCACGAAATTGAAGCATCTTTGCAATCTTTATGCTCTTTATGTTTCAGTCAGTTAAGTCAAATCGTTGAACAGATACCCGATGAGTGGGGATATGATAGGAATCAAGTCCAAGAATCTTTGAATGAAAATCTATTTTCTGAGGAGTGGATAGGAAGAGTCCGTCAAGCATATCTTCAATTTGCAGGCTTAATGTACCAAAGACCATGAAAACATATTATTCCATTATTTATACTTCACTTTCAGCATTAGGTAATGAAAGGATCAATTTAGGTCTCCTACTTTCTCAGGAGGAGGGGATAAGTATGATGAAATTTTCTGAGGAAAAGTTATCTTTATTAAAAAAGCTTTTATCTACTGAGTCCTTTAAACTATTGAAAATACAATTGTCATCATTTGAAAACATATCAAATACAGACAATGATTTGCATTTAGCATGCAGTAATCTAAGAGCTGATTATATCCAATATCTATCTAACTACACCAATAATTTGATATCTCTAACGCCACCGAAGGTCATAGATATTGATGCGAATCAGGTGGTCTTCGATAAGTTATTTGAGCAATATGTTTACAAAATTTCAAGCTTGCCAAATCTGGGAGTAAAGGCTCAATCTAATCTAATGGATATAAAGCATAACTTTATTCCAAAGGTCAAAGATAGGGTCAATGTAAATTTCACTTTAAGAGCATCATCCTTTGATTTCGTAGTATTTGATTTTAATGTGGATATGATTGGGAAAAATGAGGTTCCTGTTTTGACTCAATTTATCGATTTTCAAACAAGTGCAGAAACTATCAAGCATAGAGTTAATAACTATGTAAGTTTGATCAAACCATTTGAGATCAAGGAAAATAAACTTGGTAAATTTTTTATTGTTGGCCAAAAACCTGAGTCTAATTTGAGCAAGCAACATCATATTTGGGAGAATTTGTTAAAATCTCCATTGATCGAAGAAAGGATAGTAGAAATAGTTTCTCCTGATGAATTGGAAAGTATTCAAGAATACTTCGAGAAACATGATGTTAGACCTTTTGAGGTAGAATAATTTTTGAGCTTCTTATTATGGTGACAGCCTATCTGAATTTCCTTTGCTCACTTTCTATTTTAACACTATAGTGCAGTTTGAAAACTGGGATGGTTTATGGCCAAGTCATGAGACTTGAACCAGAAGGGTCTTGAATCAATGTGAGCTATTCAAACTTGTAGTTTTCAAATTCTTCCATATTTGACCTGGTGAAATCTTTCAAATCATCCAAATGAGGGTTTTCCCTTAAAGTAACAATTGATATGTAAGTTGTTATCAAATAATCTGATCCATCATTGACGAGTTTAAAATCAAGTTTCTCAAATCTCTCTATTGAGAATTCATCATACCATTTATCAAATAAAATCTTTCTGTAAACTTCACGTTGATCTTGACTATCACAAATATAAACTATTGTATTTCTTACATCTTGAGAGAAAAGATCTTCAAGAAAATTAAGGAGTGTTAGATGAATTTTGGGATCAAAACCGTTTTGATCTTTATTTCTTTTTTCTTTAGCATCTATTGGGAAAAATGAGAAATCATATAAAAAATCTCCATAAGGAGGAATGAAAGATGATTTTTCTAAAATAATCATATAAGGTATTCCTTTGTCTGTAACAAAGAAGTAACCTGATTCAGTTTGGTGTATTTTATATAGGTTTGACAAATTTAATGTCCCTATTTTCTTGGAGCTCTTTTAAATCCTTCCCCTCGCGAATATAAGAAATGATTGCATTTTTATCTTCGACCTTTTTTTGAATGTAATCGAAAACTTTAGCATTCTTTTCAGTTTTTACAATTACTTTTTCCATTTGATTTACGATTTATTTGAAGAATCAATTAACAGAGTTTACGAATTACATGTAAATTCCAACAATCAAGTAGGCATTAATACCCTTCTACATTGCAAAGATAATATATAATTATTTAATATATACAAATTCCCATTTCTTTCAAAAAGAAAATAAGGATATTAAGCACTCATTTTCAATTTCTTACATAGGGACATAAAGCCTAGATACAACTACTACAAGGTGACCAAAGAAATTTGGAATAAGTATGGAGTAGGGAATGGAATGCTCTGTCTAGAGTGCTTGCAAAAAAGAATGGGAAGGCCTTTCCGAAGAGAGGATTTCCCTCTTATACCTATAAACTTTGAAAATCCCTTCACCAGATTGATTATCTTTCCTTCAGAAGAGGATTATACACTTCTAAGAAAAAGCATGAAAGAATATGATCAGGCTTATTTAGCAGCTAAAGAGCAAAGAATGAGCAGAAATTTCGAAAAACATCTGAAGACTTGAACCGAATGGTCAAGCCAACCGTAGGCTGATCCCCTATCTTTTTGAGGTGGGGGATTTTTTGTTTGTAGCCACGGAGGCTTGGAGGGGCGCTAAGATAGGTATAGATTAGAATTACAAATTCTATTTATCTCTATCTCGAGAAGCGGAAAAGCGGACAAATTCCGAAAAGCGGTAAGTGGATGTTTGAAAATCTATTAGTTAGGTTTCAATCTCCACTTCATTTTCTATCCTTATCATCTCATAAATAGGGATATTGGAACCGAGTACCTCAAAAGATACTGCTAATGCATACGGAATTTCTTCTTGATTTTTATCCCACCCTTTATGCGCTCTGACAGCAATACTAAAGTCTTCCACCAAATCGTACGATTTGACGACTGCCCAGTCTTTTTGTAAAGTTGAGTTAGACCTGCTAACACCTCTAATCTCACCGTGATTGGCCTGTCCACCAATTTTCCAAGGAATACCGGAATATCTGTTACGAAGGCTTTTGTCGTAAATGGTTTCATTTCCCCCCATTTCTTTTAGAACGTAGTTTTTATACTCCTCGTGAGATTCTCCCAATTTCGAAGTATCCCAATCCAACCAGGTAGCCAAATAAGATTTTAACCGCTGCCTTGTCCTCCTCACTTTGGATGTGTAAGCCAATGTAACTTCCACAAGAATATCAAAATCGTCTTCTGGCCTCCTTAATTCTTCTGGGATATCAATTTTGTAAACATGAGCCTGTTCTGCGGTTATGCTTGCTGTATTGAAAAAGGTTACCCTGTAATCTGAATTTCTAGTAACCCTGTTAAGAGACGGAAGCCCATAGCCAAAATGCCTAATACTTTCCAGTGAAGGTTGAAGAAAGTGTCTTCCTAAAAGTCTTGCTCCCTGTACCAAAAGGGCCCTGAATAAATTATTGCCTTCATTAGGATAAAGTTTCTTAAGCTGAGCCAAGATGAAAGTCACCTTTGGTGCAGCAAATGAAGTCCCTACCTCATCTTTTGAATGAGCAGGTCCACCAGCTAAGGTTGATCTCAATAATTCAGGAGCAAGGTTTTCATGCGCTTTTACAAGCTTCAATAAATTTTTTGAAACAACTAATCCTCCTCCATATTCTACTACATCTGGTTTGGTCATTTCCCATATACCTAAACCTATACGAGAAAAAGCTGATATCTCACTTTTTTCCCCTAAAGACTCCCAATCATCATCTTCAAATTCACCGGGATTTATGCTTCCTACCGTAATCCCAAAAGCACTTTGCCCAGGATTGGCTATTCTACAAAAGGGTGCTCTCAAATAATCAGGGTAATTTAAACCATCTAATAGATAGTGTTTAATCGTGTCTCTGGACAAATTGCCTGCAACAAGAACAAAAAGAATATCCTCGTAGTGGGAAAGTTCATCAATAGTAGAAGCCCAAGCAGACATATGCTTTCTCCTAAAGCCCGCTTTGGAGGAAATCGACAAATTGAATAGTTTGCAGTCTGGATTTTCATGTACAATTGTCTTGATTAAATCAGCTGGATATTTGTGTAATAGTCCATTTCCACTGTCCAAGACGCGAAGATTTCGAATGAATACTGGGAGTACATAAGGAGAAGATAGATGGGAAATACCATCAGGATAAAGAATTGCGCCAGCTACACGGGTGCCATGACCATTAGGAGTTACATGATCGGCTGTTGAGGGATCAGATGGAATATAGGAAGTAGAATCATTTATAGCATTTTCCAAAAACCTATGATTCTCCTGTATTCCACTATCTATTACACCAACTATTGGGGAGTCTACTTCAGGTGGATAAACTTCAAATTCAATTTCAGTAGATGCACCCAAATCAACAGTAGAAATCTCAATTTCTTCTTTTTCATTGACTTCAAATACAAAAGGATAATTTACAACAAGGTCTTTTAAGCCTTTTCCAGATATCTCTATCTCACAGCTAAAACTATCTTCCAGTTCAATAAAAGAACTTATAATGCTTCCATAAAAATCAACAAACTCCTCGAAATGATCTTGCCTATCCATTAAAAGGCTGTCTCTTTCCTCTAAAGATTTTTCGAAATTTTCATGTCTTTTTGTTCCTCCTCTTTTTGAAATATCTGGTTCTATGGGGATTGGTCTATCAAATGCAATCCCGACCTCTAATTGATAGTTTTGATCATCTTGAATATGGGGCCACATCTCTAAAAGGTGAGAAGACAATATATGCTGTGGTTTCCAGCTTGATCTATCACCATCCACGATACTCCAAAAGTCTGCAATTTTTCCAGTACCATGCTTTTTATCTATAAAACCCCTGATTTTCTCTTCTAGAGCATTAAGGTTATCCAAGGATGCTGCAACGATTAGTCCTTCATCACCTTCAGACACTATTTCTATATTAAAGTCGAGCAGACTAAAACCTATAGCCTTTAGTTTATCTGGATTGATTTCTAGTAGAACAGGTTGGATTTCTGAACTCAATTGTGCAAGTCCTTCTCTTTGAGAAAAATCAGTCAGCCATTCTTTCCTGCTTTGAGTCACTTGTTCGGACAAAAAATCCGCATGTGTTCTACGGTTTGTTCTATTTCCATTAGATCTTTCATTTTCCCCTCCGCCTCCAAAACCTCTTGCCTTACCCTCTACGACATGAAAAAAATTCAGGTGTGGAAATTGCTCCATAAGCTTATGCGTTTAAAAACCGGTTTTCATTCAATGATTGTTCTATATCTTTATGACTAATTTCTTTGTGACCGTAAATAATCGCCTTTTTAGCAGCATCATGGGCTATTTTTTCTACAATCGCATAAGAAAGCCCATCCATCTTTCTTGAAAGTCCACCAAAATCTACCTCCTTGTTGACATGTAAAGAAGAAAACGATTGCTCAAGAATTTTTTGTATTTCGAATGCTGATGGCTTGGGAAACTCAATAAATTCATCAAACCTTCTAAAAAGAGCCTTGTCCAAACTTCCCTCTAAGTTAGTAGTAGCTATCAGTAGCCCTTTCCCACTATACTCCTCAAGCAATCCCAAAAGAATATTTACAATTCTATGGATTTCTCCAACATCATTGGACCTATTATCCCTTTGTTTGCCTATAATATCAAATTCATCCAAAAGCAATACGCATGGATAATCTTCAATGCTGTCAAATAACTTTTGGAGATTGGCAGCAGATTCTCCCAAATAAGAGGAAATGATTGAGTCAAACCTTACTTTGTAAAAAGGCAAGCCCAAATCCCATGCAATTCGCTCAGCAGCCATACTCTTGCCACAGCCAGATGCTCCATAAAAAAGTATTTTTCTTCTAGGTTTCAAACCATGATGCGCTAATCTTTCTCCAGCTAAAAATTCCTTTTCGATTCTTTCTATTTTCTCCTCTACAACTGGATCCAAAATCATATGATGCCTCAGCTGCTCGTGGGGAATATGGTTAGCTAAAGGAAGTCTATATCTTCGGTCAACGGGTAATTTAAAATCTTTGACTTTAATTGGTCTGAGCGTTTGATCTGACTCAATTGAAAGGTTCTGGCGAAGAATGGACTCTAACTTGTCTGCAAGATGGGCATGACCTTTTTTGCGCTCTTCCTCCACTATGCTAAAAGCAATTTTCATCAATGGAGTATTTTGATTACCCTCAATAGTTTTAAAAAGACGTGTTAATAATGCTTGATTCATAATTGTTTAAATACGCAGTGTAATCTAAAGTTCTAAAAAACCCACCTCAAAGATAGATGCTTTTTCGCTTTAAGTTTAACTTAAAAAAATCAATTTTATTCGAAAATTAACCTTACTTCCCTTCTAATATTTTTCTAATCGCTTCATTCATCTGCATCATTGATTCCATCATTTTCATCATAACTTCAGTTTGCTTATCGTTGATCGAAGTAGTGTTATTACTGGAATTAATCGAAACAGGAGAATTTGTCAAATGCTCGATAATATGTCCTGGCTGAGAAGATATAATTTGAAGTGGATCCACATTTAAGAACTCAGCAACACTTTGAATCATGTCTATGGTGATTTTGCTTTCTCCTCTTTCATTTTGTATAGGCAGCTTCTTTCAGGCCTAAATAGTCAGCTACTTCTACAGCTTTCTTATCCCGTAATTTACGGAACATTGAAAAGTTTCTTCCAATACTTTTATTTTCAAGGACAGTAAATCCAGAATCTTCATTTTCTCCCATGATCATTGCGTTATTTAAACTAATTTAATTAATATTTTGATATTATGAAACTAAAAAGATATGATAATTAATCTTTTAACAAAATGCTTCTAAAAAGTAGTTTTAAACTACTTTAAGCAACTTCTAAACTACTTCAATTAATCTTTTTTTCAAATAAAAGTTCTTAAAATTGTGTATGACATTAGTTGAAGCACATTATATCAGAAGGTTAGATACCCCGAAAAAAGCCAGGTAATTAGTAGAAAGCGGTTTAATCGCTCAAGCCAACCGTAGGCTGGTCCCCTATCTTTTTGAGGTGGGGGATTTTTTGTTTGTAGCCACGGAGGCTTGGAGGGGCACGGAAGGGCAGTTTGAAAACTGCGATGGTTTAGGTACAAGTCATGAGACTTGAACCAGTCGGGACTGATCCTTATTTGTCATTCAATATTTTTTCAGGCAATTCTGTCCCATCAAATAAATATTCTAGTAGTTCACATGGATTGGTACCTGTAGCCAAAGCTATTAGATATAATTCACTTGCTTTTAACTGTGAATTTTCATTTGTTGATAATTGTGTGAGTCTTTGCTTATTAACACCAATTTTTCTAGCTACTTCAGACTTGTTAATTGAGTGCTTTTTAAAGAATTCTCCGAGTTTTGTTGTCATTGTTAATATTTTATTTACGTTAATATATATAATAATGACATATATGTTAAAAATAATTACTTATTATTTTGATATTGTTAATATTTTATTTACAATTGTATATGAATTATTCACTTGACTGCTAATGAATAGTAATTTTCCTAATGAAAATGATGTTCAAATTGGGATTCCAGAAAGTGATATTCTCAAATATCGCAATGGAATTTTAGGTATTCTCAATCAAATAAAGATTGAGAGAAGGCACACTACAGATTTGTTAGATAATATTAAAGTAGTGTATGAATTATTAAGTGTTTTCGAGAAGGCCTGTGAAAATCATAAAAATTTGAAATTTGAAAAATGATCTTCTTCAAAAATCATAAGACTGATTTGTTAAATATTGCAGTTCAAAGTGTTTTATTGAGTTTTGATCTTCATTTAGGAAGAAAATCGAATTGTTTGAAGATTACAACTTTCGATCTTCTGTTCAAAAGAAAACCGAAGAACCCTATTTAAACCTATTTTACCTACGACGAGACGAGTCCCCGATGAACTTCGTTTTTCCAACCTATCTACGCTAATGGGTGTGCTCGCAACTTTACTTCCAGCTGCTGCAGAAGCTCAGTAAAGTCTAATACCAATCAATTTCTTAACCAAGTGTAACAGAGGAGATTTCTCTGACTGGAAAACCTTTGCCAATACCCGTCTGACGGATATAAATCAGAGGTGTAAAATATACGGTCAACTGTCCATCCAGCTGAGGTGTTGAAAAAACTTCCTATCTAAATTTCTAAAACAGAAAGTATGAAACATATAAATCCATACTCCTTGGCGGAGCCATGCCTTTTCTAAAAGACAATAGCCATGTTATTGTTTATTGGACGATTGGGTGGGATTTCTTTTTCCGATGTATGGAAAAGCTAGGGTAGATCAATTGTGTTTGGGAAGAAATTGAGTTAAAACCTTCGAGGTTTTGAAAAACCTCAAAGGTTAATAGAAAGGAAATTAAGGGTTCTGGCGGTGTGGTGTTATATGTATAACCAAAAACCAAAGTAATGCTAAACTGGGTGTGTAGCTGACCTAATCGCTACTGCTGCACTGCTGGGCCTTTATTTAAAGGGTGAAAGGTGAAGGAGGAAATGAGGGGAAAGGGGTCGAAAGGATGAAGGATGAATTAGGAAGGGTGAAGATTAACCCTTCGACAGGCCTCCCTAGCGTGAGGTAAACTCAGGGACCGAGGGGAAAGGGGGAAGGGGAAAGGGTGATTAGTTATTAAGTTGATTAGGGAAAAGGATAAAGGAGAAAGGAAAAGAAATGTTTAATTGCCCCGAAGTGTCGGGCTGCTTAACTGTTTAGGTTTAGATGAAGGGGATTAGTCCTTAAGGTGATTGAGTTGATTGGAGGGAGGGAAGGAGAAAGGAGAAAGGTAAAAGGGGAACGCTAAGGATGCGGAGGGGCAAAGGACAGAAAGGAAGGAGGAAATGAGGGGAAAGGAAATAAAGGAGGAAGGATGAGGGAGGAAGGATTAGTAAGGAAAAAGGGAAAAGGTTAAAGGTAAAAGGAAATAAAGGATGAGGGAGGGAGGAAGGATGAAATGATTGGATAAATGAAAACAAAAAACGAAAAAATTATGAAGAGATTGATGATTTTGGGGGTATTGATGATGGTAGTGGGAAAGGTTGCTATCGCCCAGTCTATTCAGGGAATGGGGTTTGAAGACTCCATTCCTGATGGACAAGATATGGAGAAAAGTGCTTTGATATACTTTAAGTATACCAAGTATTCGGATCGGGATCTTGACACTTTGAAGGTGAGCCTTTGGAGTCATTATTTTGGGCAACTGGCATCTACAGAAGGTCAGGTTTCTAAGCGTATTCCTTTGAGAAAAGGAAGCATGCTTGAAGGATTATTTCCTAGCAGTGATCAAGTTATCACAGTCAATATTTCAGACCTTCAAGGACCTAGCTATATCAGTTTGTCGTTGAGCAGTAATGAGCCCTTTAATAAATACCTAATTTTCCCAGGGGATAGTATTAAAATTTATGCTCAGCCTTTCCGAAATATTTTAACATTTGGTGGACCATCTGCTCCCCTATTTGAATGTCAGCGAGCCTTGAATAATCATCGTCAAGCTCATTCATTTCAGAGAGCCGTGAGGTATACCCAAAGAAGTCAATCCAGTCTTGAGGAATTTTTAGAAAAGGATGACAATCGAAGGATCTATCAACAGGCTCAACGAAATTTTGGAGAGGTATTAAGTCTTCCTATTTTGGATGAAAGCTACCTCGCTTTGTTGCATTCAGAGGCTAAGCAAATTCCCATAGACAAGTCTCTGCTGATTTTAGATTCTTATCAAAGTCAATTATCTAAAGAGGCCTATGAAATCATTTTAGCAAATGAAATAGGTATGTTGTACGATAGGCTTGTTCTTGATTGGACTCAGGCATATAGGCATGCGAAGCAGGTAGTCAATCCAGGTTTTGTAGAAAAACTTGAAGCTTTCTATGCTCAGGAAATTGAAACACTGCGCTTTGAATTTGAAAAGGAGACCATTCTTGGAGCTACCTATTATCAGGACTTTTTGATGAATCAATCCAAGGCTTTGAGCCAGCTTAAAAATCAACCACTGTTTGTCAGCTTAGAAAATTACCCAAATGAAGTTAGGGACTTTCTTATTGGAAAATACATTATTGGCAACTTCAGCAAACTTTCAAACGGATCAGAAATCCTGGAAAAAGCGCTTGGTAGCATTGAAGAGCCTAGTATCAGACCCTATCTAGAAAGACTTTATCATAGACAAGGAGCGGGTCAGCCTATTGAAAACTTTGCCTTTGAAAATCTGAAGGGTGAATTGGTCAGGCTTGAAGATTTCAAGGGGAAGACTGTGTTTTTGGACTTTTGGTTTACGGGCTGTAAGGCATGTATCAATTTTTATGAAGGTTCCCTGCATTCTGTTGAGGAGTATTTTAAAGACAACAAAGACTTTGTGATGATTTCAATTAGTATGGACAAAAACCGAAAGATGTGGGAAAAGAGTGTGGCTGGAGGTAGATATACTTCTTCTTCTGTGGTCAACCTCTATACCAATGGAGAAGGGTTTGATCATGCCTTTTTGAAGCAATATAATATTGTTGGCGCACCTCATCAGCTCTTGATAGATGGGGATGGAAGGATGGTACAGTCTGGGGGATTGCAATTGATGCCGGAGGGGTTGATTGGGGTTTTGGAGGGGGTTCTCGCAGAGGGACGCTGAGGGGTAAAGGGTGAAAAGGGGAAAGGGGAAAGGGGTACGAAGTACGAAGTACAATGAACCAAGCAAGAGAGGAAGGATGAAAAGAGAGGAAAGGTTAAAGGGGAAAGGAGAAAGGGTGAGGGAAAGAATGTTTAGCTGCTTAACTGTTTAGGGGGAAATGAGGGATGAGGGAGGAAGGAGGAAATGAAAAAAGGAGAAATGAAAAATTGATTAAAGGTTTAAAAATGATGAATGTCGAATGGAATGATATGAAAGCGTAGATGCAATCTACGCTTAGTAGAAGCAGCTTAGTAGATGCAATCTACGCTTAGTGAGCAAGTAGGCGGTATGAAACTTAAAGAAGTTACTGAAAAGAGAAAAAGGATTTAATACCAAAACAAAACCCAAGATAATTATGAAGCGAATTTTACGATTACTGATCCCTGTGATTATGGGGGTTGGCGGCCATTTGCATGCCCAAACGGTCAGCCATGAGGTAAAGGGAGTTGTGATGACTCAGAGCAAAGAGGTACTGCCAGGTGCAGTGATAACAGTGGATGGCAGGAATTGGGGGGCGATTACGGAAGATGATGGCAGGTTTCTGTTGAAGCTTGCGGAGGGGGCTTATACACTAAAGGTAAGTTACCTAGGGTTTAAGCCATACGAATTGCAGGTAGATGTTCCCTTATCGTCAGATTTAAGTATCAGCTTGGAATCTGAATCCTTTGGACTGGAGCAAGTTGAGGTGGTTTCGACTGGCTATCAGGAATTGCCAAAGGAAAGGGCTACGGGTTCATTTGTTCAAGTGAATGAGGAATTGGTTAATAGGCGTATCAGCACCAATCTCTTAGACAGGTTGGAAGACATTACGCCTGGGCTTTTGTTTAACCGTGGTCCTGGAGAATCTTTAAATATTCGCGGGCGTAGCACCTTATTTGCCAATACAAGTCCACTGATTATCATAGACAACTTCCCCTATGATGGTCCCTTGGAGAATATCAATCCCAATGATGTAGAAAGTATTACTGTCCTTCGTGATGCAGCGGCTGCCTCGATATGGGGAGCAAGAGCTGGTAATGGGGTGATCGTGATCACTACAAAGAAGGGATCAAGAGGACAGGCGACTAGGGTAACTTTTAACAGTAATATCACGCAGATTGAGCGGCCGGATTTATTTTACAATCCAGTGATGAGTGCTTCAGAGGTTATTGATATGGAGTTGTTGCTATTTGGGAGGGGATTCTATAATAGTCAGGAAAACAACCTCTCCCGCCCTGCCCTATCACCTGTTGTGGAGACTAAGATTGCAGAGCGTAATGGATTGATCAGTTCAAGCGTGGCTAATCAGTTGATAGATGGATATAGGAATTATGATTTCAGGGATGAGTTGCATAGACATTTTTACAGGAGTGCCATCAATCAGCAGCATTCATTGAATGTACGAGGAGGATCTGTCAATCATACTTACAGCTTTGGTCTGGGCTATGACAAAAACTTGACATCAGTGGTTGCAAATGATAATGATCGCTTGACCTTGAATTTTCAAAATGGATGGAGTTTGCTCAATGATAAACTGGATGTGTCCTTGGGTATGTATTATGTACAAGGGAATACCTGGGATCGTACTGCTGTCCCTAGTGGCTATGCTTATGAGCGCCTAATGGATGATGCTGGCAATCATTTGCCACTGAATTTTGGGTATAGCACCCGGTATTTGGAGAGTATAGCAGATGACGGCTTATTGGATTGGCGGTATAGGCCCTTGGATGAGATTGGTCTTCTGGGTAATCGCAACAGCAATAATGATTATAGAATCAATGCACAGGTGGGCTATCAAATCAATTCGGATTTCAAGGCGGAAGTCTCGTACCAGTATTGGCAAAACAATCGAATAGCCGAACAGCTATCTCCATTAGCGAGTTATTCGGCTCGAAATCAGATCAACCGATTTACTCAACGTGATAGTAATGGGGAATTGACGAGAGTTGTTCCAATTGGAGACGTTTACAATAGGAGAAATACAGTTGGTTCAAGTCATAGTTTCAGGAGTCAATTGCGGTATAACAAAGTAATCGGTGAAGACCATGTGATCTCAGCATTGGGTGGATTTGAGGTAAAGGATTTGACTTTGGGCCATCATGCCAATACCTATTACGGCTACAGGCCTGAGTTTGCTACTTCGGAGCCAGTAGATTTTGTTACGAGATTTCCTTTGTACCACAGTGGTGCTTTGGCAAGTATCAGCACTGGTAATAGTCATTCAGGTCAGGTGGACAGGTTCCTCTCCTACTATGCCAATGCATCCTATACTTTTAGAAAGCGGTATATCTTAACTGCTAGTGCCAGAAAGGATGAGTCCAATTTATTTGGGGTAAATGCAAATCAGCGGGGTGTTCCACTTTGGTCAGTAGGTGGAGCATGGATCTTAAGTGATGAAGGGTTTTACAATTCTGGGCTTATCCCCTATTTGAAGCTAAGGAGTACCTTGGGCTATAATGGGAATATAGATAAGAGTTTAACTGCTTTTACAACTGCTAATTATTTTGGGGGTAACTCAAATTTTCTAACCAATTTACCTTTTGCAAGGATCATCACGCCTCCTAATCCAGATTTGCGGTGGGAGAAAATACAGATTTGGAATAATGCGATTGATTTTGCCAGCAGGAATGATAGGCTATCTGGATCCATAGAGTTTTATATCAAGCATGGGCAGGATTTGATTGGAGATATGCCAATGGCTCCCTCTACCGGATTTGCGCAATATAGAGGCAACTTTGCGGAGACATTGACCAGAGGGATTGACTTACAGCTAAGTAGTAAAAATACCACTGGAGCAGTCCAATGGAGCACGACTTATTTCCTCAGCTGGGTTGATGAGCGCGTAAAGTCCTATGAGCTTGAGTCAAATATCAGGAATTATATGCAGTACTTTGGGGTGTTTCCTTTGGAGGGTAAACCACTTTTTGGGGTATTTAGCTATGACTGGGCGGGTCTTGATCCTGATAATGGAAATCCTATGGGTTTTATAGATGGGGAGCCAAGCAGTAATTATACAGGAATTCTCAATGGAGCGACTTTGGATGATATCCGCTATCATGGTCCTTCCAGGCCGAGTGTATTTGGTGCCATGATGCATACGGTGAGCTATAGGGGGTTCTCCTTGTCGGCGAATATTAGTTATCGTTTAGGCTATTATTACAAACGTAGATCGGTTTTGTATTCCAATATTTTGCGGGGAGATCGAGATCATGCTGATTTTGCGAATCGCTGGCAGCAGCCTGGTGATGAGCTGATCACAACTATCCCATCCATGCCTAATACCAATAATGCCAATCGGGAATTCTTTTACAATCATTCCAGTGTATTGGTAGAAAAGGGAGATCATATCCGATTGCAAGATATCAGGGTTTCTTATCTCTTCACTAAGGCCAATCAGTCATGGTTGCCTTTTCAGTCTGCTGAACTGTATGGTTATGCGAATAATCTAGGGGTTTTGTGGGCTGCGAACAGTGAGGGTTTGGATCCAGACTTTAGGACTATGCCTGCAGCGAGGAGTGTGGCGATTGGGGTGAGGGTGGAGTTTTAGATTTTAGCCCCGAGGGATCGGGGAGATCTATGATTTAAGAATGAAGAGGGAGCTGCTTAACTGCTTAACTGCTTAACTGTTTAGGGGGATAGTAAACCGTCTGACGGTTATGAATGATCTTGAAAATTAATGAGGGGTTATTGAACCGTCTGATGGTTAAGCGTTAAGCCCCGAGGAGTCGGGGTGGCCCCGAGGGATCGGGGAGATCTATGATTTAAGAATGAAGAGGGATTGGGGCTTTCCGGACTTTTCTCAATAAGGTTAATCGATTAAACCCAAATGGTAATCACCGGGGCGCATAAGGCGACGGCTACTACGGAAAGTTAGGGGGTGACTCCTGGGTCAGTCAGTTTGAGAGCTGCTGGCTGGCTTCCTTTTTTTCGGAAGGGTTGAGGGTTAAGCGTTAAGTGTTAAGCCCCGAGGAGTCGGGGTGGTGTTGAACGTAAATGTTAAGGAGCTGTAGAACCATCTGACGGTTATTGGGGAGTATTGAAGATTAACGAGTGGTATTGAACCGTCTGACGGTTAAGCGTTAAGCCCCAAGGAGTCGGGGTGGCGTTGAACGTAAATGTTAAGGAGCTGTAGAACCGTCTGACGGTTATTGGGGAGTATTGAAGATTAACGAGTGTATTGAACCGTCTGACGGTTAAGCGTTAAGCCCCGAGGAGTCGGGGTGGCCCCGAGGGGTCGGGGTGAGAGGTAAACTCAGAGGTTATAAATGAATAATTAAAAACTTAAAAAGAGAAAGAATATGAAATCAATTGTAATTATGATTTGTGCGGGTGTGCTGCTATTGGTGGCGGGTGCCTGTGAGGGTTTTTTGGATGAAAGGCCTAATAAGAATATTGTGATTCCAAGTACGCTTGATGATATGCAGGCGCTCTTGGATGCGAGCAACTGGGGGATGAATCAAAGCCCTGGGTTTAATCTTTTGAGTGGGGATGAATTGGTGGCGACACCGAATGCCTTCCTTGTTTATAGTTTGGATGAGCAGGAGGCTTACAAGTGGGGTGAAAGTTTCTTCGAAAATGAGTTCAGTGATTGGTCAGTTCCTTATTCTCAAGCATTCTATGCCAATGTAATATTGGACGGGATTACAGATATTGATCCTTCAGCTGAGGAGGAGCGCATTCGCAAAGACGAGATCATTGGGAGTGCCTTGTTTTTGAGGGCAAATGGATTTTATAATCTTCTGAGCCAATTTGCGCCAGCTTATCAGCCTGGTGTAAATGATGGGGGGCTGGGGATTCCATTGCGGATGGATCCAAACATCAATATCCGGGTGGATCGATCAGATTTAAAGACTTGTTATGATCAGGTGATTGGTGACCTCAATACTGCCCTACCCTTGCTTAGGGATATGAATGTTTATAAAAGTCGGCCATCAAAAGCAGCTGTTCATGCGCTTTTGGCTAGGATCTATTTGGCAATTGAGGATTATGAAAAGGCCTTGAACCATGCCAACAGTGCATTGGGTATTCATGATGCTTTGATGGATTACAATCAAATCAATGCAAGTTTGAGGTTCCCTGTTCCTGCTTTCAACGAGGAGGTGATTTATCATACGCAGATGGTATCCTATTTATTCAGTGCCTTGGTCACTACTGTAGTCAATCCTGAGATATATAATTCTTATGCTACAGAAGATTTGAGGAGGAGTGTGTTTTTCCTGAATAATGCTTTTGGGTCGGTATTTAAGGGGACTTATTCGGGCACTAATAATATGTTTTCGGGTTTGGCGACGAACGAGTTGTATCTGGTCAAAGCAGAGTGTGAGGCTAGAGCTGGAAATACTTCTGTGGCCTTGGCCGTATTGAATCAATTGCTTGAAAAGCGCTGGGTAGCTGGGAGCTTTGAGCCTTTCACTGCATCGGGAGAAGCTGTATTGGATTTGATCTTAGCAGAGCGGAAGAAGGAATTGCTTTACCGGGGTGTTCGCTGGTCTGATCTTCGCCGACTTAATAGGGATCCTAGATATGCTCAGACCTTGACAAGGGTGGTGCAAGGTGAGAGTTATAGTTTACCGCCAAACTCTAACAGATATACTTTACCGATTCCTTTGAATGAGGTCAATGTCAGTGGTATCACTCAAAATAATCGCAATTGAGTAGAATGAAATCACTGAATGATTTTGACTGTATTCTATTGATTGATGATGATCCTGTGATCAATTATATCAGCAATAGATTTTTAAGAAAGACAGGTTATGGGGGTGAGTTATTGCATTTTGAATGTAGCGTGGGTGGGTTTGAATATGTGAATGCAGTGGTGAAGCATCTCAAACCTGAACCATGTTCGATATTGGTTTTTCTGGATTTGAATATGCCTGTGATGAATGGGTGGGATTTTCTGGAAAAGTTTGAAGGGTTGCCAGCTGAGACGAAGGAGGTATTTAGGATAGTGATCTTGAGTAGTTCTGTGTTAGCTTCAGATATCAATCGGGCGAAGGATGATCGAAATGTATGTGGGTATGTGGTAAAGCCATTATCGATCTTTGAGCTTGGTAAGGTGGAGGCTTATTTGGAGAGGTTGAAGTTCTAGAAATTTTACAGCGGCTCAGAGGTGGGTCGCTGTTTTTTTAATTTTTAACACAGATAAACACGGATGGGAAGTGGAAGAGATTTTAGATTGATTGGTTTAATGGGTATTAGATCTAAGAAATTGAAAAATTAAGAAGTGACTTGAAACATAGAAAGATAAAGACATAAGCAGAAACTTAAAGTTGAAGAGAAAATGGGTAAATAATGACTTTAGACCACCAATCTGGTTGACTAAAGCTTAAATGGGTAATAGCAAAAACAGCCTATACTTTTGACAATATTACGTTTCTAAATTCCAGTATTTTATTGGAAGGAATCAAAACATAATCACATCTATCTAAATCCGAATGAATTTCAAAATCAAGAATTTGTTCAAAATTATCAAACATTCCTTTTTCTTTTATTACTCTAAAAATAGAATAATTAAGACTTTTTATCATTTTTAAAATTTCATTTTGTCGTAATATTCGGAATTTATTTAATTCATTATAAGTAGGAAGAATTTCTAATAGTATAACTGGTTGATTTAACTTTATTAACTCAAAAAAGCTTTTTAAAACTTCCAATTCTCCTCCCTCTACATCAATCTTCAAAATTGAAAACTCATCCAATTCTATATTATCCTTGATATGGTTTATATCCATTAGAGGAATAAACTCTCTATTTACAATTTTATCTTCTGATCTAAAATTAGAGATCATGGAAGCACCGCTATCAGTTTGTGAATTACTAAGAAAATTTAATACTCCTAGTTCTGAAGAATCAGAAATCCCAATCGGTATCAATTTACAGTTTTTAAAATTATTAGCTTGAATTAATTTATTGGTATAAAAAACACAAATAGGATTTGGCTCAAATCCAATATAGTCAATACTTTTATTGACACTTTTGAGTTTTAAAAGTGTTTGTCCAATATTTACTCCAACATCTATGAACTTACTTTTACTTTCTTGATTAATTTTTAATATTATTTCTAATGTATCAATCATCCAAGGTTCAGAAATAAATAAATTTGGTAAGCCTATATTTCCCAAAATAGGAATTTGAAAAATTTTATTATTTATTTTTTGTGAGCTATTAAAGTTTAAATACTTCAGCAGTCTTAATTTTCTTACAACTTTGATTAAAAAATTATTCATTATTTGTGATAAAGTAATTTTAAACAACCATTAATTTCATTTGTCAGGGATTATTTCTCTTTGCTTTTTGGAAGCAATAATTTCTTCTCTTTGTTGGTAGTAGCGGATTTTTTCTTGGGCGCGTTGGTAGCGGAGTTTTTTGTTGTAGGCGATAAGGAAGAAGCAGAAAAGTAAGAAGTAGATCATGGTCATGTTTTTCATACGCATGATCACCCCTAGATTGCTAAGGGCATTCATAAATGCTAAGGTCACTGGTACAAAAGTAATAATCCCTGCTTTTAAGAATAATGGCATATCTCTAATGGCTTCTGGTGTCCAGTTTCTGTAAATAAAGAAACTTAACCAGAGATAAAGGGCATTTTCGAAGGAGGAGAAAAAAGCCACGAAATTATGAGCATCAACAAAGAGTGGTCTAAAAAGGTATGTGAATAACTTCATAGGAAGCGAATAGCCTGTGATATCTAGAGCTGAACCAACAGACCTTCCACTTAAATTTCTTGCAGTCATTTCACTTTTACCAGTTAATGCTTCAATAGTTAATTCTTCTACTCTTAAAAACTCTGCTGTACTATCTAAGAGCAAATAAGTACCTAAAATGGCTACAATACCCATAACTATTTTAAAATACACTTTCATTTCGCTTCCTAAGAAAATCGCTAAGGTAGCTCCACCAATTAGTGCTTGCCCCATGTGTGGTCTTGCCATATAGACAAAAAATAAAGCGATTACAGCCTGCCACCATCTACTCTTGTACTGCTGTAAGGCAAAAAGAAACCAAGCTATTCCCCAAAAGCAAATGGCATCTTTTCCTACTCCTGCCGTCCAAAAATGTAGATTCAAAAAATAAAAAACTGTAGGAAACAAAGGAATATTTAAAACCTTATGATTCATGGGGAAATGTACCGCTACAAGAATGTATATATATCTAATTCCAACAAAACCTAAAGCACCAAAAAGGATATTTCCTGTAATATAGCTCAGCCCTAAAACCTTAGCAGGTATGTAACAAAGCCATAAAATAAATGTAGTACTCGTCCCCCAATAAGAAACCAAAGATTCTTCTCCTTTAATCAATACTTGTTGCATTCCAAAACGCCAATAACCTTGAGAATCTCCTCCGAAATTCAAAATGTACCAAGTAAAGAATAAACTAAAGAAAAGGTGGTAGAAAAGGAGGTAATTCAAATGCATGGTTAGCTTAGCAGATAAACCAAATTTCTTTGCCATACTTGAGTTTGTATTGGCTAGAGCTATGATTACTGCTATGATGACGAGGATGTCGAGCATTTGATAGGGAAAAGGTTAAAGGGGGAAAGGGGAAAGGAGAAAATGGGTTATTTGGTTATGTGCTTAACTGATTAGGGAAATTAAATGAAACTAGGGAAAGATTAAAGGAGTCTTGTGAAATTTTGAAGGTTTAATTATTGAATGCAATTATGAGGGGGAAGGTAGGAAGAAAAAGGGGTTCTCGCAAAGGGCGCAATGGTGCAAAGAGCGATGAAGTTAAAAGAGTTAAAAGGTTAAGGGGTTAATAGAGGAAAAAGGTTCCCGCCACGGCGGGCAAGAAAAGATAAAGGTTAAAAAAAGTTGACCACCAATTTCGCGAATTGAACGAATTTAAATTTTAGAGATATAAAAGATAGATTGGATTTGATGATGGGAAATACGATTTAGGGGGATTTATAAATTATGGCGCTGAAGCGCTGAGATTATCACGAATAGGCATCCTCCCGTATCACGTGGATATTCCGGAGTATGCTGACCCCTCTCAACCGGAATGTTTTTGAACAGTGAAAGTGGCCTGATTGGCCAGATTCGACTGACATTCCGGCGGA
>NZ_FZOK01000047.1 GCF_900188245.1 Belliella buryatensis | reverse complement strand
TTGATTCCAAGTCACATCAAGGAAGTAAGGTCTTCCATTGGTAGCCATCAGCGCCACGCTATTTGGAAGATCAGGAACAGTCCCCCAATTCATCTGTAAAGTTCCTATTTCAAAGATTTCACTGATGCTTGTTGGAATGATTTCTAATTCAGCTGCTGTATATGCAATTTGATAATTATTGCCTCCAGTCAATGTTCCCAAGGTGATGGCATACTTACCCACATCTTCTCCTTGATCCCTTGATAACTTGCCACTCAATTGATCCAATCCAATCAACCCCATTACCGTATAAGTGAAAGCTGGATCTTCTAGATCATAAACTTTGGATTGATTATTCGCCTTGATCGTTAAAGTAGCTTTGGTTACTTCTAATTCACCTGCCACTAGTATTATATCGTAATTTGCATCTGAACCACCTGTCAAGGTGATTGGATATGTACCTACTCCTGAACTTGCAGTAGCCGTGGTGCCAATGCTTGGCTCCGTGCTTAACTCTGTATCGCCATTCACCAGACCTGCATAGCTGAAGGTCAATGGCGGGTTCGCGGAGCCATAAACTTTATCCTTATTCTCTGCTGTAATGGTTACTGCTGCTTTCGTCACTTCCAGTTCACCCGCTACAAGCGTAATGTCATAGTTCGCATCTGAACCTCCTGCCAAGGTGATTGGATAAATCCCTACTGCTGAGCTTGCTGTTACTGTCGTGCTGATGCTTGGTTCATTAGCTACTTTGGTATCACCATTCACCAATCCTGAGTAGGTAAAGGTCAAGGCTGGATTCGCTGATCCATAGACCTTCGATTTATTCTCAGCTGTGATGGTTACCTTCGCTTTGACTACCGTCAGTATTCCGGCTTTTAGCTCGATATCATAATTATCATCTGATCCGCCCGCCAGCGTGATCGGATAAGTTCCTACATTGGAACTTGCTGTCGCTGTCGTGCTGATGCTTGGCTCGGTAGCAACTTTCGTATCGCTATTTACCAATCCTGAGTAGGTAAAGGTCAGGGTTGGATTCGCTGATCCATAAACTTTATCCTTATTCTCTGCGGTGATCGTCACCGATGCTTTGGTTACTTCCAATTCACCAGCTACCAGCGTAATGTCATAGTTCGCATCCGAACCGCCTGTCAAGGTAATCGGATAAGTTCCAACTGCTGAGCTTGCTGTTGTCATTGTGCTGATGCTTGGCTCGGTGGCTATTTTCGTATCACCATTCACCAAACCAGCATAAGTGAAAGTCAATGGAGGATTCACTGAACCATAAACTTTATCCTTATTATCTGCGGTGATCGTCACCGATGCTTTGGTTACTTCCAATTCGCCAGCTACCA
>NZ_FZOK01000048.1 GCF_900188245.1 Belliella buryatensis | reverse complement strand
GGCTCTATATGATTTGTAGTGGGTAACTGAAACAAAAGTCAAGAAAGTCTTAAATTTGTTTGATGAACAGCAACCAGATTTTTGAGATGGCGCTTGGCTTGGAGAAGCCTTGGCAGATAAAAGAAATAGTAATGACTAAACCTGATGGAGTAAATCAAGGTCAGATAGATATTCATATTGATTTTGAAAGGGGACACAAATTCCATGGAGGTAAGACCCACGATACTGTTGAAAGAACATGGCAACATCTCAATTTTTTTCAGCATAAATGTTTTTTGCATGCAAGGGTTCCAAGAATACAAACAGCGGATGGCAAAACTGAGACCGTTAAGGTTCCATGGGCGCGTCCTGGCAGTGGTTTTACGCTAATGTTTGAGGCTTACAGTATGCTGCTCATTGAGTCTGAAATGCCTGTAACCAAAGCAGCTGACATTATGGATGTATACCCCCAACGCATATGGAACGTGTTTTCATATTGGATCAACAAGGCCCATAAGTCTGCAGATCATTCAGGAATTGAGATATTGGGAATAGACGAAACATCCTCCAAGAAAGGCCATTCTTACGTTACTGTAGCTGTTGATATGGACGAACGGAAAGTAGTCTATGCAGTGCCTGGAAAAGGTGCGGATACAATTGACAAAGTTGCTAAACATCTTGAAAATAAGGGCTGTAAAAGAGAACAGATAAGACAAACCTGTATAGACATGTCACCTGCATTCGTATCAGGAATTCTACATAACTTCAAGGATGCTTCGATTACTTTTGATAAATTCCACATTGTCAAATTCATCAATGAGGCTATGGATAAAGTTCGAAAACTTGAGCGAAAGGAGTTTGCTATGTTGAAGGGATATAAATATACATTCCTGAAAAATAACCGAAACCTAAGTGAAAGTGCCAAAGAAGATAAATACAATATTCTGATGCTGATGCCAAACTTGGCAAATGCTTACAGATTAAAGGAGCTATTCAATGAATTCTGGACTTTTAAGGATAAAGAAGAGGCAACAGCTTATCTAGCATATTGGTGTGACCTTGTGAAAGAATCCGGAATCTTTCCATTTATTGATGCTGTAAAGACAATTCAAGCACATTGGTTCGGGATCATAACCTATACAGAAACCAATTTGACAAACGGCATACTCGAGGGTATTAATTCAAAAATCCAATTGGCAAAAAAAAGAGCAAGAGGTTATAGGAATATCTCCAACTTTATCAACATGATTTACTTCATCTCTGGAAAACTCAAATTCGACTACCCACTATATTCCACCTAGAGCCT
>NZ_FZOK01000051.1 GCF_900188245.1 Belliella buryatensis | reverse complement strand
AGAGACAATGATGGGGCTAATACAGATGCGTCAGATTTCAATGAAGTATTGGGCTTGACGGATGTTACGGAAGAAGAGTCTGATAAATTGAAAGATTTGATCAGTGAAGGAGCAGAAGTAGAGACGATATCAGACCTAAGAGAACTGTTAGACCAGATCAGGAAGTTGGAGGATATCCTTACTGATATCAGAGACAATGATGGGGCTAATACGGATGCGTCAGATTTCAATGAAGTATTGGGTTTGACGGATATTACGGAAGAAGAGTCTGATAAATTGAAAGACTTGATCAGTGAAGGAGCAGAAGTAGAGACGATATCAGACCTAAGAGAACTGTTAGACCAGATCAGGAAGTTGGAGGATATCCTTACTGATATCAGAGACAATGATGGAGCGAATACAGACGAGACAGATTTCAATGAGCTTTTAGGTTTGACGGATATTACGGAAGAAGAGTCTGATAAATTGAAAGACTTGATCAGTGAAGGAGCAGAAGTAGAGACAGTATCAGACTTAAGAGAATTATTAGATCAGATTAGGAAGTTGGAAGATATTCTGACGGATATCAGAGATAATGAAGGAGCTGATACAGACCAGACAGATTTCAACGACCTATTAGGCTTGACAGATATTACTTCAGAGGAGTCTGATAAGTTGAAGGATTTGATTCAGGAAAAATTTGCTTTAATTAATATTCAAGGAGTTAGGGATTTGTTGGAAGTGATTCGAACCCAAAAAGATGTTGAACTATTATTTGTTCTTCCAATAGCAGATTTAACATACAATGGTAAAACTCAGTTTCCAGAAATCTCTATTATTGAAGGAGAAAAACTCCTAAAAATCAACTTAGACTACACTATAACTTACAATAATAATCTAGATGCTGGTATTGGAGAAGTACTTATAACAGGCTTGGGTAACTATATAGGAACTCGACTGGTAAATTTCAAAATTTTACCAGCTACTTTAACGATCAAGGCGAATAATCAATCCAAAATTTATGATCTAGAAGACCCAGTGTTCACTTATACAGTAACTGGTTTGATCGGATCGGATCAATTGATAGGTAAGTTGTCAAGAGAAGCT
>NZ_FZOK01000052.1 GCF_900188245.1 Belliella buryatensis | reverse complement strand
ACCTTGACGGTAACGAACACAGGTAACACGACCTTGACAGATGTAATGCTAGTTGACGAAATGCTAGAAGTATCTGAGAATGTAGGCACCCTACTTCCAGGTCAGTCAGCAAGCAGAGACTATACATACACAGTAACACAGTCTGACATTGACAACGGTTCTATCGTGAACGTAGCGAGCACAACAGGTGAAGATCCAAACGGAGATATGCCAGAAGACGATGCAACGGTAACAGTAGACGTTGATCAGAACTCAGCGATCAGCTTAGCTAAATCAGCAGATAAGTCAGTAGTGACAATGGCTGGTGAGGAAGTAGTTTACACCTTGACGGTAACGAACACAGGTAACACAACCTTGACAGATGTAATGCTAGTTGACGAAATGCTAGAAGTATCTGAGAATGTAGGCACCCTACTTCCAGGTCAGTCAGTAAGCAGAGACTATACATACACAGTAACACAGTCTGATATAGACAACGGTTCTATCGTGAACGTAGCGAGCACAACAGGTGAAGATCCTAACGGAGATATGCCAGAAGACGATGCAACGGTAACAGTAGACGTTGATCAGAACTCAGCGATCAGCTTAGCTAAATCAGCAGACAAGTCAGTAGTGACAGTGGCTGGTGAGGAAGTAGTTTACACGTTGACAGTAACGAACACAGGCAACACAACCTTGACAGATGTAATGCTAGTTGACGAAATGCTAGAAGTATCTGAGAATGTAGGCACCCTACTTCCAGGTCAGTCAGTAAGCAGAGACTATACATACACAGTAACACAGTCTGACATTGACAACGGTTCTATCGTGAACGTAGCGAGCACAACAGGTGAAGATCCAAATGGAGATATGCCAGAAGACGATACAACGGTAACAGTAGACGTTGATCAGAACTCAGCAATCAGCTTAGCTAAATCAGCAGATAAGTCAGTAGTGACAGTGGCTGGTGAGGAAGTAGTGTACACCTTGACGGTAACGAACACAGGTAACACAACCTTGACAGATGT